>NZ_LRMP01000002.1:0-1080506 GCF_001613775.1 Brachybacterium sp. sponge | reverse complement strand
CTGAAAGGGGTTTACAACCCGAAGGCCGTCATCCCCCACGCGGCGTCGCTGCATCAGGCTTTCGCCCATTGTGCAATATTCCCCACTGCTGCCTCCCGTAGGAGTCTGGGCCGTGTCTCAGTCCCAGTGTGGCCGGTCGCCCTCTCAGGCCGGCTACCCGTCATCGTCTTGGTGAGCCATCACCTCACCAACAAACTGATAGGCCGCGAGTCCATCCCCCACCGATAAATCTTTCCAGCACTCACCATGCGATGAGTGCTCGTATCCGGTATTAGCCACGATTTCCCGAGGTTATCCCGAAGTGGAGGGCAGGTTACTCACGTGTTACTCACCCGTTCGCCACTAATCAGGCGGTGCAAGCACCACCGTCATCGTTCGACTTGCATGTGTTAAGCACGCCGCCAGCGTTCGTCCTGAGCCAGGATCAAACTCTCCATGAAAATCATGAAAAACTATAAACCTGACAAAATAAACAAACAACCAGCATTAACTGCTGTATCATCCGTTACAATCTGCCATTCAAAATAATGGCATCGATAAACAGACACGCTATTGAGATATCAAGCAACACGCGCACTCAGTGTTCCGAACCTTTTCAAGCTCTTCGCCCTGAGGCAACCCGTCTAACTTAGGACTTCCGCTCCTCCGAGTCAAATCGCTGCGGTGTGATCCGCGCCGCGATCCTCTTCCGAGAACCTTCCGCCCCAGGTCAGGACCAGTTCCAACCTCTCGACCATGGGCCGATCCGCTGTCCCGATCTCCTGGGCACGAGGAAGAACATTACGGGGGTTCCGAGACCCCGTCAAGCCAGAACGGCCCTTTTCGAGGTGGCCTCGACCACATCGCTCGCCGTCGAGGCGCTCATCGGCCCCGACGCCGATCCTCGTTCCGCCCGACCGTGCAGGTCAGAGCAAGGATCGAAGGGGCTCAGCGAGCGGGCACCACTCCACGGTGCAGGGCCACGATTCCCCCGCTGAGGTTCCGGTACCGCACCTGCTCGAGGCCGACCTGGGCGAACCAACCCCGCAGCGCCTCCTGGTCCGGCCAGTCGAGGATCGACTCGGCGAGATAGTCGTAGGCGTCAGCGCTCGTGGCGACGCGTCGTGCCACGGCCGGCAGCGCACGCAGCAGGTAGTTCTCGTAGACCGTCCGGAAGGGACGCCACGTCGGGGTCGAGAACTCGCAGACCACGACGCGACCTCCCGGGCGCACCACCCGGGACATCTCCGCGAGCGCCAGACGCGGCTCGTGGACGTTGCGCAGGCCGAAGGAGATCACCGCGGCCTCGAAGGAGTCGTCCGCGAAGGGGAGGTGCTGGGCGTCGGCGCCCACGAACGGGACCGGCGCACCGCGTCGTCGGCCCTCGGTCATCATCCCGAGCGAGAAGTCGGCGGCGACCACCTGCGCACCTGCGCGGGAGATGGCGGCGCTCGAGGTGCCGGTGCCGGCGGCGAGGTCCAGGACCTGGTCCCCCGCAGCGATGTCGAGGGACTCGACCATCTTCTCTCGCCACATCCCGACCTGCCCCATCGCGGCGACGTCGTTCATCAGGTCGTAGCGGCGGGCGATGCCGTCGAACATCGTCGCGACGTCGTACGGCTTCTTCTCGAGATCGGCACGGCTCATGCCCTGATCCTCGCACGGACCGTGCCCCGGGAGCGCCAGCCGGCCCGCACTCCCGACGCTCCCCGGACCGACCGAGGCGTCGAGGCCCGTCCCTGGAAGAATGCCTCCGGGCCGCCTCGTCACCGGACGGCCCGGACCGTCCTCGTGAGGAGAGCTCGAATGACCGCTGCCAGCACCGCTCGCACCGACGCCCTGCGCGCCCTGACCATCCCCTCGGAGCTCCTGCCCTCCGACGGACGCTTCGGCTCCGGTCCCTCCCGGGTGCGCGATGCGCAGATGGAGGCTCTCTCCTCGGTGTCCCGCACGGTGATGGGCACCTCCCACCGTCAGGCCCCCGTCAAGCAGGTCGTCGCTCGGGTCCGTCAGGGCCTGGCCGAGCTCTTCTCCCTCCCCGAGGGGTACGAGGTGGTGCTCGGCAACGGAGGCTCCACCGCGTTCTGGGACGTGGCCGCCTACGGACTGATCGAGAAGCGCTCCCAGCACCTCGTGCTCGGCGAGTTCTCGCAGAAGTTCGCCGCGGAGTCCGCCGGCGCACCGCATCTCGCGGAGCCCGAGGTCATCCGCGCCGAGCCGGGGAGCTGCCCTTCCCCGCGCTTCTCCGAGGACGTGGACGCCTATGCCTGGCCGCACAACGAGACCTCGACCGGCGTGATGGTCCCGGTCGCCCGTCCAGACGGCGCGCACGAGGACCAGCTCGTGCTCGTGGATGCGACCTCGGTGGCCGGCGCCGCGAAAGTAGACGTCTCGGCGACGGACGCGTACTACTTCGCCCCGCAGAAGGCCTTCGCCTCCGACGGGGGGCTGTGGCTCGCGCTCCTCTCCCCCGCCGCGATCGAGCGCGCGGAGCGGCTCGGCGCGGCGGAGGACCGCTGGATCCCGTCCTTCCTCTCCCTCACCGCCGCGATCGACAACTCGCGCAAGGACCAGACGCTCAACACCCCGGCGGTGGCGACCCTGGTGCTGATGGCCGAGCAGATCGAGTGGATGCTCGCCCAGGGCGGTCTCGCCTGGGCCGACTCCCGCACCCGCACCACCAGCGGCATGCTCCAGGCCTGGGCCGAGCGGCGCGAGGAGATCACCCCCTTCGTGACGGACCCGGCGGCGCGCTCGCAGGTCGTGACCACCCTCGACGTCGACGACTCGATCGACGCCACGGCCATCACCTCCGTGCTGCGGGCCCACGGGATCGTCGACATCGAGCCCTACCGCAAGCTCGGACGCAATCAGCTGCGCATCGCGACCTTCCCGGCCGTGGACGAGCAGGACGTCGCCGCGCTGATCGCGGTCCTGGACCACGTGCTCGACCGCTCGGCCGACGCCGTCTCGTAAGCACCTCGCCGGGCCGGGCGGCTCCCGCGCGCTGACCGCTGCGCGTCGGCCCGCCCGCCCTCCCGCGGGGATCACGCGTCCCGCACGCATGAAGGGCCCCGTCCTCGGACGGGGCCCTTCATGCGTGCGGCACGTGCGAACGGGGAGTCGATGCGGGGCCGCGGCGAGGCTCTTCGCGGTGCGGGCGGGGGCGGTGCCGCGCTTCTGCGTCGCCTTGCTTCTGCGTCGCCGTGATCCCGGGGCGGCGCCCCGCTCGCCCGCGAGGGCATCCCGGCGCCACCGTCTCTGCGTCCCTCCGCGCCCCGTCAGTCCCGCGGCGGGACCAGCGTGCACCGCAGCAGGGCGGTCGCCTCGCGCAGGCTCTCCCGCTCCGCGGCGCTGATCCCGTCGAGACGGGAGCGCAGCCAGGCGTCCCGCTCCGCGCGGCCGGCCCGCACCAGGTCCCTGCCCCGTTCGGTGAGGGTCACCCTCACCTGCCGACCGTCCTCGGGGTGGGCGGATCGGCGGACGAGCCCCGCCTCCTCGAGGCGGCCGAGCACGCGGGTCATCACCGGAGGGCTCACGTGCTCGAAGTCGGCCAGCGCCCCCGGGGTGGACTCCCCCGCCCGGTCCAGGTGCGCGAGCACCGAGAACTGCGAGGCGGAGACCGCGTGCGAGGCGGTGTGCGAGCGCAGGATCCGCGAGGAGACCAGCAGCAGGCGCTGCAGCTCGGCGGCGAGCTCCGCGATCTCGGTCTCCGCCCCGGGATCGGTCACAGCAGCAGGCCCTCGACCGCGCCGCGCAGGAAGTACGCGACGAACATCAGGGCGATCACGTACATCAGCCAGTGGATCGAGCGTGCCTTGCCCCGCACCAGCTTCAGCAGCACGTACATGATGAAGCCGGCGCCCATACCCACGGTGATCGAGTACGCGAAGGGCATCAGGATGATCGTGAGGAAGGCGGGGATCGCGATCTCGACGTCGGTGAAGTCGATGTCGGTGATCTGGGTCATCATCAGGAAGCCGACCATCACCAGCGCCGGGGTCGCCGCCTCGTAGGGCACCATCCCCACGAGCGGCGAGAGGAAGGTCGAGAGCAGGAACAGCACGCCGACGACCACCGCGGACAGCCCAGTGCGCGCGCCCTCGGCGACGCCGGAGGTGGACTCGACGAAGCTCGTGTTCGAGGAGACGCCGCCCATGCCGCCGGCGATCGCCGCCGCGGAGTCGACCACGAGGATCCGCTGGGAGTGCGGGATGTCGCCCTGCTCGTCGACGAGGTCCGCCCCCGCGGCGACCCCGACCATGGTGCCCATGGTGTCGAAGAAGTCGGCCAGCAGCAGCGAGAAGACGATGACGCTCGCACCGACCGCTCCCGCGGCGGTGATCCCGCTGATCGGGTCGACGGTCAGCAGCGTGGAGAAGTCGGGCAGCTGGACCGGGAACTCGGAGACGGCCGGGACGTTCATCGCCCACCCGCCCGGATTGCCGGGGCCGTCGGCGCCGGCCGGGGCGAAGGCGCCCAGGTGGAGCACGCGCTCGATCACGATCGACAGCGCGGTCGCGGTGACGATGGCGATGAGGATCGCGCCGGGGACCTTGCGCACCCACAGCACGAACATGAGCAGCAGTCCGGCGACGAACACGAAGGTGGGCCAGCCGGTGAGGGACCCGTCGTTGCCGAGCTGGACCGGGGTGCCGTTCGCGGTCGTCACGAACTTCGCGTTGTACAGGCCCAGGAAGGCGATGAACAGCCCGATGCCGACGGCGATCGCGGTCTTGAGGAAGGCCGGGACGGCGTCGAAGACGGCCTTGCGGAAGCCGCTGAGCACCAGCAGCAGGATGACCACGCCCTCGATGACGACGAGGCCCATGGCGCCGCCCCAGGTCATGCCCGGCAGCGGGACGACGGAGTAGGCGAGATAGGCGTTCAGCCCGAGCCCGGCGGCCAGCGCCAGCGGGAACTTCGCCCACGCCCCCATGAAGATGCTCAGCAGTCCTGCGATGAGCGCGGTGCCGGCGGCGACGGCGGGGAGGTTCGGCTCGGTGCCGCCGCCGAGGTACATCCCGGTCGAGTCCGGGACCGTGCCGATGATCAGGGGGTTCAGCACCACGATGTAGCACATCGAGAAGAAGGTGACGATGCCGCCGCGGATCTCCCGGGGGATCGTCGATCCGCGTGCGGTGATGTGGAACCAGCGGTCCAGGGCGCCGCGCGGCGCCTCGGGGGTCGTGGTCGCGGCGTCGGGGGCTGTGCGGGAGGAGGAGGGGGAGGGATCGGCCTGCTGCATGAGGGCGATCGTATCGGCCCTGCGCCCACCGGGTCCCTGCCGGGGAGGGTGGTCCCGGCCGGGACCCGGTGGTATCGGTCTCAGTGGGAGCGCGCGGCGCGCTCGGCCTCCTCGAGGCGGCGCTCGTGGCGGTAGTCCTCGTGCAGCTCGAGGCGGGAGGCGGCGGCCTCGTCGGCGACGACGACGACCTCGGGGTGCATCTGCAGCACGGTCGCGGGCCAGCGCGCGCTGATCCCGCCCTCGACGAGCTGGGCGATGGCCGCGGCCTTGTTCTCCCCGGAGGCGACCAGCACGATCCGCCGCGCCTCGAGGATGGTCCCGAGCCCCTGGCTGAGGGCCTGGATCGGGACGTCCTCGCGGCTGGCGAAGTAGCGCGAGTTGTCGGCGATGGTCGAGCGGGTCAGGCCCACCACGCGGGTGCGGGAGCCGAGGGAGCTGCCGGGCTCGTTGAAGGCGATGTGGCCGTTGGAGCCGATGCCGAGGACCTGCACGTCCACGCCCCCGGCGTCCCGGATGCGTCCGTCATAGGCCACGGCCTCGGCGTGGGGGTCCTCGGCGGTGCCGTCCGGGGAGAAGACCTTCTCCTCCGGCAGGTCGATGTGGGAGACGAGGTTCTCGCGGATGAAGCGGTGGTAGCTCTGCTCGTGCTCGTCGGGCAGGCCCACGTACTCGTCGAGGAGGAAGGCGCGCGCGTCGGCGAAGGAGAGCCCCTCCTCGCGGTGGCGGCGGATCAGCTCCTGGTAGGCGGGCAGCGGCGAGGAGCCGGTCGCCAGGCCCAGCACCGGGCCCCGGTCGCCCGCGCGCTCGAGGACGCGCTGGATCTCGTCGGCGACCACGACGCCTCCGGCCGCCGCGTCCTCCACGATGTGGATCTGCATGGTCCTGCCCCTCTCCGGCCGTGCGCCGGATGCTCTGCGCCGCGCCGCTGCCGCGTGCGCGAACGTGCTCGTTTGCGTGACCATCCGAGGATACTCGCTCACGGAGGTTCCGAACCCACGGAGGTTCCGTACGCGACGACGCCGCCGCCCCCTGAGGGGCGACGGCGTCGTGTCGGGGGACGCTCAGCGGCGTCCCGCGCGGCTCACTTCTTCTTGCCGGAGCTCGCGGCGAGCTCGAAGGCGGCGCGCGGGGTCTCCGCCTGCGGGATGCCGATGATGTCGCGGCGGGAGACGAGGTTGCCCACCCAGCCTGCGGCCACGGAGACCTTCCGGCCGATGGTCGGCATCGCGTACAGGTGGTACGAGCGGGCCATCGCCCAGGCCGGCAGGCCGCGGATGTCCAGCTCCTTCTCGCCGAGCATCAGGCGGCCGACGCCCTTGTACATGCCGAGGGTCGCGAAGACGCCGAGGTTCTTGTGGTAGTAGTCCACCAGCGGGCGGCCCTGGACGGAGCGCGCGATGTTGTCGGCCAGGCGCTTGGCCTGGCGCACCGCGTGCTGGGCGTTGGGCGGGCAGAACTTGCCCTCGCCCGAGGCGAGGTCCGGCACGGCGGCGCAGTCGCCGGCGGCGAAGACGTCGTCGAAGGGGCCGTCCTCGCCGTTGACGCGCAGGTCGGGCAGGACCTGGACCTTGCCCATGAGCGGGCCGCGCTCGGTGACGATCGGGAGATCGGAGGTCTCCTCGTCGAAGAGCACCGGGTTGGGCTTCACGCCCGCGTTCCACACGAGCAGGTCGGTCTCGAACTCGTCGCCGTCGCTGGTCTTGATCACGCCGTTCTCGGCGGAGTTCAGGAAGGTCTCGAGCTTGACCTCGATGCCGCGCTCGCGCAGCTGGTTCAGCACGTAGGCGCGCTGGTCCTCGGTGAGCTCCGGGAAGATGAAGGGGGCGCCGTCGACGAGCACGAAGCGGATGTCGGAGGCGTGGAGGTCGGGGTAGTAGCGCAGGGCGTCGCGCACCATGTCCTCGGCCTCGGACACGGCCTCGCCGCCGGCGAAGCCGCCGCCGATGAAGGTGAAGGTGAGCAGGCGCTTGCGGAGCTTGGGGTCCTTCGTGGTCGCCGCCTCGGCGAGGTTGGCGAGGATGCGGTCACGGACGGCCGCGGCCTCCTCGACCTGCTTGAAGCCGATCGCGTTCTCGGCGAGGCCGGGGATCGGGAGCAGACGCGGGACGGCGCCGAGGCCCACGACGAGGTAGTCGTAGGAGATCTCGAGCTGCTCGCCCTCCTCGGTGTCCACCACCACGGTGTGCTCGGCGCTGCGGATCGCCGCGACGGAGCCGGTGACGACCTTGGTGCCGGTGAGGATCTTGCGCAGCGGCGCGAGCACGTTGCGGGGATCGATGCTGCCGGCGCCGACCTCGGGGAGGAAGGGCGCGTAGGTCATGTACGGACGCGGGTCGACGACGGTGATCGCGACCTCCGCTCCGAGCGTCTTGCGCAGCTCGGACGCGGTGGTCATGCCGACGGAACCGCCGCCGAGGATGAGGACATGGGGCTTGCCGCCGAAGGTGTTGGTCATGGACCCCAGCCTAGGACCGTATGGTCGCTGAGACAAAAGCACCTCGTCAGGTGGTCACCGCCCGACGCGCGGAGGGTCTCAGGGCACGTGGTCCAGCAGATCCAGCGCCATCCCGTCGAGGATGTCGTGCTCGCTCGTGCGGGTCTCGGTGATGCCGGAGGCGGCGGCGACGCGCTCGACGATGCGCGACCAGATCAGCGCGCCCGCGCCGATGACGTCGATGCGCCCGGGGTGGATCACCTGGTGGCGCGCCCGTTCCTCGCGGGTCTCCCGCAGCAGCGACTCGCACAGCGCGCGGACCTCGTCGACGGGGAGGGCGGCGCCGTGGGTGACATCGGGACGATAGTCCCGGATCCCGGTGGCGACCGCGGTGACCGTGGTCACCGTCCCGGCGACTCCGACGAGCGAGGCGACCTGCTCGAGCGGGATCGCCGCCGCGGCCTCGTCCAGCAGGGCGTCGATGTCCGCCGCGGCGGCGGCGATCTCGGCGTCGGCGGGCGGGTCGGAGCGCAGGTGGCGCTCGGTGAGGCGGACCGAGCCCATGTCCAGGCTGATGCGGTGGGTGGGGGCGGTGGTGCCGAGCACCAGCTCGGTGGAGCCGCCGCCGATGTCGACCACGAGCGCGGGCCCTGCGGGCAGGCCCTCGACGGTGCTGACCGCGCCGCGGTAGGAGAGCTCCGCCTCCTCCTGGCCGGAGATGACCTCGGGGTCGATGCCGAGGATCGCGCGGATGCCGGAGATGAAGTCCTCGCGGTTGGAGGCGTCGCGGGTCGCGGAGGTGGCCACGAAGCGGACGTCCTCGCGGCGCACGCCGTGGTGCTCCACCAGCGCCTGGTAGCGGCGGGCGGCGTCCAGCGTGCGCTCGACGGCGACGGGGTCGAAGCGTCCGGTGCGGTCCACGCCGAGCCCGAGGCGGACCATCTCCAGGTGCCGCTCGAGGTCGACGAGGCGCCCGGTGGCCTCGTCGCGCCGGGCGATCAGCAGGCGGATCGAGTTGGTGCCGCAGTCGATCGCGGCGACGGGCGCGCTCATCGTCCCTCCTCGCCCTCGTCGGTGCGGTGCTCGTCCGGGTCGGACGTGGATTCCTCGTCCTGGCAGCGGCAGACGAGCTCGGGCGCCGCGCCGTCGATCATCGCGAGCACCTCGTCGCCGACCGGGTTGACGCCCGGTCCCTCGGCGAGGGACTGGCCCGCGAGGGCGTGCAGGCACTTGACGCGCGTGGGCATCCCGCCGGCGCTGACGTGCGCGACCTCCTCCGCCTCGCCGATCTCGGCACGGCGCGCCAGATAGCGCTCGTGCGCCGCCCGGTACGGGGCGGCGAGCTGCTCGTCGCTCTCGAGGCGCTCGGTGAGCTCGGCCATCAGCCCGGTCGCCTCGAGCCGGGAGAGCTCGAGGGTGAGCCAGGGAAGGGTGAGGTACAGCGAGGTCGGGAACGGGGTGCCGTCCTCGAGGCGCGGCGCGGTGCGCACCACGGCGGGGCGCCCGCAGCCGCAGCGCCTGGCGATCGAGACGACACCGCGCATGTCGCGGCCGAGCTGGAGGCGCATGATCTCGAGGTCGCGCGGCGAGGCGGGCGTCTCGTGGGGAAGAGGGGCGAGTGAGGTCACTGGTCGTCGTCCTGATCGGTGGTGTCGGCGGGGTCCTCGGCCGGGACGTCCTCGTCGGTCGAGCCGGTCTCGTCGGGGATGTCCTCGGGGGTCAGGCGGCTCGAGCCCTCGACGCTCTCCCAGAGGGTCGAGTACCACTCGCCCTCCTTCGCGGCCTCCTCGGCCTGCTGCGCCTCGGTGAGGGGGACGTCCTGGCCGGAGGTGTCGGTGAGGCGGTACTGGGTCTCCCCCGGCATCGCGAACAGGAGGCGCTCGCGAGCGCGGGCGGCCACGTAGGTGGGGTCCTCCCACTGCGCGACCTGCTCGCGCAGGTCCTCGACCTCCGCCTCCTGCTGGGCCACCTGGCCCTGCAGGTCGGACAGCTTCTGGCGCTGGGCGACGTAGGAGTTCACCGTCGGCACGAGGGCCGCCAGCGCCACCACCACGAGCGCGACCAGCACGAGGGTGCGGCGCGTGATCGTGATGCCGGGCCCGTCCGGGCCGTCGGCGCGGGAGGGGGAGGTGGTGGGGCGGGAGGCGGCGGCCGGTCCCCGGCTGCGGTCGCCGCCGGTGCCGGCGGAGGCGGGTTGCCTGGTCCCGCCGGGGCGGGCGGCGCCGCCGCGGCCGGGGGCGGCCGACGGGCGCGAGGTCGAGCGCGCACCGGTGCGACGGGCCCCGGACGCGGCGACCGGGCGCCTCGTCGATCGCGGGGCGCCCGGTCGTCTGCTGCTCATGCGCTAGAGGATACGGCCTCCGCCTGGACGCGCCGCGCGGGAAACGCGGTGCGTCCGGGCGGCGGCGATCACGCCGTGTAGCGCGGGAAGGCGGAGGCGCCGGCGTAGCGGGCGGCCTCGCCGAGCTCCTCCTCGATGCGGAGCAGCTGGTTGTACTTGGCCACGCGCTCGCCGCGGGCGGGGGCGCCCGACTTGATCTGGCCGCAGTTGGTCGCCACGGACAGGTCGGCGATGGTGGTGTCCTCGGTCTCGCCGGAGCGGTGGGACATCATGGCCTTGAAGCCCGCGCGGTGCGCGAGGTCGACGGCGTCGAGGGTCTCGGAGAGCGAGCCGATCTGGTTGACCTTGACCAGCAGCGCGTTGCCGGCGCCCTCGTCGATGCCGCGGCCGAGGCGCTCGGGGTTGGTGACGAAGAGGTCGTCGCCCACGAGCTGCGTCTTGGTGCCGAGGCGCTCGGTGATGGCCTTCCAGCCGTCCCAGTCCTCCTCGTCCAGCGGGTCCTCGATGGAGACCAGCGGGTAGGCGTCGACGAGCTCGGCGTAGTAGTCCACCATCTCGGCGGAGGTCTTCTTCGCGCCCTCGAAGGTGTAGGCGCCGTCCTCGAAGAACTCGGAGGCCGCGACGTCGAGCGCGAGAGCGACGTCCTTGCCGGCCTCGAAGCCGGCCCTGCCGATGGCCTCGACGATCAGGTCGAGCGCGGCGCGGTTGGAGTCGAGGTTCGGGGCGAAGCCGCCCTCGTCGCCGAGACCGGTCGCCAGGCCCCGCTCCTTGAGCACGGCCTTCAGCGCGTGGTAGACCTCGGCGCCGACGCGCATGGCCTCGGAGAAGGTCTCCGCGCCGATCGGCGCGATCATGAACTCCTGGATGTCGACGTTGGAGTCCGCGTGGGATCCGCCGTTGAGGATGTTCATCATCGGGACGGGCAGGATGTGCGCGTTCGGGCCGCCGACGTACTGGTACAGCGGCACGCCCGCGGAGGCCGCGGCGGCGCGCGCCACGGCGAGGGAGACGCCGAGGATGGCGTTCGCGCCGAGGGTGCCCTTGTTCTTGGTGCCGTCCAGATCGAGCATCGCCTGATCGATCGCGCGCTGCTCCTGGACGTCCATGCCGTGGATCGCCGGCAGGATCTCGGTGATCACGGCGTTGACGGCGTCGAGCGTGCCCTTGCCGAGGTAGCGGTCCTTGTCGCCGTCACGGCGCTCGACGGCCTCGAACTGGCCGGTGGAGGCGCCGGAGGGGACCGCCGCGCGCTCGAACGTGCCGTCGTCGAGCAGGATCTCGACCTCGACGGTGGGGTTGCCGCGGGAGTCGAGGATCTCTCGGGCGAGGAGTGCTTCGATCAGGGCTGCCATGGGCTGTTCCTTCCTTCGGTGATGAAGTTCGAATCGTCCGGTCGGCGCTGACCGTCCGCCCGACAGTCTAGGCCGAGCGGCGCCCGCCACGCGCCCCCGTGCCCGCGGTTGCGGCCGGAGGGGGCTGACGGAGGATGAGCGCGCCGGTCAGGAGGCGGTGCCCTGCTCGAGCTCGCGGACGGTCCTCGCGAGCAGGGCGCGCAGCGCGGTCTCGGGATCGTCGTCGCGGCCCTCGGCGGCCACGACCAGGTCGAGCAGCGCCCGGCCGAGGTCGCCGCCCCAGTCGTCGGCGTCCTCGGCCGAGGCCGCGGCGTCGGCCGCCGCGAGGAGCTGCTCGAGCCCGCCGGCCGATCGGGCGCGGTGGACGATCTTCGCCGCGGTCTGCAGGGCGGGCAGCTCGGCGGGGATTCCCTCGGCCCAGCCGCGGGGGCGCGTCGGAGCCGTCCCGGAGCTCCCCTGCTCCTGCAGGTCCTGCTGGGCCTCCTGGACCTGCTGCTTCTCCTGCGCCTTGACGGCGTGCCACTGCGCGATGATCTGCTCGACGTCGGCGGGGTCCTCGAGCGCCTGCTCGGGCGCGTCGCCGAAGACGTGCGGGTTGCGCCGCTCCATCTTCGCGACGAAGGAGCGGGCCACGTCGTCCACGTCCCAGGCCGGCTCCTCCTCCTGGCCCACGCGCGCGTGGAAGAGGATCTGGAAGAGCAGGTCGCCGAGCTCGTCGGGCAGCGCCCCGGGGCCGTGGCCGGCGGGGTCGTCGATCACCTCGAGCACCTCATGGGTCTCCTCGAGGAGGTAGCGGGCGAGCGAGGCGTGGGTCTGCCGGTGGGTCCAGGCGTCGCCGCTCGGCGCCCGCAGCGCCTCCATCACCTCCACGGCCCGCAGCAGGGCGCTACCGCGCGGTGCGGGATCGGTCGGGTCGGGGCGCTGCGCGGTGCTCACGGTGGCGAGGCTACTTCCTCGCCGGGCCCGATCCCGCCTCCGCCTGCACGACGGGCGCGGAGATCTGCTCCGCCGCGGAGGGCACGAGCACGCGCAGCACCTCGCGCGCCCACTCGAGCAGCGCGTGGTCGCGCAGCTCGGTGCCGCCGAAGCGGGAGGTCATCGGGCGGGGCACGAGCACCTGGCGCAGGGCGGGCTTGAGCAGCGTGCCCGGGTACAGGCGCTTCATCCGCATCGCGACGGAGTCGGCGGGCTCGAGATGGGCGAAGCGGATCATCTTGCCCTGGGCCTGGACCTCGTCCACCCCGGCGGCGCGGGCGTCGATCCGGAAGCGGGCCACGTCCAGCAGCACCTCCACCGGCGCGGGCAGCGGGCCGTAGCGGTCCGCGAGCTCGGCACGGACCTGCTCGATCTCGGAGACCTCGCGCACCGCGGAGAGCTTCGCGTAGGCCTCGAGCCGCAGTCGCTCGGAGCCGATGTAGTCGTGCGGGACGTGCGCGTCCAGCGGCAGCTCGACCCGGATCTCCTTCTCCGGCGCGCTCGCCTCGCCGCGGAAGGCCGCGACGGCCTCCCCGACCATGCGCACGTAGAGGTCGAAGCCCACGCCGGCGATGTGCCCGGACTGCTCGCCGCCGAGCAGGTTGCCGGCGCCGCGGATCTCGAGGTCCTTCATCGCCACCTGCATGCCTGCGCCGAGGTCGGTGTTGGTGGCGAGGGTGGTGAGGCGGTCGTGGGCGGTCTCGGTGAGCGGCTTGCCGGCGTTGTAGAGGAAGTAGGCGTAGGCGCGCTCGCTCGAACGGCCCACGCGGCCGCGCAGCTGGTGCAGCTGCGAGAGCCCGAAGCGGTCCGCGTTCTCGACGATCAGGGTGTTGGCGTTGGCGATGTCGAGGCCCGTCTCGACGATCGTGGTGCACACGAGCACGTCGAAGTCCCGCTCCCAGAAGTCGACGATCACCCGCTCGAGCTGGTGCTCGTTCATCTTGCCGTGGGCGACGGCGACGCGGGCGTCGGGCACCAGCTCGCGCAGGTGCGCGGCGACGCGGTCGATGTCCTCGACCCGGTTGTGGATGTAGAACACCTGCCCCTCGCGCAGCAGCTCGCGCCGGACCGCGGCGGCGATCTGGCGATCCTCGTCGGCGCCGACGTAGGTCAGCACCGGATGGCGCTCCTCGGGCGGGGTCGCGAGGATGGACATCTCCCGGATGCCGGTCACGGCCATCTCGAGCGTGCGCGGGATGGGGGTCGCCGACATGGACAGCACATCCACGTTCGTGCGCAGCGCCTTGAGCGTCTCCTTGTGCTCGACGCCGAAGCGCTGCTCCTCGTCGATGATCAGCAGCCCCAGGTCCTTGAAGCGCACGTTGCCGGTGAGCAGGCGGTGGGTGCCGATCACGACGTCGACGCTCCCCTCGCGCAGACCCTCGACCGTCGCCTCGGAGTCGGCGGCGGACTGGAAGCGGCTGAGCCCCTTCACGGTCACGGGGAAGCCCGTGTACCGCTCGGAGAAGGTGTCGAGATGCTGCTGGGCCAGCAGTGTCGTCGGGGCGAGCACGGCGACCTGCTTGCCGTCCTGGACGGCCTTGAATGCGGCGCGCACCGCGATCTCCGTCTTCCCGTAGCCGACGTCGCCGAGGATCAGGCGGTCCATCGGGACCGGCTTCTCCATGTCCTTCTTGACGTCCTCGATGGTGGAGAGCTGGTCCGGGGTCTCGACGAACTCGAAGGAGTCCTCGAGCTCCCGCTGCCAGGGGGTGTCGGGGCCGAAGGCGTGGCCGGGCGCGGACTGCCGGGCGGAGTACAGGCGCACCAGCTCGTCGGCGATCTCGCGGATCGCCTTGCGGGCCTTCGACTTGGTCTTCGCCCAGTCGGCGCCGCCCATGCGGTTGACGGACGGCTCCTCGCCGCCGACGTACTTGGTGACCTGGTCGAGCTGGTCGGAGGGGACGTAGAGCCGGTCGCCGGGCTGGCCCTTCTTCGAGGCCGCGTACTCGATGACGAGGTACTCGCGGGTGGTGCGCTTCGCGCCGGTGCCGACGGTGCGGCTGGTCATCTCCACGAAGCGGCCCACGCCGTGGTGGGCGTGGACGACGTGGTCGCCGGGCCGCAGCTGGAGCGGGTCGACGACGTTGCGGCGGCGGGAGGGCATCCTCCGCTCCTCGCCGCGGCGCGCCCCGGACTTGCCGGTGAGGTCGCGCTCGGAGGCGAGGGCCAGCTTCAGGTCCTCGGCGACGAGCCCTTCGGCGAAGGGGCCGACGGTGACGACGGCCTCGCCGGGCTCGACGGGTCCCTCGAGCCGCTCGGCGAAGACGGCCGCCATGCCCTCGCCGCGGAGGTTCTCGGCCGCGTGGCGGGCCCCGCCCGGGCCGGCCATGGTCGCGAGGACGGACCAGCCGTCGGCGCGGCGGCGCTCGAGGTCCTTCGCGGCGTCGGCGGGCTTGCCGGAGTAGCCGGGGTGGGTGGACGTGCCGGAGGTGGTCAGATCGAGGTCGGCGTCGAGGCCGAAGGCGGCCAGGGTGAACCAGGCGCGGCCGCCCTCGCGGGCGTGGCCCTTCGCCTCGGACAGGGGCACGAAGCTCGCCGCCCCCACGTCGATCGGGAGTCCGCCGCCGGCGGCGGCGCTGGACCAGGCCGCGGCGAGGAACTCGTCGGTCGTGGCGACGAGCTCCTCGGAGCGGGCGCGGGCCTTCTCCGGGTCGACGACGAGGAAGCGGGCGCCGGCGGGGAGCACGTCGGCGACCTGCTCCATGCCGTCCACGAGGACGGGGCTGAGGGACTCCATGCCGTCGGCGGCGATGCCGTCGGCGATGCGCAGCAGCAGGTCGCGCGCGCCGGGCAGCTCCTCGGCGCGGGCGCGGGCGCGCTCGCGCACCGTGGGGGTCAGCAGGATCTCCCGGCAGGGCGGGGCGTCGAGCCCGTGCGGGACGGCATCGAGCGAGCGCTGGTCGGCGACGGCGAAGTACCGCACGTCGTCGATCTCGTCCCCGAAGAGGTCCACGCGCACGGGATGCGGCTCGGTGGGCGGGAAGACGTCCAGGATCCCGCCGCGCACCGCGAACTCGCCGCGCTTCTCGACCATGTCCACGCGCACGTAGGCGGCGTCGACGAGCTCCTGCTCGAGGTCCTCGAGGGGGTGCTCCTCCCCCACCTGTGCCCGGACCGGACGGAGCTCGCCGAGGCCGGTCGCGATCGGCTGGAGGAGGGAGCGCACGGGCATCAGCAGCACGTGCACCGGGTCCTCGGTCTCCGGATGGGCGATGCGGCGCAGGGTCTTCAGGCGCTTCGCGACGGTGTCGGCGCGCGGGGAGAGCCGCTCATGGGGCAGGGTCTCCCAGGCGGGCAGCTCGGCGACGTGCGCGGTGCCGACGAGGGCGCTCAGCGCCGCGCGGAGGTCCTCGGCGGCGCGGGTGGTGGAGGTGACCACGACCAGCGGCGACTCGGCGCTCGCGCGTCGCGCGAGATCGGCGACGACGAAGGGGAACAGCGCGGTCGCGGCGACGATGTCCCCGCCCGGGCCACGGTCCTCGTCCGCGCCGGCGGACTCGACGAGCTCGCGGATCGCGGTGAGGTCGGCGCCCTCGGCGAGGCGCGCGAGCAGCGGGGCGAGCGGCGGAGCGGACCGCTCAGCGCTCACGGCATCGGGGCCTGGGTCGGCGGCCCGGTCGGTGCGTGCGGCGTCGGTCGGTGCGGTCATCGGCCCTCCCGGGAGTGGAAGCGCTGCTGGGCGGCGGTGAGGCCCTCGAGGACGACGGCCTCGACGGCGTCGGCGGCGTCCGAGATCAGCAGCTCAAGCGTGCGGCGCTCGGTGGAGGTGAAGGGGGCGAGCACGTGGTCGGCGGTGTCGCGGCTGCCCGGGGGCCGGCCCACCCCGACGCGGACGCGCAGGTAGTCCTTAGTGCCCAGCGCCTTGGAGATGTCACGCAGGCCGTTGTGGCCGCCCTCGCCGCCCCCGCGCTTCAGGCGCACCGCGTCGAAGGGGATGTCGACCTCGTCGTGGACGACGACGACCTGCTCGGGGTCGATGCCGTAGTAGGCGGCCAGCGCCTTCACCGGACCGCCGGAGACGTTCATGTAGGTAGTGGTCTTCGCGAGAATCACCCGCTCGCCGGCGCCGGGAGCGCCGAGACGGCCCTCCAGCACCACGGCCTGCGCCCGCTTGGCGGCGGCGAATCGCCCGCCAGCGGCGTCGGCGATGTGGTCCAGGACCATCTGGCCGATGTTGTGCCTGGTCGCGGCGTACTTCGGGCCGGGGTTGCCCAGGCCCACCACCAGGTACGGCCCGGGGCGGCGCTCGCTCACGGTCATGATGCTCCTCGTTCTCACCCGTGCGCGGCGGCGCACGACCCCGGACACCGTACCGGGGCGCCGCGCGATGCGCGACGCCCCGGCAGGCGGTGTGTGAGCAACGGAGCGGGACGGGGAGCCGACGGGCGTCCTGCCCGCGCTCCCCGTCCCGGAGGGGTCACTCCTCCTCGGAGCCCTCGGAGGACTCGGCGTCCTCGCCCTCGGCGGACTCGCCCTCAGCGCCCTCGGCTGCCTCGGCATCCTCGTCCTCACCCGGAGTCTCGAGGTCGGCCTCGTCCACGCGCGGCACCATCACGGAGACCACGAGGATCTCGGCGTCGGTGACGAGCTCTGCATCGCCCGGGAGGACGACGTCGCCGGCGAAGAGCTGGTAGCCCTCCTCCTTGCCCTCGACGTCGATCTCGATCTGCTCGGGGACCTTGAGCGCGTCGACCGAGAGGGTCAGCGACTGCAGGTCGACCATCGCGATCGCGGGGGACACGGCCTCGCCGTCCAGGACGACGGGGATGTCGACCTCGACCTTCTCGCCCTTCCTGACGATGATCAGGTCGAGGTGGTTCAGCGTGCGCTTGAGCGGGTGGCGCTGGATCTCCTTGATCAGGGCCAGGTGGGAGGTGCCGTCGGCGAGCTGCAGCTCGAGGAGGGCGTTGGGGTTGCGGGCCGCGAGCGCGGTCTCGTGACCGGGCAGCGACAGGTGCAGCGGCGCCTCGCCGTGGCCGTACAGGACGGCGGGGACGCGGCTCTCGGCGCGCAGACGGCGGGCAGCGCCCTTGCCGAAGTCCTCGCGCAGTTCGACGTTCAGCTTCTCAGCCATGGTGGTGCTCCTCGTGGATGCGGGGCTCGACGATGAGCGACGCCACGGGGCACAGGGAGGGCACTCCTCCCGGAGATCCGCACCGCGTCGATCACGGAGGGGACAGGACCCCTCCCTCGCCGAAGTGACGCGCAGACAATACCACGCAGGCCTCCACACGTCGCCCGATGGAGGCTCGGAGGTGAGCGGCGCCGCATGGCGCAGCGCCTCCCGCCCTCTCACTCCTCCTCTCACCCTACCCTCTCGCCCAACACCCCGGGACCAACGTCCCTGCAGGTCAGGAGCAGAAATCAGTGACCTTGGTCCCCGCGTGGACCCGTCGATCGGGCCTACCGTTGTTCTTGTCAGACAGACACCCCGAGATCCGATCATCGACCGGGTCGACACCGAAAGGCCCCTCCCGTGAGCGCCACCGCCGCAACCCCCGCCGCTGCGACTCCCGCCCGCCCCGCCGCCTCCGAGGTCACCGCCACGCGGAAGGCCGGCTGGGGCTACACGCTCCTGGGCGTGACGCGCCTGATGGTCGGCTTCACCTTCCTGTGGGCCTTCCTGGACAAGACCTTCGGCCTCGGCTTCGCGACCCCGCCCGAGGGCGCCTGGCTGAACGGCGGCTCCCCCACCGCCGGCTTCCTCGGCGGCTCGATCGAAGGCGGCAACCCCTTCGCGGACGTGTGGAGCGTCTTCCTCTCGATCAACCCGCTCACGGACGTGCTGTTCATGCTCGGCCTGCTCGGCGTGGGCCTGGCGTTCATGCTCGGCATCGGCACCCGCGTCGCCGCCGTCTCGGCCGCCGCGATGTACACGCTCATGTACCTCGCCGCGTTCCCGATGTCGACCAACCCGCTCTACGACACCCACCTGCTGCTCGCGGTCGCCGTCCTCGCGATGGCGGGCCTGGCCGCCGGTGACCACATCGGCCTCGGCAGGCAGTGGAGCCGGCTCGTCAAGGGCAACCGGTTCCTGATCTGAGTCCCAGGCCCCACCCCACCGCACGACGAAGCGGCCCCGTTCCCCGGAAGGAACGGGGCCGCTTCCCCGTCGGCCGCGCGGATCGCAGGGCGCCGCGACCGCAGGAGCCGCCGCCCCGGACCGCGCCGACCCGGACCTCGCCGGCTCAGACCTCGCCGTCGAAGAGGCTCGTCACCGAGCCGTCGTCGAACACGGCGCGGATCGCCCGCGCCAGCAGCGGCGCGATGGAGAGCTGGGTGAGGCGGTCGAACTGCTTCTCCGGCGGGACCGGGAGGGTGTTGGTGCACACGACCTCGCGCACCTGGGAGTTCTTCAGCCGCTCGGTCGCCGGGTCCGAGAGGATCGGGTGGGTGGTGGCGATGACGACGGAGGCGGCGCCGTTGGCGATCAGCGCGTCGGAGGCCTGGACGATGGTGCCGGCGGTGTCGATCATGTCGTCGACGAGGATGCAGGTCTTGCCCGTGACGTCGCCGATCACGCGCTTGGCGACGGCCTGGTTGGGGCGCGTCGTGTCGCGGGTCTTGTGGATGAAGGCGAGGTTCACGCCGCCGAGCCGCTTGGACCACTGCTCCGCGACGCGGATCCGGCCGGCGTCCGGGGAGACCACGGCGATGTCCTCCTCGCCGTACTTCCTCTGCACGTAGTCGGCGAGGATCGGCAGAGCCATCAGGTGGTCCAGCGGCCGGTTGAAGTAGCCCTGCACCTGCGGGGCGTGGAGGTCCACGGAGATCATGCGGTCCACGCCGGCGGTCTCGTAGAGGTCCGCCATGAGGCGGGCGGAGATCGGCTCGCGGCCGCGGTGCTTCTTGTCCTGGCGGGCGTAGGGGAAGCTCGGCGCGATGGCGGTGATGCGCTTGGCGGAGGCGCGCTTGAGCGCGTCGATCATGATGAGGTGCTCCATCACCCAGGTGTTGATGGGAGCGGGGTGGGACTGGAGCACGAAGACGTCGGTGCCGCGCACGGACTCGCCGTAGCGCACGTAGATCTCCCCGTTGGCGAAGTCCCAGGCGTCCATGGGGAGGACCTCGACGCCGAGCTCCTCGGCGACCTCCTGGGCGAGCACCGGGTGGGCCCGTCCTGAGGCGAGGACCAGTCGCTTCTCCCCGGTGGTGACGATTCCGCTCATCGCTGCTCGTGCTCCTTGTGCTCCTCGGCGGCAGTTCCTGCGGGCGTCTGTGCCGCGGACCCCTGCTCGGCGTCGAAGGCGGCCCGGGCCGCGCTCTCGGCCGGGGTCCCCGCACGGCGTCGCAGGGTCCATCCTTCCATGTTCCGCTGCGAGACAGCGTTCACGCCCAGCGCTCCGGCGGGGACGTCCTTGCGCACGGTGGTGCCGGCGCCCGTCGCAGCGCCATCGCCGATCGTGACCGGGGCGACGAGCACGTTGTCCGAGCCCACGCGCACGTGGCGGCCGACCGTGGTGCGGTGCTTGTTCACCCCGTCGTAGTTCGCCACGATCGTGCCGGCGCCGATGTTGGTGCCCTCGCCGATCACGGCGTCGCCGACGTAGCTGAGGTGGGGCACCTTCGCGCCCTCGCCGATCACCGCGTTCTTCGTCTCGACGAAGCCGCCGATCTTGCCCTTCGCGCCGAGGTCCGTGCCGGCGCGCAGGTAGGAGAAGGGGCCGACGGTCGCGCCCTCGCCGATCACGGCGAGCAGCGCATGGGAGCGGACCACCTCGGCGCCTGCGCCGACCTCGGTGTCGCGCAGGGTGGTGTCCGGGCCGATCACGGCCTCGGCGCCGATGTCGCTGGCGCCGTGCAGCTGGACGCCGGGGAGGATCGTCGCGTCCTGACTGATGGTGACGTCGGCGTCGATCCAGGTGGTGGCGGGGTCGACGATCGTGACGCCGGCGCGCATGTGGCGCTCGAGGATGCGGCGGTTCATCTCGGCGCCGAGCTGGGCGAGCTGAACGCGGTCGTTGACGCCCTCGACCATCATCACGTCCTCGGTGACCACGGCCCGCACGGAGCGGCCGTCGGCCCGCGCGATCGAGAGGACGTCGGTGAGGTACATCTCGCCCTGGGCGTTGTCGGTCGTGATGCGGCCGAGCGCGTCGCGCAGCACGGCGAGGTCGAACGCGTAGATGCCGGAGTTGATCTCGTCGATCGTGCGCTGCGCGTCGGTCGCGTCCTTGTGCTCGACGATGCCGAGCACCTCGGAGCCGTCCTCGCTGCGGAGGATCCGGCCGTAGCCGGCGGGGTCGGGGACGCGGGCGCTGAGCACGGTGACGGCGGCGCCCTCGGCCTCGTGGGCGGCGACCAGCTCGCGCAGCGTCGCGGGGTCCAGCAGCGGCACGTCGCCGTAGGTGACCAGCACGGTGCCCTCGGCCGCGGTGACCTGCTCGAGGCCGCATTGGACTGCGCGGCCGGTGCCGGGGATCTCGTCCTGGTCGGCGACCCGCACCTCGGAGGCGTGCTCGGCGAGGTGCTCGGCGACGCGCTCGCGCTCGTGGCGCAGCACGACGACGAGCTCGCCGGGGCCGGTGCCCTCGGCGGCGGTGAGCGCGTGCACGAGGAGCGAGCGACCGCCGATCTCGTGGAGCACCTTGGGGGTGCGGGACTTCATGCGGGTCCCGGCGCCGGCGGCCAGGACGATGACGGCGACGGGTGCAGTGGTCTCGGCAGTGGCCACGTCGGCAGCTCCTAGAGATCGAGGGTGGGATCGACGGGTGTCGGCCGCGCCGCCCCGGAGGGCGGTGAGCGTTCCGCCATCAGGACTCGAACCTGAAACTTCAGAACCAAAATCTGAGGTGTTGCCGATTACACCATGGCGGAGCGCGCCCGTCGCGGAGCGCCTGCGAGCAGGCGCGGGCCACCGCCGGACAAGGCCGACGGGCGCACGGACGCGGGGCGATCCTACCGCCCGGGCGGCCTCGGCCAGCGCCCGTCGACGCTCTCGGGGGCTCCGCTGACCCGCCGGTCATCGTACGGTCGCCGTGTGGGAGACTCGCCGCATGGCGGAGAACGGGGCCCCTCGCGGCCGGTCGACCCGGATGACGGGCAAGGAGCGGCGGGAGCAGCTCGTGCTCGTCGGCCGACGGGTGTTCGCCGAGAAGGGGTTCGACATGACCTCGGTCGAGGAGATCGCCTCGCGCGCGAAGGTCTCCAAGCCGATCGTCTACGAGCACTTCGGCGGCAAGGAGGGCCTGTACGCGGTGGTCGTGGACCGCGAGGTCTCCACCCTGCTCACCGCGCTCGAGGAGTCCCTCTCCGATCAGCGCGCCCATCCGCGGATGCTGATGGAGCGCGCGGCGCTGGCCTTCCTCGCCTACATCGACGAGAACGAGGACGGCTTCCGGATCCTCGTGCGCGACTCCCCCGTCAGCCATTCCGTGGGGACCTTCTCCTCCCTGCTCACGGACGTCTCGCGCCGCGTCGAGGTGATCCTGGCGAGACAGCTGCGGCTGCACAAGTACCCGATCAAGGACGCCGCGCTGTACGCGCAGATGCTGGTGGGCATGGTCGCCTACACAGGCCAGTGGTGGCTCGAGACCCGCAGGCCCTCGAAGGAGGTCGTCGCCGCGCGGATGGTGAACCTCTCCTGGTTCGGGCTGAGCTCGCTGGAGAAGAAGCCCGAGCTGCGCGGGGAGCCCAAGGGCTGAGCGTCCCGGTCGGAGCGGCACGCCGTCCGCGTCGCCCGCGTCACCCGTGGCGACCGCGGCCCGGGCCGAGAACCTAGACTCGCCCCATGCCCACCACGCCTGCGGACGACGCCGCGCCGCCCCATGACGAGGTCGACCGCGTCCTCGCGGGCTGGGAGCTCGCGCGCGAGGACCTCGACGTCTCGCCGCTGGCGGTCCTCTCCCGCGTCTCGCGCCTGACCCGCTATCTCGAGATCGCCCGGCGCGAGGCCTTCTCCGAGGCGGGGCTCGAGGGCTGGGAGTTCGACATGCTCTCCGCCCTGCGCCGCAGCGGCGAGGACGCCCTCTCCCCCGGCGCGCTCATGCACGAGACACTCGTGACCAGCGGCACCATGACCACCCGCATCGACAAGCTGGTCACCCGCGGCCTGGTCTCGAAGAACCGCAGCCCGCACGACGGCCGCGCGGTCGAGGTGCGCCTGCGTCCCGACGGCGTGGCCCGTGTCGACGCCGCGATGGAGCGCCTGCTCGAGGCGGAGCGGGAGCTGCTCGGCCCGCTCGCCGCGGCCGAGCAGGCGGAGCTCGCGGGCATGCTCCGCACCCTGCTGCTCACCTTCGAGTCCGACGACCCCCTCGGCGGCTGAAGCCCGCGCGCGGTGCCCGGTGAGCGTCCGCTCCCGCGCCGCGCGGCCCCCTCCGATTCCGCTCCCCGTCCCCCAGGAGGACCCCACCCGCATGGCTCATCTGCTCGGCACCCAGTCCCTCCACGTCGCGCTGCCCGATCGCGTGCTGCTCGACGACGTCACCGTCGGAATCGACGAGGGCGACCGCATCGGAGTCGTCGGCCGCAACGGCGACGGCAAGTCGACGCTGCTGCGCCTGCTCGCCCGCGCGCAGGCGCCCGACGAGGGACGGGTGACCGTGCGGGGCGGGGTGCGCGTCGGCGTCCTGACCCAGCAGGACGAGGCGACCGTCGGGGCGAGCGTCCGCGACCGCGTGGTGGGCGACCGTCCGGAGTACGAATGGGCCTCCGACGCGCGGATCCGCGACGTGCTCGCGGGTCTGCTCGGCGGCATCGATCTCGACGCACCGCTCACTGACCTCTCGGGCGGGCAGCTGCGCCGCGTGCACCTGGCGGAACTCCTGGTCGGCGACTGGGACGTGCTGCTGCTGGACGAGCCGACGAACCATCTCGACGTCGAGGGCATCGCCTGGCTCGCCGAGCACCTGCGGCGGCGCTGGAGCACGAAGGACGGCGGGCTGGTGGTCATCACCCACGACCGCTGGTTCCTCGATGCGGTGTGCACCCGGATGTGGGAGGTGCACGACGGGATCGTCGAGCCCTTCGAGGGCGGGTACGCCGCCTACGTCCTCCAGCGGGTCGAGCGAGACCGACAGGCCGCCGCGATCGAGTCGAAGCGGCAGAACCTGATGCGCAAGGAGCTCGCGTGGCTGCGTCGCGGCGCGCCGGCGCGGACCTCGAAGCCGAAGTTCCGCATCGACGCGGCGAACGAGCTCATCGCCGGCGAGCCGCCCGTGCGCGACACGGTCGCGCTGACCCAGCTGGCGACCTCGCGGCTGGGCCGCGACGTGATCGACGTGCTCGACGTCGACGCCGGCTACGGCGGCACGACCGTGCTGGAGGACGTGACCCTGCACATCGGCCCGGCGGATCGGATCGGGATCCTCGGACCGAACGGCGCCGGGAAGTCGACGCTGCTCGCGCTGATCACTGGGGACCTCGAGCCGCTCTCCGGGCGGGTCAAGCGCGGCAAGACCGTGACGGTGCGGCAGGTGTCCCAGCGGCTCGAGGGCCTGCAGGAACATCTGGACTCCCGGGTCAGCGATGTGGTGGGCCGGTACCGCACCACGTTCACGGCCGGCAAGGACGAGGTCTCCCCCGGCCAGCTGCTCGAGCGTCTGGGCTTCACCGCGGCGCATCAGAAGGTGCAGGTCAAGGCGCTCTCGGGTGGTCAGCAGCGTCGGCTCGACCTGCTGCTGACGCTGCTCGAGGAGCCGAACGTGCTGGTGCTGGACGAGCCGACTAACGACATGGACACGGACATGCTCGCGGCGATGGAGGACCTGCTGGACACCTGGCCCGGCCCGCTGCTGGTGGTCTCGCACGACCGCTACCTGCTCGAGCGCATCACGGACACGCAGTACGCGGTGCTGGACGGCGGGGTGCGGCACGTGCCGGGCGGTGTGGAGCAGTACCTGGAGCTGCGGGCTGCGAGCGAGGAGGCCGCGGCGGGTTCGGCCTCGGGCAGGGCGACCGGCACGGGCTCCTCCGGCGCTGCCGGCTCCGGGTCCGGGGCGGGCGGCGCAGGGCCCTCCGGATCCGGCGGCAGCTCCGCGGTTGCCCCTGCCCTCTCCGGCGCCGAGGCGCATGCGGCGCAGAAGGAGCTCGGCGCGATCGAGCGGCGGATGAAGAAGCTCGAGAAGCAGACGGAGTCCCTGCACGCGAAGCTCGCCGCGCACGACCAGTCGGACTACCAGGGGCTGCAGGAGATCACCGCGCAGCTGCAGGAGGTCGAGCGGGAGAACGAGGAGCTCGAGGAGCGCTGGCTGGAGCTGTCCGAGCAGCTCGGCTGAGCGTCGACGCCCGGCTGAGGTCGGCCGGTGCACGGCACTCGGGATCCGCGATTCCCGAATCTGCTCATCCCCTCCCGACTATCTCCCCCGACTGCCGCGTCGCACGATCCAGTCACCCGGGTAGCCCGGGAGACGGTGGATCCGGTGTGGATCCGGGATGTCCGTGAGCCGCAGGCGCAGATCCGTGAGCGCGCGCTGCAGGGGCATCAGCTCTCCGGGCTCGTCGTTCGCCAGCGGCAGTCTCTCGCGCCCGCTGTTCCCAGGGGTGATCGCGTCGCATCGGCGGTCCGCGCGCTCGCCGGTCGTGCGGTGCTCCGTCATCCGTTCCCTCGCCGCATGCTCTGCCGTCGCGTGGCTTCTCGGAACATCGGTGTCGGATGCGCGGCTCGCGGATGCGCATCGTCGTCGGTAGGTGCCGAGCGGATCGAGGTTGATCGCCCCGCGGGTCGCGCTGCGGCCGTTACGGGTGGTCCAGCGGACCGTGCGGCGCACGCCGTCCTCGTCGCGGACCACGCGTGCGGTCTCCCCGGCGAGCTCCTTCTGGTTGCATGCGGCGCAGAGGCCGTTGCCGTTGTCGAGGGACGTCGCCCCGCCCTGCGACCACGGCGTGATGTGGTCGATCTGCCGTATCGGGGCGTCGCAGTAAGGTCCGCGGCAGGTCTGGTGGGCGAGGGTGAGGAACCTGGTCAGCGCTGCGGGGAACGCCCGCGACCGTGATTCCACCGCGACCAGGTCGCCGTGGTCGAGGTGGGCGTAGAGCTGACGGATCGTCAGGGCGAGGTCGGTGTCCTCCTCGGCCTGGGCCGCGCGGAGCATCTCCTCGCGCACATGGTCGTAGGGCACGGACCCGAATCCTTCGACCAGGGCGGCATCGGCGTGCGCAGGGGCGAGGAGGGAGCGGTCGGTGATGACGATCCCGACATCGAGCGTCGTGGGGTCGATGCCGTCGCCTCGGCCGATCAGCGCATCGGCGAAGAGGTCGGCCATGATCTGCTGGTGGCCGCGCCGGTCGCCCTGGGCGCGGGCGCTCTCGGCCGCGACGTCGAGTCCCTTGCGGATCCGAGCGCCGTCGATGCCGGGGACGAGGGCGGTGATCCGCGCCATTCCGTGGTCTGTGCGCCGCACTGTCACGTGCCGCTCCCGTTTCGCGGCCTGGTGGCGCGCGGCGGCACCGGCAGGGTCGAGGGCGTGGAGGATCCTCGCCGCCTCGTCGCCCCACTGCTGCGGCCCGCACCCTTCGAGCTCGGCGAGCCGGGAGGTGAGGATCGTATCGACCTGTCGACGCTGCTCCGGGGTCGCCGGGCCGAGGACCGAGCCGACCTTGTGGGCGGACTGCGGGAGCATGCGCGCGGAGGACAGCGCCGAGATCATCCCGGGCATGCTGCGGACGAGCCGACGGGAGGTGGCGAGCGTGCGCCCCACGACAGAGCGGGAGGACTTCAGCGCTCGCGACGCTTCGGCGCGGGCCACCAGCGCGGCCTGCCTGGGACTCTCCTCCCGTCGGAGGCAGTCCGCCTTCACCGCGTCCTCGAGGTGCACCACGGTCCGCGCCCGCAGCGACTCGAGCGCTCCTTCCAGGCCGACGATGGTCTCGAGGAGCGTCATCGTCCCGTCGATGTCCAGCGAGTCCAGGGGCGCGGAGCCCCGCTCTCCGAGCTCGGCGAGGGTCTCGCGGGCGGCGAGGAGGTCGAGCTCGCCGATGGTCAGCTGCTCGGCGTCGACCTGGATCGGGCGGTCCGCACGAGGAGGGAGCTCGCCGGCCGGATCCCCGGGCGGGCGGAAGTGCTCCCCGGACGGGCGGCCGTATTTCCCGGACGGGCGACCATGTTCCCCGGACGGGCGGCCGTGATGACCGGAGGCGCCGGCGGCACCTTCGGGGATCTCGCGCTCGTTCGAGGATTCCTTCGACATACCTCTATTTTTGCACGGCCATTCGAGGAAGAGAAGACCCACAATGCAGCTACCGACCAGGAACTTCGCAGTGTGGATAACCAGGTCGTGGGGAGGGAAGGTCGGCGGTCGCGGCAGACAGCGGCACTAACACCCTCCCGCCGACCTGCAGACCCGCATTCATCTCAGGCCCTCGACTGCGCGTTTGAATACGAGGCGGAATGTCAAGAAGCGTCGATTCCTGTGGATAACTCGGATGCCGTCTACGATCTTCCGCACGGAATTGCGGACAGCGCACTGTGGAAAACCAATACGTGGGGAGGAACCCTCGACACGACGCGGTGGATGACTCCGCTTCGTGGAGGAACCGTCCAAGCCGCACCGGGACGGGGCCGCGCTCGGAGGGGCAATCCGCAGCCCGGCTCAGCTCTCCTCGAGCACGCTCGCGCCGGGCGCCGAGCCCCGCGCGATCAGGCAGGACTCCGCCAGCCCATCCTCCGTCAGCCCTGCTGCGATGGTGCGCGCGGCGGCCTCGTCCTCGACCAGCGCGGCGACCGTCGGCCCGGAGCCGCTGACGATCGCGCCGATCGCGCCGAGCCGCTCGGCAGCCTCGACGACCTCCTCGAGCCGGGGATGCAGGGCGAACGCCGCGGCCTGGAGGTCGTTGTGGAGGGTGTCGGCGAGCAGCTCGAGGTTGCCGCCGCTGAGCGCCTGGAGCTGTCGCTCGTCGATCTCGGGTCGCTCCGGCGGCACCCGGCCGCCCGCGAGCACGAGCTCGTCGAAGCGCCGGAAGACCTCCGGGGTGGAGAGGTGCCCGCCGGGGACGGCGAGCAGCCAGGTCCATTCGCCGTGGGTGAGCACCGTGGTGAGGTCCGCGCCGTTGCCGCGGCCGAGCGCGGTGTGTCCGAGCATCGAGAAGGGCACGTCGGCGCCGAGTTGTGCCCCGAGCGTGCGCAGCGCCTCGGCGCCGAGGCCCAGCCCCCACAGCCGGTCCAGCGCCACGAGCACCGCCGCAGCGTCGGCCGAGCCGCCCGCCATGCCGCCGGCGACGGGGACCTGCTTGCGGACGTGGAGCGCCGCCGCCTCCCGCACCCCGCACTCGGTGCGCAGCAGCTCGGCGGCGCGCAGGGCGAGGTTGGTGCCGTCCAGCGGCACCTCCCCGGGCACCTCGGAGGTGATCTCGAGGCTCATCTCGTCGGCGCGGGTCGCCGTGACGGTCTCGTAGAGGTCGACCGCCTGGAACACCGTCGCGAGCGCGTGGTAGCCACTGCCGTCCACGCCGCCGACGTGCAGGGACAGGTTGATCTTGCCGGGGGCGCGCACGACCACCCGTTCGAGGGCGCCGTTCACCCCTCGGCTCCCGTCGCGTCGTCCTCGGGCACGGTGCGCCCCGTCCCCTCGCCCGCCTCGGTGTCGCCCTCGGCCTGCTCGGCCGCGGCGTGCGCGATGGCGCGGAACTGCTCGACCTCGAGGGTCTCTCCTCGAGCCGACGGGTCGATCCCGGCGGCGCGGAGGATCTCCTCGGCGCGTGCCGCGGTGCCCGCCCAGCCGGCGAGCGCGGCGCGCAGGGTCTTGCGGCGCTGGGCGAATGCCGCATCGATCACGGCGAAGACCTGCTCACGCTCCGCCGCGGTGCCGAGCGGCTCCTCGTGGCGGACCAGCTGCACGAGGGCGGAGTCGACGTTGGGGACGGGCCAGAAGATCTGGCGCGAGATCCGTCCGGCCTGGACGGCGCGGCCGTACCAGGCGGCCTTCACGCTCGGTCCGCCGTAGGTGCGCGAGCCCGGCCCGGCGGTGAGCCGGTCGACGACCTCGGACTGCACCATGACCAGCGCCGAGCGGAGCGAGTCGAAGCGCTCGAGCATGGTCAGCAGGATGGGGGTGGCGACGTTGTAGGGCAGGTTCGCGACCAGCATCGTCGGCTCCCCCGCGCGGGGCAGCTCGGGCAGGTCGGTGACCTGGAGCGCGTCGGCGTGGACGAGGCGGAAGCGCCCCTCCTCGACGCCGCGGGCGCGCAGGGTGAGGGGGAGCAGCTCGGCGAGGCCGCGGTCGAGCTCGACCGCGACGACGTCCGCCTGCGCCTCGAGCAGGCCGAGGGTGAGGGACCCCAATCCCGGCCCGACCTCGAGCACGGCCTGGCCGGGCTCGACGCCGGCGCGGCCGACGATGGTGCGCACCGTGTTGGGATCCATCACGAAGTTCTGACCGCGCTGCTTCGAGGGGCGGATCCCTGCGGCCTCGGCGAGCTCGCGGATGTCGCGGTGGGTCAGCAGCAGGCCGGCGCCGTCCTGCTCGCCCCCGCGGCCCTGCTCCCCCGTGCTCATACCGCGGCCGCCTCGGGCCAGCCGTACACGTCCTGGGTGGTCGCCCGCACCGCGCGGCAGGCCTCCTCGAGGGAGGCACCGGTGGTCTCCGCGATCGTCGCCATGGTCAGCGGGATCAGGTAGGAGGAGTTCGGCCGGCCGCGATAGGGCACGGGGGTGAGGAAGGGCGCGTCGGTCTCGACCATGACCTGTCCGAGGCCCACCTCGGCGAGCGCGGCGCGGAGGTCGGTCGCGTTCTTGAAGGTGACGGTGCCGGCGAAGGAGAGGTACCAGCCGCGGTCCGCGCACTGGCGCGCGAACTCCGCGTCGCCGGAGAAGCAGTGGAAGACGGTCCGCTCGGGGGCGCCGTCGGCCTCGAGGATCTCGAGCACGTCGCGGTGCGCGTCGCGGTCGTGGATCTGGAGCGGGAGGTCGAGCTCCTTGGCGAGCGCGATGTGGGCGCGGAAGGAGGAGATCTGCGCCTCGCGGGCCTGCTCGTCCTTGCGGGAGGTGCGGAACCAGTCCAGGCCCGTCTCCCCCACCACGACCATGCCGGGGCCGCGCAGCAGCTCCGAGACCTCGGCGACGGCGGCGTCGAGGCCGACGATCCCGCGCCCGTCGTGGTCGTGACCGCGGGCGTGCAGCGTCGCCTCGTTGGGGTGCACGGCGACGCCGCCGCGCAAGGAGGGCGGGCAGTCCGGGGCGGCCAGCAGCGCCGCGGTCCAGCGCACCGCCTCGAGGTCGGAGCCGATCGTGATCTGCGCGTCGATGCCGGCGGCGGCGGCGCGGTCCACATGGTCCTGGACGCTGAGCTGCGTGTCCCCGTCGGCGAAGTCGAGGTGGCAGTGGTTGTCGATCACCGGGTACGGCAGCGGCTCGGGCGCGGGCGGCCAGGAGCGGTCGCGCTTCTTCCCGCGCGGATCGATGTCCTCGCGGTCGCGCACCGGCGGGAGCGCGGAGGCGGGGGTGTTCTCGTGCGGTGACGGCATGCGACCATCGTAGGAGGGTCGCCGCACTGCTCCGCACCGTGTCCTCGGGAGCGCCCCCTCGGCCTGCGGGGCCGACGGCCGCCGCGCAGCGCCGCAGAGGCGCCCGACCGGCCGTGTCCTGCACCGCCGGTGTGATACCTCACGGAGCGCGAGGGCGCGGAATCGATGCGGATGTGGCAAGATGGGTCGTCGTTGCGCGCCCTTTCGTGCACCCGAGCGCCCCGATCGTCGTGTCCCCGGACACTGCAGCGGGTTCGGGTCGCTGCTCGGTACGGACGCCAACGCCGTTCATCCTCCGGACCGTCCAAGGAGCGTCCCATGGCAGTGCCCAAGTTCAAGATGTCCCGTGCGCGCACGCACTCCCGCCGCTCGCAGTGGAAGGCGAACAACGCCGACCTCGTGCAGGTGACGGTCCGCGGCCGCACTGCCAACGTCCCGCGCCGCCTCGCGAAGGCCTACCAGCGCGGCCTCCTCCAGATCGAGGACTGATCCCGCGCGGGCACGGCCCGCACGCAGGACCTTCGAGAACGCCCCCGGCACCAGGTGCCGGGGGCGTTCTCGCATGCTGTCCTCACCGCCGACGGGCGGCGAGCGCGAGGTCGTAGAGCTCGCTCGCGCCGACGCCCTCGTGGGTCCGGGCGATCTCCTTCGCCGCGTCCTTGAGCCGCTCCCCCGCCGCCGCCCGCTCGAGCACCTCGTCGACGAGGTCCTCGGCGGAGGCGGCGACCGGCTCGGCCCCGGCGACCACGATCACGATCTCGCCGAGCACCTCGGTGCCCTCCGCCCAACGAACCAGCTCGGCGAGGGTGCCGCGCAGGATCTCCTCGTGCGTCTTGGTCAGCTCGCGGGCCACGGCCGCGCGTCGGCCCTCCCCGAAGGCCTCCGCCATCGCGGCGAGGGTCGCGGCGGTGCGCCGCGGCGATTCGAAGAAGACCATGGTGCGGCGCTCGCCCGCGAGCGGCTCGAGGGCGCTCGCGCGCCGGCCGCCGCGCCGGGGCGGGAAGCCCTCGAAGGTGAAGCGGTCCGGGGCGATCCCCGAGGCGGCGAGCGCGGTGAGCACGGCCGACGGGCCGGGGATCACCGTGACGGGCAGGCCCTCCTCCGCGGCGGCGCGCACGGCCTCGAAGCCGGGATCGGAGACCACCGGCATCCCGGCGTCGGTGACCACGAGGACCCGCTGCCCGGCGCGGACCGCCTCGAGCAGCGTCGCGGTCCGCTCGGCCTCGTTGTGCTCGTGGTAAGAGAGGATCCTCGAGCTCGTGGAGACCTCGAGGTCGGTCATCAGCCGGTGCAGGCGCCGGGTGTCCTCGGCGGCGATGAGGTCCGCGGAGCCGAGCGCCCGCAGCAGGCGCACCGAGGCGTCCAGGGGGTTCCCGATCGGGGTGGCGGCGAGGGTGAGGACTCCGGGCTCGAGCATCCCGCCATGCTAGTGCCGTCGGTGCCGGTTCCCTCGCCGCCGTCGGGCTCCGCGTGCTGTCCGTGGCGCGGCCTGCCGATCACCTAGCATGACCGGGTGCGCACCGAGCTGTCCGAGGAGGAGTCCGCGGCGGGGGCCCGTCGTCGTGCGGCCGTCGAGGACGAGCCGGGCGCGCTGCTGGCCTCCTACCGCCGGCGTCTGCGCGCCGTCGACCTGCCGGTCTCGCGGATGGCCTGGGCCGGGGCGATGGCGGTGTTCGGCCTCGCGCTCGTGCTGCGGCTGTGGGGGCTGGGCTCCATCGGGGAGCTGATCTTCGACGAGACCTACTACGTCAAGGACGGCTTCACCCTCACCCAGCAGGGCGTGGAGATGGACTGGCCCGAGGAGCCCGATGCGGCCTTCGAGGCCGGGGACGTCGACTCCTACGAGGAGACCGCCTCCTATGTCGTCCATCCGCCGCTCGGGAAGTGGCTGATCGGCGCGGGCATGACGCTGCTGGGGGCGGACAGCCCCTGGGGCTGGCGGATCTCCTCCGCCGTGCTCGGCTCCCTCGCGGTGCTGATGCTGACCTTCATCGCGCGGCGGCTGTTCCGCTCCACCACCGCGGGCCTCATCGCGGGGCTCCTGTTCGCCGTGGACGGGATGGCGCTCGTCCATGCGCGCACGAGCCTGCTGGACCCCTTCCTGATGGTGTTCGTGCTCGCCGCCTTCGGCGCGCTGCTCATCGACCGCGACCGGTTCCGGGAGCACCTCGCGCTGACCGCCGCCCGGATGCACCTCGCCGCCGAGGCGCCGCCCCCGCTCGGGGCCTCGGGCGGGCTGCGACCCTGGCGGATCCTGGCCGGGGCGCTGCTCGGTGCGGCCTGCGCGGTGAAGTGGTCGGGGCTGTACTTCGTGGCGGTCTTCGGGATCATGACCGTGCTGTGGGACTGGTGGGCACGCCGCACGATCGCCCAGCCCCGATGGTTCCTCGTCGGGCTGGTGAAGGATGCGATCCCCGCGTTCTTCGCGGTGGTCGGCACGGCGCTGCTGACCTACCTCGTCTCCTGGGCCGGCTGGTTCGCCTCCTCGATCGGGTACAACCGCCACCTCGCGGCCGACGAGGGCGTCGCCACCGGGTTCGATCCGCTCGATGCGCTGATCTCGCTGTGGCTGTACCACCGCCAGGCCTACGACTTCCACGTCGGCCTCGACTCCGAGCACCCGTACGCGGCGCATCCCGCGGGCTGGCTGCTGCAGCTGCGGCCGACGAACTTCTACTACCGCTCCTACGACTATGGGGAGAACGGCTGCGAGGTCGCCCGCTGCGGCGCGCACATCCTCGACGTCGGCAATCCGCTGATCTGGTGGCTGGGAGCGCTGGCGATCCTCGTCGCCGTGGTGCTCGGGATCGTGCATCGCGACGGGCGGGCGTGGGCATCGCTGTCGGGGATCGTCGCCGGCTACCTGCCGTGGCTGCTGTACACCGACCGCACCATCTTCACCTTCTACGCGATCGCCTTCGAGCCGTGGCTGATCCTGTGCCTGACCTACATGCTCAGCCTCGTGATCGGTCCGCCGGGCGCGGAGCGGGAGCGGCGCCTGGCCGGCGGGCTGTTCGTCGGCTCGCTGCTGGTGCTCATCGTGATGGTCTCGGCGTTCTTCTGGCCGGTGTGGACCGGGCAGGTGCTGGACGTGGAGCAGTGGCAGTACCGGATGTGGCTGCCGTCCTGGACCTGACAGACCGCGGGCGCGCCGGCGTCCCGTGCGGCAACCCCGCAGTCCGGTGCATCACGGCCCCTGCCCGCCGCTACGATGACGCCATGGCCACGGACTCCTCAGCGCTGCGAGCTCTCGCCCACGACCTCGGTGTCAGCACCCGGTACTGGGGGTGGGACGGCACCGAGAAGGACGTCGCCGACTCCACCCTGTACGCGATCCTCGCCGCGCTCGGCTCCCCGGTCGCCTCCGACGGGGACATCGCCGCCGTCCGCGCCCACCGCGAGCGCGCCCCGTGGGAGCGCACTCTCCCGCCGGTGACGGTGATGCGCGAGGACCGGGCCTCGAGCGTCCCCGTGCACGTCGACCACGGCACCCCCGTCTCCGTGCACGTCCTGCTCGAGGAGGGCGGGCGGGTCGATCTCGTCCAGGGCGAGGACCACACGACGCCGTTCGACCTCGACGGCACGCTGCGCGGCCGCGCCCGCTTCCTGCTGCCGGGAGGGCTGCCGCTGGGCTGGCACCGGCTGGTCGCCGAGACCGCCGCCGGTCCCGCCGAGGCGGACCTCGTGGTCACCCCGGCACGGCTCACCGTCCACGAGCAGTACGCGGCCCGGCGCGCCTTCGGCATCCAGGCGCAGCTGTACTCGGTCCGCTCCGAGCGGTCCTGGGGCATCGGCGATCTCGCCGACATGCGCGACCTCGCCGCGATCACCGGAGCGCGCCACGGCGCGGACTTCCTGCTGGTGAACCCGCTGCACGCCTCCTACCCGACCCCGCCCGTGGAGCCCTCCCCCTATCTCCCGGTCACCCGGCGCTTCACGGCCCCGCTGTACCTGCGGATCGAGGAGGTGCCCGAGCACCGCTCCCTCACCGAGATCGCCCGTCAGAAGGTCGAGCTGCTGCGCGGCACGGTCGCGGACCGCAACACACGCGGGGACCGGCTCGAGCGCGACGCCGTGCTGGAGGCGAAGCTCGAGGCGCTCGAGGAGCTGTTCGCGGTCCCGCTGACGGCGGGCCGGGCCGCGCTGCTGGACGCCTACCGGGCGCGGGAGGGGCAGGGGCTCGAGGACTTCGCCCTGTGGTCCGCGATCGCGGAGTCGGTGCGCGGCACGCCCAGGGAGACCGTGCTGCAGCATCTCGACGAGGCGGTCCTCGAGCAGGCACGGACCGAGCTCGCCGACCGGATCGAGTTCCACGTCCGCGTGCAGTGGTGGCTGGACGAGCAGATGGCCGCCGCACAGGCCGCCTCGCGCGAGGCCGGGATGCGGATCGGGATCATGCACGATCTCGCCGTCGGCGTCGAGCAGGTCGGCGCGGACTCCTGGGCGCTTCAGGACGTGCTCGCCCGCGGCGCGACCGTCGGCGCGCCCGCCGACCAGTACAACCAGCAGGGCCAGAACTGGTCGCAGCCGCCCTGGCACCCGGAGCGTCTGCGCGAGGCGTCCTACCGGCCGTGGCGGGACATGCTGCGCACCCTGACGCGGCATGCCGGCGCGCTGCGGATCGACCACGTGCTGGGCCTGTTCCGGCTGTGGTGGATCCCCGAGGGGCACCGGGCGGCCGACGGCGCCTACGTCTCCTACGACCACGAGGCGATGATCGGGATCCTCGCGCTGGAGGCGCAGCGCTCGGGCACCCTCGTCGTCGGCGAGGACCTGGGCACCTTCGAGCCGTGGGTGCGCGACTACCTGGTGGACCGCGGAATCATGGGCACCTCGATCCTGTGGTTCGAGTACGACGGCGAGGGGAAGCCGCTGCGCGCCGAGGACTACCGCACCCTGTGCATGGCCTCGGTGAACACCCATGACCTGCCGCCGACGGCCGGCTATCTCGCCGGCGACCACGTCACCCTCCGCCACGAGCTCGGGCTGCTGGAGCGGCCGCTGGACGAGGAGCTCGCGACCGACGCCGCCGGACGCGAGGAGGTGCTGGACGTGCTGCGGGCCGAGGGGCTGCTGGCCCCGGGTCCGGCAGGCGATGTCGAGGAGACGGTGATCGCGCTGCACCGGCACCTGGCCCGCACCCCGTCGATGCTGCTCGGGGTCTCGCTCGTGGACTGCGTGGGCGAGCGACGGATCCAGAACCAGCCGGGCACCGACGAGGAGTACCCCAACTGGCGGATCCCGCTCGCGGACCCGGCCGGCCGGCCCGTCGGCCTCGACGAGATTGCGACCGATCCCCGCACCGCACGGCTGCTCGCCGCGGTGCGGGAGGGGATCGGCGGGCGCTGAGCCCGCTCTCCCCCGCCCGCCGGGACGCTCGACGACGCAGCCCCGCCTCCCGTGATCGTGGGAGGCGGGGCTGCGTCGTCGGCGGGGCAGGCTCAGGAGGCGGTGACGGTGCCCCACTCCTCGCGCGCCTCGAGGAAGGCGCGGGCCGCGGCCTGGGCGCCCTCGAGGCTGTGGTGGGCGCCCCAGCCGCACTGGACCTCGTTCGCGGCGGGGACCTCGTCGGCCGCGAGCAGGTCGCGCAGGGTCGCCTCGAGGATCGGGGCGAAGCCGTCTGCGTCGTGGTCTCCCATCAGCAGCACGTAGAACCCGGTGCGGCAGCCCATCGGGGAGACGTCCAGGACGTCCCCGGAGTGGTTGCGCATGTGCTCGGCCATCATGTGCTCGAGGGAGTGGACCGTCTCGGACTCGAGATGGGCGAGGTTCGGCTGGGTGAAGCGGACGTCGAACTTGGTGAGCACGTCGCCGCCGGGCAGCTCTTTGCGATCGGCGATGCGCAGGTAGGGCGCGGCGACGGTGCGGTGGTCGAGGTTGAAGCTCTCGACGTTCATGCGGGGCTGCTCGGTCATGGTTCTCCTCTGATCGGGTGTGGGCGGAGGGTTCGGGGGCCGACGGGGCCGGTGCGCCGTCGGCGGGGGCGGAGGCGCGGCGCAGGCGCTCTGCGCGGCTCGGTCAGCGGCTCGAGCGGGAGGTGCGGCCGCGGACGACACCGACGAACTCCTGACGGATCTCGTCGTCGGCCGCGCGCGGCCAGGCGAGCGCGATGCGTGTCGGTTCGCCGTCCCGCAGAGGGAGGGCGACGGCGTCCTTGCGACGGTGGAGGCGGGCGAGGGAGAGCGGGACCCGCGCGAAGCCGACTCCGCTTGCGGCCACGGCGATCCGCGAGGCGGCATCGTCGAGGTGCTCCTGCCGGATCTCGGTCTGCCCCGCGAGGTCGGCCTCGACGATGTCGTCCTGCAGGCTCAGCACGTCCTCGTCGCCGACCACCACGCAGGCGCGCTCCTCCCACAGCGCCACCCGGTGCAGCTGCTCGCCCGACTCCTCCGGCAGCGGGAGGCGCACGAAGCACATGTCGACCTCGCCGCCGATCAGCGCCTCCGTCTGGCGGGAGAGCGGGACGGGGACGAGCTCGAGCCAGGCGTCGCGGCGGCCGGACTTCCAGCGGCGCAGGAAGCGGTCGGGCTCGACGCCGGGCACGAAGCCGACGCGCAGGGTGGTGTGGTGCATGGGACCAGACTAGGGCCCGAGACGGTCCTGGGTCGTCCCGGGGCTCGTCGGTCGTTCGGCGCGGGCGAGGACGCGCAGCAGGTCCGGGGTGAAGCGCTCGGCGCGGACGAGGTTCAGCATGTGGTTGCCGTAGGGCAGCAGCTCGAGCCGGCCCTGCGGGGCGGCGGCGGCGAACGAGCGCTCGTGCAGTCGCAGCTGCTCGAAGCGGCCGTGGAGGAAGGTCACCGGCACCGGGATGCGGGACAGCTCGCCGCGCAGGTCCAGGGAGGCGACGGCGGCGAAGGCGGGAGCGACCACGTCGATGTCGGCCCGGCCGCCGCGCAGGTAGGCGCGGGCCCCGTCCCGGCCCAGCAGCCAGGTGAAGGGGAAGGCCTCGGAGCCGCTGCGCATCGCGGGCAGCAGGTCGGTGGCGGTGATCAGGCGGGCGTAGAGCCGGGCGGTGAGCGGGGTGGGCTGCACCGCGGCGCCGCAGGCGACGAGGGAGCCGAGGACGGGGGATGCACCGGCCCTGTCGGTGCCGGCGTCGGCCCGGTCCGCCGCGCCGAGCCGCGCCGCGGAGCGGATCGCGAGCATCCCGCCGAGCGAGCTGCCGACGAGGTGGACGGGCAGAGCGGTCGCCTCGTGCGCGGTGCGCGCCGCGCCCTCGATGACGGACTGCGCGGCCTCGAGGGTGAAGGGCTCGCCGCGGCGTGCGCCGTGCCCGGGCAGGTCCGGGGCGAGGACGTGGTGGCCGGCGGCGCGGAGCGCGGGCACCTGCGGGTCCCACTGGCTGTACGAGGTGCGGGTGCCGTGCACGAGCACGACGGGCCAGGGGCGGGCGGGCCCGGCGGGTCGGGTCGCGGCGTGGTCGCTCATGCCGGCACCGTCGCCGCCGCGCAGCGGTGCAGCACCTTCGCGAAGCGCTTGGGGCGGGAGAGGTTCGCGATGTGCCCGGCATCCTGGAGGATCACGAGCTCGCCGTCGCGGGCGGCCTCGACGAAGAGCGCCTCGTGGCGACGGAAGGGGTCGTGCTCGCCGTTGACGAAGGTGATCGGCACGTCGATCGCGGCGACGTCGGCGAGCAGGTCGAGGGCGCCGATCGTGCGCACCACGGTGCGGATCACGCCGTGGGCGCGGCCGCCTCCGTAGTAGCGCTTCGCGGCCTTGCGGGTGTGGCGCCGGGCGAAGGAGCGGGCGACGCGGGCATCGGAGTCGCCGGGCAGCCAGTCCTTCATCGTCATCCACAGCCCGTACATCCGCGCCATCGCGGGTCCGGGCACGATCGTGCAGTCCGCGGCGACGACGCCCGCGAGCCGGCCGGGGTTCGTGCCGGCGAAGTGGAGGGTGAGATAGCCGCCGAGCGAGAGGCCGACGAGCAGCGGCGGCTGCTGGCAGCGGGAGACGGCCTCGTCGATCGTGGCGAGCGCGGACTCGAGGGTGAAGGGCTCGCCGCGGCGGGCGCCGTGGCCGGGCAGGTCCGGGGCGATCACCTCGTAGCCGCGGTCGCGCAGACGGCGAACCTGGCCCTTCCACATGGTGCGCGAGGAGCGCACGGCATGGATCAGCACGATGCTCCGAGTCACGGCGTCCCCTCCTGTGGCGTTCAGCTCCCCCGAGGGAGAGTACCGGGAGCCTGCTCCCCACGGCTGCATCCCCCCACGGACGAGTCCCCGAAGGGCTCTCGCCGGGACGGACAGCCCTCCGTCGCGCCCCTTCGCCACCGCTGCGTCGGCGCACGTCGGAGGGCGATTCCGTTTCCTCCCGGTAAGCCCTATTCTCCCGATACGGGGCGAGGACGCCCCTTTCCCGGCGAAGGAGCCCACCATGCTGACCAGTGTGTTCGACCGTCTCCGTCCAGCCCTCGTGTGGTGTGCCGTGCTGGCCCTCTCGGGCTGCGTCTCCATCAACGTCCCGACCGCTGACCAGCCCCCTCCGGATGAGCCCGGGGTCATCACCGAGGACGCAGGTCAGGAGGGCGAGCTCTCGGACGAACAGGGACCGGAGAAGGACACCGAGGACGACGCCGATCCGGTCTCCTCCTCCCCGGCCGATGATGGATCGACACCGGAGCAGGGCCTCGACGAGGATGCAGACGCTGGCGCCACCTCCAGCTGGGAGACCGTCACGGAGGAGACGAGCTCGGGCATCGCTCGCCTCACCGTGGTCGGCTGTGATCCGTCGGTGTACGGCTCCGGAAGCGGATTCCTCGTCGCCCCGGATCTCATGGTCACGGCGGCGCACGTGGTCGACGAGGCGATCACGACCACCGTCGCCGTCGACGGAGAGGTCCGGGACGCCGTGACGCTCGGCATCGACGACGGCGCCGATGTCGCCCTTCTCCTGCTGGACGAGCCCTTGGACGGGGCGCACGTCTTCTCCTGGCCGGAGGACGAGGTCGGCATCGGAACGGACATCGCGGCGCTCGGGTTCCCTTACGGCGGCGACCTGTCGATCAACAGCGGGACCCTCAGCAGCATCGAGCAGCGCGAGGGCCTGGAGTGGGTACGGATCAGCGCGGACGTGAATCCGGGAAACAGCGGAGGGCCGGTCATCACTCGCTCGGGGGACGTCGTCGGCATCGTTAGCCACGGCTACCACGAGATCAACGGACGCCCGGCCAATGCGATGAGCTACGCCCTCTCCCATGCCACTGCGCGTCCGCTGGTCGACGAGTGGGCCCAGTCCCCCGACCGTCCGGCCACGCCCGAGTGCGTCACCGAGACGGATCCGTCCGAGGTCGCCGTCGACGGCGATGTCTCCGACCCCGAGGTCGCCTTCGCCCTGCTCACCCTGCTCGTGCACGGCGACGCCATCAACCAAGGCAGCTACGACAGCGCGTACGCGATCTTCACGCCCCGGATGCAGGAGGCCATGGGAGGCGTCGAGGCCTGGTCGAGCGGGCTGCACAGCTCGTACTGGACCGAGCTCACGCTGACCGACAGCACGGTCACGCAGGGCGGCGTCACGCTCCGGGTGGCGCTCCGCACCGAGCAGGCGCCCGAGGACGGCCCGGACGGCCAGTCCTGCAGCGACTGGGACCTCACCTACGACCTCGTCCGGGACGGAGACACGCAGGAGCTGCTCATCGACAAGGTGACCTCGCACAGCGACCCCGTCGGCTGCTGACTACCCTGGGACGATGCCGAGCTACCGCCTCCATCTGCCGATCGGTGCGCTGCGCGCCGGCTCCTCCCCCGCCGACGTGCTCGAGCAGGCCGCGCTCGCGCTCGGCTCCCTCCACGCCGTGGAGCGGAAGGACGTCGAGGCGCCGCTCGTCGCGGGCCGGCGCGTCGGCCGGGTGGTGCTGCGCTTCGGCGTGGATCCGAGCTCCCGCGCGGAGGAGGACGAGTCGGCACGGCGGGCCCTCGCGGCCGTGGCCCGGCATCTCGAGGAGACGGTGTGCGAGGTCGCTCCGGCGAGCGCCGTGGTGCTGAGCCGCGGTGCGGGCGGACGGTTCCGGCCGATCCCGCCGTCCCGCCCCGGGGCCTGAGCACTCGCCCACACCTGCGGCGCGCACCGCGCCTGTGGTGGGATGAGGGCGGTGCGCCGTCCGTGCGTTCTGCCGTCGTCCCAGGGGGAGAACGATGATCCAGCCCGTCACCGCGCCCGTCAGCCGCCCGCTCACCACCGCGGTCACCGGCACCAACGGCAAGACCAGCGTCGCGACCGCGACGCTGCAGCTGCTGCGCGCGGCGGGGCTGCGCGCGGCCGGCTGCGACTCGACCGGGATCGACGACGTGCACGGCGCGGTGAGGCCCGCGCAGTTCCGGCGCTCTGCGCAGTTCCTGCCGGATCTCAACGCCGAGCAAGTCGCTCTCGGTGCGGAGGCGATCTCGCTCGAGGCCTTCGTGGGAATCCTCAAGGATGGCCTCTTCGAGCACGTCGAGGTCGACGTGGCGGTGTGCACGGGGCTGGAGCGCGACCACCTCGACGTGCACGGCAGCGTCGAGGCGTACTGGGGTGCGAAGCTGCGGCTGTTCGAGGAGCACCTGCGGCCCGACGGGGTGGCGGTGCTGGCGACGGACTGCGCGCAGGGGGATCTGGTGCGGGACGCGGCGGCGCGGCGCGGGGCGCGCCTGGTGACGGTCGGTCCCGGCGGGGACGTGGCGCTCGAGGAGGCCGAGGAGGTCGCCGCGGCCGACGGGGCGGTGCGGCTCGAGAGGATGCTGCGTGGGCTCGCAGCGTCTCCCGGTGCTGCTGCCGACGGTGCACGCGGTGGCGGTGACGAACCTGCTGCTCGCGGCGAGCGCGGTGATCGCCCTCGGAGCTGAGCCCGGGACGGTGGTCGAGGCGCTGGCAGGGGTGGCTCCTCCTCCGGGCCGGCTCGAGGTGATCGGGCGCCGCGACGGCGTCACCGCGATGGTCGACACCGCGCACAGCGGACGCCGCACCATCCCGCTCGCGGACACGAAGAACCCCGCCGGTCCGGAGACCAGCGGGGTGATTTTGTGGAGCTAGGGGGATTCGAACCCCCGACCTTCTCATTGCGAACGAGACGCGCTACCAACTGCGCCATAGCCCCATGTCGCTCGGCGACCGCATCAGATTAGCACCCCACCAGGGATGCTGTCGCATCGAGGCGGGCCTCTTGACGAAGGTCACAGAGCGGACGCTCAGCTCCCGACCCGCAGAGCCTGCAGCTCGTCCTGCAGCGCATCGAGCACCTCGAGCCGCCCCTGGCCGGAGCAGGCGACGTAGGCGGGCTGGAGGTGGTCGGGCCGCTCGGCGACCTCCTCCCCGGCCCAGGTGCGCAGGGAGCCGCCGGCGCGGCGGACGATGTGGAAGCCGGCCGCGACGTCCCAGGAGTTGATCGCGGTCAGCGCGGTGGCGTCCGCCCATCCCGCGGCGACGTAGGCGAGCTCGAGCGCGGCGGAGCCCAGGTGGCGCACCGCGGAGACCGAGTCCTCGAGGGTGCGGACGGCGCTCGCGGCGAACTCCGGGAAGCGGGAGCCCGTGCGCTGGCCGGGGTAGCCGGAGAGCACGAGGGCGTCGGGGGCCGGGCGGGTCTCGCGCGGGGTGATCTCCCGGCCGTTCAGGGTCGCGGGGCCGTCGGCCGCGGCGAAGACCTGGCCGAGCACCGGCGCGTCGATCACGCCGGCGACCAGCTCGTCGCCGATGGTGACGCCGATCGAGATGCAGAACAGCGGCAGGCCGGCGGCGAAGTTGCTGGTGCCGTCGATCGGGTCGACGTAGAAGCTGACCTGCTCGGGACCGGAGGGCTCCGCGGCGGGGCGCTCCCCGCCCTCCTCGCCGATGATGCGGGCGCTGGGCAGCAGTCGGCGCAGCTCGGAGACGATGATCTCCTCGCTGCGGCGGTCGTGCTCGGTGACGATGTCGTGGCTGGAGGTCTTGTACTCGCGGGAGAGGTCGTCGCGGTCGAGGCCGCGGAGGTACTCGGCGGCGGCGTGTGCGGCGGTGAGGGCGTGCTCGAGCAGCTGGGCCGGGGACGGGGCGGAAGAGGCGGTGGTGTTCATCACCGCCAGGCTAGTCCGCCCTGGTCAGGATCGGAGCGACGGCCCGGAGCACGGACATCTCCCCTCCCCCGACCTGACCTCCGCGACGCCGACCGGTCACGTCCCGAGCAGATGGCGGAGCGCCGGCGTCATGAGCTGTCCGTCCGGATCCGCCGCGCGGCGCACGGCGCGGAAGTCCTCGAAGCGCGGGTAGAGCCGGGAGAGCTCGCGGGCGCCCAGCCAGTGCATCTTGCCCCAGTGGGGCCTCGCCCCGAACCCGGCGAGGGTGCGCTGGACGAGCAGCAGATAGGGCCCGGCCTCCTCCCGGTGGTACCGGTGCGCGGCGATGTACACGGTCTCCCGCTCGAACGCGGTGGAGAGCCAGACGTCGTCGGCCGCGGCCCGGCGGATCTCGAGCGGGAAGGTGACGCGCACGTCCTCGGCCGTGAAGCGGGCGCGCAGCGCCGCGAGCGCCGCCTCGAGGTGCTCGGCCGGCAGCGCCCACTCCGACTCGTGGAAGCGCACCCGGCGCGGCGCGGCGTACACCGCGGCGGAGTCGTCGACCGTGCGCGGCCCGGCGAAGACGTGGGAGGCGAGCTCGGCGACGGGCCTCGACAGCGGCGGAGCGACCGCTGCGGCGCGGCACAGCATCTCCCAGGCGCCGTTGCCGAGCACCTCGCGCTGCAGCAGCACGGCGGCGCGCGGGGGCCGCTGCCGGGGCGCGTCGGCCGGGAGACGGGTCATGGTGCGCACGGTCGCGCGATCGGTGCGGGGGAACCAGAAGATCTCGTGGTGGTCCGCCCTCTCGCAGGTCGCGAGGAACTCGCCGGCCGCCTCGTCGAGGGGCCGGGTGGTCTCGACCAGCTGAAGCCGGTAGGCGGGCACGCATTGCAGGGTCACCTCGAGGACCACCCCGATCGTGCCGAGGCCGAGCCGTGCCGCCTCGAAGAGGTCCCGGTCCTGGGTCGGCGAGGTGTCGAGGACGGAGCCGTCGGGCAGGGCGATCCGCAGTGCGCGCACCGTGCCCGCGAAGCCGGTGAAGCGCGCGCCGGTGCCGTGGGTGCCGGTCTGGATCGCCCCGGCGATCGACTGCCGGTCGATGTCTCCCATCGTCTCCAGCGCCAGGCCGTGCGGGGCGAGGAGCTCGGCGACCGACCAGAGCCGGGTGCCGCCGCGCAGGGTCACGAGGCCGGTCGCCGGATCGGCGCGGACCAGCCCCTGATGGCGGTCGAGGGTGAGGAGCAGCCCGTCGGTCGCCACCAGCGGGGAGAAGGAGTGGCCGCCGCCGATCACGCGCAGCGGGAGACCACGGGAGCGCGCCTCCCGGAGCGCGGCGGTGACCTCGTCCTCGCTGGTGGGGGCGAGGACCTCGTGCGGGGTGAAGCGGACCGCGCCGGACCAGTTGCGGCGCGGCCGGGGGCGGCCTGATCGCGGGCGGCGGCTCGGGCTCGTCGTCATCGACGGCTCCTTCCGGGACAGGGGCGGCGGGGCGCTGCGGGCCGGGGTTCAGAGGAAGGTCAGGCCCTCGCCGCGGTAGGTGGGCATCGGGTCCAGGACCTGCTCGCCCTGGACGGGCAGGTAGTGGGAGAAGTGCTCGGCGGGCTCGCCGGCCTTGGCGTGCCGCAGCCACACCGTGTCGCCGATGAGGAGGTCCTCGGCGGCGGGGCCGATCACAGGGGTCTGCACCTCGCCGGCCGCCTCCTGCGGGGCGAAGGCGAGTCCGGGCGGATGGGCGATGGTGGGCAGGCGGTCCGTGCCGGGCGGGCCGGAGGCGATCCACCCGCCGCCGAGCACGGTCGCGACGCCCGGGGCGGGGCGGCGCACGACGGAGGTGCCCAGCCACAGCGCGGGCTGCGGGGAGAAGCCGCGGTAACGGTCGAACAGGCCCGGCCCGATCAGCCCCGAGCCGGCGGCGACCTCGGTGACGGCCTCCTCGGCGGCGCTGGACTCGAGCGAGCCGGTGCCGCCGGCGTTGACGAACTCGAGCGGGGCGAGCGCCCGGACCGCGGCGACCACCTCGGCGCGGCGTGCGGCGATCTCGGGGCGGGAGAGGCGCTTCATCGCGCGGACCGTGGCACCGTAGGGGGTGTGCGCGGCGTCGGTGACCCCGGCGATGTGGCCCTCGTAGGCCATCAGACCCACCAGCTGGAGACGGGGCCGGGAGATCGCCGCGCGGGCCAGGCGGACGGCCTGGCCCGCCGTGCGCACCGGGGAGCGCAGGGCGCCGAAGCGGATCCCGGGCAGTGGGGCGTAGGAGACGTCGAGCTCGAGCGCCACGCGGATCCTGCGCCCGCCCGTGCGGGGCGGGAGGTCGGCGGTGGCGTCGAGGACCAGATCCAGCTGCGCGGCCTCGTCGACCATGAGCGTGATCGCGTCCAGCGCCTCAGGGGAGGCGGCGAGGCGGCGCAGCGCCCCACGCTCCGCGGTCGGATAGGCGACCAGCACGTCCCGTGCCCCGTGGGCGACGAGCCACAGCGCCTCGGGGAGGGTGAAGGCGAGGATCCCGGAGATGCCGGGGCGGGCGAGGACCCGGTCCATCAGCCCCCGCACCCGCAGCGACTTCGAGGCGATGCGCACCGGGGTGCCGCCGGCGCGGCGGAGGAGGTCGTCGGCGTTGGCGTCGACGGCGTCGAGGTCGAGGACCGCGAGGGGGCGCTCGGACCAACCTGCCCCGGCCAGCAGTCCGTCGAGTCCCGCGAGGTCGCGCACCGGGTCTGCCTCAGGCGCGGCGGCGGGCGAGGATCTCGTCGAGGTGGAGGTCCTGCGCGGGGGCGAAGCTCTCCTCGACCGCCTCCGCCTCCTCGACGTGCGCGCGCTCCAGCGGCACGGACTCCGGGAGCATGCTGCGGCGGTGGGCGGCGTGACGGCTGGCGAGGTCGTCGACCTCGCCGCGCAAGGCGTAGGTGGGCCGCGGCACCGGGCGGGGGGTCCACTCCCCCGGGCGCGTGACCTGCTCGGCCGCGCGCTCCGAGGCGGTCTCGAGCGCGGACGCGGAGGCCGCCTCGGCCTCCGCGGACGCGGCGGGGTGCTGCGCGGCGGAGACGGCCGACGGGGCGGGCAGCTCGCGGCCGGTGCTCGCGGGCGTCTGCTCGGCGCGTCGACGCGCGGTCTCGGCCTCGGCCCGCTGCTGACGGCCGCGGGTCGCGGCGCGGGTGCGGCGGGCCCGACGGTCCAGCTCGGCACGGCGCAGCCCCACCAGGAACACGCCGAGCACGACCGCGCCGAGGACCGGCGGCCACCAGGGCAGCACGTTCGCGATCGCGCCGACGACCAGCGCGGCGGTGAGGACGATCAGCCCGATCAGCACACCGCGCATGAGACGACGCGAGCGGCCGCGCTCCTCGCCGAGGTCGACGCGCGTGCCGGGGTCGGTGTCGAAGCGGGGCCGACGGGTCGGGTCGGCGGGACGCATGAGCAGGCGGTCCTGGGGCATGGGGGTGGTCACCTCGGCAGACGAGCGGCGGGCGTGGACGGCCTCGGAGAGATCCCGGGCCTGGGGCGTCATCCCGGCCTCGTCCGCGGCGCGGGCGCGGCCCATCACCTCGCGACGGGCGGCGGTGCGTGGCAGCGCGTACACCAGCCACAGCAGCAGCAGGCCGCCGAAGAGGACGGCACCGAGATTGATCGACTCCACACCGCCACAGTAATGACACCGATGTGATTCGCCTGGTCACGGAGCGGGCGTGTCGGCGAGCAATTCCGTGCGCCGCGCCACCGCGGGTCTCAGCCGGTCGGTGCGGGGCTCGGATGCTCGCGATGCAGGCGGCGCAGGACCCCGTAGCCGGCGTGGTCGGTCGCGACCTCCTCGGCGGTCAGCGCGAAGACGAGGTGGTCGCGCCAGCCGCCGTCGACGTGGATCGCCGCGCGGCGCAGCCCCTCGGGGCGCAGGTTCAGCTTCTGGACCACGCGCAGGCTCGGCGCGTTCTCGGGCCGCACGGTCACCTCGACCCGGTGCAGGCCGAGTTCGGCGAAGAGGTGGTCGATCACCAGCGCCGCCGCGCGCGGCGCCAGCCCGCGGCCGGCCATCTCCCGATCCACCCAGTAGCCGAGCACCGCCGAGCGCACCGCCCCGTATTGGATGGGGCCCGCGGTGATCTGCCCGATCACCCGTCCGCCGACGACCATCGCGAGCGGGAGGGAGGTCCCCAGCCGCGCCTGCTCGTCGGCCCAGCGGCGCAGGGTGCGGAAGTCCGCAGGCCCGCGCTCGCTCAGCGGGTCCGTCGCGTCCCACGGCCGCAGCCAGTCGGCGCTGCGGGCACGCAGCCGCTCGAAGTCTCCGCGGTCGCGCCGTCGCAGCGGGCGCAGCGTCAGCTCCCCGTCGCGCAGGGCCAGGGGCCACACGTGAACCATCGCGTCATCGTAGACGTCCGACGGACTCGCCTGCGCGTTCTCCCGCCGTGTGCGAGCCTGGGCTGCGGACGCCCGGCGTCGGCCGATGCGCCGCCGTCCGGGGCCTCCCGCCCCCCGGGTCGGCGCGCCGGGCGGAGAGCCGTCGCCTACGAAGGAGCAGAGCGCGCAGTTGGAGGAGGCACTCGTGGACGAGCAGCTCGTGGACAAGCAGTCGGAGAAGAAGGCGCTGCGCAAGCAGCTGCGCGCGGACCGGCGTGCCATGTACGGGGAGGACCCCGGCCGGCGCTCCCGCGAGGCGGAGGCGATCCTCGCGCATGCCGCGGAGATCGTCGCGGACATCGCGGCCCGGGCCGCCCGTCGGGAGGAGGCCGGGGAACCGGCCCCTCGCGTCGCCGCCTTCCATCCCACCCCGACGGAGGCCGACGTGATGCCGCTGGCCTCCGCCCTCGCGGCGCGGGGCGCGGAGCTCGTCTTCCCCGCCGCCGCCGGGTCGGAGCTCGAGTGGATCCGCTGGGACGGGGTCTCCGACTTCGCCGACTCGCCCGGCCGCGGCTTCGGGAAGGAGCCCCAGGGCGAGCGGCTCGGGTCCGATGCGCTCTCCGAGGCCGTGCTCGTGCTCGCCCCCGCTCTCTCCGTGGACCGCTCCGGCACCCGGATCGGGCACGGCGCCGGCTACTACGACAGGGCGCTGACCACCCTTCCCGCCGAGGCGCGGGTGGTGGTCGTGACCCATCCGCACGAGCTGCTCGCGGCCGGCACCCTCCCGCGCGAGGAGCACGACGTGCCAATCCGCGAGGTGCTGACGGCCGACGGGATCGTCTCGCTGGTCACCTCCGATCCCGTCTGAGCGCCGAGCGGTCGTAGACTTCCTGCGGCCGCCCGTGCGCGGCCCGCACATCGACCATCCCGGAGGACCCGCGTGCCCACGTACGTCTATGCCTGCAAGAACTGCGGACATCGTTTCGAGCAGTACCAGAGCTTCAGCGAGGACTCGCTGACCACCTGCCCCGAGTGCGCGCAGGAGGCCCTGCGGAAGGTCTTCGACTCGGTGGGCATCGTCTTCAAGGGCTCCGGCTTCTACTCGACGGACTCGGCGACCTCGGGCGCCTCCACCGTGGGCGGGGGCTCCTCCTCCGACGCGGCGGGCGGCTCCGCCTCGTCCTCGGAGGGATCCGCCGGCTCGTCCGCGGCCGGCTCCTCCTCTGCCAGCTCCTCGGCGGGCCCCTCCTCGCAGCCCGCCGCCGCGGCCTCCTGACCTCTCCTCCCCATCGCCCCGCCGTCCACCGCGGGGCGCGGTCCGTCGCGCCGTCGCGCAGGCGCCCCTAGCGTCGGAGCATGCTCACTCGACTGCTCCCCCACCTGCCCACATGGCGCCGGGCCCTGCGCCGTCGGCGCCGCACCCTGGCCGTGCTCGGCGTGGCCGCCGCCGCAGTGCTGCTGGTGCCCTCGCTGGTGCCGGCCTCGGTGACGGGGACGGAGGTGGTGGTCGCCGCCGAGGACCTGCCGACCGGCACCGCCCTGGAGGCGGGGCAGATGCGCACCGTCGAGGTCGCGAGCTCACTGGTGCCCTCCGGTGCCGCGACCGCGGCGGAGGATCTCGTGGGCGAGCGGCTCGCCGCCCCGGTCGCCGAGGGCGGCCCGATCCTCGCCGGAGACCTGCTCGGCACCGGCGAGGACCCCCTCCCCGAGGGGACGGCGCTGCTGGCCGTCCCCGTGCCGGAGGTGCTGCTGCCGCATCTCCGATCGGGAAGTCGCATCGAGCTGCTGACGAGCGACCCCGTCGACGGGTCCGCGACCCGCATCCCCGCGGAGATCCGCTCCCTCTCCGCCGCCGCGACGGGCACGGGAGCGCTCGGCACGGGGACCGACACCGGCGTCCAGGCGCTCGTGCTCGTGGACCGGCAGCGGTCCGGAGAAGTCGCTCACGCTCTCGGCACGTCGACCGTGACGGTGTCCGTGATCGGCTAGAGTCCGAGCGGGCCGTGACTTCGGTTCTCCCTCATCCCCATCTTGAGAAGGAACTCCCCATGAAGGGCTTCAAGGACTTCGTCATGCAGGGCAACGTCATCGACCTCGCGGTCGGTGTCGTGATCGGCGGCGCGTTCACCGCGCTGGTCACCGCCTTCGTCGACAACCTCATCAACCCGGTCGTCGCCGCCGCGGGCGGCGCGGACAGCGTCGAGGGTTTCGGCTTCAAGATCTTCGAGAACAACGAGGCGACCTTCATCAACTTCGGTGCGGTGATCTCCGCGGTCATCACCTTCCTGATCACCGCGGCGGTCGTCTACTTCGTCTTCGTGATGCCGATGACCAAGGCCCGCGAGGCGGCCAACCGTCGCAAGGGCGTCGAGGAGGAGGTCGAGGCGGCTCCCGAGGACATCGTGCTGCTCTCCGAGATCCGCGACCTGCTCAAGACCCAGAACCCCCAGGGCGGCAACCCCCAGGTCTGATCCTGGTCCGATCCACCCCGGCGCGGCATCGCCCGCGCACCCCATGACGGGGGCGGCACCGTGCGGTGCCGCCCCCGTCGTCGTTCCCGGGGTGGACGTCGTTCCCCGGGCGGGCCCCGCGCGCGAAGCCGGTGCCCGCCCCGGCGCCGGGGCGGGATGCGATACCGTCCCCCGGGTGACCCGCTCCCCCACCGCCCCGAAGGGCACGACCCGCCCCGCGGCGCCCGCCGTCCCGGGCACGGAGGACGAGGCCGCTGCGGCCGGTCCGGACCTCGGGGCGATGATCGAGGCGACGATCGCCTGGTACGCGGAGACCGCCCGCGACCTCCCCTGGCGCTCTCCCGACGCGACGGCCTGGGGGATCCTGGTCTCCGAGGTGATGCTGCAGCAGACCCCCGTGGTGCGGGTGCTGCCGCGCTGGCTGGAGTGGATGCAGCGCTGGCCCGAGCCGGCAGCCCTCGCCGACGCCCCGACCTCCGAGGTGCTGCGCGCCTGGGATCGGCTCGGCTATCCGCGCCGCGCGCTGCGCCTGCAGGAGTGCGCGCGCGAGATCGTGCGCGCGCACGGGGGCGTGGTCCCCCGCGGCGAGGAGCGGCTGCGATCGCTGCCCGGGATCGGCGAGTACACCGCCGCCGCGGTCACCGCCTTCGCCCACCACGACCGCGCCGTGGTCGTGGACACCAACATCCGGCGCGTCCTCGCCCGCGCCGTCCGCGGCAGGGCGCTGCCGGACCGCTCCTACTCCGCCGCCGAACGGGCGCTCGCCACGCACGCGCTGCCCGCGGAGCGTGAGCGGTCGGTGGCGTGGAACCAGGCCGTGATGGAGCTCGGCGCGCTGGTGTGCACCGCGCGGACGCCCCGCTGCGCCCAGTGCCCCCTCGCGGGGATCGGCTGCGCGTGGGTTGCCGCGGGCCGCCCCGAGCCCGAGCAGGACACGCGGCGCCGTCAGTCCTTCGAGGGGACGGACCGGCAGATGCGCGGGCGGATCATGGCGCTGCTGCGCGAGCAGGGCGCGGCTGCACCGGCGATGCTCGCGGCGCTGGATCCCGAGGATCCGGTGCGGGTGGAGCGCTGTGTGCGCTCCCTGCTGGCCGACGGGCTCGCAGCGGTGGCGGAGGAGGCGGGAGAGGCCGCCACGGAGGGCGACGCCGGCGCGGAGGGCGATGCCGGGACGCTCCCCGGGCTGCGCCTGCCCTGAGGCACCGCGCTTGCCCTGAAGCACGGCGCCGACGGGCTCAGGAGCTCCGGTCGAGCTGCTTGATCATGCGGGTGTTGCCCAGGGTGTTGGGCTTGACCCGGGCGAGGTCCAGGAACTCGGCGATCCCCTCGTCCGGGGAGCGCAGCAGCTGGCTGTAGATCTCCGGGTCGACCGTCTCGGCCATCTCCTCGAAGCCGTGCCGAGCGAAGAACTCCACCTCGAAGGTCAGGCAGAACACGCGCTCGAGACCGAGCTCCACGGCCCGGTCCAGCAGCGCCTCGAGCATCCGGTGTCCGAGGCCCGTTCCGCGCACCGTGTCGGACACGGCGAGGGTGCGCACCTCCGCGAGGTCCTCCCACATCACGTGCAAGGCGCCGCATCCCACCACCCTGCCGTCCTCGTCGACCGCGACGAGGAACTCCTGGACGGCCTCGTAGTAGGAGACGAGGTCCTTGCCCAGCAGGATCCCGGTGTGGGTCATCGGCTCGACGAGCGCGTTGATGGCGCGGACGTCGGCCGGGAGCGCGGGACGGATCTGTGCGGCGGTGTCTGAGGTCATGCGGGGCTGTCCTCTCCGTGGACGGTGGTGGCGGCGTCGGCCTCGGCGTCCGCTCCGGGGCCGGTGCCGACGGTGGAGCCGGCGCCGACGGCAGAACCGGTGCCGACGCCGGAGCCGGCGTCGGGGGCGGTGCCGACGCCTGTGCCGGTCTCGACGGCGGAGCCGGCCTCTGGATCGGCCTCGGCATCGCGACGCTCGGCGCGACGGTCGAGCCAGCGGTGCACGGCCGCGATGATCCGCTCGACCACCAGCGCCATCACGATCGCGGCGACGAGCGCTACGGTGATCGCCAGCAGGTGGTTGTTCTCGAACCAGGCGCCGGCGACCGCGCCGATCGCGCAGGAGTACACCGCCCATACGAAGGTGGACAGTAGCGAGCGGGGCCAGAACAGGCGGTGCGGGTAGTGCACGGCGCCCGCGACGAGGTTCACGGCGGTGCGGCCGAAGGGGATGTAGCGGGCCGTCATGAGGAAGACCAGGGCCCGCTTGCGCAGCCCGTTCTCCGCGGCCTCGACCGCGCGTCGGCCCTTGCCCCCGCGCAGGAAGCGGAAGCGCTCCCAGCCGATCTTGTTGCCCAGGAGATAGCCGAGGTTGTCCCCGGTGAAGGCACCGGCCCAGGCCGCCAGCCCGATCAGGATGATCGAGGGTCTTCCGGAGCTCGACCACAGCGAGGACAGGGACACGATCGTCGACTCGCTGGGGACGGTCGGGAAGAAGCCGTCCAGGGCGGCGAAGGCGTAGACGACGAGGTGGACCCACCAGGCGTCGCCGATCTGGAGGATCCAGTCCTCCAGGACGCCGGTCAGCGAGAGGAGACGGTCGAGCAGCTCTCCCATGGGTCCTTCCGGTCTGGGGTCCCGCGGCCCCCGTGGGGGCCGCTGCGCTCCGGGACGTGATCCCGTGGCCGGTGACCCCGGTCCGGGAGTGCTCCGCGCTCCGGCGAGCGACCGGAGGCGGGATCGGTCACGGCCCGGCTCCCGCGGACGGGGGCCGGGCCGTGACCCGAGCTCAGGAGGCGCTGGCCTCCGCGCTGTCGGGCGTGCTGTCGGCGCCGTCCGCGCCGTCGGCGTGGGTGACGTCCTCGGCGCGGGCCTGGGTCATCGACTCCACGTCCACCACGTCGGAGATCGGCTCGAGGGAGCCGTCCTCGCCGCGGCGGGCGAAGGTGAGATCGCCCAGCAGGCCCTCGCCCTCGGCGTCGACCACGATCTGGTCGCCGACCTGGACCTGACCGAACAGGATCCGCTCGGAGAGGGAGTCCTCGATGTCTCGCTGGATGGTGCGGCGCAGCGGCCGCGCGCCCAGCACGGGGTCGTAGCCCTTCTCGGCCAGGAGGTTCTTGGCCGGCTGCGTGAGCTCGAGCGTCATGTCGCGGTCCTGCAGGCGACGCGAGAGCTTCGCGACCTCGAGATCGACGATCTGGATGATCTCGGTCCGGGACAGCTGCGGGAAGACCACCACGTCGTCGACGCGGTTGAGGAACTCGGGCTTGAAGTGCTGCTTGAGCTCCTCGTGGACCTTCGACTTCATCCGCTCGTAGTCGGTGGAGAGGTCGCCGCCCGCGGTGAAGCCCATGGAGACGCCCTTGGCGATGTCCCGGGTGCCGAGGTTGGTGGTCATGATGATGATGGTGTTCTTGAAGTCCACCACGCGGCCCTGGGAGTCGGTCAGGCGGCCGTCCTCCAGGATCTGCAGCAGCGAGTTGAAGATGTCCACGTGGGCCTTCTCCACCTCGTCGAACAGCACGACGGAGAACGGCTTGCGGCGCACCTTCTCGGTGAGCTGGCCGCCCTCGTCATAGCCGACGTAGCCGGGGGGCGAGCCGAACAGGCGCGAGGCGGTGTGCTTCTCGCCGAACTCCGACATGTCCAGCTGGATGAGCGCCTCCTCGTCGCCGAAGAGGAACTCGGCCAGGGCCTTGGCCAGCTCCGTCTTGCCGACGCCGGTGGGCCCGGCGAAGATGAACGAGCCGCCGGGGCGCTTGGGATCCTTCAGGCCCGCACGGGTGCGGCGGATCGCCCGGGAGATGGCCTTGATGGCCTCGTCCTGCCCGATGACGCGCTTGTGCAGCTCGTCCTCCATGTTCAGCAGGCGCGAGGACTCCTCCTCGGTCAGCTTCACGATCGGGATGCCGGTGGAGGCGGCGAGGACCTCGGCGATGACCTCCTCGGAGACGGTGGTCACCGCGTCGGACTCGCCGTGGCGCCAGGCCTTCTCCTTCTCGTCCCGCTCGGACTTGAGCTTCTGCTCCTCGTCGCGGAGGTTCGCGGCGAGCTCGAAGTCCTGCCCGTCGATCGCCTCCTCCTTCTTCTTCCGCGCCTCCTCGATGCGGGAGTCGAACTCCTTGAGCTCCGGCGGGGCGGTGAGGCGGCGGATGCGCAGGCGCGCACCGGCCTCGTCGATCAGGTCGATCGCCTTGTCCGGCAGGAACCGGTCGTTGACGTAGCGGTCGGCGAGGTTCGCCGCGGCGACGAGGGCGGAGTCGGTGATGGTCACCTTGTGGTGCGCCTCGTAGCGGTCGCGCAGGCCCTTGAGGATCTCGACCGTGTGCGCGACCGAGGGCTCGTCGACCTGGATCGGCTGGAAGCGGCGCTCGAGCGCGGCGTCCTTCTCGATGTGCTTGCGGTACTCCTCGAGGGTGGTCGCACCGATCGTCTGCAGCTCGCCGCGGGCCAGCATGGGCTTGAGGATGCTGGCGGCGTCGATCGCGCCCTCGGCGGCTCCGGCCCCGACGAGGGTGTGGATCTCGTCGATGAACAGGATGATGTCGCCGCGGGTGCGGATCTCCTTGAGCACCTTCTTCAGGCGCTCCTCGAAGTCGCCGCGGTAGCGGGAGCCCGCGACCAGGGAGCCGAGGTCGAGGGTGTAGAGCTGCTTGTCCTTGAGCGTCTCGGGGACGTCCCCGGCGACGATCGACTGGGCGAGACCCTCCACGACGGCGCTCTTGCCGACGCCGGGCTCGCCGATCAGGACGGGGTTGTTCTTGGTGCGGCGGCTGAGCACCTGCATGACCCGCTCGGCCTCGCCCTCGCGCCCGATGACCGGGTCGAGCTTGCCGTCGCGGGCGGCCTGGGTGAGGTTGCGGCCGAACTGGTCCAGCACGAGCGAGCCAGAGGGCTGACCCTCGGAGGGGCCGCCGGCGTTGGCCGGCTCCTTGCCCTGGTAGCCGGAGAGGCGCTCGATGACCTCCTGGCGCACGGCCGACGGCTCGGCCTTGAGACGGGAGAGCACCTTGACGGCGGTGCCCTCGCCCTCGCGCAGCAGACCGAGCAGGATGTGCTCGGTGCCGATGTAGTTGTGGCCGAGCTGGAGCGCCTCGCGCAGGCTCAGCTCGAGCACCTTCTTGGCGCGCGGGGTGAAGGGGATGTGGCCCGAGGGGGTCTGGTTGCCCTCGCCGATGATGTCCCGGACCTGCTCGCGCACGGCGTCGAGCGTCACGCCGAGGGCCTCGAGCGCCTTCGCGCCGACGCCCTCGTTCTCGTGGATCAGGCCCAGCAGGATGTGCTCGGTGCCGATGTAGTTGTGGTTGAGCAGGCGGGCCTCGTCCTGCGCCAGGACGACGACGCGACGCGCCCGGTCGGTGAACCGTTCGAACATGGTCCTCCCCATTCGGTGGTGGTGATGGATCGAGAGTACGCGGATCGGGCGGGGATTCCCCGTGTGTTCGCCGCGGGCGTGATGGCTGTTCGCCGTGGGCATGACGACCCGCTCCACCGGTGGCCGCGGGATCCCGACACGCGCCGCCGGCCCGCCGGTCGGGTGCCACGGGACGATCGGGACCGCCCCGTATCATGGCGTGCGTCACACCCCCTTCCTCAAGGAGCACCTCATGGGCGCCATCGTCGGCGGAATCATCCTCTTCGTCCTGGGAGCCATCGCGCGCTTCGCCCTCGAGATCGACATGCCGGGGGTGGACTCGGCCATGCTCGGCACCATCCTGATGGTCGCGGGAGCGGTGCTGTTCCTCGTCGGCCTGCTGCTGATGCTGCGCTCGCGCAAGACCGTGGTGGACACCCAGAACGCTCCGGGGCACAGCGTCTCCGAGCGCCGCGACCCCCCGCCGAACGTCTGAGGGTCACGACCCGACCGAGGCGGCAGCCCCTGTGAGGGGTGCCGCCTCGTCGCTGTGCAGGCGGCGAGGCGCCCGGCGCGGGCGCGGCGACCCCGGGCGGACGCCTGCGGACACGAGATACGCTGATGGGCACGACCGCCCGGGGCCGCGCGAGGCAGCACGCCGACCGGCCGCGAGGCGAGTGACGAGCAGCGAACGGAGAGACATGGCAGACCTGGACGTGACCCGCGCGGATGCGGTGCTGATCGGCGGCGGCATCGCCAGCGCGACCCTCGCCGCGATGCTCACCGAGCTCGAGCCGGACTGGGACATCGTGGTCCTCGAGCGCCTGGACTCCCTCGGCGCGGAGTCCAGCGACGCATGGAACAACGCGGGGACCGGGCACAGCGCGCTGTGCGAGCTGAACTACACCCCGCAGGACGTGGACGGCTCCGTCAGCCCCGCCAAGGCCATCGCGATCAACGAGCAGTTCCAGGTCTCTCGCCAGTTCTGGACCCACCTCGTGGAGAACGACCGGATCGGCGACCCCTCCCGCTTCATCCACACCGTCCCGCACATGAGCTTCGTGCACGGGATGGAGAACGCGGACTACCTGCGACGCCGCCACGAGGCGCTCGTCGCCAACCCGCTCTTCGACCGCATGGAGTTCACCACCGAGCACGCCCGGCTCGCCGAGTGGGCGCCGCTGGTCTCCGAGGGACGCCCGGTCACCGAGACCATCGCCGCGACCTGGTCGCCCGACGGCACCGACGTCGACTTCGGGGCCCTGACCCGGGAGATGCTCGACTTCGCCTCCCGCGCCGGGACCACCGTCGCCACCGGCTCCGAGGTCGTGGACCTGCGCCGCATGGGCAACGACTGGGGCGTCATGGTGCGCAGCACGGCCGACGACTCCCTGCGCGTGGTGCGTGCGCCGTTCGTGTTCGTCGGCGCGGGCGGCTACGCCCTGCCGCTGCTGCAGAAGTCCGGGATCGAGGAGATCCGCGGCTTCGGCGGCTTCCCGATCTCGGGCCAGTGGCTGCGCTGCACCGACCCGGCCGTCATCGCTCGGCACGACGCGAAGGTGTACGGAAAGGCCGCCGTCGGCGCCCCGCCGATGAGCGTCCCGCACCTGGACACCCGGTACGTCGGCGGGAAGCGCTCGCTGATGTTCGGCCCGTACGCGGGCTGGTCGCCGAAGTTCCTCAAGTCCGGCTCCTACACGGACCTCTTCGAGTCGATCAAGCCCTCGAACCTCACCCAGATGATGGCGGTCGCGCCGCCGAACCTCGACCTCATGGTCTACCTCGGCTCGCAGCTCGCCGCGACCACCCACAAGCGCTTCGAGGCCCTGCTGGAGTACATGCCGGACGCCGAGATGTCCGACTGGGAGGAGGTCACCGCCGGGCAGCGCGTCCAGGTGATCGCCCCCGACAAGAAGAAGCACGGCGTGCTGCAGTTCGGCACCCAGCTGATCACCGCGGCCGACGGGTCGATCGGCGGCATGCTCGGCGCCTCCCCCGGCGCGTCGACCGCGACGAGCATTATGCTCACGATGCTCGAGAAGATGTTCCCCCAGCGCATCGAGGCGTGGCGACCCGCGCTGCAGCAGATGGTCCCCAGCTGGGGCACCCACCTCTCGGAGGATGCGGAGCTCGCGCACCGCACCCTCGAGCGGACCGCCGCCGCCCTCGACCTCACCCACTGAGAGCCACCCGGCCTCGCCCACTGCGCGTCGACGACGACGCCTCGCCGCTCCAGGAGAGCTCATGCGGATCTCGCTGATGACCACCTGTCTCGTGGACGTGATGGCCCCGGACGTCGCCCGGGCCACCGTCACCCTCCTGGAGCGGCTGGGCCACGAGGTGGTGTTCGACAGGCGGCAGACCTGCTGCGGCCAGATGCACACCAACTCCGGGTACTACACCGAGGCCGCGCCGATCGTGCGCTCCTTCGTGGACACCTTCGAGCCGGCGCTCGATCGGGTCGACGCGATCGTGATGCCCTCGGGCTCCTGCACCGGGTGCGTCCGCGACCAGCACGCGCTGGTCGCCCGGCACGAGGGCGACACGGCGCTCGAGGAGCGCGCCGCCGCAGTCGCCGCGAAGACCTACGAGCTCTCCGAGCTGCTGGTGGACGTGCTGAAGGTGACCGACGTGGGCGCGTACTTCCCCCATTCGGTCACCTACCACCCCACCTGCCACTCGATGCGCTTCCTGAAGGTGGGGCCGCGCCCGCTGAAGCTGCTGCGCGCGGTCGAGGGCATCGAGGTGAAGAACCTGCCCGAGTCCGACACCTGCTGCGGCTTCGGCGGCACCTTCTCGGTGAAGAACGACGCCACCAGCGACGCGATGGTCACCGACAAGGCCGCGAACGTCGTCGCCTCCGGTGCGGAGTTCGTGGTCGCCGGCGATGCCTCGTGCCTGATGAACATCGGCGGGAAGCTGCACCGCACCGGGGCGGCGCCGAGGTCGGTGCATCTCGCGCAGATCCTCGCCTCGACGAAGGAGGACCCCTTCGTCCCGTCGGAGACGATCCTCTGGAGGGCGTCATGAGCACCGTCCAGCTGGGAATGCCGACCGTCCGCCCCCAGCACGCCTCGCCCGTCTCGACCCTGCGCGGCGAGCGCGGGTTCCCGGAGGCGGCGCGGGAGGCGCTGGGCGATGCGACCCTGCGCGCGAACATGCGCCACGCGACCTCGACGATCCAGGCCAAGCGCGCCGGAGCGGTGCGCGAGGTGCGCGACTGGCAGAAGCTCCGCAGCGCCGGCAGCGCCCTGAAGTGGCAGGTCACCGATCATCTCCCGGAGCTTCTCGAGCAGCTCGAGGAGTCGGTGTCGGCCGCAGGGGGCGTCGTGCACTGGGCCCGCGATGCCGAGGAGGCCTCCGAGATCGTCACCCGCCTCGCCCTCGAGCGCGATGCCCGGGAGGTGCTGAAGGTCAAGTCGATGGCGACCCAGGAGATCGGCCTGAACGAGGCGCTCGCGCATGCGGGCATCCGGGCGATCGAGTCCGATCTCGCCGAGCTCATCGTCCAGCTCGCGGACGACACCCCCTCCCACATCCTGGTCCCCGCGATCCACCGCAACCGCGCGGAGATCCGCGAGATCTTCCTGGCGGCGATGCCGGATCTCGATCCGTCGATCACCGACGACCCGGCCGAGCTCGCGGAGGCGGCGCGCCGCTTCCTGCGCGAGAAGTTCCTGGACATGCCCGGCTCGGTCGCGATCTGCGGGGCGAACTTCGCGGTCGCCGAGACGGGCACGCTGGTGGTCGTGGAGTCCGAGGGCAACGGGAGGATGTGCCTGACCCTGCCGAGGACCCTGATCTCCGTGGTCGGGATCGAGAAGATCGTCCCCACCTTCCAGGACCTCGAGGTGTTCCTGCAGCTGCTGCCCCGCTCCTCGACCGGCGAGCGGATGAACCCGTACACCACCCTGTTCACGGGCGTGCACGAGGGCGACGGCCCCGAGGAGTTCCACCTGGTGCTGCTGGACAACGGGCGATCGTCGGTGCTGGAGGACCCCGAGGGGCGCAGCGCCCTGCACTGCATCCGCTGCTCGGCCTGCCTGAACGTGTGCCCGGTCTATGCGCGCACGGGCGGCCACGCCTACGGATCGACCTATCCCGGCCCGATCGGCGCGATCCTCTCCCCGCAGATGACGGGCATGAGCGGCACCGACGACCCGAACTCGACCCTCCCCTACGCCTCGAGCCTGTGCGGCGCCTGCTACGACGTGTGCCCGGTGAAGATCGACATCCCCGAGATCCTCGTGCACCTGCGCGCGAAGGACGTGGACCGGCGCCGCGAGGCGCGCGGCGAGTTCCACGGCAGCTGGGACCTGGCGCTGAAGGGCGCGAGCCGCCTGATGTCCTCCCCCCGCGCCTACGACCTCGCCGTCCGCTCGGCGAAACCGCTGTCCTCGCTGCTGCCCGGCGCGAACATCGGACGGCTCCCGGGGACGCTGCCGATCCTCCCGGGCTGGACCGACCACCGCGACCTGCCCAGTCCCCCGCAGTCCTTCCGGTCCTGGTGGGACGAGCGCGAGAGGGAGCGCGCCGCTCGGGGCCCGGAGGGACCGTCGACCGGCGGTCCCGGTGGGAACGGCCGCACGCGATCGGCCGACGGGCCCACCCCGGACGGCGACGCACCGCCCGCCGACGATTCCGCCGGCACCCCCGACGGGGAGGAGCGGCCGTGAACGACTGGAGCGATGCCCGCCCCGCCCGCACTCCGGGGATGAGCGCGAAGGAGGAGATCCTCGCGCGCGTGCGCACCGCGCTCGCGGCCCCGCGCCGTGATGCGGTGACGGGCGCCGAGGACGTACCTCGCGACTACCAGCGCTCCGATGACAGGCAGGAGCTCGGCACCGCCCCGGAGAAGGTGCGCGACGTCCTCGTCCAGCGGCTCGAGGACTACACCGCGGTGGTGCACCGCACGACGCCGTCGGAGCTGCCCGCCGCGATCGCCGCGGCGCTCGGGGACGCCGCCTCGGCGGTGGTCCCCGCCGGTCTGCCGCCCGAGTGGACGCCGCCGTCAGGCATCGCGGTGACCGTCGACGACGGCACCGCCTCGCCCCGCGAGCTCGACGGGATCGACGCCGTGCTCACCGGCTGCCACACCGCCATCGCGCTGACCGGCACGATCGTGCTGCGGAACGACGATCTCGGCGGCAGGCGCGCGATCTCGCTGGTCCCGGACCGGCACGTCGTGGTTGTCGAGGCCGAGCAGGTGGTGCTCGGGGTGCCGCGCGGCATCGAGCGCATGGCCGAGGATCCCCGCGCCGCGTGGACGATGATCTCCGGGCCGAGCGCGACCAGCGACATCGAGCTCGACCGCGTCGAGGGCGTGCACGGGCCGAGCCGTCTCGAGGTCGTGCTCGTCGAGCCCGAGCCCGAGCCCGAGCCCGAGCCCGAGCCCGAGCCCGAGCCGGAGACGTCACCCGCACCGGAACCCGGCCCCGACGCCCCCGCCCGCCCTCCGGCCGACAGCGGCCCCACCACCCCCACCTCCCAGGAGAGCAGCCGATGACCACTCCCCTCACGCCCGCCGACCTTGGCGCCCCCGCCGCCGCTCCCGGGGACGCGGGCCGTGCCGCCCGCGATCGCGGCAACCTGCTGGTCCTCGTCGCCGGGGACTACCGCGCCGAGATCTCCACCGTCGGCGCGACGCTCGAGTCCCTCACCGTCGGCGGTCGCGATCTCGTGCTCCGCAGCCCCGAGGAGGGGCCGATGCTGTTCTACCGGGGCGCGATCGTGGCGCCCTGGCCGAACCGGATCGGGGACGGCACCTACGTGTGGGACGGCGAGGAGCTGCGCACCCCGCTCAGCGAGCCCGAGCGCGGCAACGCCCTCCACGGGCTCGTCTCCTTCCAGTCCTTCACCCCGGCGTCGGTGGACGAGGACGAGGCGGTGCTGCGCACCGAGCTGTTCCCCACCCCCGGCTATCCCTTCCACCTGCTGCTCACGGCCCGGTTCTCCCTCTCCGCCGAGGACGGGCTGGCCACCACGGTCACCGCCCGGAACCTCGGCCGACGCGACGCCCCCTACGGGGTGTGCCCGCATCCCTATCTCCTCGCCGGCCCCGAGCCGCTGGACGAGTGGTCGCTGCAGGTCGCGGCGAGCACGGTGCTGACGGTGACCGAGGACCGGCTGCTGCCCACCGGCACCGCCCCGGTCCCGCCCGGCGGTCCCTTCGACTTCTCCGCTTCGCGCGTGCTCGGCGACCTGTTCATCGACCACGCCTTCACCGACCTCGGCCGGGACGCAGAGGGGCGCCTGGCCGTCGCCGTCACCGCTCCCGGCGGCACCGGGGTGGAGCTCACCGCCGGTCCCGAGTGCCCGTGGCTGCAGATCCACACCGGGGACCGCCCAGAGCCGGAGCACCACCGCCGCGGCCTCGCGGTCGAGCCGATGACCTGCCCGCCGGACGCCTTCCGCAGCGGCACCGACGTGGTGCGCCTGGCCCCCGGCGACGAGCACGCCGCCTCCTGGGGCATCCGCGGCTGGTGACCAGCTGATCGGCGCGGCGGGCCCGACGGCGGGCGGGGGACGCCGCGCCGGCGCGCCGCCCGAAGCGCGGCCCAGGACAGGACGAGGGCCCGTGACCGTCATGGTCACGGGCCCTCGCCGAAGGCGTCGGCGGCTCATAGCCGCCGGGCGGGGTTCACTCCCCGTGGGCCTCCTCGTACGCCTTGCGGATCGCGCCGGAGATCCGGCCGCGATCGGGGACCTCGTAGCCCGCCTCACGCGCCCACTCGCGGATGCGCGAGGAGTCGTTCGAGCTCGCACGGGAGCCGGAGGCGGTGCCGCGGGTGCGGCGACCCCCGACGCGGCGCGCCTTGCCGACCCAGCCGCTCAGCTCCTCGCGGAGCTTCTCCGCGTTCTCGGCCGTCAGGTCGATCTCGTAGGCGACGCCGTCCAGGGCGAAGCTCACCGTCTCCTCGGCCTTGTCACCGTTGATGTCGTCGATGAGCTCCACGTAGGTCTTCCGTGCCATAGGGGTTCTCCCTCGCTGGTGGTTTCCGGACTTCATCATGAACGCATGGGGTGTTCACGATATCGCACAGTATCCATTACGAGGCCGGTCATTTCAATCTGATTACGAGGGGTGTGGACGAAGGGGTGTTCTCATTCTCGTCCGCCGCCGCATCAGGGGTCTTTCCGGGGCTGCTTCCGCTCCAGCAGCTCCTGCTCCGCCCGGCGCTCGGCCTCCCGCTCACGGCGGTCGGCGCGCAGCAGTGCACGGATCACGAACCAGAACAGCAGCCCCACGCCGATCGAGGGCAGCAGCGCACCGGCCTCGAACCAGAACCCGGAGTCCATCTCAGGCCCCCGGCTTCACGAGCGGGAACAGGATCGTCTCGCGGATGCCGAGCCCGGTCAGGGCCATGAGCAGGCGGTCCACGCCCATCCCCATGCCTCCCGTCGGCGGCAGCGCGTACTCCATCGCCTCGAGGAAGTCCTCATCCAGGCGCATCGCCTCGTCGTCGCCCTGGGCGGCGAGCTCGGCCTGCTGGGCGAAGCGCTCGCGCTGGATGACGGGATCGACCAGCTCGGAGTAGCCGGTGGCGAGCTCGAAGCCGCGCACGTACAGGTCCCACTTCTCGACCACGCCGGGCGTGCTGCGATGGGCCCGCACCAGCGGGCTGGTCTCCACCGGGAAGTCGCGCACGAAGGTCGGCTCGTGCAGGTGGTCGCCCACGCGATGCTCGAAGAGCTCCTCGACGAGCTTGCCGTGGCCGTACTTCGGGTGGTCGAGGTCCAGCTCGAGCGAGCGGGCGATCTCCCGCAGGCGCGCCGGGGTGGTCTCGGGGGTGATCTCCTCGCCGAGGGATTGGGAGAGCGAGCCGTAGACGGTGATCTTCGCCCATTCCCCGGAGAAGTCGTATTCGGTGCCGTCGGCGAGGGTGACGACCTGGGAGCCGGTGGCGGCCTCGGCGGCCTCCTGGATCAGCGACTGTGTGAGCTCGCCGATCGAGTCGTAATCCCCGTAGGCCTGGTAGGACTCGAGCATCGCGAACTCGGGCGAATGCGTGGAATCGGCGCCCTCGTTCCGGAAATTGCGGTTGATCTCGTAGACCTTCTCGAGCCCGCCCACCGCGGCGCGCTTGAGGAAGAGCTCCGGCGCGATCCGCAGGTACAGGTCCAGGTCGAAGGCATTCATGTGGGTGACGAACGGCCGTGCCGCCGCACCCGAGGGGATCACCTGCAGCATCGGGGTCTCGACCTCGACGAAGTCGCGACCGCGGAAGGACTCGCGGAGGGAGTGCATTACCTCGGAGCGCAGGCGCACCGCGTCCCGCGCCTCCTGGCGCACGATCAGGTCGACGTAGCGGCGGCGCACCCGCGACTCCTCGGAGAGGTCCGCGTGGAGCACCGGGAGGGGGCGCACCGCCTTCGCGGCCATCTGCCAGGAGTCGGCGAAGATGCTCAGCTCTCCGCGCCGGGACGCGCCGACCCGGCCGTGGAAGAAGACGTGGTCGCCGAGATCGACGTCGGCCTTGAGATCGGCGAGGCGCTCCTCGCCGATCACGGCCTGCGAGGCCATGATCTGCAGACGCTCCCCGGCGCCGTCCTGGAGGGTGACGAAGGCGAGCTTGCCCGTGTTGCGCTGGAAGACGACGCGGCCGGAGACGCCGACCTCGTCGTCCGTCTCCACGCCGGCCTCGAGGTGGCCGTACTCCGCGCGGACCTCGGCGATCGTGGCGGTGACGGGGACGGAGACGGGATAGGGCTCCTCCCCGCGCGCCAGCAGGCGCTCCCGCTTGGACCGTCGGACCGCGATCTGGTCGGAGCTGTCGGTCACCTCGGAGGCAGGGGGGTTCTCGCTCATGGCTGCGATTGTCTCATCACCGCGCGCGTGACGGCCTCAGGGATCAGGGTGCTGTCGCCACCGCCACAGCGGCGTCCAGCAGCCGGGTGCCGTCGACGCGTCCGGCGAGCACGACGAGCACCTCGCCGCGGTGGTCGGGGCCGGCGGGCTCGAGGGTCGCGGGGTCCAGGGCGAGCGCGTAGTCCCAGTCGATCTCCGCCCGCCCCCGCGCGGCCTCCAGAGCGTCCTGGATGCCGGAGAGCGAGGGGGCGGCCGCGAGCGCCGCGGCGATCGTGCGGGACAGGGCCAGAGCCTGCTCCTTCCCGTCCGCGGAGAGATAGGCGTTGCGGCTGGAGCGGGCGAGGCCCGTCTCCTCCCGCTGGATCTCCACCGGTTCGATCCGCACGGGCAGGTCGAGGTCGGCGACCAGGCGCTGGATGATCGCGAGCTGCTGGGCATCCTTGCGCCCGAACACGCTCAGATGCGGATCCGTCAGGCGCAGCAGCTTCGCGACGACGGTGACCACGCCGTCGAAGTGGCCGGGCCGGGCGGCGCCCTCGAGGACCGTACCGGCGCGTCCCGCGCTCACCGAGACCGTCGGCGGCATGACGGGGTACATCTCCTCCACACCCGGGGCGAAGACGAGGTCGACGAGCCCGTCGACGAGGGCGAGATCCGCCTCGAGGTCGCGGGGATAGGCCTCGTAGTCCTCCCCGGGTCCGAACTGGAGGGGGTTGACGAAGTCGGTGAGGATCACGTGGTCGGCGAGCTCGCGGGCCCTCTCGACGAGGGCCAGGTGCCCGGCATGGAGGGAGCCCATGGTGAGCACTGTCGCGACCGTCCCGTCCATCGCGGCGCGGTGCTCGCGCAGCGCGGACTTGGTGGTGACGAGCGTGGTGCGCGGGGTGCTCTCGGGCACGGCGGGGTCCTTCCTCAGCTCTCCTCCGGGGGCGGGGCCGCCTCCAGCAGCGCCCGGATCGTCTCCCGGTCGCCCTCGGGGAGTCTCGCACGCGCGAGCGCCGCGAGGGCGAGGGCGCGGTAGGTGTCGCTCACGTCGCCGGGCTCGAGCGGGGCGGCGGTCGCGTCGAGATCGGCGAGGGCGTCGAGGTGGGCGGCGACGGTGCCGGCGTCCCCGCGGACCACCGGTCCGGTCAGCGCCCCGCTCCCCCGCTGCAGCGACTCCTCGAGCGCCGCCTCGAGCAGCGGGCGGAGGTAGGCGCCGGGGTCCTCGATGCCGAGCCGGGCCAGCGCTCTGCGGGACTGGTCCACGAGGACCACGAGATGGTTCGCGGCGTGGGCGAGGGAGGCGTGGTAGAGCGGGCGGTCGCCCTCGGCGATGACGACGGCCTCGCCGCCCATCTCCACCACGAGCGCGGCGGCGACGGGCAGGAACTCCTCGGTGGCGGTGATCCCCATCGGGCATCCGACGAGCCGGCGCAGGTCGGTGCGGGTGCCGGTGAAGGTCATCGCCGGGTGGATCGCGAGGGTCGCGGCGCCGGCGCGGGCGAGCGGGGCGAGCACCTCGGTGCCGTAGCGGCCGGAGGTGTGGACGACGAGCTGCCCGCCGGGGGCGAGGCCGGTCGCGGCGATCCCGCTCGCGAGCGGTCCGAGCTGGTCGTCGGGCACGGCCAGGAGCAGCATCTCGCTGCGCTCGACGAGCGCGGGGACGTCCAGCAGCGGCACACCGGGCAGGAGCTCGGCGGCCCGCTCGCGGGAGGCGTCGGAGACGGCGTAGGCGCCGGTGAGCGCGTGGCCCTCGGCGCGCAGCGCGGCGCCGAGGACGGCGCCGACGCGTCCGGCGCCGATCACGCCGATGCCGAGGCGGGGCGGGGTCATCGGGTCTCCTGCCCGTCGGGGCGCGGGCCGGGGGCGGGTGCGGGTGCGGCGGGCCGCTCCTGCTCGGGGTCGCTCCCGGGGTCAGTGCCGGGCGCCTGCGCGGCGGCGCCGACGGGCGCGAGCGCGGGACGGGGCCAGCTCTCGCGATCCCGGTAGCGGCGCAGGGTGCGGGCGTCGGCGGCGAGCACGGCGTGCAGGGCGAGGGCGTCCTCGCGGCGCAGGTTCTCCAGCAGGAGCGAGTCCCCCGCGCCCTCGACATGGAGGTCCAGCACGCCGAGACGGCGGGCGAGCGGGCCGTCCTCGAGCCTCAGCTCCTGGATCCTCTCGCGGGGCACGATGCTGAGCTTGCGGGACACGAGGCCGCTGCGGTGCACGAGCGCTCCCGGCAGCAGGATGCTCACCTCGGTGCGGCGGGCGATCCAGTACCAGCGCACCGGGGTGCGCAGTCCGGGCAGGTCGCGGGCGCGGGCGGTGAGGAGGTGCTCGAGGGTCGCGAGGTCGTCGTCGGTGCCCAGCGGTGCGCTGAGCCGGCCGAGGGTCTGCCGCAGCTCTTCGCGGGTGCCGACGGGGAGCACGCTGGTCGCGCCGTTCTCGTCGTCGTCATCGATCCCGGCCACGGTCGCGGAGACGGCGGTCCAGCCGGGGCCGCGCCAGAGGAAGGGGCGGCGCAGGTCGAAGCGCTGGATGCGGCCGGCGGCGATGTTGTCGGTGCGCGTGTTGGCCAGGCCCCGACGCATCCGCAGACCGCGCTCGCTGAAGCGGGAGACGAAGCCCCAGCCGGAGTCGATCCGGCCGAAGACGTACTTCGGCACCGCGATCGCGGTGGGCGCCAGCGCGGCCAGAATCGCGATCGAGAAGCCCTCCTGCCACAGGGCGAGGAGCACCGCGACGACCACGCCGACGACGCTCATCACGATCCCGGTGAGGAAGCCGAGGTCCCGCACGAGGGAGCGGACGAGTCGCTCGGTGGGGATCCTCGCGATGAGCTCGCCGTCGGTCACCCCGTCGTACAGGACCTCCTCGAGACGACCGCCGTGCTCGTGCGCGGCGTCGCCGGCGTCCTGGCCGCCTGCGGCGGAGGAGCCCGCGGCCGGGCCGCCGGCGAGGGCTGCGCGGGCCTCCGCGCTCGTCACGCCGGCCGGAGCGCCCACGACGGGATCGGCGGAGGAGCTCACGGCCGACGTCCCGGCCGCGACCTCGAGGATGCCCAGGCGCAGCTCCTCGGCGCGGGCGGAGGAGACGTACTCGATGTCGAGATACGACTCGCCGCCTCCGGCGACCTCGACGCGCACCTTCGCCAGTCCCAGCAGGCGGGCCAGCAGCGGGCGCTCGATCGAGACGGACTCGATGCGTGCCCGCGGCGCGTACTCGCGGGAGCGGCTGATCATGCCGCTGTGGACGGAGACGCCGTCCTCGTCCACCGCGTAGGTGGTGAACCACCAGCTGAGGGCCGACAGGACGATCGCCACGAGGACGACGACGAGCAGGATGCCCAGTCCGATCAGCGCGCGACGGATCGTGAACTCGTTCGCCAGCTGGGCGATGTTCTGGGCGGTGAGCACCGCGATGATGCCCACGACGACCTTCCAGCCGGTCACCAGCGGCGTGATCGGATGCGTGCGGTGGCGGGGCGCGGCGGCGTCGGCGGCAGGCGCCCCTGCCTCCGTCGCCTCGGGGGCATGCGGGTCCGGGGTCGAGGACCCGCCGGTCACGGGGTCGGGGCCGGGGGCGGTCACAGCGCCGCCATCAGCTCGACGCCGCGCGCGGTGAGCAGGGCGCGCAGGCGCTCGGCCTCGTCCTTCGGCAGGCCGGGCAGGGTGACGCCGGCGCCGTCATGGGCGGTGCTGAGCGTGAGCTTCGCGAGGCCGTAGCGACGGTCCACCGGCCCCTCGTCGATCTTCACCGACTGCACGCGGCCGTAGGGGATCGTGTGCACGGAGCGGAACATGATACCGAGGGCGACGGTGAGGTCCTCCTCCCCCTCGCGATAGCCGATCGCCCGCACCCGTCGCGGGGTGAGCGCGAGGCCCTGCACCACCAGCACCAGCGGCACGATGGCCGTCAGCCCCAGCCACCACCATCCGGTCAGGACCGCCGCGACGATCGCGCCGATGGTCAGCAGCACCCCGATCACGTAGCCGGGGATCCCCGCGAGATAGCGGGCCGGGACGAGCTTCGGCGAGACCGGCTGCAGCCCCTGCTCGCCCAGTCGCGCCCCGGCGGCGTCCGAGACCTCGGGCGGCAGGGCGTCGTGGGGCGTCGCCGTGGGGAGCGGCGGGCGGGCATCGGGCGCGGCGGAGGTCATGGGGACATCGTGTCATCCCGGGCCGGAGGCGCTGTGCGACGCTCGGCGCTGCCCGCCCCGCCGAAGGTCGGTCCTCGCCCGTGCCCCGCTCCGCCGACCGGCAGCTCGCAGGCCCGTCCCGCGGCGGGGTCGGAGGGCTCGGAGCGAGCGGTCAGGACCCGGCTTCCGCGCCTTCGGCGGAGCCGTCGCCGCCGGGTGGGAGCTTTCCCCATCGCTCCACGATCACCCCGAGCACGCCGAGCACGATGCCGGAGACCGCGGCGGCGGCGGTCGGCAGGATCGCGCCGAGCAGGTCGCCGGTGCCGGTGATCAGCAGGAACAGCGCCTGGCCGGCGAAGATCCCGCCCATGATCGCGCCCGTGTAGGCGCAGGCCCGGGCCAGCAGGACCGTGCGATAGGCGGTGGGCAGGTCGATCTGGTGTCGGCGCGGCGCGTAGGAGGGCTTGTCGCGACGCTCCTCGCTCTCCTGGAGGTAGCGGCGCATCGGGAGGCCGTAGGCGAGCAGCACCGCGGCCAGGGCCAGCAGCACCAGGGTGGTCAGCCAGCCCGCGATCGGGAGGGAGTGGCCTCGGGCGGCGAGGGTCTCGAGCATCTGGGCCCCGAAGCCCGCACCGATCACGAGGATCAGCACGAGCACCGGGATGTTCAGGGGCCTCACGACTCCGCCGCTCCCTCCCCCGTCCGGGAGGCCGGGGCGTCGAAGCCCTCGAGGGCCGGGCCCGGGCGCAGGTCCTCGCGGTCCGCGGCGCGGGCGAGGAGCGCCTGGACCGGTCCGCGGCCGGGCAGCACGGCGGCGGGGTCCGCGGCATGCCAGGGGCCGAGCACGAAGGCGCGCTCGTGGGCGCGGGGGTGGGGCACGGTGAGGTCGGGGTCCTCGCTGCGCCAGTCGCCGTAGGCGATCACGTCGACGTCGAGGGTCCGCTCGCCCCAGCGCACCAGGCGCTGCCGTCCGGCGGCCCGCTCGGCGCGGTGGGCCAGGGCGAGGAGGTCGTGGGGACCGAGCTCGGTGGTCACGCCGACCACGGCGTTGAGATAGGCGCCCTGGCCGTCCGGCCCGCCGACGGGGGCGGTCTCGAGCACGGGCGAGGTCCAGGCGATCTCGGTGCCCGGGTGGGAGGCGAGCACGTCGAGCGCCCCGCGCAGGTGCGTCTCGCGGTCGCCGAGGTTGCTGCCGAGCGCGAGCACGGCGGGGACGGGGCACGCGTCGCGCTCGATCGCGACGGCCACCCCGCCGACGGGCAGTCCGACCGGGGCGGCGGGCTTGTGCACGCGCACGCCGACGCGGCGCACCAGCGGGTGCCCGGTCTCCTCGAGGATCCTCGCGGCGATCCGCTCGGCGAGGGTCTCGACGAGGTCGTGGGGGCCGGCGCCGATCTCCTCGTGCACGGCCGTGACGACCTCGGCGTAGTTCACGGTGCGGGAGAGGACGTCGGTGCGGCCGGCCGCAGCGGTCGAGAGGTGCAGGACGACGTCGACCGCGAACTCCTGGCCGATCTCCTTCTCCGCGGCGAGGACGCCGTGATGGCCCCAGGCGCGGATGCCGGTGACCTCGATGCGGTCCAGGCGTCCGATCGACGGCGTCGCGGAGCCGTGATGCGCGCTGCCGTCGACCGCGCTGCCGTCGACCGCTCCGCCGTGGTGCGCCCTGCCGTCATGCGGGCTGTCGTCGTGCGGCCTGCCGTCGTGCGGGCTCATCGGCGCCTGCTCCGACGCAGCCGGTCCCCGACCCGCACCGCGGCGAGGTTGGAGGGGACCTCGTGGACGCGCACCGCCCAGGCGCCGTGCTCGGCGCTGTAGGCGCTGATCGCGGCGGTCGCCGCGTCGCGGTCCACGTCGAGGGCGCTGACGAAGCGCTTGCGCGAGGCGCCGATGAGGACGGGCAGGCCGTGGGAGGCGATCGCGTCCCAGTCCGCCAGCAGGTCCCAGTTCTGCTCCCCCGTCTTGGAGAAGCCGAGGCCGGGATCGGCGACGAGGAAGCGGTCCTCGATCCCGGCCTCGCGCAGCGTGCTGAGGCGGTCGCCGAGCTCGGCGGTGCTGTCGTGGGCGACGTCCTCGTACCGGGCGAGGTCGTTCATGACGTCGCTGTGGCCGCGCCAGTGCATCGCGATGAACACCGGCGGGGTGCCCAGACGCGTGCGCAGCTCGGCGACCTGCGCGCCCATCCGCACGTCGGCCTGGCCGGCGGAGACATCGTTGACGATCAGGGCCCCGGCCGCGATGCTCGCGGCGGCGACGGAGGCGCGCATGGTGTCCACGCTGAGCACGACGTCCTCGGCGGCGAGAGCCTCGACCACGGGGATCACCCGGCGCAGCTCCTCCTCCTCGGGGACGCGCGGGGCCCCGGGGCGGGTGGACTCCCCGCCGATGTCGATGATCGCGGCGCCCTCGGCGACCAGGCGGCGCCCGTGGGAGATCGCGTCGGGGGCGCTGTCATGCTCCCCGCCGTCGGAGAAGGAGTCGGGGGTGACGTTCAGGACCCCCATGACGAGGGTGCCGTCCCCGCCGAGGCGGTCCGGCAGTCCCTCGGGTCGGCGCACGGGGATGGTCACGACCTCACCGTCCGTTGATCAGGGCCATGGCCTCGCCGCGGGTGCTCGGGTTGTCCCGGAGCATGCCGCGCACGGCACTGGTGATGGTGCGGGCCCCGGCCGCGCGCACGCCGCGCATCGACATGCACATGTGCTCCGCCTCGATCACGACGATGGCGCCGGCGGCGCCGAGCTCGTCCATCAGCGCATCGGCGATCTGGAAGGTGAGCCGCTCCTGCACCTGCGGGCGTCGGGCGTAGACGTGGACGAGGCGGGCGAGCTTGCTCAGCCCCGTGACCGCGCCGTCGCCGGGGATGTACCCTACGTGCGCCATCCCGTGGAAGGGCAGCAGGTGGTGCTCGCACATCGAGTGGAAGGCGATGTCGCGCACGAGCACCAGCTCCTGGTGCTCGATGTCGAAGGTCGTCGACAGCGGCTCGTGCGCGTCCTGGTCCAGCCCCTCGAAGACCTCGGCGTACATCCGCGCCACCCGCGCGGGGGTGTCCAGGAGGCCGTCGCGGTCGGGGTCCTCGCCGATCCCGGCGAGGAGCTCCCGCACCGCCGCCTCGACCCGGGGCCGGTCCACAGCCATCTCAGCGCTCCGTCTCGTCGTGGTCGCCGTAGCCGTAGCCCTGGCCGGGACCGGGCTGGCCGGAGCCGCCGGGGGCACCGCCGTGCGGGGCGCCGGGGATGCCGGGGCCGTCGCCGCCCGGATGGGGCAGCTCGGGGGCGCCGGGCTGCAGCGGCTCGCCCGCGTCGTGCTCCTCGGTGCCGGTGCCGGTGGTGGTCGAGCCGACCGACGGCGCCTCGAGGGAGGGGCGCTCCTCGCTGGAGACCCACACCTCGCGAGGAGGGAGCTTGGTGACGTCCGCGAAGATCGCGGCGAGCTCGTGCTCGTTCAGCGTCTCCTTCTCCAGCAGCTCCTCGACCAGACGGTCCAGCACGTGACGGTTCTGCACGATCACGGACCAGGCCTCGTCCAGGGCGTTGTCCAGGAGCGTGCGCACCTCCTGGTCCACGATGCTCGCGGTCTCGCCGGAGAAGCGGGGGCCCTGCCCCTGCTGCATGCCCACGAACACCTCGTCCTGGTCGCCCGAGAGGGCGACCTGGCCGACGGCCGCGCTCATGCCCAGCTGCATGACCATGGTGCGGGCGATCTTGGTGGCGTTCTGGAGGTCGGAGCTGGGGCCGGTGGTGACGTCGTGGAAGATCGACTCCTCCACCGCGTAGCCGCCCATCGCGTAGGCGAGGCGGTCCAGCAGCTCGTTGCGGGACTGGTAGTTGCGGTCCTGCGTGGGGACCACCATCGTGTAGCCGCCGGCCTGGCCGCGCGGCAGGATCGTCACCTTGGTGACCGGGGCCGAGTTGTTCATCGCCGCGGCGACCAGGGCGTGCCCGCCCTCGTGGTAAGCGGTCATCTGGCGCTCGCGCTCGGTCATCACCTTGGAGTACCGCTGCGGGCCCATGGAGACGCGATCGATCGCCTCGTCCAGGGCGCGGTTGTCGATGATCTGGTTGCCAGAGCGGGCGGTGAGCAGCGCCGCCTCGTTCAGCACGTTGGCGAGGTCCGCACCGGACATGCCGATGGTGCGCTTGGCGACGGCCTCGAGGTCCACGTCGTGGGCCAGCGGCTTGCCCTTGGCGTGCACGCCGAGGATGTGCAGGCGGCCCTTGAGGTCCGGGGCGGTCACCGCGATCTGGCGATCGAAGCGGCCCGGGCGCAGCAGCGCCGGGTCGAGGATGTCCACGCGGTTGGTGGCGGCGATGAGGATGACGTTCTGGTTCTCGTCGAACCCGTCCATCTCCACGAGCATCTGGTTCAGCGTCTGCTCGCGCTCGTCGTGGCCGCCGCCCATGCCGGCGCCACGGTGGCGGCCGACGGCGTCGATCTCGTCGATGAAGATGATCGCCGGGGAGTTCTCCTTCGCGGTGTTGAACAGGTCGCGCACGCGGCTCGCGCCGACGCCCACGAACATCTCCACGAAGTCCGAGCCGGAGATCGAGTAGAAGGGCACGTTCGCCTCGCCGGCGACGGCCTTGGCCAGCAGCGTCTTGCCGGTGCCGGGCGGGCCGTAGAGCAGCACGCCCTTGGGGATCTTCGCGCCGACGGCCTGGTAGCGGCCCGGATCCACGAGGAACTGCTTGATCTCGTCGAGCTCCTCGACGGCCTCCTCGGCGCCGGCGACGTCGGCGAAGGTGACCTTCGGGGCCTCCTTGTTGAACAGCTTCGCCTTGGACTTGCCGAACTGCATCGCCCGGCCGCCGCCCTGGGCGTTCATGATGAGGAACCAGAACAGGCCGATGAAGATCAGCAGCGGCAGGAAGGACAGCAGCAGAGTGGACCACCATGAGCTGGTGGCGATCTCGTCGGTGTAGCCGCCTGAGGGGGCGGACTCCTCGACCGCGGAGACGATCGACTCGCCGCGCGCGTCGACGTAGGCGAAGCGCACCCGGTTGCCCTTGTTCTCCTCGCCGTCGGTGAAGTCCTCGGTCAGGACCAGGTCGACGCGCTGCTGGTTGCCGCCGATGATCTTCGCCTGCTCGACGGTGTCGCCCTGCAGCAGCTCGAGGCCCTGCTCGGTGTCGATCTGCTGGTAGCCGTCACGGCCCAGCAGGGAGAACAGCGCCATGCCCAGCAGCAGCGCGACGACGATCCAGAGGGCGACGGAGGTGAAGGGGCGGCGCTTCCTGCCGCCCGAGCCGCGGCCCGTGCTCTTGGGGGAATCTGCCACCGGTTCAGTCCTCGTAGACCGAGCGTGCGAGGACGCCCACGTAGGGAAGGTTGCGGTAGTTCTCCGCATGGTCGAGCCCGTACCCGATGACGAACTCGTTGGGGATGTCGAAGCCGACGTACTTCACGTCGATCTCGACGCGCGCGGCCTCGGGCTTGCGCAGCAGCGTCGCGATCTCCACGGACTTCGGCCCACGGGAGCGGAGGTTGGCCAGCAGCCACTTCAGGGTCAGGCCCGAGTCGATGATGTCCTCGACGATGAGGACGTTGCGCCCGGTGATGTCGCCGGAGAGGTCCTTGAGGATCCGCACCACGCCCGAGGACTTCGTGCCCGAGCCGTAGGAGGAGACCGCCATCCAGTCCATCTCGACCTTGAGGTCGATGGAACGGGCGAGGTCCGCCATCACCATCACCGCCCCCTTCAGGACGCCCACCAGGATCGGGGGCTCCTCGGCGTAGTCCGCGGCGATCTGCGCGCCGATCTCGGCGAGCCGGTCACGGATCTGCTGTTCGTCCAGCAGCACGCGGTCGACATCGGGGTGGGGGTGCGTCTGGGGCACGCGGATCTCCTCCAGGTGATGTGGTGGGTGCGTCCGCCGCGGCTCACGGAGCGGGACGGCACCACACCAACAGGCCGTCACGGCGAGCGACCTCGATCCTACCCGGAACGGGCACCGCTGCCTGACCGTGCCATGAGACGACCAGCGCATCCAGCGCGAGCACCTGCCTGCGCAGCAGCGATTTCGTGGATCCACCTGCGTCACCTGCATCGATTGCGCGCTGAGCGGAACGGGAGGCGTCGCGCAGCACGCGGGTGCGCACGGGGGCGGGGACGGCGGCGAGGGCGTGGACGTCGAGGTGCAGCAGGTCGCCCTCCTCGGCGAGCTCCCCGGCGTCGCGGTGCAGGGCGGGCAGCAGCGCCCGCGCCTCCTCGTCGAGATGGTCCACATCGGGGCGGACCAGGTCGGCGCTGCGGGCGAGGTTCTCGTCGATCTGCTCCCCGAGGATCTCGCGCAGCAGCGGCAGGGCCCGGTGGCGCACCCGCGAGCGCAGCAGCTCGGGATCCGCGTTCATCGGGTCCTCCCACCACTCGAGGTCGTGGAGGGTGCAGATCTGCTCGGTGTCGGCGCGTCGCAGGGCCGTGGTCTCGTCGCGGCCGGTGCCGAGGAAGGGGCGCAGCAGGTGGCCGCGGCTGCGGCGGATCCCGGCGAGCGCCCGGGGCCCGGCGCCGCGGGCGAGGGCCATCAGGACCTGCTCCGCCTGGTCGTCGAGGGTGTGGCCCAGCAGCACGGCGAGCGCACCGCGCTCCTGGGCGAGGTGCTCGAGGGCGTCGTGTCGGGCGGTGCGGGCGGCGTTCTCGAGACCGCCGGGCGCGGCGAGGTCGACGGACGGCGTGAGCACGTGTGCCTCGGCGCCCAGCCGCTCCGCCTGCGCGGCAGCGCGCGCGGCGACGGAGGCGGAGCCGTCCTGGAGCCCGTGGTCGACGATCGCGGCCTCGGTCGCGAGCCCCATCCGCTCCCCCACCCAGCAGGTGGTCGCCAGCAGCGCGAGCGAGTCGGCGCCCCCGGAGACGCCGACCAGCAGCCGCGGGGAGAGGTGGCCGGAGCCGGTGTCGTCGGCGAGCTGCTCGAGCCGCTCGGCGACGGCGGCGCGGACGGCGCGGCGGGCACGGGCGACCACGGGAGGAGGGCCGGCCATCAGTCGACCTGCACCATCTCGGCGGCGACGTCGTCCACCGCGGCGCGGGCGGCGTCCGCGTCTGCGCCGTCGAAGCCGTGGACCACGATCGAGTAGCCGACGGTGCGGCCGTCGGGGAGCACGGTCACGCCGGCGAGGGTCGCGGCGCCGCCGAGATAGCCGGTCTTGCCGCGCACCTGCCCGGCGGCGGCCGAGTCGTCACCATGGCCGAAGCGGTCCGCGAGCGTGCCCGAGAGCGCCGCGACGGGCACGTCGTAGAGGATCTGCTCGAGGGCGGGCACCTCGCCGGAGGCGACCTGGGCGAGCACCGCGGCGAGCAGCGCCGGCGGGACCCGGTTCTCCCGCGAGAGCCCGGACCCGTCGCGGAGGTCGAGCCCGGCGAGGTCCTCCTCGGGCAGCCCCATCTCGGCGCCGAGCTCTCGGATCTCCGCCTCGACGGCGGCGGCGGCGCCGGCGGGGGTGGTCTCCTCGCCGCGGGCGAGCGCCACCAGGTGCGCGAGCAGCTCGGCGGTGGTGTTGTCGGAGATGAGCAGGGTGTGGCGCACGATCTCCGAGAGCGGCTCGGAGGAGATCTCCGCGGCGGGCGCGCCCTCCGGGGCGGCGGCCGCGGTGATCCCGCCGGTCACCTCGAGGCCCTCCTCGCCGAGCAGCTCGGCGAAGCGCCGGGCCGCATCGCCGGCGGGATCGGTGGACTTCGGGCCGTACTGCTCCCCGTCGAGCCATCCCTCCTCGAGCGCGAGGGAGGCGGTGGGCGTGACCCAGCCGCCCGCCGTGCCGTTGTCGCCCCAGGCCGGGTTCGCCCCGCCCACGAGATACGAGTCGTCCAGGGCGAGGGAGACGGAGGAGGTCCCCTGCTCGGCCGCCAGCGCCGCCGTCTGCGCGGCGAGCTCGCGCAGATCCTCCTCGGTGAGGGTCATATCACCCTCTCCCGCCAGGGTCACCACGCCGTCCTGGACGGTCGCGCGGGTGACCAGCACCTCATCCCCCGTGTACTGCCGCAGCACGGCCGCGGCGGTGAGCAGCTTGAGGGTCGAGGCGGGCACGAGAGCGCTGGACGAGTCCCGCTCGGCGAGCACCTGGCCGTCCTCGGCCGCGACGACGCTGAAGGCCAGGCCCCCGCCCACGACGGGCAGCTCGGCCTTCGCGGCCATGCGCTGCTGCAGGTCGGCGGGGTCGACCGGGGACGGCGAGGAGTCGACGGGGGTCACGGCCTCGGCCGGATCGACCCGCTCCCAGTCCTCCGCGACGGCGCGGGGCCCGGAGCCGGGGTCATCCTCGGCGCTGCGCACGGTGAGCACGCCGGGGAAGGCGTCCATCAGGTCGCCGAGGACGTAGAAGCTCACGGGCAGTGCCGCGCACATCACGACGGCGACGGTGCGCCACATGCGCTCGGTTGCTCGAAGGGCCATGCCACCACGATATGGTGTCCCGGTCATCGGAAGCGGCCCACAGGGCCGGAGCAATGAAGTGGCCCACGGGGCCGGAGCAATGGAGCGGCTGTCGTGGAATTCGACGTGACCATCGAGATCCCTCGCGGGAACCGGAACAAGTACGAGGTGGACCACCACAACGGGCGGATCCGCCTGGACCGGATGCTCTTCACCGCGACGCGCTATCCGGACGACTACGGCTTCATCGAGGGGACCCTCGGCGAGGACGGCGACCCGCTGGACTGCCTGGTCCTGCTCGAGGAGCCGACCTTCCCGGGCTGCCTGATCCGCTGCCGCGCGCTGGGCATGTTCCGCATGCGCGACGAGGCCGGCGGCGACGACAAGATCGTCGCGGTGCCGGTGGGCGATCGCCGTCAGGTGCGCCGCCAGGAGCTGACGGACGTCTCGGAGTTCCACCGCCTGGAGATCCAGCACTTCTTCGAGGTCTACAAGGATCTCGAGCCGGGCAAGAGCGTCGAGGGCGCGCACTGGGAGGGCCGCAGCGACGCGGAGGCGGAGATCCGCCGCTCCTACCAGCGTGCGGTCGGCACGGAGCACGCCAACGAGTTCACGCAGGAGGTCTGAGCGCGGTCCGTCCGCGCAGGACGCATGACGACGGGGCCGGTCCGGAGGGACCGGCCCCGTCGTCGTGCGCGGGTGGGACCGCGGGCGCGACGCCCGGGATCCCGGCTCAGCGGCGGGTGAGCTCGCCCTCGAGGTCCTGCGTCCCCTGGCCGAAGATCTCGAGCATCGCCTCGACCACGGAGCGGGCCACGACGCGGGCGCCGAGGCCGCCGAGGACCGCGCCGATCCCGAAGGGCACCAGGCGTGCGAGCCACAGCCCGCCGGTGCGGGCCACGACCCGGCGCCGCACGTACTTGTTGACCTGCTTGGTGACGAAGCCGGGCAGGAGGCCTCCGCCGCCGAGGACCGAGTTCCAGCGCATGCCCTGCCGGCCGAGCGCCTTGCCGATGATCTCGGCGCCGCGCTCGCCGCCGAGCACGCCCAGCAGCACGAGGCGTCGCGTCTCGCGGTCGGTCATGTCGACGCCGTAGATGTCGGCGGCGGCGAGGGTGAGGAAGGCGCAGGACTCCGCGAAGGAGAGCCCCTCCCCCACGGTGAGGCCGATCGCGGCGGCGGTGCCGAGGCCCGGCAGCGCCGCGACGCCGCCGATGCCGGCGCCGGTCGCGGTGGTCAGCGCGGTGAAGCGCGAGGTGACCTTCTCCAGCAGCTGACGGTCCGTCGCCTCAGGGTGCTTGGCGCGCAGGTGCTCGACGTAGGTGCGGGCCAGCGGCGCCTGGACCTTGAGCGCGGCGTCGATCAGCGAGAGCCAGCGCTCGTCGAGCTGCTCGTCGAGGGAGCCCTCCTCGAGGGGGAGGTCGTCGGGTCGCGTCGCGGCGGCGCCGTGGTCGCGCGGGACGGGCTGCGGGGAGTTCGTGGCCACCTGGGCCTCCATTCGTCGGGGTCCTGAACAGGGCAACGGTATCGCGCACGGGTCCACGCTCCTGGACGGCGGGTGCGCGCGGCGGAGGCCCGGTCCGCGGTCGGCTCCCCGTCCGACGGGGACGGGGTGACGCCGCGGGCGCCGGACCGCTCCGGCGCGGACCGGGCGGTGCGGACCGGGCGGCGCGGCGCCTCAGCGGCGCAGCACGACCTCGCCCTCGCCGAGCTCGGCGATGTCGCCGCTCAGGCCCAGTCGGCGCACGGCCTCGCCGAGGTCCGCGTAGTGGTGGACGTAGCCGGCCTCCACGAAGGAGCGCGGCACCATCCGGTCATGGCAGAGGGTCCCGCCCAGGTGGTCCGTCTCGTGCTGGAGGATCCGCGCGGTCCAGCCCACATGCTCCTCGTCGACCTCGCGCAGGGAGCCGCCGGGCAGCAGCTCCTGCGCGCGCAGGCGCACCCGGCGCGAGCGGGGCACGATCGACTGCCAGCCGTCGACCGAGAGGCAGCCCTCGAAGGCGAAGACGGTCTCGTCCCCGACCGGCTCGACGACGGGGTCCAGCAGGGCGCGCAGCGCGAGCGGTCGGCGCTCGAGCAGCTCGTCCTCGGGGTCCTCCCCCTCCTCGGCGGCGAAGGGGTCCTCGACCACATAGAAGCTCAGCGGCAGCCCGATCTGCGGGGCGGCGAGACCGACGCCGGGCGCGTCCCTCATCGTCACGGTCATGGCATCCGCGAGCTCCGCCAGGAGCGCGGGCTCGAGGCGGTCGCGGGCGGCGACGGCGGTGCGGCGGAGGGCGGGATGCCCTGCCTGCACGATGCGCAGCGGGGCGCCCTCGCGGGGGCGTCGGTCCAGGATCTTCCGGGTCAGCTCAGCAGTGTCCACCGCCCCAGTATCCCGTGCCCGGCCCCGTGCACGGGAGTGCGCCGGGCTCGGCCCTGCCGCGGCCCGTCCACGGGCCGGGCAGGGTGTCGCCGGGACGACGGCGCGCCGTCGGTGGCAGGGCGGACCGGGAGGGTGAGACGTGGGATACACTCTGCCGTGCCGGTGCGATGGAGCACCCCCGAGGAGCTCCCCCGAACCGGTGTCACAGTCACTTCACAACGGATCGTCCGGCACGTACCTGCCGGTGAAGGAGAACCACCATGGCAACAGTCACGTTCGACAACGCCTCCCGGGTCTACCCGGGCCAGGAGCGCCCCGCGGTCGACAACCTCAACATCGAGATCGGCGACGGCGAGTTCCTCGTCCTCGTCGGCCCCTCGGGCTGCGGCAAGTCGACCTCCCTGCGCATGCTCGCCGGTCTCGAGGAGATCGACGCGGGCCGCATCCTCATCGGCGATCGTGACGTCACCGACGTCCCGCCGAAGGACCGCGACATCGCCATGGTGTTCCAGAACTACGCGCTGTACCCGCACATGACGGTCGCCGACAACATGGGCTTCGCCCTGAAGATCGCCGGCACCCCGAAGGCGGAGATCCGCAAGCGCGTCGAGGACGCCGCGGCGATCCTGGACCTCACCGAGTACCTCGACCGCAAGCCGAAGGCGCTCTCCGGCGGTCAGCGCCAGCGTGTGGCCATGGGCCGTGCGATCGTGCGCTCCCCGCAGGTGTTCCTCATGGACGAGCCGCTGTCGAACCTCGATGCGAAGCTGCGCGTCTCGACCCGTACCCAGATCGCCTCGCTGCAGCGTCGTCTCGGCGTCACCACCGTGTACGTCACCCACGACCAGACCGAGGCGATGACGATGGGCGATCGCGTGGCCGTCCTCGACCGCGGCGTGCTCCAGCAGATCGACTCCCCGCGCCGCATGTACGACCACCCGAACAACGTGTTCGTGGCCGGCTTCATCGGCTCCCCCGCCATGAACCTGCTCGAGGAGAAGCTCACCGACCAGGGCGTGCAGTTCGGCGGCGCCGTGCTGCCCGTGGACCGTGCGACCCTCTCGGACACCGACCAGTCCACCGTCACCGTGGGCGTGCGCCCCGAGGACCTCGAGCTCGTCGGCGACGAGCAGGGCATCGCGGTCGAGGTCGACGTGGTCGAGGAGCTCGGCGCGGACGCGTTCATCTACGGCCGCCGCGCCGGCAGCGACGAGACCGCCAAGCCGTTCATCGCGCGCGTCGACGGCCGCCGTCCCCCGGCCAAGGGCGAGACCGTCTACTTCCGTCCCAAGGAGGGCCACCTGCACCTCTTCGACGCGAAGTCGGGCAAGCGCCTCGGCGACTGAGCACCCCCGCTCCGCACGACGGGCGTCCGGCTCCGGCCGGGCGCCCGTCGTCCGTCCCCGGCGGGCTCGGCGCCGGCCCCGTCGTCCCCGGGACGGTTCCCGGCGGCCTCGGGGCCGCGACGACACGACGTCCCGGGCCGTGATCTTCCCGTCGGACCGACGTGAAATGTGGAAGCGTATGGGCCTGGCCCTCGCGCTCGGGAGAGAATGGACCCATGGCACCCCTGGAGATCACCGCGTCCCGTGCAGACCCTGCACTGCTGGATCTGCCCTGGGAGACGCCGCTGGAGCAGTGGCCCGACGAGATCCTGGCCGCGCTCCCCCGCGGCATCTCCCGCCACGTGGTCCGCTTCGTCCGGGTCTCGGGGCGGGTGCTCGCGCTCAAGGAGATCAACCACCACCTCGCCCAGCGCGAGTACGACACGCTCAAGGTGCTCGGCCGGATCGGCATCCCCTCGGTCGAGCCCTTCGCCGTGGTGTCCGGTCGCACGGGCCGCTCCGGCGAGGCGCTGGACGCCGTGCTGATCACCCGCCATCTGCAGTTCTCCCTCCCCTACCGGGCCGTGTTCAGCCAGGTCTCGCGCCAGGACACCGCCCAGCGACTGCTCGACGCGCTCGCCGTGCTGCTGGTGCGGCTGCACCTGGAGGGCTTCTACTGGGGCGACGTATCGCTGTCGAACACACTGTTCCGCCGTGACGCGGGCGCCTTCGCCGCCTACATCGTCGACGTCGAGACCGGCTCCCTCCACGAGACGCTCACGACCGGGCAGCGCCACTACGACCTCGACCTGGCCCGCACCAACATCATCGGCGAGCTGATGGACCTGCAGGCCGGCGACATGATCGACCCCGAGGTCGACGCCGTCGAGATCGGCGACGACCTCGTGGCCCGCTACGAGGAGCTGTGGGACGCGCTGACCTCCTCGGAGCGCTTCTCCGCCGACGAGCGCTGGCGGGTCTCCGCCCGGATCGAGCGGCTGAACAAGCTCGGCTTCGACGTGGGCGAGCTCGAGATCACCACCGACCTCGACGGCACGACCCTCTCGATCCGCCCGAAGGTCGTCGACGCCGGCCACCACTCGAGGCGTCTGATGCGCCTGACCGGCATCGACGCCCAGGAGAACCAGGCGCGTCGGCTGCTGAACGATCTCGACCAGTTCCGCGCGGACACGGAGCAGCAGGCCGAGGAGGAGGAGTTCGTCGCCCACGAATGGCTCAAGGACCAGTACGAGCCCGTGGTCCGCGCGATCCCCCGGTCGATGCGCTCGAAGCTCGAGCCGCCGGAGTTCTTCCACGAGGTGCTCGAGCACAAGTGGTTCCTCTCCGAGCAGGCCGGCGTCGACGTGAGCCTCGACGACACCGTGCGGCACTACATCCTCAACGAGCTCATCCACCGGCCCGACGAGAAGTCGCTGGTGACCACCGAGACCTCGGCCCTGCCGATCGTCGAGGCCTGAGCGGGCCGGGGAGAGACCGAGACGAGACGTGGCTGCGTCGGAGCGGCGCCGGCATCCCCGGCTCGACAACCTGTCCCTGCGCGAACAGCTCGGCGTGGACCGGCTGGGGCGCCGGCTCGTGCAGATGATGATCGGGCTGACCGGCTTCGGGCTGTCGCTGGCGATGCTGCTGCGCTCGGGGCTGGGCGGCGCGCCCTGGGACGTCTTCCACGCGGCTCTCGCCGAGCGGCTCGGCGCGACCGTGGGGTCGATGAGCATCGCGGTGAGCTTCGTGCTGCTCCTGCTGTGGATCCCGCTGCGCGAGCGGCTCGGGATCGGCGCGGTCGCGAACGCGATCTGGGTGGGGGTCAGCATCGACCTCGGGATGCTGATCCTGCCGGAGGCGAGCTCGCTGCCCGTCGCGATCGCCCTCATGCTGCTCGGCGTGGTGGTCAACGGGATCAGCGGCGCCGTCTACATCGGCGCGCAGCTCGGTGCGGGCGCCCGCGACGGGCTGATGACGGCGCTCAGCCGGGTGCTCTCCCGGCCCGTCGGGCCGGTGCGGATCGTGCTCGAGGTGATCGTGCTGGTGACCGGATGGCTGCTGGGCGGACCGCTCGGGCTCGGCACCGTCGTCTACGCGATCGCGCTCGGCCCCGTCATCCAGCTGGCGCTGCCCCACGTGCTGATCCCGGTCCGCTCGGTGCAGGGCAGGGAGCCCGGCCCCGCGCGCTGAGGCGCGCGGGCCGGGGCTCTCGGGCCGGGCCCGGGCTCGCGCGGCAGGCCGAGCCGGAAGGGTCAGGCCGGGCCGGGAGGGTCAGGCCAGTCCGTGCTGGTCCCGGACCCCGGAGATCTCGTAGAGCGCGATCGCGGCGGCGACCGAGGCGTTCAGCGACTCGGAGCGCCCCGCCATCGGGATCGAGACCACCTGGTCGCTGGTCTCCCGCGCGAGGCGGGAGAGGCCCTTGCCCTCGGCGCCGACGACGAGCACGGCCGGCTGGGTGCCGAGCTCGAGCTCGCGCGAGGTGACGTCGCCGTCCGCGTCGAGGCCGAGCACGAACACGTCCTGCTCCTTGAGCGCGGCGAGGGTGCGGTTGAGGTTCGTGACCTGGGCGACGCGGACGCGGCCGGCCGCGCCCGCGGCGACCTTCCACACGCTCGCGGTCATCGACACGCTGCGCCGCTCCGGCAGGATCACGCCGTGCGCGCCGAAGGCGTCGGCCGAGCGGAGGATCGCGCCGAGGTTTCGGGGGTCGGTGATGCCGTCGAGCGCGACCAGCAGCGGCGGCTCGAAGCGGTCCGCGGCGATCTCGAGCAGCTCGTCGACCTCGGCGTACTCGTAGGGCGGGATCGTCAGCGCCACACCCTGGTGCACCGAGTGATCGGTCATGCGGTCGAGGTCGGTGCGGGTCGCCTCGACGACCGGCAGCGCCCGCGCCGCGGCCAGGCGCATGATCTCCCGCACCCGCTCGTCGGCGTCGATCCGCACCATGAGGGTCAGCTGGGTGGCGGGGATCTCCTCCCGCAGCGCCTCCAGCACCGCATTGCGCCCCGCGACCTGGTCGCTGCCGGGCGCCTTGCCCTTGGCCTTGGGCCCGCCGCGTCGTCCCGCGGCGCCGGATCCCGAGCCGCCGGAGTACTTCTTGTGGTTCGGGCGCTCCTCGGCCTTCGGGGTCGGGCCCTTGCCCTCCAGCCCCCGTCGGCGCACGCCGCCGGAGCCGACGGTCGCGCCCTTCTTGCCCTTGCGCACCGCGCCGCGGCGCGAGCTGTTGCCTGCCATGGATGGTCTCCTCAGTCCTGCTCAGTCTCGGGTCTCGAGGGTCCAGCGGGCGCCGCCCTGGCCGTCCTCGATGCGGATCCCGGCGGCGGTCAGCGCATCACGCAGCGCGTCGGCTCGGGCCCAGTCCTTCTCGGCGCGCGCCGCCTCGCGGGCGGTGAGCTGCGCGGAGATCAGCGCGTCGAGCGCCGCGTGCTCCGCCCCGGAGGCGCCTGCCGCCCCGCCCCACTGCTCCCCCAGCGGGTCCAGCCCCAGCACGTCGAGCATGGCCCGCAGACGGCCGAGGCCCTCGGCGACCTGGGCGCCGTCCGCCCCGCCGCGCGCGGCCAGGAGCGTGTTCAGCGCCGCCTGCTCGCGGTGGATCACCGCGAGCGCCTCGGGGACGGAGAGGTCGTCGTCCATCGCCGCGACGAACTCCTGCGGCAGCTCCACTGCGCGCAGGTCGGCGTCGGCCGCGGCGATCGGGTCTCCCCCGAGCTGCTCGGCGGCGCGGCGCGCGGTCGCGGAGAACCGCTCCCACACCGTCTCCGCCTCCCGCATCGCGGTGGTGTTGTACTCGATCGTCGCGCGGTAGTGGCCGCCGACGAGGGCGAGGCGCACCGCCGCGGCGGGGTGCTCGCCGAGCGCATCGGCGGCGGTGACGAAGTTGTCCAGGCTCTTGCCCATCTTCAGCCCGTCGACCGTGACCATGCCGGAGTGCATCCAGCGCTGGGCGAAGCCGTAGCCGGCGGCGTGGGACTGCGCCTGCTCGTTCTCGTGGTGCGGGAAGCGCAGGTCGAGCCCGCCGGCGTGGAGGTCGAAGGTCTCGCCGAGGTACTTGCGGCTCATGGCGGAGCACTCGAGGTGCCAGCCCGGGCGGCCGCGGCCGAAGGGCGTGTCCCAGGAGGCGGTCTCCGGCTCGGTCGCCTTCGCCGCCTTCCACAGGGCGAAGTCGCGGCGGTCGCGCTTGCCGGGCTCCATCTCCTCGCCCGCGTCCTGCATGTCCTCGAGGGACTGGCGGGTCAGCGCGCCGTAGGTGGGCAGGGAGGCGACGTCGAAGTAGACCGAGCCGGCGCCGTCGGCGTAGGCGTGGCCCCGCTCGATCAGGCGCTGCATGAGCTCGATCATCTCGGGCACGTGCCCGGTGGCGCGCGGCTCGTAGGTGGGGCGGCGGTTCCCGATCCGGTCCAGCACGTCCTGGAACTCGCGCTCGAAGCGCAGCGACCAGGCGAACCACTCGGCGCCCGCCTCGGCGGACTTCACGAGGATCTTGTCGTCGATGTCGGTGACGTTGCGGACGTGCGCGACCTCGTAGCCGCTGCGCTCGAGCCAGCGCACCAGCACGTCGAAGGAGAGGAAGGTGCGCAGGTGCCCGAGGTGGGGCGCGCCCTGCGTGGTGGGACCGCAGACGTACAGCGACACCGCCCCCTCGCGCACCGGGGTGAACGGTGCAGTGGTGCGGGTGGCGGTGTCGTGCAGGTGGAGAGTCACGTTCCCAGGGTACTGCCTGCTGGGGCCGTCTCCGCTCAGCCGGTTCGACCGGCGCGCGGCCTGGCCGATCGGTCCCAGGGCGGTCACTCGGTGCGGGCGCTGACCTGCTTGCCGTAGAGCTCCTCGAAGGTGTCGTCGTAGGAGACGGCGTTGCTGCGGCGCTTGCCCTGGACGGCCTGGACCGCAGACTGGGCGGTCTCGATCGTGGTCTCGGGGGCCTTCAGCTTCCGGGAGACCAGGAAGGCGACGAGCCCGGCGATCGCGCCGAGGAGGATGAACACGCCGGCGACGATGAGGAACGAGCCCCAGGCCGGCAGCCCGAGCGCCTGCAGACCGGTCGCGGCCGCGAACAGCAGCATGACCCAGGCCGACAGGAGGAGGAACAGCAGCACGGCGGCCATGGCGGCGATGATGCCGACCTTGATGCCGAGGGCCGTGATCTCCTTCTTGGCGATGTCGATCTCGTGATGGACGACGCCCAGGAGCTCATCGCGGATGGACTGGACGAGCTCGCCGATGGACCGCTGGGTGGGCGGCGTGCTCGGGTCGTTCGTGGTGTTGATCATGATCGGAGCCTATCGCAGGGTGCGGGCGTTTCTGTGTCGGATCGAGCCGGTTCGAGGGAGCGGGCCGAGGGCTCAGTCCACCGAGATCCGCTTGCGGCGGGTGGTCTCGGGGCGGGGGCCGGCGGCAGTGGTGCGGCGCGCCACCAGCGAGGGGGCGACCGCGACGTCCCGGAAGGTTCCCTCGTGGCCGGAGACGCGGTCCACCAGCATCTGGGCCGCCAGGGCGCCCAGCCGCTCCGAGTTCGGGTCCACGCTGGTCAGCTCCGCGACGCCGGAGGAGGCGAGCGAGGTGTTGCCGTAGCCGGCGACCGCGAAGGCCTCCGGCACGTCGTAGCCGGCCTCGCGGGCCGCGGAGAGCACGCCGACGGCGGTGACGTCGTTGGCGCAGGTCACCGCGGTGGGGACCTGGCTCCCGCGCAGCAGCATCGACCCGGCGGTCTGGCCGACCTGCTCGGTGAAGTCGCCCGGCTCGACCCGGGCGGAGTCCGCCAGGCCGTGGCGCGCCATCGCGGCGCGGAAGGCGTCGGCGCGCTCGCGGGCGACGGCCGCGCCGACCCCGCCGACGTGAGCGATCTCGCGGTGGCCGAGGCTCACCAGGTGGTCGACCAGGAGGCCCTGCCCGACCTCGTCGTCGATGCGGACCGTGTCGATCCGGCCGACGAGCTCCTTCGAGCAGCCGATCCCGACCAGGGGTCGGTTGCCGGTGGCCTCGAGGACCTCGTCCATGTCAGCGAGGTCGGAGACCATCAGGAAGCCGTCCACGCCGAGGTGGACGAGGTTCTCGATCGCGTCGGTGTCCACGGCGACCGGGTACTCCGGCAGGCGCCGACGGGTGGGCACGACGACGGCGGTGCGGCCGGTCGCGGCGAGCTCGATGCGGATCGAGCGGACGAGGTCGGAGATCCAGGTGTTGCGCATGGTGTTCACGAGCACGGCGACGACGCCGCGGTGCTCCGTCTCCCCGCTGAGCTCCTCGAGCGGGAAGTGCAGGCGCTCGGCGGCCTCGCGCACGCGCTCCACCATCCGGGGCTTGATCTCGTCGGCGCCGCGCAGGGCGCGCAGCGCGACCGCGCTGGAGATCCCCAGCGAGTTCGCGACGTCGCGGAGGGTGCCGCGGGAGGCGCCGTCGGCGTCGAGCTCGGCGGCGGTCGACTCCATGTCCTCGACCATCTGGCCGGTCGAGCCGTCGTCGGCCTGGGCGGCGGCCGCGTCGTTGTGGGGGTCCAGGGAGCTGTCGGAGGAGGTGGCGTCACTGCTCATGGCCTCCATTGAACCGCATCGGCGGCGGCCGCGGAGGCAGGTCCGCGGGAGCAGTCGGTGCGGTATGGCTCACCCGGCGCCGGGCGCGCGGGGGATATCCCCCGCGCATGCCGACGGCGGGCCCGGTGGGACCGGTCGCGAGGGCCCGTCTAGGGTCGAGCCATGGACGAGTCGAGCGAGAGGACCGGGGCGCCCGCCCGGTCCCGGATCTCCCCCGCCGCGCTGGCCTCGGTGGTCGTCGGCGGGGTGCTGAGCCTCACCTGGTGCGTGGCGAGCATCGTCATGCTCGTGACGGGGCTGAGCGCCCTGCCCGCGCTGGGCAGCGGGCTGCTGCTGCTGGTCCCGTGGCTGCTGCTGATGCAGGTCGCGGTGCGGATCGAACGGCGCCGCGCGGTCGCGGTGCACGGCATCGGGGTGAACATCCCCGCCCGGCGCCGCTCGCTGCGCCGCGGTGCGGCCGGCTGGCTGCAGGACCGCTGGTTCGAGCTCGGCACCGGCGGGTTCTGGCGCGGGGTCCTCCACCACCACCTCGCGATGATCGTGGCCGGGGCGTTCCTGCTCGTCGCCCTCGCGATGCTGTGGCTGGGCTGGTCCGGCTGGGAGCTCGCGCTGCTGCACGGCCCCGTCCGGATCGGGAGCCTGGAGATGTCCCGCTGGGCCCTCGCCGTGCTCGGCACCGCGGCCCTGGCGCTCTGCGCGGTGCTGCTCGCCCTCGGCGCGCTCGCCGACCGCGGTCTCGCGCGCGGCCTGATCTCCGGCTCCGAGGAGGAGCTGCGCGAGCAGGTGGCGGACCTCGCCGAACGGCGTCAGGGCGCGGTCGACGCCGCCGCCCAGGAGCGGCTGCGCATCGAGCGGGATCTCCACGACGGGGTGCAGCCGCGTTTGGTGAACCTCGCCATGACCCTGGGCCTCGCCCGCACCGCGATCCGCACCGACCCGGACCGGGCCGAGCGGCTCGTCGGCGAGGCGCATGCGGAGGCGAAGGCCGTGATGACCGACCTGCGCCAGCTCGCCCGCGGGATCCACCCGGCGGTGCTCACCGACCGGGGCCTGGATGCGGCGCTCTCCGCCCTCGCCGCCCGCTCCCGCATCCCCGTCGACCTCGACGTCTCCCTGCTGGGGCCGGCGCACGCCGGGCTGGACCGGGAGCGGGAGGGCGTGGCCTACTTCGTGGTCGCCGAGGCGCTGACCAACATCGCCAAGCATGCGCAGGCCGAGCAGGTCTCCGTGAGCGTGCGCCAGGACCCGCACGCGCTGCGGGTGCGGATCGAGGACGACGGGCGCGGCGGGGCGCGGGTGCGCCGCGACGGGCTCTCCACCGGCCTCGCCGGGCTCACCGACCGGGTCCGCGCGACCGGCGGCGTGCTCGGGATCAGCAGCCCCGTCGGCGGCGGCACCGTGCTCGAGGCCGTCCTGCCCACCGGCGCGCCGGCCTCCGGCGCCGCTCCCCTGCGACCGGCCCTGTCCGCCGACCTGACCGCCGTCCCCCTCCCGCGCCCGGCCGACGGTACCGGGCCCCGAGACCAGACCCTGGAGGTCCCCCGATGAGGATCGTGATCGCCGACGACGCCGTGCTGCTGCGCGCCGGGCTCGAGAGGCTCCTGACCGACGCCGGCCACGAGGTGGTCGCCGCGGTGGGCGATGCGGCGGGCCTGCTCGCCGCCGTCTCCCACCACCGCCCCGACCTCGCGGTGATCGACGTGCGGATGCCGCCGACGTTCACCGACGAGGGCGTGCGGGCCGCGGTGCTGATCCGGCAGCAGGATCCCGAGGTGGCGCTGCTGGTGCTCTCCCAGTACGTCGAAGAGCGCTACGCCTCCGATCTCATCGCCGACTCCTCGCACGGCCTGGGCTACGTGCTCAAGGACCGGGTCGCGGACGTCGAGGAGTTCCTCGGCGTGGTGGCTGACGTCGGCGAGGGCGGGACCTGGCTGGACCCCGAGGTGGTCCAGCAGATCTTCGTCCGCTCCCGGCGGCGCCGCACCCTCGAAGCACTCACCCCGCGGGAACGCGAGGTGCTCTCCCTGATGGCGCAGGGCCGCTCGAACCAGGCGATCGCCGATGCCCTGTTCGTCTCCGCCGGAAGCGTCGAGAAGCACATCTCCTCCCTGCTCACGAAGCTGGACCTGCCGCCCGTGGACGGCGAGAACCGACGGGTCATGGCGGTGCTGCGCTATCTGGAGTCGGAGGACCGGACGTGAGCACCGTGGACCGCGGGCCCGCCCTGCGCAGCGATGGCGCGTCGGACGGCGGCGCGCTGCGGGAGGTGGACACCCCCGTGGCGGAGGGCGGTGCCTCGGGGACAGGGCGCGGCCTGCCCCCGGAGCGTCGCTACGACCCGCCGCGCCGGCTCACGCCCTCCCGCGAGCGCGACCGCCCCTGGCGGCTGGGCGTGGCCCTCGCCGGCGGCGCCGTGATGCTGGTGGTGATCCTGTTCCTGGCCGCCTCGACAGGCTTCACCTGGTGGAACGGCCGCGCCTACCAGGACGTCCCCGCGACCGCGGGGCTCGGGACCCCCGCCTCGCTGCAGCTGACCAGCACCCTCGGCGATGTGCGCGTGCAGCCCTCCGAGGAGGTCGACGAGGTGACGCTCTCGCTCGTCACCCCGGGCACCACGGTCCCGTCGCCGGCCGGGGAGCAGGTCCGCGCCCGTCTCGAGCGCGGCGGCACCGGCTCCGCCGTGGCCATCGCCGTGAGCCAGCCCGAGAGCTACTCCACGTGGCCCGGCCTCGACGACACGCGCGACGTGCTCGTGCTGGTCCCGGTCGGGCACGAGCTGGACCTCGACCTCCGCACCGATGTGGGGGACGTGGTGGCCGAGGGCGACTTCGGCTCCCTCGCGGTGCGCTCCGACGTGGGCGACGTGCACCTGGGCACGACGAGCATCGCGGAGGGCGTCACCGTCTCGACCGAGGTCGGGGCGATCGAGGCCGACCTCGCCGCCCCCGGTCCCACGGCCGTGGACCTCTCCTCGACCCTCGGGGACATCTCCCTGCAGCTCCCCGCGGAGGCGAGCGGAGCGGTCGGGGCGGTGACCGAGCTCGGCGACGTGAGGATCGCGGTCGGGGGCACCTCGACGTGGCAGGTCGAGACGCGCAGCTCGCTGGGCGAGGTCACCGTGGACCCCGCGCTCCGCGGCTCCGAGTCGGAGTCCGCGGGTACGCTGACCGCCGTCACCGAGACCGGGGACGTCACGCTCACGCGCTGAACGTCCCCGGTCGCGGCGTCCCTCAGGACTTCCCGGACATCCCCTGCTGGATCAGGTCCATCACCGAGGCGTCGGCGAGGGTCTGGGTGTCCCCCACCTGGCGGTTCTCGGCGACGTCGCGCAGCAGGCGGCGCATGATCTTGCCCGAGCGGGTCTTGGGCAGCTCGGTGACCACCAGCACCCGCTTCGGCTTCGCGATCGGGCCGATCTCCTTGCCCACATGGGCCCGCAGCAGCTCGGGGACCTTCTCCTCGCCGCCGGCGGCCGCGATCTCCTCGTCGCTGCCGCCGCGCAGGATCACGAAGGCGACGGGAGCCTGCCCGGTGGTCTCGTCGTTCGCGCCGACCACCGCGGCCTCGGCGACCCAGTCGTGGCCGACCAGCGCGGACTCGATCTCCATGGTCGAGAGGCGGTGTCCGGAGACGTTCATGACGTCGTCCACGCGGCCCAGCAGCCAGATGTCGCCGTCCTCGTCGCGCTTGGCGCCGTCTCCGGCGAAGTAGAGGCCCTCGAAGCGGGACCAGTAGGTCTCCTTGAAGCGCTCCGGGTCGCCCCAGATGCCGCGGAGCATGCCGGGCCAGGGCTTGTCGAGCACGAGATAGCCGCCCTCGCCGTTCGCGACCGACGTCCCGCTCTCGTCCACGACGTCCGCGCCGATCCCGGGCAGCGGCACCTGCGCGGAGCCGGGCTTGGTGGCGGTGATGCCGGGCAGCGGCGAGATCATGATGCCGCCGGTCTCGGTCTGCCACCAGGTGTCCACGATCGGGCAGCGGTCCCCGCCGATCACGCGGCGGTACCACATCCATGCCTCGGGGTTGATCGCCTCGCCGACGCTGCCGAGCAGGCGCAGGGAGGAGAGGTCGTGCTTCGCGGGGATGTCCTCGCCCCATTTCATGGCGGTGCGGATCGCGGTGGGCGAGGAGTAGAACAGGGTGACCCCGTGCTTCTCGACGATCTCCCACCAGCGGCCCTGGTGCGGGGTGTCCGGAGTGCCCTCGTAGATCACCTGCGTGGCGCGGTTGGCCATCGGGCCGTAGACGACGTAGGTGTGCCCGGTGATCCAGCCGACGTCGGCGGTGCACCAGTACACGTCGGACCTCGGCTTGAGGTCGAAGACGTTGCGGTGGGTGTATGCGGCCTGGGTGAGATACCCGCCGGTGGTGTGGACGATGCCCTTGGGCTTCCCGGTGGTGCCGGAGGTGTAGAGGATGAACAGCGGGTGCTCGGCCTCCACCGGCACCGGCGCGTGCTCGGTCGAGGCGGTCTCCCTCGCCTCGTGCCACCACACGTCACGGCCCTCGGTCCACTCCACGTCCCCGCCGGTGCGGCGCACCACGAGGACCTTCTCGACGGAGTCCGCGCCGCCGGCGAGCGCCTCGTCGACGGCGGGCTTGAGCGGGAGCTGCTTGCCGCGGCGGTTCTGCCCGTCGGCGGTGATCACCACGCGCGCCTCGGCGTCCTCGATCCGGGAGCGCAGCGCGTCGGCGCTGAAGCCGCCGAAGACGACCGAGTGGGGCGCGCCGAGGCGGGCGCAGGCGAGCATCGCGAAGACGGCCTCGGGGATCATCGGCAGGTAGATCGCGACGCGGTCGCCGGTCCTCACGCCGAGGTCCACGAGCACGTTCGCCATGCGGGAGATCTCGTCCTTGACGTCCGCATAGGTGAACGTGGCGTCGGAGCCGTCCTCGTACTCGGCCAGCAGCGCGACCTGGTCGCCGTGGCCGGACTCGACGTGGCGGTCCACGCAGTTGTAGGCGACGTTGAGGGTGCCGTCGGCGAACCAGCGCGCGAAGGGCGGGTTCGACCAGTCCAGCGTCTCGGTGAAGGGCGTCTCCCAGCTCAGCAGGCTCGCGCGCGAGCGCCAGAACGCGAGGCGGTCCCGCTCGGCCTCCTCGTAGAGCGAGGGGCGGGCGACCGCGTCCTGCACGAACTCGGTGGGCGGGGAGAAGGTGCGGGTCTCCTGGGAGAGGTTCTCGATCCCGGTGACGGCCTCGTCAGTCATGAACACTCCTGCTTCACGGGCCCCGGGGGCGACCGGGGCGGATGGACGCGAACACCGTATCGCAGGAGATGCACGTCACGCTCGCGATGATCATGGGCGGACCGACGCCCTCCGGGCCGGGCCGACTACCGTGGGGGACCATGGCCCCCGACCCCGCCGTCACCCCCACCCTGCTCGCCCCGGCGCAGCTGCGCCGCCTCGAGATGCGCAACCGCATCTGGCTCGCCCCGATGTGCCAGTACATGGTCGAGGAGCGGGACGGGGTGCCCACCGACTGGCACCTGGTGCACCTCGGCGCGCGGGCCGCGGGCGGCTTCGGGATGATCGTCACGGAGGCGACGGCGATCTCCCCCGAGGGACGCATCAGCCCCCAGGACACAGGGCTGTGGAACCGCGAGCAGACCGACGCGTGGCGGCGGATCACCTCCTTCTGCCAGGGCCAGGGCGCCCGCATCGCCGTGCAGCTCGCCCATGCCGGCCGCAAGGCCTCCACCTGGCCGGCCCTGCCCCGCTACCGCGCGCGGCGCGGCACGGTGCCGGAGTTCGCCGCGGGCTGGCGCACCGTCGGCCCCACCCCGGAGCCCTTCCCGGGGCTGGACGCGCCCGATGCGCTGGGAAAGGAGGAGATCGCCGGGGTGGTCGCCGACTTCGTCGCCGCGACCGGCCGGGCCGAGGAGGCGGGCTTCGACGCGGTCGAGCTGCACTTCGCCCACGGCTATCTCGTCCACGAGTTCCTCTCGCCGCTGGTGAACACGCGCACCGACGAGTACGGGGGCGACGGGCCGGGACGGCGCCGCCTGGCCCGGGAGATCGCCGCGGCGGTGCGCGAGGCCTGGCCGGCCGATCGCCCGCTGATCGTGCGCATCAGCGCGACCGACTGGATCGACGGGGGCTGGGACATCACCCAGTCCGTCGAGCTCGCCCGCGAGCTCGAGGAGGTCGGCGTCGACGCCCTGCACGTCTCCACCGGCGGTGCCGTCATCGCGGACATCGCGGTGGGCCCCGAGTACCAGGTCGGCTTCGCCCGGACGCTGCGCGATGCCGTCTCGATGCCGGTCGCGGCCGTCGGCCTGATCACCGATCCGCACGGCGCCCAGGAGGTGCTCGAGCGCGGGGACGCCGACTTCGTGGCCGTGGGCCGGGCGGCCCTGCGCGAGCCGGGCTGGCCCCAGCGCGCCGCGCACGAGCTGGGGGTGCGCGATCCCGCGCTCTACCCCGGCGCCTACCACCGCGGCTCCTGGTGAGCGGCACGGCAGGTCGACGATGATCCTGGTGACCGGGGCGAGCGGCGGCGTCGGCACAGCGCTGTGCCTGGAGCTGGCCGCGCGCGGCGAGGACCTCGCGCTCACCGCCCGGGATCGGGGCAGGCTCGAGACGCTGGCCGAGCGGGTGCACGCAGCGGGCGGCACCGCCACGGTCCACCCCTGCGATCTGCGGGACCAGGAGGCGGTCGCGGAGCTCGCCGCGGAGGTGCTCGCGCTGCACGGGGCACCCTCCGCCGTCGTCTCCCTCGCGGGCCACTCGCTGCGCCGCTCCCTCGCCGACACGATCGGGCGCCCGCACGACCTCGTGCGTCTCACGGGTACGAACATGCTCGGCCCGGCCGCGCTGCTGCTCGCCCTGCTCGCGCCGATGAGCCGCGCCGGCGGGGGACGGCTCCTCGTGGCCACCAGCGCCTCCGCCCGGATCCCGACCCCGGGCTGGGCGGCCTACGGCGCCTCGAAGGCGGGGCTGGACGCCTGGCTGCGCGCGATCCGGCCCGAGGCGGAGCAGGCCGGGGTGCGGATCACCGTGGTCGAGCTGCCGCTGGTGGCGACCGCGATGGCCGCCCCGACCTACGGCGACCGGCCCCGGGGAGCGCTCACGCCCGCGCAGGCCGCCGCCCGGGTGCTGCGGGGGCTGGACCGCGCCCCGGCGCTGATCTCCCCGCCCTGGGCACGGCTCGCCGCGGTGCTCTCGCAGGCCGCGCCCGCCCTCGCGGCCCGTGGTGCGGGCGCCGGGGCGGAGCTCGCTCGGAGGCTCGCCGCCCGCACCCCCGCTCCGCGCGGCGGCGGCGAGCAGGGCCGGGGGCCCGACGGGCAGGGCCTCGCCGACCAAGAGCGACGGCGATGAGGCACCGGACCCCGGCCGGGCTCCGGGGCAGCGGGAGGGCGGCCCGGGCCCGGGCCTCCCGCCCCCGCGCTCCCCTGGCCCTGCCCGCCCTGGACGTCGGCGCCGCGCTGCGCGCGCGGGTCGGAGCGAGGCCGCGCGCCGTGGTGCTCGTGGACCGTCACGGCACGCTCACCGGAGGCGAGCTGCTGGACCTCGTGCGTCTGCACCGCAGCGGCACCGCCACGGCGGACCGCGCCGGACTCGCCGCCCTGCCGGCCGAGGCCTCGCTGCGCCAGGTGCTCGCCGCGGTGCTCGCCGGCCCCGAGATGCTGGAGCTGCGCTCGAGCGGCTCCACCGGCGCTCCCCGGCCGCAGCGGCGCGGTCCCCTCTCCCCCGCGCAGCTGCTCTCCCTGGCGGACCTCGCCCGTCGGATCGGGCTGCGGCCGGGCCGGGTCACGGCCTGCGCGGCGCCGGGGGTGCACGGCCACGGCCTGGTGGCGACGCTGGGCGCCCTCGCCCTCGGCGCCCCGCTCGTGGACCTCACGCATCTGCCTGCCGCGGAGCGCATCGCCCTGCTGCACCGCACCTCGCCCGCGCTGCTCACCGGGGTGCCGGTGCACCTCGCGGACCTGCTGCGCGCGGACCGGGAGCTCGGCGGCGGGCGTCCGCTCGCGATCGACCGCGTCGTCGCGGGCTCCGACGTGCTCTCCCCCGTGCTGCGCGCGGACCTCGCGCGCCACTTCCGGGCACGGGTCCACGACGTCTACGGCACCACCGAGACCGGCTCGCTGTGCGTGGACGGTCGCCCTCTGCACGGCGTGCACCTGCGGGAGCTCGACGGGCTGCTGTGCGCCCGCACCCCGTTCACGGGCGGTCGGGAGCTGGTCACCGATCGCGGGGAGATCACGGAGGGCGGGATCGTGCGCGTGCTGGCCCGGGCGGACGGCTCGGTCTCCTCCGGCGGGATGCTCCACGACCCCGCCGCGACGGTGCGCGTGCTGCGCTCCGCTCCCGGCGTCGCGTCGGCGCGGCTGCAGGTGGTGCCCGATGCGCGCTTCGGCGTGCGGACCCTCGCCGAGGTGGTCCTCGCCCCGGCCGCGGCGGACGCGGTGCCGCCGAGCGTCGAGGAGCTCCGGACCCTGGTGCGGGACCGGCTGGGCGCCGCGGCGGTGCCCCGCGAGGTGCGGATCCTGCCGCCGGGCGCGGCGAGCGCGGCGCCGTCGGGACCCGACGGCGAGGGGCCCGCCCCGTCGGGAGAGGGCCCCTCGGCCCCCTGGGGCTTCAGCGGGCCGATGGACGGTCCGCTCAGCAGTCCGGGACGCTGACCGGCACCGCGGTGACCGCGAGCCCGCCCATGGCGGTCTCCTTGTAGCGCTCGGACATGTCCTTGCCCGTCAGCCGCATCGTCTCGATGACGGTGTCGAGGGAGACGAAGTGCTCGCCGGTGCCGCGCAGCGCGAAGCGCGCCGCGGTGATCGCCTTGACCGCCGCCATCGCATTGCGCTCGATGCAGGGCACCTGCACCAGACCGCCGACGGGGTCGCAGGTCAGGCCCAGGTTGTGCTCCATCGCGATCTCGGCGGCGTTCTCGACCTGGGCGGGCTTGCCGCCCATCACCTCGCACAGCGCCGCGGCCGCCATCGAGCAGGCCGAGCCCACCTCGCCCTGGCAGCCCACCTCGGCGCCGGAGATCGAGGCGTGCTCCTTGTAGAGCGAGCCGATCGCCCCGGCGGTCAGCAGGAAGCGGACCGCGATCTCGTCGGGGTCCACGCCCTCGATGTAGTTGGTCGCGAAGAAGAGCACGGCCGGGATGATCCCGGCGGCCCCGTTGGTCGGCGCGGTGACGACGCGGCCGCCGGCGGCGTTCTCCTCGTTCACGGCGAGCGCGGCGAGGGAGACCCATTCGAAGGAGTTCATGGGCAGGCGCGCCGGATCCTCGGCGGAGAGCGAGTCGTACCAGGAGGCGGCGCGTCGCTTGACCTCGAGCCCGCCGGGCAGGATCCCGGGGGTGCGGATGCCTCGCTGGATGCAGTCGTCCATGGTGCGCCAGATCCTCAGCAGGCCCTCGCGGATCTCCTCGTCGTCCCGCCACTGCCTCTCGCGCAGCAGCATCGCGTCGGAGATCGAGATGCCCCGGTCCTCGCACACCCGCAGCAGCTCGGCTCCGGTGGTGAAGATGGTGCGGCCCTCGTCCTCCGCGGCGACCTCCGCGATCGAGCGGTCCATGTCCGCCTCGTCGACGACGAAGCCGCCGCCGACGGAGAACATCGGACGGCGCACGAGCTCGGCGCCGCCCGCGTCCTGGGCGATGAAGGTCATCCCGTTGGAGTGCTGGGGCAGGAAGGTCAACGGGTGCAGCACGATCGAGGAGGGTCGCAGGGACACCTCGAGCCGGCCGTCGAGCAGCAGCCCGCCCTCGGCCTCGATCCGCTCGACGCGCTCCCTGCCCGCGACCGGGTCCACGGTCTCCGGATCCGAGCCCTCCAGGCCCATCACGATCGCGGAGAGGGTGCCGTGCCCCTCGCCGGTCGCGGCGAGCGAGCCGTACAGGTGGACCTCGACCTCGGCGACCTGGGGACCCGTCTCCGGGTCCGAGAGCACCTCGTGCGCGAACTGCGCCGCCGCCCGCATCGGCCCCACCGTGTGGGAGCTCGACGGGCCGATGCCGATCTTGAACATGTCGAACGTGCTGATGCTCACCGCAGTCCTCCTCGACGTCCTCGTCGTGTCGGTCGTGCCCGTCGCGCGTGCGGCCGGGCACTGCGTGCCGTGACCGAGGGTGCTCTCCCCCGACGCGTCACGGCAAGACGATCATCGTCCCCCGTGCCGGCGCGGGCCGCGGCTCGGCGCGCCGGAGCGGCCACGGCCGCCCGCGCGTCCGGTGCCCCGGCCCTGGCCGGAGTCCTGGCCGCGCCCTGAACCGCCGGAGTCCCTGCCTCCGCGGCCGGTGCCGCCGGAGCCCTTGCCGCCGGACCCCTTGCCGGCGCCGGAGCCCTTGCCCGCACCGCGCCCGCCGCCGCGGGGTCCCTGCGCCCCGCCTCGTCCGGCGCCCGCGCCCTTGCCCCGGCCGGGAGCGCCGCCGCGCCGCGGCCCCACGCGGCGCTCCTGCGACGGCTCCTCCTCCCAGGAGGCGCGGCGCTCCTCGTTGGTGCGTCGCGCCTCGGCCTTGCGCTCGTCGGCGCCGCGGGAGCGGGAGAGGTCGAGCTTGCGGGGCGCGCCCTTGTACTTCACGCGGGCGGGGTCGTCGACCGGCTCCCCGGCCGGGGTGCGGCCGCCCAGCTCCTCGAGCACGGGGTGCTCGGCGTCCTCGACGTCCTCCGCCCAGCGCGGCTCGACCTCCGCCTCGCCCAGGATCCGACGAGCCTGTCGGATCTGATGGGGAAGGGCGAGGGTGACCACGCTGCCGGCGGCGCCGGCGCGGGCGGTGCGGCCGGAGCGGTGGACGTACTCCTTGACGTCGTCCGAGGGGTCCACGTGCACCACCATCGTCACGTCGTCGATGTGGAGGCCGCGGGCGGCGACGTCGGTCGCGACCAGCACGGGGAAGGCGCCCTGGCGGAAGCCGGCCAGCACGTTCGTGCGCAGCCCCTGCTGCTTGTTGCCGTGCAGGGCCGCGGCGCCGATCCCCACCTCGACGAGCTCCTGGGCGACGCGCTCGGCGCCGAGCTGGGTGCGGGTGAACATCAGGGTGCGTCCCTCGCGGGCGCCGAGCTGGGCGGTCACGGCGCGCTTCACGGACGGGGCGATCGCCAGGACGGTGTGCTCCATGGTCTTCACCGCCGCGGTGACCGGGGTGGTCTCGTGGCTGATGGGGTCGACGAGGAAGGTGTCGACGATGTCCTCGACCTGCCCGTCGAGCGTCGCGGAGAAGAGCATCTTCTGAGTGCCCATCGGGACGGCGGCGAGGATGTCGCGCACGTCGGGCAGGAACCCGAGGTCGGACATGTGGTCGGCCTCGTCGATCACGGTCGACTCCACCAGGTCCAGCTGCAGCGCGCCGCGCTCGGCGAGGTCGATCAGGCGTCCCGGGGTCGCCACCACGATGCCGACACCGCGGGCGACCGCGTCGGCCTGCTTCTCGATGTTCATGCCGCCGGAGACCAGCTGGGCGGAGATCCCGACCGCGCGGGCGAAGGGGTGGATCGTGTCGACGACCTGCACCGCGAGCTCGCGGGTGGGCACGAGCACCACGCCGAGCGGCCGACGGCGATGCACCTTGCGGCCGCGGAAGCGGGAGGTCATCGCGAGGGTGAAGGCGAGGGTCTTGCCGGAGCCGGTCTCCGCGCGGGCTAGCACGTCGCGGCCCGCGAGGGCGTCGGGGAGGATCGCGGACTGGATCTCGAAGGCGCGCTCGAGCCCCTGCGAGGCGAGCACGCCGAGCAGCTCGTCGGGCAGCGCCATGTCCTCGAACCGCTCCGAGAGATGGGCGGAGCGGCGGCGAGCCTTGGGCATGGTGATCCTCCTGACGACGACGAGCACTCCCATCATCCAGCATCTCGCACTCATGGGATAATGCGAGCGATGTTGCGCACTCTCATGACCTCGAAGATCCACCGGGCCACGGTCACGCAGGCGGACCTGCACTACGTGGGCTCGGTGACGATCGACCCCGTCCTCACCGAGGCCGCGGGTCTCGTCGAGCACGAGCAGGTCACGATCGTCGACATCGCCAACGGCCACCGCCTGACCACCTACGTCATCGAGGGCGAGCGCGGCAGCGGCGTGATCGGCATCAACGGCGCCGCGGCGCACCTGGTCTCCCCCGGCGACCTCGTGATCATCATGGCCTACGGACAGCTGGACGCGGCCGAGGTCGCCTCCCATCACCCGCGCGTGGTCCACGTCGACGAGGACAACCGCATCGTCGCGATCGGCGAGGACGGCGCGCAGCCCGTCCCCGGCATGCCCGACCAGATCGACGGCCGCACCTCCCACGGCATCCGCTGACCCCGCGTCTCGGCGACGTCCGGCCGCACGGACCCCGGGAAGCTGGGCACGGGGTCGCACCCTCCCCGTCGGCCCGTGTCCGACCCGCGAACGCAGGAAGCCCCTTTCCGCCTGGCCCTATAGGATCGGTGCGGTGACCTCCTCCGCACCCCTTCCTCCCCAGTGAGCGGCGTCCTCGCGGGCTTCTTCATCGTCTGGTCCATGATCGGCGTGGGCTGGGTGGTGGGACGCACCGGCGTGCTCGGCGCCCACGGCCGCTACGTCCTGAACCGCACCACCTTCTTCGTCGCCTCCCCCGCGCTGGTCCTGGTGGGGCTGCTCGGCTCTGATGTGCGCTCGGTGTTCTCCCTGCCGATGCTGGTGGCCGGGCTGTCCGGGCTCGGCACCGGCGCGCTGCTCATCGCCGGGGTGGCCCTGTTCACGAAGCGGCGCGGCGCGGATCTGGTGGTCACCGCGATCAGCGGCTCCGTCGTCAACGGCGCGAACATGGGCTTCCCGATCGCCGCCTACGTGCTCGGGGACATCTCCCACGCCCTGCCGGTGATCCTCTTCCAGCAAGCGGTCTACACGCCTCTCTACCTCTTCGTCCTGCACCGGGTCACGGAGAAGGACGCCCAGGGCGCGGCCGGGGTGCTGCGCAGCATCGTCGCGAACCCTGTCATCATCGCCTCGGCCATCGGGCTGGTGCTCGTGCTGATCGGAGTCGAGGTCCCGGGCGTGGTGCTCGAACCGGTCCAGTCCCTGGCCGACATGGCGATCCCGGCGATGCTGCTGGCCTACGGGCTGTCGTTGCACGGCTCGCGCCCGCTCGCGAAGGACGACGGATATCGCGGCCTGATCGCCGTCGCCTCCGGTGCGAAGCTCCTCGCCATGCCGCTGATCGCGCTCGGGATCGGGCTGCTGCTCGGCATGCGGGGCGCCCACCTGTACGAGGTCGTCGTGATGGCGGCGCTGCCCACCGCGCAGAACGTGTACGTCGCCGCCGCCCGCTACCGCGCCTCGGAGAACCTCGCGCGGGACACGGTGCTCATCACGACGATCGGGACGGTGCTCGTGCTCCTGCTCATCTCCGCGGTGCTCGAGGTCTGATCGGGCGGGTCCCTCGGGGACGGGCGCGCTAGGATGGCCCGGTGACGGAACGGCTGCTGCTTATGCAGCCGCGTCGGACAAGGCCCGCGACCGTGTCGCGCTCCTGAGCGAGCGCCCGGCCACGACGAGGCACCGACGCGGCCCCCCTCGCCTGCGCGAGGGTTTTTTCATGTCACGAGGCCATCACCCCACTGCCTGACCCACTGCCTGGCGGCCCCGGCCGCACTGATCCTTCGGAGGACGATCCACCCATGAGCGAGGCACCCCACCGGTACACGGCCGCGATGGCGGACGAGATCGAGCTGCGCTGGCAGCAGCGCTGGGACGAGGAGGGCACCTTCCACGCCGACAACCCCGTCGGCGAGCTGCGCGGCACCGCCCCCTCGCTCGGGGAGGCCACCGCCGCCGCCACCTCCTCGTCCGAGAAGATGTACATCATGGACATGTTCCCCTACCCCTCGGGGTCGGGGCTGCACGTCGGCCACCCGCTGGGCTACATCGCGACCGACGTGGTCGCCCGTCACCAGCGGATGCTCGGCAAGAACGTGCTGTACACGATGGGCTACGACGCCTTCGGCCTGCCCGCCGAGCAGTACGCCGTCCAGACCGGCACCCATCCGCGCACCACCACCGAGGCGAACGTCGCGAACATGCGCCGCCAGCTGCACCGGCTGGGCCTGTCCCATGACGCGCGCCGCTCGCTGGCGACCACGGACCCCGAGTTCGTGAAGTGGACGCAGTGGATCTTCCTGCGCATCTTCGACTCCTGGTACGACCCGGACGCCCCGAACGCCGACGGCGTGACCGGGCGCGCCCGGCCGATCGCCGAGCTGCGCGAGGAGCTGCGCGCCGGCACGATCGACCCCTTCGCCCTCGCGGGCCGCCAGGGCCTGGAGATCCCCGCCTCCTGGCAGGGCCGCAGCGCCGCCGAGGTCCCCGGCGCCTCCGACGCGGAGATCGCGCAGCTCGCCGACGGCTTCCGCCTGGCCTACATCTCCGAGACGCCCGTGAACTGGTGCCCCGGCCTCGGCACGGTGCTGGCCAACGAGGAGGTCACTGCCGAGGGCCGCTCCGAGCGCGGCAACTTCCCCGTCTTCACCCGGCGCCTGCGCCAGTGGAACATGCGCATCACCGCCTACGGCGACCGCCTGGTCGACGACTTGGACCGGGTGGACTGGCCCGAGTCGATCCGCTCCATGCAGCGCAACTGGATCGGCCGCAGCCACGGCGCGCAGATCAGCTTCCCCGTCACCGGCCTCGCGGGCCGCGAGGACGCCGGCTTCGACGTGTTCACCACGCGCGCCGACACCCTGTTCGGCGCGACCTTCTGCGTCCTCTCCCCCGAGCACTCCCTGCTGACGGACGTCTCCGCCCTGCCGGAGGCGTGGCCCGAGGGCACGCACGAGGCCTGGACCGGCGGCGCCGCGAGCCCCCGCGAGGCCGTCTCCGCCTACCAGGCGCGCGCCGCCTCGCTGGACGAGGACGAGCGCACCGAGGAGGGCCGCGAGAAGACCGGTGTGTTCACCGGCCTGTACGCGACGAACCCGATGGACGGCCGCGAGCTGCCCGTCTTCACCGCCGACTACGTGCTGATGGGCTACGGCACCGGCGCGATCATGGCCGTGCCCGCCGAGGACGAGCGCGACTTCGCGTTCGCGGACCGCTTCGAGCTGCCCGTGATCCGCACTGTCCGCCCGCCGGAGGACTTCACCGGCGGGGCCTGGACCGGCGAGGGTGAGAAGATCAACTCCGCCTCCGCGGACCTGGATCTGAACGGCCTGGACAAGGACGAGGCGAAGGCGCGCGCCACCGCCTACGCCGAGGAGAAGGGCTTCGGCCGGGCCCGCACCACCTACCGCCTCCGGGACTGGCTGTTCTCCCGGCAGCGCTACTGGGGCGAGCCCTTCCCGATCGTCTACGACCCCGCGGATCCCGAGACCCCGATCGCGCTGCCGGAGTCGATGCTGCCGGTGGACCTGCCGGAGGTCGCGGACTTCTCCCCGAAGACCTTCGACCCGATGGACGCCGATACCGAGCCGCAGACCCCGCTCTCGCGCGCCGAGGACTGGGTCGAGGTGGAGCTGGACCTCGGCGAGGGGCCGAAGACCTACCTGCGCGAGACCAACACGATGCCGCAGTGGGCGGGTTCGTCCTGGTACCACCTGCGCTACATCGACCCCACCGACGACGAGGTCCTGGTGCGGCCCGAGAACGAGAAGTACTGGCTGGGCGCCCGTGAGGAGGGCGGCGTCGGCGGCGTGGACCTCTATGTCGGCGGCGTGGAGCACGCGGTGCTGCACCTGCTGTACGCGCGGTTCTGGCACAAGGTGCTCTTCGACCGCGGCGACGTGACCAGCCAGGAGCCCTTCCACCGCCTGTTCAACCAGGGCTACATCCAGGCCTACGCCTACACCGACTCCCGCGGCGTGCACGTGCCGGCCGAGGAGGTCGTCGCGGAGGCCGACGGCACCTTCACCTACCAGGGCGAGCCGGTCACCCAGGAGTACGGGAAGATGGGCAAGTCGCTGAAGAACGCGGTCGCGCCCGACGACATGTACGAGGAGTACGGCGCGGACACCCTGCGCGTGTACGAGATGTCGATGGGGCCGCTGGACCTCTCCCGCCCGTGGGAGACCCGCGCCGTGGTCGGCTCGCAGCGCTTCCTGCAGCGCCTGTGGCGCCTCGTGGTCGACGAGGAGACCGGGAAGCTGACCGTCTCCGACGAGCCGGCGGACCTGCCCACGAAGCAGGCCGTGCACCGGACGATCGACGGCGTGCGCCGCGACATGGACCGGATGCAGTTCAACACCGCCATCGCGAAGCTCATCGAGCTGGTCAACCACCTCACCAAGCAGCTCACCTCGACCGGTACCGTGCCGCGCGAGGCCGTGGAGCCGCTGGTGCTGATGGTCTCCCCGCTCGCCCCGCACCTGGCCGAGGAGCTGTGGGTGCGCCTGGGCCGCTCCGGCGGGATCTCGCGGGTGGCGTACCCGGTCGCGGATCCGGAGCTGCTGAAGGCTGATCAGGTCACCTGCGTCGTCCAGGTCAAGGGCAAGGTCCGTCACCGGATCGAGGTCGACCCCGAGATCTCCGCCGAGGACCTCGAGGCCGCCGTCATGGCCGAGGACCGGGTCAAGGAGCTGCTCGAGGGGCAGACGGTGCGCAAGGTGATCGTCCGCGCCCCCAAGATCGTGAACATCGTGGTCTGAGACCGGGCGGCCGTCGGCCCCGTCGCTCCCTGGAGCGGCGGGGCCGACGCATGTCCGGCCGTGGTCGTGTCGGGCTCGGGCTCGGGCTCGGACTCGGATTCGGGCCGAGGGCCTGCGACCGTTCCTCCACATCCGGCCGTCGTCCACATCGAGGCCCGGCCCCGGGCGGCGCGGACCGAGCGATCCCTAGCCTCGCGCCATGGACACCTTCTGCGGATGCGACACCGAGACCCTGGACGATCTGGCCGAGCGGGTGCGCGAGGGCGCGCTGCGCCTGATCCAGTTGATCGAGCTGCTGCGCGAGGCCGTCGAGTCGGTCGACTGGACCGGCCCGGACGCCGACGCCCACCGTCACCGCACCGCGACGATGGCCGAGCACGGCCTCGCCGCCGGCGCCGACCTGCGCGCGAAGGCGCTGGAGCTGAGACGCCATGCGTGGGAGCAGGAGCGGGCCTCGGAGCTCGACCCCGGAGCGGCGGTGCGGGCCGAGCTCCCCGGGGACGGGGGCGGCGAGGGGGTCTTCGAGGATCCCGGCCGCTGGATCGGCGGCCCGATGGCACCGGCGGATCCGCTCGACCCGCTGCCCGGACTCCGCGGCCTGCGCGGCCTGCCGACGCCGCCCGGTGGCTGGGGTCCGTGGGTCGGAGGCCCGATGGCTCCGGCGGACCCGCTGGATCCGCTGCCCTCGATCCCGACGCCGAGCGGCGGCTGGGGTCCGTGGATCGGCGGGCCCTTCATGCCGTCCCCTCCGCCGCCCGCAGTGTCGGGACCTCTGCCCGAGGGTGAGCAGTTCGCACTCGATCCGGAGATCGTCGCCGAGGCGCGCGGCGACCGCGAGCTCGCCCTCGGCTCCGTCCCGGTCGCCGGTCAGATCCAGACCGCGCTCGGCCTGCACGAGGAGCTCGGGCACCTCAACGATCGCCTCGACGAGGCGGCCGACGGCACGGTCTTCGAGCCCCTGGCCCGCGTGGCGCGAGTTCCCCACACCGTGACCGAACCGGTGCTGGGCGAGGGCTCCACCGCCGGCCAGCTGGCGGGAGTCCTCGATCGGAGCTGGGCGAACGTCCTCCAGACCGGCTCCGAGGTGACCGCCGCCGTCGGCGAGGGCGACCTCGCCGCGGCCGCGCGCGCCGGCGAGCGCGGGCTGTACCGCAGCGCGGAGAACTCCGCGGATCTGCTCACGATCACGCCGATCCCGGCATATGCGGAGTCGGGCGCGGATCTGCTCGGCGAGGGGGCCGACGCGGTCCGCGGGATCAGCCCGGAGGCGGCTGCCGGGCTGGAGAGCGCCGAGGCCACGGTCCGGGAGGACGTCGAGGGCCTCACGGACTTCCGCGAGACCCACACCGACGGGGAGACCTGGTACGACGCACGACGTCGCTACGCGCCGATGCCCTGGGATCCGCAGGGCTGACACGCGGGACAGAGCCGTGCATCTCCGACGTGACGCCCCGGCTCGGCATGGGAAGCAGTCCCATCGACCGCTGCGACGCAGCGCGGCATGATATTGCGCCATGACCTTCCAGGGTGCCGACACCGATCAGCTGCGCGAGACCGCCTCCGCCTTCGAGCGAGGAGCCGAGTCGCTCGAGACGCTGCTGACCACCCTGTCCGGTGTCGTGAGCGCGGTCGACTGGCAGGGACCGGACGCCGACCGCTTCCGTTCCGACTTCGAGCGCCTCGTGCAGCAGGCCGACGTGACCGCATCGGACGTCGCCGAGCGTGGTTCCCGACTCGAGCAGGAGGCCGAGGAGCAGGATGAAGCGTCGTCCGGCGGCGGTGCGGGTGCCGATGCCGGACCGGGTGGCCCGACCCCTCTCGACCGAATACGCCGGATCTTCGGTGGCCTGTCCAGCTCCGACGGAACCTCGGATGCCGAGGAGAAGTTCCGGGAGGTCTCGAAGGAGATCTTCAACAAGGTCGCGGACAAGGTCGGCGACTCTCGGGAGCTGCCCACCTGGGCGCGGCGACTGACGAAAGGAGTCGCCGCCGGAGTCAACGTGTACCCCGAGATGGAAGAGATGTACCAGCACCTCGCCGCGGGCGAGACCGGCCTTGCGATCGGCGATGGCTTCGAGATCGTCTGGGGTGCTGCTCCCCACCCGGTCGCGGCTCTCGGATCCATGGCGAACGAGGAGTTCACCGGTCCCGGCGAGGACGCCACCTCCCCCTTCGAGAAGTGGGGACAGATCCAGGAGGAGAGCTTCGGCGCGCGCTACGGCGAGAAGGTCGGGGGCGATATCTCGCACCTGCTGGGTTTCGAGGACGAAGGCACGATGGACAACCTGATCACCTCGGGCGGCGGAGTCGCCGGGTGGACGACGTTCTCGGCCTTCGGCCCGACAGGTTTCCTGAACCAGGCCAGCGGCGTCTGGAACTCACGGGACTGACGAAGTCCGAGAACGCTTGACCGAGCATGACGAGGTCCCGGTGCAGGGCTGAGCCCGCACCGGGACCTCGATCCCGCAGAGAGGTGCCGAGGTCATTCCTCCCGGGATGCAGGGACGTCGTCCTCGACAGACGTGCCGAGCACGAGCCCGTCACCGTCGGCCGCGGTGGTGACCGTGACCGTCTGGCCGTCCTGCACCTGGCCGCGCAGGATCAGGCGGGCGAGGCCGTCGCCGATCTCCTTCTGCACCAGGCGCTTGAGCGGCCGCGCTCCGTACATCGGGTCGAAGCCCTCCTCGGCGAGCCAGCGCGTGGCCGCCTCGTCGACCTGCAGCGCGATGCGCCGCTCGGCCAGACGCTCCGCGACCTCCTGGATCTGCAGGGTGACGATGCTGCCGAGCTGCTCGCGGGAGAGCGCGTCGAACAGCACGATGTCGTCGAGCCGGTTGAGGAACTCGGGCTTGAAGGAGGCGCGCACCACCTGCATCACACGGTCGTGCTTCTCCTGCTCGGTCAGCGCCGCATCCTGCAGAGCATGGGCGCCGAGGTTCGAGGTGAGGATCAGGATCGTGGAGCGGAAGTCCACGGTCCGGCCCTGTCCGTCGGTGAGCCGGCCGTCGTCGAGCACCTGCAGCAGCACGTCGAACACGTCAGGGTGCGCCTTCTCGATCTCGTCCAGCAGCACCACCGAGTAGGGGCGTCGCCGCACCGCCTCGGTGAGCTGGCCGCCCTCGTCGTAGCCGACATAGCCCGGGGGCGCTCCGACCAGCCGTGCGACGGTGTGCTTCTCGGAGTACTCCGACATGTCGATGCGGATCATCGCCCGCTCGTCGTCGAAGAGGAACTCGGCCAGCGCCTTGGCCAGCTCGGTCTTGCCCACGCCCGTCGGGCCCAGGAACAGGAACGAGCCGGTGGGACGGTTCGGGTCGGAGATCCCGGCCCGGGCCCGGCGCACCGCGTCGGAGACCTCGGAGACCGCACGCTCCTGCCCGATCAGCCGCTTGCCGATCAGCTGCTCCATCTGCAGCAGCTTCTCCGTCTCCCCCTGCATCAGACGCCCGGCGGGGATGCCCGTCCAGGCGGCGACCACCTCGGCGATGTCATCGGGGCCGACATGGTCGGCGACCATCGGCCGCTCGTCCTCGCCCTCTGCGCGGCCCTCCTGCTCCTCGGCCTCGCGCAGCTGCTGCTTGAGCGAGGGGATGTCGCCGTAGAGGATCTTGGAGGCCGCAGTGAGGTCGCCCTCGCGCTGCGCTCGGTCGGCCTGCATCCGCAGCTGCTCGAGCTGCGCCTTGAGATCGCCGACCAGGTTCAGCCCGGCCTTCTCGCGCTCCCAGCGGGCGGAGAGCTCCTGCATCGCCTCGGTGCGGTCGGCGAGCTGGGAGCGGACGGAGTCCAGGCGGGCCAGCGAGCCCGGGTCGTCGCTCCCGGCGAGCGCGAGCTCCTCCATCTTCAGCCGGTCCACCTGGCGCCGCAGGATGTCCAGCTCCTCGGGGGAGGAGTCCAGCTCCATGCGCTGGCGCGAGGCGGCCTCGTCCACCAGGTCGATCGCCTTGTCCGGCAGCTGGCGCCCGGCGATGAACCGGTCGGAGAGGGAGGCAGCGGCGACCAGTGCGGAGTCGGTGATGGTGACCTTGTGGTGCGCCTCGTACTTGTCCTTCAGACCGCGCAGGATCGTCACGGTGTCCTCGACGCTCGGCTCCCCCACCAGCACCTGCTGGAAGCGGCGCTCGAGCGCGGGGTCCTTCTCGATGTTCTCGCGGTACTCGTCCAGCGTGGTCGCGCCGACCATGCGCAGCTCGCCGCGGGCGAGCATGGGCTTGAGCATGTTGCCGGCGTCCATCGAGCCGTCGCCGGAGCCGCCCGCGCCGACCACGGTGTGCAGCTCGTCGATGAAGGTGATGATCTGGCCGTTGCTGGTGCGGATCTCTTCCAGGACCGCCTTCATCCGCTCCTCGAACTCGCCGCGGTACTTGGAGCCGGCGACCATCGAGGAGAGGTCCAGGGAGATCAGGCGCTTGCCGCGCAGAGAGTCGGGGACGTCGCCGGCGACGATGCGCTGGGCGAGACCCTCGACCACGGCGGTCTTGCCCACGCCGGGCTCGCCGATCAGGACGGGGTTGTTCTTCGTGCGGCGGCTGAGCACCTGCACGACGCGGCGGATCTCGGCGTCGCGTCCGATCACCGGGTCGAGGCGTCCCTCGCGGGCCTGCTCGGTGAGGTCGATGCCGAACTTCTCGAGGCTCTGGAAGGTGCCCTCGGGGTTCTGGGAGTCCATCTGATTCATGCGGTCATCTCCTGGGGTGAGTGTGCGGACGGCATCGCGGAGAGCTCGTGGGGTGGCGCCGACGCTGCTGAGCAGCCTCGAGGCCGCGTCCTTGCCGAGTGCGATGCCGATTAGCAGATGCTCGGTGGACAGGTAGGTGCGGTGGGCGGCGTCGGCCTCGTGGCGCGCCGCCTCGAGGGCGTCGTAGCCGGTGCCGACGAAGGTGGGCGAGGACTCCGCGCCCCCGCCGGAGACGCGGGGCAGGGATTCGATCGCCTGCTCCGCGCGGCGGATCACGTCCAGGGGATCGACGCCGACGGCCTCGAGCGCGGCGCGGGCGATCCCGTCGACCTGCCCGGCGAGCGCCCACAGCAGGTGCATCGAGCTGATCTGGGGGTTGCCGAGCTCGACGGCCTTCTCCGCTGCCGCGGTGACGGCCTCCTGCGAGCGGGTGGTGAACTTGAACTCCACGGTGCTCCTTCTGCTGTGCGGGCCCTTCCGGGCGGTGGTCTCGGGATGATCATCCCTGCTCGATGGGGTCAACGTCGACAGGGTTGAGTCTATTCCGCTCAACTTCGCGGTCGTCGAGCCGCAGGGACGGGAGCTCGTCCACAGGCGGCCCGGCGCCCGGGTGTGCGGCGCGTCTCCCCTGTAGCATCGACCCGGAGCCGCGCACCGTCCGTCCAGGGGAACCGACGCCGACGGGGGCGTCGGCCCCGCCTGCATCCCCGCACCTCCTCCAGAGACCGAGGCCTCCATGTCCCAGTCCCCCTACCCGCCGCAGGGCGGCCAGTACATGCCCAACGGTCGCCCGCGGCCGGGAGCGACGCAGTCCGCGCCCGGGGCACCGTCCTTCCAGCAGCAGCCGCGCTACATCGACTACGGCAATCCCCGGGCCTACGACACCTCGGTGCGTCCTGCCTCGGGCCTGACCGCCGCGCGCTTCGCGCCGGCGCAGATCCAGCGCCCCGACCAGGCCCAGCCGCAGTCGGCCTGGTCAACCCAGACCCGTCGGGTGCACGAGGTCTCGCAGAACCCCACGCAGCTGCCCGCGGTGAGCATCCTGGTGTGGATCTCGCTGATCGTGCTCGGCTTCGCCCTGCTGCTGGTGCTGGGCTACTTCTTCCTCGAGTTCGTGCTCACCGCGAGCTCGAGCCCGGCCTGGTGGCCGGTGACCGCCTTCCTCGCCGGGATCTCCCTGGTGGTGATCGGCCTGGTGATGTTCCTGGCCGACCGATGGGACCCGCAGCCCTTCCCGCTGCTGCTCATCGCGGTGTTCTGGGGCGCGGCGATCGCGGCCTTCGGCAGCTACTGGATCAACTCCCTCAACAGCCTGCTGGTCTACATGGTCACCGGCAGCGAGGCGGCCGTCGCGTTCGCCGGCCCCGTGATCAGCGCGCCGCTGGTGGAGGAGACCACCAAGGGCGCGGGCCTGCTCGTGCTGATGCTGCTGGCGCGCCGCTACTTCAACGGGCCGCTGGACGGGCTGATCTACGGCTCCCTGATCGGCGGCGGGTTCGCCTTCACCGAGAACATCATCTACTACACCCGGATCCTCGAGGAGGCGGGCGGCTACGGCGTGCTGTTCCTGTTCCTGCTGCGCGGGCTGGGGAACATCTTCGGCCACGCGATCTACACCGCCTGCACCGGCGTCATCGTCGGCTTCGTGGCCCGCAAGTGGGGCTCCATCATGGGCTTCCTGGTGTTCATCCCCGCGCTGATCCCCGGCATGCTGCTGCACGCGGCGTGGAACTTCACCGCCGGCCTCGGCGGCGGCCTCGGGATGACGGTCCTCATGTACGGCGCGAAGTTCCTCCTCTCCTGCTGCTTCCTGGTGTTCATCGTCGTGCTGATCTGGGACGAGTCCCGGCTGACCCGCGTGCGCCTGGGCGACTACGCGAACCAGGGCTGGCTGACCCACGAGGAGGTCGACATGCTCGCGACCTGGAAGGGGCGCCGCGAGGGCAAGCGCTGGGCCACCCAGATCGGCGCGAAGCCCGTGATGAAGAGGTTCATCCGCGAGAGCGCGGACCTCGCCTCGATCCGCCAGCGCCTCCTGGCCGACGGCGCGAACCCGAAGGTCGTCCAGATCGAGCGGAACCTCCTGCAGCGCCTGACCAGCAACCGCCAGGAGCTGCTCTCCCACGCCCGCTGAGCAGCGCCGTCACGACCAGGGCACAGCCCTCACGCCACAGGCCCCGCCCCCGATCACCGGGGGCGGGGCCTGTGCCGTGAAGGACGACGGGTCAGCGCTCGTCCTCGCTCCAGGGGTGCTGGTCGCGGCCGCGCAGGCGCTCGAACTGGCGCCGCTCGCGCTTCGTGGGACGGCCGGTGCCCCGCTCACGGCGGGGCGGCGCCGCGGCGAGCTGCGGGACCGGCTCCGGGCTGTGGTCCTCGTAGGCCTCACGCGCGATGGGGGCGCCGACGCGCTTGGTGAGGATCCTCGTGACGACCACGATCTTCTCCCGGCCCGGGGAGCGCACCCGCAGCTCGTCGCCGACGGAGATCCGCTGGGCGGCCTTGACCGGCTCGCCGTTGCGGCGCACATGGCCGCCGCGGCAGGCGGCCGTCGCGGCCGAGCGCGTGGGCATCAGCCGGGCGCTCCACAGCCACACGTCCAGCCGCACCGACGTCGGGCCCGACGAGGCCCCGGTCCCGGAGGCCGGGCCCGTTCCCCCGTCGCTCATGCCGCGTGCGGCGTCCGCACGAGCGGCCACGGGTCGTGCGCCTCGAGCTGGGCGGCGAGGGCGAGCAGGAGCGGCTCGTCGCCGGGCCGCGTGGCGCCGAGCTGGACGCCGAAGGGCAGCTCCACGCCGTCCACCGCTTCGCGGTGCAGCGGCACCGAGAGCGCGGCGGTGCCGAGCATGTTCCAGGTGCTGGTCCACGGGGTGAAGGCGCACTGGGCGGCGAAGTCCTCGGCGCCGTCGGCGAGCTGGAGCGTCTCCGGGAACGCGGGCGGGGCCGCGAGGGACGGGGTGAGCACCACGTCGAAGGAGGCGAAGTCCTCGAGGGTGCCGCGGGCGAGGGCCTGCACCCCGCTGAACGCGGCGGCGAGGTCGACGCCCGTGTATGCCCTGCCCTGCTCGCGCAGCCAGCGGGTCAGCTCCAGCAGCTGCCCCTCCTGCGCGGGCTCGAGCGGGATGCTTGCCGCGCCGACGGTCCACAGCGGCATGAAGGCGGTCCACTGCTCCGGGGTGAACGGGGCGGGGATCTCCTGCGTGCTGTGCCCGAGGTCCTCCAGCAGGCGCACGGCCCGCTCGAGGCCGGCGAGCGCGGCCGGGTGCACCTCGGTGTCCGCGGCCAGCGGCTCGCACAGCACGCCGATGCGCAGCCCCCGCGGCGCCGCGCCCTGCTCGAGCCGTGCGAGATAGGTCCCCTCGTGGGCGGGGGCCGGCATGAAGTCGCCGGGGCGGGGCCCGGCGATCAGGTCGAGGCCCGCCGCGAGATCGCGCACCTCGCGGGCGAGGACCCCGTCGGTGACCAGCCCCATCCCCTCGCCGCCGTACGGTCCGGGCGAGACGAGGCCGCGGGACGGCTTCAGCCCCACGATCCCGCAGCAGGCGGCGGGGATCCGCACCGAGCCGCCGCCGTCGGAGCCGTGGGCGATCGGCACGATGCCGCTGGCGACCGCGGCGGCGGCGCCGCCGCTGGATCCTCCGGCGGTGCGGCGCAGGTCCCAGGGGGTGCGGGCCGGCGCGCCGGTCGCGGGCTCGGTGTAGCAGGGCATCCCGAACTCGGGGGTCGTGGTCTTGCCGACGGTGAGGGTGCCGCCGTCGAGCAGACGCTGCGCGACCCCGTCGGTGCGCGTGGCGATGTTCCCGCGCAGCGCCGCGCTGCCGGCCTCGAAGGGGGCGCCGGCGAGCTGGGTGAGGTCCTTGATCGGCATCGGCACCCCGAGCAGGGGGTGGCTGCGGGAGAGCTCCCCGAGGGCGCCGTCGGTGCGGGCCGCTTCCAGGTGCTCCCCCGCCTCGCGGGCCTGGGCGAGGGTGAGCTCCTCGAGGACGTGGGCGAAGGCCCCGACCTCGGCGCCGACGGTGCGGGCGCCGTCGAGCGCCGCCTCGGCGAGGGAGACGGGATCGAGCTCGCCGGAGCGCAGGGCCGCGGCGGTGGCGAGGGCGCCGAGCGGCGCATCCGTCGGCCCGGAGGCGCCCCGAGGCGCGCCCGCTCCCCCGTCGGCCTCCTGGCTCGCGCCTGCCGGGTCGCCGGGCTGTGGGGTCGCGGCGGTCACCGCCTGACCCCGTCCTGCGCGCCCTGCTCGAGTCCGGCCCGCGCGTGGTCGAGGATCCCGTCGACGGCCTCGGTGATCTGCTCCCATGTGAGCTCGAAGTCGCTCTCGTCGCCGTACCAGGGATCACGGATGCCGGTGTCCTCGACGGGCTCGGGGGCGAAGTCGCGGACCATGCGCAGCGTCTCGGCCGCCCGGTCGGCGCCGAGCACCGAACGGATCGGGTCGACGTGGTCGTGGTCCAGGGCGAGCACGAGATCCGCGCTCCTCAGCTCCTCGGGATCCATCCGTCGGGCCCGGTGGCCGGAGGGGTCGATCCCGTGCTCGCGCAGCAGCGCCCCGGCGCGCGGATCGATCGGGTTGCCGCTCTCCCAGCCGGTGGTGCCGGCGGAGGCGATCTCCACCTCCCCGGCGAGGCCCTCCGCCTCGACGGCCTCGCGCAGCGCGTACTCGGCCATGGGCGAGCGGCAGATGTTGCCGGTGCAGACGGTGAGGATGCGGTAGGTCAACGTCACTCCTGTCAGGTGGTCGAAGGGGTCGTCCCGGGGTCCTCCAGCAGATCCGCGTACTCGGGATGACGCTCGATGAAGCCGCGGACGAACCAGCAGGTGGGGCGGACCTTCAACCCTCGGGCGCGGGTCTCCTCGAGGGCGAAGCGGACGATCGCCGAGCCGATCCCGCGCCCCGAGCGGTCCGGGGCGACGACGGTCGAGCGCAGGTCGCGCACCTCGTCCTCGTCCTCGAAGGCGAGGACGGCCACGACGGTCTCGCCCTCGAGGGCGGCGAAGCGGTCGCGATCGTCGTCGTGGACCAGGCGCACCGCGCCCTGGTCGGCGGAGGTCTCATCCATGCCGGTCACGGTACACTGCCGCTCATGCCCTCGCCCCTGATCTGGCACATCACCGAGTCGGCCGCCTGGGAGGCGGCGGTCCCGGAGGGCGTCTACACCCGCGCGACCCGCGGCAGGGACCTCGCCGAGGAGGGCTTCCTCCACGCCTCCTGGCCCGAGCAGGTCTCGAAGGTCGCCAAGCGCATCTACCCCGACCGCCCCTCGGACCTCGTGATCCTCGAGATCGACGTGGGCCGGGTCGAGGCGGCCGGCATCGCCGTGGACATCGAGGCCGACGTCGACGGGAAGGGCCGCGGCTACCCGCACATCATGGGGCCGCTCCCGGTCAGCGCGGTGGTGCGCCTGCGGCGCACCAAGTGGATCGGCCGGGAGTTCGTGGTCGTCGCCTGACCCGGCCCGTGCCCGCCCCGGCGCCGGCCCCGACGCGCGCCCTGCCCGCGCGGGACCGCCCCGCCCGCTCCGTGCGGGCGTACCATCGGGCATGGCCAGATCACGTCGCTCCGCGAAGTATCTCGACATCCATCCGGAGGATCCGCAGCCCCGCCTGATCGAGCAGGCGGTCGCCGCGCTCGAGGAGGGCGGCCTGATCGCCTATCCGACGGACTCCTGCTACGCGCTGGGCTGCCGTCTCGGGGACGCGGACGGCCTCGAGCGGATCCGTCGCATCCGCCAGGTCGGCAAGGACCACCACTTCACGCTCGTCTGCGCGGACTTCGCCCAGCTGGGGCAGTACGTGCTGGTCTCCAACCCGACCTTCCGCCTGGTCAAGAACGCGACCCCGGGGCCGTACACCTTCATCCTCCCCGCGACCCGGGAGGTGCCGCGCAAGATGGCCCATCCCAAGAAGCACACCGTCGGGGTGCGGATCCCCGATCACCGGGTGGCCCATGCGCTGGTCGAGGCGCTCGGCGAGCCGATCCTGTCCTCGACGCTGCTGCTGCCCGGGCAGGAGGACCCGCCCTCGGAGGGCTGGGTGGTGCAGGACCTGCTGGGCGGGCAGGTCGACGTGATCATCGACTCCGGCGAGGTGGGGATCGAGCCGACCACCGTCGTGGACCTCACCGGGTCCGAGCCCGTGATCGCCCGTGAGGGCGCGGGGGACATCGACCGGATCTGAGCGGCGAGACCCCGCCCCGTCCGTCCGACTCCGCACCGGCCCCTCCTGGCGGCTCCCCGCCGCCTCGCCCCGCCCCGGCCTCGGGATCCTCAGCCCTGCGCCGCGGTCCGGCGGGTGGAGAGGACCCCGGAGAACGCGAGGATCCCCAGCGCGTAGATCGGCACCAGCCACAGCGCGTAGCGCAGCGTCAGCGCGTCCGCGAGCGCGCCGACGAGCGGCGGGGTGAGGAAGAAGCCGAGCCGCGCGAACCAGCCCACCACCGTGATGCCGACGCCGGAGGGCACGCCCGGGAGGTTGTCGGCCGTGCGGAAGGCCGCCGGGAACAGGGTGGCGATCCCCCAGCCCGCCGCCGCGAAGCCGAGCAGCGCGGTCGCCGGGCTGGGCAGCAGCAGGGCGATGCTCATCCCGACCAGGGCGATGAGGGCGCCGACGCGGGCGGTGACGCGGTCGCCGAGCCGGTCCACGATCGCGTCGCCGGTGAAGCGGCCGATCGTCTGGGCGCCCTGGAGGGCGACGAAGGCCATGCCGGCCAGGAACGGGGTCGCCTCGAAGGTGGAGCGCATGAACAGCGCGCCCCAGGTGTTGCCGGCGTCCTCGGTCGACCCCGCGAACACGAGCACCATGCCCAGCGCCGCCACAAGCCCCAGCGAGCGCAGGCCCATCCCCGCGATGCGCCGCCCCGCGGGCGCGACCGGCGGCACCTCGGCGGCGGAGGCGGCCGACGGACCCGCCGGGGAGTCGCTCGATGCCCCACCGGTGCCCTCCGTCGCGGCGGCCGGCGCGCGCTCGGTCGAGTCGTCGCCCGGGAGCAGGAACCGGTAGGAGCCCAGCACGAGCGCGCCGAAGACGATCAGGCCCGCCACGCCCTGCGCCCACAGCGGCAGTCCGACCTGCGCGGCGGCCGCGCCGAGCAGCCCGCCGAGGACCGCGCCGAGCGACCACCAGCCGTGGTAGCTGTTCATGATGGAGCGTCGGTAGCGGCGCTCGACCCGCATGCCGTGCGCGTTCATGGAGATGTCGGTGAGCGCGTCGGCGGCCTGGGCCAGCAGCAGCGCGGCCGTCAGCCACAGCCAGGAGCCGGAGACGTAGATCGCCAGGTGAGAGGTCGAGGCGAGCAGCTGGAAGGCCACGGAGGTGCGGGCCGAGCCGAAGCGGGACATCAGCCGGGCGGCGAACAGCCCCGCGAGCAGCCCGCCGAGCGGCCCCAGCCCCACCGCGAGACCGAAGGCGGTGTTGCTCAGCCCGATCGACTCCACCAGCTCGGGATACCGCGGCAGGATCGCGCAGAAGGAGGCGCCGTTGAGGAAGAAGATCAGCGAGACCGCCCGGCGCGCGAGCATCGCGTCGCGCGGCACGGAGGGGCGGAGGGCGTCGTCGGCCGACGGGGAGTGAGCGTTCACGATGCACCATTGTCCGTCACGACGGGGGCTGCGTCACGCCGGATCCTCGCAGGGGCTCTCCCGGGCGGTCGGGCCGGGCTGGAGCGTCCCCGGACATGACCGTGCCCGGCCGCCGCGAGGGCTGCCGGGCACGGTGGAGGATGAGGAGCGGGAGCTCAGGTGAGGAAGCGCGGCACCAGGTCGAAGGTGCCGAACAGCGCCACCAGGCACATGGCCAGGCCCGCGATGAAGGTCACGGCGGTGAACATCGCCATCACGTAGAGGCCGGCGGCGAACAGGCCGAACAGCACGAGGAACAGCACCACCGACAGGACGACGTTGTTGCCCTTCGAGGTCATGTTCTCGTCCTCGTGCACCCGCGCGCGGGTGGTGTCCGCGACGTGCTCGTTGCTCATGCTGCCTTCTTTCCTGACTCTGCCGGTCCGCGACCGGCGGTGCGGCGTCCACGGCGCCCGTCATCAGGCGCGGGCGACCAGGACCATCCTAGACCAGTGCGCGGCTGCTCGCGGCCACGTCCCGGTGCCGGATCGCGGTGAGCAGGCTCTCGAACACCGCAGCGCCCCTCTCGCCGTCGATCTCGGGATGCCACTGCACCCCGATCACGCCCGTGCCCGAGGCGGCCTCGACCGCGAGCGGGAGGCCGCTCGCGTGCCGGGCGACGATGCGCAGGTCGCCGCGGACCTCGCGCACGCCCTGGTGGTGGAAGGCGGTGACCCGGGCCGAGGTGCCGAGGGCGAGGGCGAGGTCGCTGGCGGCGTCGATCTCGACGTCGACCGCGGTGGGGGCGAGCCCGGTGGTGGGATGGGCGGGGACGTCCTCGGGGAGGTGGCGGTGCAGTCGGCCACCCTCGGCGATCGTGATGATCTGCAGGCCGCGGCAGATCCCGAGCACGGGCACGCCGACTTCTCGGGCGGTGCGGTAGAGCGCCGTCTCGAAGGCGTCGCGGGCCGGGTCCGGGGTCATGTCGGTCCCGAGCGCGTCCTCGCCCCAGGCCGCGGGGTCGAGGTCGGTGCCGCCGGTGAGGACCAGGCCGTCGAGCTCGGCGAGCTCCTCCTCGGTCCAGGGGTCCTGCGGGGACAGGATCACGGGCCGGGCGCCGGCCTCGCGCAGGGCGCGGACGTAGTGCTCGTTGACGACGACGGCGTCGTGACCCTCCCAGGCGCCGGACATCATGGTGCGGGTCCCCGCGGTCACGCCGATGAGCGGGCGACGAGTGCGCTGCGCCATGATGTTGTCCTTTCCGCAGTGGAGCCGGGTCACGTGCCGCCGATCGGCGACAGGACTCAGTCCACCCCGCGGCAGCCCCTCCTCGCGAGCTGTGTGGCGGAATGTGACGGCGGCTCAGCGGGCGGGCACTCCGGCGTGCTCCTCGATCGCCCGGCGGTAGTAGCCGCGCAGCTGCTCGCTGAGCACCGGCCAGGTGCGCTTGCGCACGGACTCCAGCGCCGCCGTGCCGAAGGCCTCGCGCTTCGCGTCGTCGAAGAGCAGGTCAGCGGCGCGGTCGCGGAGCTCGTCGAGCATCCCCGGGGTGTACAGCCAGCCGGTGCGGCTCGGAGTGACCAGGTCCACCGGTCCTCCGCGGCGCGGTGCGATGACGGGCAGGCCGGAGGCCATGGCCTCCTGGATCGTCTGCCCGAAGGTCTCGAGCTCGCCGGGGTGGACGAAGAGGTCGGCGCTGGCGAGGTGCGCGGCGAGGTCCGTGCCGGAGCGGAAGCCGGCGAAGCGCGCCCGGGGCATGTCGCGGCGCAGGGCGTCCCGCTCGGGGCCGTCGCCGACGATCAGCAGGCGCACCCCGGGCATGTCGTGCAGCACGCGCAGATCGGCGACCTGCTTCTCGGGGGCGAGCCGGCCCACGTAGACCACGAGCTTCTCCTCCGGATCGGCGTAGCGGGCCCGCAGCTTCGCGCTGCGCAGCGAGGGGGAGAACAGCGAGGTGTCCACGCCGCGCCGCCACAGGTGGACCCGCTCGATGCCGTGCTCGAGCATCTGGTCGCGGGTCGCGGTGGACGGGGCGAGGTTGAGGGTGGCGCGGTTGTGCACGTCACGCAGCAGCTGCCAGGAGGCGTTCTCGAGGAAGGGCATGCCGTAGCGGGCCGTGTAGCCGGGGATGTCGGTCTGGTACACGGCGACCGTCGGCACCCCGGCCTTCTGCGCCGCGACCACGGCGCGGCCGCCGAGGATCATCGGCGAGGCGAGGTGGATGACGTCGGGCGCGAACTCGTCGATGCGGCGGCGCAGGGTGGCGGCGCTGGTGGTGGCGATGCGCACCTCGGTGTAGCCCGGCATGGGGGCGGAGGCGATGCGGCGCACCCGGACCCTGCGTCCGCAGGAGGTGCGCAGGTGCTTGTCGGCCCCGGGCCACTTCGGGGCGATGATCCCGGGATCATCGCCCGAGGCGGCGAAGTGGTCGACGACGCGGAGCACCGAGTTGGTGACCCCGTTCATGTGCGGCAGGAACGATTCGGCGACGACGAGGATCCTCACGCCCCCGATGATCCGCCGCCCGGGTCTCCGCGGCGCCACGGGGGCGTGACGCGTCGTCGACCAGGCGGTGAACTCTCGCCCCCGCCCGGGGCCCCGGCGCGGGGTCCCGGCCGTCTCCGGTGGGGACCCCGCGGGGCTCAGCGGCGCGCCGACCTCACAGCCGGGCGGAGGCGAGGGCCGCGCCCTCCACGAGCGAGGCGAGCTTCGCCCAGGCGATCTGCGGGTGGATGCGCCCGCCGAGTCCGCAGTCGGTCGAGCCGATCACCCGCTCGGGGCCCACGATCCGAGCGAAGCGCTCCAGGCGCTGGGCGACCAACTCGGGGTGTTCGACGACGTTGGTGGCGTGGGAGACGATGCCGGGGACGATCACCTTGTCCTCCGGCAGCTCGAGGTCCTGCCACACGGTCCACTCGTGCTCGTGGCGCACGTTGGCGGCCTCGAAGGAGTAGTACTTCGCGTCGATCTCGGGCAGCAGCGGTGCGATGTGGCGGAACTCGATGTCGGTGGTGTGCGGGCCGTGCCAGGAGCCCCAGCACAGGTGGAAGCGGGTCTGCTCGGTCGGCACGTTCACCAGCGCCCGGTTGACGGCGTCGACGCGCTTGCGGGTGAACTCGACGTAGTCGGCGACGGAGGGCTCGGGGTTGATCTGGTCCCAGTTCTCGGCGATCGAGGGGTCGTCGATCTGCACGGTCAGGCCCTCGGCGGCGATCGCCTCGTACTCGGGGCGCATCACCTCGACCCAGGCGTCGAGGAAGGCGTCCTCGTCGCCGTAGTGGTCGTCGTTGATGCGGGAGCCGGAGCCCGGGGACAGCGCGGCGAGGTAGCCGTTCGTGAAGCCGGCGGAGTCGAGCGCGGCGCGGAAGTTCGCCACGTCCTGCGCGACCAGCTCGCGACCGGTCTCGGAGTAGGCGATCGCGGAGGTCGCGGCGGGGAAGGTGGGCTGGGAGCCGACGGTGATGCCCGAGGTCGGGTCCTGGTACGCCTCCGCGAAGAGCGTCCAGTCCCGGCGATCGGGGAAGGTGGTCAGGCGCACGTTCCCGGGGGTGGAGCGCACCGGCTCGGAGGAGAGGTGGTCGCTGCCCGTGATCTGCAGGCCGCTGACCCGGTCGAAGATGTAGGACCACCAGGAGCCGTAGTTCACGGCCGAGCCCATCAGGTGCCCGTGCTCGCCGTCGTTGGGGATCGAGATCCCGATCTCGCGCTGCTTCGCGACGACGTCGACGACGGCCTGGCGCAGCACCTCGCGGAACTCGTCGGTGGGGGCAGGGGTCAGCCCGTCCTCGCCGACGGGGCGGGCGGCGTTGGCGGCGATGAGCTCCGGGCTGCGGGGCAGGGAGCCGGCGTGGGTGGTGAGGATCTCGGTCATGGGCCGAGCCTAGGAGCAGGGGCGGCCCGGACACGAGCCGGGCCGTCACAGCAGTTCACGAACACGCCCGCCCGGGCCGCAGGAGCGGTCCGGGCGGGCGTGGGGCGGGGTCGGCCGAGGTCAGTCCAGCGGCCAGGTGGGCACCAGGTTGCGGTCGCCCCAGGCCTGGTCGATGCGACGCACCGGCGGCCAGTACTTCGACTGGATCCGCATCTGGGCGCTGTCGTGGACGGAGTCGTCCTCGGGCGCGGTCCAGGAGCCGGGGTAGACGGCGATCTCGCGGGAGTAGGGGTGGGTCCACTCCCCCGTTGCGATCGACGAGGCAGTGTGCGGCGCGTTCACCAGGGGGTTGTCCTCGGCGGGCCAGGTGCCGGCGAGCACCTCGTCGGCCTCCTTCGCGATCATCAGCATCGCCTCGACGAAGCGGTCGATCTCGGCGAGGTCCTCGGACTCGGTGGGCTCGACCATGAGCGTCCCGGCGACGGGGAAGGACATGGTCGGGGCGTGGAAGCCGTAGTCGATGATTCGCTTGGCGACGTCGTCGACGGTGATCCCGGTGCGCTCGGTGAAGGGGCGCAGGTCCACGATGCACTCGTGGGCGACCAGCCCGTTCTCGCCGGTGTACAGGATCTCGTAGGACTCGGAGAGTCGGCGGGCCATGTAGTTCGCCGCGAGCACCGCCGAGGCGGTCGCGTGGCGCAGCCCGTCCGGCCCCATCAGTCGGATGTACGTCCAGGTGATCGGGAGGATCGAGGGCGAGCCGTAGGGCGCCTGCGACACGGGCGCGCCGCCGTGGGCCTGCTCCCCCGCCCCGGCGACCGGGTGCGACTCGCGCTGGATCTCGGGGTGACCGGGCAGGAACGGCGCCAGGTGCGCCTTCGCCGCGACGGGGCCGACGCCGGGACCGCCGCCGCCGTGCGGGATGCAGAAGGTCTTGTGGAGGTTCAGGTGGGAGACGTCGCCGCCGAACTCGCCGGGACGCGCCACCTGCAGCAGCGCGTTGAGGTTCGCGCCGTCGACGTAGACCTGGCCGCCCGCGTCGTGCACGAGCTCGCACACGGTGCGCACCTCCTCCTCGTACACGCCGTGCGTGGAGGGGTAGGTGATCATGATGGCGGCGAGCTCGTCGCCGTGGTCCTTGATCTTCTGCTTGAGGTCCTCGAGGTCGATGTTGCCCTTCGCGTCCGAGGCGACGACCACGACGCGCAGGCCCGCGTTCACGGCGCTGGCGGCGTTGGTGCCGTGGGCGGAGCTCGGCACGAGGCACACCTCGCGGGAGGACTCGCCGCGGGAGGCGTGATAGGCGCGGATCGCCAGCAGTCCCGCGAACTCGCCCTGCGAGCCGGCGTTGGGCTGCAGGGAGACCGTGTCGTAGCCGGTCAGGTCCGTCAGCCAGGTCTCGAGCTGGGTGATGAGGTCGAGATATCCCGTCACGTCCTCGGCCGGCGCGAAGGGATGGATCCCGTTGAACTCGGCCCAGGTGATGCCGGCCATCTCGGTGGCGGCGTTGAGCTTCATCGTGCACGAGCCCAGCGGGATCATCCCGCGGTCCAGCGCGAAGTCCCGGTCGGAGAGGCGGCGCAGGTAGCGCATCATCGCGGTTTCGGAGCGGAAGGACGAGAACACCGGGTGGCGCAGGAAGGGGTCCTCGCGCACCAGGCCGTCCCAGCCGGCGCCGGAGCCGACCTCGGCGAGCTCCTGGCCGGGGGTCGGGGCGTGCGGGGCGAAGGCCGCGGCGATCGCCTGCAGGTCCGCGGCGGTGATCGTCTCGTCCAGCGACAGGTGGACCACGTCGTCGCCGAGCACGCGGACCAGGAACCCGGCCTCGCGCAGGGAGGCGGCGATGTCGGAGGCGGTGCCGGTGGCCCGCACCTCGAGAGTGTCGAAGAAGGACTCCGCGACCAGCTCGAAGCCGCTGCGGCGCAGGAGGTCGGCGAGGGAGGCGGTGCGGTCGGCGACGGTGCGACCGATCCGGGTCAGTCCCTCGGGGCCGTGGTAGACGGCGTACATCGCGGCCATCACGGCCAGCAGCACCTGCGCGGTGGTGATGGAGCTGGTGGCCTTGTCGCGGCGGATGTGCTGCTCGCGGGTCTGCAGGGAGAGGCGGTAGGCGGGGTTGCCGTCGGCGTCGCGGGAGACGCCGACCAGGCGGCCGGGCAGCTGCCGCTCGAGGCCCTTGCGCACGGCGACGAAGCCGGCGTGCGGGCCGCCGAAGCCGAGTGGAATGCCGAAGCGCTGGGTGGTGCCGACGGTGACGTCGGCGCCGAGCGACCCCGGGGAGGCGAGCATGGTCAGGGAGAGCAGGTCCGCGGCGACGATCGCGACGGCCTTGGTGGACCTCACCTCGGCGATGACGTCGCGCGGGTCCCAGATGCGGCCGGAAGCGCCGGGGTACTGGATCAGGGCGCCGAAGTAGTCGCCCTCGGGGGCGCCGTCCGTGCGGAAGTCGACCTCGCGCAGCTCGATGCCGAGCCCGTCGGCGCGGCCCTGCAGCACCGCCCTGGTGGCCGGCAGCGCGTCGGTGTCGACGAGGAAGACGTTCCCGTTGCGCTTCGCGGTGCGGCGGGCGAGCATCAGCGCCTCCGCCGCGGAGGTCGCCTCGTCGAGGGTGGAGGCGTTGGAGACCTCCATCCCGGTGAGGTCGCAGACCATGGTCTGGAAGGTCAGCAGGGCCTCGAGTCGGCCCTGCGAGATCTCGGGCTGGTACGGGGTGTAGGCGGTGTACCAGGCGGGGTTCTCCAGCACGTTGCGCTGGATGACGGCGGGGGTGTGGGTGCCGTGGTAGCCGAGGCCGATCAGGGAGCGGCGCGTGGTGTTGCGGTCCGCGAGGGCGCGGAGCTCCTCGAGCGCGGCGGGCTCGGTGATCCCGTCGGGGACGGAGGTCGCGTCGAGCGCCTCCTCGTCCAGCAGGATCGTGGAGGGCACCGCCGCCCGCAGCATCTCGTCCAGGGACTCGTAGCCCAGGACCTCGAGCATGTGGCGCTGTGCGCCGGGGTCGGTGCCGACGTGGCGGCGGACGAAGGAGTCGTGATCGAGCGCAGGCGTTGCGGTCATGAAGGCGTGTCCCTGAGGTTCTACGTGGAGGTGCGGGGTCGTGACCTGGGCGCGGGGCGGCCCGGCACCGGGCCGCCCCTGCATGCTCAGGACTGGGTGAGGGCCTTGTACTCCTCGGCGCTGAGCAGGTCGTCGGGCAGCGCCTCGAAGGTGGCCTTGATCAGCCATCCCTCCTCGAAGGGCGAGGAGTTCACGAGCTCGGGCTCGTCGACGACGGCCTGGTTGGTCTCGGAGACGGTGCCGCTGATCGGCGAGAAGAGATCGGAGACGGACTTGGTCGACTCGATCTCGCCCATCTCGGTGCCGGAGGTGATCTCGGAGCCGGCCTCGGGCAGGTCGACGTAGACGACGTCGCCGAGCTGCCCGGCGGCGAAGTCGGTCACGCCGATGACGGCGACGCCGTCGGACTCGACGCGGACCCACTCGTGGTCCTTGCTGTAGAGGAGTTCTGCGGACATTTCTCTGGTCCTTCCTGGGGACGGTCGGGGAACTCGGAGCCGCTCAGCCGCGGCGGTAGAAGGGCGTCTCGACGACGCGGACCGGCAGGTCCTTGCCGCGCACGTCGACCACCAGCTCGGTGCCTACCTCGCGGTGGGAGGGGTCGATGTAGGCCAGTGCGATGGGATGGCCGAGGGTCGGCGAGAGCACGCCGGAGGTGACGGCGCCGATCTCGTTCCCCTCCCCGTCGCGGACGGCGGAGCCGGCGCGGGCGGCCCGGCGGCCCTCGGCCGCGAGGCCCACCAGGACGGGCAGTCCCTCGGTCTGCGCCGCCTCGGTGGCCTCCCGGCCGACGAAGTCGCCCTTGGAGGAGAGCGCGACGATGCGGCCCATGCCCGCCTGGGCGGGCAGCAGGTCCCGGCTCAGCTCGTTGCCGTACAGCGGCATGCCGGCCTCGAGACGGAGGGTGTCGCGGCAGGCGAGGCCGCAGGGCACGACCCGGTCCCCGCCGACGGCGGTGAGAGCGTTCCAGAGCTCCTCGGCGGAGTCGTCGCCGACGTACAGCTCGAAGCCGTCCTCGCCGGTGTAGCCGGTGCGGGCCACGAGCAGGTCGCCGCCGCGGTAGGTGCCCTCGGCGAAGCGGTAGTACTTCATCGAGGTGATGTCCTCGGCGGTGACGCCCTCGACGCCGGAGTCCTCGGCGGCCAGGAGGTCCAGCAGGATCTGCTCGCCGGCGGGGCCCTGCACCGCGATCAGGGAGGTGCGGTCCGAGGCGTCGTCGACCTCGACGTCGAAGCCGGCGACGCGGGCACGGATCTCCTCGGCGTCGACGACGGCGTTGGAGGCGTTGGCGACGACGAGGAAGCGGTCCTCGGCGAGCCGGTAGACGATCACGTCGTCGATCACCCCGCCCTGCTCGGTCAGGAGCAGGGTGTACTTCGCGCGGCCGACGGTCACGGCGGAGAGCTTGCCGGCCATGGCGTGGTCGAGGGCCTCGCCCGCCTGCGGCCCGCGCAGGTGGATCTCGCCCATGTGGCTGAGGTCGAAGAGGCCGGCGCTCTCGCGCACCGCCCGGTGCTCAGCGAGGTCCGAGTCGTAGCGGACCGGCATCCGCCAGCCCGCGAAGTCCGTGAACGTCGCTCCGAGCGACTCGTGGACCGCCTCCAGTGCCGTGCTGCGAAGGTCCTGGTCGACCATGGTGCTCCTACTCGTCCGGGGACTGCGTGACTGTTCGTCCTGACCGACTCGCGAGGCCCGGTGCGGGACCGGGCACCGACGCTCGGCGGCACGCCGATGTGCCGCAGGCTCACCATACCGAACCCGGGCACGCCTCGCGGACCTCGTCGCACCCCGTTGCCACGGCGCCGCGGGACCCCGGCGGGGCGCGACGGGCCCCGGTGCTTGTACCGTGGTGGTCGTGACGAAGGAAGGCTCCGCCGAGTGGCCCGTCCGGATCCGCAGTCCCCGACTCGTGATCCGGCCGCCGGGCGACGCCGACCGCGCCGCGCTGATCCGGCTGATGACCGACCCGGTCACCCGCGAGTACCTCGGCGGCGCGGTGGACTACGCCTCCCGCCAGGCGCTCGAGCTCTCCCCGCTGGGCATCACCTGGGGGCGCTGGGTGCTCGCCCTGGCCGAGGACGACACGATGATCGGCTCGATCACGCTGGACTACGACCGCGGGGAGCTGGAGCTGTCCTACGCGCTGCTGCCCGAGTGGACCGGTCTGGGCTACGCCGCGGAGTCCTGCATCGCGCTGCTGGACTGGGCGCGCCGCGAGCTCGAGGACGAGGTCGTCATCGCGATCAGCCAGACCCGCAACAAGCGCAGCGTCGCCCTGCTGCGCAAGCTCGGGTTCACGGTGCGCAAGGGGCTCGAGGAGTTCGGCACCCAGCAGCTGCTGCTGGAGCGCTCGCTGCGCGAGCCGCTGCCCGCCCAGGAGACGACCCTGCAGACCGCGGAGGACCCGCCGCCCCCGACGCGTCGCTGACGGCGCCGCGCTCGGCCGCGATCGGCCGCGGCGGCGCTCAACCGCTCGACCGCGACGGCGCTCAGCCGCGGGCGACGGGGCAGCTCATGCAGCGCGGACCGCCCCGCCCGCGCCCCAGCTCGTCGCCCGCGAACTCGAGCACCTCCACCCCCTGGGCGCGGAGGTAGTCGTTGGTCGCCGCGGCCCGCTCGTAGGCGACGACCCTCCCCGGGGCGAGGGCGAGCACGTTGCACCCGTCATCCCACTGCTCGCGCGCGGCGGCGTAGGCGTCCAGCGGCGGGGTGAGCACCCGCAGCGAGGGGACCCCGAGCCCGCGGGCGAGCACCTCGTCCATCTCGTCGGCCGACCGCGCCCGGGAGACCAGCCGGTCGCCGAGCCGCTCGATCTCGAAGGTCTCCAGCGCCGGCAGGGGGCCGAAGCGCAGCATCGACTCCTCGTCGACGACGGTCGTGACGGTGTCCAGGTGCATCATCGCGCGGCGGTGGGGCAGCGCGATCGCGATCACCCGGTCCACCGCGTCGTCGGCGAGGAGGGCGGCGGCGAGGCGCTCGACGCCGACGGCGCTGGTGCGCTCCGACATCCCGATCGCGACCGTGCGCGGGGACAGCATCATCACGTCGCCGCCCTCGACGGTCGCCGCCCCGGCGCCGTCGCGGCCGAGCAGGCGGCGCGGACCGCCGGTCCCGGCGAAGCGCGGATGGTGGCGGTAGACCATCTCCAGGTGGAGGCTCTCCCGTCGCCGGGCCGAGCGGCGCATGGCGCCGACCGAGACCACGTCGCCGATCCAGGCGGAGGTGTCGCGGGTGAACAGGTGGTTGGGCAGCGGGTCGAGCACGAGGTGCTCCTCCCCCACCCGCTGCAGCGCGATCGAGCGCGGCTCCGCCCCGAGCGCCCTCAGCTCGCCGACGGTGATCCCGCCGATCAGCACGTCCGCGAGCGCCTCGGCGTCGAGGTCGGCGAGCCCTCCGCGGAGGTCCTGGACGGCGATGTCGCCGAGCACGGCGGGGTCCAGGGCGCGGACGAGCAGGTGCTCCCGCAGCCCCGCGTCGCGCACGATGTCGACGAGCAGGTCCCGCAGCTGGAGGACGTCGACCCCCTGGTCGCCCAGGAGACGGGTGAACTCGTCGTGCTGCGCCTCGGCACGGTCCCGCCACAGCACCTCGTCGAAGAGCAGCTCCTCCCGGGTGTCCGGGGTGAGCCGCTCGAGCTCGCGGCCGGGCCGGTGGACGAGGACGGTGCGCAGCGGCGAGATCTCGTCGTGCACCCCGTGGGCGCCCGCGGCGGGGGCCGCCTCCGGGGTCGGGACCGTGCCGGTGCTGCTCATGCTGCGCTCTCCTCGCGGGTCGACGTCCTCGTCGTGCCGGACGCTAGCAGAGCACCGGGGCGGGATGATCGATACGCTGGGAGCACCCGTCACCGTCATCCAGGAGGATCCGTGTCCGAGCTGTCCATCCCCACCACCGCCCTCGCCGACGGCACCGTCTTCCCGCTGATCGGCTTCGGCACCTCCGGCATGAAGGGCACGGGCGGCGCCGACGCGGTCGCGGCGGCGCTGCGCGCCGGCTACCGGCTCGTCGACACCGCCGCCCAGTACGGCAACGAGGCCGCCGTCGGCCAGGGACTGCGCGACAGCGGCCTGGACCCCGACGAGGCGCTGATCACCACCAAGATCGCCGGCGGCGACCAGGGCCGGGAAGAGGCCCGCGAGGGCCTGCTCGGCTCGCTGCGCCGCCTGGGCCTGCCCCGCGTGGCCCTGACCCTCATCCACTGGCCGAACCCGTCGCGGGGCCTCGCCCTGGACACCTGGCGCACCCTCGTCGAGCTGAAGGAGCAGGGCCTGACCCAGCACATCGGCGTCTCGAACTTCCGCCCCGAGCAGCTGCAGCAGCTGATCGACGAGACCGGCGTCGCGCCCGAGGTGAACCAGATCCAGCTCTCCCCCGCCCTGCAGCGGCGGGAGGCCGTCGCCTTCCATCGCGAGCACGGCATCGTCACCCAGGCCTGGGGCCCGCTCGGCGGCCGCGAGGGCCTCGGCGAGCAGTTCGCGCTGCGCCGCGTCGCCGAGAAGCACGGCGTGAGCACCTCGCAGATCTCGCTGCGCTGGGCCGTGGACCAGGACATCGTCGTGATCCCGAAGTCGCAGGACCCGACCCGTCAGCGCACCAACGCGACGCTCGAGGGGATCTCCCTGGACGACGAGGACCGTGCGCTGCTGGCCACCCTCGACCTCGGGGAGGACGCCGCCTGGGACTCCCGCGAGCACGAGGAGTGGTGAGCACGGCCGCTCCCTTCGTCCCGGGACCGGAGCACCGTGAGGTCGTCTTCCTCACGGGATCCGGGCTCAGCGCCCGCACGGGACTGGGCACCTTCCGCGGCCCGGAGGGCCTGTGGGCCCTCGAGCCGGAGACCGAGCAGGCGATGCACGCCTCCCTGCTGCCGGGCTCGCTGCCGAAGCTGTGGGCCGTGTGGGGGCGGATGGCCTCGATCGCGCTCGCGCACGGCCCCACTCCGGGGCACCGGGCGATCGCCCGCCTCGGTGCGCCGGTGATCACCCAGAACGTCGACGGGCTGCACCAGGCCGCGGGCAGCGAGGTCGTCGCCGAGCTCCACGGCAGCGCCCTGCACGCGGTGTGCCTGGGGCGGCGCTGCGACTGGCGGGCGGTGCTCGCGCCGGGCGAGGGGTCCTCCCCCGAGGACCACGGCGTGCCCGGTCACTGCCCGCGCTGCGGGGAGCCGACCCGCCCGGACGTGGTGCTCTTCGACGAGCAGCTGCCCTCCGCGGAGCTCGAGCTCGCCATGCGCCTCGCGCAGCGTGCGGATCTCCTCGTCGTCGTCGGCACCAGCGGGGTCGTCTTCCCCGCGGCGCAGCTCGCGCCGCTGGCCCGGGAGCACGGGGCGACGACGGTGCTGGTGGACATCGCTCCGCCGCACGGCTCCTCGGAGCTCTTCGACCACGTGCTGGCCGAGGACGCGCACGAGGTGCTGCCTGCCTGGGAGCGTCGCCTCCACCGCGTCGGCGGGACCTCGTTCCTCGATCCCTTCGGCGCCTGAGCGCAGCGGTCCCGGCGGGCGCGCTCGACCCGCGGGGCCAGGGGCCCCGCGGGTCGTCGGCTCCGGATCAGATCCAGATCGCCGGGTCGGTGTGCTCCTCGGGATGCGCCGCGCCGGCGCGGATCGTCGCGGGGATGCCGACGGCGGTCGCCCGGGCCGGGACGTCCTTGACGACCACGGCGTTGGCCCCGACCTGGGCGCCCTCGCCGAGGGTGATCGGGCCGAGCACCCGGGCACCGGCCCCGATCACCACGCCGTCACCGACCGTGGGATGGCGCTTGACCCGCTCCATCGACCGGCCGCCGAGGGTGACGCCGTGGTAGAGCATCACGTCGTCGCCCACCTCGGCGGTCTCGCCGATCACGACGCCCATGCCGTGGTCGATGAAGAAGCGCCGGCCGATCGTGGCGCCGGGATGGATCTCGATGCCGGTCACCGAGCGCGCGCCCTGGGCGAGGACGAGGGCGGGCAGCTTCGCCCCGCGCGCCCAGAGCCGATGCGCCACGCGGTGGGTCCAGATCGCGTGCAGCCCCGGGGAGGTCAGCAGGATCGCGAGGTCGTCGGTCGCCGCAGGGTCGCGGCGGTGCGCCGCCGCGAGGTCCTCCCGGACGCTCGCGACGACGCCCATCACCCGGTCCAGGGCGGCCATGGCGTCCTTCCTCAGTCCGCGTACTGCGCGAACAGCGGAGTGGAGAGGTAGCGCTCGCCGAAGGAGGGCACGATCACCACGATGGTCTTCCCGGCGAACTCCTCGCGGGCGCCGACGCGGGCGGCGGCCTCGATCGCGGCGCCGGAGGAGATGCCCACCAGCAGGCCCTCGCCGCGGGCCACGGAGCGGGCGCGCTCCATCGCGGTCTCGGCGTCGATGTCGAGCACCTCGTCGTAGACCTCGCGGTCCAGGATCGAGGGCACGAAGTTCGCGCCGATGCCCTGGATCTTGTGGGGGCCGGGCTGGCCGCCGTTGAGGATCGCGGACTCCTCGGGCTCGACGGCGAAGACCTTCACCTCGCCCTTGCGCTCCTTGAGCACCTGGCCGATGCCGGAGATGGTGCCGCCGGTGCCGATTCCGGCGACGACCGCGTCGACCTCGCCCTCGGTGTCCGCCCAGATCTCCTCGGCGGTGGTGCGGCGGTGGATGTCGAGGTTCGCGGGGTTGTCGAACTGCTTGACCTGCACGGCGCCGGTCTCCGCCGCGATCTCCTCGGCCTTCTCGACCGCGCCCTTCATGCCCTTGGCGGCCTCGGTGAGGACCAGCTCGGCGCCGTAGGCGCGCAGCAGCATCCGCCGCTCCTTGGACATCGACTCGGGCATGGTCAGGACGACCTTGTAGCCGCGGGAGCCTCCGATCATGGCCAGCGCGATGCCGGTGTTGCCGGAGGTCGCCTCGACGATGGTCCCGCCGGGCTTCAGCTCGCCGGACTGCTCCGCGGCGTCGATCATGGCCACGCCGATGCGGTCCTTGACGGAGTTGGCGGGGTTGTAGAACTCGAGCTTGGCCAGGACGGTCGCGCGGACGTCGTCGCCCAGGCGGTTGAGCTTCACCAGCGGGGTGCGGCCCACCAGATCGGAGACGTTCTCGTAGACGGGCATGCGGTACCTCCTCGTCGGGCCCCGCACGGTACGGGGCCAAGGGTTTCTTGTGTCGATCATAACTGCGCGAGGCGTGAAGGGTCCGGGAGTTCAACGGGCGACCCACGGGACGCCGACGGGAGCGGCTGACGGGAGCGGCCGCGGAGACTCCCGGGGTTCTTCCGCGGGTCGACGGGAGAAGGGCGCGACACCGACGGAGGTCGACCCCCGTCCCGTCGGCCGAGCCGTTACGGTCGCCTCATGTCCACGTCGCGTCCGTCCTCCGCCGCTCTCGACGCACCCCGCACCCGCCGTCCCACGACGGCCGTCCTGCTGCTGCTCGCGCTCCTGGTCGTCCTCCTGCCGGCGGCGCTCGCCCCCGCGCCCGCCCGCGCCGAGCCGCCGGCCTCCGTCGAGGTCACCGACACCACCCGCTCCGTGGACCCGGAGATCCTCGAGCACCGCCTCGCGGAGATCGACTTCCGCACCGAGGTGCGGCTGGTCGTGCTCGTCCTGGACGTCACCGAGCACGACCTGGACCCGGCGGACGACAGGGCGCTGAACGATGCGGTGCTCGACCACGCCCGCAGCTCCGACCCCTCGCTGCTCTCCGCCGACGGGTCGCACTGGGCCGACGGGACGGTGATCCTCGCCCTGGACCCGGAGAACCGGTTCCTCGGCAGCTACGGCGGGGAGGACGTGAAGCTCACGGAGGAGCAGTTCGCCGACGTCCAGGACGCCATGCGGGGCCCCGCCCGGGACGGGGACTGGGAGCGGTCGGTCGAGGCCGGCGCCGAGGAGTACGCCGCGCTGCTGCTGCGCCCCTGGTGGCAGCGCCCCGCCGTGCAGATCCTCGCCGGCGCGGTCCTCGTCCTCGCCGGCGCCTGGGTGCTGATCCTGCTGGGGCTGCGACGCGGCGCCCGGGAGAGGGCGGATCGCACGCGCATCCGCCACGACGAGGTGCTCGCCCGCCGCGCCCTCACCGACGCGGCAGGGCGCACCCTGCCCGACTCCTCCCCGTACGCGCAGGCCGTCGTGCGGGATCACGGGCGGTACACGGAGACGTTCGCCGAGGCGGAGCAGCTGCGGGAGCAGGTTCCCGCGGCCGAGGAGCGCTCCCGCTCCTGGGGGCTGCTCGGCCGGGACCGGGACCTGGCGCACCGCTGGGAGGACAAGGTCGAGACCCTGGACGCTGCCGACGACCGGATCCTCGCCGCCGCGGACCTGCTGCACCGCATGGGCGGCTGGCGCGGCAGCTGGGAGCTGGAGCTGCTGCCCCTGCGCGACTCCCTCAAGAGCCTCGGGACGGTGCGCGGAGAGCGCGGGGCGATGTCGGGGACGGAGCGGGTGCTCGCCGACCGGCTGCTGGACCTGGGCGAGCACACCGAGCAGGAGATCACCGCCCTGACGGCGCGGCTGGAGGCCGACGAGATCGACCCCGACTCCGCCCTCGAGGAGCTCGACACCCTCACCCGGGAGCTCTCCGCCGCGGTCGCGGCCCTGACCCGGGCGCGGATCGACTCCCAGGCGGAGGACGACGAGGAGCGGGCTCTGCTGGAGGAGGAGGCGGAGGGCCGCGGACGGCGCTACCGCTCGCTGCGTGCGCTGCGCGCGGAGCTCGAGGGGCGCGACGGGCGAAGCCCCGTCGCGGGCGAGGGCTCCGAGGACTTCTGGCGGCTGAGCCCCGTGGCCTGGTACTCGTCCTGGCACGGCTCCTCGGGCCAGGCGCTGTCGGAGCACCGCAATCCCACGACCTCGAGCTCGTCGACCTCGAGCGTCTCCGGCTACTCCCCGAGCAGCGGCGGCGGGTTCTCCGGCGCGGGCAGCTCGAGCCGCTTCTGAGCCGGCGCCGGGCTCGCCCGCCCCTGCACCGGCCGCGGACGAGGACGGGCCCGTGGCCTGCCTGCGCAGGTCACTGGCCCGTCCCGTCGGCGGGAGCGGTCAGTAGACCATCCCCATGAACTCGCGCACGCGCTGGAGGGTCTCGTCGGCCGCGGCGTTCGCGCGCTCGTTGCCGGTGCGCAGCACCTGCTTCAGGTGGCCGGGGTCCTGCTCGAGCTCGGCGCGGCGGGCGCGCAGCGGGGCGAGGTGGGCGTTCAGGGCCTCGGCGGTGAAGATCTTCAGGGTCCCCGCGCCGCGGTCGCCGATCTCCTCGGCGATGTCCTCGGGGGTGCGGCCGGTGGACTGCGCGGCGATCGTGAGCAGGTTTGCGACCTCGGGGCGGTTCTCGGGGTCATAGGTGATCTGCCGGTCGGCGTCGGTCTTGGCCTTCTTGATCTTCTTGAGCGTCTCGGCCTCGTCCATCCGCAGCATGACGGTGTTGCCCAGCGACTTGCTCATCTTGTTCTCGCCGTCCAGCCCCAGGATCGTCGGCGACTCGGAGAGCAGCGCATCGGGCTCGGGGAAGTACTCCTCGCCGCCCGCATAGCGCTCGTTGAAGCGGCGGGCGATGACGCGGGTCTGCTCGATGTGGGGCAGCTGGTCCTTGCCGACGGGCACGAGGTTGCCGTGGCAGAAGAGGATGTCCGCGGCCTGGTGCACGGGATAGGTGAGCATGAGCCCGCCCATCGCGGACTTCCCGGCGGCGGCCAGCTCGGCCTTGACGGTGGGGTTCCGCTCCAGCTCCGGCTGGGTGACCAGCGAGAGGAAGGGCAGCATGAGCTGGTTCAGGGCGGGCACCGCCGAGTGGGTGAAGATCGTGGCGCGCTCGGGGTCGATGCCGACGGCGAGGTAGTCGGTGAGCAGCTCGCGCACGGAGCCCTGGATGTCGCCGAGGATCTCGCGGTCGGTGATCACCTGGTAGTCGGCGACGATCACCCAGGTCTCCACGCCGGCCTGCTGCAGGCGGACGCGGTTGCGCAGGGAGCCGAAGTAGTGGCCGATGTGCAGGGCGCCGGTGGGCCGGTCACCGGTGAGCATGCGCAGGCCGCTGGGGTCGCTCTCGATCTTCTGCCAGATCGCGTCGCTGCGCCGCTGGGCGGCGCCGTAGCTGGAGGGGGCGATTTCGGGGGTCACATCGGCGACGGTATCGATCATGCCCACCATGCTATCGGCGCCCGCGCGCCCCTCCGACGTGACCGACGACAACCGGATCGTCGGGTGCCTCACCAGGCCAGGGAGAGCACCAGCACGGCGATGGAGAGGAGCAGCATCCCCAGACAGTTCACCCAGAAGGCGGGTCCGAGGAAGCGCGCCCGCAGGTGGGAGGCGGCGGCTGCGAGGAAGTAGACGACCCGGGCAGGACGGCAGCACAGCCCGGAAGTCGGCGGTGAGCCGATTGGTGAGCTCGGAGAACAAGGTGGAGGGATAGCGGCCCGTCACGAGGATCGCGACATACGACCGGGACAGCTCAGGGTGCGCGAACAGGATCCCCAGGAAGGGATCGACCAGCCCGAGCATGGCGTCCGCGACGTCCAGCGCACCATACCCGGTCGTCTCCGGCTCGTACCCCGCGACCTCTGGGACGGCAACGTCGTGCAGGCGGGCGATCTGCCCTTCGACCCCCGGACCAGCAGGGCGTTCTTGTCCCCCGCCATCACTGTGTCGACGCTGACCTCGCACTCCGTGGCGATGACGCGGAGGGTCGTGGCCGCGAAGCCTCACTCGTAGAACAGTCGCGCGGCGGCGGCGATCACCCGACGACTCGTCCCTGCGCGCTGTGCGTGCCGTGTTCCGGGCATCGGACCTCCCCGACCGTGGTGTACATGTTCAGTGAACACGTTCACCGGGGTGCAACCCGAAATGATCGCACATCCGGACGGAGGAGCCGGTTCTCCTCGACTCCCTTCCAAGGATGGAAGTCAGGTGATGAATACCGTGCCGTGCGGCGTTGCCGGGGTCGCTCGCGGCGTCCAACCGGGGCGAGGAAGCCCCCGGTCCGCGGCCCCGGGTCAGGCTTCGGGGGCGGAGCCGGTGGAGCCGCGGACGACGAGCTGGGGCCGCACCACCACCAAGGTGCGGGAGGGGCGACGGGACTCCTCACCGCCACTGAGCGCGGCGCGCACGGCCGCGCGAGCCAGGGCGGGCACGGCCTGGCGCATGGTGGTCAGCGGCGGGTTCGTCAGGGCCGACCAGAACACGTCGTCGTAGCCGACCACGGAGACGTCCCCCGGGATCGCCAGGCCCATCGCGCGCACGGCCTCCAGGGCGCCGGCGGCCATCACGTCGGACCCGCACATGATCGCGGTGGCGCCGCGGGCGACCAGGTCGCGGGCGGCCTCGTAGCCCCCGGCGTAGGAGAAGTCGGTGTAGGAGACGGGGCGCTCCTCACGGTCGCTGTCGGCGGAAGCCTCCTCGAAGACCCGCACCTTCTCGCGCACCGGCCAGGTGCGCTCGTCCCCCACCGCGAGGCCGATGCGGTGGTGGCCGAGGTCCTCCAGGTGCTGCAGGGTGGCGCGCACGGCGTGCTCGTCGTCGGTGGACAGGTAGGCGGCGTCCAGGTCCGGGCGCACGCCGTTGACCAGCACCAGGGGCCTCCCGGCATCGGTCACCTCGCGGTAGTGGTCGATGGGGCCACCCTCCTGGGCGTGGTGCCCGGAGACGACGATGATGCCGTCCACCCCGATCGACAGGAAACGCTGCAAGATCTCTCGCTCGCGTTCAGCGGTCCGGGCACGCATGGCCACCAGGCAGTCGGCCCCGCGCGCGAAGAGCTCGGCCTCGATGCGCTCGGCCCATGAGGTGAAGACCTGGTTGTCGAGGTCGGGCACCAGCACACCTACCAGCGGCCCGGAGCGGGTGGCGGCGGTGCCGACCTCCCGCCCCAGCCGGCGGGCCGTCTCGATCACGGAACGCCTGGTGGCCTCGTTGACCCCGGATCGCCCGTTGAGCACCCGAGAGACCGTGGCCTCGCTCACACCGGCGGCCTCGGCGATGTCGATGAGTCGCGCCATCACACTCATCCTCCCCGGTCACGGGCGTCATCGCGCCGTGTCCAAATCGTGTCCTGCAAGTTCTTGCTCATTCTTGCACAAGACAGCGGCAGGATCTATATTTTTTCCCAATCCGCACGGCCACCGACGGCCAGGTGCACCACGATTCGAAGGAGAAGACGTGCAGATCCGTCGCAAGAACTTCCTCGCCCTGAGCGGCATCGCCGCCACCACCGGTGTCCTCGCCGCCTGCGGCGGCAGCAGCGACTCCGGTTCCGACAGCTCCTCCGGCGGCTCGGACGCGGGCGGCTCCTCCGAGGGCGCGGCGCCCGAGCGCGCCGATGCCGACCTCGTGATCTGGACCGACGAGGTCAAGGCCGGCGCCCTCGAGGGCCCGGCACAGGACTGGGCCGAGGCCAACAACCTCACCGTCGCGGTGCAGATCGTCGCGGACGACCTACAGGGCAACTTCATCACCGCCAACCAGGCCGGCAACGGCCCCGACATGATCGTGGCCGCCCACGACTGGATCGGGAACCTGGTGCAGAACAGCGCCATCTCCCCGGTGCAGCTGCCCTCCGGCGCCTCCGACGCGATCGCCCCGGTCGCCCTGGAGGCCGTGACCTACGACGGTCAGACCTACGGCGCCCCCTACGCCGTGGAGACCCTGGTGCTCTACGCGAACAACGAGCTCACCGACGTGCCCGAGCCCTCCACCGTGGAGGAGCTGGTCGAGGCCGGCGAGGCCGGCGGCGCCGAGAACGTGCTGTCCCTGCCGGTCGGCGAGGAGGGCGACGCCTACCACATGCAGCCTTTCTACACCTCCGGCGGCGGCTACCTCTTCGGCGAGGACGCCGAGGGCAACCTCGACCCCTCCGACGTGGGCGTGGGCCAGGAGGGCTCGATCTCCGCGGCCGAGAAGATCGTGGAGCTCGGCGAGCAGGGCGTGCTGAAGACCTCCATCAGCAACGACAACGCGATCTCGCTGTTCACCGACGGCAACGCCGCCTACCTGATCTCGGGCCCCTGGGCCCTGGCCGACATCCGCACCGCCGAGGTCGACTTCACCATGAGCCAGGTCCCCGGCTTCGAGGGCATGGACCCGGCGGTCCCCTTCGCCGGCGTCAACGCCTTCTTCGTCGCCTCCAGCGGCGCCAATCAGGCCTTCGCCCAGCAGTTCGCCACCGACGTGGTCTCCTCCCCCGACATCGCCGAGGCGATGTTCCCCGGCAACGAGCTGCCCCCGGTGAACCTCGAGCTGCAGGAGAAGCTCTCGGGCGAGTACCCCGAGGTCGTGCGCGTGGCCGAGTACGCCGAGGACGCCTCCCCGATGCCCGCCATCCCCGAGATGGCCGCCATCTGGGAACCGCTCGGTCAGGCCGAGGCCAACCTGGTCGGCGGCGCGGACGCCGAGTCGACCATGACCTCCGCCGGCGAGCAGATCTCCAGCCAGATCGCCTGACCCTCCCTCCGTCACGGAGCGGGCAGCACGCCCGCTCCCCCGGCTCCCCCGGACGGGGTGCGACATCACGACGTCGCACCCCGTCCGACCGGCCTGCCCGGTCGCCCCCGCCACCCCGTGAAAGGCACCGTCGCCATGTCCAGCCCCCTGCCGCCCGTGCACCGCGAGCGCAACACCTCGATCCCCGCGGTCCTGGTGCGCATCATCGTCCTCGGCGCCGTCCTCGCCGTCACCGCTTTCACCGTGCCGCTGATGATCCAGCAGCAGCAGTGGATGTGGCTGGCCGTGATGGTCCTGGCCGCGATCGCGATCTTCCTCATCTACTCCACGAAGCGCTTCATCCCCGGGAAGTACCTCTTCCCCGGCACCTTCTTCCTCGCGGTCTTCCTGATCACCCCGATCATCCTCACGGTGGGCTACTCCTTCACCAACTACGGCGACGGCACCCGCGGCACCAAGGAGCAGGCGGTGAACTCGATCATCGCCAACTCGGTGGTCCAGACCGACGACTCCACCTGGTACAACATGTCGGTCGCCACCCAGGGCGACCCCGTGGAGGGCCCCTTCACCCTGTTCCTGGTGGACCCCGCCACCGGCACCGTCTACTCCGGCGACGAGGAAACCGAGCTGGCCCCGGTGCCCTCCGCCGACGTCACCGTCGAGAACAACTACGTCACCGAGGCCTCCGGCTACACGATCCTCGAGGCGCGCGAGGTCAACGACGCCTACAACGCGCTGCAGGAGGTCGCCGTCCCCGTCGACGAGAACTCCGCGGTGCGGGTGCAGGGCGCCAATCAGGCCTACGTCGGCACCACCTTGCTGACCTACGACGAGGCCGCCGACACCATCACCGACACCCAGACGGGCGCGGTCTACACGGTCGGCACCGTGGGCGACTCCGAGTACTTCGTGAACGAGAACGGCGAGCGCGCCTTCAGCCAGTCCTGGCTGCAGAACGTGGGCTGGTCCAACTACCAGCGCCTGTTCACCGACTCCAACATCGCCGGCCAGTTCCTCGCCGCCTTCGCCTGGACCCTGGTCTTCGCCCTCGGCTCGGTGGCGCTGACCTTCGTGGTCGGCTTCGCCCTGGCGCTGATCCTCAACGACGAGCGGCTGAAGGGCCGCCGCCTGTACCGCTCGATCCTGCTGATGCCATACGCGGTGCCGGGCTTCATCGCCCTGCTGGTGTGGTCGAACTTCTACAACCAGGACTTCGGCCTGATCAACACCACCCTCGGCATCAACGTGAACTGGCTGGGCGATCCGACGATGGCCAAGATCGCGGTGCTGCTGACGAACCTGTGGATGGGCTTCCCCTACATGTTCATCGTCTCCACCGGCGCCCTGCAAGCGATCCCCGGTGACGTGATGGAGGCGGCCCGCATCGACGGCGCCAGCCGCTTCCAGACCACGGTGAAGGTCGTGACCCCGCTGCTGCTGGTGGCCGTGGCCCCACTGCTGGTGGCTTCCTTCGCCTTCAACTTCAACAACTTCAACGCGATCGAGCTGCTCACCGAGGGCGGTCCGTTCCTGCCGGGCGAGTACACCCGCGGCGGCACCGACATCCTGATCTCGATGATCTACCGCATCGCCTTCGGCGGCTCGGGGGCCGACTTCGGCTTCGCCTCCGCCGTCTCCGTCGCCCTGTTCGCGCTGACCGGCGTGCTCGCGGCGATCCAGTTCCGGTTCACCAGCGTCCTCGAAGACGTCAACTGAGAGGCGGCCCGATCATGAGCACGCAGACTTCGCAGCAGACCTCCGTCACCGCGCAGCGGCGGATGCCCTTCGGCCGCTGGATGGCCGAGGTCGGGTGGCGCCACGTCGTCGGCATCCTCGCCGTCGCCTTCGCGGTGTTCCCCATCCTGTTCATCGTCTCCGCCTCGGTGAACCCGCTGGGCACCGTCTCCAGCTCCGGCCTGATCCCCAAAGCCTTCTCCCTGGTGCACTACGAGTCCCTGATCGCGGGCGATCGCGGGCCCTTCCTGCGCTGGTACGCGAACACGGTCATCGTGTGCGGCACCGTCGCCCTGGTGCAGGTGTTCCTCTCCACCCTGGCCGCCTACGCCTTCAGCCGCCTGCGATTCGCCGGTCGCCGCATCGGCCTGCTCTCGCTGCTGCTGGTGATGATGTTCCCGGCGTTCCTGGCGATGATCGCGGTCTACTCGATGGTCTCCGGGCTGGGCAAGGCGATCCCCTTCCTGGGTCTGGACTCGCTGCCGGGCTACATCATCGTGCTGCTGGGCGGCTCGCTCGGCCAGGTGTGGCTGATCAAGGGCTTCTTCGACACCGTGCCCAAGGAGCTGGACGAGGCCGCCATCATCGACGGCTGCTCCCACTGGCAGGTGTTCACCAAGATCCTGCTGCCCACCCTCACCCCGATCCTTGCCACCACCATCCTGCTGGCCCTGGTGGGTGTGCTCTCCGAGTTCCTGCTGGGCTCGATCTTCCTGACCAGCAACGACACCAAGACCCTGGCCGTGGGCCTGTACGGGATGCTCGAGGGCGACCGCTCCAACAACCTGGGCGTCTTCGCCGCCGGCTCGGTGATGATCATGGTGCCGGTGATCATCCTGTACCAGTTCCTGCAGCGCTACATCGTCGGCGGCTCCACCGCCGGCGCCGTGAAGGGCTGAACGGACCCTCCCGATGAGCGATCTCCCCTCCCCCGCCCCGCAGCCGGTCGATCCCGCGATCGAGCCCAGCGGCGTGCCCCTGACCGAGCAGCCCCACCACGACTCCGGCCCGTCCTTCGTGCCGGGTCCGCGGGCGGGCCTCGGCCAGGAGGCCACGCTGCGGGTCTGGGTGCCCGGCGCCTATCCGGCCCACACCCTGGCCCTGCGGTCCGTGGTGGACGGGGAGATCCTCACCGGGGACCTCACCCCGCGTCCCGCGTCCGACGGCACCGGCACCTGGTGGGAAGCGACCCTGACCGTCGCGAACCCGGTCGTGCCCTACCGCGTCGCCGTGCTCGCCGAGCCCGGTGCCCGCACCGCCTCCGGCGCCCCGGTCCCCACCTACGCCTGGCTCACCGCCGCCGGCCTGGTGCCCTGGGACGTCTCCGACGCCACCGACTTCCGCCTGGTCGCGCACGAGCCGGCCCCGGACTGGGTGGACGACGCGATCGTCTACCAGGTCTTCCCCGACCGCTTCGCCCGCAGCTCCCGCATCCCCGAGGACCCCGAGGGCCGCCCCGTCCCGGAGGACCTGCCCGCCTGGGCGGTGCCGATGCGCTGGGACGAGGAGCCCGCCGTGCGCGGCGACCTCACCGGCGCCCAGTACTACGGCGGCGACCTCGACGGGATCATCGAGCGCCTGGACCACATCGCCTCCCTCGGCGCGGACACCGTCTACCTCACCCCGATCTTCCCCGCCGGCTCCGTGCACCGCTACGACGCCTCCACCTTCGAGGCGGTCGATCCGCTGCTCGGCGGCGAGGAGGCCCTGGTGCGGCTCTCGAAGGCGCTGCACGCGCGCGGTATGCGCCTGGTGCTGGACCTGACCACCAACCACACCGGTGACACCCACGAGTGGTTCCGCGCCGCCCAGGCCGATGCCGGGAGCGAAGAGGCCGGGTACTACCTGTTCACCGAGCACCCGGACCGCTACGTGAGCTGGCTGGACGTGCCGAGCCTGCCCAAGCTCGACCAGCGCAGCGCCGCCCTGCGCGCCCGCCTCACGCGCGGCGAGGGCTCCGTGACCGCGCGATTCCTCGACGAGCCCGTGCTCGCCGACGGCTGGCGCATCGACGTGGCCAACATGACCGGCCGCCACGGTGCGGTGGACCTCACCCGCGAGGTGGCCCGCGAGATGCGCGGCACCCTGCGCCGGGTCCGCGCCCGCACCGGCCGGGACACCTGGCTGGTCGCCGAGCACGGCCACGACGCCACCGGGGACCTGGACGGCGACGGCTGGCACGGCACCATGAACTACACCGGCTTCACCCGGCCCCTGTGGGCCTGGCTGGCCGAGCCCGGCAGCGCCCTGAACTGGCTGGGACTGCCCATGACGACGCCGCGGGTGCCCGGCGGTGCCGTCTCCCGCAGCCTGCGCGACTACAACGCGCAGATGCCCTGGCCCTCCCGCCTCCACTCCCAGAACCAGCTCTCCAGCCACGACACGCCCCGCACCCGCACCGTGGTCGGCGAGCGCGGCCGCCAGCTCACCGCCGTCGCCGCCCTGGCGGCCCTTCCGGGGGTGCCCACCGTCTTCGCCGGGGACGAGCTCGGCGCCGAGGGCCTCACCGGGGAGCACGCCCGCACCCCGATGCCCTGGGCCGCCATCGACGCCCTCTCCGAGCAGGCGGGTGATCCCGGGGACGCCGATCTCCCGGTCGATGCCGAGGTGCTGGAGGCCACCCGCACCCTGCTGGGCCTGCGCCGCGAGCACCCGGCCCTGCGCCGCGGCGGCCTGCGCTGGCTGCACACCGGGGACGACGCCCTTGTGCTCGTGCGCACCCACCCGGACGGCGACATCATCGTGCACCTGGCCCGGGACGCCCACGATCCCGTCGCTCTGGACCTGCGGTCCCTGCCCGGCGTGACCGGTGCCCATCCCCTGGCGGCCGTCGGCGGCGCCACCGCCGCCGCGGACGGACCGCTGCTGCACCTGCAGGCCACCGCGGCCGGCGCCACCGTGCTGGCTGCTGAACCGACCACGGAACCGACCTCTGTCTGAGACTCCACGAATCCTCCGGGCCGGCACTCCCCGTCGGCCCGGCGCCCCGCACCGCCCCCATCGGAAGGACACCATGACCACCACCTCCTCGCCCGCCCCCGCGACCGCGCAGCCGGAGGCCGGCGCCCCCGAATGGTGGCGCGACGCCGTGGTCTACCAGGTGTATCCCCGCTCCTTCGCCGATGCGGACGGCGACGGCATGGGCGACCTGCCCGGCGTCACCTCCCGCCTGCCCTACCTGCGCGAGCTCGGCGTGGACGCCCTCTGGCTCTCGCCCTTCTACACCTCCCCGCAGCGCGACGGCGGCTACGACGTGACCGACTACTGCGACGTGGACCCGCGCTTCGGCTCCCTCGCCGATGCCGACGAGCTCATCGCCTCCGCCCATGCGATGGGCCTGAAGGTGATCGTGGACATCGTCCCCAACCACTCCTCGAGCGAGCACGAGCTGTTCCAACAGGCGCTGGTGGCCGGGCCCGGCTCCCCCGAGCGGGACATGTACGTGTTCGCCGACGGCCGGGGGGAGCACGGCGAGCTGCCGCCGAACAACTGGACCTCGATCTTCCACGGAGAGGCCTGGACCCGCGTCACCGAGGCGGACGGCACGCCCGGGCAGTGGTACCTGCACATCTTCGACACCTCCCAGCCGGACTGGAACTGGCAGAACCCGCGCGTGCACGCCCTGTTCCGGGATGTGCTGCGGTTCTGGCTGGATCGCGGGGCCGACGGGTTCCGCGTGGACGTCGCCCACGGGATGGTCAAGCCCGAGGGGCTGCCGGACGCCGCCGTCAACGCCGAGGGGCTGCTGGACATCCCCGAGGGCGAGGTGCCGATCTACTTCGACAACGACGGGGTGCTGGAGATCTACCGCGAGTGGCGGCCGATCTTGGACTCCTACGAGGGCGAGCGGATGATGGTGCTGGAGGCCTGGATCCCCGAGCACCGGCTGCCGCTGTACATCGGCCGCGAGGAGGCGCACCAGTCCTTCAACTTCGGGTTCCTCCAGGCCACCTGGGGCGTGGAGACGATGCGGGCGGCGATCGAGAAGCCGCTGGCCCTGGCCGATGCCGTGGGCGCGCCCACCACCTGGGTGCTGTCCAACCACGACGTGATCCGGCACGCCACCCGCTACGGCTTCCCGCCCGGCTACCGCTTCGGCGAGGGGCTGGGCCGCGAGGAGACGCCGGACGCGGCGCTGGGCCTGGCCCGCGCCCGCGCGGCGACGCTGCTGATGCTGTCCCTGCCGGGCGCCGCCTACCTGTACCAGGGCGAGGAGCTGGGCCTGCCGGAGGTCGCGGAGATCCCCGACGCGCTGCGCGAGGACCCCGCCCATCTTCGGGCCGGGGTGCCCGGCCGCGACGGCTGCCGCGTACCGCTGCCCTGGCGGGCGGACGCCCCGGCGCACGGCTTCTCCCCCACCGGCGAGAGCTGGCTGCCGCAGCCGGAGGAGTTCGGGGCGCTGGCGGCGGATGCGCAGGAGGGCGTGCCCGGGTCGACGCTGGAGATGTACCGCGCCGCGATCGCGCTGCGCAGGGAGCACGGCCTGGGCCGCTCGGACGCCCCGGTGGAGTTCCTCGAGAACCTGCCCGAGGGCCTGCTGGGCCTGGTCCGCGGCGAGGTGGTGGTGCTGGTGAACACCTCGGAGCAGGAGCTGCCCCTGCCCGCCGGACCGGACGGCCTCGACCTCGCGGACGCGGAGGTGCTGGTCGGCTCCGCCGAGCCCGTGCCCGGCCGGCTCCCGGCCGACGCCGCCGTGTGGCTGCGTCGGCGCTGAGCCGCCGCTGCGCCGGGGAGGAGCAGCACTGACGCCGCCGGCTGGTCGCTGGTGAGTCGCGGTGCTCACGTCCGGCCGCGCAGGGCCCGTCCCTGCGCGGCGGGAGCCCGCCTACCCGCTAGGATCGCGCTCATGCGCTCGCCCTCCGCCCCGGTCGACCCCGGGTTCGACGTCGTCGTGCTCGGGGCCGGCCTGAACTCCCTGAACCTCACCATCGCCTTCCACGCCCAGTACGGGATGCGCTGCACCACCGTGGTGCGCACCCCGGTGGCGATGAACGAGCGCACGGTCACGACGGACCTCGTCACCCTCGGCGGCGACGCGAGCGACGAGGACCTGCGCGATGCGCTGATCGACCTGGCCGCCCAGCGGCCCGCCGGCCGCCCGGCGCTGCTGCTGACCAATGCGGACTCCCTCATCGAGCTGATCGATCGCTTCCGCGCTGATCTGGAGCCGCACTACCTGCTCGCGCAGGTCGATGCCCGGCTGCTGTCGCGCCTGGCGGACAAGGCCGAGTTCGCGGAGATCTGCGCGGAGCTCGGCATCGACACGGTCCCCACCGTCATCGTCGACTTCTCCGGGGCCGGGGAGCCGGACTGGAACGGGCACGAGGAGCTGCCCTGGTCCTATCCCGTGGTCGGCAAGGCCGCGAACACCGCCGAGTACCACCACGTCGACTTCCCCGGGAAGAAGAAGGTGTTCTTCCTCGAGTCCGCCGAGGAGCAGCAGGACCTCGTGCGGTCCCTGCGGGAGGCCGGCTTCACCGGGCGCTTCCTGTTCCAGGAGCTGATCGAGGGGGACGACACCGCGCAGCGCTCGATCACCGCCTACCGCTCCAGCCGCGGGAGGGTGACGCTGCTGTGCGCGGCGCAGGTGCTGCTGGGCGAGCACACCCCCGAGGCGCTCGGCCGGCCCGCCGCGATGATCACCGGCGACTTCCCGAGCCTCACCGCCGCCGCGGAGCGCTTCCTGGACCATGTGGACTACGTGGGCTTCGCGAACTTCGACGTGAAGGTCGACCCGCGCACCGGCCGGGAGTGCTTCTTCGAGATCAACCCTCGCATCGGCCGGAACAACTACTACGTCACCGCCGCGGGCGAGCCGGTGGCGCGGCACGTGGTCGAGGACCGGGTGCACGGACGCGACATCGCCCAGGTGCGCGTCACCCGGCCGATCCTCTACACGATCCTGCCGCTGCGGCTCGTGCTCTCCTATGTGCGCGATCCCGCCCTGCGCGAGCACGTCCGGGGTGTGGCGCGGCGGGGGCTGCGCAACCCCTTCCGGTACCGTCCTGAGGGCCTGTGGATGCGCGCCTACTCGGTCGTCTCCGGCCTGAACTTCGTGCGCAAGTACCGCGCCGTGTACCCGCGCCCCACCGACACCGGCTTCTGAGCGTCCCGCCGCAGCACGTCCCGGCGCTCCCCGATCCCAGCGCTTCACCTCTCCCGCACCGCGCACGACCGACAAGGACCCCTCTGATGCCCGACACCCCGCCCCGCCCCTACACCGCCGTGTCGACCCCCGAGGTGGACCTGGTGCTGCTCGGCGGCGACATCGGCATCTACGCCCTGGCCCGCGCCTTCCACGAGAAGTACGGGATCACCTCGACGGTCGTGACCCGGAAGGTCGCCGGCCCCGTCGCGGACTCCTCGATCCTGACCACCGTGGAGCTGGGCATGTCCGCCTCCGAGGAGGACATGGTCGCGGCGCTGCTGCAGGTGGGCCACGACAAGGCCGCCCGCCCCGGCGGCACCCGCCCGGTGCTGCTGGCGAACGCGGACTTCCTGGTGGCGCTGCTGGCCGCGCACCGCGAGGAGCTCGGCGAGCTCTTCCACCTGCCGCTGCTCGACGACGACGTGCTCGAGGCCGTCGCGGACAAGGCGACCTTCTCCCAGATGTGCTCCGAGATCGGCGTGGCCACCCCGCGCACCGTCGTGCTCGACTTCGAGGGCGGCACGGCGCCGGAGGTGCCGGAGCTGGACCTCGGCTGGCCCGTGGTCGCCAAGGCCTCCCGCTCCTCCGCGTACAACGCCGTCTCCTTCCCCGGCAAGCGGAAGGTCTTCGAGATCGAGGACCGAGCGCAGCTGCTCGACCTCGTCGGCCGCCTCACGGCGGCCGGCTACCAGGACCGCTTCGTGGTCCAGGAGATGATTCCCGGCGACGACACCTCGATGCTGTCGGTGACCGCCTATGTCGACACCCAGGGCCGGGTCACCCTGCTCGGCGGGGCGCAGGTGCTGCTCGAGGAGCACACCCCCGGCGCTCTGGGTAACCCGGCGGCGATGTTCACGACCGACCTGCCGGAGGTGTTCGAGCAGTCGGTGCGCTTCCTGCACCACTCCGGGTACCGCGGCTACGCCAACTTCGACGTGAAGATCGACCCCCGCGACGGGGTCGGGAAGTTCTTCGAGGTCAACCCCCGCATCGGCCGGAACAACTACTACATGACCGCGGCCGGGGCGAACGTCGCGCTGCCCGTGGTGGCGGACCTCGTGGAGCAGCGTGAGATGGAGCGGCTGGTGCCGCGCGAGGAGATCCTCTACTCGATCGTGCCGTGGCCGCTGCTGCGCCGCTACATCATCGACCCGGACCTGCGCACCCGGGTGCGGGAGATCGGGAAGCGCCGCACCGTGCACCCGCTCGCCTACGGGGTCGAGGGCGCGAAGCGCCGCTTCTACGTGCTCGCCGCGACGATGAACCAGGTCAAGAAGTTCCTCCAGCACTACCCGCGCCCCTCGGCCGACGGCTTCTGAGGGGCGGGCGACCGGCGCGGTCCGGTCGACTTCTCCGCGCGCCCTGCCTAGGCTGATCGGCATGAGCGAGAACGTCACCGAATCCGACGAGACCTTCAGCCTGACCTCCTCCGCCACGCCGGACGGGACGGTGGTCGCCCCGCCGCAGCTCGTCGAGGCCCTCGGCGGGCAGAACCTCTCCCCCGATCTCGCATGGAGCGATGCTCCCGAGGGAACGCGGTCCTTCGCGGTCACCTGCTATGACCCGGACGCCCCGACGGGCTCCGGGTTCTGGCACTGGGTCGCCTGGGACATCCCCGCCGACGCCGCGACGCTGCCGCAGGGCGTGGCCCGCGAGGACGCCGGCTCGCCGATCCGCCAGGCCGTGAACGACTTCGGGAACGTCGGCTACGACGGGCCGGAGCCGCCCGCCGGCGCCCCGCACCGCTACCAGTTCTCGGTCCACGCCCTGCCGGTGGAGACCCTCGGCGTCGAGCACGGGGCCGCCAACGTCCAGGCGCGCTTCGCGATCTTCACCCAGCAGCTGGCGTCCACGTCGCTCACGGCCCGTTACCAGGTAACGGGCTGACGCACTAGGGGGAAACTCTCCGCGACGCGTCGGGCGCGCCCGGTTCTGGCCCCTGGGCACCGGTCATAGGCTCGGAGCATGAGCACGCGGACCAGGCACGACCAGGCGTCGGAGGCAGGATCAGACCACGGTCTGACCCCTCTCCTCCGCTCGGCGGAGGCGCTCAGCGCGACCACGTGCGAACCTCGAGGGGTGAACGTGACCAGGATGCGCCCGAGCCCCCGTCAGGACGCCGAGCCGACCCGTCCCCTGCGAGTGCTCCTCACCACCGACTGGTGGGAACCGGTGGTCAACGGGGTGGTCGCCTCGGTCCAGACCCTGCGCCGCGAGCTGCTCGCCCTGGGCTGCGACGTGCGGGTGCTGACGCTGTCCCAGGGCATCCGCACCCGCAGCGAGCAGGGCGTCTACCGCATCGGCTCGGTCTCCGCCTCGATGGTCTACGACCGCGCCCGGATCGGCATGCCCGCCAGCCGCCGCGTGCTGCGCGAGATCCTGCGCTGGCGACCGGACGTCGTCCACTCCCAGTGCGAGTTCTCGACCCATGTGTGGGCGCGCCGCATCGCCCGCACCCTCGCCGTGCCGCTGGTGCACACGTACCACACGATCTACGAGGACTACACGCACTACTACTCCCCCAGCCGCTCCGTCGGCCGGAAGGTCGTGGAGACCTTCTCCCGCCGGGTCCTGGCGGGCACCGACGCCGTCGTGGTCCCCACCGCGAAGGTCCAGCGGATCCTCACCGGCTACGGGGTCCGCTCCCCCGTGCACGTCGTGCCGACGGGCCTGGACCTCGAGCGCTTCCGCCCCGCCGCGAGCGAGGCCGAGCACGAGGACGTCCGGGCGCTGCGCCGCGGGCTCGGCATCTCCCCCGAGCAGCGGGTGCTCGTCTCCGTCTCGCGCCTGGCGAAGGAGAAGAACCTCGAGGAGGTCCTCGACATGGTCGCGGCCGCGGACCGGGCGGACACGGTGCTCGTGCTCGTCGGCGACGGGCCCTACCGCTCCGAGCTCGAGGCGCACGCCCGGGCGCTCGGGATCGCCGACCAGGTCCGCTTCGCGGGCGTCGCGGTTCCCGCCGAGGTGCAGCGCTGGTACCGGATCGGCGAGCTGTTCGTCAGCGCCTCCCTGAGCGAGACCCAGGGCCTGACCTTCATCGAGGCGCTCGCCTGCGGGCTGCCGCTGCTGTGCCGCCGCGACGCGTCGCTGGCGAGCGTGGTCGTCGAGGGGCGCACGGGCTGGCAGTACGAGGACGCCGAGCAGTTCTCCGCCCACCTGTCCGCGCTGCTGGACGGCTCGCGCCGGCGCGAGGAGATGGCGACCGCGGCCCGTGAGCACGCGCAGGCGACCTGCGGGGCCCAGGACTTCGGTCGGCACGTGCTCGAGGTGTACCGCCAGAGCCTGCGCCGCAGGCCCGCCCGGATCATCTCGCGCCCGGTCGTGACCGCTTGAGCTCCACGACCGGGACGATCCCCGCGGTCCGCACCGCGCCGACGCGCCCGGCGGCGCCTGCCCGCCGCGTCGCCGTCCGGCCGGTCCCCGCACCCGTCGTCCGTCCGGGCGCGGTGCAGGCACCGGCCGTCCCGGCCCGCCCCGTCGCCGACGGGATCGCCGGGGCCGGCGGCCCGGAGGCGGGGGTCCGACGGGACCCGCTGAGGATCGCCGCGCGGCTCTCCCCGCTGCTCGGCCTCGGCCTCTCCATCGCACTGGTGGTCTGGGGACTCGACACCGGGGTGCTTCGCTCGCTGACGAACCTGCAGGCCTTCATCGACTCGCTCGGCGCCTGGGGTCCGCTCGCCTTCTTCGTGGTCTCCGCCGCCTCGGTCGTCTTCCCCATCCTCCCCGGCGGTCTGCTGGTGATCGCGGGGCCGGTGCTCTTCGGCGCCGTCGAGGGGACCGTGCTCAACTACCTCGCCGTGTGCTCGGGCTCCCTGCTGAACTTCCTGATCGCGCGGCACGTGGGCCTCTCCCTCATCGAGCGGATGTTCCGTCCGCGCACGGTGGAGAAGCTCCTGGGGTGGACGCGCAGCGCGCACTTCACCCGCGCCTTCGCGCTCGCGATCGCGCTGCCCGTCGCGCCCGACGACCTGCTGTGCTACATCGCGGGCACCACCCGCATGAGGTGGCGCACCTACGTCGCCATCATCCTGCTGTGCAAGCCGTGGGCGCTGATCGCCTACGGCCTCGGCGTGAGCACGCTGCTGCTGCGCTTCCTTCCCTGGTGAGGAGTACTCCCCGATGCTCATGAGCTCCCGCGCCGCGAGGCGCCGCCGTCGGCCCCTCGAGGCGGCCGGCCGCCGATTGGACCGCATCGCCCGCACGGTCCTGCCCGGACGCCATCCCCGCCGCGGGGTGCGCGGCGACGAGCCGCTGCGCGTGCTGCTGCCGCGCGGCCTCGCCTCGCTGGCGAAGGAGTCCGGGATCGGCGCCGCGATCCGCCATCAGGAGACCGCCGTGCGGGCCCTCGGCCACGAGGTGGTCACCAACCCCCTGCGCTCCTTCGACGTGGTGCACCTGAACACCCCGTTCCCGGACACGCCGCTGCTCGCGCACTGGGCGCGGCTGTGGCGTCGGCCGGTGCTGATGTGGGCGCACTCCACCGAGGAGGACTTCCGCGACTCCTTCCCCGGGGCGAACCGCGTCGCGCCGCTGTTCCGTCGCTGGATCGCGCACCTGTACCGCCGCGGCGACCTCGTGGTCACCCCGAGCGAGTACTCGCGCGGGCTCATCTCCCGGCCGGAGTACGGACTGCGCGCCCCGGTGCGGGTGCTCTCCAACGGCGTGGACACGACCTTCTTCCGCCCCGATCCGGGAGCGCGGAGGCGGCTGCGCGAGCAGCTGGGCCTCGGTCCGGAGGCGCGCGTGGTGGTGAGCGTCGGGATGCAGCTGGTGCGCAAGGGGATCCTCGACTGGGTGGAGGTGGCGAGGCTGCTGCCGGAGGTGACCTTCGTCTGGTACGGCCGCACCGATCCGCGCATGCTCACCCGGGACGTCGAGCGGGCGCTGGCCTCCGCGCCGCCGAACGCGCTCTTCCCCGGCTACGTGCAGGCGGAGCAGGTGCGCGAGGCGTACTGCGGGGCGGACGTCTTCTGCTTCCTCACCAAGGAGGAGACCGAGGGGATCGTGCTGTGGGAGGCGCTGGCGTGCGAGGTGCCGGCGCTGGTGCGCGCGATCCCGATCTACCGCGACGGGATGCCCGACGGGGTGCTCACGCACCAGGTCGCCGGCGACGGTCCCGACTTCGCGGAACGCGCGGCGGAGAAGCTCGGTGCGCTGCTGGACGGGGAGCTCGCCGACCTCCGCCGGGCGGGACGCGAGGCGGCCGAGGGCGTGGACATCCAGCAGATCGCGCGGACGCTCGGGACGCTGTACGAGGAGGTCGGGGCGCAGCCGCACCGGCCCGCTCCCGGGCGGGACGGCTGAGGCCGGGCCGCCCGGGCGCGAGTCCCGGCCGCGGCCCGGCGACGGCGGCCGCTCGCTCGGTGCCGGCGGTCGAGGCCGGGTGCCGGCGACCCGCTGTCAGCGGCGGTGGCCGGGACGCCAGACGACGAGCGCGCCGCTGCCGGAGCTGCGGCGGGGACGCTCGCCGCGGCGCAGAGCGCTGATCTCCCCGTCGCGGTCGGCAGTGAACACGCGGCGCTGCGCGGGGCTCATCGACTCGAGGGTCTCGCGCACGCGCTGCAGCTGGTCCTGGAGGGTCTGGACCTCGTCCTGCAGCTCGAGGATCCGCTTGATGCCGGCGAGGTTGACGCCCTGGTCCTGGGACAGCGCCTGGATCTCTCGCAGTCGCATCACGTCGCGCGCGCTGTAGCGGCGTCCCCGGCCGCGGGTGCGCTGCGGGACGACCAGGCCGAGCCGGTCGTACTGGCGCAGGGTCTGGGGGTGCATGCCGGAGAGCTCGGCCGCGACCGAGATGGCGAAGACCGGCGCGCGGTCGTCGAGACGGGGCGAGGGGGCCATCGGGGAGCTCCTTCCGGGATGCGGGGACGGACGGGTCGGGACGGCGGGCGGCGCCGCTCGCCGGACGGACCGGCCGGCCGCCTTCGTCCGGGCCGGTCGGCTTCGGTCAGCTGGCGGCGGCCGCGGCGAGCCCGGCGCGCGGGTCCTCGCCCGCGAGCGCCTCGCGCAGGTCCTCCACGGCCTTCTTCGCCTTCCCCTCGACGTGCGAGGGGACCGCGACCTGGACGGTGACGTGGAGGTCCCCGGTGCGCTTGGAGGTCACGAGCCCCTTGCCGCGCACGCGCAGGGTGCGGCCGGACGGGGTGCCCGCGGGAACCTTCACCGAGACGGTGCCTCCGTCCAGCAGCGGGACGGACAGGGTGGTGCCGAGCACCGCCTCGTCGAAGGAGACGGGCACCGTGATCTTCAGGTTCGCGCCGTCGGCGCTCCACACGGGGTGCTCCTCGACGTCCAGCGTGAGCAGCAGGTCTCCTGCCGGGCCGCCGCCGGGGCCGGGTCGGCCCTTGCCGCGCAGGCGGATCTTCTGCCCGTCGTGGACGCCCGCGGGGATGCGGGTGGTGACGGCCTTCCCGTCGACGGTCAGCCGGATCTCGGTGCCCAGCGCCGCGTCGCGGAAGCTGATCCTCGTGCGGGCCGAGATGTCCTGGCCCTTGGAGGGGCCGGGCTGGAAGCCGGCCGGTCCCCCGCCGCCGAAGCCGCCGCCGGCCTGGCCGCCGAACATCTTCAGCAGGTCGTCGAGGTCGGGGTTCGCACCTCCTCCGCCGCCTGCGGCGTAGCCGCCTGGGGCGCCGTGGCCGCCGCCGAACATGGAGGAGAAGATGTCCTCGAAGCCGGCGGCCCCGGGGCCGCCCTGGCCGGCGGAGAAGCGTGCGCCGCCGGAGCCCATGGCGCGGATCGCGTCGTACTGCTCGCGCTGCTCGGGGTCGTTGAGGACCGAGTAGGCCTCGCCGATCTCCTTGAACGTCTCCTCCGCCTTGGGGTCGTCGGGGTGGCGGTCGGGGTGGTACTGCCGGGCCTTCTTGCGATAGGCCTTCTTGATCTCCTGCGCGTCGGCGTCCTTGGAGACGCCGAGGACCGCGTAGAAGTCCTTGTCGAGCCAGTCCTGTCCGGACATCAGCGTCTCCTTCCGGGAGCCTCAGGTACTTCTGCGTCGTTCGTGGTGTTCGTAGGGTTCGTGGTGTTCGTAGGGAATGAGCCGGGGCGGGGCCCGTCGGCGGGACCGACGGGCCCCGCCCCGGCGTAATGCAGGCGCCTGCTCTCAGGCGGGTCCGCGCGTCCCGACCCGGGCGGGGCGCAGCACGCGATCGTTCAGCGCGTAGCCGGGCTGCATGACGAGCGAGATCGTGGCGGTCTCGACGTCGTCGGCGTCCTCGTGCATGAGGGCCTCGTGGAGGTTCGGGTCGAACTCCTCGCCCACCGCGCCGAAGCGCTTCAGGCCGTGGGAGCCGAGGATCTCCTCGAGCTTCTGCGCGATCGAGTGGAAGGGCGTGCCCTCGGCGATGTCGCCGTGCTGGCGGCCCAGCTCCACGTCGTCGAGCACCGGGATCAGGGCGGCCAGGACGCGGCCCACGGCCGCCTCCTTGCTCACCTCGGCGGAGGACTCGATCCGGCGGCGCGAGTTGACGTACTCGGCCTGCTCGCGCTTGAGCTGCTCGGTGAGCGCGGTGACCTGGCCCTCGAGCTCGGCGACCCGTCCGGCGTCGGCCGGGGCGGAGTCCCCGCCCTGGCCGGAGGCGGCCTGCTCGAAGAGCGTCGCCGCCTCGGCGTCGATCGGGTCGACCGGCTCCTGGGAGCCCTGTCCCTCGGAGGCGGGGGCGTCCCCGGAGGGACGGACCGAGCCGTCCTCCGGGTTCACCTTCCGCTTGTCGGTGAAGGAGAACCGCGGCTCGCCCTCAGGGCGCTGAGCGTCGTCGGGGTGGCTCTGGTTCTCGGTCATCACTTCTTCTCCTCGTCCTCGTCCACGATCTCGGCGTCGACCACGTCGTCATCGTCCGACGACGGCGCCTCGGCGCCCTCGGGAGCGCCCTCGGCACCCTCCTGGGCCTGCGAGTAGATCGCGGTGCCGACGGCCTGGAGCGCCTCGTTCAGCGCGTCGCGCTTGGCCTCGAGGTCCTCGGTGGAGGCGTCCTCCTTGGCCAGCTCGTCCTTCGCCTCCTTGATGGCGTCCTCGGCCTTCGTCCTGTCGCCGTCGGAGATCTTCTCCTCGTTGTCCTTCAGCAGCTTCTCGCCCTGGTAGACGAGCTGCTCGAGGGTGTTGCGGGCGTCGGCGTTCTTGCGGCGCTCCTCGTCCTCGGCGGCGTGGGCCTCGGCGTCCTTCACCATGCGGTCGATGTCCTCGTCGGACAGGGCGGAGCCGCCGGTGATCTGGATGGACTGCTCGTTGCCGGTGCCGCGGTCCTTCGCGGTCACGTGCACGATGCCGTTGGAGTCGATGTCGAAGGTGACCTCGATCTGCGGGATGCCGCGCGGGGCCGGGGCGATGCCGGTGAGCTCGAAGGTGCCGAGCATCTTGTTGTCCCGGGTGAACTGGCGCTCTCCCTGGAAGACCTGGATCGCGACGGAGGGCTGGTTGTCCTCGGCGGTCGAGAAGACCTCGGAGGTCTTCGTCGGGATGGCCGCGTTGCGCTCGATGAGCTTGGTCATCACGCCGCCCTTGGTCTCGATGCCCAGGGAGAGCGGGGTGACGTCCATGAGCAGGACGTCCTTGCGCTCGCCCTTGATGACCGCGGCCTGGAGAGCGGCGCCGACGGCGACGACCTCGTCCGGGTTCACGGACTTGTTGGGCTCCTTGCCGCCGGTGAGCTCCTTGACGACCTCGGTCACCGCGGGCATGCGGGTCGAGCCGCCCACGAGGACCACGTGGTCGATGTCGGAGACCTTGATGCCGGCGTCCTTGATGACCTGGTGGAAGGGGGCCTTGGTGCGCTCGAGCAGATCGGAGGTCATGTCCTCGAACTGCGCGCGGGTCAGCTTCTCGTCCAGGTGCAGCGGGCCGTTCTCGGTCATCGAGAGGTACTGCAGGGAGAGGGTGGTGGAGGTGGAGGAGCTGAGCTCCTTCTTCGCCTGCTCGGCGGCCTCCTTCAGGCGCTGCAGGGCGATGCGGTCCTTGCCCAGGTCCACGCCCTCCTTGTTCTTCACCTGCGAGATCAGCCAGTCGACGATCTTCTGGTCCCAGTCGTCGCCGCCCAGGCGGTTGTCGCCGGCGGTGGCCTGGACCTGGATGGTCGAGCCCTCGTCGTCCTTGCTCACCTCGAGCAGGGAGACGTCGAAGGTGCCGCCGCCGAGGTCGAAGACGAGGATCTGCTCGTCGTCGTTGCCCTTCTCGAGGCCGTAGGCCAGCGCCGCGGCGGTGGGCTCGTTGATGATGCGCAGGACGTTCAGACCCGCGATGGTGCCGGCGTCCTTGGTGGCCTGACGCTCGGAGTCGGAGAAGTAGGCCGGGACGGTGATGACCGCGTCGGTCACGGACTCACCCAGGTAGGACTCGGCGTCCTTCTTGAGCTTGCCGAGGATGCGCGCGGAGATCTCCTGCGGGGTGTACTTCTTGTCGTCGATCTCCTGGGTCCAGTCGGTGCCCATGTGGCGCTTGACGGAGGAGATGGTGCGGTCGACGTTGGTGACGGCCTGGCGCTTGGCGACCTCGCCGACGAGGACCTCGCCCTGCTTGGAGAAGGCGACGACCGACGGGGTGGTGCGGGAGCCCTCGGCGTTCGCGATGACGGTGGGCTGACCGCCCTCGAGGACGGCGACGGCGGAGTTGGTGGTGCCGAGATCGATTCCGACGACACGGGACATGGGTGCCTGCCTTTCTGCGACGGATGCGCCGCACGGGATCTTCGCTGCCGACCAGCGGCCGACGGCAAGACTTGAGCTGTACGGACTCAAGTAGAGAACTCGAGATCGACGATGTCAATCTCAGCAGCTCCGTTCTTGAGTGCACCCGACTCAACTCTGCTCCGATCAGGTTCATTCCCGGTGCAGCAGCTCGTGATGCAGGCCACATCCGCAGGTTCTCGACGAGGTGGCAGTGATCTCACCGATCTGTCACTGGCGTGACTGGATCGCGGATCCTGTCTTGGACGAGGGCATCGATGACGGTGCGGGCGTCGATTCGGGCCCGACGCCTCCAGGCCCGGCGGCTCCGCGCAGCCCTCGCCTCTCATCACGTCGCCGAGCGCCAGGATCGCCGGTTGCGCGGGTCGAGCTCGCCGCGAAGAGAACTGAGGCCGGGCGGAGCGTCTCCTGGTCCTCGCGCAGCTGCCCGTTCTCAGCCTTCGATCGCTTGACCTCGGCAGTCCCTGCGCTGGTGACACCCGGACGACTCCCGTGGTCGACATCGTCCTGCGCCGGACAGCGCCGCACGGGCCCCCACGGGACGCCGTCCTGCCGAGCGGTCGCGACCGCTGCGGCGAGGTGGGAGGGGAACCCCCGCGGGAGCTCTCGCACGAGCCGCGCGCACCTCGCGCGCAGCTGGGGATCGATCTCCCACGGCCGCCCGTCCACCCCCTCGGACCCGAACAGCAGCGGCATCGGAGCCGGTCCGAGCCAGTGGCGCCGTCCAGCACGGTCAGGCAGAATCGCGCCGTGCCCCACTCAACCTCGCCCTCGCGCGGAATACCCGGAAGACTCCGCACGGAGTCGGGCTCGGCCGTCCTGCTCATCGTCGTCACAGCCTTCGCTCTCCTCTGGGCGAACTCGCCGCTGTCCTCTTCCTATGTCGAGCTGTGGCAACAGAGCGTGGGGATCGACGTCGGCCCGTTCGGCCTGCACCTGGATCTGCACCACTGGATCAACGACGGACTGATGGTCGTGTTCTTCTTCGTCGTGGGTCTCGAGGTGCGCCAGGAGTTCGCACACGGGGCTCTGCGGGACAGCAGTCGCGCCCGCCTGGCGGCGATCGCGGGCGTCGCGGGTGTGGCGTTGCCCGCGCTGGTGTACGTCCTGGTCGTCGGCGCGTCCGGTGGCGAGGGGCTCCGCGGGTGGGGGGCGGTCGTCGGAACGGACACGGCGTTCATGCTCGGTGCTCTCGCGATCGTCGGCCCCCGGCTTTCCGGGCAGCTGCGCGTCTTCCTCCTGACCCTCACGGTGGTCGACGACTTCCTTGCGGTGTCGATCATCGGGGTGTTCTACAGCGACGAGATCCGGCCCGTCCCGCTGCTGGTCGCTCTCGGCTGCCTCGTCGCCCTGTGGCTGGTGGGCCGTTCCCGGCAGTGGAGTGCCGCTCCGTACGTGGGGATCGTCATCGTGCTGTGGCTGGCGACTCTGTCCTCCGGCATCCACGCCTCGCTGACGGGCATGATCGCCGGCCTTCTGATCCCCGCCTACCCGACGCAACGGCACAAGGTGGTCGCCGCCCGGCAGCTTTTCCGCGACTTCTGGCAATCCCCGAGCGCTTCCTCGGCGCGTGCCGTCGGACGGGGGCTGTCCAAGGGCGTGTCGGTCAACGAGCGGTTGTACGAGTACCTCCGTCTCCCCACGGCGTTGCTGGTCGTGCCGATCTTCGCTCTGGCCAATGCCGGAGTCGACCTGCGCGGCGGGGTGGTGGCCGACTCGCTGGGCTCGCCTGTGACGTGGGGCGTCATCGCGGGGCTCGTGCTCGGCAAGCTCCTCGGAATCGGGATCGCGACGCTCCTCGCCGTTCGGATGGGCGCAGGCCGACTGCCGGAGGGGGTCGGAATGGGCAGCGTGTTCGGCGGGGCAGCGCTTTCGGGCATCGGTTTCACCGTGTCGCTGCTGGTCATCAGCCTCGCTTTCGACTCCTCCTCCGACCTGGGGCGCCAGGCGACGCTGGGCGTGCTCGTGGCGATGGTGCTCGCCACTGTTCTGGGCTGGTCGATCTTCAAGGTCGCGGCCCGTCGGTGGGGAGAGGAGACGGCGGATCTCCCGATGACGCTCGACTCTCCGGTGGACCCCGAGGTGGATCACATCCGCGGACCGGAGGACGCCCGGCTCACCCTCGTGGAGTTCGTGGACTTCGAGTGCGAGTACTGCGCGCACGCCACTGGCTCCTGGGAAGATCTGCACGGGCGCTTCGGAGACGATCTGCGCTACGTCGTGCGGCATCTGCCTCACCATCCTCACGGCCCCCTCGCCGCCCGGGCCGCCGAGGCGGCCGCGAAGCAGGGGATGTTCTGGCCGTGGCTCGACTTCGTGTTCACTCGGCAGGACGCGCTGGAGAGGGAAGATCTCATCGGCTACGCGGCCGAGCTGGGCCTCGATGTCGAGGCGTTCATCGAGGATCTCGACAGCGACGAGGTTGCTGCGAGGGTCCAGCGGGACATCGCGAGCGCGGAGGCGAGCGGCGCCAAGATGACCCCGACGTTCTTCATCGAGGGTTGTCGGATGGTGGGCAGCTATGACGCGCGCTCACTGACCGAGATGCTGGAATCCAGCCGTCGCGGGGGCCGCACCCAGGCGGCGAGGGCCTGAGGCCGATCCGCGAGCCCGGAACACGGTGGGACGCGGGCGGTGCCGGCGCGTATCAGTCACAGCAGCGCGTTCCCGCGTTCGCGTCGGGCTGGTCTTGGACGCCGTGCGGCATCGCCTTCACGCCGGCCACCAGCTCTTCGAGGCCACGGCCATGAGGTTCGCGGCGCAGTGGGTACGACACCGCTGCCGACGGCCGGACCGAGACCCGCTATCGAGTCTGGGCGCTCGGGGAGTGCGCATCATGGGAGTGAGTGATGCTTGCGAGCTCGGCGCGCGTGCGGGCGCCGTACTTCCGCAGCAAGTTGGCCACGTGGTACTTCACGGTGTTGGCCGTGATCCCGAGCTGGTCGCCGATGCGCTGGTTCGAGATCCCGGTCGCGACCAGGCGCAGCACCTGCTTCTCGCGGTCGGTGAGCTCCTCGGCGCCCTCCACGGTGAGCGCTGCGCTGGGTGGGTCCAGCGGGATCTCGATCCGCAGCGTCGTCCCCCAGCCCGGGGTCGTCTCCACGTCCATGGTTCCGTCGAGCGCCGCCACTCGCTCCACGATCGGACGCAGTGTGTCGTCGTGCGCCGTCACCGCGATTCCCCCGTCGTCACGGACCTCCATCAGCAGGTTGCGGCCATCGCAGTCCCAGCCGATCCGGGCGCGCGCGGCGTCGGCGCGGTCCATGAGCGAGAGCACTGCTGTGCGGGAGATGGCGCGGGCTTCCCGAGCGACCGGGCCCGGCAGCGCCCGTCCTCGCTCAGGAGGCTCTGCGAACTGGACCTGCAGCGGCCCGGAGCGGATCAGAGGACGCAGTTCGGTGCGCAGGCGCGAGAATGCCTCGGCTACCGGCTCGAGCACGCTCTCCTGCAGCTCATGGACCGAACGAGCACGGATGAGCGCGGAGGAGGCGATCTCCGTGGCCTCCCTGCGCGCGGCCGCATCCGCGAGTCGGCCGGAGCGGAGCACGGCGAGGATCGATTCGAGGGTGATCGCATGTTGATCAGCCTGCTCGGTCAGGGCACGGTCCCGCGACAGGGAGCTTGCACGTTCCAGCGGGCTCGGGAGGTCGCTCACCCCGCTACTCTAGCCCGACCTGGGAGGCCCACCCGATCGAACGGGGCACCCCGCTCATCGGGCAGCAGTGGACCGCCGCGGACCGGCCCAAGATGGTCGGCATGGAAGAACGAGGCATCCAGGATTCGCTGACGCGGATCGTCAACGAGATCGAGGGGGCAGCTGCCCTTCCCGACGCGACCGCGCTCGCGGCCGCCGTCGAGCTGACAGCGGACGCCCGGCGGGTCTTCGTCCACGGCGCCGGACGCTCCGGGCTCGCTCTGCGGATGACGGCCATGCGCCTCATGCACCTCGGGCTGGAGGTCCACGTCGTCGGTGAGACGACGACCCCGGCGATCGGAGAGGGCGATCTGCTGCTGACCGCCAGCGGTTCCGGCACGACCTCGGGGGTGGTGAACGCGGCTGAGACGGCGAGATCCGTCGGTGCCCGCGTCATCGGGATCACGACCGACCCCGAGTCACCGCTTGCTCAGCTGTCCCACGCCGTCCTGGTCATCCGTGCGGCGACGAAGACAGACCGGTCCGAGCAGCAGTCGGCCCAGTACGCCGGCAGCCTCTTCGAGCAGCTCCTCGTCCTCGTCGGCGACGCTCTCTTCGACGTCCTGTGGCAGAAGAGCGGTCAGAGCGCGGATGCGCTCTGGCCCCGTCATGCCAACCTCGAATGACCTTTCTTCCCCGTTCCATCATCGACACCACCACGAGAAAGAGATACCCCGACATGCGACTGCAGTTCGCCATGGACACCCTGACCACCGAGTCCGCCCTCGACCTCGCCGCGAAGGCCGCACCCCACGTCGACATCCTCGAGCTCGGCACCCCTCTGATCAAGAGCGAGGGCCTCGCGGCGATCACGGCGGTCAAGGCCGCCCACCCCGACAAGACCGTCTTCGCCGATCTCAAGACCATGGATGCCGGCGAGCTGGAAGCCGACATCGCCTTCACTGCCGGAGCGGATCTGGTCACCGTGCTCGGCGTCGCCGGTGACAGCACGATCGCCGGCGCGGTCGCCGCGGCGACCAAGCACGGCAAGGGCGTCGTCGTCGATCTGATCGGTGTGGCCGACAAGGCCGCACGGGCCCGAGAGGTCGTCGCCCTCGGCGCCGTGTTCGTGGAGATGCACGCCGGCCTCGACGAGCAGGCGGAGGACGGCTACAGCCTCGACGCCCTGCTCGCCGCCGGCGAGGCCGCCGAGGTCCCGTTCTCCGTCGCCGGCGGCGTCAGTGCGGACTCGGTCGAGGCCGTCCAGCGGGCGGGAGCAGACGTGGCCGTCGCGGGCAGCGCCATCTACAGCGCATCGGACGTCGCCGCCGCGGCCGCCGCCATCCGCTCCGCCATCCGGTGACCACCGCCCACCGCATCCCGTGGAGAGGGGGCAGGTGACGGCACGCCCGGGCCCTGTCCCCGACCACCGGATGCGGTGGACTGATGCCGCAGCCGATCCCCGCGTGGCGCAGAGCGCCACGTGACCCTCCTCCCCGCAGGGCGTGCCGAGGCGGGCCCGCGCCCGGGCATCGTCCGGGACGGGATCGGCGACGGATCCGTGCACAGAGCCGGCCCGCGACCGCCGCTGGAGCGACGATCGCGGGCCGGGTGCATGACAGCCCGGGATCAGGCGGGAATCATGCCGTGGGGGTCGATGATGAACTTCTCCGAGACACCGGTATCGAACTTCGCGTAGGCGTCCGGGGCCTCGTCGAGGCTGATGACCTTGGTGTTGAGCATGTCGCTGAGGTAGGGCATGCGGTCCCAAAGGATCGACATCATCAGCTCACGGTTGTAGTGCATGATCGGGGCCTGGCCGCCGGAGATCCGAGGCGACTTGATCCACGCCTTGCCGAAGTCGAGCGGGTAGGTGCCCTCCTGCTCGGCCTTGGAGGAGGCCAGCGGGTCGGGGCCGTAGACGCCGACGATGCCGGTGGCACCGCCTGCGCGGGTGGCGTCCATGACCTGGTTGATGGCGTGGGCCGGGCTCATGTCCTCGGCCTCGCGGCCGATCCCGTGCGCCTCGTTGCCGACGTAGTCGACGGCGCAGTCCACCATGGGCTCGCCGAGGATGGCCTCGATCTGATCGGTCAGCGGCACGTCCTGGTTCAGGTCGATGGTCTCGCAGCCGTTGTTCTTCACCAGGTCCAGCCGGTCCTGGTGGTAGTCACCGACGATGATGCAGGACGCGCCCAGAAGACGGGCCGCCGCGGCGCCGCAGCGTCCCACAGGTCCGGCGCCGGCGATGTAGACGGTCGAGCCGGGCTTCGCCCCGGCCTCCATGAGGCCGTGGAACGCGGTGGGCAGGATGTCCGAGAGCAGGGCGAGGTCACGGATCTTCTCCATGGCCTGGTCCTTGTCGGGGAAGCGGAGCAGCTGGAAGTCGGCGTAGGGGACGAACAGGTACTCCGCCTGCCCACCCTGGAAGTCGCCCAGGTTGAACCCGTAGGCGCCGCAGGACACGTCGGGGTTCACGGTCTCGCACACCTCGGTGTGGCGGGCGCGGCAGTTGCGGCATCGGCCGCAGGCGACGTTGAAGGGGACCGAGACCAGGTCGCCTTCGGAGAGGAACTCGACGTCGGAGCCGATCTCGACGACCTCGCCGGTCATCTCGTGCCCCAACACCATGCCCTGGGAGACGGGGAAGGAACCGCGGTAGATGTGCAGGTCGGAGCCGCAGATGTTGGTGGCGACGATCTTGAGGATGACGCCGTGCGGGGCGCTCCTGCCGTTCGGCATCTCGAGCTTCGGGAAGTCGAGGGTCTCGACGCGCATGTCCTTGACGTTCTGGAACACGACGGCGCGGTTGCTGCTTGCCATGACGTTCTCCTCCAGTTGGGGATGGCCCGGTCGCGGAAGTGCCACGGTCATAAGGATGCCCGTCGCCCGCGACCTCGGCTCTTGTCGAGCATAGGACAGAGGGAACCTCGCCCTCCACCGAGGTGCCCGCCGCGGCTGCGGCGATAGGCGCCACGGCCAGGTGAACCGTGGAGGACTGGGGCATGCACCGACCGATCGGTGGAACGCGTTGCTAGTCTCGCCGGCATGGTCGAAGCACGTAGATCCGCATCGTCGGACTCCTCACCCGTTCAGCCCGACGTGCAGGTTCTCGGCGCTCGCCAGCACAACCTCCAGGACATCGACCTGACGGTGCCTCGCGACGCGCTGGTGGTGTTCACCGGGGTCTCGGGCTCGGGGAAGTCCTCCCTGGCCTTCGGAACCCTGTTCGCGGAGTCCCAGCGCCGCTACCTCGAGTCCGTCGCTCCCTACGCTCGTCGCCTGATCGACCAGGCCGGCGTCCCGGACGTCGACTCCATCACGGGCATGCCGCCGGCCGTCGCTCTTCAGCAGCAGCGTGGAGGCCGCAGTGCGCGGTCCTCGGTGGGCAGCATCACCACGCTCTCCTCGCTGGTGCGCATGCTCTACTCCCGGGCCGGCCACTACCCCGATGATCAGCCGATGCTCTACGCCGAGGACTTCTCCGCCAACACGGTGCAGGGCGCATGCCCGGAGTGCCACGGCATCGGCCGGGTGTACGAGGTCACCGAGGACACGATGGTGCCGGACCCTTCGCTGACGATCCGCGAGCGGGCCATCGCCTCCTGGCCGACGGCCTGGCACGGCCATCAGCTGCGCGATGTGCTCGTCGCCCTCGGCTACGACGTCGATGTGCCCTGGAAGGATCTGCCGAAGGAGGATCGGGACTGGATCCTCTACACCGAGGAGACGCCGTACGTCCCGGTCCATTCGCGGCTGACTCTCGCCGAGGCTCGGGCCGCGACCGAGGCGGGCGTCGAACCGAGCTACTCGGGCACCTTCGTCGGCGCGCGTCGGTACGTGCTCGACACCTTCGCGAACACCAAGAGCGAGTCGATGAAGCGACGCGTGGCGGAGTTCCTCTCGGTCGCTCCCTGCCCTGCCTGCCAGGGGAAGCGGCTGAAGCCGGAGGCCCTGGCAGTGACGTTCGAGGGTCTCGACGTCGCAGATCTCTCCGCGCTGCCGCTCGCGGAGCTCTCCACGCTGATCGACCAGGCGGTCGAGCGAGCTGCCGGAGCTCTCGACGGGGCTGAGTCGGCGGGCCGCACAGCTGGCCAGGCTGACCGACGCGACGCCGGGCAGCGGATCGACGCCGGAGGATCCGCCCCCGCGGCCGTCGAGGACGCACTCTTGTCGTCTGACCGCTCGGTCGAGAAGCTGGCCGCGACAGCGCGATTGGGCGCGGAGCTCGTCAACAGACTGCGGCCGATCATCGATCTGGGTCTGGGGTACCTCTCCCTGGGCCGCACCACCCCCACCCTCTCCGGCGGCGAGCTGCAGCGGCTGCGGCTCGCCACCCAGCTGACCTCTGAGCTGTTCGGCGTGGTCTATGTGCTCGATGAGCCGTCCGCGGGGCTCCATCCGCAGGACGTCAGCGCCCTGCTCGGCATCCTCGACGGGCTCAAGCGCCGAGGCAACAGCCTGTTCGTGGTGGAGCATTCGGTGGACGTGATGCGGCACGCCGACTGGCTGGTCGACATCGGGCCCGGCGCGGGTGAGCGCGGCGGGCGTGTCGTCTACAGCGGGCCCTACGAAGGGCTGGCAGAGGTGGAGGAGTCCGTCACCCGCGGCTACGTCTTCGGGGGCAGCGGCCTGCCCCGCCGGACGCCTCGCGAACCGCAGGGATGGCTGAGACTCGAGCACGTCACGCGCAACAACCTGCGCGACGTGACGATCTCCTTCCCGCTCGGGGTGTTCACCGCCGTCACCGGGGTCTCGGGATCAGGCAAGTCCAGCCTGGTCAGCCAGGCACTGCCTGCGCTGCTCGGCGAACGGCAGGGACGAGTAGACCAGGCGGAGGACGCCGCCCCCGCCGAAGGGGACGAGCTCCTGCTGTCGGACGAGCCCGACGAGCTCGAGGGAGAGATCCGGGGCGACGTCGCCGGGGTGCGCCGCGTCGTGAGCATCGACCAGAAGCCCATCGGTCGCACCCCACGCTCGAACGTCGCCACCTATACGGGCCTGTTCGACCACGTGAGGAGAAGGTTCGCGGAGACGCCCGAGGCTCGCGCTCGCGGGTACAAGGCGGGCAGATTCTCCTTCAACGTCACCGGCGGTCGCTGCCCTACCTGCAAGGGCGAAGGATCCGTCATGGTGGAGCTGCTCTTCCTCCCCTCGGTCTACACCGAGTGCCCCGACTGCCACGGCACCCGCTACCAGTCCAGCACGTTGGAGATCGCCTGGCGCGGCCGCAACATCGCGGAGATCCTCGCCATGAGCGTCGAGGAGGCCCACGATTTCTTCCACGGCGAGTTCGACATCATGCGGTCGCTCGCGGCACTGATCGATGTGGGCTTGGGGTATCTGCGGCTCGGACAGCCGGCCACCGAGTTGTCCGGAGGTGAGGCGCAGCGGGTGAAGCTCGCCTCCGAGCTCCAACGATCCCAGCGCGGGGACACCCTCTACGTCCTGGACGAGCCGACGTCCGGGCTGCACAGCGCCGATTCCGACCGGCTCGTGACGCATCTCCAGACCCTCGTGGACGCAGGCAACACCGTCGTCGCGGTCGAGCTCGACATGCGCATCGTCGCCGTGGCCGACCACGTCATCGACCTCGGGCCCGGCGCGGGAGACGATGGCGGCACGGTGGTCGCCTCGGGCACGCCCGCGCAGGTCGCCTCGTCCGGAGCCGGTGCGTCGGCACCGTACCTCGAGGCCGCGCTCCAGGAGGCCACCTCCCGGATGTGAGAGTCGGAAGGCTGCGATGAGGGCGAAGACCTCGCGCAGAGAGCGCACCGGACGAGCAGGCTGCGTCACCTGATCGGTGACCCTCGCCGTGTGCCTTCCCCGCGCGGTCAGCAGGCGCTCTGCCCCGTCTGCGGATGAGGTCGGGAACCGGTGACCCTCGAACGACGCTGACCGGACGCCCTGCGGCGGCGTCGACGTCCTCGTGCCCTCGGCGTCCCGGCGTCGCGGCGTCGCGGCGTCCCGGCGTTCCGGCGTTCCGGCGTCCCGGCGTCCCGGCGTCCCGGCGTCCCGGATGAGATGGCCACGTGCGCCCCGTCCCTGACGTACGAGGCCTACACTTGCTGAGGGGCAGACGCTCACATTCGGCCGGGCCCCGGCGAAGAAGGCCCACCGTCGATGGCGGAACGTCAACGACGACTTCCGGGCCGAAGCTTCTTCTCCGTCCCGAGGACCCGGACCGAGAATCGGCAGCCACCACCTGCCGGGACCTCGATGAGCGCAACCACGACTGCACGCGAGTCGTCCTGCACCCGAACCACGCTGCCCGGTACGGACAGCGTGCGGCTCGCCCGCACGGGCAGGCCGTCACCTCCCACAGAACGGAGCAGAACATGGCAGACGAATTGCACGGCAAGCGGATCGCGATCCTGGCCGCGGACGGCGTCGAGCGCGTGGAGCTCGAGCAGCCGCGACAGGCTCTTCAGGACGCCGGGGCCACGACCGTGCTGCTCTCGCTGCACGAGGGCGAGATCAAGGCCCGCGAGAACGACCTGGACGAGGCCGGGACATTCTCGGTCGATGCCCTGGTGAAGTCCGCCTCGGCCGACGAGTACGACGCCCTGCTGCTTCCCGGCGGCACGGTCAACCCCGATCAGCTGCGCGTGGACACCGACGCCGTCGGATTCGTGCGCGACATCATGGTCGCCGACAAGCCGGTCGCCGCGATCTGCCACGGACCGTGGACGCTGATCGAGGCCGGTGTCGCGAAGGGTCGGACGCTGACCTCGTACCCGAGCATCCGCACCGACCTGCGCAATGCCGGAGCGAACGTCGTCGACGAAGAGGTGGCGCGCGACGGGAACCTGATCACGAGCCGCTCGCCCGAGGATCTCCCGGCCTTCAACGCCGCGATGGTCGAGCTGTTCAGCCAGGACAAGTGAGGAGAACATGATCAACTCTGCATTGTCGGTCGTCGTTCACGCCCAGCCCGGCAAGGAGTAGGACGTCGCGGACTTCCTCCGCAGCGCCCGCCCCATCGTCGAGCAGGAGGAGGGGACGCGGGCCTGGTTCGCCCTGCAGTTCGACGAATCCACCTTCGGGATCTTCGACGTGTTCCCCGACGACGAGGCCCGCCAGACCCACCTCTCCGGTGGCGTCGGTCAGGCACTCGCTGCGCAGGGAGCTGATCTGTTCAGCACCGAGCCGAGCATCCAGAACGTCGACGTGATCGCATACAAGCTGCCCGGCGAGACCGCCTAGAGGAACAGCTTCGATCGCCTCGGCGGCCAGGAACCGCGGGGTTCTCCCACGACGATCAGCGTTCCGCCGACGCAGGGTTGAGATGTAGGGCTTCCTGTGAAGTGGGCAGGGTGAAGCGGGGGTGTCCACCGGCCGGTGGGTGCCCCCGCTTCTGCGTTCGAGGGGTGCGCCTGGGGATGTCGCGTGTCTGTTCGACGCGTGGTCAGCGTGATATGCGCGGGTTGGTTACCGCATGACGCTGGTTCGGTAGAGGGGTGAATCGCCTGTAAGTGTTCGTGGTGGCCGGCCCGGGGCTGGCTGGCAGGGTTGGTGCTGGTAGCCCGGTGCCCGTCGTGACTCGTGAATCGGCTGACCTCTACGGGGTGTCATTCCCGGCATCTGTCCGGCGGGGACCGGGTGCCGGCGCCAGCCCTGCCCACTGCGATGGCTTCATCAGAAGCATGTCCACCGCCGGGATCGCGATCTCGGCGGCGTGGCTCGTTACAGGCCCGCCTCGTAGTGACTCTCATCCTGGGCCGACGCCGGCAACGACGTCCAGTCCCAGCGAGTCGAGAGGAACATCGTCATGAATAGTCTGCCTGCCACCGTAGGGGACTTCTACCAATACGTCGTTGGAGTCGACACCCACGCCGCAACCCACTCCTACGCGATCATCGAGGCTCCGAATGGCGGTCTCATCGATCAGAATGCCTTCCCGACCAGCCCGGCAGGGCTGCGACGCGCACGAGAGTGGATCACGCGCCGCACCGAGGGAGATCTTGGCGGGGTGCTGATCGCAGTGGAAGGAACCGGCTCCTACGGAGCAGTTCTCAGCGGCGTGCTGCAGCAGGGCGGCTACCGAGTCGTCGAGGCACCGACCCCGCGTCGTGCACGAGCCCGAAGCAAGACCAGTTCGCACGGCCCCCGTCGTTCCCCGACGGGGCGGGCGGGCTGATCGGCACCGCCGGCGACTGGCTCCACTTCGGCGAGATGATGCTCGAGGGCGGAACGAGCAACGGGTGCCAGGTGCTGCCGGGCCGCCTCGTCACCCTGCTGCTGACCGACCACCTCTCCGAGGCGCAGAGGCGAGCGGCAGGCCTCTTCCTCGCCGACGGTGAGGGCTGGGGATTCGGCGGCAGCGTCCGGGCCGACGGCAGCTACGGCTGGACCGGAGGCGCCGACACCACCGCCCGCGTGCACCCCGGTCGCGGAGCGGTGAACATCCTGATGACGCAGGTGGCGCTCGACGGCCCCGAGGGAGCACCCGTCCTAGACGCCTTCGAGGAGCTCGTGCTGCACGGCACCGACGGGCGCGCCTAGCGTCCGTCCTCGATTCGATCGGTCACCGGAGGAGCCGAGCCGTCGGCTGGTAGTCACGCTCGCCCAATCACATACAGCTGGACGCCATTGGTCGGTCGGAGGGGCGTCTTCCGCAGAGCGCTGCCTGCTCCTCGCCCCGGTGAGGAGGGCTCGGAGTGCTCGCGGCGCGGCGACTCGCGAGGTTCGGCGAGTTGTGCAGTCCGACGAGCGCGACCGACGCACCGCGTTCCGGCTCCCGCCTCGACGACGTCGGAGAGTGAGCCGTCCACCTTGAGGTCACCTTGACCTCCGCTCCCTAGTGTGGGCATCCCGTACCCACCAGGAGGAGAACATGCGCGTCCATCGCATCCCCGCCCGTCTCGCCGCCGTCGCCGCTCTCGGCGCCCTCGCCCTCGCCGGCTGCAGCGGCGGCGGTTCCGAGGAGCAGGGCACAGACCACTCGGCGCACGGCAGCGCGGCGTCGGACAGCGGCGGCACCGCCGCGTCCGACGAGGGAGGTCATGCCGCGTCCGACGGAGGCGGCCATGCCTCCGGCCACGGGGACCACCCGATGGACGGCGGCCCGGCCCCGGAGGGCATCGCCGAGGCCTCGGATCCCACCTACCCCGTCGGCACCGAGGTGACGCTCACCGCCGACCACATGGAGGGGATGGACGGGGCGACCGCCACGATCTCCGGCGCCTTCGACACCACGACCTACTCCATCAGCTACACCCCGAGCGACGGCGGCCAGCCGGTGACCGATCACAAGTGGGTCGTGCACGAGGAGCTGCAGGACCCAGGCCGGGCGCCGCTCGAGGTCGGCGACGAGGTCGTGGTCGAGGCCTCGCACATGCCCGGCATGGAGGGAGTGACGGCCACGATCGACAGCGTCACCGAGGAGACCGCGTACATGGTCGACTACGAGGCGGACGGCATGGAGATGACGAACCACAAGTGGGTCGTCGAGAGCGAGATCGAGCCCGCCGCCTGAGCCGGCACCGGCCCCACTCGCTCATCGGGCCGCGGCCACGCGCGGCAGGCTCACCGTGAAGGTCGCGCCCCTGCCGGGTCCGTCGCTGGCCGCGTCGAGGCGCCCGCCGTGGGCCTCGGCGAGGGCCCGGCTGATCGTCAGGCCGATCCCGGAGCCCGAGCCCTCGCGCGAGCGTGCGGCGTCGGCGCGGTAGAACCGCTCGAAGAGCTGTGCGCCCTCCTGCGCGGTGAAGCCCTCCCCGTCGTCCGCGACGACGAGCAGGAGATGACCTCCCTCGTCCCTGGCGGTGAGCTGCACGGTGCCGCCGCGCGGAGTGTGCCTCATCGCGTTGCCCAGGAGGTTGTCGAGGATCTGTGCGAGGCGGTCGGGATCGGCGCGCAGCCCGAGCTTCCCCGCCGTCGGCCCCTGGAGTCGCAGCGTGATGCCCGAGGCCGTGCACCGCTCGCGCCATTCCTCCTCGACGCGGGCGAGCAGCGTCTGCACGTCGAGCTCGCAGGGAGCGAGCGGGACCTGGCCCTCCTCGGCGCGGGAGACCTCACCGAGGTCCTCGGCGAGCCGCGCGAGCCGCGTCGTCTGCGCTGTGAGGACGTCGGCAACCCCCTCCGGGGAGAGGACCCCGTCGGCCATCGCCTCATGGTGTGCCGCGAGGGTCGCGATCGGGGTGCGCAGCTCGTGGGCGAGGTCGGCGAGCAGGCGCCCGCGCGTCTCCTCGACCGCATCGAGACGGGCGGCCATCTCGTTGAGCGTGTGCGAGAGCGCATCCAGCTCGGCCCCCGCGCCGAGCACCGGGACCCGTGCCGAGTACCTGCCTCGGGAGAGCGCCTCGATCCCGTCCCCCAGAGCGGCGAGGGTGCGACGCAGGCGCCGCGACAGGCTCCAGATGACCGCTGCGGCGACCAGGAGGGAGACCACGAGCCCGGCGACGAGGGCGATCAGCAGGGCGTCGCGATGGGCCCATTCGATGTGCATCAGCTCGGGGCTGCCGAGCGGCAGGTCGGTCTCCAGCAGGTGACGGTGGAAGATCGCCGGCGCGATCAGCACGGTGAGCACCGCGATGCTCGCCCCGCCCACGCCGAGCACCAGGAGCTGACCGCGCATGAGCCGCGCCGCGAGACTCGGCGCGGGACGTCTCCGGCGGCGGAGGCTCATCGTTCCTCACCTCCCAGCCGGTAGCCGATCCCGCGGACCGTGAGCACGTAGCGCGGCGCCCCGGCCGTCTCCCCGAGCTTGCGGCGCAGGTTCGCGATGTGGACGTCGACGAGATGGTCGTCGCCCTCGTCGTCGGATCGACCGACGGCGCGGAGCAGCTGGTCTCGGCTGAGCACCTGGCCGCGGTGGTCGGCGAGTGCGGTCAGCAGGTCCCGCTCGGTGGGGGTCAGGGGCACCGCCTCGCCGTCCAGGCGCACCTCCTTCGCCGCCACGTCGATCTCGAGCCGTCCGATCCGGTGTGTCCCGGCCGAGGCTTCGCCGGCCGCTGCTCCGCGGCGTGGGCGGCGAAGCACCGTCTCGACGCGGGCGACCAGCTCGCGGACGCTGAAGGGCTTGGTGAGATAGTCGTCCGCCCCGGCGGAGAGCCCCACCAGGCGGTCGGCCTCCTCAGCCCGGGCAGTGGTGATCAGCACGTAGCAGTCGGAGACCTCACGGAGCCGTCTCAGCACGTCCAGTCCGTCCAGCCTCGGCAGGCCCAGGTCGAGGACGACCACGTCCGGCTCCAGGGCGTCTGCGGCCTCGAGGGCCTCCGGCCCGGTGCGAACGGTGCGGGCGAGGTGGCCTTCGCGCTCGAGATACCGGCGGACCACGTCGGCGAGGGCCGGTTCGTCCTCGACGACGAGGACCGTGGCGGGTGGGGCAGTGCGTGCTGGCATGATCCCAGTGTCGTCGTTCTCCCGCTCCGATCCCTTAGCCTCGCAGCATGTCCCCGACCGCCCATCCCTCGGCACCCGCGCCCCGCCCGGAGGACCACTCCGACGAGCCGCCCTCCTCGAGCCGCTTCCAGCGCCTGGACGGGCAGGCCGTGCGTCGTTCGGCGGCGACTCTCGAGCATCGCATCTCGACACGCTTCCCGGACCGCACCCTGTGGGAGGTGTGCCGCGAGGTGGTGGGGCTCGTGGACGAGATCAACGCGGGCACCGGCATCAGCCGTCGCCGGGTGCGGCTCGCTCGCGTCCTCTCCCGGCTCGGGGTGGTCGCGATCGTGATCTTCCTCGGCGGAGCGGTCGCGCTCGCGGCCGGGGACCTGGTCGAGGAGCGGGAGGTGCTGGGTCCGCTGGACATGCTCCCGCTGCTCGAGACGATCATCAACGACCTCGTCTTCGGCGGGATCGCGGTGTTCTTCCTGCTGCGGATCCCGGAGCGGATGGAGCGGGCGCGCGTGCTGCGGATCCTGCACCGCCTGCGCTCCCTGGCCCACGTGATCGACATGCACCAGCTGACCAAAGTGCCCGAGCGGCTCGAGCGCGGCTCGCGCGAGGACGGCGGGCTGGACCTGGACCGCACGGAGCTGACCCGCTATCTCGACTTCTGCACGGAGATGCTGTCGCTGGTGGGCAAGAGCGCTGCGCTCTTCGCGGAACACACCACGGACGGGGACGTGCTGGATGCGGTCGAGGGCATCGAGGCGCTCACCTCGGACATGGCCCGCAAGGTGTGGCAGAAGATCGGCATCATCCAGCAGCAGGGATGAGGGGAGGGCTCGTCGAACGCGCCACGCAGCCGGCGCTCAGCTGAGCGCGGCGAGCACCTCCGGCAGCGCCCGGCCCTCGTGGTCGAACATCGCCTGGTTCTCCCAGGCGTTGCCGGAGGCGGGGTCGTGGAGGTCCCAGCCGGCGCCCTCCACCGCGGTCCAGGCGGGCTCCCAGTAGACGGCGCCGCGGCCGCGGCCGCCGCCGGCGGAGACGGTGACGTCCTGGACGGCGCGGAAGAACGCGGCCTGCCCGGCGGGCGTTGCCGGATACCCCTCGGGCAGCGGCGTCGCGCCGTCGACGATGTTCGGATAGGGCACACGGGGGTCGTCCTCGAGCGTGAAGGGATAGGCCGTCTCGACGACGACCACGTCGCGCGCGCAGCGTTCCGAGAGCACGGCGACCGCCTCCTGGAGGTCGCCGAGAGTGCCGTGCCAGTACGGGTAGTAGGACAGACCGATGAGGTCGAAGGGCACGTCGCGGGCGAGCACCTGCTCGAACCACCACGTCAGGCCCTCGATCCCGTCGTGGATATTCGTCAGGTGAAGCATCACCTCAGCGCGGGGGAACACCTCGGCCACCGCCTGGGAGCCGGCGGCGAGGAAGCGGCACAGGTCCTCCCACCGGGCGCCGGCGACGCCGTCGGCCTCGTCCACGTCCCATGTCTGGCCATGGGGCCACAGCATGCCGGGGTTGATCTCGTTGCCGACCTGCACCATCGCCACGTCGATCCCGGCCTCGCGCAGGGCGAGGAGGGTCGAGCGGGTGTGCTCGGCGACCGCGTCGACGAGGCCGTCGACGCCGAGGTCGGACCAGGCCGCGGGCACGTGCTGGGCGCCCGGGTCGGTCCACTCGTCGGAGTAGTGGAAGTCCACGAGCACGTCCATGCCGGCCCGGCGGATCCTTCGAGCCATCTCGACGGTGCGCTCCGGGGTGCACCAGCCGTCGACCGGGTCGACCCAGACGCGCAGCCGCCCGAGCGTCGCGCCGTGCTCGGCCATGATCTCCACCGGGTCGACGCTCCGCGTCCCGTCGGCCGAGACGTACACCGCCCCGTGCGCCTCGTTCTTCGGCACGCCTGAGAGGTCGACCCCGCGCACCGTGCGCGGGACGCCGCCGGGCAGGAGCTCGAGGTCGTCGATGCTCGCCCAGGCCCCATCCCCGCCGCGCACGCGGAGCGACGCCTCGAGCACGCCGCGCGCCTCCGCGAGGCCGACGGCGAGGTCTAGCCATGCCCCGTCCCTCCCGGTGACCGGGAGGTGCACCTGCTCCGTCCTCCCTCGGGAGCGGATCTCGAGGCGGGCGGCGGTGCCGTCGCCGCCGGCGCGGACCCGGGCGCGCAGCACCCGGTCCCCTCCCCGGCCGATGACGACCTGCTGGCGGGCGACGACCTCCTCGCCCGCGGCCGGCGCGAGGTGGAGCACGTGCTCCCGCTCGCCGTCGGCCGTGACGGTGACCGCCTCGGGCGGACCGTCGATCGACCAGTGCGCGGTCCGCTCGGCGAAGCCGGGGTTGCGCAGGGCCTCGGGCCGACCGGCCGCCTGGGCCGGGGAGGTCCCGGCGGCGCAGACGGCGAGGGCGCCGCCGAGTCCGAGCCCGGCAAGGCGCCGCCGGGGCACGGCGCGGGAGTTCTCGGGGCGGGTGCTGCGGGTGGACGTCATCGTCTTCTCCTTCGCGTCGGGGCGGGGTCGCCGTCAGCAGGCGGCGACCGGGGCCGGGGCGGGCAGGCGCCGGGTGGCGACTCCCCCGGCCGGGATCTCGAGCACGGTGCCGTCCCCGGCGGGGACCTGGGCAGGCCGTGCGGTGTGGTTCAGCGCGATGAGGTGGCGCGTGCCGTCGGCGGCGGTGCGCTCGAGCAGCTCGACGTCCTCGGGCAGGTCCCGGGGCGCGAGTCCCGCCGCGGCGTAGGGCTCGGCGAGCAGGGCGGCGAGGTCGTCGGCGTCGAGGTCCGCGCCGACGTACCAGGCGCGGCCGGCGCCGTGGGCATGCCGGGTCGCGGCGACGCCGCCGGGCAGCGGGCCGTCCGTGAAGCGCCCCAGCGCCTCGGCGCCGGCGAGGTGGAGGTCCTCGGTCCAGATCCGGGCGCGCAGCGCGCTCCCGCCGAGCTCGAGGCGGACCTCCTCGCCCTCGCGCAGGGGGCAGAACTCCTGCACCTCGACGCCGAGCACGGGGGCGAGGGCCGCGTTGAGGCCTCCGGCGCGCACGCCGTCCTCGGCGTCGACGACGCCCGAGAAGGGGCCGACGACGAGGTTCCCGCCGGCGGCGACGTGGCCGGCGAGGTTCGCGGCGGCGGCGTCGGTGAGGAGGTACGAGGCGGGGGCGAGCACGAGGCGGTAGGCGGAGAGGTCGTCCTCGGGGTGGACGAAGTCGACCGCGAGGTGATCGCGCCAGAGCCGCTCGTACCAGGTCTGGATCTGGGCGCGGTGGCCGAGCGCGGCCGCGGGCCGCCACGGGAGGTCCTGCGCCCAGTGCGACTCCCAGTCCCACAGGACCGCGACGTCGGCGGTGACCCGTGAGCCCCGGAGGTCCGCGAGCTCGCCGAGGCGGGCTCCGAGCTCGGTGACCTCACGCCAGATACGGCTGCCCGTGCCGGCGTGGGGGAGCATCGCCGAGTGGAACTTCTCCGCGCCCTTGCGGGAGGCGCGCCACTGGAAGAACATCACCGCGTCCGCTCCTCGGCCCACGTGGGACAGCGAGTTGCGGGCCATCTCGCCCGGGCGTTTGGCGATGTTCCGCTCCTGCCAGTTCACGCCCGAGGTGGAGTGCTCCATGAGCATCCACGGCCGGCCTCGGGCGAGCGAGCGGGTGAGGTCGGCGTCGAGCGCGAGCTCGACGAAGTTCCGCTCGTCGGCGGCGACGAGGTAGTGGTCGTTGGAGACCACGTCGACCTCGTCGGCCCACTTCCACAGGTCGATGTTCGGGCAGGTGTGCGCCATGAAGTTGGTCGTGACGGGAACGTGCGGGGTGAGCTCCCGCAGCACGTCGCGCTCGGCGCGGAAGCACTCGAGGATCTGCTCGGAGCTGAAGCGGCGCCAGTCGAGCTCGAGCGAGGGGTTCTGCACCGACGGCGTGGGCAACGGGGCGTGGACGTCGGCCCACTCGCCCAGCACCTGGCCCCAGAAGGCCGTGCCCCAGGCATCGTTCACCGCCTCGAGGGAGCCGTAGCGGCGGGCGACCCACTCGCGGAAGGCGTCCTGGGCGTGCAAGGAGAAGCTCTCGCCGACGGGGGCGCCGTACTCGTTGTGCACGTGCCAGAGCGCGAGGGCGGGATGGTCGCCGTAGCGCTCGGCGAGGGCGCGGGTGATGGTGGTCGCCGCGTCGCGATAGGCGGGGGACGAGGGGCAGGCCATGCCGCGTGAGCCGGGGCCCAGCGCACGGCCCTGGCGGTCCACAACCCGGGCCTGCGGCTGCTCGCGGAAGAACCAGGCGGGAGGCGCGGCGGTGGGGGTGCCGAGATCGATGCGGATCCCGTGACCGTGGAGGATCTCGAACACCTCGTCGAGCCACTCCCACCGGTACTCGCCCCGGCGCGGCTCGAGGCTCGCCCACGAGAACATCCCGATGCTCACCAGGTTCACGCCCGCCTCCTGCATGAGGCGGGCGTCCTCCACCCAGGTCTCCCGGGGCCACTGCTCGGGGTTGTAGTCGCCGCCGAAGGCGATGCCCTCGACGCCGAGGGGCCAGGGGTGGGCGACAGTGGACTGGGATCGATCACGGTGCATGGTGCAGGACTCTGACACGGAAGTCCTTCCTTCGCAAGCCGTGCCGACGGGCATTGACTGTGATCGATTACAGCCCTACGCTTCCCGCCAGGCCGTCCACGACCGGGCCGCCTGTCCATCGCAAGGAGGCGAGCATGACCAGTGCCACCCACCCCCGGCAGCGCCCGGGCCTCTCGCGCCGCAGGCTCCTCGGCGCGGCGACGACGCTCGGCGGCGGCGCCCTCGCCGCCGGCTCCCTCGCCGGCTGCGGCGCCGCGGCCGTCACCGGCTCCGGCACCACCGAGCTGACGTTCTGGACCTGGGCCCCCGGCATCGAGGACGTCGTCGCGCTGTGGAACGAGCAGAACCCCGACGTGCAGGTGGAGGTGAGCCGGCAGGACGCCGGCGACGCCGCCGTGACCAAGCTGCTCACCGCCGTCCGCGCCGGCAACGGCGCCCCCGACCTCGTGCAGGTCGAGTACCAGGCGATCACCTCGCTGGTCGCCGCGAACGCCCTCGCCGACCTCTCCGCCGACCTCTCCCCCGAGACCGCCGGACACTTCGCAGAGGGGATCTGGTCCTCCGTGGGCCTCCAGGGCGACAGCATCTACGCCATCCCGCAGGACACCGGCCCGCTGCAGCTGTACTTCCGCGGGGACGTCTTCGACGAGCTGGGCCTTTCGGCCCCCACCACCTGGGAGGAGTACGCCGAGGCGGCCCGGACGATCCACGCCGCGGACGAGACGATGTTCCTGGGGACCTTCTCCTCGACCGACCCCGGCCTCTTCGTCGGCCTCGCCCAGCAGGCCGGCGCCTCCTGGTGGGAGATCGACGGCGAGCGCTGGCGCGTCGCGATCGACACCGAGCCCACCAGGCGCGTCGCCGAGTACTGGGGCGGCCTCGTCGAGGAGGGCGTCATCGCCGCCGAGCCGATGTACACCCCGCAGTGGAACGCCGCCCTGAACGCGGGCACGCAGGTGGGCTGGGTCTCCGCCGCCTGGGCGCCGGGTGTGCTCGCTGGCAATGCGGGCTCGACCGCCGGGCTGTGGCGGATGGCCACGATCCCGCAGTGGGACGCCGGGCATGCGGCGACCGGGAACTGGGGCGGCTCCACCACCGCCGTCACGGTCGACTCCCCGCGCCGCGCCGCCGCGGTGCGCTTCGCCGAGTGGATGAACACCTCGCCCGAGGGGGTGCGCGCCCTCGTCGAGAAGAGCGGCGTGTTCCCCGCCGACCGGCCCGGTGCGGCCGAGGCCCTCACCGCGCCGCCCGAGTTCTTCGCCGCGCAGGAAGACTTCCACGAGCTCTCCACCGACAACGCCGAGGGCGTGCGGCCCTTCACCTTCGGCCCCAACGTCAACGTCGCGTACTCGATCTTCAACGACGCCTTCGCGCTCGCGACCCGGACGGGCACCGCCGACGCCTTCGTCGACGCCGTCGCCACCATCCATGCCGGCACCGTCGCCGACCTCGAGAACCAGGGGTACGACCTCGCATGAGCACCGCCACCGCCTCCACCCTCCGCCGGCGCACCGATCGCTTCGGCTTTATCTTCATCGCCCCCGCCGCGCTCTGCTTCCTCGCCTTCCTCGCCGTGCCGATCGGCTACGCCCTCTGGGTGAGCGTGCGGCGCGAGCAGGTCGTCGGCCTAGGCCTCGGCGCCGGCGGCCGCGTCGAGGGCTGGGCGGGGCTGGGCAACTACGCCCAGGTCCTCGCCGATCCCGAGTTCCTCGCCAGCGCGCTGCGCGTGCTGGTCTACGGCCTCGTGCTCGTGCCCGTGATGCTGGGGCTCGCGCTGCTGTTCGCGCTGCTGCTCGACTCGCCGAGGGCCCGCCTGCGACGTGCCGGCCGCATCCTGATCTTCCTGCCCTACGCGGTGCCGGCCGTCATCTCGTCCCTGCTGTGGGGCTTCCTGTACCTGCCCGGCACGAGCCCCTTCCACTTCCTGGCCGGCGCGCTCGGCGGCACCCTGCCCGACGTGCTCTCCCCGCAGCTCGTGCTGCTGGCGATCGCGAACATCGGGATCTGGGGCGGCACCGGCTTCAACATGGTGGTGCTGTACACCTCGCTGCGCTCCGTGCCCGGCGAGCTCTACGAGGCCGCGACGCTCGACGGCTGCTCCGAGCTGCAGATCGCGCTGCGCGTGAAGGTGCCGATGATCGTGCCCTCCCTGATCATGACCGCTGTCTTCTCCATCATCGCGACGCTCCAGGTGTTCGCCGAGCCGATGCTCCTGCGCCCGCTGACGAGCTCGATCTCCACCACCTGGTCCCCGCTCATGCGGATCTACCGCGACGCCTTCACCGAGAACGACATCTACACCGCCTCCGCCGGGTCCGTGCTCGTGGCCCTGGCGACCTTCGTCATCTCCTTCGGCTTCCTGCGCCTCGTGCGCGGTCAGGCCTTCTCCCAGGAAGCACGGTGAGCCGCGCCATGACCGCCTCGACCGCTCTCGACCCCTCCGCCCCCGCCTCGTCCGACGCCGTCGCCGACCGCCCCTCGCCCCGCACGGGGCGCACCCCCGCCCGCAGCGGGGTCGGGGCCGAGCGGCCCTCCCTCGTCGCCACCGGGATCCTCCTGCTCGGCGCGCTTTACTGCCTGCTGCCGGTGCTGTGGGTGCTGGTCGCCGCCTCCAAGAGCGCCGACGAGCTGTTCTCGACCTTCACCTTCGCCCCCTCCACGCACCTGCTCGAGAACCTGCGGGACCTCTTCGCGTATCGCGACGGGCTGTTCCTGCGCTGGGCCGGTAACACCGTGCTCTACGCGATCGGCGGCGCGCTCGCCTCGACGCTCGTCTCGGCCGCCGCCGGCTACGGCCTCGCCCTGTTCGACTTCCGCGGCAAGAAGCTGTTCTTCAACGTGATCCTCGCCGGCGTGCTGCTGCCGGCCGTCATCCTCGCCGTCCCCCAGTACCTGCTGTTCGCGCAGGCCGGCCTCGCCAACACCTACTGGGCGGTGCTTCTGCCGAGCATCCTGAACCCCTACGGGATCTACCTCGCCCGGATCTACGCCGGCGCCTCCATCCCGCGGGAGATGGTCGAGGCCGCCCGCACCGACGGCGCTGGGGAGCTGCGGATCTTCACCCGCTTCGCCGTGCCGATGATGATGCCGGGGCTCGTGACCGTATTCCTCTTCCAGTTCGTGGGCGTGTGGAACAACTACATGCTCCCGTACATCATGCTCGGCGACGACGAGCTGTTCCCCATCACCGTGGGGCTCTCGACCCTCATGAACCAGGGCGCCTCGCAGCCGGCGATGTACACCACCGTGATCACCGGCGCGCTCGTCTCGATCATCCCGCTCATCGCCCTGTTCCTGCTCCTGCAGCGCTACTGGCAGTCGGATCTCACCGGCGGCGCGGTCAAGGGCTGAACGCAGCACCCGAGCACGCTCGGCAACTGCTGTCGGCGATACTTGCCGCGGGTGTCGTCGCGTCGCGGCGACCCGAGAGGAGGGAGAGACGTGGCTGCACCACGAACCGCCGGGGCGCCCAAGCGTCCGACGATCTCCGAGGTGGCTCGGCGCGCCGGTGTCTCCACAGGGACCGTTTCGCGCTATCTCAACGGCGGGCACTGGGTGTCTCCGGAGGCGTCGAAGGCTGTCACGAAGGCGATCCGGGAGACCGGCTACGTCGCCAACGCCACCGCGAGGAAGCTCCGCACCGGCAGGAGCGGCACCATCGCCTTCGTGGTCGACGAGTCTCCCGCCCGGTTCTTCGAGGACCCGAACTTCGAGGCTCTGGTGGTCGAGGTGGGGGCCGCGCTGGCGGCCAGGGACCAGTCGATGGTGGTGCTCCTGGCCGGGGACGAGTCGAGCGCGAAGAGGGCCGAGTCCTTCCTCCTCACCAGCGGGGTCGATGCCGCGGTCACCGCCTCGGCGCAGCCACAGCACCATCTGTTCGAGAGGCTCCTCTCCTCGGGGATCCCGCTGGTGAACATCGGCAGTCCGACGGGCCTCGAGGATCGCATCGCCTTCGTCGCGGCCGACGACCGCGAAGGCGGCCGACTGATGGCCGAACACCTGCTCGAGCGCGGCGCACGCCGGTTCGTCGTCATCGCCGGGCCCGAGCACTCGCCCGGCGGCATCCTGCGCCCCGGCGCGTTTCACGACGCGATCCGAGCGGCGGCCGCCGCTGGAGTCGATGCGGAGGTGCTGGAGGTTCGGCACGGCGACTACTCGAGGGACAGCGGTCGGGAGATCGCCCGTGAGCTGATCGCGGCTCATCCGAGGTTCAACGGTCTCTTCGCCGCGAACGACCGGATGGCGCGCGGAGCGATCGAGGCGCTGCACGAAGCGGGCCGCGCCGTCCCCGGCGATGTCCTGGTGGGCGGTTTCGACGACTCCGCCGGGGCGGAGGACGAGGCTCCGCCGCTGACGACGATCCGTCAGGATTTCACCCGCATCGCCGTGGAGCTCGTCGATGCGCTCGGCAAGCAGATCGACGGCGGGGTGCGCACGAACGTGATCGTGCCGGTGCACCTGGTGACCCGCGAGTCTACGGCCGACGCGGATGTCTGAGGCCCGCCGGGGCGTCACAGCGCTCCGCGGCACGGGCTGGGTGCTGCTGGCCCTGGGCGTGCTGGGCGCCGCGGCGCTGCTCGTGCTGCGGCAGGTCACCGTGATCCACACCTGGCACGAGTACCTCATCGCCGCAGCGTCGTTCATCCCGCTGATCTGGCTGCCGCTGCTGGTCGCGGCGCTCGGACTCGTGCTGCTCCTGCGCGCCCGGTGGCGACTGCTCGCCGCGGCGCTCACCCTCGTGCTCGTGGCCGTGACGGCCTGGCCGATGCTGCCCGGCCCGGAGCGGTCGGCCACCCCGCAGGTCGTCCCCGAGGGGACGCTCACCGTGCTCTCGTCGAACATCGAGTACGGCGGCGCCGACATCGACGAGATCGCCCGTCTCGCCGAGCAGGGGGTGGACGCGATCGCGCTGCAGGAGGTGACGCCGGAGTTCGAGGAGGCTCTCGAGACGTCGGGCCTGCTGGAGGCCTTCCCGCATCATGTCGGCACCGCCCGCGACGATGCGGGCGGGACGATGCTGCTCTCCCGCACCCCGGTCGAGCTGGTCGACTCCATGGAGGGCGCCGTCTTCGACAACCTCCTCGCCACCACGACGGTCGACGGCACGCTCTGGCACCTCGCCGTGATCCACACGGCGCCGCCGCAGATGGGCGCGGAGTCCTGGACCGCTGATGCCGCTGCGGTCGGCGAGATGGTCGCGCCGTACGCCGAGGAGAACCTGCTGCTGGTCGGGGACTTCAACGCGATCGAGCAGCATCACACGATGCGCGAGCTCACGGCCGACGGGTCGCTCCGCTCCCTCGTCGCGCCCGGGCGGGGCCGCGGGGAGGGGCTGTGGGAGCCGACCTGGCCCGTCGGCCGCAGCGTGCCGCCCTTCGCCCGGATCGACCATGCGCTCGTCGGCGCCGGTGTCGAGGGCCCCGTGCCGAGCTATCTGACGATCCCGGGCACCGACCACAAGGCGCTGCGGGTGCAGGTCTCCCCCGCCGTCACGGACGGGGACTGAGCCCTCGCCCGGTCGCCGCGGCGGAGGTCAGCCGCCTGCCAGCAGCCGCTCGGGGACCAGCTCGGCACCCTCGACGTCGGCGAGGAGCGCGGGCGCGATCCGCTCCCCACGGCGGACGATCGTCAGGCCGCCGCGCTCCTCGAGGATGACGAGCTCCACCTCGGCGGGGTCGAGCACTCCCCCGATGCGCAGCCGGTCGTGCAGCCCGGCCTCCGTCAGCCGGCGTCGACGCAGCGACTCGGCGCGACTGCGGCCCTCGAGCATCACGACGCTCGGGCGGCGGCGCATGGCCGCCGGCAGGACCGGTGCTAGGCGGCGGAACGTCCCCATCAGCGCCTCCATCACCATGAGCGTGTTCAGCACGAGCAGGGCGCCGATCATCGTCGGCGACTCCCCGAGCATCGAACGGGCGCTGACCCCGCCGACCACGGCGAGCACCACGAAGCTCGCGGTGCTCATCGTCGCCATCAGCCGGGTGCCGGAGAGGTGCACCAGCAGCGAGAAGAACAGGTACAGCACGATCGTGGAGAGCACCACGCCCGCTGCGCCGGTCCAGCTGATGCCGAGATAGTCGTGCCAGAGCAGGTCCAGGTCGATCATGCCCACCATCATGGCAAGCGCCTGCCTCCGCCCCTGCGACTCCCCGGCCCTCAGTTCCTCGCGAGGTCGCGCACCGCGCGCTCGAGCACGGGCCGGACCTCGAGGGACGGGTCGACGGTGAGCCGGTGCAGCAGCAGTCCGTCGCACAGTGCCATCAGCGCCCGCGCGGCGGGGACGGGGTCCGGGATGCCGACGTCGGCCGTGATCCGCTCGGTCCAGGTCTCGAAGGCCGCGCGCTGTCTGCGCAGGGGCGCGGCCAGCTCCTCGTCGGCGCCGATCTCGAGGAAGAGCGCGTAGCGGGCGCGGGCGCGGGCGGCGAGGGGGCCGCTCTGCGCCTCGAGCATGCGCGCGAGCAGGTCCGCGAGCTGCGTCGGGGCGGTGAGGACGGGGAGTGCTGAGGGGTCGGCGTCGGCCCGCTCGCGCTCGGCGATGTGGTCCACGATCCCGGCGAGGAGGGCGCGGCGGGTGCGGAACCAGTTCGAGGTCGACCCGGCGGGCAGACCGGCGCGCGCGTCGATCCGGGCGTGGGTGAGCGCGCGGATCCCCTCCTGGCCCAGCAGCGCGACGGCCGCCTCGAGGCTCCGCTCCTTCGACGTGGCCGCCATGGATTCCCCCTCTTCCTCCGCGCCAGCACGCGGTCTACTATTTTCATAGTAGCCCTCGTCCCGAGGACTCTTCCTCGAGGAGCGTCGTCATGAGCGCATCCGAGTCCCTCCCCCTGGCCGCCCCCGAGGACCGCGACTGGTCCCCGCCGCTCCCTCCGGCCGACGGCATCACCCATCGCAGGATCGCCACCCCCGGGCTTCGCACCCATCTGGCGGAGTGCGGGCAGGGCGAGCCGGTGCTGCTCCTGCACGGGTTCCCCGAGCACTGGTGGCAGTGGCGGGTGGTGGCGACGGGTCTGGCCGCGGCCGGGTACCGCGCCCTGGCCCCGGACCTGCGCGGGGCGGGGTGGACGGAGGCGGACTCCCCCGCCCTCGAGCGCACCTCACGGCTGCGGGACGTGCTCGCGCTGCTGGACGCCCTGGGGCTGGAGAGAGTGCACCTGGTCTCGCACGACATGGGGGCGCTCACCGCGATGCAGCTGAGCTACGAGCATCCCGAGCGGGTGCTCTCCGCCGTGCAGCTCTCGGTGCCGCCGGCGTTCTTCGCCTTCTCCCCGCGGATCGTGCCCGGCTTCCGGCACCTGCCGCAGTTCCTGCTCCACCGGCGCGGGACCTCCCTGCGCGGGATCTTCTCCCCCGCCTATGTCGCGCGCGGCATGACGGAGGAGGTGAAGGACCACCACCTCGCGCCGCAGCGGCGCGCGGAGGTCGAGGCCGCCGTCCGCACGCTGACCTGGCGGCAGATCCTGCCCGAGGCGCTGCGGATGAGCGCCGGGCACTACCGTCGGCGCCGCCTCGCGGTGCCGACGCTGGTGGTCTTCGGCCACCAGGACCGTCCCTGGACGGAGCCGGTGGTGCGCCGCATCAGCCGGCATGCACCGCGCTGCGCGGACCGCGTCGAGCTCGCCTTCGTCGAGGACGCCGCGCACTTCCTCACCGACGACGCGCCGGAGGAGGTCACCGCTCTGGCGCTCGACTGGTTCGCGAGGACCGGCTGATCCCGGGAGCGGGCCGCTCCGTCGGCCTCAGCGCTGCTCGGCGCGGCGCACCATCTCGTCGATCCAGAGCGGGGCGAAGGGCGAGGTGCAGTTCGGCGGGGTCGGGTAGTCCTTCAGCACCTCGAGCCGCTCGCCGATCGCGATGGCGCGCTGCCGCCGGGCCTGGTCGTGGATGCCGATCTCGGCGAGGCACTGGTTCATCGCCCACTGCAGCCGCTCGGGGGCGTCCTTCATCTCCGCCTCGATCTGGTCGAGGAGCGCATTGAGATCGATCCCCTCGGGCGCCTCGCCTGCCGGGGCCTTCGCGATCCGCTCGCTGGTCAGCGCCCAGCCAGCGCTCGCGACGACGGGGTCGGCGTCGGCGAACCAGGCCTCGCGCAGCGCCTCGCGGTGCGGGCTCTTCTTCACCATGTAGCTGACCAGCCACTCGTGGACCTTCGGCGTCGGCGCCTCGCGCAGCATCGCATCGAGCTCCTCCTCGCCGTACTGCTTCGGGCGGGAGATCAGCAGGGCCAGCAGCTTCGGGGTGGAGTCGCCGGCGGGAGCGGCCCACAGGGCGCGGGCGAGGTCTGGCCGGGTCTTCAGCCGCTTCGCGACCGCGCGGAGCTTGGTGAGGTTCACGGCGTGGTCGTCGCCGTGCTTCGCGTTCACCGCGCGCATCCGGTCGTCGGCGAGCGCGGCGAGCTCCTCGTGCAGGGCGTCGACCTCGGCCTCGAGCTCGGCGTCGGTGCGCGGGGTGGCGGCGGCGGTCATGGTCGGTGCTCCTTGCTCGCGGGAGCGTCCAGGATACGGCCGAGCGCGCCGACGAGCTCCTCGCGGGGCAGGCGGGCATCGAGCCGTTGGACGTGCGTCCGCCCCTCCAGCAGGGCGTCGAGCGCGGCGAGGTGCGCCGCGGCGTCGTCGGGGCCGACGTGGCGATCGTTCGCCGCCTGCTCGGGCCGGTCGGGCGCGGCGCGGCGGGAGGCGAGGCGCGCGGCGAGGGTCGCCTCGTCGGCCACGAGCGCGGCCTCGACGAAGCGTGCCCCGGTGTCGGCGGCGAGCTGGGCGAGCTGGTCGGGGAAGGCTGGGCGGGCGAGGTACTGGCCGATCAGCACGTCGTGCCCGTCGGCCAGGTGCCTGCCGGCGAGCGCGAGGGCGAGGCGCCGTGCCTGGAGCCCGGAGCGGTGCAGGTCCTCCTCCCAGCCGCCGAGGGAGTGCTTCAGCTGGTCGACGTCGAGGGCGAACGCGAGCGGGCGCCGCGCCGCGAGCAGCGCGGAGACGGTGGACTTGCCGCTGCCGGGCGCGCCGTTGAGCAGCAGGAGGACGGGGGCGGTCATCCCGGCAGTCTCTCGCGGATGCCGCGGCGGCGGGTCCGGGACGCGCCCCGGACCCGCCGCCGTCGCTCGCCGGTCGGTGCTCTGCCCGCCCCTGTCGGTCGGGTCCTCGGGATCAGCCGACGCTCGCGCGCGGCGCGCCGATACCCGGGTCGATCCTCGGCACCTCGCCCGCCCCGGGGCGGATGTCGATGTCGAAGATGTCCAGCGGCAGGTAGACGGTTGCGCAGGCGTTGGGGATGTCGACCACGCCGGAGAACCGGCCCTCGATCGGCGCGGCGCCGAGCAGCAGGTAGGCCTGCTCGGCCGACCAGCCGAAGGTGGTCAGGTACTCGATCGCGTGCAGGCACGCCCGCTGGTAGGCGAGGTGCGAGTCGAGATAGCGCTGCTCGCCGTCGAGGGTGACCGAGGTGCCGGAGAAGCTCAGCCACCGAGAGTGCTGCGGGGCGGTGTTCCCGGGCATGAAGATCGCGTTCTCGGCGACGTTGTACTTCTCCATCCCGCCGGGGATCACGTCGACGTGCAGGTCGATGAACCCGCCCATCTCGATGCCGCCGCAGAAGGTGATCTCGCCGTCGCCCTGGCTGAAGTGCAGGTCGCCGACGGAGAAGTTCGCCCCGTCCACGAACACCGGGTAGAAGATCCTCGTGCCGCGGGTGAGGTTCTTGATGTCCTGGTTGCCGCCGTTCTCGCGCGGCGGGGCGGTGCGGGCGCCCTCCCCCGCGACCCGGTCGAACTCGCCGTCGGGGACCCCGCCGAGGATCGCGCCGTCCGGTTCGGGCGGCAGGGCGAGGGCCGGCACGCGGTCCGGGTCGGTCGCGATGAGCGCCGCCTCGCGGGAGTTCCACCTCCCCAGCAGCTCCGGCGAGGGGGCGGTGCCCATCAGGCCGGGATGGATCATGCCGGTGAACTCGACGCCGGGGACGTGGCGGGAGGTCGCCCTCTCGCCGCGGAAGTCCCACACGGCCTTGTAGGCGTCGGGGAACTGGTCGGTGAGGAAGCTGCCGCCGTTGCGCTTGGCGAAGATGCCGGTGTAGCCCCAGCCCTGCCCCGCGAGCGGGCCGTCGTCCTCCTGCGGGATCGGGCCGACGTCGAGGATGTCGACGATCAGCAGGTCGCCGGGCTTCGCCCCCTCGATGCGGAAGGGCCCGGAGAGGGTGTGGACCGTGTTCAGAGGCGCGGTGGCGACGTCCTCGGCGGAGTCGTCGTTCTTGATGTACCCGTCGAACCATTCGCGGCAGTCCACGCGGAAGGTGTCGCCGGGATTGACGCTGACGGCCGGCGGGATGTCCGGGTGCCAGCGGTTGTGACCGAGGATCGTCTGCTCGGTGAAGGGCTTCGCGGAGTCGAGGGGGAACACGTTCTGGGGCATGCTTCTCCTTCCACAGCGACGGGTCCGCGGATCGGCCCCGCCGGGTCCTGGGCCGCGTTCAGGGACGCGGCAGCCGCGCGTGGCGCGGGTCCGTCGAGGTGCGGGTCGCGGCGGGGCGGGCGCCGGGGACGCGATCGACGACGGCGGGTTCGTGGGCGCTCCTCGCCGTGGAGTCGAGCAGCTTCCCGGCGCTCGTGCCGAGCCGGCCGAGGCGCGGGGCGCTCATCCGCCGACGGGCCGGCGCCCCGCAGTCGGGGCAGAGAAGGTCCTCGTCGCGGGCGCTGATGGGCACCGAGCGCTCGTACTCGTGCGCGCTCTCGCAGCGGAACTCGTAGATCGGCACCGGGCCCTCCTGTCACCTGCATCACTTCGTCGTGATGACCCCACCATAGGCAACTCGCGGCGGTTCCGCGACGCCTCGGGCGATCGGGCGGTCGTCGGGCGGGAGCGGGGCGGGAGTCGGGTGGGAGCGGGGCCTGTGCCGGGCGCGGAGCAGGGACTGGGCGGGAGCCGGGCTCAGAGCGGGAGCTTGAACCCGAGGTGGCTCGGGGCGTACCCGAGCCGGGTGTAGAAGCGGTGGGCGTCCGTGCGGGCGGCATCGGTGGTGAGCTGGGCGAGGGCGGCGCCGTGCTCGCGCCCCCAGCGATGGACCCACTGCATCAGCGCGGTCCCGAGGCCGCTCCCCCGCGCGTCGGCGGCCACGCGCACCGACTCGATCTGCAGACGCAGCGACCCTCCGCGGGAGAGGGACGGCAGCAGCGTCAGCTGCAGCGTGGCGAGCAGCGCGCCCGCCTCGTCGCGCGCCGCCAGCAGGAGATGCGCGGGATCCTGGTCGATCGCCGCGAAGGCCCGGCGATAGGGGTCGAGCTCCGGGGCCTCCCGGTCCCGGCCCAGCACGTCGTCGGCGAGCAGGGCGACGAGCTCGGGCAGGTCCGCCTCGCGCGCGCGGTGCAGGGCGACGGGGCCGGTGGGGAGGTCCAGGATATCGAGAGCCGTCATGTCGCCATTGTGCGCGTGCCCGCAAGGACGTGGGCACGCGCTCCGGGTTCCCGTCCTCGGCACAATGGCCCCATGAACGTGTCCCCGTCCTCCGCCACGCCCTTCTCCCCCGGCACGCCCCGCAGCGCGCAGCTGTCCTTCTCGGACCAGCCGGCCTGGATCGTCGCCGACGAGGTGGTGGGCGGCTGGACGCTCCTGATCGGCGGCGTGGAGCAGTCCCATGTGGACCTCGAGGACCCGACGCGGCTCGTCCACGAGTACCTGCGCCGGATGGGGAACGTGCTGGACCGGGTGCGGCCGGCCGGGGCGCCGCTGCGGATCGCGCACCTCGGCGGCGGGGCGCTGACCCTGGCCCGCTACGTGCAGGCGACGAGGCCCGGCTCCGCGCAGCTGGTGATCGAGATCGAGCGGGAGCTGCCCACCCTCGTCACCACCGCGCTGCCTCTGCCGGAGGGCACGGAGCTCGAGGTGGTCATCGGGGACGCGCGCGAGGAGCTCGCCGCGCTCGGGGAGCGGGAGTTCGACGTGATCGTGCTCGACGTGTTCTCCGGACAGGACTCCCCCGCCCACCTCGCCGAGGCCGCGTTCCACCGCGAGGCGCTCGCCCGTCTGGGTGCCGATGGGCTGCTGATGGTGAACGTCGGCGACGACGCGGGGCAGCTCTTCCTCGCCGCGCAGGTGCGGGAGCTCGAGGCCGCCGCGGCGGAGGCGGGTGTGCCGGGGGTGTGGACGCTCACCGATGCGCAGCTGCTGACCCGCCCGGCCGACGGGAACATGGTGCTGCTGGCCGGCGGCGCGCTCGCCTCCCCGGCGGTCGAGGACTGGCGCGCAGCCTGGCTCGCGGCAGGGCCGCACCCGGCCGCGGTGCTCGACCCGACCGAGACCGACCGGGCCTTCGGCGCCTCGCGCCCCCGCTCTTGACGGGGCGGGGCCGGCCTCGCCCGGGACGACGACGGCCGCCGCCCTCTGAGGGGGCGACGGCCGTCGTGGCGAGGTCAGCTCAGACCAGCTCGATGCGGGCGCCGGGGTCGTTCATCACGATCACCGGGGTCACGGTCGGGTGCCCGGCCGCGCGGATCGCGGTGAGGTCGGCGCGCAGCAGCGGCGTGCCGGCGACGACGCGGTCGCCGGTCGCGACGAGGGTCTCGAAGCCGTGCCCCTTCATCTCCACGGTGCCCAGGCCCACGTGGATCAGCACCTCGACGCCGTCCTCGAGGGTCAGCGCGACGGCGTGACCGGTGGGGAACACGTGGGCGACGGTGCCCTCGGCCGGGGCGAGCACGAGCCCGTCGCTCGGCTCGATCGCGATGCCGGGGCCCATGACCCCCTGGGCGAAGGTCGGATCCGGCACCTGGTCGAGCGGCACCGAGCTGCCCTCGACGGGCCGGCGCAGGCGCACGAGGGAGGAGGCCCGCAGCGCGGTCCCGCTCCCCGTCCCGTCGGCCGGCCCCTGCTCCTCGAGGGCGCGGACGTCCTCCCCGTCGACGGGACGGTCCGCGCCGCTCATGATCCGCTCCATCGCGTCCTTCACGAACTGCACGGAGGTCCCGTAGATCACCTGGACGGAGTGCCCGCCGGGCTTCATGGTCCCGGCCGCTCCGGCGCGCTTCAGCGCCGCCTCGTCGACCTTCGAGACGTCGGCGAGCTCCATCCGCAGGCGCGTCGCGCAGTTCTCGAGGTCGGTGATGTTCGAGGCGCCGCCGAGGGCGGCGAGGAAGGCGGTCGCGGTCGCGGCGTACCTGCTGTCGCTCGCGGCATCCTCCCCCTCGACCCTGCCGTCGAAGGAGTCGTCGCGGCCGGGGGTCTTCAGGTCGAACCTGAGGATGATCCAGCGGAAGGCGAGGAAGTAGACGGCGAACCAGAAGATTCCCATCAGCGGGATCGCCCACGGGTTCTGCGCCATGGGGTTCACCCAGCCGAGGACCAGGTCGATGAACCCGCCGGAGAAGCCGAAGCCCATCCGCACCGGCAGCAGGGCGCTGATCGCCATGGAGATGCCGGTGAACAGCGCGTGGAGCAGGTACAGGCCGGGGGCGAGGAACATGAACGCGAACTCGAGCGGCTCGGTCACGCCCACGAAGAACGCGGCGACGGCGCTGGAGAAGAGCACGCCCGCGGCGACCTTGCGCCGCGAGGTCCTCGCGGTGACGTACATGGCCAGCGCCGCGCCGGGAAGGCCGAACATCATGATCGGGAAGAAGCCGGTCATGTACTGGCCGGTGACGCCGTAGGTGCCGGAGCCATCGAGGAAATTGCCCAGGTCGTTGATGCCGGCCACGTCGAACCAGAACACGGAGTTCAGGGCGTGGTGCAGGCCCAGCGGGATCAGCAGGCGGTTGAGGAAGCCGTAGAGGCCCACGCCCACCGGCCCGAGCGTCAGGATGAATTCGCCGAAGGCGACCAGTCCGCCGAAGGCCAGCGGCCAGACGAAGAACAGCACGAGCGCGAGCACGAGGGAGAGGCCCGCGGAGACGATCGCGACGGAGCGGCGGCCGGAGAAGAAGGCGAGCGCGTCGGGCAGCTCGGTCTCCTTGAAGCGGTCGTAGGACCAGGCGCCGATGAGGCCGCAGAGCATGCCCACGAAGACGTTCTCGAGGTTGCTGAAGGCGAGGTCCACCTCCGCCTCGTCGATGCCCTGGAACAGGGCGACGTTCTCCGGGGACAGCAGCGTGGTCACCACCAGCCAGGAGACGAGGCCGGCGAGGGCGGAGGTGCCGTCGGGCTTGGTGGCCATGCCGAGCGCGACGCCGATCGCGAACAGCAGGGGGAGGTTGTCCAGGAGCGCGCCGCCGGCGGTCTGGAAGAAAACGCCGACGAGGTTCGCGTCGTTCCCGGTGGCGGTCAGGATCCAGTAGCCGATGCCGCTGAGGATCGCGGCGACGGGGAGGACGGCCACGGGCAGCATCAGCGATCTGCCCAGGCGCTGGAAGAACTTCATCGTTGCCTCTCGGAGGTGGGGCACGACGGAGCCCGCGGCAGGGCCGCGAGGCGGAGCGCGCCCGAGGACGGTCAGGGTCGGTGCGGGGCGCGGTGGGTCCCGCTCCCCGGTCCGGGATCGCGCCGACGTGCGGTGGCGGCGCGGCAGGACCTGCCAGGTGCCCGTCGGACCGGCGGCGTCGCCGAGGTGGGTCCCGGTGCGGGGGCCGACGGCGGTCTCGGGCCGCGTGGACGCTATCACGCCGGTTCCCCGGTCCCGACGGACAGGTCTCCGGACGACGAGCCATTCCCCGCGCAGTGCATACATCGACGGCACGATTCCCCCGGATTCACCGTTGCTCGCGCACAGGGGCTGCGACTCTGCATACACTCATGCCATGCGGGCCAGTGACCGCGCCTACACGGCGCTGCGCGAGGAGATCATCGACGGCTCCCTCACGCCCGGCGCCGTGCTGGGCGAGGTCGAGCAGTCCCGGCGCCTGGGCCTGTCCCGCACCCCGCTGCGCGAGGCCCTGGCCCGACTGGTCTCCGACGGGCTCGCCGAGCCTGCCGCGGGCCGCGGGATCGTCGTCACCGCCGTCTCCCTCGACGAGGCCGCCCCGCTGTTCGACCTCCGCATCGCGCTGGAGACCCTCGCCGCCCGCCGCGCGGCGGAGCGCATCGCACGGTCCGACGGGATATCCGGCGCGCGGGGCGGGGCCGACGCCTTCGCCGCTCTCGCCGACCGCTTCGAGCAGGCGCGCGGCCTTCTCGCCGCCGGCACCGACCCCACCGCCTACTACGCCCTGACCCGCGAGCTCGACGCCGCGCTGGACACCGCCTGCGGTAACGCGTATCTCGCCGAGTCCCTGCGCGGCCTGCGCCTGCACCTGGGCCGGCTGCGACGCCTGGCGCGCAACTCCCCGGACCGCCTCGCCGACTCCGCCCGCGAGCACGCCGACATCGCCCGCGCGATCGCCTCGGGGGATCCCGAGCTCGCCGCGGCGAGCACCCTCGTCCACCTCCGCCGCGCCCTCGCCCACCTGCAGAGCGCCGGCATCCCCGCCGACGCCACCGCACCCGCCGTATCCGCCGAACCCGCCCACCAGGAGGCCACCGCATGATCGACCACGATGTCCGCGTCCACCGCTCCGAGGAGAACCTCGCCCACGAGGACCAGCTGGCCTGGAAGATGGCGCAGGTCGCCGTCGACCCGGTCGAGGTCGAGCCCGAGGTCGCCGAGATGGTGATCAACCGCGTCATCGACAACGCCGCCGTCGCCGTCGCCTCGCTCACCCGCGCCCCGATCGTCTCCGCCCGCTCCCAGGCCCTCGGCCATCCCGTCCCCGCCGGCGGCACCGGCTCGAGCGTTGTCGGCCTCGAGGCCCGCACCTCCCCCGAATGGGCCGCCTGGGCCAACGGCGTCGCCGTGCGCGAGCTCGACTACCACGACACGTTCCTCGCCGCGGACTACTCCCACCCCGGTGACAACATCCCGCCGCTGCTGGCCGTCGCCGAGCACACGGGCCGCACGGGCGCCGAGCTGCTGCGCGGCATCACCACCGGCTACGAGCTGCAGGTGGACCTGGTGCGCGCGATCTGCCTGCACGAGCACAAGATCGATCACGTCGCCCACCTCGGCCCGTCGGCCGCCGCCGGGATCGGCACGCTGCTGGACCTTCCTGCCGAGACGATCTTCCAGGCGATCGGGCAGGCACTGCACACCACCACCGCCACCCGCCAGTCCCGCAAGGGCGAGATCTCCACCTGGAAGGCGCACGCCCCCGCCTTCGCCGGGAAGATGGCCGTGGAGGCGGTGGACCGCGCGATGCGCGGCCAGACCTCCCCGGTCCCGATCTACGAGGGCGAGGACGGGGTGATCGCGTGGCTGCTGGGCGGCCCGGACGCCCGCTACACGGTGCCGCTGCCCGGGCCCGGCGAGGCCAAGCGCTCGATCCTGGACACCTACACCAAGGAGCACTCGGCCGAGTACCAGGCGCAGGCCTGGATCGACCTGGCCCGGCGCCTCCACGCCGAGCACCCCGAGCTCGCCGACCCCGCGAACATCGACTCGATCCTGCTGCGCACCTCGCACCACACCCACTACGTGATCGGCTCGGGCGCGAACGACCCCCAGAAGTACGAGCCGACCGCGTCCCGCGAGACGCTCGACCACTCGATTCCGTACATCTTCACGGTCGCCCTGCAGGACGGGACCTGGCACCACGTCGACTCCTACGCCCCCGAGCGCGCGGCCCGCGAGGACACCGTCGCGCTGTGGCAGAAGGTCACCACCGAGGAGGACGCGGAGTGGACCCGCCGCTACCACTCCCTGGACCTCGCCGAGAAGGCCTTCGGCGGCGAGGTCGTGATCACCCTGGCCGACGGCACGACGCTGCGCGACGAGATCGCGGTGGCCGATGCGCACCCCCAGGGCGCCCGGCCCTTCGCCCGCGCGCAGTACGTCGACAAGTTCCGCAGCCTCGCGGACGGCGTGCTCGAGGAGCGCGAGATCGCCCGCTTCCTCGACGCCGCGGAGAACCTCGCCGAGCTGCCCGCTGGGGAGCTGCATCGCCTGAACGTCCTGGCCGCCCCCGGCGTGATCGACCCGTCGGCCGCCCCGAAGGGACTGTTCTGATGCTGTCCTCGACCCGCACCCCCGCCCAGAAGCGCCAGGACCTGCGCTCACTGCTGGTCCCCGGCGCCGCCGCCCCGTTCCCCGGCGCGTTCACACCACTGTCGGCGACGCTGATCCAGGAGAAGGGCTTCCCCGGCGTGTACATCTCCGGGGCGGTGATCGCCAACGAGCTGGGGCTGCCGGACATCGGCCTGACCACCCTCACCGAGGTCGCCGCGCGCGGCGCCCAGATCGCCCGCGCCACCGACCTGCCCTGTCTGATCGACGCGGACACCGGCTTCGGCGAGCCGATGAACGTGGCCCGCACTATCCAGCAGCTCGAGGACGCGGGGCTCGCGGGCTGCCACATCGAGGACCAGGTCAACCCCAAGCGCTGCGGGCACCTGGACGGCAAGACCATGGTCGACCTCGGCACCGCTTCGAAGCGGATCCGCTCCGCGGCCGATGGCCGACGGGACCCGGGCTTCCTGGTCATGGCCCGCACCGACCTGCGTGCGACCGACGGCCTGCCCGCCGCGATCGACCGGATGAAGGCGCTGGTGGACGCGGGGGCCGATGCGATCTTCCCCGAGGCGCTGGCGGACCTCGGCGAGTTCGAGCAGGTCTGCGCGGCGCTGGACGTCCCGGTGCTGGCGAACATGACCGAGTTCGGGAAGTCGCAGCTGTTCACCCGCGAGCAGCTCGCCGAGGCGGGCGTCGCGATGGTGATCTACCCGGTCACCCTGCTGCGGGCCGCGATGGGCGCGGCCGAGCGGGTGCTGGAGACGATCCTGGAGACCGGCACGCAGGAATCTCGCGTCCCCGAGATGCTCACGCGTGCGCGGCTGTACGAACTGGTGGACTATGAGTCCTACAGCCGCTTCGACGCCTCGGTCTTCGACTTCGAGGTCCCCGCCGCGCACGATGCCGCGCAGACGCCGCCCGCCCAGACACCGCCGTCGACGAAGGAGTGAGCCCCATGAACCACGCCACCGACACCTCCGGGATCAGGAAGGGACTGAACGGCGTCGTCGCCGACGTCTCCGCGATCTCGAAGGTGAACCCCGAGACCAACTCGCTGCTCTATCGCGGCTATCCCGTCCCGCAGCTCGCCGCGACACAGTCCTTCGAGGCGGTCGCCCATCTGCTGTGGACCGGGGAGCTGCCGGACGCCGACGAGCTCGCCGCGCTGCAGGAGCGCTTCCGCGCTCACCGCGACCTGGACCCGACGGTCAGGCAGGCCCTCGACGCGCTGCCGACGACCTGCCACCCGATGGACTCGGTGCGCACCGCCGTCTCGGTCCTCGGAGCGCTGGACCCCGACGCGGAGGACGCCTCCCCCGAGGTCGAGCTCGCCAAGGCCGAACGGCTCACCGCGCAGCTGCCGGCCGTGATCGCCTACGAGCAGCGTCGGCGCCGGGCCGGCGGGCCGACCGAGCCGGTCGCCGGCCGCCAGGACCTCGACCACTCCCAGAACTTCCTGTGGATGACCTTCGGCGAGGAGGCGGCGCCCGAGGTGTTCGACGCCTTCCGCGTCTCGCTGATCCTCTACGCCGAGCACTCCTTCAACGCCTCGACCTTCACAGCGCGCGTGATCACCTCGACCCTCGCCGACCTCCACTCGGCCGTGACCGGGGCGATCGGCGCGCTCAAGGGCCCGCTGCACGGCGGGGCGAACGAGGCGGTCATGCACACCTTCGACGAGATCGGGATCCGTCCCGAGGAGTCCGGCGCCGAGGCGAAGGAGCGGGCGAGGGCCTGGATGGAGGACGCCCTCGCGCAGAGGAAGAAGGTGATGGGCTTCGGCCACCGCGTCTACAAGCACGGCGACTCGCGCGTGCCCACCATGAAGCAGGCGCTGGACGCGATGATCGCCCACACCGGCCGCGACGAGATCCTGGGCCTGTACGACGGGCTCGAGCAGGCGATGGACGAGGCCAAGGGCATCAAGCCGAACCTCGACTACCCCGCCGGGCCCGTCTACCACCTGATGGGCTTCGACACCGAGCTGTTCACGCCGCTGTTCATCGCGGCGCGGGTGACCGGGTGGACGGCCCATGTGATGGAGCAGCGGGCGTCGAACGCGCTGATCCGTCCGCTGTCGCAGTACGACGGGGTGGACGAGCGGCCGGTCCCCGGCGCCTGATCCGGACCGCGCGCCCCGCCCGTGCGCCGAGTCCCGGCACTCAGGCGCCGGGGAGGTCGGGCAGGGCCGCGGCGGCGGCGCGGATGTGCTCCGCGGTCAGCCTCGCGGCCTCCTCGGCCTCCCCCGCCCGGAGCGCGTCGATGATCTCCCGGTGCTGGGCGCGGAGCATGTCGGCCATCGTGTCCCAGTCCTCGACCTTGGTGAAGGCCTCGAGGATCGGCGCGCGCAGGGAGGCGCGGATCGCCCCGGTCATCTCCGCGAACAGCGCATTGCCGCCGGCGCGGGCGATCGCGACGTGAAACTCGGTGTCCGCGTCGTTGAAGTCCTCGCGGCTCGCGCCGGGACGGTCCATCCTCGTCAGGAGCTCCTCGAGCTCCGCGAGCGCCTCCGCGTCCGCGCGCTCCGCGGCGAGCGCGGCGCTGGCCCGTTCGAGCAGGACCCGCGTCTCGACCACGTCGTGGACGGGGAAGTTCGCGAGGGCGACGTGCAGCCGCAGGAAGCGCTCGAGGGCGGCGCGGGGCAGCGCGGCGACGAAGGTGCCGGCCCCGCGTCCGGAGCCGACCTCGGAGCGGAGCACCCCGTGGGCCTCGAGCACCCGGATCGCCTCGCGCACCCCGGTGCGGCTCACCTGCAGCCGGGAGGCGAGCTCCCGCTCGGGCGGGAGCAGGTCCCCGACGGCCAGCGCACCGCTCATGATCTGGTCCTCGATCGCGTCGATCACCAGCTCATGGGTGCTGCGACGGGACACGGGACCCCAGGCCGCACCGCCGGCTCCGGCTGTGCTTCCATGCGGTCCGACCTCCGAGTGGTGCGCGTTCTCGACCATGGGCCCGTTCTAGCACAGCCGGCTCCGCGCACGCACGGCCCGCTCCGTCCACCGGCCCTCGCCGGACGCATCCCGTCGAGGTCCCGCTCCGGCCCCGTCCCGTGATCCCGTCCCGTCAGGGGCTTGCCTCGCCGCCGCCCCGGCCCTACCATCACTGTGTGGTCGGACCACATCGTGGTCTTCCGCTTCCTCTCCCCTCACGACTCACCAGGCACGACATCGACGGCGATGCAGTGCAGCACCGCCGCTGACGTGCCTCGGAGGTTCCCATGTACACCCCAGACCTCGCACCGCTGGCCGGCAGCCTGATGCTGTCCTCGCTCGTCGCGATCCTCCCCCTGCTGACGATCTTCGTGACCCTCGGAGTGCTGCGCTGGAAGGCGCACTGGGCAGGCCTCTCAGCACTGGCCGTCGCAGGCCTGGTCGCCGCGCTCGTCTACGGCATGCCCCTTGACCTCGTCGCCCTCTCCGCCTCGCAGGGGTTCGCCTTCGGACTCTTCCCGATCATGTGGATCGTGCTCAACGCGATCTGGCTGTACGAGCTCACCGTCCGCAGCGGACGCTTCGAGGACCTCCGCCTGGTCATCGACAAGATCTCCGACGATCCCCGGGTCCAGGCGATCATCATCGCCTTCTGCTTCGGAGGCCTGCTCGAGGCCCTCGCCGGCTTCGGCGCCCCCGTCGCGATCACCGGCGTGATGCTGATGGCGGTGGGCTTCACCGCGATGCGCGCCGCGACCGTGGTGCTCATCGCCAACACCGCCCCGGTCGCCTTCGGCGCGATCGCGATCCCGATCATCACCGCCGGCAACCTCACCGGCATCCCCTACCAGCACATCGGCGCGATCATCGGACACCAGGCGCCGTTCCTCGCCGCCGTGGTGCCGCTTTTCCTCGTGCTGCTGGTCGACGGCCGACGCGGGGTGCGCCAGCTCTGGCCGCTCGCGCTCGTGGTCGGCCTCGTCTTCGCGATCAGCCAGTACGTCTCCTCGAACTTCGTCTCCGTCGAGCTCACCGACATCATCGCCTCCCTCTCCGGGCTCGGCGCCGCGGTGCTCATGCTGCGCGTGTGGAAGCCCGTCGGCGGGAAGGACGCCCTGGCGAACATGCACCGCGAGCGCGAGACCGAGCAGGCCGACACCCCGCAGGACGCGACCGGCGGCGGCGCGGTCGCCACCCGCACCCGACCCGACACCGCCCTGACCCCGGGCCGCGTGCTCATGGCCCTGTTCCCCTACCTGCTGGTGATCCTGGTCTTCTCCGCCTCGAAGCTGGTGCCCGCGCTGAACTCCTTCCTCGCCTCGACGGATCTGAAGATCCACTGGCCGGGCTTGGACGGCCGGGTGCTCACCGCCGCCGGGGAGGTCTCCACCAGCACCGTGTACACCCTCCAGTGGCTCTCCTCGCCGGGCACCCTGCTGCTGCTCACCGGGATCGTGGTGGCGCTCGTCTACCGACTCAGCGCGCGGGACGCCGTCGACGTGTACGCCACCAACCTCGTGAAGATGCGCTGGTCGATCCTCACCGTCGCCGCGGTGCTCGCGCTCGCCTACGTCATGAACCAGTCGGGCCAGACGATCACCATCGGCACCTGGATCGCCGGCACCGGCGCCGCCTTCGCCTTCCTCTCCCCGATCCTGGGCTGGCTCGGCACCGCGGTCACCGGCTCCGACACGAGCGCCAACGCCCTGTTCGCGACCCTCCAGCAGACCGCCGCCGAGAAGGCCGGGCTGGACCCGGCACTGCTGGTGGCCGCGAACACCTCCGGCGGCGTGGTCGGCAAGATGATCAGCCCCCAGAACCTCACCATCGCGGCCACGGCCGTGGGCCTGGTCGGTCAGGAGTCCGCGATCTTCCGCCGCGTCATCTGGTGGAGCCTCGGCATGCTCGTCGCGCTGTGCCTGCTGGTCGGGCTGCAGTCGAACGTGCTGTCCTGGATGATCCCCTCCCCCTGACTCGCTATTGCTCGCCCCGATACGACCGTCCGACACGAAGGAGGACCCATGGTCCAGCGTCAGATCCCCCGCCCCTCCGAGCTCCTCGAGCTCATGAAGTTCAAGAAGATCGACCTCGACCCCAAGCGGCGACGGCTCTCCTCGGCGCTCACGATCGAGGACCTGCGCACGATCGCGAAGCGTCGCACTCCCGCCGCGGCCTTCGACTACACCGACGGCGCCGCCGAGCGGGAGATCTCGATGCGCCGCTCCGTCGAGGCCTTCGAGGACATCGAGTTCCACCCCTCGATCCTGAACGACGTCTCCTCGGTGGACACCACCACCCAGATCCTCGGCGGAAGCTCCGCGCATCCCTTCGGCATCGCCCCCACCGGCTTCACCCGCCTGATGCAGACCGAGGGCGAGATCGCAGGTGCCTCGGCGGCCGGCGCGGCCGGTATCCCCTTCACCCTCTCGACCCTGGGCACGACCTCGATCGAGCACGTCAAGGAGGCGAACCCGCTGGGTCGCAACTGGTTCCAGCTCTACGTGATGCGCCAGCGGGAGATCTCCTACCGCCTGGTCGAGCGCGCCGCCGAGGCCGGCTTCGACACCCTCTTCTTCACGGTGGACACCCCCGTGGCCGGTGCACGGCTGCGCGACTCCCGCAACGGGTTCTCGATCCCGCCGCAGCTCAGCCTCGGCACCGTCGTCAACGCGATCCCGCGCCCCTGGTGGTGGTGGGACTTCCTGACCACGGCGAAGCTCGAGTTCGCCTCCCTCTCGGAGACCGGCGGCACCGTCGGGGAGCTGCTGAACTCCGCGATGGATCCCTCGATCGACTTCGAGGACCTCGCCGAGATCCGGAAGATGTGGCCCGGGAAGTTCGCGGTCAAGGGGGTCCAGACCCTCGAGGACGCGAAGAAGCTCGCCGACCTCGGCGTCGACGCGATCGTGCTCTCCAACCACGGCGGCCGCCAGCTGGACCGCGCCCCCGTGCCCTTCCATCTTCTGCCCGAGGTGGCGCGCGAGATCGGCAAGGACGTCGAGATCATCCTGGACACCGGCATCCGCAGCGGTGCCGACATCGTCGCCGCGATCGCGCTGGGCGCCGACTTCACGATGATCGGCCGCGCCTACCTCTACGGGCTCATGGCCGGCGGCAAGGAGGGCGTGGACCGCACCATCGAGATCCTCGCGAGCCAGGTCGAGCAGACCATGAAGCTGCTGCAGGTCCCCACCCTCACCGATCTCGGCCCCCAGCACGTCACGCAGCTCAGCCGCCTCACCCGCCTGGGCGAGGAGGAGAGCCGCCCCCGGGTGCTCTGACCGGCCGGTCGCGGGGCGCGTCGGCCGTGTACATCGGCGGCGCGGAGTCCTAGGGTCGGGCCATGACCGCCGACGACGCCGCCCCTGCCGCTCCCTCCCTCGACGACCGCCGCGCCCCGGACATCAAGCCGCGCAGCCGCACGGTCACCGACGGCCTGGCCGCCACCACCTCCCGCGGCATGCTGCGCGCGGTGGGGATGGGCGACGAGGACTGGGACAAGCCCCAGATCGGCATCGCGAGCTCCTGGAACGAGATCACCCCCTGCAACCTGTCGCTGGACCGGCTCGCCCGTGCCGCGAAGGAGGGCGTGCACTCCGGCGGCGGGTACCCGCTCCAGTTCGGCACCATCTCGGTCTCCGACGGGATCTCGATGGGGCACGAGGGCATGCACTACTCCCTCGTCTCCCGCGACATCATCGCCGACAGCGTCGAGACGGTGATGCTCGCCGAGCGGCTCGACGGCTCCGTGCTGCTGGCCGGCTGCGACAAGTCCCTGCCGGGGATGCTGATGGCCGCGGCTCGGCTCGACCTCGCGAGCGTCTTCGTCTACGCGGGCACGATCATGCCCGGCCGCGCCTCGCTCTCCGACGGCACCGAGAAGGACGTGACGATCATCGACGGCTTCGAGGCCGTCGGCGCCTGCGCGCGCGGGCTGATGAGCAGGGAGGACGTCGGCCGGATCGAGCGCTCCATCTGCCCCGGTGAGGGAGCCTGCGGCGGCTTCTACACCGCGAACACCATGGCGACGGTCGCCGAGTCGATCGGCATGTCGATCCCCGGCTCGGCCACTCCCCCGTCGGCCGATCGTCGCCGCGACGCCGACGCGCGCCGTGCGGGCGAGGCCGTGGTGGGGATGCTGAGGCAGGGCATCACGACCTCCGACATCATGACCAAGGCCGCCTTCGAGAACGCGATCAGCGTGGTGCAGGCCTTCGGCGGCTCGACCAACGCGGTGCTGCACCTGCTCGCGATCGCGCACGAGGCGGGCGTGGACCTCACCCTCGAGGACTTCGCCCGGATCGGCGCGAAGGTGCCGCACCTCGCGGACCTCAAGCCCTACGGCCGCTACGTCATGAACGACGTGGACCACGTGGGCGGCATCCAGGTGGTGATGAAGACGCTGCTGGACGAAGGCCTGCTGGACGGCGACTGCCTGACCGTCACCGGTCGCACGATCGGCGAGAACCTCGAGGTCCTCTCGCCCCGACCGGCCGACGGGACCGTGCTGCGCCCGGCGACCGCGCCGATCGCCCCCACCGGCGGGATCACGATCCTGCACGGCTCGCTCGCCCCGGAGGGCGCGGTGGTGAAGTCCGCCGGCTTCGAGGAGGACGTCTTCGAGGGGACCGCGCGCGTGTTCGAGCGGGAGCAGCAGGCGCTGGACGCGCTGAACGACGGCACGATCGACCACGGCGACGTGGTGCTGATCCGCTACGAGGGCCCCAAGGGCGGGCCGGGCATGCGCGAGATGCTCGCGATCACCGGCGCGATCAAGGGCGCCGGGCTCGGCAAGGACGTGCTGCTGATGACCGACGGCCGCTTCTCCGGCGGGACGACGGGCCTGTGCGTCGGCCACATCGCCCCGGAGGCGGTGGACGGCGGACCCATCGCGTTCGTGCGCGACGGGGACCGGATCCGCCTGGACGTCGGCGCGGGCACCCTCGACCTGCTGGTCGACGAGGCGGAGCTCGCCGCGCGCCGGGAGGGCTGGGAGCCGCTGCCGCCGAAGTTCACCAAGGGCGTGCTGGGCAAGTACGTGAAGCTCGTGAAGTCCGCCTCCCGCGGCGCGATCCTCGGCGACTGAGCGTGGCGCGGACGGGGACGGCTCAGGGCGCGGCGACGAGCAGCACGAGGGATCCCTCGTAGCGCGGCAGGGTGCGCAGCGCGCCATGACGGGCGTCCCAGGTGCCGTCGAGCAGGTCCCCGGCGAGCTCCCGGGTGAAGCGGTCGCTCACCGCGGGTTCCACCAGGGACCAGGCGGAGCAGGCGCGCTGCGCCTCGAGATCCAGCAGGTGCTCGGGCCGTCCGAAGTAGGCCTCGGTGAACCCGTCGGTGCAGCCCTGCGGGATCAGCACGGTGCTGATCGAGACGCTGCCGCCGAGCCCGTCGGCGAGCGCGTCGAGTGCGGGATAGCGGCGCGCCTCGACCTCGAGCACCTCCGGCGCGTACTCCCGCACCCAGAACTCCTGGACGCGGCTCGGGTCGCAGGTGAGGAGCACGACCGGGCCGCGCGTCACGCGGCGCAGCTCGGCCAGGCCCGCAGGAAGGTCCCGCCACTGGTGGACGCTGAAGGTGGTCATGGCGGCGTCGAAGGAGTCGTCGGCGAAGGGGAGCTGCTCGGCGGTCGCGTCCACGGCCGGGGACAGGTGGGCGGGGCGCTGGGCGCGCATCACGGCGGAGGGCTCCACGGCGGTGACCCCCCGGTCCGTCGGCTCGTAGGAGCCCGCCCCGGCGCCGACGTTCAGCACGGTGCGCGCCTCGCCGAGCGCCTGCGCGATCACGGCGGCGAGCCGCTGGTCGGGGCGTCGGTAGCGGGAGTAGGTGGACCCGAGGGCGCCGTAGTCCGCGTCTCCCGCGCTGCCGTCCTGGATGCGCTGTGCCATGGGCGTCAGCCTAGTGAGGGGCTCGGGCGTGGACGGCGGCATGGGGTCGCGCGCCCGGGTCCGTGCGCGTCTCGACGTCGACGACCTCGAACCCCGCCGCCTCCACGAGCTCGGTCATCCGGCCGACGGGCCAGTGCTGCGCCGGCGCGACGGCGTGGTCGAAGGGCTCCTGCCTCGCCCCGTCGAAGAACCCCAGCAGCAGGGTCCCGCCGCGGCGCAGGGCCCGGTGCAGCGCGGAGAGGGCGCCGGGCATCGCCGCGGGCTCGAGATGGATCAGCGAGTACCAGACGAGGATCCCGCCCCAGGCGCCCGGATGCCCTTCGAGGTCGGCGAGCGCGGCGCGGCGGTAGACCGTCCCGGGATGGCGGTCCCGGGCGCTCCGCACGAACTCCGCCACCGGGTCCCAGCCCTCGACCTCGAGGCCGAGCGCCGCGAGGTGCGCGGTCCAGTGCCCGGGGCCACAGCCGAGGTCGAGCAGCGGCCCACAGGCCGTGCGGGCCCAGGTCTCGATCCGTCGGACGTCCGCAGGGGCCATCGCCTCGACGCTGCCGAGCAGCGCGGTGTACTCCTCGGCGCGCCGGGCGTAGGCCTCCAGTGCGGTCATGGACGAGGATCCTAGGCGGCAGCGGCAGGGCCGCCCTTCAGGCGCGCGAGGACGAGCAGCGCGGCGGGGACCAGGACGAACAGGAACCCGCTGGGCCCGAGGATCCACACGCAGCCCAGGGCCCAGAGCCCGAGCACGGGCCCGAACGCCGCGAGTGCTCGCCCTCCCTGCCGCCCCAGACGGATCAGCAGCAGCGCGAGCAGGATCCCGGGGAGGACGAACCCGCCGGGCAGCCCCAAGAACTGGGCCGCCTCGTCGAGGCTCGCCTCGGTGGTGCGCAGCGGTCCGGCGAGCCAGTCGGCCCAGTACGGATGGAGCGAGAAGGCGAGCGTGTGCAGGGCGCAGATCGCGAGGAGGCTCCGGCCGGCGGCCGTCGTGAGGCGGTCGGGACGGGGGCGGGTGCGGAGGGCGGGGGTGTCGGTGGTGGTGCTCATGGGACGAGCCTCGCCCTTGCCCGTCCCGCCCGCCTCCCTCCCGCGAGCGACTGCGCTCCCCCGTGAGGGGGAACGGTGGGACCGCCCGCGTCGCTCCGCTCCTCTGTCGCACCCCGCTCCTAGGCTCGTGAGCATGTCGCCGTCGCGCCGCTCCGCTGCGCGCTCCGTCCCCGCCGATGCGGTGCGGGCCGAGCGCGAGCGGATCCGTGCGCTCCTGCTCGCGCAGCGTCCCGAGCTGGGCGCTCGCCTCGCCGTCGGCCCGAGCGGTGCGCTCGTGATCCCGCTGCGCAGGGGCGGGAGCGTCGAGATCGGCAGGATGCGCCGACGTGGCACGCCCCGCTGGGTCGTGGTCGCCCCGTCGGCGGCGGGCGCGCGGGTGCGAGAGCCCGCGACGCCGAGCGCGATCGTCCGGGTCGTCCTCGCCGCGCTCGACGAGGACGCGACGGGCAGGTCGCTCAGCGCGGTGCGATGAGGTCCGCGAGGATCTCGATCTGGGGGCGGAGGATGCCCTCGCCGAGGGCGACCGCATCGGGGCCGAGCTGGCCGAACAGGTGGGCGCTGATCACGCCGACGAGTCCCGACCAGGCCGTGACGGCGCGGGCGGCGGTCGCGGCGTCCGCCTCGATCGCGAACTCCGTCAGATGCCGGTCCAGCAGCCCCGAGACCGCAGGGTCGAGCGCCGGCGACTCGCCGAGCGGTCGATCCCCCCGGGCCGCGTCGGCCGCGATCGCGAGCACCTCGCGGGTCACCTGCGTGCCGGGCGCGTTCGTGGTCTCCGACGGCGCCGCGTAGCCCGGGACCGGGGTGCCGTACAGCAGCGACCAGCGCTCCGGGGCAGCGAGCGCCCAGCTCGACATCGCCCCGCCGAGGGCGAGGAAGCGCTCGCGCGGCTCGTCACCGGCGCCCGCGAGACGCTCCTCGACCGCGGCGGCGAGGTCCTCGTAGGCGTCGACGATCAGCAGGGTCAGCAGCTCGTCGCGGCTGGCCACGTAGCGGTAGACCGCCGAGGAGACCATGCCGAGGCCGCGGGCGATCTCGCGGACGCTGAGACCGGCGACGCCGCTCTCGGCGAGCTGGGCGTTCCCGAGCTCGACGATGCGGGCCATGGTGCGCTCCCGGGCGAGGGCGCGGGACGTCGGTGCGGCGTTCATGCTCCGCATCCTCCCACACTCCGAGAGCACTGCTCTTGACGTCGAACCGAGAGCGGTGTTCACTGTTCTCGACAGAACAGAGAGCAGTGCTCACATTCGGGAGGCAGTCATGCATCACCTCGTCATCGGAGAAGGACAGATCGGCCGCGCGATCATCGAGCGGGCGCTCGCGGACGGCGACACCGTCACCGTGCTGCGCCGCACCGCGAAGGACCCCGACCCCGGGATCCGACGCGTCGCCGGGGACGTGCTCGACCCGGCGGCGCTCGGGGCCGCGATCGACGGCGCCGACGCCGTCATGGCCACCTTCCACGCCCCCTACGACGCCCGGCTCTGGCGCGAGCAGCTCCCGCCCCGCGAGCTCGCCGTGCTCGACGCGGCCGCCGAGCGCGGGATCCCGGTGATCTTCCCGGAGTCCTTCTACGGCTTCCAGGGCGGTGCCGCCTCCCTCACGGAGGACGCCCCGCCCAGTCCGCAGGACGAGAAGGGACGGGTGCGGCTGGAGCTGCTGGCCGCACGCCGCGCGCACCGGGCCCGCACCCTCAGCGTCATCGCCTCGGACCTGATCGGGCCGAGCACCGTCGGCACCGGGGCGGCGGTCGCGACCGCGATGGTGATCGAGCCTGCGCTCGCCGGGCGTCGCGCGATCCTGTTCGGCCGGGCCGACGCACCGCACACCCTCACCCACGTGCCGGATCTCGCGGCGGCGATGCTCCACGCCGCCCGTCGCGCCGAGCACCTGACCGGGGCCGCGGGCGATGCGGTGCTGAACGCCCCTGCCGCCCCCGCCCGCACCCAGCGGGAGCTGATCGCGGAGGTGTCCCGGCTCGTGGGCGCGCCCGCCCGTCGGCCGATCCCGATCCCTCGGGCGGCACTGACCCTGCTCGCGCCGTTCAACACCTTCGCCCGTGAGCTCCACGGGATCTCCGGGCTCTGGTACGGGCCGTGCGTGCAGGTGCCGGGGCGTCTCGAGCGGGAGGAGGGGCTCGTCGCGACGAGCTGGGAGGACGCGGTCGGCGCGACGGTCAGGGCGGCGCAGGGCGCTCGCGACACGGGGGCTGTTAGCGTCGCCCCATGAGCGACTCCGCTGCCCCCGTCGGCCCCTCCCTCCATCTCTCCGTCGTGATCGACCGCCCCTGGCGTCGCGTGTACGAGTACGTGAGCGATCCGCGGAACCTGCCTCGCTGGGCGGCGGGGCTCGCCGGCAGCGAGGTGCAGCGCGAGGTCTCCCAGTGGTCGATGAGCTCGCCGATGGGGCGGGTGCTGGTCAGCTTCGTCCCCGAGAACGATCTGGGCGTGGTGGACCACACCGTCACCCTGCCCACCGGCGAGTCCGTGCTGAACCCGCTGCGGGTGCTGCCGCTGACGGAGGAGAGCTGCGAGGTGGTGTTCACCCTGCGCCGCGGCGCGATGAGCGAGGCGGAGTTCGCGGAGGACGCCGAGGCCGTCGGCGCGGACCTGGCAACGCTGAAGGAGATCTGCGAGCAGGGCTGAGGCTCGGGCAGGAACGCATGGATGCCCAGCGGTGTCGGGCCAGCCCGACACCGACCGTCCCGGTGACAGGATGGGCCTTCCGGCGATCCGGCCCGAGAGTGGAGGCATGACCACGATGACCCTGCCCCGCACGGCCGACGAGACCCCCGCCCAGGCCCGGGGCGTCGGCGCCTGGGCGTCCCGGATCGGCCGCTTCCTCGGCTACTCGTTCCTCGCCCTGGTGCTCGGCGCGATCGGCTTCTCCCTCGTCATCGCCCTGCTCTCGGCGGGCGCGGCGACGGTGGTGGTGTGGGTCGGGCTGCCGATCCTGGTGGGCGGGGTGCTCGTCGCCCGCGGTTTCGCGGCGGCCGAGCGGGCCCTGCAGTCCGCGATCCTCGGCACGCACCTGCCCACGCCGCTGCCGAAGCAGCCGCGCGCCGGCGCCGGGTGGGTGCGGCGGATGCTCACCCCGCTCACCGATCCGCAGCGCTGGCTGGACTCGCTGTGGGTGCTGGTGAACTTCCTGCTCGCCCTGATCACCTTCCCGCTCGCGATCGCCTGGACGCTCGGGGCGATCGGGACCGCCGGCGGACCGCTCGCCACGCTCATCCTGGAGAACGTGCTGCCGGACGCGGACCGCAGCGCATTCGCGGACCTGCTGGGCTTCACCGGGCCGACGGCCCTGGCCATCGACATCGCGCTCCAGGTCGCCGTGGGGCTGCTGTTCCTGCTCACTGTCGGCCCCGTGGTGCGGGGGCTGACCGCCCTGCACCGCGGGGTCGGGCGGGGTCTGCTCAGCTCGCGACACGAGGAGCAGCAGCGCCTGGCGCGCGCCGAGGAGTCCCGTGCCGCGGGCCGCTCGGCGGAGTCCGCGGCGCTGCGCCGCCTCGAGCGGGACCTGCACGACGGCCCGCAGCAGCGGCTCGTGCGCGCCTCCATGGACCTCGCCCGGATCGAGTCACTCACCGAGAAGGATCCCGAGCGGGCACAGGCCGTGCTGCGCGAGGCGCGAGAGCAGCTGGGTCTCACCCTCGACGAGCTGCGTCGGCTCTCGCGCGGGATCGCCCCGCCGATCCTGGTGGACCGCGGCCTGCCGGCGGCGCTCGCCGAGCTCGCGGCGATCTCCCCGCTGCCCACGACGGTGGAGGCCCCGGAGCTGGACCTGCCCGAACATGTCGAGATCGGCGTCTACTACGTCGTCTCGGAGGCGCTGACCAATGCCGCGAAGCACTCCGGGGCGGGGTCTGTCGTGGTGGAGGTGGCGCGGATCGGCGAGGATGTGCGGGTGAGGATCGAGGACGACGGACGCGGCGGTGCAGAGATGCGGACCGGCGGCGGGCTCGCCGGGCTCGCGGGACGGGTCGCCTCGCTCGAGGGCCGCCTGAGCGTGCACTCCCCCGACGGCGACGGCACCCGGGTCGAGGCGGTGATCCCGTGCGTGTCCTGATCGCCGACGACTCGGCGCTGCTGCGCGAGGGACTGCGTCTTCTGCTGGAGGACGCGGAGCACGAGGTGGTGGGCACCGCCGCGACGGGCACGGAGCTCGTGGCCCGGGCGCTCGAGCTGCGGCCCGACCTGGTGGTCTCCGACATTCGCATGCCTCCCTCGCACAGCGACGAGGGACTGCGGGCCGCGAAGGAGATCAGGGCGGCATGGCCGCAGGCGCCGATCGTCCTGCTGAGCCAGTACGTGGTGGTGGGCTACGCGACCGAGCTCATCGAGTCCGGGGCGGAGTCGACGGGCTATCTGCTCAAGGACCGGGTGTTCGACATCCGCTCCTTCCTCGAGTCGATCGAACGGGTCGCCAGGGGCGGGGTCGCGATCGATCCCGACGTGGTCGCTCAGGTGATCGCCTCCCGGCGGCGCTCACCGCTGGACGACCTCACCCCGCGCGAGCGGGAGGTGCTCGAGCTGATGGGCGAGGGACTGACGAACGCCGCGATCTCCGAGCGGCTGTTCCTCAGCACCGGGGCGATCGAGAAGCACACCCAGCGGCTCTTCGCGAAGCTCGGGCTGAGCGACGACGCGAGCGTGCACCGGCGGGTGACGGCGGTGCTGACGCTGCTGGGGAAATAGTCGATCCGTCGCGTCCCAAGTCGAATCATTCCTCCACAGTCGGCGGTCGTGCACAATTCCGTTCACGACATTGACGCAGGAGCCATCTCGCTATTCCGGGGGATCGACTTCTCGGAGACGCATCACGGGCGACACCTCCGCACCGGCATCGCAGAAACCGCGCCGACCATTCCTCCACACACCCACCTTTTCCACACTTTTATCCACATATCTCAGCGCGTCGACCGCGTCATCCACAGAATCCTTCCTGGCCTGTCGCCAGGAATCGACGCTCATTACGCTGGAGGAATGGAGAACACGACACCGCAGGATGACGGGGACCGCCCCGGTGGGGACGCTCCCCACCCCGGCGCGGCACCCTCGTCGGCCGACGTGTCAGGGCCGCCAGGCGCGTCCGGGGCTGCCGGCGCGTCCGGGGCGTCCGGCGCGTCCGGCCCTGCCGACCGTGCTGCGGCGGCCGGCAGCTCCGGAACGGCCGACAGCAGTGGAACGGTCGATGCGCTGGACCAGGCCGCCGCGCAGCTCGCAGACCTCGTCGCCGCCCCGTCGGCCCGCGCGGTCCTCGCCGAGATCGTCACCTCCACCCTCCACGCTTTCACCCGCACGCGCTCCACGCGCGACCCCTTGCCGGACACCGCTCCGGGCAGTGGGGAGGAGGCCCTGGCCGTGCTCGCCGGACTCGACCACCTGCGCTCCGCGCTCGCCGCCATCGACTCGACCTGGCAGGTGCGGGCCGAGCAGCGGATCGCACGCGATGACGAGGCCCGCGACGTCCCCGCCTCCCGACGCGGCAAGGGCGCGTCCCACGAAATCTCGCTCGCCCGTCGCGTCTCGCCCTCCTCCGGCTCCTACTCCCTCGCCGCGGCGCGGAGACTCGTCCAGCAACTGCCCGGCACTGCCTCGGTGCTGCGCCGCGGACGACTCACCGCGGAGCAGGCCTCGACCGTCGCGACCACGCTCGACGGCGCGTCCCCGGAGACCTGTGCACAGATCGACCGGCTGATCGCCGAGGACCCTGACGCGCTGCAGGGACGCGGGCGCAGGCGCCTGGCCTCCGACCTGCGCGGCATGATCCAGCAGCTCGAACCCGAGGGCTCACGGGACCGGGCCGAGCGCGCCGCGAGGGCCCGGCACCTGACGATGACACCGCTGGCCGACGGGATGGCGCGGATCAGCGCGGTGCTGCCGGGGCTCGACGCGACCTCCGTGATGCAGACCCTCCACGCCCGCTCCGAGTCGCTCCGCGCCGGCGGCGCCCGTACATCTGCACGCGCCCTCGAGGCGGACCTGCTGGTGGACGCCGTGCTGCGCGCCGCCCCCATGAGCGGCGCCCTCGCACCCACCGCCTCCCGACCGCGACTGGACCTCGGCGTCGTGATCACGGACCGGGCTCTGCTCGGGCGGGGCGACGAGGACGAGTGCGCGCTGCTCGAGGGCTACGGCACGATCCCCGCTCACGTCATCACCGACACCCTGCAGGGGTGTCCGCCGGGGCGCATCCGCGAGGCGGGGCCTGATGGCCCGCAGGACGACGTCGGCCCTCCTCCGGCCGCCGATCGGATCGGGGACGCGGAGCCGGCCTGCCCGATCGAGGGCGCGGAGCCGGTCGACGCGGTCCACGACGGGCAGGTCGAGCCGCCCGCACCGGAGCCACCGCCGCCCGGGCCGCCCGCCCCGCTCGAGCATCCCGACCACGAGGCCGCCGCCGTCTTCCGTCGGCTGTACGCGAGCCCGCGCCCCGGGGAGCTGGTGGCGATGGAGTCACGGGCGCGCGCCTTCCCCGTCGGCCTCTCCCGGCTGATCCGTCTGCGGGACGTCACCTGCCGCACGCCCTGGTGCAATGCGGTGATCCGCCACATCGACCACGTCCTGCCGCACCACCGCGGCGGGCCGACCAGCTACGAGAACGGTCAGGGGCTGTGCGTGCGCTGCAACCTGGCCAAGGAGCACGGGACGTGGGAGGTCACGGCGGTCGGCGGCGACGGGCGCGATGCCGGGAGTGCTCCTGCGACCGACACAGGGAGCGATCCCACGACCGACACCGCGACCAGCGGCTCGACCCGTCACCGCTGGACCAGCCCGCACGGCGCGGTCGGCTACTCGTCACCGCCGAGAGTGATCCCTCCGCCCCTCCGCCCCGCAGATGCCTCCTGCCCCTCCGAGAGCGAATCATCCGGGGCAGAGGACGGGATCGCACCGCCCGGGGACGGCGCGGATTCCCCGTGACTCCCACCGCTCGCGCCGCCTACGCTCGCACTGACCGGTCGGCGCTCCGCGTCGGCCCCGCCCCGGCGTGACGGGCGCGCCGCGGACCCCGCCGGACAGCCCGCGAGGACGGTGCGATGCACGGATCTCCCCCACCCACGACCACCCGCCCGCTGCACCTCACGATCCTCGGCGCCGGCGTCGCCGGGCTCGCCGCCGCGATCCTCCTCTCCCGCGACGGCCACCACGTCGAGCTGCTCGACGAGCGCTTCTCGATCCCCGCCGTCGGGACCTCGCTCGGACTGTTCGGCCCGGCGCAGCAGGTGCTGGACAGGATCGGGGTGCTCGAGGCGGTGCGTGAGCTCTCCGCCGCCCCTGAGCGCGGCACCCTGCGCGCCGCCGACGGGCGGGTGCTCGCCGAGATCCCCGCCGGCGGTGCCCTGCTGGTCCCGCGCTCCACGCTCGTCCGCCTGCTGCAGGAGGCGCTGCCCGCGGAGGTCCGCACCGTCCGGCGGCGGGTCGAGAACGTCCGTCCGCTGCGCGCCCGCGCAGACCTGCTGATCGGCGCCGACGGAGTCCACTCGCTCGTGCGGCGCTCGGGCTGGCCGGGCCGGCCCGCCGCCCGCTCCCACGGCATGACCGTGCTGCGCGGCACCGCCGAGGGGACGCCGCCGGAGATCTCCGAGACCTGGGGCGGGGGCTGGCTGTTCGGGATCACGCCGCTGGCCGGGGAGGGCACGAACTGGTTCGCGTGCCTCCCCGAGCACCGTGCCCCGAGCACGCGCGCGAGCCTCGAGCACCTGCGCTCCGTGGTGGGCGGTCGGCGCGCCGCGATCGACGAGGTGCTCGCCGCGGCCTCTCCGGAGCGGACCCTCGTCCACGGCATCCGCACCGTCCCTGCCCTGGTGCCGGTGCGGGACCGGGCCGTGCTCCTCGGGGACGCCGCCCACGCGATGGCGCCCAACCTGGGCCACGGGGCGAACACCGCCCTCGCCGACGCCGCCGCGCTCGCGGACGTGCTGGCACAGGACCGGCCGGAGGGAACCGGGCGGGGGCGCGACGGGCTCGGCGAGCCGGGGCGGGATCTCACCGCCGCGCTGAGGGCCTACGCCCTGCGCCGCACCCTGCCGGGCCAGGCCTGGCGGATCGGGTCGGGGATGATGCTGCGACTGGCGATGCTGGACGGCGCTGCTCCCCTGCGGGACCGCCTGCTCGGCGGGGCGCCGCTCATGACGCCTGTCGCTGCGCCGCGCGACGGATGACCGACAGGATCCCGGCTCAGCGCACCTTCCGGGCCAGCGTGGTGATGACGTGCCAGTGCTTCTTCTCCGCGAGGAAGCGGCCGTCCTCGTCCCGCACCGAGCGGTCGATCACGTGGAAGTCGCGGAACATCGCGTCGATCTCGTGCAGCGGGAGCGTGGCGACATCGGGCAGCTCCGCCCAGGAGTCGTTGGGGCCGAAGAAGTCCACCGCCATCACGCCGCCGCGCGGGAGGGCGCCGACGAGCTTCGCCCACACCTCCGGCAGTGCCTCCGGGCCGAGCAGGCCCAGGGTGTAGGTCGAGTAGACGATCTGCGCGGACGGGAACTCCTCCACGTCCTGGATGTCGGTGTGGTGGAAGGTCACCGAGCCGCTCATGCGCTCGTTCTCCACCAGGCGGGCAGCGAGGGTGTCGTCGCTGTCGTAGGCATGGACCTGCCAGCCGCGCCGGGCGAACTGGAGGGAGTCGGCACCGGCGCCGGCCCCCAGATCGAGCACGACCCCGGGACGGCGGTCACCTCCGGCCGCAGAGATCGCCTTCCCCACGAGCCGACGGGCGGGACGGCCCGCGGCGTGGGCGTTCAGCGCCGCCCAATCAACCTTCTCCGCCGTGTCCATGCCTGTCAGGCTCCACCATGCTCATTCCCAGTTCAACTTCCCGTGACCCAGGCCGCGTCCTATTTCGTCACGGGCGAACAGCGGCCCCTCGGAGCGCCGCCGCGCGGCCCCTCTAGGATGGCGGGATGACGGCCACCTCCCTGCGGATCGCCGCGGTCTGCCTGCACACCTCACCGCTCACCGAGCCCGGAGGCGCGGATGCGGGCGGCATGAACGTCGTGGTGCTCGAGCAGTCCCTCGCCCTCGCCCGGCTGGGCCACCGCGTCGACCTCTTCACCCGACGCTCCGACCCCGACGCCCCGGCCGTGGTCGAGGTCGCCGACGGGGTGCGCCTGCTGCACCTCGACGCCGGGCCCGCCACCCCCGTCGCCAAGGGCGAGATGGACGCGATGATCCGGCCCTTCCGCGAGCAGCTGCGGCCGCACCTCGCCGACGGCGACTACGACCTCGTCCACTCCCACCACTGGTTCAGCGGCGTCTCCGCCCTGCCCCTCGCCCGGGAGCTCGACCTCCCCCACCTGCAGTCCTTCCACTCGGTCGCGGCGCCCGAGGGCTCCTCGACGCTCGAGGCCGGGGAGCCGGCCGAGTCCGAGGGCCGCATCCCCGGCGAGCAGTTCGCCGCGACCGGCTCCGACCTCGTCATCGCCGTCTCCGACGCGGAGGCGCGCACCGTCGTGGAGCGCTACGGCGTCCCCGGCGAGCGCCTCGCCGTGGTCCGCCCCGGCGTGGACGTGGACCGCTTCCACCCCTGCGAGGACGTCCAGGCCCGGCGCCACCGCCCCACCCTCCTGTTCACCGCGCGGATCGAGCCGCTGAAGGGCCCCGACCTGGCGCTCGAGGTCCTCGCTCGGCTCGACCCCGCACGGGGCGCGCGGCTCGTGCTGGCCGGCTCCGCCGCCCCCGCCTTCGCCGAGTACCTCGAGTCGCTGCGAGCCCTCGCGAAGGAGCTCGGCGTCGAGGACCGGGTCGAGATGGTCGGCACCCTGGACCGCGATCAGCTCGCCGAGGCGATGCGCTGCGCCGGCGCGCTGCTGCTGACCAGCTGGTCGGAGACCTTCGGCCTCGTCGCCCTCGAGGCGCAGGCCAGCGGTACCCCCGTGCTCGCCTGGCGCGCGGCCGGCGGGGTGCGGGAGGCCGTCGCGCCCGACGGTCTGGTGCAGGGCAGCCGAGACCCCGACGTCTGGGCCGAGACCCTCGAAGCGCTCCTCGACGACGAGGACCGCTACGCAGCGGCGGTCCGCGCCGCCCGCGAGTTCGCCGCCTCCCGCACCTGGGAGGCGACCGCCGAGGCGCTCGCCTCCCAGTACACCCGTCTCGTGGAGAAGCGCGCATGAGCACCGACCCCTGGCAGCTGCTCGGGACCGCACGCACCGTGCTCGCCGTCCACGCCCATCCCGACGACGAGTCGCTCTCCACCGGCGCGCTGCTCGCCGCGCTCGCCGCCGACGGCACCCGCGTCGTGCTCGTCACCGCGACCCGCGGCGAGGAGGGCGAGATCGTCCCCGGCGCGGTCGCCGACGGGGACGAGCGCCCCCTCGAGGAGATCCGGGAGCGGGAGATCGATGCCGCGACCGCCGCGCTCGGGATCGCCGAGCGGCACTGGCTGGGCACCGCCCCCGCGCTCGCGGCCGGCGCGGCCCCGCGCCGCTACCGCGACTCGGGCATGGTATGGGTGCGCGAGGGGCTCGCCGGTCCCTCCCCCGACGCCGGCCCCGACAGCTTCTCCCTCGCCCCGCTCGAGCAGGCCGCGGACGACCTCGTCGCCCTGGTGGAGCAGTCCCGCCCGGACGTGCTGATCGGCTACGACGACGAGGGCACCTACGGGCATCCCGACCATGTGCGCGCCCACCACGTCGCCGTCGCCGCGGCCGAGCGGACCGGCGTGCCGCTGGTGCAGATCGCGAGCGACGCCGCGGCACCGGGCACCGTGGTGCGCGATCTCCCGCAGACCGCGGACGCGGTGGAGCGGGCGGTGGACTCCTACCGGACCCAGCTCACGCTGCGCGGACCGGTCGAGGGAGGGTTCGCGATCCGGCACGTCGGAGGGCAGGACGACATGGTCGCCCTGCGCGCCGGGCTCAGGGGCTGAGCACCCCGCTCAGGCGCGTCAGAGGCTGACGTCCAGCAGCGTCGGCAGGTGATCGCTGGCGCCCGAGAGCCGCTCCGCGCCGACCCGCGCAGTGGAGCGGACGGCCCGCGCGTCCCGCACCCGCACGCCCTCGCCGACGAGGATCGCGTCGATCCGGCGCACCGGACCGGCGGCCGGGAAGGTGTGCTCGGACTGCCCGGCCGGGTCCCGCAGCAGCGGATCGAGCAGTCGCCGGGCCGCGCCGTCGGCGGTCTCGTTCAGGTCGCCGCCGACGATCACCGGCGCCCCCGCCCCGCGCACCAGCGCCGTGACGTGCTCGGCATGGCGCAGACGGTTGTCCTCCTGCAGCGCGAAGTGGAGCGAGGAGACGACGACCTCGCCGCCGCCGGGCACCGACAGCCGTACCGCGGCGACCCCGCGCGGGTAGGTCGAGTTCAGGTCCGTGACGGTCTGCGCGACCGGGTGCATGCCGCGGCGGATCACCTGCGCGGCGACGTCCTCGGTCGCGAGGATCGCGAGGCCCCGCCCGCCGAGCCCGCCGACGAGGACCCGTCGGCCGACGCGCCGGGCGAACCATGCCAGCCGCGACGTGGGCAGCACGAAGCGGGGCGCCTCCTGGACCAGCAGCACGTCGGGGTCGAGATCGCCGACCGCCTCGATCAGCGCGTGCAGGTCGCCGCGCAGCTCCCACAGGTTCCAGGACAGGATCCGCAGGTCCCAGCCGCCGCGCCCCGAACTGCCTCGGGCGGCGCTCACGGGCTCGGCTCCTCGGCCACCTGCGGGGCGATGACCCGCTCGACGAGGTTCGTGAGCTCCTCGACCTCGTAGCCGGGCCAGCCGAACAGGACTCGCCTCCATTCGGGCGGGACGGCCTTGTGGCCGAGCGCCGCCCCCATCAGGGAGCCGGTGATGCAGGCGACGGTGTCGGTGTCGTAGCCGGCCCGGGCCGCGGCCTCGAGAGCGGCGACCAGTGCGTCGCGCTGGGCGAACTTCCCCTCGGGAATCGGGCCGACGCCGGCGATCGCCGCCCACGCCGCCTGGAAGGCGCCGACGACCCAGCCGTTGCGTCGGAACATGACCGGGGTCGACTCCTCCGCCTCCTCGATCCGGTCCTGCCAGACCGTGCGGCGCTCGGGCTCGAGCTGGTCGAGGCCGACGCGCACGTCGAGCTCGCCGGTGAGGATCGCGTGGCGCACGGCGAAGCCCCACAGGATGCAGGCCTCGATCGTGTCCGGATGCACGTGTGTCAAGCGGCACACCGAGACGATCGCCTCGGCCGCGTCCGCGTCCGGGGAGAGCAGATAGGGCAGCACCGAGGCGTGGGCGCGCATCAGGGAGCCGTTGCCCGCGGAGGTCGGGTGGTCCTCGTGCGCCTTCGCGGCCGCGGCCCGGAAGTCGACCGCGCGGGGCGCGTAGTGGCCCGCCTCGCGGCCGATGTCCGCCGCGGAGCGCAGCACGTGGGAGGTGAGGTTCCCGATGTCCGGGGTGCCCAGCGACCACGAGTACCACTCGCGCGCGATGTGGTCCTGCGCGGACTCGAGCCGCAGGTCATGGTGGTCCGAGGCGGCTAGAGCGGCTTCGAGCACGACGATCGCCATCGAGGTGTCGTCGGTCCACTCCCCCGGCTGCCAGCCGAGCACGCCGCCGCCGATCATGGCGATCTCCTCGGAGTCGACGACGGGGGCCTGGAACTCGTAGGGCGCCCCGAGCGCGTCCCCGGTCGCCGCGGCCACGACGGCGCCGACCGCCCGCTGCCGCTGCGCCGCGGTCAGCCCGGGGGCCTGGGAATGCTTCTCGTCGGTCCTCACGAGGCCATGGTTCCACAGGTCAGGCCCGGGCCGGGCCCCGTTACCCTGGTGGGGACCGAGAAGGAGCCCCATGACCGACACCCCCGCGGAGCCCCGCCCGCACTGCGACGACCCCCACGATCCCCATGACCACACCGGTCATGACCATCCCCCCACCGGGGCGGATCTCGTCCGGGACCTCGTCAAGGGCCTGTCGATCCAGGCCCTGCTGATACCCGCCCTCGCGATCGTGATGCTGGTGGCGATCCTGCCCTTCGCCCCCACCACGCCGGTGCCGTTGCTGCTGGGCATCGGGCTGGGCGCCCTGCAGCTCGTCTCCCTCGTCGCGACGAGCCTCTTCGTGGCCCGCACCCGCCGCCAGCTCGCCGTGAACCCGGGGCTGGTCGCGGTGCGCAGCGTGCTCGAGGAGGTGCTGCGCATCGCCGCGGTGCTGCTCGCTCTCGTGCTGTGGCCGGCCGACATCCGCTCCGAGCTCGGGGTGTGGGTGGGCGCCGGCTGCGCGCTGGTGTGGATCGTGCTGGCGACCGCGCAGACCGTCGCGACCCGGCGCCGCATCGCCACGCCCGGCGACTGGTCCGAGGAGGCGATCTCGACCCTGCTCTCCCAGCGCGTCGGCGCCCGCGAGACCGTCGTGATGCGCCTGCTGGACGTGCTCGGCACCGTGATGTTCCAGCTCGGCGCGACCGTGCTCGTGATCCTCTCGCCCGTGCTCGCCGTCGGCACCGCCGTGCTCTCGATCGGCACCGGGCTGTCGACCCTCGTCCTCCAGCGCAGGCCTCCGGCGGAGCGCTCCCGCACCCCCTGGGCGTACATGCCCATCGCCCTCGGTGCACTGACCCTCGCCCTGGCCGTGCTCGGACTGCTGAGCCTCTGACCGACCGACCCCACCACCCCCGCAGGAGCCGATGATGACCGCTGCCCTCCCCTCCGGACTCGACCTCGAGCAGGTCGACGCCGCCGCCCGCCCCCAGGACGACCTCTTCGGCCACGTCAACGGCCGCTGGCTCGCCGAGCACGTGATGCCCGCCGACCGGTCCAGCGACGGCGCCTTCCACGCGCTGCGCGACCTGTCCGAGGAGCGGGTGCGGGAGATCGTCGAGGAGGCGGCCGACGACGTCGCGCGCACCGCGGACGAGGCGGGGAGCCTGCCGGTCCCGACCACCGACCACGCCCGGATCGGCACGCTGTACCGCATGTTCATGGACACCGAGGCGATCGAGGCCGCGGGCCTGTCCGGCCTCGCCGACCTGCTCGACGAGATCGGGGCGACCCGGGACCTCGAGGGCCTCGTGCGCCGGATGGCGGCGCCCGACTCGGGGGCCTCGGCGGTGCTCGCCTACGTGTGGACCGACGACCACGACTCCTCCCAGTACCAGGTCAAGATCCATCAGGGAGGCCTCGGCCTGCCCGACGAGTCCTACTACCGCGAGGAGCACCACGCCGAGACCCGCGAGGCCTATGCCGCGCACCTGGCGAACCTCGCCCGCCTCGCCGAGCTGCCCGGCCGTGCGGGGCTCGCCGCCGGCGGCCCCGAGGAGCTCGCCCGCGCCGTGCTCGACTTCGAGACCCGCCTCGCCGCCTGCCACGTCGACGTGGTCCGCCTGCGCGACCGGGAGAAGTCCGACAACCCCATGGACGCCGCGCAGCGCCGCGAGCTCGCCCCCGCCTTCCCCTGGGACGCGTACATCGAGGGCACCGGCGCGCCGGCCGCGGCCTTCGACGTGGTCTCCGTCGGCCAGCCCGAGTTCGTCTCCGCCGCCGCGGAGCTGCTGGCCGGGGAGGACCTCGCCGTGCTGCGCACGTGGCTCGCGATGCACACCGTCTCCTCCTACGCCCCCTATCTCCCCGCCGCGCTGGTCGAGGAGGACTTCGACTTCTCCGGCCGCGTCCTGTCCGGTGCGGAGGAGCTGAAGGAGCGGTGGAAGCGGGGCGTGGCCCTGGTCGAGGGCGCGGTCGGCTTCGCCGTCGGCCGCGAGTACGTCGCCCGCCACTTCCCCGCCGCCCACAAGGAGCGCATGACCGCGCTGGTCGACGCCCTGATGGACGCCTACCGCGACTCGATCAGCTCGTTGGACTGGATGACCCCGGCCACCCGCGAGAAGGCGCTCGCGAAGCTCGAGAGGTTCACCCCGAAGATCGGGTATCCCTCGACGTGGCGCGACTACGACGGCCTCGAGCTCGTCCCCGGCGACCTCGTCGCGACCGTCCGCGCCTCCCGCCGCTTCGAGGCGGACTTCGAGTTCTCGAAGGTCGGCGGGCCGATGGACGAGACCGAGTGGCACATGACCCCGCAGACGGTCAACGCCTACTACAACCCCGGCCGGAACGAGATCGTCTTCCCCGCCGCGATCCTCGAGCCCCCGTTCTTCGACGCGGAAGCCGACGACGCCGTGAACTTCGGCGGGATCGGCGCGGTGATCGGCCACGAGGTCGGCCACGGCTTCGACGACCAGGGCTCGAAGTACGACGGGGACGGCAACCTCGTCTCCTGGTGGACGGCGGAGGACCGCGAGGCCTTCGACGCCCGCGCCGCCCGTCTCATCGCGCAGTACTCGGAGCTCTCCCCGCGCGAGCTCGACGACTCCCACCGAGTCAACGGCGCCCTCACCATCGGCGAGAACATCGGCGACCTCGGCGGGCTCTCCATCGCAGTCAAGGCCTATCTCGCCAGCCGCTCCGAGGAGGAGGCCGCGGCCGAGCTCGACGGGCTCACCGGCCTGCAGCGCGTGTTCTGGTCCTGGGCGACCGTGTGGCGGGGCCGGAACCGGCCCCAGGAGGCGATCCGCCGCCTGGCCGTGGACCCGCATGCGCCGATGGAGTTCCGCTGCAACACGGTCGCCGGGCACATCGACGAGTTCCACGAGGCCTTCGACGTGCGCGAGGGCGACGGCATGTACCGCGCCCCCGAGGAGCGGGTGAGCATCTGGTGAGGCCCGATCCGCCCTTCCACGTCGGGCGGACGGTGCCCTCGTCCGTGGGCTGGACCCGCGTCGTCGTCACCGTGGTGGCGGGCCTGATCGTGTCGGGCCTGCTGCTGCAGCGCGGCTCGGCGCCGGGCGCGATCGCGGTGCTCGCCGCCTTCGCGCTGCTGGCGCTGTGGACGTGGATGGGCCAGGCCACCCGCTTCGTGGTCGACGGGAACGGGGTCACCGTGAGCCTCGGAGGCTTCCTCCCCCGCCGGGTCTGGCCGATCGAGGACTTCCGCACCGTGCAGCTGCGCGATATCCCCACCGGCACCGTGGGCGTCGCCCTCGGCGGCTACGGCTGGCGGCGCGGGAGGGCGATGACCCCGAAGCCCGAGGAGCTCACCCCCGTCGGCCGGCGGAAGATCTTCACCCTCGCCGAACAGCAGCGTCCCTACCGGATGCTGGTCACCCGGCCGGGCACGAGCGTGGAGATCATCGGGACGAAGGACACCTGCTACATCCTCTCCCCCGTCGACCCCGAGGCGGCCGCCGATGCGATCGACCAGGCCATCCGTGCCCGCCGCTGAGCGTGCTCCTGGGCTAGACTGTCTGCTCGTCATCCACTGACAGGGGAGCACCGTCCGGTGCTGAGAGTGCGCCGACGGCGCAGACCCTCGAACCTGATCCGGCTCGCACCGGCGTAGGGAGTCGGGATTTCCGTGGAGCACCGCCGGTGCTCCGCGCCCCTTCCAGGACCTGGGAGGAGACGTGATGACCCGTTATCGCACCGTCGATCTGCTGGTGACCGTGCTGATCGGGGCGGCCTTCGGGGTCGCCTTCCTCGGCTACGGCCAGCTCTACACCCTGATCGGCCCGCTGACCGCGGCGTTCAAGCCGGCCGAGGGGCTGCTGGCGGGGATCTGGTTCCTGCCGGCCGTGCTCGCCGCGCTGCTGGTGCGCAAGCCCGGCGCCGCCCTGCTCGCGGAGATGGTCGCCGCCGTGCTCTCGATGCTGCTGGGCAGTCAGTGGGGCTGGGGCACCGCCGTGTCCGGTCTCATGCAGGGCGGTGGGGTCGAGCTCGCCTTCCTGCTCACCCGCTACCGGCGCTTCACCCTGCCCGTGGCGGTGCTCGGCGGCGTGCTCTCTGCCTTGCTCGAATGGGGATGGGAGAAGGTCGCCTACTACCAGGAAATGAGCTGGGCCTTCTCCGGCACGATGCTCGCCTTCTTCCTGCTCTCGGGGGCGCTGCTGTGCGGGGTGCTGGGCTGGGCGGCGAGCCGGGCGCTGATCGCGACCGGCGCGGTGGACTCCCTGGCCTCCGGCCGGGAGGCGGCCCGCGCGGTGGAGGCCTGAGCACCGGGACCGTCCCGGCGGCGTCCGTGCACGTCGACGGGCTGCGCTGGCGGCCGCTCAGCCGGCGCGAGCCGACCATCGAGGGGCTCGACCTCGAGATCCCGCCCGGGCAGCGAGTGCTGCTGGCCGGGGCGAGCGGCAGTGGGAAGTCGACCGTGCTGCGGGCGCTGGCCGGGCTGCTGGACCCCGAGGACGGGGACGGCGAGGGGCTCGTCCCCGCGCCCAGCCGGCCCGGGGAGCGGGGCCTGCTGCTGCAGAACCCGGTGCACGCTCTGGTCGGCGCGACCGTCGCCCGCGACGCCGCCTTCGGACCGGAGAACGCGGGACTGCCCCGGCCGGAGCTCACCGAGCGCGCCGCCCGGGCGCTCGAGGCGGCGCGCGTCGACCTCGACCCTGAGCGGGCGCCGCTGGACGCCTCGGGCGGCCAGCAGCAGCGGATCGCGCTGGCCGGCGCACTGGCCCTGCGCCCCGACCTGCTGCTCCTGGACGAGCCGACCTCCATGCTCGATGCCCCGACGGCCGAGCAGGTGCGAGAGGCGATCCTGACGGTCGCGGGCGGCCGCACCCTCGTCGTCGCCGAGCACCGGTTCGGGCCCTGGCTGCCGCACGTGGACCGGCTGATCGTGCTCGGCCCTCGCGCCCGGGTGCTCGCCGACGGAGCACCGGGCGAGCTGCTCTCCCGGCAGCGGGAGGTGCTGGTCGCAGCGGGGGTGCTCGAGGACGGGACGGCCGGCGAGGAGGCGCGCGGCTCGGCCGAACCCGGCGAGACCGTCGCCGCGCTGCGCGGCGTCACCGTGCCCGCCCGGGGGCTCACCGCGCCGCAGGACCTCGCGCTGCGCTCCGGGCGGCTGACCGCGCTGACCGGCCCGTCCGGTGCGGGCAAGACCTCCCTGCTGCGCGTCCTCGTCGGCGCGACGGAGCCGGGCGCGGGCGCCGTGTCCCGCCCCGAGCCCTCCCAAATCGCCCTCGTCCCCCAGGACCCCGAGCACTCCTTCGTCGCGACGACCGTGCGGGAGGAGGTCCTCGCCTCCCCCTGGGCCACGGACGAGGCCCTCGCGGACGAGCTTCTTCAGCGGGCGGGCCTCGCCCCGCTCGCCGGCGCCCACCCCCACCGCCTCTCCGGCGGCGAACAGCGCCGTCTCGCGATCGTCGCGGCCCTCGCCCAGCGCCCCGGCCTGCTCGTGCTCGACGAGCCGACCGTGGGCCTGGACGCCCGGCGGCGCCGCGAGGTGCTGGAGCTGCTGCGCGAGGCGAGGGCCCGCGGCACGGCGGTGCTCGTCGCGAGCCACGACGAGCTCCTCGTCGACGCGGCCGACGCGCGCCACGACCTGCCCTCCCCGGCGCCGGGCGCGGTGCCCACGCCCTCGCCCCGCCGGGTCCCGGCCGACGCGCTGAACCCGCTGACGCTGAGCCTGATCGGGATCCTCGCCGCGATCGGCTCCTTCGCCGTGCAGAGCTGGCAGGGCGGGCTGCTCGCCCTCGCCCCGACCGTGCTGCTCGCCCCGCTGGCGGTGCGGAGCCTGCGCGGCGCGGCCCTGCGCCTGCTCCCGATCCTGCTCTCTGCGGCGGGGCTCGCCTGGACCACGGCGCTGCTGGGCGAGGCGCCGGCGCTGTCCGGAGAGGCATGGCTCGTCGGCCTGAAGGAGGCCGCGCGGATCACCGCCTTCGTCGCCCCCGGGGTGCTGGCCCTCGCCTCCGTGCGCCCCACCCCGCTCGGGGACGCGCTCGGCCAGCGCCTGCACCTGCCTGGACGGCCCGTCGCCGCCTCCGTGATCGCGCTGGTGCGGGTGGGGCATCTGGGCCGGCAGTGGGCGGCGATCCTCGAGGCCCGCACTCGCCGCGGTCTCGGCGGTCCCCGCTCCCCCCGGGTGCTCGCGGGTGCCACCCTCGCCCTGCTCGTGGACACGCTGCGCGGCGCCGAGCAGCAGGCCCTGGCGATGGACTCCCGCGGCTTCGCGACCGCGACGCACCGCACCTGGGCGGCGCCGAGCCCCGTCGGACCCGCGGACCTGCTGGGGGTCGTGATCGCGGCGGGACTGCTGGTGTGGCCGCTGATCGCCGAGCTGCTCGTCGGCCCCGCGTAATACGCTGGGGCGATGACCGACGACTCCCTGGATCCCGAGCTCATCGAGCTCGCCAACACCCTGCTCGACGCCGCCCGGAAGGGCGACGCCGAGACCGTGCGCGCTTTCCTCGACAACGGCGCGCCGGCGAACCTGCGCGACGCCTCCGGGAACTCCCCGCTCATGCTCGCCGCTTATCACGGGCACGCCGCGCTGGTGAGCGAGCTCGCCGCCCGCGGCGCCGACGTGGACCTGCTCAACGACCGCGGCCAGTCCCCGCTCGCGGGCGCCGCCTTCAAGGGCTTCACCGAGGTGGCGAGGGCGCTGCTCGAGGCCGGGGCGGACCCGGACCTCGGCGAGCCGAGCGGCCTGGCGACGGCGCGCTACTTCGAGCGGGCCGAGATCGTGGAGCTGATCGAGGCGCGTCGGGCCTGAGCCGACTGGGCCGGGCTCAGGCGCTCGCGGGGCGCAGCACCATCGCGACGTGCTCGATCCCTGCCTCGAGGAACACGTCGCTCACCGTCTCGAAGCCCATCGAGGCGTACCACGTTTCGAGATACGCCTGGGCGTCGAGGTGCACCTCGGCGCTCGGGGCGAGCTCCCGGGCCCGCTCGAGCGCCGCGACCATGAGGCGCCTGCCGTGGCCGCCGCGACGACGGTCCGCACGCACCGCGACCCGGCCGATGCGGAGCGTGCCGTCCGTCTCCCGCAGCAGGCGCAGGTGGGCGATCGGCGCGCCCTCCTCCTCGAGCCACAGCAGCTCCGTGGTCGGCTCGAGCTCGCGCCCGTCGAGGTCCGCGTCGGTCGCGCCCTGCTCCATGGTGAACACGTCCTGGCGGAGCGTCGCCAGGAGGTAGAGCGTGCGGGCGGAGAGGTCGTCGAGGACGGCGCGGTGCAGGACGGGCGGGGCGGCGGGCTGGTCGGGCATGGGCGTCAGGGTACGGCCGTCGGCACCGATCACCGCGCGAGCGCCCAGGGTGCGGCGGGGTGCTCGCGGGTCCAGCCCGCGCGGCGGCTGCGGACCCGCTGGCAGCGCGGGCACCAGAACACCGTGCGTGCGGCGATCTCGCCCGAGCGGATCGTCGTCCCGCACAGCCGGCAGGGCAGGGTCTGGCGGTGGTAGACGTAGAAGGACTCCTCGCGGGGCACCACGTCCGGGTCCTCGTCCCCGTTCTGGCGGGTGCCGCGGGAGCGCTCGACGATCCGCGCCTCGATCTGCCGGTGCTCGGGCTGGGTGGTGACGATCCGTCCCGTCCGCGCGCCGTAGGCCATCAGCGCGACCAGGTCCTCCCACATCCCCTCGCACATCCCGGCGGTGAGATCGCGGCCGGGCACGAAGGGATCCAGCCTCGCCCGGAACAGCAGCTCGGCGCGGTAGATGTTCCCGATCCCGGCGACGACCTTCTGGTCCATCAGGAGCGCGCCGATCGTGGTGCGGGAGCGCCGGATCCCCTCGACGAAGCGGCGCCGCGCGGAGCCGTCGGGGTCCGGGCGCAGCGGGTCCGGGCCGAGCCGGTCCAGCACCCGCTGCCGGCCCTCGGCGTCCAGCACCTCGCAGGCGGTGGGGCCGGTGAGGTCGGCGAGGCCGCGGGGGCCGGCGATCCGCAGCCGCACCGTCTCGCGCGGCACGATCCGCCGCCAGTCGACGGTGCCCTCGCTCTCCTCCTCGCGCTCGCCGACGCGCAGGCGCGGGGCGCCGATCGCGTGGGCGCCTGCGAAGCCGGGGTCGCCCGCGAAGGTCCAGGACCCGTACAGGCCCAGGTGCACGTGGACGTGCCGCACCGACGGATCCGCCGGGTCGACGTCGGCCGTTGGGGCGAACGGCAGGAAGAGGTGCTTGCCCACCGCCTCGGCGCCGAGCAGCACCTGGCCGTCGAGCCGAGCGGCGTCGGAGAAGCGTCCCTGGGGGCTGGAGGTGCGCACCCGCTGCCCGCCGAAGCCGCGCGCGAAGGCGGCGGCGAGCCGGTGGACGGTATGGCCCTCCGGCATCAGCGCGCGTCGGCGCCGGCGCCCTGGTCCTCGCTGTAGCCGCCGGTGGTCTCGTAGCGGGCGACCAGGTCGATGCGGCGCTGGTGGCGCTCCTCGCCGGAGAACGGCTCGGCCAGGAACAGGTCGATCAGCGCCTCGAGCTCCTCCTCGGAGTGCTGGCGCGCGCCGACGGAGATCACGTTCGCGTCGTTGTGCTCGCGGGCCAGGCGCGCGGTCTCCTCGTTCCACACCAGCGCGGCGCGGACCCCGGCGACCTTGTTCGCGGCGATCTGCTCGCCGTTGCCGGAGCCGCCGATGACGATGCCGAGCGAGCCGGGCTGCGCGACGACGGCCTCGCCCACGTCGGTACAGAAGGGCGGGTAGTCGTCCAGGGCGTCGTACTCGTGGGCGCCGTGGTCGGTGACCTCGTGACCCTTCTTCTCCAGCTGGGTCACCAGGCGGTTCTTCAGCTCGAAGCCGGCGTGGTCGGTGCCGATGTGCACGCGCATGTCGTGGCTGTCTTCCTGTCGTGGGGTAGGGGTGGGAGACCCGTCAGGGACGGGCGGGGCGGTCAGCTGAAGTCGACGCCGCCGGAGCGGGAGCGCTTGAGCTCGTAGAAGCCGTCGATCGAGGCGAGCGTCGCGAGCGCGTCCAGCAGCTTCCCGGCCTCCTCGCCCTTCGGGGCCGGGGAGACGACAGGGCCGAAGTAGGCGGTGCCCTCGCCGAAGGAGATCACCGGGGTGCCCACCTCGTCGCCGACGCGGGAGGTGGCGCCCTCGTGCGAGGCGCGCAGCGCCGTGTCGATCTCGTCGCCGGCGACCGGCTCGTAGGCCTCGATCAGCTCGGCCGGCAGATCCGCATCGGCGAGCGCGGCGACCGCGGTGGCGCGACGGTCCTCGTTCTGACCGCCGACGTGATAGCGCTCGCCCCAGGCGGTGTACCAGCGGGAGAAGGCCTCGTTCCCCTCGGCCTCGCGGATCGCGATCGCCAGCCGGCCCGGGCCCCAGGAGTCATCGAGCATGGCGCGATAGCCGGGATCGAGCTCGCGACCCTCGTTGAGGACGGACAGCGACATCACCGAATAGACCGGCTCGATCTCGCGCACCTCGGCGGCGTGCAGCAGCCAGCGGCTGGTCATCCAGGCGAAGGGGCAGACGGGGTCGACGAACAGCTCCACGCGACGGGCGCTCATGGACTCTCCTCGGATCGGGGGTGGTGAGCCCCCATTGTCGCACCGGCGCGCCCGCCGTGCGTCGACCGGCTCACGGGCGGGGGAAAACACCTTGCCCCGCAGGGTCCGGACGGGTTGGATCGGACAAGTGCTCGACTCCTCCCCTGCCGCGGCCGCGGCGACCTCCTGCCCGGCGCGCCCCGTCCCCGGCGTGCTGCGCTCCATCGTGCGCACCCACCGTCGCACCCTCGCGCTCATCCTGCCGCTGGCGACCGTGTCCGAGGGCGTCGAGATGCTCATGCCGATCGTGCTGGGCCTCCTCATCGACCACGGCATCCTCGCCGGCGATCTGCGGCTGACGGTGCTGGGCGCGGCGGGACTGATCCTGCTGCGCGTGTTGGGCGTGCTGCTGTGGGTGTGGACCTTCCTGCTCTCGCAGAAGGCGGTCATGTACGAGCGGCACCGGCTGCGGGTGGGCCTGACCGGTGCGGTGCTCGACCCGCGCTCGCGCACGGTGCGCCGCCCCGCCGGCGAGGTTCTCTCGATCGCCACCTCGGATGCGGACAAGGCGTCCGACGTGATGGACATGATCCCGTGGGTGGTCCCCTCGACCCTCGCGGTGCTGGGGGCGACCGCCTATCTCGCCGTGATGGACCTGTGGCTGGGGCTCGCGATGGGGCTGGGCATCGTGGTGATGGTGGTGGTGATCCGCGTGATCACCCCGACCCTGTCCGCCCGCTACGACGACCAGCAGTCCCAGGCCGCGGAGGCCGCGGCGACCGCGACCGACCTCGTGCACGGGCTGCGGGTGCTGCAGGGCCTGGGCGTGCAGAGCCGGGCACGGGCGACCTACCGCCGCCGCTCCCGCACCGCGCTGGACGCGGCGCTGGTCAACGCCCGCTACTCGGGCCTCTCCTCGGGGCTCACGACCCTGGTGACCGGGACGATGCTCGCGGCGGTCGCGGTCGTAGCCTCGCTGCGCACCCTCGACGGCGCGCTGACCCTCGGCGTGCTGATCGCCGTGGTGGGCCTGGCCCGCTACGTGATGGGGATGCTGCAGGGCCTCTCCGGCGCCCCGGTGTGGTGGGCCGGTATGTCCACCTCGGCGCGTCGCGTGCGGGACCTGTACACGGACCTCGGCCGCACGGTCGACGATCCGGAGCTGACCCTGGACGTGCTCACCACGCAGCGCGACGAGCGCGGCGGTCGCGGGACGGGCCGACGCGGCGCCGCCGGCGGCCTCCACCTGCCGCTGCTGTCCGTCGCCGACGGCGAGGTGGTGGCGCTGGCCTGCGCGGATCCGGCCGACGCCGCGGACGTGATCGACGCGGTCAGCGGCCGCGTCGACGGCGGCGCCCGCGTGGGCGAGGTGGCGATCACGCCCGAGGACCGGCTGGGCCTGCGGGCGGACCTGCTCGTCGAGCCGCACGTCGTGGACCTCTTCGACGGCACCCTGCGCGAGCAGCTCGCGACCCGTGCCCCCGAGCAGGGCCCCTCGCCGGAGACCGGCGACGACGGCTGGGCCGACGCGGCGCTGCACGCCGCCGGCGCCGAGGACCTGCTGCGGATCCTGCCCGAGGGCTACGACACCCGCATCCTGGACCGCGGCGCGAACCTCTCCGGCGGGCAGCGGCAGCGGATCGCGCTCGCCCGCGCCGTCGCCGCGGACGCGCCGGTGCTCGTGCTGCACGACCCGACCACCGCTGTCGACGCCGTCACCGAGCAGAACATCGCCGAGGCGCTGGTCGCCGCACGGCACCGCACCGACCGGGCGACCCTGCTGGTCACCCGCGCCCCGGCGCTGTTGCAGGCGGCGGACCGCGTGGTCTTCGTCCGCGACGGGCGGATCACCGCCGAGGGCGAGCACACCGATCTGATGGGACACGAGCAGTACCGGGAGGTGGTGCGGCGATGAGCGCATCGCAGGGATCCCAGGGGACCCGCATGCCGGGCCTGGACTGGGATCGACCGCTCGAGGAGGTCCTCGGCGAGGACGCGACCGCGCGCCGTCAGCTGGCCGAGCACGCGCAGCTGCTGCCCATCGCGGGCCCCGGCGCCTCGATGCGCTTCATGCTCGCGCGGCTGCGGGAGCACTGGCTCTCGGCCACGGCCACGCTGCTGATCACCGTCGGCGGCGCGGTCGCCGCCGCGATCCTCCCCCGTCTGATCGGCTCCGCCGTGGACGTGGTCGCCGCCGGCGGCTCGAGCGCCGAGGTGTGGTCGTTGGGGCTGCGGATCCTCGGGGTCGGGGTGCTCCAGGCGGTGCTGATGGCGGCGGGGTGGTCGATGATCTCCGCGCTCGGCCAGCGGATCCTCGCCGGGATGCGCGAGGACGTGATCGACCGTGCCCTGGACCTGCCCGCGCAGACCATGGAGCGCACCGGCATCGGCGACGCCCTCTCCCGCGTCGCCGACGACGTGGACGTCGCCGCCCGGGCGGTGAACAACCTCGTCCCGAACCTCATCCAGCTCGGATTCCTGGTGCTGATCACCCTGGGCGGCATGGCGATGCTCTCACCGTGGCTGCTGCTCATGGTCGTGATCATCGTGCCGATGTACGTGCTGGCCGCGACCTGGTACCTGCGCCGCACCGGCCCGATCTACCGCCGCGAGCGGATCGCGATGGGCGCCCGCGCCCAGGGCCTGCTCTCCGCCATCCACGGCATCCCCACCGTGCACGCCTACGGCATCGAGCGGCGCGAGACCCGCCACGTGGCCGTGCTCTCGGAGACCGCCGCGCTGCTGAACATGCGCGTGATGCACCTGGTGAGCCGGCTGGTGCTGGGCCTGAACGTGCCCGAGAACCTGGCGCTGGCGATGGTGATCGGGGTCGGCTTCGTGCTGGTGCAGACCGGTGCGGCGCCCGTCGGCCTGGTCACCGCGGCGGCGGTGTACCTGGTGACCCTGTTCTGGCCGATGATGGCGGTGATCTTCAACCTCGACGAGGTCCAGTCGGCGCTGGCGAGCCTGGCGAGGATGGTCGGGGTGATCACCTCGATCGACCCCGCGGTCTCCCCCGGCACCGAGGTGCCCCGCGACGCCTCGATCCGCCTCGAGCAGGTCTCCCACGCCTACGGCGAGGACGAGGACGGGAACGAGCGGATCGTGCTGCGGCCGCTGGACCTCGAGATCGCGCCCGGGGAGACGGTCTCGCTGGTGGGCGCCTCCGGCGCGGGCAAGTCGACCCTCGCCGCGATCATGGCGGGCACGCTCGTCCCGCGCCACGGCCGGGTGCTGCACGGCGGTGCGGATCTCGCGAGCGCGGACCTCGAGGCCGTCCGACGCCACGCCTCGATCGTCTCCCAGGACGTGCACGTCTTCCGCGGTTCGCTGCGGGAGGACCTGCAGCTGGCCGCCCCCGACGCCTCCGACGAGCTGCTGCGCGTGGCGCTGGCCAGGGTGGAGGCGCTCGCCTGGGTGGACCGTCTGCCGCGGGGCCTGGACACCGAGGTGGGCGAGAAGGGCGAGCGGCTCACCGCCGAGCAGTCCCAGCAGCTGGCCCTCGCCCGCGTCTCGCTGCAGGATCCGGCAGTGCTGATCCTCGACGAGGCCACGGCCGACGAGGGTTCCTCCGGGGCGCGCGTGCTCGAGCGGGCCGCGCTCGAGGTCGCCCGCGGCCGCACCACGATCATCGTCGCCCACCGCCTCTCGCAGGCGCGGGTCGCCGACCGGATCCTGGTGATGGCCGACGGCGCGGTCGTCGAGCAGGGCACCCACGACGAGCTCGTCGCCCGCGGCGGGGACTACGCCCGGCTGTGGGAGGCCTGGGCCGGCTGAGCCCGGGCCCGCGCGGGGGTCACTCCCCCCGTCGCACCAGCCCGGACTCGTAGGCGGCGACCACGAGCTGAGCACGGTCGCGCAGGGCGAGCTTGCCGAGTATCCGCGAGACGTGCGACTTGACCGTCTGCTCCGCCATCACCAGCTCGGCGGCGATCTCCCGGTTCGACAGCCCCCGCGCGACCGCTCGGAGCACGTCCAGCTCGCGCTCGGTGAGCACCGACATGCTCAGGTCGGCACCCGCCGCCCGCTCGGGACGCGCCACGAAGTCAGCGATGAGGGCCCTGGTGACCCGGGGAGCGAGCAGCGACTCCCCGTCGGCGACCACACGCACGGCCTGGACCAGCTCCTCGGGTGTGGAATCCTTGAGCAGGAACCCGCTCGCTCCGGCCCGGAGCGCCGAGAACACGTACTCCTCCGCATCGAAGGTGGTGAGCATGATGATCTTCGGCTGCGTCCCCGGCATCGCGAGCACCGCTCGGGTCGCCTCGAGCCCTCCGACCTGCGGCATCCGGATGTCCATCAGCACCACGTCCGGACGAGTCGTCCGGACCGTCTCGGTGAGGCCCGCCCCGTTGGCCGCCGTCCCCACCACCTCGATCCCCTCCTGGGCGTCCAGGAGCGCCGCGAACCCACCTCGGATCATCGACTGGTCGTCGACGACCAGCACCCGGATGGGGTCCTGCGCGGCGGGGTCCACGGGGGCACGGTCCATAAGGCCACGGTATTCCCTCCGGAGGACGGCTCCCCTCCCCAGTCCGGCGCGCTGCCATGTTCCTGGTCCCTGACCGGCGCAGCCTGCGCCGGCTCGGGCCGGACCTGGCGCTGCTGTTCACCGGGCTCCCGCTGACCCTGCTCGCCGCGGCGCTGCTGCTGCCCCTGGCCGCGATCTCCGCCGCCCTGGCGATCCTCTGGGTGGGGGTGCTCCTGTTCCCCCTGACGCTGAACCTCTCCTCTGCGTTCGCCCGCTGGGACCGCATCCGCCTGCGGCGCTGGGGCCTCGGGGTATCCGAGGCCCGGTACCGGCCGACCGAGCCCGGGGCCCGAGGTCATCTGCGCCGCCTCGGCGACCCACGGCGCTGGCTGGACCTCGTCCTCGAGGGTCTGGTCGCGCTGCCGATCAGGGTGCTCACCGCGACCGCGACGCTGGCCTGGGCCCTGGGGGCGCTCGCGGGGCTCGGCTACGCGATCTGGGGCCGGCTGCTGCCCCCGCAGGTGTGGGAGGTCCCCGGCCAGTGGGCGCTCGCCCTGGTCGCCGGACTCCTGCTCGCGCTGACGCTGCCCGCCGTGGTGCACCTGCTCGCCCGCTTCGACGCGGTGGTCACCGCTCCCCTGCTGGGCGGTGAGGTCACCGGACCTCGCTTCCCCGCTTGGCCGGGGAGCATGCCGGCGGTTCTCCCGACCTCCTCGGAGCCGGTGCCGCGCGAGACCGCGTGGAGCCGGATGACCATCGCCTTCCTCGCCTTCGTGCTGGTGGTCGTCGCCTGGCCGGTCACGGCGGTGGTCTACGACGTCCATCCGGCCGTCGCGATGGTCGTGACCACCGCGGCGGGCGCCTCCGCCGTGGCCGGTGCACGCTGGCCGTGGGCGGGGCTCTCCCTCTCGGCCGTGGCGGCGCTCGCGATGATGCTCGCCACCGCCCCCGCGCACCAGGCGGCGCCCTGGCCGTGGCCGGTCACCGCGCTGCTCGCCCACTGTCTCACCCTCGCGGTCCTCGCCGTCTTCCACCGCTGGTACTGGGTGCTGTCGGCCTGGTCCGCCGGGGCGGTGCTGACCCTGGTGTCGCTGCTGGTGACCGACCCCTCCGAGATGCCCGACGGCACCCTGCGCGCGGTGATGACCAACGGGGTGGTCCTGGTCGCGATCAGCGGCGGGGTCGTGCTGCTGGGCCTCACCGCGCGGCAGTGGATCCTGGTGCGCGGCCAGGTCGAACGCGCGCGGACCGTCAGCGCCGAGGAGATGCGCCGACGGCGCGAGCTGGAGGAGCGCGGGCGCATCGCCCGCGAGCTGCACGACGTGGTCGCGCACTCCATGTCGGTCATCACGGTCCAGGCGGGCACCGCGAGGTTCCGCCTGCAGCACTTGGACGAGGCGACCGTGAGCGAGTTCGAGGACATCGCCGCCTCCTCCCGCCAGGCGTTGGGCGAGATGCGCGCGCTGCTCGCGATCCTGCGCACCGAGGACTCCCTGGACGAGATGCCGATGCAGGGGCTGGACGACGTCGAGGACCTGGTGGCCTCCTCCCGGAGCACGGGTGCGAGGATCACCGCAGAGCTCGAGGAGGTTCAGGCTCCGCCGACGGTCGGCCTCACCGGCTACCGCGCGGTGCAGGAGGCGCTCAGCAACGCGCTGCGCCATGCGCGCGGGGCGGAGATCGAGGTCCGCGTGCGCGTCAGGGACTCCACCCTGGTGATCAGCGTCCTGAACGGTCCCCCGCCGGCCTCGGACCCCCTGCAGGACCCGATCCCGGGCGCCGGACTGGGCCTGGCCGGAACGCGGGAACGGGTGCGCGCGCTCGGGGGCAGCGTCGAGAGCGGGCCGACGCCGGACGGCGGTTTCGCGCTGCGCGTGCGGATCCCGCTCGCGGGACCCCTACCGGGGTAGGGGCCCGAAGTTCGCTCCGGCGGGGGACGCGGATGACGGCGCCCGTCGCCTACCGTCGACACCATGACCACCACCGCCGTTCCGGCCGCGGGCCCGTATCGCGCCGCCGCGCACACCCGGGACTTCTTCGAGCTCACGCAGCGCGTGAAGGATGCGGGCCTGATGGGCCGCGACGTGCGCACCTACATGGTGCGCACCGCTGTGCTCGCCGCCGCGCTCATCGGCGCGTTCGTCCTGCTGCTCACGCTGGGCGGCACCTGGTGGCAGCTCGCCGTCGCCGCACTGTTCGGGGTCCTGTTCACCCAGGCAGCGTTCCTGGGCCACGACGCCGCGCATCAGCAGGTGTTCTCCAACGGTCGCCGCAACGAGTGGTTCTCGCGGGTGATCGGGAGCCTCGTGGTGGGGCTGAGCATCGCCTGGTGGAACCGGAAGCACAGCAAGCATCACGCCCATCCGAACACGATCGGCCGCGACGGCGACATCGCCGGCGGCGTGCTCGTGTTCGTCCCGGGCGACCAGGAGGGACGCACCGGGTTCATGGGGTGGCTCGCCCGTCACCAGGGGTACGCGTTCATCCCGCTGCTGAGCCTGTTCGCGTTCGTCCTGCACTATGAGGCGATCTCCACCCTGCTGCGCCGGGACCGGGTCAAGCACCGTGCTCTCGAGCTGACCCTGGTGCTCGTGCGGATCCTCGGCTTCCCAGCGATCGTGCTGCTCACCCTCGGTCCCGGCCTCGGTGCAGCCTTCCTCGCAGTGCAGTTCGCCGTCTTCGGCATCACCATGGGAGGGTCCTTCGCCCCCAACCACAAGGGCATGGCGCTGATCCCGAAGGACCTCGAGGTGGACTTCCTGCGACGCCAGGTGCTCACGAGCCGCAACATCACCGGTGGCCGCATGATGAGCATCGCGATGGGCGGTCTGGACCTCCAGATCGAGCACCACCTGTTCCCGCGGATGCCCTCGGCGAACCTGCGCAAGGTGCAGCCGATCGTCAAGGAGTTCTGCGCCGAGCGCGGCATCACCTACACCGAGACCGATCTCGTCTCCTCCTACCGGGTCATCATCCGCTACCTGAACCGGGTGGGGCTCGGCTACGCGGATCCCATGGACTGCCCGCTGGCCGCGCAGCTGCGCGGGGCACCGGTCGGGGCCTGACGGACCGCACCGGTCGGCGCGCCGCCGACGGTCCCGGCGACCAAGAGCCCCGCGACCCCTCGATCCGGCTCGAGCAGGTCGCCCTTGCCTACGGCGAGGACGGGCGCGAGCGGATCCTGATGATGTTCGAGGGGGCGGTCCTCGAGCAGGGCACGCACGAAGAGCTCATGGCCCGCGGCGGGGACTGCGCCCGCCTGCGGGAGGCCCGGGCCGGCTGACGCCGCGGCGGTGCGCTCAGGTGCGGCGGGGGCGCAGCACGAACGCCCCGGCCGCGGCGAGCGCGAGGCCGACCAGACCCAGAGCGCCCGCCCCGGCCAGGCGCAGCACGACGGCCGTTCCGGGGCCGGTCCGGATGTCCCCGAGCTCGAGCACCGGACCCTCGGCGGCGTCCTCGGCGGGATCGCCCTCGACCTCGAGGGTGAGGATCAGGCGCACGCGCTCGTCCCCGGCGGGATCGGCCCCGGCCGTGCGCTGCATGCGGTGCATCTGGATCGTGTAGGTGCCCGGCAGCCAGGCACTGCGGATCGAGTCCTGGTCCGAGGCGCGGTTGCCGAGGTCGACGGGCGCCGCCATCCCGCCGCCGCGCACTGTGCCGGAGGAGCCGATCGCCGAGCGCCCGCCGTTCACCGCCACGGGGGCGCGGACGGCGTCTACGACCCGCAGGGAGAGCTGGCCCGGTTCGTCCTCCGGCGCCGAGACGATCTCGGTGCGCCAGCGCAGCCTCTGCCCCTCCTGCACCTCGAGGCGCAGCAGAGCAGTCTCCCCCGGCACCAGCTCGAGCACGTAGGAGCCCGGGTCGACCTCGCGGGCCTCCGCGATGGAGCGACCGGGCTCGAGCGGCTCGGGGTCCTCGGGGGCGACGGGCCGGGCGCCGTCGTCCTCGAGCGGCTCCTCCAGAGCGGGGGCGCCGCCGCCGAGGCCGGCCGGCTGCACCGCGAGCTGGAGCTCGACGGGCAGCGGGTCCTCGCGATCCTTCGGCCCCTCCCGGGCGACCTTCACGAACAGCTCCTCGCCCGCGCAGCCGTCGGGCCCCATCGCCCCGGAGACCGCGGTGGTGGTGATCGGACCGTCGCCCTCCTGCGACTCCCCGACGTCCGTGCGGCCCGAGTCGTCGCACGCCTCGCCGCCGGCGGTGAGGAAGGAGACGTCGAGGGTCAGCGGCGTGCTCTCCTCGGGCAGACCGCCGGCGACGGGCGGGGCGGCGATCGTCGCCGCGGCATGCACCCTCTGGCCGTCCTCCACCGCGATCCGGTAGTACTTCACGGTGCCGTCCTCGCCGCTCTCGGCGCCGCCGCGCTCGAGGACGTCCCGGTGCAGCCCGGGATCGAGCGACGGGGCCTCGGCGAGGGACGCGCCGCCGGAGACCTCGGGTCCCTCGGCGGCGTAGGCGATCGCGGGCGGCTCGCCCTCGGCGAGGACGGGACCGGCAGGGACCGGACCGGCGAGCGCGGGCAGGACGGGCACGGCGAGCACGAGAACGCCGCCCGCCGCGAGCAGTCGCGGGGCGGCGCGGGGCGGGAGGGGGTGCCCTAGCATGACCACCATCATGTCCGATGTCATCGCCGGCCGCATCGCGCTGCTCGAACCCCTCGCCCGGGGCGCCTCCGGCTCCCTGTGGCGCGCCGTGGACCGTCGCTTCGACGCGGTGTGCGCCGCGAAGGTGATGCGTCAGCGGGACGGCGCCGAGGTGCTCCGCTTCGTGCGCGAGCAGGCCGCGGGCGGCATCGGGGCGCACCCCCATCTGCTGCCGCCCTACACCTGGGTCGCCGAGGACGACACGATCGTGCTGGTCATGCCGCTGGTGCACGGCGGGACCCTGGCCAGCGCCGTCGCCGAGCACGGCCCCCTCTCCCCCTCCCTCGTCGCGCATCTGCTGCGCCAGCTGCTGGACGCGCTCGCGGCGATGCACGCGGCGCGCTGGGTGCACCGCGACGTGAAGCCCGCGAACCTGCTGCTGGACAGCACCGGCCTCGGAGCACCGCATCTGCTGCTCGCCGACTTCGGCATCGCGCTGCACGAGAGCGACATCCGCCTGACCGAGACGGGCCTCGTCCACGGCACCCCCGGCTTCATGGCCCCGGAAGCGCTCGAGGGGGACACCGGCTCGGCCGCCCAGGACGTGTGGGCGGCGGGGGCCTGCGCCCTCGAGGCCCTGGACCCGCGCCCTCCCCGCGAGCGGCCCGATCCCGCCCGGGCCCTGGACCGTCTCGAACGGGCGCTGCGCCGCAGCACCGACCCCTCCGCCGCGGGGCTCGGCGCGCTGCTGCGCTCGCTGCTCGCCGCGGACCCCGCGCGGCGTCCGGGCGCCGCGGAGGCCCGGGACATGATCCCCTCCGACCTCGGGCCGGTCGAGCGGTGGTCCCGCAGCGCCTCCGGGACGCGGTTCGCGGTGCACGACCGGATCGCGGCCGAGGACGGCCGGGCCGAGGTGCCGCTCGAGGGCCCCGGATCGCTCGCCGGTGCGACGCCGGGCCTGCACGAGCGACTGGACGCGCGCTCCGCGGCACGGTCCGCGCCCGCGGTGTCGGGAGCGCCCGCGGTCTCGGGAGCGCCCGCGGTGTCGGGAGCGCCAGCGGCATCACCCGCGCCCGCGCCGGCACCCGCGCCCTCGACGTCGGCCGCCGGGACCCCGCCCGCCCCGACCGTCCGGGCCCGATGGGAGGACGCCACCACCACCGAGCGCGTCCTCGAGGCGCCGACCGCCCAGGACCCCCGACCCGCGCCCTCGCGGCGCCGCCTCGGGCTCGGCGTGCTGCTGCTCCTCCTCGCGCTGCTGTGCCTCCTCGGCGCGGCGGGCCTGGCCTGGACCGCGCTGACCTGAGCCGACGCTCCGACTCGGCGCCCGCCGCGACGGCGTGCCGCCACCGGCTGAGATGACGACGAGGTAGGGTCGCCCCATACGCCTACCCCTCCACGGGCAGCGCAGCCCCGGCCCGGTGGCCGGTCGGTACGGGGCGTCCGCGGAGGCCGATCCGGCCGGGACCTCCACCATGTCTTCCACCCCGCGCTGGTCGCCCGGCGACCAGGTGACCTGGACCTACTACACCCCACAGCACCCCACCCGCACCGTCCGCCCCGGCACCGTCGTGCTCGACGACGACCGCGGCGTGGTGGTGTGGATCGCCCCCGGCACCGAGGTGCTGCTGCCCGTGCTCGAGTCCGGGGCGGCGCTGCGCCGCGCCGGCGACGAGGGCATGTTCACCGCACCCCGCGTGCAGTCCAAGCAGCTCTGGACCGGCAACGGGATCCTCATGATCGGCCTGCCCGACAAGCCCTACTCGATCTGGCTGTTCTACAAGGACGACGGCTCGCTGGGCTGCTACTACGTCAACCTCGAGACCCCCTACGAGCGGACCGAGGAGGGCGTGCGCACCCGCGACCTGGTGCTCGACCTCGTGGTCCTGCCGCGCCGCGACTGGCACTACAAGGACGAGGACGAGCTCGAGGGCGCCGAGCGCACCGGCTACTTCAGCCCCGAGGAGGTCGAGGGGATCCGCGCCGCCGGCCGCGACGCCGAGCGGCACATCGCCGAGTGGACCTACCCCTTCTCCGCCGGCTACGAGTACTTCTTCCCGGACCCCACCTGGGAGCTGCCGCGGCTGCCCGAGCACTACAGCTGGGACCTGGACCTGACCCGACGCTGAGCGCAGGGGCCGGGCCCGGTGGCAGGATGGCCCCATGTCCTCAGAGAACCTCACCCGGGACGAGGCGCGACGCCGCGCCTCCTTCCTCAGCACCGACGCCTACGAGATCCGGCTGGACCTCACCACCGACGAGCGGACCTTCCGCACGGAGACCACGCTGCGCTTCGACGCCGCGGAGGCGCAGGAGACCTTCCTCGACCTGATCGCAGAGGAGGTCCACGAGATCGAGCTCAACGGAGAGCTCCTGACCGATCCCGCCTCCCGCTTCGACGGCGCCCGCGTCCGCCTGCCCGCCCTCGCCGAGGGCGCGAACACCGTGCGCGTCCTGGCCACCGGCCGGTACATGAACACCGGCGAGGGCCTGCACCGCTTCGTCGACCCCGTCGACGACGAGGTGTACCTCTACACCCAGTTCGAGGTCTCCGACGCCCGGCGCATGTTCGCCTGCTTCGAGCAGCCCGACCTCAAGGCGACCTACCAGCTCACCGTCACCGCGCCCGACCACTGGCGTGTCATCTCCAACTCCCCCACGCCGGAGCCGTCGGCCGCGGGCGAGGGCACGGCGACCTGGACATTCTCCCCCACCGAGCGGATGTCCACCTATCTGGTCGCGCTGATCGCCGGCAATTACCAGGGCGGGACCGGCGAGGTCACCGCGCGCGACGGCCGCACGATCCCGATGGGCGTCTTCGCCCGCGCCTCCCTCGCAGACCACGTCGACGCCCAGGACGTCATCGACGTGACCCGGGCCGGGATCGAGTTCTACGAGCAGGCCTTCGACCAGGACTTCCCGTTCCGCAAGTACGACCAGGTCTTCGTGCCCGAGTACAACATGGGCGCGATGGAGAACCCCGGCGCGATCACCTACGTCGAGTCCTACGTCTTCCGCTCCGACGTCGCCGACGCGGTGCGCGAGCGGCGCGACCTCACCATCCTCCACGAGCTCGCCCACATGTGGTTCGGGGACCTGGTGACCATGCGCTGGTGGGACGACCTGTGGCTGAACGAGTCCTTCGCCGAGTACGCCTCCACCCTCGCCAGCGCCGAGGTGACCCGCTGGGACGACGCCTGGACCACCTTCGCGCTGTCGGAGAAGAGCTGGGCCTACCAGCAGGACCAGCTGCCCTCCACCCACCCGATCGTCGCCGACATGGTCGACCTCGAGGCCGTCGAGACGAACTTCGACGGCATCACCTACGCCAAGGGCGCCTCGGTGCTGCGCCAGCTGGTGGCCTACGTCGGCCGGGAGGAGTTCTTCGCCGGCGTGCGCGCCTACTTCGCGAAGCATGCCTGGGGGAACACCGAGCTGAGCGATCTGCTGACCGAGCTCGAGGCCACCAGCGGCCGCGACCTGACCCGCTGGGCGCAGCTGTGGCTGCAGCGCTCCGGGGTCAACACCCTCGCCCCCGTCATCGAGCACGACGCCGACGGCGCCGTCTCCCGCTTCGCGATCCGGCAGACCGCCCCGGCGGAGCACCCGGTGCTGCGCCCGCACCGCCTGCAGGTGGGCGGCTTCTCCCTGCAGGACGGGAAGCTCGTGCGCACCGAGACGCTCGAGCTCGACGTCGACGGCGAGCTCACCGAGGTGCCCGAGCTCGCCGGGCGCCGCGCCGACCTCTGGCTGCTCAACGACGGCGACCTGACCTACACCAAGGTGCGCCTGGACGCCGACTCCCTCGCCGTCGCGATGGAGCACCTGCGCGACCTCGAGGACCAGCTGGCCCGCACCCTGCTGTGGTCCGCCGCCTGGGACATGGTGCGCGACGCCGAGCTGCCCAGCCGCCGCTTCCAGCAGCTGGTGCTCGCGAACCTCACCGGGGAGAGCTCCTCCTCCGTGGTCCGCACCCTGCTCCAGCAGCTCGAGTCCGTCGCCGGCCCCTACGCCGCCGCGGAGGAGCGCGCCGGCCGCACCGAGCAGGCGGCCGACGCCATCTGGGCCCTCGCCCAGGAGGCCGAGGCCGGCTCCGACACGCAGCTGCAGCTGCTGGAGAGCTTCGCGCGCCTGGCCCGCACCACCGAGCACCGCAGCACCCTCGAGGGGCTGCTCGGCGGCGGCATCGCCCTGCCCGGCCGCGAGATCGACACCGATCTGCGCTGGAAGCTCGTGATCTCCCTGGCCGTGCTCGGCGGGATCGACGCCGCCGGCATCGACGAGCAGCTCGCGGCCGACGACACCCAGTCCGGCCGCAAGCACGCCCTCACCGCCCGTGCCGCGCTGCCCACCGAGGTCGCCAAGGCCAAGGCATGGCGCCGCACGGTCGAGAAGGACACGCTGGCCAACGAGTCGGTCACCGCGGTGGTGCAGGGCTTCCGCCGCGTCACCGACGAGACGCTGATCGCCCCGTACCGTCCGCGCTACTTCGAGGAGATCTCCCGGATCTGGGCGGAGCGCTCGAACGAGATCGCGACCCGCCTGGTCTCCGGCTACTTCCCGCACTCCTACGGCGGGCAGGGCGTGCTCGACGCCGCGGACCAGTGGCTCGCCGACTCCGAGGACGCGCCCTTCGGCCTGCGACGCATCATCATCGAGGGCCGCGACACCGTCGCCCGCCAGGAGCGGGTGCGCGCCGCGGACGTCGAGTGAGCCGACGGTGACGAGCCTCGCCCCGTCCGGGCCATGACGGCCCCGGCGGGGCGAGGATATCGTCGAGGACATGCCTGACGACTTCCCTCCCGACCTCGCCCCCCTGCTCGCGACGCCCTCCACGGACGAGGCGCTGAGCCTCGCCGATCAGCTGCTCCAGTGGCTCGCCACCAGCGGCGTGAAGATCGTCGTGATCCTCGTGGCAGCCACCGTCCTCAGCCTGGTGGCCGGCTGGCTGCTGCGCCGCTTCTTCACCACGATGGTGCAGTCCGGCTCCCGGATCTCGAACGCGGCGAGCACCGTCATCAAGCGCGACCCCCGCTCGCAGAAGGCCGCACAGGCACGCCGCGAGCAGCGCGCCGAGACCCTCTCGAACGTCGCCCGCAACGTGGCCCGCGCCGTGATCTGGGCGATCGCGTTCATGATGATCCTCTCCGAGATCGGCGTGAACATCGCCCCGGTCATCGCCAGCCTCGGCGTGGTCGGCCTGGCCGCCGGCATCGGCGCGCAGACGATCATCAAGGACGTCGTCGCGGGCATCGTGATGCTCTTCGAGGACATCGTCGCCGTCGGCGACTGGGTGGACCTCGAGTACGCCGAGGGCACCGTCGAGTCGATCAACCTGCGCGCCACCCAGGTGCGCGGCGTGGACGGCGTGCTGTGGACGGTGCGCAACGGCGAGATCATCCGCGTGGGCAACTACGCGCGCGGCTTCTCCAACGCCGTGGTCACCCTCGACATCGACGCCGGCGCCGACGACGAGAAGGTCTCCGAGGTCCTCGAGCGGGTCACCGCCGAGTTCGCGGCGGACCCGAAGTGGAAGGAGCCGGTCCTCGCCCCGGCGGACATCTCCGGGATGCTCTCGGTGGACGGCAACAGGTACCAGCGCCGTGTCGTCGTCCAGACCGTCCCCGGTCAGCAGTGGGGCGTCGAGCGGGAGCTGCGGGCACGGATCCGCGCCGGCTTCTCCGATGCCCATCTCGCCTTCGCCCTGCCTCGCTTCGTCGAAGCGGGGAAGTGACCCCCGCCCGCCCCCGAACAGACGGAGCACGACCATGACCACCCCTGCAGGCCGCTCGCCCGAGCAGCAGAGCTTCTACGACGCCGTCGGCGGTGCGCCGACCTTCGCCCGGCTCGTCGAGCGGTTCTACGAGGGCGTCGCCGAGGACCCGCTGCTGCGCCCGATGTACCCCGAGGAGGACCTCACCGGGGCGAAGCACCGCCTGGAGACCTTCCTCGCCCAGTACTGGGGCGGGCCGAAGACCTACGGCGCCGAGCGCGGGCATCCGCGGCTGCGGATCCGCCACGCCCCCTTCCCCGTCTCCCCCTCGGCGCGGGACGCCTGGCTCCGCCACATGCGCGTGGCCCTGGACGAGCTGGAGCTCGCGCCGCTGCACGAGCAGACGCTGTGGGACTACCTCGAGCGGGCCGCCCACTCGATGCTCAACACCGTCGACGGCGGCGAGGCGCCCGCGGCCGGGCAACAGGTCCCCGACCGGCTCTCCTGAACCGGCCGGCGCGCCCGCCCACGGCCGGGGTGACCTCCCCGGGACCGTTGATCCCTCGGCGGGTCAGTCCCGGAAGGTCAGCGGCTCGCCCGTGAAGGCGCGCAGCGACTCGCGGACCTCCTGCTCGAGGCGGACCGGGGAGCCGCTCGCCGCATCCACCAGCACCATGACGGTGCGGGCGCGGGCGTAGGGCGCCCTGCCCTCGGGATCGTCGCGGGTGAGGACGAGATAGTCCGCGCTCAGGCTCGCCCCGCCGATCCGGGAGAGCCACAGCCGCACCACCACGCCATCGCGGCGGTGGCCGAGCTGACGGGCGTACTCGATGCGCTGGGAGGCGATGACCGTGGCGAGATCGGCGCCGGCGCCGCTGATCGGCAGGGCGGCGGGCGGCTGTTGCGCCCCGAGCTCGAGCTGCTCGGGCGAGGGCTGCCAGAAGGCCGCGATGCGCGCCTCCTCGAGCAGGCGCACCATGGCGGCGTTGTTCACGTGCCCGTAGGCGTCGAGGTCGGTCCAGCGCACGGGGACGGGCACGTCCAGCGGTGCGGGGTGCTCGGGCGTGGCGTCGGTGGTGATAGAGAACTGCATGATGCTCATGCTAGATCGCCGGACCGGCACGTCCTGACCAGTACGATCGGGGCATGACCGCCTCGAACCCCGACCATGCGCGCGTCGCCGCGGGCCTCGTCGACCTGCTGGACCTCCGTCCCGTCGACGCCGCGGGGGCGGCATCCTCCCCCACCGCCGTCACCGTCTACGAGGGGGACTCCTCCCCGCAGCCCGGCGGTCACGTGTTCGGCGGCCAGGTGATGGGCCAGGCCGTCACCGCGGTGGGCCGCACCGTCCCGGAGGGCCGTCGGATCCATTCGATGTACTCCTACTTCCTCGCCCCGGGCGATCCCGCGCACCCGATCCGCTTCGAGGTCGACGCGCTGCGCGACGGCGGATCCTTCTCCGTCCGACGCGTGCTCGCGACCCAGCCCGGCCGCACCGAGGAGGAGGGCGAGCGCACGATCCTCGCCATGACCGCCTCGTTCCAGGAGGAGCAGGAGGGGCTCGAGCACGCCGAGCACGCCCCCGAGGCCCCGGACCCTGAGGGGCTGCCGACGACCGCCGAGGTGCTCGCGGGCATCGAGCACCCGGTCGCCGAGTACTGGTCCACGCAGCGGCCGATCGACATCCGCCACGTCACCGACCCGATCTACCTGCGGCCCGACGCGAACGGCGGCACGATCGACGCGCAGATGGTGTGGATGCGCACCCTCGCCCCGGTGGACGCGGACCCGCTGCTGCACGACTCGATCCTCGCCTTCGCCAGCGACTACACGCCCTTCGAGCCGATCCTGCGCAAGCAGGGCCTGAGCTGGATGACGCCCGGTCTGAAGATGGCGACCATCGATCACGCGATCTGGTGGCACCGCCACGTGCGGGCCGACGAGTGGCTGCTGTACGTCCAGCGCTCCCCCTCCGCCTCGGGCGGGCGCGGCCTCACCCACGGGCAGATCTTCGACCGGTCCGGGGAGCTCGTCGCGACGGTCACGCAGGAGGGCATGATCCGCGCGCCGCGCCGGGGCTGATCCGCAGCGGCTGATCGGGCTGGGCTGTGATCCGGCGGGGCTGTGCTCCGTCGGTCCCGCCGCCGGTCAGGACATGACCGTGCGGGCGGCCTCCTGGGCGCGGGGCAGCGCCTTCTCCGCCGTGGTGTCGCCGCGGAACACCTCGGCGATGATCGCGAGGGCCTCGCCGGTCGCCTCCGCGGAGCGGGCCCCGTGCTCGGGGAGGGCCGGCTCCTGCGGCACCTCCACCGCGGTGACGTCCACACCGACGCCCGCCCAGCTCTCCTCCCACGCGCCGCGCAGGTCGCGGTGCGCGGGGATCCCGAGGCGGTTCTCGGCCAGCGGGCGCTGGCCCTCGACCGAGCCGAGCCAGCCCAGCAGCCTCCCGATCGCCGCGGCGCGGTCCTCGTCGTCGGGATCCACGCCGGCGGCCGCGACGGAGTGCACCAGCGGACGGGCGCCCTCGGGCCCCGAGACCACCGGGTGCAGGGTCCACTCGAAGGCGCCGTCGATCTCCTCGACGAGGGTGTGGAGGTCGTAGGTGCCGGTCTGCAGCAGCCCCAGTCGCCCGCCGACGAAGAGCTCCCGGCAGCGGCCGGGCTCCTCGACGGTCTCGGCCGCGGCGGGCGCGAGATGGGCGGAGGCGAGGTCGGCGAGGTACTGGATCGCGGCGACGCCCTGCTCGGTTGCGAGGGTGACGGCGCCCTCTTCGTCCTGCCAGGCCCCGCCCTGCCCGGCGAGGAACGGGCCGAGCACCGAAGAGCGGTCGGGGTGGGCGCTGAAGCCGTGGCTGGTGCGGGCGGCGGGGTCGAAGCCCTCGTCCCCGGGATGGCGGCCCTCCCCGTCGGCGGTGAGGGCGGTGGCGAGCTCCCGCAGCGGATCGGAGCCCGCGCCGGGGTCGTAGACCAGCGCGGAGGCGTCCCCGCCTGCGGCGGCGACGAGGCCCTGGTTCGCGATCAGCAGGCTCTGGTCGTAGTACTGGGGCACGCCCCACAGCGTCTCGTCGATCCGGTGGAGGTCGGTGGCGACCTGCTCCCAGGCGGAGCTGTCGCGCCCGACGATCTCGCCGACATCCAGTAGCACCTCCGCGGCGTGGGTCTCGGCGAGATGGGCGGTGTTCATCCACAGCACGTCGGGCAGGGTGCCGCCGGCGACGTCGAGCGGCAGCTGGGTCCAGTAGTCGTCCCAGCTCAGCACCTCGAGCTCGACCTCGATGCCGCTGTCCGCGGTGAACGCGGCCAGCGACTCCTCGTAGGCGGCGCCGGCCGCCTCGCTCCACACCCGCATCCGCAGCCGGTCGCCGTCCTCGAGCTCGGCAGGGGCGCCGCGGGAGCAGCCGGAGAGGGCCCCGACCCCGGCCAGTCCCGTCGCGGCGGCGGTGAGCAGGAGCTGTCGACGGGTCGGCACGGGTTCGAGGCCTCTCTGAAGGGTGCGTCGGGCGGGGAGCCTCAGGCGGTGGTCACCAGCCCGAGCTCGGCGCGGGAGGACAGCACCGGATGCTGCGGGGTGACCCGCACGGTGCAGCCCACCCGGCCGGGGACGGCGAGGGCGAAGCGGGCGGCGAAGCGCCCGTCGTCCCCGCGTCGCAGCGGGATCAGCTGCGGATCGATGATCTCATCCCCGTCGGCGACCTCTCCCAGGACCGCCTCGACCAGCACGTCCTCGTCCGCGAGGCCTGCGAGGTCGACCTCGGCCGAGAGGGTGACCTCGGCGCCGGTCGCCACCCGGTCCTCGGTCGTGCCCTCGAGGCGCACATCGCGCACGGCGACCTGCGACCACTTCTGGCCCACGCGGGCCTTCCAGCCGGTGAACGCCCCGGCCAGCACGGGATCCGCGGCGAAGGCGCCCGCGGCGCGAGAGGCCGGGAGGTAGAGGTCGGTGACGTAGTCGCGCACCATGCGGGCGGCGGTGATCTGCGGGGCGATCCGCACCAGGGAGGAGCGGACCTTCGTCATCCAGCCGCGCTGCATCCCGCGCGCGTCGCGCTCGTAGAACAGCGGCGCGATCTCCTGCTCGAGGATCTCGTACAGCGCCCCGGCCTCGATCCGGTCGCGCTCGACCTGGTCGGCGACGTCCGCGGTCGGGATGGTCCACCCGGCCGCGTCGTCCTTCATCTCGTCCCACCAGCCGTCGGAGATCGAGAAGGTCAGACCGCCGTTGAGCACGGCCTTCATGCCCGAGGTGCCGGAGGCCTCCTCGGGGCGGACGGGGTTGTTCAGCCACACGTCGGCGCCGGCGATCAGCACCGAGGCCATGCGGATGTCGTAGTCGGGCAGGAACACGATCCGGTGGCGCACGCCGTGGTCGTCGGCGAACTGCACCAGCTGCTGGAGGAACTCCTTGCCGGGGCGGTCGGCCGGGTGGGACTTGCCCGCCACGACGATCTGGACCGGGCGCTCCTCGTCCAGCAGGATCCGCTTGAGGCGCTCGGGATCCGAGAGCATCAGCGTCAGCCGCTTGTAGGTCGAGACGCGGCGGGCGAAGCCGATGGTCAGGACGCCCGGGTCGAGGATGTGGTCGGTCCAGGCGAGCTCGGCCTCGTCGGCCCCGCGGCGCAGCCAGGAGTCCTTCACGTGCTTGCGCGCCATCGCCACGAGGTCCGCGCGCAGCGCGTCCCGGGTGGAGGTGAGCTCGTGGTCCGTGAGGGCCGACAGCGCGCTCCAGTCCGACATGGAGGAGATGTCGACGTCGCCGAGCGCCTTCTTGTACAGGTCGTCCATGTGCGCGGAGGTCCAGGTGCGGCGGTGCACGCCGTTGGTGACCGAGCCGATCGGGACCTCGGGCACGTCGAAGCCCGGATACAGGTTCTGGAACATCCCGCGGGAGACGGCGCCGTGGAGCTTCGCGACGCCGTTGGAGCGCTGGGCGATGCGGAAGCCGAGCTGGGCCATGTTGAAGATGTCGCCGCCCTCCTCGATGCCGAGCGCGAGCGCGGCCTCGACCGGGAGGGAGGGGATCAGGCGGGAGAGCCCGTTCTCGTCGGCGTCGAGGTAGCCGCGCAGCTGCGAGGCGTCGAAGCGGTCGATGCCGGCGGGGACCGGGGTGTGGGTGGTGAAGACGGTGCCGGCGCGCACCTCGGCGACGGCCTCGGAGAACCCGGCGCCGCCCTCGATCAGGCGACCCACGCGCTCCAGCCCGGAGAACCCGGCGTGGCCCTCGTTGAGGTGGAAGACGGTGGGGGCCGGTCCGCCGGTGACGCGGGCGTACTCCTGCACGGCGCGGACGCCGCCGATGCCCAGGACGATCTCCTGGACGATGCGGTGCTCGTGGTCGCCGCCGTAGAGGCGGTCGGTGATCTGGCGGGCGGACTCGTCGTTGCCCTCGACGTTCGTGTCCAGCAGCAGCAGCGCGACCCGGCCCACCTGGGCCTTCCACACCGCGATCGCCACGTCGCGGCCGCCCGGGAGGGTCACGCGGACGGTGAGCTGGGTGCCGTCCTGCTCGAGGACGGGCTCGACGGGGAGGTCGGCGGGGTCGTTGAGGCGGTACTCCTCCTGCTGCCAGCCGCTGCGATCCAGGGACTGGGAGAAGTAGCCCCACTGGTAGAGCAGGCCGATGGCGGTCAGGGGCACGCCGAGGTCCGAGGCGGACTTCAGGTGGTCGCCGGCGAGGATGCCGAGGCCGCCGGAGTAGATCGGCAGGGTGGGGGTGATCCCGAACTCCATGGAGAAGTACGCGATCGAGGAGCCCTGGCCGGTGCCCTGCTCGCCCGGGACGGTGCGCTGGAACCAGCGGCCGGAGTCGAGATAGGTGCGCAGGTCCCCGACCTCGGAGCGCATCCGCGCGAGGAAGGACTCGTCCCGCGCCGCCTCGGCCAGGCGCCCGGCGGGCACCATGGGCAGCATCGCGAAGGGGTTCTCGCCGCTGTCGACGAAGGCCTGCGGGTCCAGGCTGCGGAACAGGTCGACGGTCTGTCGACGCCAGGACCAGCGCAGGTTCAGCGCGAGATCGCGCAGGGGGGCGAGGGCGTCCGGGAGCTCGGAGGCGACGGTGATCGTGGAGATCGGCTTCATGACCCCAAGATACCCGAGACGGGCGTTCTTCTTGCAGGGGACTTGCGTGTCGGGATCGCCGAAGTCCGGGAGAATTTCTGGACCCTCACCAGCACTGTTGGGACACCTTCCGTTCATCCGCGCGAGTGGCCGCTACGATCTGTCAACCCTCTTGCAAGAACTTTCAGCGGCGTCCGCCCCGGTCCATCCCTCCTCGTCGTCCCCGTTCCGCGCGCTCTGCGCCCGCGACGGCGCTCCTGCCTGCCACAATGGGGGCGGCACCGTGGGGGCGGTGCCGTCGACGAGAGCACAGCGCATGGAGGGGCCGGGATGGTCAGCGAGGCAGCGACCGGGGACGTCATGGATCTTCCCGGGATCCCGGAGGACACGATCGATCTCGGGGAGCGGCTCGATCCGGTGCGGACCCTCCTGCGGCGCACCGCGGGCGGGGACCGTCGCGCGGCCGGTGCGCTGCTGGACGTGCTCGGACCGCGGATCCACGGTCTCGCGGTGCACGTGACCGGCTCCGCCGCCCGCGCCTCGGCGCTCACCGTCAGCGTGCTGCGCTCGTGCCTGCGCGATGCCGCAGATCTCGCGGCGAGCGGCCTGCCCGGCGAGGCGGCGGTGCTGGACCGGGCCCGACGCGCGGCGCTCGCGACCCGTCCCAGCGGCGACGTCCGCTCGCTGGTCTCCCCCGCCGCCGCGAACGACCGCACCCGCGACCGACGGGAGGTGGATGTGCTGAGGGTCCTGCTCGGCCTCCCGCTTCCCCAGCGCGCCCTCGTCGAGTCCGCCGCGCAGGGCCGCTTCGCGGCGACGGGGGCCGAGCGGCCGGGAGCCGCGACCGCCCTCGCCCAGGTCCTCGACGCGCTCGTGCCCCTCGGCGGCCCGGAGGACCCGGAGCTGCGGGCCCTGGCCGCCCTCGACGCCCTGGCCCTCGCGGACCCCTCGGAGCGGGCACGGCTGAAGGAGATCGCGCGAGGTCCCGAGACCGCGGGCGTGCACCGCCACGCGATCGAGGCGGCGGCACGGCTGACGCTCCTGACCGCCGTCCCGCCCTCGCGGGACCTGCATGTGGCCGTGCTCGAGGGCTTCGCCCCGGAGCCGGTCCCCGCCCCGGAGCCCGAGGCGGCATACAGCGGCGACTACGCGACCCCGGTGCTGGGCACGGACTCGCAGCGCCGCGTGGTGGGGCCGCCCGCCCGTCCCGGCGCCGCACCGGCCGCGGCGCCCGGGGCGTCGGCCCCCTCGGCCCCGACGCCCGTCCCCTCCGGCGGCGAGCAGGCCGGCCCGGACGCCGCCCCCTCCTTCGCCTTCCGCCCCGGCGACGAGGCGGAGCGCGGCCGCCGTGCTCGCCGCCGACGCCGACAGCAGGCCCGCGCCGGGACGCCCCGCACCCCCTGGATCTCCCGCGCGCTCGCCGCGCTCCTGGCGGTGACCGCCCTGGTCCTCGGCGGACTGCTGGTGACCACCCGCGGCGATCTCGCCGAGGCCGAGGAGTTCACCGACACCTGGGCGACGCTCTCCCTCGCCCCCGAGGCGCAGCTCGTGCCCGGGCTGAGCGACAACGGCGCCTGGCAGGCGGTGATCGCGGAGGACGGCGTGGCGCTGCACGCCGAGGGCGTCGCCGGCTGGGACGGCGAGGTGCTCGAGCTGTGGGGCGAGACCGACGGGGTCGCGCGGAGCCTGGGCGTGCTGGACCTCTCCCGCGACGGCGAGATCTCGTTCACCGCCGACGGGACCGCCGATCGGCTGCTGGTCACGCGGGAGATGGCGCCGGGCAGCGGCTCCGGCTCCCCCTCCCCGCGAGTGGTGGCGACGCTCGACCCCGGGATCAGCGGCATCTGAGCGAGGCGCTCGTCGGGCGCGGACCGCGGCCCGGCGTCGGCGTCCGCCCGGGCCGCCCGGCCGGCGAGACGCCAGGCCAGGACGATGCCGGGACGGCGGAAGGGGCCGATCACCTCGCGGTGATGGCCCCTTCCGTCGGCTGGACCGGTGCTCCCGGCCCGGACCTCAGTCGCGGGTCAGGCGGCGGTAGGTCACGCGGTGCGGGCGCGCGGCCTCCTCGCCCAGACGGGCGACCTTGTTCTCCTGGTAGGACTCGAAGTTGCCCTCGAACCAGTACCAGTTCGCCGGGTTCTCCTCGGTGCCCTCGTAGGCGAGGATGTGGGTCGCCACGCGGTCCAGGAACCAGCGGTCGTGGGAGACGACCACGGCGCAGCCCGGGAACTCCAGCAGCGCGTTCTCGAGCGAGCCGAGGGTCTGCACGTCCAGGTCGTTCGTCGGCTCGTCCAGGAGCAGCACGTTGCCGCCCTGCTTGAGGGTGAGCGCGAGGTTCAGGCGGTTGCGCTCGCCGCCGGAGAGCACGCCGGCCTTCTTCTGCTGGTCCGGGCCCTTGAACCCGAACTGGCTGACGTAGGCGCGCGAGGGGATCTCGACCTTGCCGACCTGGATGAAGTCGAGCCCGTCGGAGACGACCTCCCAGAGGTTCTTCTCCGGGTCGATGTTCTCGCGGTTCTGGTCGACGTAGCTGATCTTGACGCTCTGGCCGATCTTAAGCTCGCCGCCGTCCAGGGGCTCGAGGCCCACGATGGTCTTGAACAGGGTGGTCTTGCCGACGCCGTTGGGGCCGATGACGCCCACGATGCCGTTCGGCGGCAGGGAGAAGGAGAGCCCGTCGATGAGCATCCGCTCGCCGAAGCCCTTCTTCAGGTCCTTCGCCTCGATCACCTGGTTGCCCAGGCGGGGGCCGGGCGGGATGGTGATCTCCTCGAAGTCGAGCTTGCGGGTCTTCTCGGCCTCCGCGGCCATCTCCTCGTAGCGGGCCAGACGGGACTTGGACTTCGCCTGGCGGCCCTTGGCGTTGGAGCGGACCCAGTCCAGCTCCTCCTTGAGACGCTTGGCGAGCTTCTGGTCCTTCTTGCCCTGGACCTGGAGGCGCTCCTCCTTCTTCTGCAGATAGGTGGAGTAGTTGCCCTCGTAGGGGTAGAGGTGGCCGCGGTCGACCTCGGCGATCCACTCCGCGACGTGGTCGAGGAAGTAGCGGTCGTGGGTGACGGCGATGACGGCGCCCTCGTACTGCTGGAGGTGCTGCTCGAGCCAGAGCACGCTCTCGGCGTCGAGGTGGTTGGTGGGCTCGTCCAGCAGCAGCAGGTCGGGCTTCTCCAGCAGCAGCTTGCACAGCGCCACGCGACGGCGCTCACCGCCGGAGAGGTGGGTGACGGGCTCGTCGCCGGGCGGGCAGCGCAGCGCGTCCATCGCCTGCTCGAGCTGCGAGTCGAGGTCCCAGCCGTTCTGGGCATCGATCTCGGTCTGGAGCTTGCCCATCTCCTCCATCAGCGCGTCGAAGTCCGCGTCGGGCTCGGCCATCTCCTCGCCGATAGCGTTGAAACGCTGGACCTTCTTGAACAGCTCGCCCATGCCCTCCTGGACGTTCTCCAGGACGGTCTTGGACTCGTCCAGCGGCGGCTCCTGCAGCAGGATGCCGACGCTGTAGCCGGGGCTGAGGCGGGCCTCGCCGTTGGAGGGCTGGTCCAGGCCTGCCATGATCTTCAGGATCGTCGACTTGCCGGCGCCGTTGGGGCCGACCATGCCGATCTTCGCGCCCGGGTAGAAGCTCATGGAGACGTCATCGAGGATGACCTTGTCGCCCACGGCCTTGCGGGCCTTGTACATCGTGTAGATGAACTCTGCCAATGTGGTGTCCTTGTCGGAGAGCGGTCGGAGTGCTGGTCTCTCACCGGCGCGCCGCAGGGCGGTGCCGCACGGGAGTCGTCGCGATGACCGACTCTACCCCGCCCGCCCTCGGCGCGACCCGCCCGGGCCCGGCTCGGGCCGGCCAGATGGAGGTCGAACCGGCTCAGTCCGTCGGGACGCCGCGCTCGGCGAGCACCCGCCGGGCGATGCTCACGCCGGGCTCGGCGCCCTCGCGGTGCGGATCGCCGTTGCGGGGCCAGAGATGCGCGTCGATGCCGAGCTCCCGGGCGGCCTCGACGTTCTCCGCGCGGTCGTCGAAGAAGATCACCGCCGAGGGGAGCCGCACTCCCCCGGTCTCGTGCGCCAGCACGTCCAGCAGCACCTCGTAGATCTCGCGCTCGGGCTTCATGGTGCGCTCCTCGGCGGAGATCACCGCGAGGGTGAAGGCCTCGAACCAGTCGGCCTTCCGCACCGTCTCGCCGAAGGCGGCCGAGGCGTTGGACAGCAGCGCCATCCGCACATCGTTGCGGGCGAGGTCGTGCAGCAGCGCGCGGGAGTCGGGCTCCAGGCGCAGGAAGTAGCGGTTGTCGGCATCCTGCAGCTCGTCGATCTCCGCAGCGGTGAGCTCCTCCACGCCGGCGGCGCGGGCGACCGCGCCCCAGTACTCGGCAGGGCTGGTGCGGCCGGCGTCGTAGTCGCCGCGCTCGGCCCACAGCGCCTCGCCGACGGCCTCGACGTCTCCGCCGAGCAGCGCGTGGATGTCGGGGACCGGGTCGTGGCCGGCGCTCAGCACGCCGCCGAAGTCGAAGACGACGGTGGGGCGCTGCGGGGCGCGTCGGCGGTTCTTCTTGCTCATGGGGTCACGTCCTCACAGGTGGGGAGTCCTTCGACGGTGCCGGTCTCGGCGATGGTGGTCGTCGCCTCGAGGGCCTCCTCGAAGGTGCCGACGGCGACGACCTCGAGCCCGTCGGGCTCGTAGCCGACGACCTCCTCGCAGTTCGCGGAGGGGGCCAGGAAGAACTCGGCGTCGGACTCCTCCGCTCCGACCATCTTCTGGCGGATCCCGCCGATGGAGCCGACGGTGCCGTCCTCGGCGATGGTGCCGGTCCCGGCGATGGCGTGCCCGCCGGTGAGGGCCCCCTCGGTCAGCTCGTCGTAGACGGACAGGGAGAAGATCAGCCCCGCGCTCGGGCCGCCGACGTCGCCGACGGCGATGTCGATGTCGAGCGGGAACTCGTGGCCCTCGGCGAGGATCACCCCCATCCGCGGCGTGCCGTCGACGAGCTCGGTGGGGACCTGGAGGTCCTTCTCCTCGCCGTCGCGGCGCACGGTCATCTCCACGTCCTCGCCCTCGGGCACGGCGGCGATGAGGTCGCGATAGCCCTGCACGTCGCCGGCGGTCTGCCCGCCGACGGAGACGATCACGTCACCGCCCTCGAGGGTGCCGGCCGCGGCGCCGTCCTCCTGGACCCCGGCGATCATCACGACGTCGCGGTACTCGATGTCGAGCTCGTCCAGGGCGACCGCGACGGCGTCCTGCTGGGAGGTGCTCATCGCGGCGGTGTTGGTCAGGGTGGTCTGCTCGCGGGTCTGCCCGTCGGGGAAGACCGCCTCGCGCGGCAGCACCATCTTGGAGCGGTCGAACCAGGCGACGACGACCTCGACGGGGGTGACCCGGTAGCCGGGCCCGCCATCGACGGAGACCGTGGTCATCATGAGCGACCCGTCGGTGGGGTGGGTCTCGGCGCCGTCGATGACGAGGATCTCCTCGTCCTCCCACTCGCCGAGCACGTCGATGGCGGGACCGGGCCGCTCGATGACATAGGGCACGGGGAGCAGGGAGCCGCCGAGGATCATCGCGCACAGCAGCACGAGCATCGTCAGGGCGAGTCGGGGCCGGGCGAGCTGCGCGTCGTCGATCGCGCGCGCGGCCGCCGCGCGCACCCCGCGGCGGCGGGCAGGGGGCGTGGGGTCGTCGGTCACCCGGCCCATTGTGCCGCACCGGGCGGGGCGGTCAGCTCGCTGCCGGGGTGCGGTCGGTACCCTGGGGACCCCACGGACCGCAGGAGGTGGCCATGAGCGATGCCCCGATCCCGGGTGGACCCGGTGACATGGACGAGGAGGCGCTGAAGCGCTTCCTGAAGGAGACCTTCGGGGACGCGCTCCCCGAGGGAGCGCTGGACGGGCTGGACCTCTCCGCCCTCGCGCAGCAGGCGAACCTCCCCCAGGACCCCGCGCAGCTGCGCGCGGCGGCCGCCCAGATGCAGCACCTCTTCTCCGCCCAGGGCGACAGCCCCGTGAACTGGCAGATGGCGGAGGATCTCGCGCGTCGCACCGCCGCCGGCCAGGTGACCCTGCCGGGCGTCGAGACGCCGTCCGGCACGCCGGGCGATCCGAGCCCGTCGGCCGAGCAGGTCGCCGAGCTGCGCCAGGCGGCGCAGGTGGCGCGGCTGTGGCTGGACCCGGTGCTCGCGATCGACGTGCCGTCCGCGGAGCTGCAGGTCTACGGCCGCGGCACCTGGCTCGCGCGCACCCTGCCGCGCTGGAAGCCGATCGTGGAGCCGGTCGCGAAGTACATGGCCGGCGCCATCGGCGAGGCGATCAGCGCGCAGATGGGGCAGATGGGCGATCTCGGCGCCATGGGCGCGGCCGGGATGCAGATGCCCGGCGGCGGCGATCCGGCCGGGATGATGGAGCGCATCGGCGGGACGATGTTCGGCGTCCAGTTCGGTCACGCGATCGGGGCGCTGGCCCGGGAGATCTCCGGCACCACGGACCTGGGGCTGCCGCTCGGCCGCGACGGCGAGCCGGCGCTGGTCGCTGCGAACGTCGAGGACCTCATCTCCGCGCACTCCCTCGACCCGGCGGCGACGCGGATCTTCCTCGCCTCCCGCGAGATCGCGCACACCGCCCTGTTCACCGCCGCGCCGTGGCTGGGCCGCGCCCTGTTCTCCGCGATCGAGGACTACTCCCGCGGGATCACCCTGGATCTCGACGCGCTCGACGAGATGGTGCGGGACCTGGACCTCTCGGACCCGCAGTCGATGCAGGCGCGCCGGCCCGAGGAGATGTTCGTCTTCACGCGCCGCGCCTCGCAGGAGCGGGCCCTCGAGGAGCTCGCGACCACCCTCGCGCTGATCGAGGCGTGGGTCGACCACGTCACCACGAAGGCGCTGACCGGCAAGCTGCCGGACCTCGAGGCGCTGCGCGAGGTGCTGCGCCGCCGCCGCGCGGCAGGCAGCCCGGCCGAGCAGATGCTCTCGAAGACCATCGGCATCGAGATGCGGCCGCGCCGCGTGCGCGAGGCGCTGTCCTGGTGGGAGTCCGTGCTGGCCACCGAGGGCGAGTCCGGCCGCGAGGCGAAGTGGGACCACCCCGACCTGCTTCCCACGGCGGAGGTGCTCTCGGGCACGCCGCAGGCGCCGAGGACCGATGCCGCCGCCCCGGCCGAGGGCGCGGAGGAGCTCGCCGACGTCACCATCCCCGTCGACTTCGACGCGGAGCTCGAGAAGCTGCTGTCCGGCGAGGGCGTGGACGACGCGCCCCGCGAGGACGAGCAGGGCCGGCTGCGCGAGGACGGCGAGGGCTCGGGCGACGGGGGCACCGACGACGGCGGTTCGGACAGCGGCGACTCCGACGGGTCCGGCACCGACCAGGACGGGAACGGCCCGGCGGGCGATGCCCGCTGAGGTGGACGACGGCACCGCGGACGCCTCGCCGGTGGCGGACGGGGCTCCTGCCGCCGAGCCGCCCGTGAGCGCTCCGACGTCGTCGGCCGCGCCCGAGCCGGCGTCGGCAGAGCTCGCCCTCGCGCTCGAGGGCGCGGCCTCGACGCCCGACCTCGCCCGGGAGTTCCTCGACCTGCTGACGGGCGTGCCGCGCACCTTGTACCGCGACGGCGGGCCGCGCCATCTCACCGCGAGCGCGATCGTGACCGATGCGCCGGGCGAGCACGTGGCGCTCGTCTGGCATCTCAAGGGCCGCTTCTGGGTGCAGCCCGGCGGTCATCTCGAGGACGGCGAGACGAGCCTCGAGCAGGCGGCGCGGCGCGAGGTCGCCGAGGAGATCGGTCTGTCGGGCCTGGAGCGCATCGGCGAGGGCCCGGCGATGCTCCACCGTCACGGGCTGGACGCCGCCTTCGGGCGGTGCCAGGAGCACTGGGACGTGCAGTACCTGCTGCGCGCCCCGCGCCCGGCCGCTGAGATGCCGCTCAGGGCGAGCGAGGAGTCGGGGGACGTGCAGTGGTTCCCCTGGCCCTCCCGCACTCCCCTGCCCGGCACGGCGGCAGGGCTGCTGCCGGAGGGCGTGGTCCCGGACCTGCCCGCCGCGCTGGATGCCCTCGGGGAGCGTTTCGGGACGCTGCTGCGCTGAGCTGCAGCGCTGAGCTCCACCGCTGAGCTCCGGCGTCGAGCGGTCCTGCGCGTCCTGTGCTCGACGGAGCCCGCGCGCGCAGCACCGCCCGCCCCGGCCGCGCTCAGGACTCCCCGGCGGCCTCCTCGACGTCGTCGCCGTCCAGCGGCGGCATGTTCTTCGCCCAGGAGACCCCGTCGAGGAATCCCTGCGCCTTCTCCGCCTGCGGGTAGGCGGCCATCAGCGCCTTGAACTCGGGCCCGTGGCCGGGCACGAGCAGGTGCACCAGCTCGTGCATCATCACCGAGCGCACCACGTAGTCCGGCATGCCCTGCAGCTGGTGCGAGAGCCGGATCGTGCCGTCGGCCGGGGTGCACGAACCCCAGCGGGTGTTCTGGCGTGTGGACCACGTCACCGAGGCGGGGTGGGCCCGGCCACCGAGATGCGCCTCACTGACCTCGCGCGCCATCCTCATCAGCTCGGCGTCGCTGCGCCTCGCGGGGGTGCTGCGCGCCTCCCGCGCGACCATCTGGTCGACCATCTTCCGTGCCCAATCCCGCTCCTGGCGGGCGCTGAAGGAGGCGGGGATCGCGACCACGATGTCGCCGTCGCGCCTCGTGATGGACACGGTGCGGCGCCGGCGGGCGCTGCGCCGCACGAGCACCCGCTCCCCGCGGGGCCCGCTCAGCTGCTCATGGTGGACCAGATCATTCATGGGGCAAGCCTGGCACGCTCGGTCGGCGAAGTTTTTTCGTCCACAGCTGTGCACTGCGAAGGGGCCGGTCAGAGCGTCGTGACCGGGGACGATGACGGTTCCTCCACAGTGTTCACACCGGGTGGGGCCGGCTGTCCACACGATGGGGCCGGTTGTCCACAGTCGGTCCCCGGTCCGTCTTTGACCCGCCTGGTCCGCAGGGGCTAGGTTTCCCTGCACGTAGGACCCCGGGATAACTAGCAGGACGCACACGGGGAAGGTGCGCGTGGTGCTGAGCGCCCCCGGGGTCCTACGGCCCAGGTCGGCCTCACGCTGCCGTCGGGCCGCCGATATCGGCTCGTCGTGCGCACTTCCTCGGCTCCCCCGGAGCCCCCAGTCTCCCGAAGCGCACGACGGGCCGGTCAGATCGGATCACTCCTCTTCTGCGCCGCGCCGCGGCCGTTCCTGATTCGTGCGCATGTGCGCCCCCGGCTACAGTGGTCCGGTCCCGGTCCGCGGCGAGAGTCGTGCGCCGGTGAATGTTCATCACTCACGAACCCACGAGGAGCGGATATGGCCGACGAGACCTATGCCGGAGAGTTCTACTGCGTCAAGTGCCGCGAGAAGCGGGAGGCCGAGGGCAACGTCGTCGTCTCCAACGGTCGTCGCATGGCCAAGGCCGTGTGCCCGGAGTGCGGCACCAAGCTGAACCGGATCCTCGGCAAGGCCTGATCGACGTACTGCGAGGCACGAGCGGTAGGAGATCAGGCAGACACAACTGCTGATCGACGTACTGCGAGGCACGAGCGGTAGGAGATCAGGCAGACACAACTCCTGATCAACGTACTGCGAGGCTCTGCCTCCACAGACCGCGAAGGGCGGGGCACCATCGGTGCCCCGCCCTTCGTCGTCCCCTCGCCCGTCGCGGGCGCGCTCATGCCGCGTCGGCGTCGGGGAGGGGGTTCTTCCGCGGGCGGCCGCGGCCGCGCTTGACGGCGATGATGCGGCCGTCCTGGAAGATCGCGCCTCCCCAGACGCCCCAGGGCTCGCCCCGGTCCAGGGCGCCCTGGCGGCACTCCTGGATCAGGGGGCAGTCGGCGCACAGGAGCTTGGCCTGCTCGAGGTCGGCGGGGCGCTCAGAGAAGAAGAGGTCGGCCGCGTCCGCGTCGTGGCACGGCAGCATGTCTGCGGAGGCGTCCGCAGGGTTCAGGAAAGTGGTCAGTAGAGAAGTCATCGTCTCGCTGCTTCGACGTCGTCGGGAAGGACGGCCCCGGGAGGGGCGGGAGGGGGCGGCGCCGGTGCCGCCCCGTGCAGCGAGGGTGGACCTCGTCAGCTCAGGCGGAGCACCGCGGGGGCATAGCCCCGTTCGCGCGGCAGAAGAGCGGGCGCGCCGAGGGGGCGCAGGCCAGCTCCTGCCAGATTCCTGAAAACGATCACGAGACCCACCCCCCTTCTGTGCGCGTGCCCCGGCTTCCCGGCTCACGACCCGAACGATTGACGTGGACGACTCTACACCCGTCCCGGCGAATGCAGAAGTATTTTTTGACCTGCGGTTTCAGTCCTTCGCGGAGGGTCCGGCGAGGATCCGGAGCAGCTCGGCGCCGTAGGAGGAGACCTTCGCGGGGCCGATCCCGGGCACGGCCAGCAGCTCCTCCTCGGTACGGGGCGCGCGCTCGGCGACGGCCTCGAGGGCGGCGTCGGTGAGCACGGCGTAGGCGGGGACGCCGCGCCGACCGGACTCCTCCCGACGCCAGCTGCGCAGCTCGGCGAGCAGCTCGGGCCCGGCGGTCGACGGGCAGCCGTCGTGGCGGCCGCGACGCTGCTCGGCGGCGGAGACCAGGCCCTGCCCGCACACCCGGCACTCGGAGTAGACGGTCGCGGAGCGCCGCCCGGTGCGGCGCGGTCCGGGGCCGGGCGCGGTGCGCGGGGAGTCGGGATGGGCGAGCACTCCGTCGAGGAAGCGGGAGGGCTTGCGGGAGCCGCGGGCGCCGGGGGTGCGGGCCGCGGCCCAGCTGACGGTGAGCAGGTCGCGGGCGCGGGTGAGGGCGACGTAGAACAGTCGCCGCTCCTCCTCGACCTCGGCGGGGGTCTTGGCCATGGAGATCGGCAGCAGCCCGTCGCTCGCGCCGACCACGAACACGACCGGCCACTCCAAGCCCTTGGCGGCATGGACGGAGGCGAGGGTGACGCCGTCGACGACGGGCGCGGCCTGTGACTCGGCCCGCTCCTCGAGCTCTCGGACCACGTCGGCCATAGTCGCGCCGGGCCGGGCGGTGATGGTGTCGGTGAGGCCGACGAGGGCGTTCAGCGAGTCCCAGCGGTCGCGGATCGCGCCGGTGGTCTCCGGGGCCTGCTCGGACCAGCCCTGCTGGGAGAGGACGTCGCGGACGGCACGGGCCGGGTCGAGCTGCTCGACTCGGGTCGCGGCGCGCAGGGACACCATCGCGCGCCGCACCTCCTGCCGTTCGAAGAAGCGGTCCCCGCCGCGCACCAGGTAGCCGATGCCGCGGGCGGTGAGCGCCTGTTCGAACGCCTCGGACTGGCTGTTGGTGCGGAACAGGATCGCGATCTCGGAGGCGGTGCGGCCCTCGGCGATCAGCGCGCCGATGCGGTCGGCGATCCCGTCGGCCTCGGCGCCGTCGTCGGGGAAGGACTCCACCAGCGGCGGCGGCCCGGCATCGCGCTGGGAGACGAGTGTGAGACGACCGGCGCGGGTGCGGCCCTGCGCGCCGTCGAGGACGGTGTTGGCCATGCGCACGATCTCGGGGGTGGAGCGGTAGTTGCGCTCGAGGCGGATGGTGCGGGCGCGCTTGAACTCGCTGCGGAAGTCCAGGAGGTAGGAGGCGCGGGCACCGGCGAAGGTATAGATGGTCTGGGCGGCGTCGCCCACCACGCACAGGTCGTCGGAGGTGCCCAGCCACAGCCGCAGCAGCGCGTGCTGCAGGGCGGAGACGTCCTGGTACTCGTCGACGACGAAGTGCTTGTACTGGGCGCGGACCTCGCGGGCGACGTCGCCGCGCTCGGTGAGGAAGCCGACCATGTGCAGCAGCACGTCCTCGAAGTCGATGACGTTGTGCTCCTTTTTCACCTCCTCGTACTGGGTGAGGATGCGAGAGATGGAGCGGGAGTCGAAGCCGGCCACGCCCGGGCGGCGGGCCTGCGCGGCCGCGTCCGGATAGGTCTCGGGGGTCAGCATCGACACCCGCGACCACTCGACCTCGGCGACGATGTCGCGCAGCGCCGCGCGGTCCACGCTCAGGTGCAGGCGGGAGCAGGCCTCCCCCACCGCGGCGTACTTGCTGGCGATGATGTCGGGCATCGACCCGCCGATGACGCGGGGCCAGAAGTGGCGCAGCTGGCGCAGCGCGGCGGAGTGGAAGGTGCGGGCCTGCACGGCGGGCACGCCGAGGTCCCGCAGGCGCGAGCGCATCTCGGCGGCGGCCTTCGCGGTGAAGGTGACGGCGAGGACGTGGCGGGGGTTCAGCTGACCGGTGGCGACCCCGTAGGCGATGCGGTGGGTGATCGCGCGGGTCTTGCCGGTGCCGGCGCCGGCGAGCACGCACAGCGGCGTGCCGAAGCTGCCCGCCACCTCGCGCTGCTCGGGGTCGAGCGCGGCGAGGAGCGACTCCGCATCGGCCGGGGCGGAGGGGGCGGTGGCGTCGGGGGCGGCGGTCTGGTCGGTCATCGCCCTCCATCCTGCCAGGGCGGTGCGACGCTCCACGGGGTGCTGTGGACGGCGGGTGCCTCACACCCCGTCGGGGCGTCGGGACACGAGCGGCCGGGGCAGTCTCGGCCGGGCACCTCACGGGTGATGGCGCGTGGCGTACCTCTACGCCCATATAGGCGTAGAGGTACGCCACGCGCCATCGACTGACCATTGCCCTCGCCGACGTCGAGCCGAGGGCAGCTGGTCGATCAGGACCCCGCAGGTCGAGCCGGGCCGGCGAGCGCCGCTCAGGTCTCGGCGGAGCGGCCGTACCAGTCGTCGATCAGGGCGCGGCCCATCGAGGCGGGGCCGGGCAGCTCGATCTCGTCGGCCGCGAGAGCGGCGGCGAGCTCCTCGCGGCTGAACCAGCGCGCCTCGGCGATCTCCTCGTCCTGGAGGGTGAGCTCGCCTGCCTCCGGCGCCCAGGCGCGGTAGCCGAGCATGAGCGAGCGCGGGAAGGGCCAGGGCTGGCTGCCCATGTACTCGACCTCGGTGACGGCCACGCCCACCTCCTCGGCGACCTCCCGGGCGACGGCGTTCTCGAGGCTCTCGCCGGGCTCGACGAAGCCTGCGAGCACCGAGTGGAAGCGGCCGCGGAAGTGGGCGTTGCGGGCCAGCAGCAGGCGGTCCCTGCCGTCCCGCACGGCCATGATCACTGCAGGGTCGGTGCGGGGGAACTGCTCGACGCCGTCCTCACGGCAGCGCAGCACCCAGCCGGCCATCTCGGGATCGAGCAGACCGCCGCACAGCGGGCAGTGCCGCATCGAGCGGTGCCAGGCACCCATCGCGACCGCGGCCGCGGCGAGGTCGGCATCCGCATCGACCAGCCGGTCCGCGACGCGCCGGAGGTCGCGCAGATCACGGCCGGGGTCGTCGAGCTCGGGGCTCGGCTCGGGGATCTCCACGGCGAGTACCCGCACGCCGTCCCGTCGGCCCAGCAGCACCAGCGGCTGGGTGGTGCCGCCGCGAGGGTCCGCGGTCTCCAGCACGGCGTGCAGCGTGCCGTCCTCGTCCTCGGAGAGCGCCACAGCCCCGGCGCGCGTGACGAGATAGCGGGCGTCCTCGCCGGGGGCGAGCACTCCGTCCTCGCCGCGCAGCAGCGCGTCGCGGTCGGAGCCCAGCAGGGTCAGGGGCGTGTCGAGATGCGGTCCACGGAGCGTCGGCATGACCTCGAGCCTAACCGGCGCGCGGGGTCGGGACGGGTACGGTGGACGCGTGCATCGCAACTCCTACTCCATGGCTGCCCTCGCCGCGGCGGCGGTCCCCGGGCTGGCCCCGGTGCGGACCTCCTCCATCGCCACCCCGGTCGAGGATCTCGACGTCGCCGGAGTGGTCGCGGAGGACGGCCGCCGAGTGCTGGTCCACTCCCCCGCCACCACGGCCGCCGGGATCCATCTCGAGCGCGACCTGCGCGTCGCCGATGCCCTCACCGGGACCCCGCTGAAGGCCGTGATCCCGCCCGTGCTCGGCTACGTCAAGCTCCCCGAGGGCGGGCGCAGCGCGGTGACCGAGGCCCCCGTCGGCCGGCCGCTCATGCTCGAAGACCTCCAGGACAGCGAGGAGCTCGCCCGCTCCCTCGGCGAGGTCCTCGCCCGGATCCACACCGTGCCGCGCTACGCGGCGGAGTCCGCAGGGGTGGAGTCCTTCACCCCGGAGGTGCTGCACGCCCGCCACCGTGCCCGGATCGACAAGGTCCACGCCGCCGGGCACCTGCCCGCCGCGGTCGCGCAGCGGTGGGACGCGCTGCTGGCCGATCAGGAGCTGTGGGACTTCACGCCCCAGTTCATCCACGGGGACCTGTCCGAGGAGAGCCTGTTCGTCTCGGGCCGGCGCCTCAGCGCCGTGCGGGACTGGTCCTCCTCGATCGTCGGCGATCCCGCGGCGGATCTGGCCTGGCTGATCTCCTCGCTGGACCCGGAGCGGTTCGACTCCCTGTACGCCGCGTATCGCGAGGAGCTGCCCACCTCGAGCCATCCCCGGCTGATGGAGCGGGCGCAGGCGCTGGGCGAGTTCGCGGTCGCGGAGTGGCTCGAGCACGGCCTGGAGATCGAGGACGAGGACATCGTCGCCGACGCCCGCGGCATGATCGCCGATCTCGACGCGGACCTCGCCCAGATCGCACGCGAGGAGGCCGAGCGCACCTACGACGAGATGAACGCGCACGAGGACGGCGGGCGGTCCGCCGACAGCGCCCGCTCCGAGGCCTGAGCGAGGACCAGCACCCTCACCGACATCGGTCGTCCGGGCATGCCCCCGGCCGGCATGAGCCCACGGCGGACTCGGCCTTCCGGCCGCGTCACTCCCCCGCCAGCATCTCCGCGATCCGTTCGCGGGAGGGGTGCTCGGTGACCTCGTGGGTGATCCCGTCGGCCACGAAGTGGAAGGCCGTGCGGATGTTCCGGAGCGGCAGACCGGTCCGCTCGTGCCAGGCCAGGCGGTAGAGCGAGAGCTGCAGCGAGCGTTCGCGCAGCTGGGAGGGGCGGGGCATGCGGCCCGTCTTCCAGTCCACGATGATCACCCCGCCGGTGCCATCGGGCCCTGCCGTGCCGTCGCCGCCCTCGGGGTCTGCGAAGACCGCGTCGATCACGCCGCGCACCCCGATCTCGCCGATCCGGGTGGTGACCGGCTGCTCGACCGCGAAGGGGCTGCGGTGCGCCCAGTCGGAGGCCTCGAAGGCCTCGCGCAGGGCGCGGGCGTCGGCGAGGGCGCGCTCCTCCTCCGGGTCCTCGAGATCGGCGAGGTCCTCGAGGTCCAGCAGGGTCGCGCTGCCGAAGCGGTTCTCGAGCCAGGAGTGGAAGGCGGTGCCGCGCACGGCGGCCGGCGAGGGGCGGCGCGGCAGCGGGCGCAGCAGCTCGATCGCGGCGGCCTGCGGGTCGCGGGCCTGCGCCACCACCTGAGAGGCGGACAGCCGCGGCGGGGAGTGCACGGCAGGCGCGGCGGCGTGCTGGGCGAGGTCGGCCAGCGCACGGCGCACGAGCTCCTCGAGCTCCGGGTCGGCGAGAGCGGGCGCATCGATCCCTTCGGCCGACGCGGGGCCGGGCGGGTCCGTCCGGTCGGGCTGCGGGCCACCGGGCGCCGGGTCGTCGGTGGCCAGGTCCGTCGATGCAGCGGCGGTCTCGCGGGCGACCTCGGCGAGGCGGGCGGCGGCGCGGGTGCGGGCCTGCTCGGCCTCGCCCGGGGCGGGCGGCCAGGTGGCGGTGGGCCGCTCGGACTCCAGCGGGTTCTCCTCCGGCACCTCCTGCGCGGAGCGGAACGCCTCGGGCACCAGCGGCGCCGCCTCGGTGAGATAGCGGGAGCGGGGGCGCGGGGTGCGCAGCCCCTCGCGCCAGGCGGCGGAGGTCAGCAGCAAACGACGCTTGGCGCGGGTGACGGCGACGTACATCAGGCGCCGGTCCTCGGCCAGCGCCTCCTCGCCCTGCGCGAAGCGGTACTCCTGGATGATCCCCTCGGCGTCGACCTGGATGTCGGCCTCGGCCCAGGCGAGCTCAGGCAGCGTGTCCGCATCGCCGCGCAGGGCGGTGGGGACGGAGGCTCCGGCGAGCTTGCCGAGCCAGCCGTCACCGGGCACACGCACCCGCCCGGTCTCGTCGGCCTTGGCGCGGCGCAGGTCGTAGGAGGGGACGGAGCCCTCGGTGAGCCCGGCGACGGCGACCAGGTCCCACTCCAGGCCCTTGGCGGAGTGCATGGTCACGATGGTCACGGCGGCGGGGTCGTGGGCCTGCTCGGGTGCGGCGGTGACGGAGAGTCCGGCCTCCTCGTCCTCGCTGATCTCGAGCAGGTCGAGATAGGCGCCGAGGCCGCCGCGGCGGGCGGTGCGCTCGAAGGAGGCGGCGTGGTCGCGGAACGCCTCGAGGTCGGCGAGCGCACCGGTGCCCGGGGCGGTCTCCAGCAGCGCGAGGTCCACCTCGAGCACCCGGATCGCGGCGGTGACCAGGTCCGGCAGGGGCAGCGGGAGCAGGCGCCGCACCTCGCGCAGCATCTGCTGGAGGTGCAGCAGCCGCTCCCGGCCGACGGGGGTGAGGGCGCGGCCCGAGGGGTCGGTCCAGTCCGCCGGCGGCAGGTCGTCGAGCGCGTCGACGAGGGAGACCTCCTCGGCCTCGTCCCGGGCGCCGACGGCACCTCCCTCGCCCGCGCCGACCCGTCGGCGGGAGCCCATCCGGTCCCGCCAGCGGCCGAGGACGGCAAGATCGCGGGCACCGAGCCGGATCCTCGGCCCGGTGAGCAGGCGCATCAGGGCGTCGCCGCGGCCGGGGTCGTGGGCGCATTCGAGCAGGGCCCGCACGTCGGCGACCTCGGGGCGGTGCAGCAGACCGCCGAGGCCGACGACCTGGGCGGGCAGGCCCCTCTCCTCGAGCCCGGCGACGAGGGCAGGGATCTGGCGGCGGGCGCGCACGAGCACCGCGGCGGAGGCGGGCGGGGCATCGGCGGGGCCGGCGCCGTCCCCGGCGTCGCGTCCGTCCTCGGCGCGACGGGCGAGGATCCAGTCCGCGATCGCCCTCGCCTCGGCCCGCTCGTCGGCCGCCTCGAGGATCTCGCAGGCCCCCTCCCCCGCGCCGGGGCGGGGGTGCAGCTCGGGGATCTCGATCCCGGCGCCGGCGGCGCGCAGCGGGGCGGCGACGCGGTTGGCGACGGCGAGCACGGCCTCGTCGTTGCGCCAGGAGGTGGACAGGGTGCGCTGGAGGACCGGCTGCGCCTCGGTCGCGAAGGCGTCGGCGAAGCCGGCGAGGGAGGCGGCCGAGGCGCCGCGCCAGCCGTAGATCGCCTGCTGCGGGTCGCCGACGGCGCAGGCGGCATGCCCGGGGCCGAAGAGGTCGGTGAGCATGCGCAGCTGGGCGACGGAGGTGTCCTGGAACTCGTCCAGCAGCACCACGCGGTGCATGCGACGGGCGAGGGTCGCGGCGGCGGGGACCTGGCGGGCGATGCGGGCGGCGAGGGAGACCTGGTCGGAGAAGTCCAGCGCGGAGTCGGCGGTGCGGATCTCGGCGAAGCGGCGCAGCAGCGGGATCAGGGCCAGACGCTGTTCGAGCTGGTCGATCACCTTCGCGACGTCCTTCGGGGTGGTGCGTCGCCTGCCCTCGACCTGCAGCGGGATCTGGGAGAGATGGTCGCGGATCTCGCGCAGATGCGCCTCGAGCTGCTCGGGGGTGATGAGATGGTCGGCGAGCGAGGAGCTCAGCGAGAGCAGGGCGGCGGTGAGCGTGGCCGGGGAGGCCTCGAGGTCCAGGGAGTCGTCCCAGCCCTCGACGATCTCGTGGGCGAGCTGCCAGGAGGCGGAGGCGGACATCATGGTCAGGTCCGGGTCGATGCCGACGGCGAGGGCGTGCTCGCGCACCAGGTCCAGGGCGAAGCCGTTGTAGGTGTGGACCAGGGGGCGCTGGCCGACGAGCTCGTCGCCGCCGCGCTCCAGGCCGGGCGGCAGCTCCTCCCCGGCGCCGCGGAGGGCCGCGGCGAGGGTGGCGAGGCGGGCGCCGATCCGCTCGCCGAGCTCGTGGGCGGCCTTGCGGGTGAAGGTCAGGCCCAGCACCTGGCGCGGCTCGACGATGCCGTTGGCGATCAGCCACACCACGCGGGAGGCCATGGTCTCGGTCTTGCCGGAGCCGGCTCCGGCAACCACCAGCATCGGCGCGAGCGGCGCCTCGATGACGGAGGTCTGATCGGCGGTGGGCGGAGGCTGCTCGAGCAGGGCCGCGAGCTGCGCGGCGGAGTACCGGGCGGCATGAGCTCCGGGGGCGGAGACATGGACGGAGTCGGTGGTCACAGCTGCTCTCCTTCGGGCTGGAGCGGGCAGCTGGAGCGCACCGCGCAGTGGTCGCAGTGCGCGTTGCGACGCGCGGTGACGTGCTCGCCGGAGACCTCGCGGGCCACGTCGCGTACCAGCTCGTCGAACCACTGCGGGTGCTCGGCGCGGGACAGCGCGGTCTGGGTGCGCACCGCGGCCTTCTTCCCGCCGGTGCCGACGTAGACGAGCTGGGCGCCGTTGAGCTGCTCGGGGGCGTCCTCGCCGAGCTGCTCGGCGAGCGCCCCCTCGCGCACGGCGGCCTGGTAGGCGGCCAGCTGCAGGTCCTCCTCGGCCTTCGCGGCGGACTTCGCGGTGCGGCCGGTCTTGAGATCCACGACCCGCAGACCGGTCGCATCGCCCTCGATCCGGTCGATGCTGCCGCGCAGGCGGACGCGGTCCAGCGCCACCTCGAAGGGCGCCTCGACGGCGAGGGGCTCGCCGGCGACGCGGAGGTGCTCGGTGAGCAGACGGGCGGCGTCCTCGGCGTGGCGCACGCGGCGGCGGCCGGACCAGGTGTCGGTGCCGGGCATGCCGCGCAGCAGGGTGTGCAGCTCGTCCAGGAGGTCGACCTCGCCGCGGGGGTGGATCTGGGCGAGGTGGTGGATCGCGGTGCCGAGCAGCTGGGCGGGGCCGCCCGCGCGGGTGCCGCCGGCGCGCTCCATCAGCCAGGACTGGGGGCAGTCCACGGCGCGCTCGAGCGCGGAGGGCGAGAGGGTGATCGGGTCGTCCGGGCCGTGCAGCGGCGCGGTGGAGCTGGGCTGCTGGTGGTACCAGCGGCCGGGGTCGGTGCCGGGGGCGCCGGCGCGGCCCAGGGCCTCCAGGGCGAGGGCCGCGTCGCGGGAGCGGACGGGGTCCTCCTCGTGCAGGCGGCGGCGCAGCGCGGCGACGAGGCGGCGCGCGTCGGGGGCGGGGCCGGGGTCGCGGCGCAGCACCTCGGGGTCGATCCAGGGCTCCCCCGCCGCGTCCTCGAGCACGTCGAAGAGGGCGGAGGGCTCCTCCTGCTCGCCCTCGATCGCGGTGAGCAGCACGCGGGTGCGGGCGCGGGCGAGGGCGCTGACGGCCAGGCGCAGCTCATCGGCGAGGACCTGCTCGCGCTGCAGGGCGCGCAGCGCCTCGGGGCCCGGGGCGGGGTCGGCGGCGCGGGGTCCGGCGAGCAGGGAGAGGTCCGCGGCGCCGAAGAGGGTCGAGCGCAGGCGCAGGTCCGGCCAGGCGCCCTCCTGGAGGCGGGCGAGGACGACGGTGTCGCGGTGCTCGCCTGCGAGCTGGGCGGGGGTGAGCACGTCGATCCGGCCGCGGGCGGCGGCGGCCGGGGCGAGCGTGTCCTCGACGACGGCCTGGGCGCGGATCTGCTCGACGAGGTCGAGGGCTCCGGCGCCGGGGCGGCGCTCGGTGAGGCGCTCGGCGGCGGCGAACAGCTCCAGCAGCGCGTCCAGCCTCGCCGCGGCCATCCGGGCGCGGGCGCCGTCCACGTCGCCGGCGTCGCCGAGGGCGGCGCGGCGCCAGCCGCCGGCGAGGCCGGAGGCCTCCCAGGCGTGCCAGAGCACCTGTTCGGCGCCGTCGTCGCGGTGCTCCCGGACGGCGCGGATCATGTCGCGCAAGCGGTGCACGGGGGCGGCGGCGCGGTCGCGGGCGTCCGCGGCGGGAAGGCCCGGCACCTCGTCCTCGACCAGAGCGCGGGCGAGCAGCTCCTCGCTCCTGACCGGCGGGGCGGGGGCATCTTCCGTGCTGTCCTTCGGGCGGTGCTCGGCCGACGCGGGCGCCTCGGGGTCGCTCTCCTCCGACGCTCCCGATCCCGACGAACCTTCCCCTGCCGCGCTCGCCTCCTCCGCGCGATGGGCGGCCAGCAGCAGGCGGCGGATCCGGCGCAGGCGCAGGTCGTCGGCGTCGCCGAAGGGGCCGCGCAGCAGCGCGGTCGCGGTGCGGGCCTCGAGCGGGGTGCCGGCCGGGGCGAGGCCGAGCTCGAGGATCGTGAGCAGGTCGTCGACCACGGCGACGTCGCGCAGCGGCTGGGGGCGGCGCGGGACCCGCACGGGCAGGCCGGTGCGGGAGAGCAGATCGGCGACACCGGCGACGGCCGCGCCGGAGCGGCACACCACGGCCATGTCGTCGTAGTCGACGCCCTCGCGGTGGTGGAGGTCGCGCAGGGCGGAGCCGATCAGGCGCGCCTCGTCCATCGGGTCCGCGGCGCGCAGCGCCACGAGTCCTCCCGGTCGCTCGGCGCGGGGCCGACGGGACGCGGCCGGGGCGCCCGCGAGCGGGAGCCTGCCCCGCAGCGCGTCGACCACGGCGACGAGCCCCTCCTCGCCGCCGTGCGCGCCGTCCAGCGTGATCTCGAGCGGCGCGCCGGGCAGGGCCTCGCGCAGCCGGGCGGCGGCATCGGGCAGGGCGCCGCGGAAGGTGTCCACCGCCGCGTCGGGGCAGCTGGTCACCAGCACCTTCGCCCCGGCCGCGGCGAGCGCGACGACGAGGTCGATGCCGGCGGCGGTGAGGTCCTGCGCGTCGTCGACCACCACGGTGCGGAAGGGCGCGGGGAGGGTCGGGTCCGCCAGGAGCACGGCGGCGCGGCGCACCAGCGCACCGGAGTCGAGGCGGAGGCCGGCGTCGAGCGCGGCGGAGGCCTCGAGGTCGAGCACCCCGAGGTAGTCGCGCAGCAGCGCGGCGGCGTCGCGCCAGGCGGGGCGGCCGTGCTCGCGGCCGAGCTCCTCGAGCGCGGCGGGGCCGAGGCCGAGCTCCCCGGCGCGGGTGATCAGGTCGCGCAGCTCGGTGCGGAAGCCGGGCAGGGTGCGTGCGCCGGGGTCGACGTCCAGGTGCCAGGCGGGGCGCTCGGCGATCAGCTCGGCGAGCAGGGCATCCTGCTCGGCGCCGGTGACCAGGGTCGGCTCGCCCAGCCCTCGGCGCAGCGCGTCGGCGCGGGCGATCGCATGGGCGAGGGCGGGCGGGGTCATGGCGCGGGCGGCGCCCTGTCCGTGGACGGCGAGCGCGTCGCGCAGGCGCCCGGCGGCGAGGCGGCGCGGCGCCAGCAGCAGGGCGTCCTCCCCGGTGGCGTCGGCCGCGGCGAGCGCGAGGGCGGTGCGGCCGCTGCCGGGCCCGCCGTGGACGATCACGTGGTGGCCGGCGGCGACGGCGTCCAGGGCGCGGCGCTGGCCCGGGTCCAGCTGCGCGGCGGGCAGCAGCGCGGGCAGCGCCTCGAGATCGGGTCCGAGCAGGCGGATGCCCTCCCTCGTGATGGTGCCGGTGCGTCGCATGGGACCATTGGACCCCATGGCCCTGACGTCCGGGATGCTCCGCACAGGACTCCGACGGCGGTACAGTGTGCGGGATCACCCGATGTCCCTAATGTCGGATTCCGGAGGTTGACCTCATGTCCTCGCCCACCACCTCCCGGATGCCCCGCGAGCAGCGTCGCTCGCAGCTGCTGCGACTGGCCACCGAGGTGTTCACCGAGAAGGGCTACCAGGCCACTTCGATGGACCACATCGCCACTGCCGCCGGGGTCACCAAGCCCGTCCTCTACCAGCACTTCCGCTCGAAGGAGGCCCTCTACGTCGAGGTCCTCGACGTGATCGGCGAGGCGATGCTCGTCGAGGTCCGCGACATGGCCGGGCGCGGCGGCGACGCCGAGGACCGGGTCCGGCTCGGCATGCGCCGCTTCTACGAGCTCATGGCGCTGAAGAACTCGCTGCGCCTGTTCACCGGTCACGAGATCGTCTCGGACGAGGTCAAGGAGCGGGTCACCCGGATCCTCGACGAGATGTCGATCGAGCTGGCGGGGGTGCTGACCTCCTATCGCGCGCTGAGCACCGGCCAGGCGAGGATCCTCGGCCGGGGCCTTATCGGCATCGCCCAGACCACCGCCCAGCAGCTCCACGACGCCGCCGACGACGAGGAGCGCGACGAGATCCTCAGCACCGTGACCGTCGTGGTGGTCAACGGCCTGACGGGCTTCACGCCGGTGGAGCAGACCGGCGCCGGGCGGGCGGACGCCGACGACCCGGCACCCGAGCAGGGCGCCTCCCGCTCCTGAGCACGGGCTCGCCCCTGGCGGACGGGACGCGGTTCCGCCCGCGGCGTACGCGCGCCGGAGCGCCCGAGGGTCCACGTAGACTCGCCGTGAACAGCACTCCCGTCTCCGCCCGTGAGCGGAGGGAAGGTCAGGTCATGGAGATCCGCATCGGCATCCAGCACTCCCCCCGCGAGCTCGTGATCGAGTCCGACGAGAACGCCGAGGCGGTGCTCGAGCGCCTGGGCGCCGCGGTCGCCGACGGCAGCCCGGTCACCCTGGTGGACGACAAGGGCAAGAAGGTCCTGATCCCCGGTGCGAAGCTCGCCTACGCCGAGGTCTCCACCGAGGAGCCCCGCCGCGTCGGCTTCCTCGGCTGAGGACTTGACCACCCCCGAGGAGCCGACCCCCGCGGACGACGCCGCGGGAACGGCAGCAGCGGGAGGGACCGGGTCCCCGGACGACGCCGGCCCCACCGGGACCGACGGGTCCGCGCAAGACCGCGAGGACGAGCACCCCGCGCAGTCGGCGCCGACGGACGAGGCGAGAGCCCGCCGTCGGCGCCGTCGCCGTGCCCGGGCGCTGCAGGTGACCGCCACCGCCGTGGTCGCGGTGCTCGGTGCGATCCTCGGGCTGCTGCTGGTGCCGGACTCGAAGGTCGAGGTCGGCCCGCTGACCGCCTCGGTGCACGTGCGCCCCTCCCTCTCCTCGGACACGGTGCTGCTGCTGCCGCCGATCGGCGAGGTCTCCTTCGACACCCACACCGCGCCGGTGTCGATCGAGGCCCGGGTCAAGGGCGTCGACGTCGAGAAGGCCGAGGCGCTCTTCTACTCCGACACCGGCTTCGCCGAGCTGCAGAGCACCGCCCCGGAGCAGATCACCGCGGCGGCCGCCCGGAACGCCGCGATGAACGCCCTGTTCGCCGCCGTCGGCGCTGGCCTCGCCGTCGGCCTCACCTTCCGCCGGGTGCGCCGCTCGCTGGTCGCGGGCGGCAGCGCCGTCGCGCTGGTCGGCGTCTCCGTCGGCGCGACCGCGGTGACCTTCTCCCCCGCGGCCCTGACCCAGCCCCGCTTCGAGGGGCTGCTCTCCCAGGCCGCGTACATCGCGGACCTCGGCGAGGCGACCGCACAGGACTACGCGAGCTATCGCGACACGCTCGCGGAGTTCGTGGGGCAGGTCTCGGCGCTGTACATCGCGGCGGACAGCCTGCCCGTGGGCCTGGACCAGGAGAACCTGGTCACGGTGCTGCACGTCTCCGACATCCACGACAACCCGCAGGCCTACGACGTGATCGAGCAGCTGCACACGCAGTTCGCGATCGACGCCGTGATCGACACCGGCGACATCGTCTCCTGGGGCACCCCGGTCGAGAACGAGCTGCTGCGCCGGATCGGCACGCTGGACGTCCCCTACGTGTACATCAGCGGCAACCACGACGGCGCCGCGGCCGCAGCCACCATCGAGGAGCAGCCGAACGCCACCGTGGTCGACAACGAGGTGGTCGAGGTGGCGGGCCTGACGATCGCCGGGATCGGCGATCCCCGCTTCGCGGCCGACGACGACTCCGACATCGGCAGCGGCTGGCAGGAGGGCAAGGACGCGGTCGCCGCGAGCGCCTTCCAGCTCGGCGACACGATCGAGGCGTACGACGAGGCCCATCCCGAGGACCCCGTCGACCTGGCGCTGCTGCACGATCCGACCCAGCCCGACGGACTCCTGGGCCGCGCCCCGCTGGTGCTCTCCGGCCACATGCACACCTCGGACGTCGAGCTGGACCGGGAGGGCTCCGGCACCGACTGGCTGACGGTCGGCTCCACCGGCGGCGCCCTCGCCTCCGGAGGCGTCGCCCCGGTGCTGCAGGGCGATGACCCGCTGGACCTCACCGCCCGGATGCTCTACTTCGACCGGGAGACCGGACGCCTCGTCGCCTACGACGACATCACGATGGGTGGGCTGGGCCTGGTCTCCGTCTCGATCCACCGCTCCCAGATGCCGCAGGAGGACGCCGAGCTCGAGGTGCCCGAGGGCGCCGAGACCCCGGAGGGCACCGTCCCGCCGGAGCAGGAGGTCGCCCCCGGCGAGGGCCTGCCGGACGAGGACCGCGTCACGCCCACCGACCCGGTGAGCCCCGCGCCGGGCGCGAGCGACGGCGGCGAGGGGTAGGAACCGGACCGACGACGCGACACGACCTAGATGTAGTTGGTCAGGGACTAATGCGCGGGTAGGTGTCACATGATCTGTGGCGCTGGAAAGCGTTGCAAGGAAGGATGTGCATCATGCCCGCTCCGTATCCTCAGGAGCTCCATGACGACGTCGTCCGCGTCGCGAGGAAACGCGAACCTGGCCAGAAGCTCGCCGTGATTGCGAACGATTTCGGGATCTCCGAGTCGCACCCTACGAACTGGATGCGTCAGGCCGACGTCGAGGACGGTGCCCGTCCCGGAAAGACCCGCGAGGAGTCCTCCGAGCTGCGGGATCTGCGTCGCCGGAACCGGCTGCTGGAGCAGGAGAACGAGGTCCTGCGCCGCGCTGCCGCCTACCTCTCCCAGGCGAACCTGCCGGGAATATCCTCTACCCGCTCGTGAGCGAACTCGCCGACTACGGAATCCCTGTCGCGGTGTCTTTGCAAGCCCTGAAGCTCTCCCGCCAGCCCTATTACCGTTAGATCAAACAGCAGGTCACCCAGGCTGAGCTCGTCGAGGCATACCGGGCGAACGTGCTGTTCGACGCCGACCGCAGCGATCCCGAGATCGGCTACCGGTTCCTCGCCAGCGAAGCCGCAGCAGCAGGCGAGGTGATGCGCGAGCGGACCTACCACCGTCGTCGCCGGCAGGCTCGCCTGGGCTGTTTGACCCCCATCGAGTACGAGACCACGATAGACCCGACCGTCAGCCTGGCGACCTAACCCCAGCTGACACATGATCGCGCTTCAGTCCCGTCCGATGTGTGCCACTCACATCTAAGACCCTAGCTGAGTCATGTTCCAAAACACAGAGTTGGACCTTGTGGAACAGGGGCGACGTGTGGCTTCGTTCGCTTGGTGGCGGGGTTTTTGCAGCGCTCCGTGGCGGTCTTGTTGCCGCGATCACGCAGGACTGGCTGCAGGTAGGTGTCGCGGTCTGAACCGAGAGGGGTGCGCCCGGTCGGGGCCGTTTGGATCGCTGCCGCTACGTCAGAGTCCGAAGGCTCCGCCGCTGACGAGGATCACGATGCCGAGGCCGATGAGAACGATGGGGAAGAGGATGTGCTCCCAGCGTTCGAGCACTTCGGCGATCGGGGGGCGGGTGGCGACGAACTTTGCCAGGGCCACCAGGACCGCGACGAGCGCGAGGAAGACGATGCAGTAGGCGACTGCTGCGAGAGGTTCCACGCTGAGGAAGACAGGGGTGTAGACGCCGATGTTGTCGCCGCCGTTGGCAAGGGTGACGCCTGCGACGGTCCACACGCCGACCTTCTTGCCGGCAACCTTGGCCTCGTCGTCATCGTCGTCATCGTCTCCGCGCCAGGCCTGCCATGCGGCCCAGAGGCCGAGGCCCAGAGGGATGAGACCGAAGTACGGGATGGCTGCCGAGGGCAGGAATGCTCCGGCGCCGATGGTCACCAGGACCGCGGCACCGAGGATGCCGGCGAATCCGAGGTACTGGCCGGCCAGAATGCGGGCGGTAGTGCCGCGCTGGCCTGCCCCTCGCGCGAAGAAGAGGGAGAGCACGATGATGTCGTCGATGTTGGTCGCTGCGAACAGGCCCATCGCCTGCAAGACCGAGGTGAGGATCATGCGCCCTCCCCAGCTGCGTCGCATCCGGGAAGCGAGCAGGCGGGATCGATGCACGGGGCGTCTTCGTCCACTGCCAGGGTGGCATCGACCAGTGCCGTCAGCGCCTGCGCCAGGTGCGAATCGGCGATCTCATATCGTGTCCGACGACCCTCGGGCTCGGAGACGACGATCCCGCAATCGCGCAGGCATGCCAGGTGGTTGGACACGTTCGGGCGTGTCAGGTCCAGATCTCGGGCCAGTTCCGCCGGGTAAGCGGGATGGTCGAGCAGGGTCAAGATGATCCGGGATCGAGTGGGGTCGGCCAGTGCACGACCCAGGCGGTTCATCACGTCGAGACGCGAAGCAATAGTCAGCATGGACTGAACTATACAGCGCGCACTGAACACTCGGTCACAGGCGTCAGCCCAGATCGCATGCCCGTAAGGGGAACCCTCACCGGACACCACCGCTACTTATCGAGAGGAACGACGGCACGCCTGGCGGGCTGTCCCGTAAGACCCGTCCGGTGAACTGTCCGGTGAAGGGAGGCTATATGACACACTGGGGAGCATGTCCCCCTTGAAGGTCGGCTATGCCCGAGTCTCCACCGACGAGCAGGACCTGACCGCGCAGCGTGACGGACTCGCGGCGTTCGGCGTCGATCCCAAGCGCATCTACGTCGATCACGGGCTCACGGGCCGCAACGCCGACCGTGAGGGCCTGCGGCAGGCGCTGGCTGCCTGTCGGGACGGCGATACGTTCGTGGTCACCAAGCTCGATCGGCTGGCGCGTTCAGTCCGTGATGCCCACCAGATCGCCGACGACCTCGCGGCGCGGGAAGTGAAGCTGAGCATCGCCGGATCGGTGTACGACCCGACCGACCCGATGGGGAAACTGTTGTTCAACGTGCTGGCGATGGTCGCCGAGTTCGAAGCCGACCTCATCCGTGCCCGCACCCGCGAGGGGATGAAGGTCGCCAAGGCCAAGGGCCGGCTGCGCGGGAAGTCACCGAAACTCACCCCCCGGCAAGAAGCTCACCTCGTCCAGCTACATGCTGCCGACGAGCACACCGTGGGCGAGCTGGCCGAGCTGTTCAGCGTGGGCCGCTCCACGGTCTACCGCGCCCTTCAGCGCGCCGAGCGCGGGCGCGAGAACGTCGTGCAGTAGGTGCGTCGTGGACGCTCGAGCGTGGTGGCGAATCCTCAGGCTCCACGTCGAGGACCAGGTGCCCCTTGCGCGCTTAGCTCGCGAGACCGATGTAGGGCTGCGGACCCTGGAGCGCTGGCACGCCCGCTACCGCGCTGACGGCTACGCCGGACTGGAGACAGCCTCACGGGCGGACGCCGGGGCCCGCCGCCTTCCGCCCGACCTCGTTGACCTGATCGAGGGCCTGGCACTGAGCAAGCCGCGGCCGGCCATCGCCACGATCCATCGCAAAGTCACGGGCATCTGCGCCGCCCGGAGGTGGCCGGTCCCCTCCTACTCGGTGGTGTGGGACATCGTGCGGACCCTGGATCCCGGCATGGTCACCCTCGCCCTGGAGGGCGCAGCGTCCTACCGCGACAAGCACGAGCTGGTGCTACGCCGGCAAGCAGAGCTGCCCAACGCGATGTGGCAATCCGATCACACCATGCTCGACATCCTGGTGGTGGGCACCGACGGCAAGTCCGCACGGCCATGGCTGACAACGATCCTCGACGACTGCTCCCGGGCGGTCTGCGGCTACACAGTCTTCCTGGGCGCACCGTCGGCGATGAACACCGCCCTGGCGCTGCGCCAAGCGATCTGGCACAAGACTGACCCGGCCTGGCCGATGTGCGGCCTGCCCGACGTGCTCTACGTCGACCACGGCAGCGACTTCACCAGTGACCAGCTCGCCCACACCGCCGTCGACCTCCATATCCGACTGATCCACTCCACCGTCGCCCGACCCCAGGGACGGGGCAAGATCGAGCGGTTCTTCGGCACCATCAACACCGAGCTACTCGCCACCCTGCCCGGACTCATCACCGAAGGGGACCCCTGGCCGACACCGAAACTGTCCCTGGCCGACCTCGATAGCGCCTTGGAGGCGTTCGTGGCCACCTACAACGACCGCACGCACAGCGAGCTCGGAACCTCCCCGCGCAGCGCGTGGATCGCCGATGGCTGGCTGCCCCGAATGCCCGAGAGCCTGGAAGACCTCGACAGACTGCTGTTAACCGTCGCCAAGACCCGCGTCGTGCGCCGCGATGGCATCCGCTTCCAGGGCCTGCGCTACGTCTCGCCAACTCTGGCCGGCTACGTCGGACGCTCGGTCGTGATCCGCTACGACCCCCGCGACATCACCGAGATCCGCGTCTTCGATCACGACGAATTCGTCTGCAAGGCCGTCAACCAAGAGCACCACGACCAGAAGGTCAGCCTCAAGGAGATCCAGGCCGCGCGCAACGCCCGCCGCCGGGCGCTGCGAGCCGGCATCAACGAACGCATCGCCCTCGTGGCCGCACCTACCGAGACGCCACGGATCACCGAAGCACCGGCTCCGGCGCCGAGGTCGGCGTTGAAGATCTACAAGGAGGACCTCAGGTAAGCCAGCGCTTCATCGTCACCAAGGAGCACCGCCGCTTCACCGAGTTCGCCGACGCCGTGCGCCGCGGGCACACCATCGGTTTGTGCTTCGGATCAGCCGGCGTAGGAAAGACACTCTCCGCACGCCGCTACGCACACTACGAGAAGGCTCATGACCTGCTGACCTACTGGGGGCCGCGCTCCGACAACGACGCCAAGATCTACGCCGCCTTGAACCGGAGCCGCACCGTGCTCTACACCCCCAGCGTGCTGACCACCCCGCGGACCCTGAAGGACGAGCTGACCCAAGCCATCACCCGCACCAACATGTGCATCGAGCAGCACCTCGTACCTCCCGGCACGGCCACTCCCGAGGCCTGGGGATGGCGACACGGCAGGAACTACGTGGAGCTGATCATCGTCGACGAGGCCGAACGACTGCGTCCCGCCGCGCTGGAACTGCTGCGCGATCGCTACGACCGCGACGGCATCGCCCTGATCCTGATCGGCATGCCCGGCCTGGAGAAGCAGTTCAGCCACTACCCCCAGTTCTACAGCCGAGTCGGCTTCGCCCACCAGTACCGGCCCCTGGGACAAGACGAACTGCTGTTCGTCCTCGAGCGACACTGGCGATCCCTCGGCAAGACCCTCGACCCCGACGACTTCACCGACGCCCAAGCCATCGCAGCCATCGCACGGATCACCCGCGGCAACTTCCGGCTCCTCGAACGCCTCTTCCCCCAGATCCAGCGGGTCCTGAAGATCAACGAACTCGACACCATCACCAACGACGTCATCGAAGCCGCACAGAGCACCCTGGTCATCGGTGTCACCTGACCCCGCCACGAAGCGACCGAAGAACCCCGCCATTCAGCAGACGAAGTCACACCGTCAGCCGCGGTCTTCTTCCCACTCCCGTGGGTCTCGAGCCACTGTCGCAGCGTGCCTCGGACGATCCCGAGGTCCTCCGCGATACCGCGGAGCGTCGCTCCCGGTGTCGACTCGTACAGGTCAACCGCCTGCTGGCGAAACTCTTCGGAGTAGTTCTTCCTGGCCATGGTTCATGATCTCGCTTCCCCAGCAGATGCTGGAATCAGCGTGTCCACGAACAAGGGTCAGGCCCCCACCACCACCGGCGAGTTTTCTCAACGCCACCCTGAACCGGCCCAACCACACAGCGAGGATTCAGCCTCCGTGCCGCCACAGCTACCGGCGAGATGAGGTCGGCGCGGCGTGCTCCGGTCACTGCCAGGACGATGGCGGCGATAGTGAGCACGGCGGCGGTGCCGGTGAAAACACCGCGCCGAGACCGGCTACACCGAAGGCCAGCAGCAAGGGTGCCCGATGCAGAACAGGCGCACTGCTGCACCAGTACCGAGGACCAGGCGTCCCCGGCGCTCCGGCCCGGGCCTCGGATTGGGCCAGTGGATACGAGGGATCTCAGGCGCAGCAGGACGTCGGCATCTGGTTGCGGAAGAGGCCGGCGACGATGCGCAGACTCTCCGCCATGGTCAGGTACGGCGCCCAGGTGTCGGCCAGATCATCAACGGTCATGCCGGCCTTGATGGCGTAGGTGGCCGCCAGCATGATCTCCCCGGCGCCGTCGGCCAGAGCGTGCACGCCCAGCACCTTGCCGGTCGTGGCGTCAACTACGAGCTTCACCGCGCCCCTGGTGTCGTGCTGGACCAACGCCCGAGGGACGTCGGATAGGCCCAGGACCCGGCAGTCGCACACGTACCCGCGGGCGAGGGCCTCGTCCTCTGTCAGCCCTGCCGAGGCCAGCTGGGGCCTGGTGAACACGACCGCAGGCAGACCGGTGTAGTCCACGCGTGCGGGCGTGGCCCGACCGTCGTCGGCAAGTGCGTTGAGCGCGGCGGCCCGACCGCCGGCGGCGGCTACGTAGACGTACTGAGGAGCCCCCGAGACGTCACCGGCGGCGTAGATGCGCGGGTTGGAGGTGCGCTGGGACTCGTCGACCACGACGAAGCCCCGCTCGTCCACGTCCACCGCGGCAGCGGCCAGGTCCAGGCCGTCGGTGCGCGCGAAGCGCCCGGTGGCCACCAACAGCCGTGCTCCGCGGACCTGCGCGCCGGAGGCGGTGCTCACCACGACGTCCTGTCCATGAGGACCGATGCCGGTGGCCACCGCGGTCGCGTGCTCCTCGACCACCGTGATGCCATCGTCGGCGAAAACCTCCCGAAGCCCCTGGGCCAGCTCCGGCTCGGCGTGGGGCGCCAGACGCCCGACCACCGACACCCGGGCACCGAGGTGGGCGAACAGCTGGGCCTGCTCCATCCCGACATAGCCGCCACCGATGACGACCAGGGACTTGGGCAGCTCGGTGAGCTCCATCGCCGTGGTCGAGGTCAGCCAGTCCACGGACTCAAGGCCGGCCACGTCCGGGACGGCGGGGGTGGAGCCGGTGGCGATCAGGTAGGCCCGGGCCCGCAGCACCGCGCCGTCGACGGCCATGGTGTCCTTGTTCAGGAAGGCGGCCTGGCCCGAGCGGACCTCGAAGCCGTAGGCGGCGGCTACGTCGGCGTACTTCGCCTCGCGCAGGCTCTCGATCAGGCCATCCTTCTGCGCCACTAGGGCGCCCAGATCCACCGGTCCGGCTGACGTCGGGACGCCTGCGAAGGGGTTGGTCAGCGCGGCGTGCCGCGCTCCGGCGGCCGCCAGCAGCGTCTTGGACGGCACACAGCCGATGTTCACGCACGTGCCGCCGAGGACGCCGCGTTCGATCAACACCACACTCTTGCCGGCCTGGCTGGCCGCGATCGCCGCCGACATGGCCGAGCCTCCTGACCCGATCACGGCCAAATCGACGTCGTAGTCCTCACCCATATCGCACATCTCCTTTGCGTTGCACGTCTCCAGTGACCAGAATGGACCTTCCAGTGCAGGGAAAGGTCAAGATGAACGTGGAAGCCGTTCGAGCAAGGAGGCGCCGTGCGGATCGGTGAGCTGGCCGAGGCCAGCGGCACCACAACCAAGACGCTGCGCTTCTACGAAGAAGCCGGGCTGCTGCCCGCACCGGACCGAACCGCCAACGGCTACCGCGACTACGCCGCTGAAGCCCTGGCGCGCCTGGGCTTCATCCGCCGCAGCCGCACCGCTGGGTTCACTCTGGCCCAAATCCGCGAGGTCCTCGACATCCGCGACGCCGGGGTCGCACCCTGCCGGCACGTGCAAGATCTGCTCGAGACCCGCCTGGACGACCTGGACCGCCAAATCGCCGACCTACAGGCACTGCGACACACCGTCGCCCAACTCAGCGACGCTGCCGCCACGGTCGACCCGACCAACTGCGACGCCACGACCATCTGCCGCTACCTGTGATCCGCACGGTCCCGAACCTGGCTGGCGCAGTGCCCACCGCTTGGTGCCGAACAGCGTCCCGGGGACCGATCGACCCGGCCCCGCTGGCCATCGCTCGTCAGTGAGACCGCCACGAAGCGACCGAAGAACCCCGCCAATTAGCGGACGGAGTCACAGGCGACGGCCGAGCAAGAGGTGTCGCGTTTGGGTATACCTAGTGCGACGGATGTGTAGCAAAAGTACACTTCGGGAGCCTATTGGTAACTGTAAATGACCGCTTAGTAACTGTCTTGCTGGGGTGCCCCTGTTTGGTGCGTGCCCAGCGAGCTCGCGGGCGACAGTGGTCCGCACAAGCCAGCAGCGATCGAGAGCCCGTGCCACGTACGGTCGGTTAGGGCGTTCCCTCTTCGACGGTGATGACCCCCAGTGCCACCATGAGCAGGAACGCCGCGAAGGTCAGCCAGGCGACGATCATGATGAGCCACGCTATGGCTGTGAACTTCTCGGCACGGTAGGGGTTGGTCTCGGCAGTGGACATCGCAGCGATCCCGAGTAGACCAGGCAATACGCCACCTATGAGGACTCCCACCACAGCCACCACTCGCGCTTTGCGCTTGATCTCAGCGATCTCAGTCGTCACGTCCCGATGCACTGCGCGTCTCATCGTGGGTGCGGCCTCGCGGTTCACCGCCGAACGTCGGTACGGGCCTAGAAGGAAGGTATACCGCGGCAGGCCGCCGGTCGGGCGAGAGATGCCGGACCGTCGGGCCATAAACGGTCCCCTCTGGGGCAGCGCAGAAGACGGTTATCGTCGGAGGATGAGAGCGAGGAAGTGGTTGCGTGAGCAGGAGCAGAGACTTGCTCAGTTCACGGCCGAGAACCCAGATGGGCCCTGGGGGCCGTCGCAGCGGGCAATCGATGCGGGATGTAGAGCCTTCGCAGGACGGGCTACCTCTGGCTTCACCCAGGGCCATGATGTCCTCGTGACGCACTGGGGAGGAACCCCAGAAAGGACCCTTCTCCAGCGCCTCCGCGGCGAACCTGCGAGCCCACCACCTGATGGCGGCTTCGACATCGACATCTACTCCCCGACGAGCGCTCCCGACGCGGTCTCTGAAGAGCTCGACCGGTCGTGGACCCAGATCGGGTTGACGCTCCCCGAGGTGCTGGCGTGGTGCGAACCCCTCTCCATCAACTGGCTGCCGCCGTTGCTGGCCGAGAGGGCAGGAGGGTGGTTCATACGCGGGGGGTACGACCCAGACTCCCCAACCGGTCTCCCGGAAGACGTATGAAGTGCGCTGACAGGCGCGAGCCATAAACGGTCGGTTGTGAAATGGCGATGAGCGCACGCACACGGAGGGCCTCGGGGCTGGCGTTCGTCGACTAGTTGGACGGCGAGGACCGCATGAGAGCGAGCCACTGCGCTCTTTCTGTGGTACTCGCGGGCCTGCCAGGGAGATCGCGGAACCGGGTTTGATGGAACGTCGATTCGCCTTCCGGGCGTACGCACCGCCAAACCCCGGCATCATCGAGCCACAAGAACCCGAGGGTGTGCCCCTTGACCACTCGGCACGTGATGCCGTAGTCGAGGTATGCAGCGACCAAGGCGACGGCGACATCACTGCGCCACTCGTCGTGCCCTTCGACGCCGTGTTCGCCCCACAGGCCGATGGACACCTCGATGCAGTCTTCGCCGTCGAGGTCAGCGATGACCCCGATAGCGGCGGGCAGACCGACCGTCATGTCCGAGGACAGCTCGATCTCACCGGGCGCCGGCCGCACGGTGGTGACCTCGATCTTGCATCGAGATGTAATAGCGTCCGCCACGCGAGTCAGATCCACCTGACCGTCATCGGCGGCCCCGAGGTCAACACCCGACGAGGGCAACGTGATCCTCGGTTCGCGCCTCGCGATCGAGAGCGCGGCGTCAGTGCCGATGAGCAGCAGGACGATCGGGCCGATGACGATAGTCAGGGCTAGCTGAAGGATTGCCGCGACGACGGAGCCCAGAATGTCGCCGAAGCGGCGCAGGAGCCTCCCCACCACGCGGCCTCCTCTGTGCTGATCCTCCCGCCAGTATGGCAACTTCCTGCGTTCTCTGAGCGTCTACTCGTGACCTCCGAGGTGGCGTGTCACAAACAGTCGGTTGCAACGCGGAGACTGCCATCGGACACTGCCAGCATGCTGAGAAGATGGCGCGCGCGACGCCCAAGGGAACAGTGCGAGGCATGCGGTCACGACTGGAGCGAACATTTGCCTGAGCGGCCGGACACGTACGAGTGCAGCGAGTGCACCTACCAGATCAATCACGAAGAGCCAGGTGCTCCACCCAACGCTTGCCGCCTTTATTCGCCTCGCACTGAAGGCTTATGACCCGCTCGGCCAGAGCGCTACGGACCGCTCGTTGCGGCCCCGGCTAGCTGTCCCGCCGGGGTATACCCAAACGGGAAGACACCAGTCGACGACCGAGTGTCTATTGGAGCCGTTGCCGGAGCTCGGAGACGTGGCGCCGCTCGGCAGGGTGGCCGTCGAAGTACACCTCCAGCGAGTCAACGATGAGGCGATATGCGAGCGCTGGCATCTCACTCGGGGATAGCATCGCAACCCGCTCGCGGGAGAGGCTTGAGGCAACTCCGAGGTAGAGCTCCTCTTGGGAGCAGTTCGGCATGAGCTGCCAGTGTGGCGGCGTGTCGGACTCGCCCACGGCGACAAGTACAGACAGCAAAAGATCGGGGAGCTTACTGAAGTCAATGTGCGGGCGTAACGCTTCCTGGATCTCGTGTGAGGCAACGTCGAAGTAGTCGTACGCGAGGCTATGCGGTGGATAGGCGAAGACCTCGCCGCCGGGGTGCTCATAGACGTGCTGCGGGATCTCACTGGTGTCCTGGACGTCGACCTGGAGCCAGCTGAAGGTATCGACCGGGAAGCCCTTCTCCAGCGGCTTCGATCGCACGACCGGGTACTTCTTGCAGCTCACGCTCACTTGCCACCTCAGAGGCCCTTGGAGATAGTCTTCATCTTCGCCGTACCGCTCCTCGAGCACCTCCTCAGCCAGGTACTGGAGCTCCTCGCGCCCTTCCCAGGTCCCAGCCGATAGCACCGACGGGTCACGCAGAACCGACCTGTAGACCTCCTCCCCAAGGGCGACGATGCCCGCGCACACGTACTCGAATCCGTCATCGCTCCACCCCTCTCCGTCGAACAGCTCGGGGTTGGTCATTAACGCCTTGCGCACGGCTCGGCTGCTGAGCTTCTTGACCTTTCCCCACAACTGCTTGTCGAAGCCTTCTAGGTCAGAGTCCGACAAGCCTCGCAAGGCAGTGCGCAGAACCTCCAAGTCGACCTCGCGCCCGGTCCTCGCTTCGTCCACCAGGTTCCAAAACATGGCTTCCTTCATGCACTCACTCTCACATCCACTAGGACCACTGTCCGGCGATCTCGATAATTCAGGCCGACCGCAAACACAGTGCACCATTTCAGGGATGCACCAGTGATGTTCCGTCCGGAACGCACCTCCAAGATCCGAACGAAGCATGCTGGACTGCTGCCCGAGTGGGCGACACACCGCGCGGACAAGTTTTGGGAAGCGCGTCACGGGAGGGAACTGCTCGAATCCGAGCAAGCGTCATCACCCCTCCCTGGAAAACGATTGCAGAAAAAGGCACATCCTGCACTCACGGATTGACGGCCAGAATTTTTGGGGCGTAGCGCAGGGAGAGCAGCTGGCAAACGCCAGATTTTTTACCTTGGAGGTGTTTGGCAATACTCGAGAAGATCTTCACGCACTCGGCTTCCGGCATCCACACCCAAGGGATTCCGAGCTCTCATTATTCAACTTCGCTAGGTAATTCCGCAAGGAACATCTCCGCAGCCTCATTACGTTCGCTTCCCCAGTCAGAAGTACAGAGGCGCTCTCTGCAATCACGAAGCCACCCATTATTGCCGGAGGCTAAGGCCACTTCGGCCGCGTCTCGTACCAACGCGGGCGGGTTAGCCGTAATGAAGGTCGCCTGAAGGGTCGGCACTGTGCCGTCAAGAATGCCGTGGTAGATGCTACTCCAGGTGGAGTGATTAGCGGCGAACGGTACCGACAATTCATTAATATCACGCGCGAGCAGCTCTCGCTCGAAAGTGTCGCGAACATTATACAGTTCGCGACCCTCGAGGCTCCTCTCGCGCATAACGTGCGCGTAGACCTGACTATAATCGTACGCTGGGCTTACGGGCCGCCTGGCACCGTACCTGAAATAGCCCAGGATCACGTCGCGGTAAGTTCCGTCCGATGACGGCCTACCTTTCTCTATGTCGGCAATAATTGTAAGGTCCTGCGTATCCAAGTAAAGCTTTCTTCCGCCGGGCAGCGGCTTAAATCCGAGTGGACTTAGGCTTTGAAGAAGAGTCGAGTATAGTTCGGCATCCACGGAGCGCGCATTAAATCTCACTTAGCAACTTATCCAATCTGCCTGAAGCGAATTATCCCGTTGGCGTCTTTCCAGTAAACCCATAGCCCACCCTTCCGTCCGGTTGCCTTCTCGTATCGCGCCAACTGCTTGAATCCGGCGCGGATGGCACGTCGATTCCAGGGCTTGAGCTCCATCGGCCTCCCGCTCGCGGTCATGCCGTCTGCGTAGCAGGGCGTCAAGCTTCCCTTGCAGATGCTTCGTCGAGGAGTGTAGCCGCCGCGCCTATTTACTACCACGCGAGTAAACTTACTATGCGCCTGATTTCCCAATGCTATTATGAGTCACGGACATCACCGAGCACTCCTCACGCGAAGGCAAGATCTACTGCGCCGCAGTGCTGGATGCCTGCAGCCGCAAGATCATCGGTTGGGCCATCGACTCCAAGCAGGACTCCGCCCTGGTCGTGAACGCCTTGGACATGGCCATCCGTGCACGTCAACCAGGTTCCGGAGGAATCGTTCATGCGGATCACGGAGTCCAGTTCACCTCCTGGGTCTTCACTCAGAAGATCCGCTCCGCCGGTCTGCTGCCGTCGTTCGGGACCGTCGGCGACGGGCTGGACAATGCGATGATGGAGTCGTTCTGGTCCACGATGTAGATCGAGCTGCTGAACCGGAAGAAGTGGAAGACCCGGATCGAGCTGGCAAACGCGTTCTTCGAGTACATCGAGGTGTTCGACAACCGCCGACGCCGGCACTCCTCTCTCGAGTACGCGACACCCCACGACTACGACCTCGCCCGCACCCCGCGGGCACTCACCGCCGCCAGAAGCTAGCAATCGAGAGTGGAAACCAGGCCATAGGTCAGGTCAAGCTGACACCTGATCGGGCATCAGTCCCGTATTGAACTAATGTGGCTGAATCAAGTATGGCCTGCACTCCGGCACCGCGTTGGTGCGCCACGCATTGTGGCCTATTGGCGCCCCCATTCACCCCAGAACCATTTATGTTGGACCGCTAGAAACCTTCTCCCCTTTTTTGCGAGCTCTATATATTCGCCGTCCAAGAAATTGATACGAACACCTGTTCCACATCGCCCAAAGCACCCCTTGAGCTCGACCTCTTCCCACTGTCCATTCAGCCAATTCTGGGCCGCAACGACTAAGATCTCGAACAATTCTCGGTCATCATCTTCCGCACCCTGGAGTGTGTACATGTCAGTCACTTCGTGATATTCGTACTCACCAAGAGCGAGAGTCACCCACCCGGGACCAACGAAGAGCTCCGCGACCCCCTTCTTGCCAGGAGTGCTTAGCCGGAGATTGTCATAGTCCCTGCCGATCTGGACGGCAGTTTCAAGGCTACGTGACCGCGCAAATGAAGTGGCATAATCTACGATACTCGAATCTCTCGCTCGATTCCGACGAAGCTCGCTATTGTTCACGTTGGAGACTCCTTCTGGCGTCACTTCCTAGGCCTCCGATCCCACCATACTTTCTGCCTCATGGTCTTAGCATTAGTGTAGCCTCCCCAGTGTCGGTCCATGTGGATACTATGCCTACCCCTGGGCGACTTTCCTGCCTTAACTGCTTTCTGGTAGTGTTTCGGCGCCTTCCCTACGGAGATTCGCCAATTGGCACCTTTTGCAGTTCTCCCAATCCTAATGAAGTTATTCCCGTTCCGTACAAACTTGGAAAGTCCGATTCCGCCGAGCAGACCACCGAGAGCAGTTGCCGTCACTGCGCCCTTGACCGTGAATTTCTTTGTGCCTGCATATTTTGCCGCGTACGTGCCGAGTCCGACGGCGGCACCTACGGCCATCCCGCAGACTACCGAAACTCCACAAGCAACTGCTCCGGCGATCCCGCCGACGACAAGCGCTCCCTTCGCGACCTTGCGCCAGTTCTTTTTCCACCATCCCTTTTTTCCGTCGAGGTCGAACGAATTGATGGGGTCGGTGGGGTAGTTGTACGAGGTGGCGTTCCCGCCGGGGACCGGGTCGACGCTGGTGAAGGCGCCCGTGATTCGGTTATAGAACCGGACGCCCATGAGGGTGAGGTTCGCTGTCTCCGCTGTCGTGGAGCGTTCCTTGGCGCCGAGCCAGCCATAGCCCGCACTGGTGCCGACGGTCTCTGTCTGAGCGGGGTCGATGGGGGTGCCGTATTCGGTGTAGCTGGACCAGCCGGCGATGGTGGTTGCTGCCGTGGTGGCGGGGGTGCCGGCGGGGATCGGGATGGTGGTGGTGATGTCGTCGTGGATGTTGGGGAGCATGAGGGAGACGCCGCCGTCAGTGGCGATGCTGGCGCCGAGGTCTCCGCTGATGGAGCTGGTGTAGCGGAGGGTCTCGGTGGACCCATCGGGCTTGGTCGTCTCGATCCAGGAGGGGTTGTCGGAGGAGTCGGTGTAGTGCCGGGTCGTGGTCGTCACCTCCCCGCCAGTGTCGCTGGACTGGACCAGGCGCCGCTTGGCGACGTCCAGGGTGAAGGTCGTGGTGGTGCCGTCCCGAGCCACCTTCTGGGGGAGGTCGTTGTCGAAGTACCCCAGCTGCACGTCTCCACCGGTGGGGTTCGGGGCGTGGGTTGCGGGGAGGGTCGTCTGCCGGCCGAGGGGGTCGTAGACGTAGCCGCCGGTGAGCCGGTCAGCGGTGTCGTAGGTCAGGGTCTGGTCGATGCCGGCGGTGGCGGTGCCGGTGGGGGTGCCGTCGGCCCGGATCGTCTCCTTCACCGTGGAGCGGGCGCCGTTGGTGGTGAAGGTGTAGTCCCGCACCGTGTAGGGGCTGACGTCGCTGCCCTCGACCGGGGTGCCGGTGAGGTCCTCGACCTTGGCGAGGTTCCCGGACTTGTCGTAGGTGTAGCGGTGGTCGAAGTCCAGCGGGTTCCCGCCGGTCGGTTCGGTCATCTCCCCGTCGGTGGTGCCGCCGTCGGGAAGGATCCCGGCGGTGGTCGCGATGGCGGAGGCGAACGTGGTCTGGTCGGTGCGGACCCGGCCGAGGATGTCGTTGGTCTGGGACCACGCGATCCAGTCCCCCGTGGTGACATCGCCGGTGTCGGGGTCGGTGAACCGACCCATCCCAGCGCGCGTGAGCATCCGCCGCACACGAGGACGGTCAATGACATCCAACGCAGGAACTCCTCGCCCACTCGCAGCACCCACGCTGCTCCACCCCTCCGACGCCGGAGATTGAGCACATGATGCAGTCAACGATCAGCTAACGCACAGAGACCTCGATCACGGAACGATCACGATTCCTCACCCCTGTCCAGGATTGCGGAGGGCCCTTCCCGAGCGGCCGGTGTGGGCGGTTCGACCCGTTCGTCACCTTCCGGACCTCGGTTCGGGTCCGAGGGCTACCATGGCCGTGCACATCCATGACCAGAGAGTTGAACGGTGCCTGAAACGATCCCGCACACCGATGAGGCCGTGTCGGCCTCCCCCGCCGTCGAGCAGAGCTCCGGCACCACCGACCCGCAGCAGACCTTCGCCGACTACGACGTCCGCGCCGACATCGTCGAGGCCCTCGCCGCCAAGGGCATCACCACGCCCTTCCCGATCCAGGCGCTGACCCTCCCGGTCGCGCTCCGCGGCCGCGACATCATCGGCCAGGCCAAGACCGGCACGGGCAAGACCCTCGGCTTCGGCATCCCGCTGCTGCAGAGCTCCGTCGCCCCCGGCGAGCCGAACCCCGACGACCGCCCGATCGGCAAGCCGCAGGCCCTCGTGGTGCTGCCCACCCGTGAGCTCGCGGTGCAGGTCGCCCACGACCTCGAGACCGCCTCGGCGAAGCGTCCGATCCGCATCCTCACCGTCTACGGCGGCCGCGCCTACGAGCCGCAGATCGAGGCGCTCGAGAAGGGCGTCGAGGTGGTCGTCGGCACGCCGGGCCGTCTCATCGACCTGATGCGCCAGAAGCACCTCGATCTCTCCCAGGTGCGCACCGCGGTGCTCGACGAGGCCGACGAGATGCTCGACCTCGGCTTCCTCGAGGACATCGAGAAGCTGCTCCAGGCGGTGCCCGCCAACCGTCAGACGATGCTGTTCTCCGCCACGATGCCCGGCCCGATCATGGCGCTGGCGCGGCGGTTCATGAAGCAGCCCACCCACATCCGCGCCCACGACCCCGGCGACGAGTCCCGCACCAAGGCGGACATCAAGCAGGTCGTCTACCGCGCCCACCAGCTCGACAAGATCGAGGTGATGGCCCGCGTGCTGCAGGCCCGCGGCCGTGGCCTGTCGATCATCTTCATGCGCACCAAGCGCCAGGCCGACCGCGTGGCCGGCGACCTCGCCGACCGCGGCTTCGCCGCCGCTCCGCTGCACGGCGACCTCGGGCAGGGCGCCCGAGAGCAGGCCCTGCGCGCCTTCCGCAACGGCAAGATCGACGTGCTGGTCGCGACCGACGTCGCTGCCCGCGGCATCGACGTCACCGACGTCACCCACGTCGTGAACTGGAACTGCCCCGACGACGACAAGACCTACCTCCACCGCACCGGCCGCACCGGCCGCGCGGGCAAGAAGGGCACCGCGATCACCTTCGTGGACTGGGAGGACCTGGCGCGCTGGGCTCTCATCGCCCGGCAGCTGGGGCTGGAGTCGACCGAGGCGGTGGAGACCTACTCGACCTCCGACCATCTCTTCACCGATCTCGACATCCCCACCGACGCCAAGGGCACGCTGCCCAAGGACAAGCGCACCCGCCAGGGCCTTGACGCGGAGGAGATCGAGGACCTCGGGGGTCCCGACTCGTCCGGCCGCGCCCCGCGCGAGGGCGGGCGCGGCGGTCGTGACTCCGGTCGCGGGGGCCGTGGTGGTCGCGACGGCGGTCGCGGCGAGGGCCGTGGCCGCGGCGGGGGCCGCTCCGGAGGCCCGCGCAAGGACCGGGACGAGGAGCCCCGCGAGCAGACGGCCGGCACCGAGAGCAGCGGGCGCACCCGCGATGAGCAGGACGGCGAGAAGCCCCGCCGCACCCGCTCGCGCTCCCGCACCCGCCGTGTGAACGGCGAGGTCGTCGCCGAGCAGAGCACCGGTGCCGAGTCGTCGTCGACCGGTCCCGAGGAGACGGGCGGCTCGTCCGAGTCCGCCGGCGGCTCCTCGAACCGTCGCCGTCGCTCGCGCGGCGGTCGCGGCCGCAGCCGCGGCGGGTCGTCGAACGGCGGCTCCGAGAGCTGACGCTCCGATAGTGCCGAGACGGGCCCCGACACGTTCCTCGTGTCGGGGCCCGCCCGCATCCTCCGCGCGCCCGCTCAGGGCCTGATGACGCGGGTCCCGCTCGTCGCGCGACGCTCGATCTCCGCGAGCACCGCCGGGTCGGTGAGGTTCTCGGCGAGCAGGTTCGGCTTGCCCGTGCCGTGGAAGTCGCTGCCGCCGGTGACCAGCAGGTCGTGCCGGTCGGCGAAGCTCTGCAACCGCTCCCGCTCCGCGTCGTCGTGCTCGCGGTGATGCACCTCCACGCCGTCGAGCCCTGCCTCCACGAGCTCCTCGAGCAGCTCGACCGGCAGGTCGTCGTCGCGGGTGACCGAGCCGGGATGTGCGATCACGGAGACGCCGCCGGCCTCCCGGATCGCGGCGACCGCCTCGAGCGGGGAGGGCGCGTAGTAGGGCACGTAGTACGGGCCGGAGCCGCGCAGGATCTCCGCGAACGCCGCCGACCGGTCGGGCACCACCCCGGCCGCGACGAGGGCGTCGGCGATGTGGGGTCGGCCGATCACCGTCTCCTCCCCTGCCACCTGAGCGAGCACGTCGTCCCAGGTGACGGGGTGGTCGCGGCCGATCAGCTCGACCATCCGCCGGGCCCGCTCGATGCGGGAGGAGCGCGCCTCCGCCATCTCGGCGGCCAGCGCCGTGCCCTCGGAGGGGTCGACGAGCAGGGCCAGCAGGTGCACGCTGCGGTGCCCGTGCTCGGAGGAGACCTCGATCCCTGGCACGGCCGCGACACCGGTGGCGGCGACCGCGCCGGGCAGCTGTGGCCAGCCCTCGACGGTGTCGTGGTCGGTCAGGGCCAGCACGTCCAGCCCGACCGCCTGGGCTTGCGCGAAGAGGTCCGGCACCGACGTCGTCCCGTCCGAGCACGTGCTGTGCCCGTGGAGATCGATGCGCTGCCTCGCGCCGGAGTAGGACCGCTCACTCATGCGCCCAGGGTAGACCGAGGCGTGAGAACATCGTGGGGTGAGCACCGAGAACACCGACACCAGCACCGACGCCACCTCCAGCGAAGGCCGTATGAAGGACCTCGCCTCCCGGGGTGACTCCCGCTCTCAGCGCCCCGACAGCGCGGCGTTCCGCGAGTTCATCGCCTCCGGCTGGGACGAGACGGTGCCGGACGCCGAGCGGCGCGAGTCCGCGGACTTCACGCCGGAGCGTCGTGACGCGCTGGTGCGTCGCCTGCCGGGGACGCGGCTGGTGCTGCCCGCCGGTGTGCTGAAGGTGCGCTCGAACGACACCGACTACCCCTTCCGCCCCGACACGGCTTTCGCGTACTACTCGGGGCTGGGCACCGACGAGGAGCCCGACAGCGTGCTCGTCGTCGAGCCGTCGGCGGAGGACCCGACGGTCTCGGTCGCGACCTACTTCTTCCGGCCCCGCGCCGGCTTCGACTCCAGCGAGTTCTACGCCGACTCCCGCTACGGCGAGATGTGGGTGGGCCGCCGCCCGACCCTCACCGAGGCCTCCCAGCGGCTCGGGATCGAGGTGCGCCACATCGACGAGCTGCGCGACCACCTCGCCAAGGACGTCGGCGCCCAGCTGTCGCTGTCGGTCGTGCCCGAGGTCGACGCGTCGATCGAGGCGATGGTCCAGGAGATCCGCTCCCAGAACGGTCTGCCCGGCGGGGAGGAGGCTGCCGCCGAGAACGCCGCCCTGCGCGAGGCGGCCAGCGAGGCCCGGCTGGTCAAGGACGAGTACGAGGTGCGCCAGATGCGTATGGCCGTCGAGGCGACGCTGCGCGGCTTCGAGGACGTCATCCGCAACCTCCCCCAGGCCGTCGGCCATCCTCGCGGCGAGCGGGTCATCGAGGGCGTCTTCGCGGCGACCGCCCGCGCCGACGGCAACGGCGTCGGCTACGACACGATCGCCGCGGCCGGCGACCACGCCTGCACCCTTCACTGGACCCGCAACGACGGCGCCGTGCGGCCCGATGAGCTGGTGCTCGTCGACGCGGGTGTCGAGATCGACTCGCTCTACACCGCTGACGTCACCCGCACCCTCCCCGTCTCGGGCACCTTCTCGCCCGTGCAGCGCAAGGTCTACGACGCGGTGCTTGAGGCCTCTGATGCAGCGTTCGCGGTCGCGCGCCCCGGGCTGCGCTTCCGCGAGCTGCACACCGCCGCGATGAAGGTCCTCGCCGCCCGCCTCGAGGAGTGGGGTCTGCTGCCCGGCACCGCCGAGGAGTCCCTCGCCCCCGAGGGCCAGTGGCACCGGCGCTGGATGCCGCACGGCACCAGTCACCACCTCGGCATGGATGTGCACGACTGCGCCCAGGCCCGCCGCGAGATGTACCTCGACGCGGAGCTGGTGCCCGGGATGGTGTTCACGATCGAGCCGGGCCTGTACTTCAAGGAGAACGACCTGCTGGTCCCCGAGGAGCTGCGCGGGATCGGCGTGCGCATCGAGGACGACGTTCTCGTCACCCAGGACGGGGTCGAGAACCTCTCCGCCGCAGCGCCCCGCCGTGCCGAGGACGTCGAGGCCTGGATCGCCGAGCTGCGCTCGTGAGCACCTCCGCGCCGCCCCGCTTCTACGCCGCGAGGCTCGTCGGCACCTCCGTCTTCGACCCGATCGGGGACGCGGTGGCGACGGTCCGCGACGTGGTCGTGGTGCCGCAGACCCGCAGCAGCGCCCGCGCCGTCGGGTTCGTGGTCGAGGTCGCGGCGAAGCGGCGCGTGTTCCTGCCGATCACCCGGGTCACCTCCATCTCCCCCGGCCAGGTGATCTCCACCGGGGTGCTGAACGTGCGCCGCTTCGAGAAGCGGACCGGCGAGCTGCTGGTGCTCGGCGACCTGCTGGACCGGGTGGTGACCCTCTCCGACGGTTCCGGCGAGGCGACCGTGCTGGACATCGCCCTGGACCAGGACCGCCACCGCGACTGGACGATCTCGCGCCTGCATGTGCGCCGGCGCCGCTCGGGCGGGTCGCTGGGCCGGCTGGTCTCGCGCGGCGAGACGCTCACCGTCGACCTGCGCGAGGTGACGGGCCTGTTCGGCACGCAGGCGGAGCAGTCCGCCCACCTGCTCGCCGCCTCCTACCAGGACCTCAACCCCGCCGACCTCGCCGAGATCATCCAGGAGCTGGAGACCAAGCGCCGGATAGAGCTGGCCGGGGAGCTGGCCGACGAGCGGCTCGCCGACGTGCTCGAGGAGCTGCCCGAGGACATCCGCGTCGAGGTCGTCACGGGCCTGGACGCCAAGCGCGCCGCCGACGTGCTGGACGTGATGGACCCCGACGACGCGGCGGACCTCGTCCAGGAGCTGCCCGATGAGGTCGCCTCCCAGCTGCTGAACCTGATGGAGCCCGAGGAGGCGGAGGACGTGCGCCGCCTGATGGCGTACGACGAGTACACCGCCGGCGGCATGATGACGACCGAGCCGCTGATCGTCTCGCCCGAGACGCCGGTGGCGCACTGCCTGGCGATGATCAGCCGCGAGGCGATCCACGCCGCGCTCGCCTCGACCGTGCACGTGTGCCGCTCCCCGCTCGAGACCCCGACCGGCCGCCTGCTCGGGATCGTGCACTTCCAGCAGCTGCTGCGGGAGCGGCCCGACCGTCCCGTCGGCGAGATCATCGACCAGGACCGGGTCGCCGTCTCCCCGACGGTGCCGCTGTCGACCGTGACCCGTGAGATGGCGACCTACAACCTCGTCTCCATCCCGGTGGTCGACGACGACGGACGCCTGCTCGGCGCGGTCACCGTCGACGACGTGCTCGACCACGTGCTGCCCGACGACTGGCGCGAGCAGGACGACGAGCCCCCTGCGACGACCGGGCAGATCGATCTGTCCGCGATCGCGCGGGCCACCGCGCGCGACAGCGGTGAGGAGGGCTGAGGATGGCGGAGAAGAACGTCGACCCTCTCGACGACCCGGCGCCCCGTCGTCGCGGCCGCCTGCGCAATCCGCTGCGCGGCGACGCCTTCGGACGCGGTGCGGAGGGCTTCGCGCGCATGATGGGCACGCCCGCCTTCCTGGTGGGCATGACCCTTTTCTGCGCGGTGTGGCTGACCTGGAACTCGCTCGCCCCGGAGTCCGCGCAGTTCGACCCGCGCGCCCTGAACTTCACCCTGCTCACCCTGATCCTCTCGCTGCAGGCCTCCTACGCCGCTCCCCTGCTGCTGCTCGCGCAGAACCGGCAGGACGACCGCGACCGCGTCCAGGCCGAGCAGGACCGCCAGTCCAACGAGCGCAACCACGCCACCACCGACTTCATCACGCGCGAGATCGCCTCGCTGCGCCTCGCCCTCAACGACGTCGCGACGCGCGACTTCGTGCGCGGCGAGCTGCGCGACCTCCTCCAGGAGCTCGAGGAGGCCGGACCGGAGACGGACCGCCCCGAGGCGCCCGCGCTGGACGACCAGAGCCTCCGCGCGATCCTGCGCGAGGAGGTCGAGGCGGCGCTCGAGCGCCGCACCGGGAAGGAGCAGGACCCCCAGTGACGACACCGGAGACGCCCGCCCAGGGCGCGACCGAGGCCCCCTCCGACGAGCGCGTGGAGCGTATCCACGAGGCGCTGAGCGGGGTGATCGACCCCGAGATCCATCGCCCCATCACCGAGCTCGGCATGGTCGGGTCCGTGGACGTGGACGCCGAGGGCATCGCCCGCGTGCACGTGCTCGTCACGATCGAGGGCTGCCCCATGCGGGACCGGATCGAGCGCGAGACCGCCGAGGCGACCGCGACCGTGCCGGGCCTGTCCCGCGTCGAGGTCACCACCTCCGCGATGACCGAGGAGCAGCGCCGCGAGCTCACGAACCGGCTCCGCCAGGGGCGCCGCCAGATCCCCTTCAACCAGCCCGGCTCCCTCACCCGCATCTTCGCGATCTCCTCCGGCAAGGGCGGGGTGGGCAAGTCCACCGTCACCGCGAACCTCGCCGCCGCGATGGCGGCCGACGGGCTGCGCGTCGGGGTGATCGACGCGGACATCCACGGCTTCTCGATGCCGGGCATGTTCGGGATCACCGATCAGCCCACGAAGGTCTCCGACCTGCTCATGCCGCCGGTCGGTCACGGTGTGGCCGTGATGAGCATCGGCATGTTCGTGCCCGAGGGGCAGGCCGTGGTGTGGCGCGGCCCGAAGATGCACCGCGCGATCGAGCAGTTCGCCTCCGACGTGTTCTGGGGCGACCTCGACGTGCTGCTGCTGGACCTCCCGCCCGGCACCGGCGACGTCGCGATCTCGGTCGCGCAGCTGCTGCCCGGCGCGAAGATGGTCGTGGTGACCACGCCCCAGCAGTCCGCCGCCTCCGTCGCCGAGCGCGTCGGCTCCCTCGCCGCCTCCACCGAGCAGAAGATCGCCGGGGTCGTGGAGAACATGGCGGGCCTGACCCTGCCCGACGGCTCCGTGATGGACGTCTTCGGCAGCGGCGGCGGCGACCGGGTCGCCGCGACGCTCGCCGAGGCCGTCGGCGAGCAGGTGCCGGTGTTGGGCCGCGTGGGCCTGGACCCGGCGCTGCGCGAGGGAGCGGACCGGGGCGTGCCGCTGGTGGTCTCCGCTCCCGACTCCCCCACCGCGCAGGCGCTCACGGCCGTGGCGCGCTCGCTGACGCGGTCCCCGCGGGGCCTGGGCGGGATGAAGCTGCCGCTGTCGGTCGCGCGGCACTGAGCCGTCCAACGCATCACGCCGGGTTCCGTCGCGCCACCATGCCGTCGGGCATCGACGTCGAGGCCGGACGCTCAGCGGCGCCGGCCGGCGAGCGCGTGGCTCAGGTGGCCTCGTCGTCGAAGGGGGCGCGCTTGGGGCCCTCGTCCTTCGCGGCCGAGCCCGAGCGCTTCTTCGCGCTCTTCGCGGCGCCCGCCGCGGCCGCGCCGCCGGCCACGGACATGGCCTCCTTGCTGGGCAGCAGCTCCTCGATGTCGGTGTCGCCCCAGGCCTCGCGGATGATGCGGCGCGGATCGTACTGGCGCGGGTCGTACTTCTTGAGGTCCTCGATGGCGATGCCCATCTCGTCCTCGACCGTCGAGCGCGAGTCGTCCACCCAGCGGCGCGCCTTGCGCACCCACTGGACCAGCGAACGGGTGACCTCGGGCAGCCGCTGCGGGCCCACGATCACGAGGAACACGATGAGCAGGACGACGATCTCCCACCCGCCGAGGCCCATGAAGCCGGTGCCGCCCATTGTCCACCTATACGTCTCGAGGTCCGCTGCTGCGGGCCCATTATTGCATCGCGCCCCCTGGGAACGGCGCACGGACTGCGCGTCGCCCGCGCGGCTGTCGTAGGATCGGCCCGTTCACAGGCATGCGGCGAGAGGAAGCGGAGATGTCGTCGGGAAAGGTGGCCTCCTGGGCCCACGGCGAGGAGTTCGTCGACGAGGCGGACCTCTTCGCCGACGACGGCGTCCTGGCCCGCGCCCGCGAGCGCGGCAACGAGCTCGGCGCGCCGCCCGTGCTGCCGGGAGCGGGCGCGCTGATGCGGCTGCTCGCCGCGGCGGTGCAGGCACGCTCCGCGGTCGAGATCGGCACCGGCAGCGGCGTCGGCTCCCTGTACCTGCTCGCCGGGATGCACCCCGACGGGGTGCTCACCACGATCGATCCCGAGGTCGAGAACCAGCGCGCAGCACGCGAGGCGTTCGCCGAGGCGCGGATACGGACGCCGCGGGTGCGGACCATCGCCGGTCAGCCGCGCGACGTCGTCGGCCGGCTCACCGATCACGCCTACGACCTGGTCGCCTTCCCCGCCCACGCCCCGCACGCGGAGGAGCTGCTCGAGCACGCCCGGCGCCTGCTGCGCCCGGGCGGCGTGCTGGTCATCCCCCACGCGCTCTTCCACGACCGGGTCGCGGACCCGGCCGCGCGCGATGCCACCACCCGGGCGGTGCGGGGCCTGCTCCGCGCGGTCTCCGAGGCGGAGGACCTCGTCCCCGCGCTCACCGGCAGCGGCGACGGCGTGCTCGCCGCGGTGCTCCGCCCCCGCCGGGGCTGAGAGTCGGCGCCCGGACAGCATCGGCCCCGCACCCGTCCAGCGGGTGCGGGGCCGATGCCGGCGGCGAGCTGCTTACTTGATCACGCCCTCCAGGGCGTCCCGCAGCTCCACGGCTTCCGATGCGGCGATCTCGACGACCAGACGGCCGCCCCCCTCGAGCGGGACCCGCATGATGATGCTGCGCCCCTCCTCCACGACCTCGAGCGGACCGTCACCGGTGCGCGGCTTCATAGCAGCCATGGCGTGCCTCCTAGATGTGTCGCTGCCCCTGAGTCGCTCCCCCGGACGGGGCCTCTGGCAGCGCGCGTACGGTGGCCATTATCTCAGGTCTTCGGGAGTGCTCGCACGCCGAGTCCGACGAGGCCGCTCCGGCAGGCCGATCCCGTCGCCGAGACGGCCCGTCGCCACACCTACCATGAGTACCGCGACCACGAGCGCCACCAGCAGCAGGAGCAGCACCATCGGGCCGACGGCGGTCACGAGGCGTCCACGACCTCGTCCTGCGCGGAGGTTCGGTGCTCCCCCGCCGCCGGACCTTCGTCGCCGCCGCGGATCGCCTCGCCGAGCGCGGCCAGGGCCTCCTCGGCGGTGTCCACCACCCGCACGAGGTCCAGGTCGGCCAGGCTGATCATCCCGCGGTCCACGACCGCCGAGCTCACCCAGTCCAGCAGTCCCTGCCAGTAGTCGCGGCCCACCAGGATCACGGGGAACATGTCGATCTTGTGGGTCTGCATCAGGCACAGCGCCTCGAACAGCTCGTCGAAGGTGCCGAAGCCGCCGGGCATCACCACGAAGCCGCTGGAGTACTTCACGAACATGGTCTTGCGCGCGAAGAAGTAGCGGAAGTCGACGCCGAGGTCGACGTAGGGGTTCAGCCCCTGCTCGTGCGGCAGCTCGATGCCGAGGCCGACGGAGACGCCGCCCGCCTCCTGAGCGCCGCGGTTGCCGGCCTCCATGATGCCGGGGCCGCCGCCGGTGATCACGGCATAGCCGCGCTCGGCGATGCCCGCGCCGATCCGCCGCGCGCACTCGTAATCGGGGTGTCCCTCGCCGAGGCGTGCGGAGCCGAAGATCGAGATCGCCGGGCCCAGCTCGGACAGCGCCCCGAAGCCCTCGACGAACTCCGACTGGATCCGCAGCACCCGCCACGGATCGGAGTGCACCCAGGCTCCCGAGGCGGACTCCTCGAGCAGACGCTGGTCGGTGGTGCGGTCGGGCCGCTGGGCGCCGCGCAGCGTGACGGGGCCCTTGCGGTGGTGCTCTCGTTCCTCCGGTGTCATGGCGCGATCGTAACGGCCCGGGCCCCTGCGCGCGGGACCGCCCGGGCTCAGGCCGCCAGGAGGTACCGCCGCAGTCCCTCGAGCGCGCGGGTGAGATCGTCGACCGGGACGTGCTCGTCGTCGGTATGGGCCAGCAGCGGGTCACCGGGCCCGAAGTTCACCGCCGGGGTGCCGAGGGCCGAGAAGCGGGAGACGTCGGTCCAGCCCTGCTTCGCGGCCAGGGGGACCTCTCCGCCGAGCGCGGCGAGGAAGTCGCGGGCGGCGGCGGTGTCCAGGCCCGGCAGCGCGCCGGGCGCCGAGTCGGTCACCTCGATCTCGAGGTCCAGGCCCGCGAGGACCTCGCGCACGTGCGCCTCGGCCTGCTCGACGCTGGTGTCCGGGGCGAAGCGGTAGTTCAGGGTGGCGCTCGCGCGGTCGGGGATGACGTTCCCGGCGATCCCGCCGGTGATCGCGACGGCGTTGAGGCACTCGCGGTACTCGAGCCCGTCGATCACCGCGCGGCGCGCCTCATAGGCGGCGAGCCGCTCGAGCACCGGGGCGAGGTGGTGGATCGCGTTCTCGCCCACCCAGTCGCGGGCGGAGTGCGCGGCGACGCCGCGGGCGGTGACCCCGAGCTTCATGGTGCCCTTGCACCCGCCCTCGACCCCGGCGGAGGTGGGCTCCCCGAGGATCGCGAAGTCGGCCTCGAGGAGTTCGGGGTGCTCGGCGGCGAGGCGGGTGAGGGAGTTGTCGGCCGCGGCGACCTCCTCGTGGTCGTAGAACAGCCAGGTGAGGTCCATCGGCGCATCGGCCGCCTCGACGGCGAGCTTCAGCATCACCGCGACCCCGCCCTTCATGTCGCAGCTGCCGCGGCCGACGAGCTCCTCGCGGCCCTCGCGGAGACGCCTCGAGGAGGGGAGGTTCGCGGCGACCGGGACGGTGTCGAGATGACCGGCCAGCAGCACGCGCCGGTCCCGGCCGTGATGGGTGCGGGCGATGACGGTGTCCCCGTCGCGCAGCACCTCGAGGTGCGGGGCGTGCGTGCGCAGCGCCTGCTCGACGGCGTCGGCGAGCGCCTTCTCATTCCCGGAGACCGACTCGATGTCGACGATCGCGGCGGTGAGGTCGACGATGTCGGCCGACGGGTCCAGGGCGGGGGCGGGGCGCGTGCTCATGTGCGACATCGTGCCACGCCCGGGTGGCGCCTCATTCCGCGGCGAGCGCTCCCCCGGCGCGGGCGAGGCGCACCGCGACCGCCTCGGCATGGCGCAGCAGCTGCGGTGAGGTGCCCGGCTCGGCGGTGATCGCGGAGCCCGGCTGGGCGGTGGAGACGGGGACTCCCACGAGCAGGCGCCGCTCGTAGACGGTGTCGTCGGTGCCGATCGGGGCGTAGAGCCCGTCGACCGCGATGGAGCCGGTGAGCATGCGGCGGCGGGAGCCTCGGGAGGCCCAGTGGTCCTTCTGCGCCTCGCCGCGCTCGCGCCAGGCGCCGAGCAGGGCGGAGCGGTAGGCCGGCAGGTCCACGGGCGGCAGATGCGCCTCGAGCACCCCGTCGCACAGGGTCACGGACCCGTCCCCGCCGCGCACCGCGAAGCGTCCCGCCTCCTCGTCGATGTCCAGGTGCATGCGCGGGCCGGTGAAGCGCACCAGCCCCGCCGCCTCGAGCGCGAGCACCTGCCGGGCGCGCAGCACGGGAGGGCCCGAGGCCCAGGAGGCGAAGGCGTTGCGGAGGTGGCCGTCGATGTCGCGGCGCACCGACTCGGTGGTGTACGCGCCGAGGTCGATGAGGCGATTGACCTGCATCCGCAGCGCGATGAGCACTCGGTGGATCAGCACCCAGGCGGGATCGGGCGCGGTCGCAGCGGCGAGCGCGGAGGCGAGCACCTCGCGGGTACGGCGATGGGCATCGGCGCTGTCCCCGCCGCGGCGGCCGAAGGGGAACAGCAGGCGGATCAGCGCCTCGTCGCTCGCGAGCTCGACGTGCCCGGCCCCGCGCAGGGCACGGCGCAGCTCGGCGAGCATCAGCGGCATCACCTCCCCCTCGTGGTCCACGCCCGCCGAGCGCACCGCGAGCTCGAGGACGCGCTCGCTGGTGAGGACCTGCAGCGGGTAGGGGCTCAGCTGCTCCTGGGGCAGGTCGGGCTTGGGGCGGTAGACCATGCCGGAGCGGGAGCCGATCACGAGCACGGGCTCGGCGCCGCCGGGCACGTAGCGCAGCCCCGCCTCTGTCTCCGGGGCCTCCTCGAAGCGCCCGCCGGCGGCGGTGGTGAGCATCCCGATCGCGTCGTAGAAGTTCAGGCCCATCCCCTGCACGGCGACCGCCTCGCGGCCGAGCAGGGCGGCGTAGTCGACCTCGAGCGGGTTGGCGGGGCCGAGGTGGACCAGTCCGTGCCGCTCGGCGGCGTCGGCGAGCTGCTGGGAGCGGGGGCCGAGCGCGGTGGGCAGGTGGCCGAGCGCGAGCGCGACCGCGTCGGCGCGCAGCACCCGTCCGTCCGAGAGGCGGATCCGCTGGGGTCCGTCGGGCGGGCCGGTGACGTCCACGGCCTCGGCGGGGTGCAGCACGATCCGCAGCCGTTCGGGGTCCGCGTCGGCGAGCGCGGTCTCGAGCACGTGCGCGAGATACCGGCCGTGTGCGGCGCGGGAGGCGAAGTCGGAGGGGCCGAGCCCCTCCCCTGCCAGGTGGTCGGCGAGGCTCTCGCGGTGCGGGACCGGCAGCAGCGGATGGCAGGACTCGTCCGGGTACAGGGTGGTCTGGCAGGTGGTGGTGTTCATCAGCAGCACCTCGGGCTGGTCATGGCGCCACACGGATCCGCCGCGCCCCACCAGCGGGTCGACCAGGTGCACGGTCAGCGGCCCCTGCCACTCCTCCGTGGTCGATGCCGCGACCAGCCGCTCCACGATCGCGGTGCCCCGGGGGCCCGCCCCGATGACGACGACGGTGCGGACGGGGTCGGCGGCGTGGGTCATCCCCCCAGTATGCGGCGCGGCGCGGAGCCTTCGGTCCGTGCGCGCCGTCTGGGACCATGTCCCCATGTCGTCGACGTCGCCGAGACACCTTCCGCCGCGCTCGAGCTCCGGACCCCTCACCGGGGTCCTCTTCGGGCAGGCCGCGCGCCTGCGCGCGGTGGTCAACGCCGATCTGCTGCCGCGCGAGCGCGCCGCGGCGGACGCGCTCGTGCTCACCGCCTGGCTCAGCGCCGCCCAGCGCGAGCGCTACGCGCCCTCCCTGCGCGCCCCGGGCTCCGTCGAGGAGTTCGCCGAGCGCCTGGCCGACGAGCGCCGCGTGGTGCTCGAGGAGGGCGCGGACCCGGTCGCGGACGAGGCCGGCGCCTCGGACGAGGCGGAGCGGGCGGCCAGGCAGCTCCCGCTGCGGCTCCTCGAGGGGGCGCTGCTGCTCGGCGCGCTCGTCTGCGTGGTGCTCACCGTGCTGCGGAGCCTGAACGCCGAGGATCTCCCCGGGCACCTGGCCGCCGAGGCGGGTCCGCTGCTCGGCGGGATGCTGGCGTGCTTGGTGCTCGCCGCGGTCGTCGGCGCGGTCGCGACGCGCCGCCGGGACCGGACGCTGCTGGACTGGGCGGTCTCCCGTCCCGGCCAGCTGGGGCGCGGGCTGCCGCTGCGCAGGCCGCTGCAGGGCGAGTCCGCGGGGCCGGTGATCCTCGGATCCCTCGGCCCGGCGCTCCTGCTCGGCGCGGGCGTCCTCGCGATCGTCGCCGGCGCCGCGGTGCTGCTGCTCTCGCTCATGCTGCGCGCCGAGATCGTCGCGGCCGAGCAGGCCCCGGCGCTGCTGATCGGCGGGGTCATCGCCTTGGTCGCCGCGACCGCGGCGGTGTACCTGGGCGGGCGGCGCCGGGAGCGGAGGGCGCGACGGGTGCGGGCGAGCGAATGGATCGGACCGGCGCCGCAGGACGAGGAGCCGCCGGCGGTGTGAGCCGTGGCGCGGTCGGGGAGGCCACGTCGTCCCCTCATTCCGGGACGGAGTAGCCCCTCTCCCGGGCGTGGCGCTCCCAGCGGGAGGAGACGGGCAGGCGGCGCAGGTCGCGGGCGAGCAGGCCGATCACCACGCCGAGCGCGAGCACCGCCGCGAAGAGCAGCAGCGTGGTCGTGCTGCCGGCGATCTCGAGGCCCCAGCCGGCGAGCGCGGGCGCGAAGGTCATCACGCCGAGGGACACCAGGCGCATCAGCGAGCTGATCCGCCCCTGCATCGCCACCGGCGTGATGTGGGTGAAGAACCCCTGCCCGGAGGCGTTGAAGGCGGGCAGGCCGATCCCGATCGCGGTGTAGCACAGGGCGATCCACACCATCGAGGGCGCCACGGGCAGCAGCATCCCGACCAGGGTCATCAGGGCGACGGGCGCGATCGCGAGCGCCCCCGTCGGCACCGTGTCCACCAGGCGCGGGGCGAGGGAGGCGCCGAGCAGGATCGAGGCGGCCAGCGCCGTGTTCAGCAGGCCGATGCGGGAGGCGGGCACCCCCTGGTCCGCGAGGTCCAGCATCACCGTGAACAGCAGCCCGTTGGCGCCGAGGTTCACGGCGGAGGAGACGGCGAGCATCTGCAGCCGGATCGGCTGGGTGCGGATCCAGGCGAGGGCCTCTCGGAGGTCGTCGACGACCTTCGTGGGCGGGGAGCCCTCGGCCCTCGGCCGGTAGCGTCCGCGCATGCTCAGCGTCGCGAGGACCGAGCCGACGTTCCCCAGCAGGTGCACGAGCGGAGGGAACACGATCGACAGCCCCAGCAGCGCACCGCCCACGGGCCCGGAGGCCATCTCGACCGCGGCCTCGCGGCCCTGGTTCACCGACACGGCCCGGGGCAGCTGCGTCACGGGCACGATCTGCTTGAGCATGGCGTTGGAGGCGCTGCCCAGCGCCGTTTCCCGCAGCCGGTCCAGGAAGGCGAGCGAGGCCAGCAGCACGGGACCGGCCCAGCCGCCCAGCAGCACCACGACCAGAGCGAGCTGCACGAGGGCGCCGGTGATCCCGGCGAGCAGACGCAGGGAGCGGCGCTCGATCCGGTCGGCGAGCAGGCCGCCGGGGATCAGGCCGACGACCGCGCCGAGCCCCTGCACCAGGGCGACCAGCCCCGTCGTGCCGAGGGACTGGGTGACCATGAAGGTGATCAGCGGGAAGGCGAAGGCGCCGATCCCGGTGCCGATGTCGAGCAGCAGGTCGCCGAGCAGCCACCGCAGGTACTCGCCGTTGCGGTGGAGAGGGGCATGGCGGGGCGCGTGCGCGTCGTCGCCGTCGGTCATTCGCTCACCGTTTCCCCGGACATCGCGGTCCCTCCCGCTCGGGGCGTCTGGTGCCGCGCGGTGTGCTCTTCGCCGCGCCCTGGCGGGCGCATGCTCCCCTGCTGGGTCAGGATTCGTAGACTCGGCCCATGAATTCCTCGACATCCGAGTCCACCGTCACCGCCGCCTGGGGCATCGCGCTCACGACACTCGGGGCCGACGGTTCCGTCCTCGACGCATGGTACCCCTCGCCGCAGCTCGGCGAGGCTCCCACTGACCCCGCCGGCCATCCCCTCCACGCGCAGCTGGCCGCCGCCGCACGGGCCGACGAGGTGCGCGGCACCACCCAGGAGGTCGTGGTCCGCACGATCGACCTGCCAGCCGCCCCGACCGATGCGGCAGACGCCTACCTGCGCCTCCATCTCCTCTCCCACCGCCTGGTCCGCCCGAACTCCCTGAACCTCGAGGGACTCTTCGGGTCGCTCACCAACGTCGTGTGGACCACCGAGGGGCCCTGCGCGGTCGCCGGCTTCGAGGAGACGCGCCTGCGCCTGATCGCCGCGGGCCGCACCCCCACCGTGCTCAGCCTCGACAAGTTCCCGCGCATGGTCGACTACGTGCTGCCCACCGGCGTGCGCATCGGCGACGCGGACCGGGTGCGGCTCGGCGCGCACCTCGCCGAAGGCACCACCGTGATGCACGAGGGCTTCGTGAACTTCAATGCCGGCACCCTCGGCGCCTCGATGATCGAGGGCCGCATCTCCCAGGGCGTCGTGGTCGGGGACGGCTCCGACGTGGGCGGCGGCGCCTCCACCATGGGCACACTCTCCGGTGGCGGCACCGAGCGCGTCAGCATCGGTCGGCGCTCCCTCGTCGGCGCCGAGGCCGGGATCGGCATCGCCCTCGGCGACGACTGCGTGGTCGAGGCGGGGCTGTACGTCACCGCCGGCACGAAGGTCGAGCTGCTCGGCGAGCCCGGCGCCGAGGCCCAGGGCCCGCACGTGGTGAAGGCGCGGGAGCTCTCCGGGGTGCCGAACCTGCTCTTCCGCCGCAACTCCCTGACCGGTGCGGTGCAGGCGGTGGCCCGCGCGGGCCAGACCGTCGAGCTCAACGCCGCCCTGCACAGCAACTGAGACGCAGCATCTGAGGGACGGAGGACCGCGAGGATGGCAGCAGGCTCCCGTGCGCGCGGCCGCGCGCACGGCGGCGTCGGCCGTCACCTCGCGGTCCCTCTGGTCATGGTGCTGGTCTTCGGCGGGATCGCTGGCGGCAGCTATCTCGCCCTGGAGCGCTATGGCTCCCCCGCCCACGAGGGCACCTGCGTCGCCTCGGGGCTCGGCACCAGCCACCGCTACACCACCGATCGGGTCGCGAACGCGGCGCTGATCAGCGCGACGGCGGTGGATCGGGGCATGCCGCCGCGGGCGGCGTCGATCGCGCTGGCGACCGCGTACCAGGAGTCGCAGCTGCAGAACATCGACTACGGCGACCGGGACTCGCTGGGCCTGTTCCAGCAGCGGCCCTCGCAGGGCTGGGGCACGGAGGAGCAGATCATGGACCCGGTCTACGCCTCCAACGCCTTCTTCGACGTGCTCGAGACCTACCCCGACTACACCAGCGCCGACATCAACGACATCGCCCAGCAGGTGCAGCGCTCCGGGCATCCCGAGGCGTATCGCGACCACGAGACCGAGGGTCGGCTGTACGCCTCGGCCCTCACCGGCCAGTCCGGCGCGAACCTGCTGTGCACCCTCGACGAGGTCGGTGCGACCGCCTCCCCCGAGCAGCTGCGCGGCGAGCTCGCGCGGCAGTTCCCCCGCGCGACGGAGTCCGGTCGGGTCACGTCGTCGCTGGATTCCGCCGCTGGGGCCGCCCCGCAGGTGCCCGAGGGCGCCGGCGCGACGGCGCTCGTGCTCGACCCGGGCGGCGATGAGACGCTGGGCTGGTCGCTCGCGAACTGGGCCGTGGCCCGTGCGGCCGACGACGGGGTGGTGCAGGTCAGCTACCGCGGCCGGGTCTGGGACCGCACCGCCCACGGCGAGGAGGCCGGAGCCTGGGGCAGCGCCGAGGGCGGCGATCCCGAGCGGGTGGTCGTGCTGGTCAGCGGGCGCTGAGCGCCGCGGATCAGGACCCGGCGCACTGAGCGCTCGCCCTGGTCCGACGCTCGCTCGGGCTCAGTGCACGGTGAGGCCGCGGGCGCGGAACTGCCCGCGCACCCGCTCGACGACCTCCGTGGACGGCGGCAGCGCGTCCCGCAGCCGGTATTCCATCCCGAGCACGTCCCACTTGTCCTGGCCCATGTTGTGGAAGGGCAGCACCTCGACCCGCTCGACCACGTCCCGCCAGCGCTCGACGATGTCCGCGACCTTCTCGACGTTCTCCGCCGCGTCGGTCCACTCCGGCACGAGAACGAAGCGGATCCAGATCGCGATGCCGGCGCGGGCGAGCCGGTCTCCGAAGTCGATCGTGGGCTGCAGCTCCCGGCCGGTGAGTCGCTTGTAGCTCGGCTCGTCGCCGCTCTTGACGTCCAGCAGCACGAGGTCGACGTCGGCGAGCAGCTCGTCCTTAGCGACCGCGCCGAGATACCCGGAGGTGTCGATCGCGGTGTGGATGCCGAGCTCCTTCGCGGAGCGCAGCACGTTGTGGGCGAAGGCGGGCTGCATGAGCACCTCGCCGCCGGAGAGGGTGATCCCGCCGCCGGTCGCGCGGAACACGCGGCGGTAGCGGCGCAGGAGCCGCTCGATCTCCTCGAGCTCGACGTCCTGGCCGCGCCGCATCTCCATGGTGTCGGGGTTGTGGCAGTAGACGCAGCGCAGCGGGCAGCCCGCGAAGAAGATCGTCAGCCGGGTGCCGGGGCCGTCGACCGCGGTGACCAGCTCCCAGGAGTGGACCGAGGCGAGGCGGCCCTCCCGGAACGCGGCCAGGCGGCCGCTGCGGTCCAGCTCCGCCTCGGCCATCCCGTCGATCCCCGCACCGGCCCGCCGGTTCCGGGCGGGCCGGCCCAGCAGGTCGATGCTCTGCGTCATCTGCGCTCCCGTCCCTGTGATCCCTGCGCGTCCCGTGCCGATGCGCCGCTCAGGCGCCCTGGTGGAACGTGCGGTCCAGGACGTCCAGCTGCTGCTCGCGGGTGAGCTTGACGAAGTTCACCGCGTAGCCGGAGACGCGCACGGTGAGGTTCGGGTAGTCCTCCGGGTTCTCCATCGCGTCGACGAGGGTGTCCTTGTTCAGCACGTTGATGTTGGCGTGGAACAGGCCGGTCTCGGCGTTGTTCGCGGCCCGGCTCGCCGTCATGGAGGCGAGGCGCTGGTCGAAGGTGGGGGTGGTCATGGGGTTCTCCTCGGGGTGTGCGGTGCGGGTTCGGGGGTGGAGGGGCTGGTCAGGCGGGGCCGCCGGGTGCCGGCCGGCCGACGGGGCGCGTCGGCCGGCCGGTGCGAGGCTCACTCGTGGTCGATCATGAAGCCGGCGTCGAGGATCCCGACGAGGTTCGTCACCTGCTCGTCCTTGGTGCGGCCGAGCCCCTGCGGGGTGATCGTGTTGGTCAGCGAGATGCCGTCCAGGGCGTCCTCGTAGTCGAGCTTGCCGACCGAGAGCATGGAGGCGACCATGCCGTGGGTGTCGGCGCCGTTCTCCGGGTTCGCGCCCGGGGAGAAGGGGGTGCCGGCCCGGTGCCCGGAAGGGAAGGAGCCGGTCGCCTTCCCGTAGACGACGTTCGAGGTGATCGTCAGGACCGACTGGGTCGGGATGGCGTCGCGGTACATCGGGATCGCCTTGATCTTCTGCATCACGGTGTGCACGATCGTCGCCGCGATGTCGTCGGCGCGGTCGTCGTCGTTCCCGTAGCGGGGGAAATCCCCCTCGGTCACGTAGTCGACGACCAGGCCGGTCTCGTCCCGCACCGGGGTCACCGTCGCGTAGCGGATCGCGGAGAGGGAGTCCGCGACGATCGACAGGCCCGCGATGCCGCAGCCCATGGTGCGCACGATCTCGCTGTCGTGCAGGGCCATCTCGATCGACTCGTAGGCGTAGCGGTCGTGGCTGTAGTGGATGATGTTCAGCGCCTCGACGTAGGTGCCCACCACCCAGTCGAGCATCTCCTCGTAGCGCTGCCAGACCTCGTCGAAGTCCAGCGGGCCGTCGCCCGTGATCGGGGTGTGCAGCCCGGGCTCGGTGACCTGCTTCCCGGTGACCTCGTCGCGGCCGCCGTTGATCGCGTAGAGCAGCGCCTTGCCGGCGTTGACGCGGGCGCCGAAGAACTGCATCTGCTTGCCCACCCGCATCGGGGAGACGCAGCAGGCGATCGCGGCGTCGTCGCCCCAGCGCTCACGGATCTGCGCGTCGGACTCGTACTGGATCGAGGAGGTCTCGATCGAGATCGCGGAGCAGAACTCCTTGTAGCCCTCCGGCAGGGACGGGTCCCAGAAGATCGTGATGTTCGGCTCCGGGGCGGGGCCGAGGTTCCGCAGGGTCTGCAGCAGACGGAAGGACGTCTTCGTGACCAGTGGCCGGCCGTCCTCGGCGAAGCCGGCATCGGACCAGGTCGCCCAGTAGGGGTCGCCGGAGAAGATCTGGTCGTAGTCGACGGTGCGCAGGAAGCGGACGATGCGCAGCTTGATCACGAGCGCGTCGATGATCTCCTGCGCCTCGGACTCGGTGAGGGTGCCGGCGGCGAGGTCCCGCTGGATGTACACGTCCAGGAAGCCCGAGAGGCGGCCGATGGACATCGCGGCGCCGTCCTGGCTCTTCACCGAGGCCAGATAGGCCATGTAGGTCCACTGCACGGCCTCCTGGGCGGTCGCCGCCGGGCGGCGCAGGTCCAGCCCATAGATCTCGCCGAGCCGCACCAGCTTCGCCAGCGCCTTGATCTGCTCGGCGTGCTCCTCCCGATAGCGCGCCCAGTGCTCGGAGAAGCCCTGGTCCGCGACGGCGTCCTTCGCGGCCTTCTTCTCCGCGATCAGGAAGTCCGCGCCGTAGAGGGCGAGGCGGCGGTAGTCGCCGATGATGCGGCCGCGGCCGTAGGCGTCGGGCAGGCCGGTGATGATGTGGCTGGAGCGGGCGGCGCGGATCCGCGGGGTGTAGATGTCGAAGACGCCGTCGTTGTGGGTCTTGCGGTGCTTGGTGAAGATCTCCTTGATCCGCGGATCGGGCTCCTTGCCCGCCTCCCGGATCGCGGTCTCGACCATGCGCCAGCCGCCGCTGGGCATCATGGCGCGCTTGAGCGGCACGTCGGTCTGGAGGCCGACGATCACGTCGTCGTCCTCGCTGATGTACCCGGCGGGGAAGGCGTCGATGTCGGCGGGGGTCTCGGTGTCGACGTCGTAGACGCGCCGCCTGCGCTCCTCCGAGAGGTAGGTGCGCTCGAGGTGGTCCCAGAGCCGGAGGGTCTTCTCGGTGGGGCCGGCGAGGAAGGAGGCGTCGCCCGAGTAGGGGGTGTAGTTGCGCAGGATGAAGTCGCGCACGTCGATCGTCTCCTGCCACGGGCCGGGGGCGAACCCTGCCCAGGCATCGCCCGGGGCGGTCTCGGCGGCGGGACGGTCGGTGGTCGCGGTGCTCATGGCGGCTCCTGTTCGCGGCGCGGGCCCGCGGTGCGGGGCCCTTCGTGGATGACTCCACGCTAGGCACCGCCGAGGCCCTCGACCGGGGTCGAAGGTCCCCGCACGATCCGAGCCGGCCCGCCGCTGGACGTCGGTCCATCGCCGCCGGGACGAAGGGCCTGCCGAGTGCGACAGCGGTCCCAAGGGACGCGGCGGGCCTCCGCCTGGCACGACCCCGCCGGGCATGACGGAGGGCCCGCACGATCGATGATCGCACGGGCCCTAGCGGGTCCTCAGGACGGTGCCGACGGCCCGCCGGAGCGCTCAGCTGCGCTGCTTGTCCATCTCCGCCTTCAGATCTGCGAGGCGCAGCTCGCTGGTGCCGGTGCGTTCCTGCATCGCGGTGTATGGGCGCTCGGCCTCGCCGGTGTAGATCTGGCGCGGGCGGCCGATCTTCGTCTCCGGGTCGTGGATCATCTCCTGCCACTGGGCGATCCAGCCCGGCAGGCGGCCGATGGCGAAGAGCACCGTGAACATCTCGGTGGGGAAGCCGATGGCCTTGTAGATGATGCCGGTGTAGAAGTCGACGTTCGGGTAGAGCTTGCGCTCGACGAAGTAGTCGTCCTTCAGCGCGATCTCCTCGAGCTTCATCGCGAGCTCGAGCCGCTCGTCCTGCACGCCGAGGCGCTCGAGGACGTCGTCGGCGATCTTCTTGACGATGCGGGCGCGCGGATCATAGTTCTTGTACACCCGGTGGCCGAAGCCCATCAGGCGGATCCCGTCCTCCTTGTTCTTCACCTTCTCCATGAAGTCGCGGGGATCCATGTCGCGGGCCTGGATCTCGTCGAGCATCTCCATCACGGCGGCGTTCGCGCCGCCGTGGGCGGGGCCGGAGAGGGCGCCGATGCCGGCGGAGATCGAGGTGAACAGGTTCGCCTGCGCGGAGCCGACCAGGCGCACCGCGGAGGTGGAGCAGTTCTGCTCGTGGTCGGCGTGGAGGATCAGCAGCTGCTCCATCGCGCGCACGATCACCGGGTCCGCGATGAACTCCTCGACCGGGAAGCCGAAGGTCAGGCGCAGGAAGTTCTCGATGAGGGAGAGCCGGTTGTCGGGGTAGAGCAGCGCATGGCCCTGCGCGATGCGGTGCGCGTAGGCGGCCATCGTCGGCATCTTCGCCAGCAGGCGCACGGAGGAGATCCGCACCTGCTCCTCGTCGAAGGGGTCCAGGGAGTCCTGGTAGAAGGTCGACAGGCCCGACACCCCGGCCTGCAGCACCGCCATCGGGTGGGCGTCGCGCGGGTAGCCGTCGAAGAGGTGCTTGAAGCGCTCGTCGAGCAGGGTGCGGCGCTCGACCTGGGCCTCGAAGTTGTCGAGCTGGCCCTTGGTGGGCAGCTCGCCGTTGATCAGGAGGTAGGCCACCTCGAGGTAGCTGGACTTCTCCGCGAGCTGCTCGATGGGGTATCCGCGGTAGCGCAGAATGCCCTCGTCGCCGTCGATGTAGGTGATCGAGGACTTCGCGTTCGCGGTGTTCATGAAGCCGGGGTCGTAGGTGACCTGGCCGGTCTCCTTGCGGAGCGGACCGATCGTGATGCCGGAGTTGCCCTCCACGGCAGGGACGACCGGAAGGTCGAGGGACTTCTCCCCGAGGGTGAGGTGGGCAGACGTCGTGGCGTGATCCATGGGCTCTCCGTTGTGCGTGGTCGGATCGGTCCCGGCGCGGGGCCGGAGGTGTCAGGAGCGCTCGAGGCGCTGGGCGGCGGCGGCGATCCGCTCGTCGGTCGCGGTGAGGGCGACGCGCACGAACCGCGCTCCCCCCTCACCATAGAACATCCCTGGTGCGACCAGCACACCGAGGTCTGCGAGGCGGTCGACGGTGGCCATCGAGTCCTCGTCGAAGGTCGTCCACAGGTACAGGCCCGCCTGCGAGCCGTGGATCGTCCCGCCCGCGGACTCGAGCGCCGGGGCGAGCTGAGCCCTGCGGGCCCGGTAGACCTCCCGCTGCGCGGCGGGGGCGGCGTCATCGGCGAGCGCTGCGGCGAAGGCGGCCTGGACGGGGCCGGGCAGCATCATCCCGGCCTGCTTGCGCACCGCGACGAGCTCGGCCACGAGCGACGGGTCCCCGGCGACGAAGGCGGCGCGGTAGCCGGCGAGGTTGGACTGCTTGGACAGGGAGTACACGCACAGCAGACCCTCGAGGGAGCCGCCGTTCACCCGCGGGTCCAGGATCGAGGGGACCTCCTCCACGGTCCAGGGCAGCAGCGCGTAGCACTCGTCGGAGGCGACGACGATCCCGCGCTCGCGCGCCCAGGCCAGCAGCGCGCCGAGCTGGGAGGCCGTCAGCACCTCGCCGGTCGGGTTCGAGGGGGAGTTCAGCCACAGCAGCCGGATCCTGTCCGCGGCGGACGGGTCCGGCAGCGCGGCGTCGCCCTCGGCGGCCAGGCGCGCCATGTCCACCGGCAGCGGCCTCGCGCCGACGAAGCGGGCGCCCATGTCGTAGGTCGGATAGGCGATGTGCGGGAACGCGATCACGTCGCCCGCGCCGAGGCCCAGCTGGAAGGGCAGGTGCGCGACGAGCTCCTTCGAGCCGACGGTGGGCAGCACCGCGTCGACCCCCAGCGCGGCGGGGGCCGCGCGGTGGCGGCGGACGAAGTCCACCAGCGCCTCGCGCAGCGCGGGGGTGCCGACCGTGGTCGGGTAGCCGGGGCTGTCGGCCGCGTCGGCCAGCCCCTGCTGCACGGAAGCGGGCGTCGGGTCCACGGGGGTGCCGACGGAGAGGTCGACGAGCCCATCCGGATGCTGCGCCGCCCGCTCGCGGGCGGGCACGATCGCGTCCCAGGGGAAGGCGGGCAGGCGCGCGGCGAGGCCCTCGCGCGCGACGGGGCGGGCGGCGGAGTGCGTCGGCGCCACGGCTCAGGCCAGGGGGTTCTCTTGCGGGGGCAGGGCCTCGACGAGGGGGTGGTCCTTGTCGATCACGCCCATCTTCGCGGCGCCGCCCGGTGCGCCGAGCTCGTCGAAGAACTCGACGTTGGCCTTGTAGTAGTCGGCCCACTCGTCGGGGGTGTCGTCCTCGTAGAAGATCGCCTCGACGGGGCAGACGGGCTCGCACGCGCCGCAGTCCACGCACTCGTCGGGCTGGATGTACAGCATCCGGTTGCCCTCGTAGATGCAGTCCACGGGGCACTCGTCGACGCAGGCACGATCCTTCACGTCGACGCAGGGCAGGGCGATGACGTACGTCATGTGCGGCTTCCTTCCGTCCGGGGCGCCCTCCATCATCTCATCCCGGCCCCGCCCGGGAGCGCCGCCGGGACGTGCCGGAGCGAGAGGTGACAGGATGCACAGCCTGCCTGCGCCGGCCCCCGCGCCGGGCCGACGGGCACGGGGATAGCCTGCCCGGATGACGATGCACGAGGGTCACCGGGTCCGCGCCGGCTGGGCGCCCTTCCTCGCGGAGGGGCGACGGGTGGTGCTGCGCTATGCGATCGACCGCGAGCGCTCCCCGCACGGCGAGTCGATGAGCGATGCGCTGGGCACGATCACGCTGGTCGACGACGCGGTGGTGCAGGTGATGACGCGGCGCGGCGAGGTGCGCGTGCCGCGAGCCCTGGTCATCGCCGCGAAGGAGGTCCCGCCTCCGCCGGTGCGGCGGCAGGGGCCTGCCGCGCCCTGACGATGTAGTCCACGCCGGAGCCGACGTGCAGCACAGCCCCGACCCACACCAGCGCCTGCGCGGCCGGCACCAGCGAGGGCGCCCACGCGGCGACGGCGACCAGCAGGAACACCGAGGCCATCAGCACGAAGGTGCGGATCTTGCCGAGCCAGGAGACGGAGATCCGCCCGCCGAGCGCGGCGCGCGTGGCGAGGACGGCCATCGCCGCGTCGACGACGACGATCACGGCGAGCGCCGCCCAGGGCAGCAGGTCGGCGAGAGCCAGGGTCAGCACGATCGCGACGAGGCCCAGCCGGTCCGCGATCGGGTCCATGATCTGGCCGGTGCGGCTGGTCTGGTCCAGGGCGCGGGCGAGCAGCCCGTCGATCCAGTCGGTCGAGGCCCAGACGAGCAGCAGCACCACGCCGAGGGTGTCCGGCCCGTCCGCCAGGCGCAGGCACACCGGCAGCAGCAGCGCGAGGCGGACGAGGGTGACGAGGTTCGGGATCGTCGCCCAGTCGGGGCGGTCGGCGGCGCTCACGGCCTCAGCGTGCCCGGGACCGGCCGCGTCCCGCCACCGTGATCATCAGGGCGAGGGCGAAGGGGATCAGGATCCCGATCCCCTGGACGATCCAGCCGGAGAACTGCGCCTGCCCGGCGATCTCGGCGGGCAGGAGCACCCCGCCTCCCGCCCCCTCGCCGAGGAAGGGCCCGGCCAGCAGGCCCCACAGCGAGCCGACCACCAGGAGCGGGAAGCGGGTCCCCGTCGCGGACCACAGGAACAGGCACACCACGGCCTGGAAGACCGCGCCGAACAGGAGCCCGGCCGGGAGGTCGGCGCCGAGCACGGTCAGCTCGAACCGGTGGGTGGTGACCAGCAGCAGCACCGAGACGATCGCGAGCACGATCGCCATCGCGGCCTGGCCGAGCCGGGCGGCGAGGGAGGTCGTGTCGACCGCCGTCGGCCTCTGCTGCGTGCTGGTCACCGCGTCACTTCCCGGACTTCGCCTTGGACTGGGCGCGACGGCGCTCGTTCGCATCCAGGATCACCTTGCGGATGCGCACGATCTCCGGGGTCACCTCCACGCACTCGTCCTCGCCGGTGAACTCGAGGGACTCCTCGAGGGTCAGCTTCCGCGGCGGCACCAGGTTCTCGAAGGAGTCCGACGACGCGGCGCGCATGTTCGTCAGCTTCTTCTCCTTGGTGATGTTCACGTCCATGTCCTCGTTGCGGGAGTTCTCCCCCACGACCTGACCGGCGTAGACCTCCGAGGTCGGCTCGACGAAGAAGGAGCCGCGCTCCTGGAGGTTGATCATCGCGAAGGGGGTCACGTTCCCGGCGCGGTCGGCGACCAGCGAGCCGGTGGCGCGGAACTCGATCTCGCCCATCCACGGCTCGAAGCCGTCGGCGTAGGAGGAGGCGATGCCGTTGCCGCGGGTCTCGGTCATGAACCGGGTGCGGAAGCCGATCAGGCCGCGGGCGGGGACGATGAACTCCATGCGCACCCAGCCGGAGCCGTGGTTGCTCATGGTCTCCATGCGGCCCTTGCGCGAGGCCATCAGCTGGGTGACGGTGCCGAGGTACTCGTCGGGCACGTCGATGGTCATCCGCTCGACGGGCTCGTGGACCTTGCCGTCGATCTCGCGGGTGAGGACCTTCGGCTTGCCGACGGTGAGCTCGAAGCCCTCGCGGCGCATCTGCTCGACCAGGATCGACAGGGCCAGCTCCCCGCGGCCCTGCACCTCCCAGGCGTCGGGGCGCTCGGTGGGCAGCACCTTCAGGGACACGTTGCCGACCAGCTCGGAGTCCAGACGGTCCTTCACCTGGCGGGCGGTGAGCTTGTGGCCCTTGCCGTTCTTGCCCGCGAGCGGCGAGGTGTTGATGCCGATGGTCATCGAGATCGCGGGGTCGTCGATGGTGATCAGCGGCAGCGGTCGCGGATCGTTCACGTCGGCGAGGGTCTCGCCGATCATGATCTCCGGAATGCCGGCGACGGCGACGATGTCGCCCGGGCGGGCGGCGCGGGTCATCGGCTCGCGGGAGAGGCCCTTGGTCTCCAGCAGCTCGGTGATCTTCACCGTCTTCGTGGTGCCGTCCTGGGTGCACCAGGCGACCTGCTGGCCCTTGGTGAGCTCGCCGTTCTTGATTCGCAGCAGCGCGAGACGGCCCAGGAACGGGGAGGCGTCGAGGTTGGTGACGTGGGCCTGCAGCGGCACCTCGTCGTCGTAGCTCGGGGCCGGGATCGACTCGAGGATGGTCCTGAACAGCGGCTCGACGGTCTCCTCCTCGGGGAGGGTGCCGTCGGCGGGCTGGGTGGTGGAGGCGCGGCCCGCCTTGCCGGAGGCGTAGACGACCGGCACGTCCAGCACCGCGTCGAGGTCGATGTCGTCGATCTCCTCGGCAAGGTCGGAGGCCAGGCCCAGCAGCAGGTCGGTGGCCTCGCCGACGACCTCCTCGATGCGGGCGTCGGGGCGGTCGACCTTGTTGACCACGAGGATGACGGGCAGCTTCGCGGCCAGCGCCTTGCGCAGCACGAAGCGGGTCTGCGGCAGCGGGCCCTCGGAGGAGTCCACCAGCAGCACGACGCCGTCGACCATCGACAGGCCGCGCTCGACCTCGCCGCCGAAGTCGGCGTGGCCGGGGGTGTCGATGACGTTGATGGTGATGCCGTCGGGCTCGCCGATCGCCGCGGCCGAGGGGCCGACGTAGCGGATCGCCGTGTTCTTGGCGAGGATCGTGATGCCCTTCTCGCGCTCGAGCTCGCCGGAGTCCATCGCCCGCTCGTCGTGCTTGTCCCGTTCGCCGAAGGCTCCGCCCTGGGTGAGCATGGCGTCGACCAGGGTGGTCTTGCCGTGGTCCACGTGGGCGACGATGGCGACGTTTCGCAGGTCGGTGCGGTGCTGGATGGTCATACGCAGGTGCTCGATTCAGATAGCGCGGCGGGGCGTGGACCGAGCAGCGCCCGGTCGCACGGCGGGTGCGACCCGCTCCAGGGCCGCGCCGAGTCTATCGGGCCGGGGCGCTCCGCGACGGGTGCGGGGATGAGAGCTTCGACGCGCTGTTCCCGGCGAGGAGCGCGGCGGGGAGGGCCGAGGCGAGGCGTCACCTCTCGGATCGACGAGGGCGAGGCCCGCACGGATCCTCTCCGCGCGGGCCTCGCCCCTGTCATCGGTCCGACGTCATCGGCCCCCGGTCACCGGCTCACACGTGCCCGGCCTGGGCGAAGGGATCGATGATGTCGTCCGGGCCGCCGTCGCCCTCTCCGCCGGTCTCGTCGGCAGAACCCTCCGGGGCCTCGACGTCGATCGTCTCCGAGCCTGCCAGCGGGATGGAGCGGCCGGGGATCGCGGCGAGCAGGCGCTTGGTGTAGTCCTGCTGCGGGGCGTGGAAGACGTCGTCGGTGGTGCCCTGCTCGACGACCTTCCCCTTCTCCATCACGAGGGTGTGATCCGCGATCTGCCGCACCACGGCGAGGTCGTGGGTGATGAACAGGTAGCTCAGCCCCAGCTCGGCCTGCAGGTCGTTGAGCAGCTCGAGCACCTGGGCCTGGACCAGCACGTCCAGCGCCGAGACGGCCTCGTCGCAGATCACGACCTCGGGGTCCAGCGCGAGCGCGCGGGCGATCGCGACGCGCTGGCGCTGGCCGCCCGAGAGCTCGTTGGGATAGCGACGCATCATCGCCGCGGGGAGCGCGACCTTGTCCAGCAGGTCGCGGACCTTCGCCTCGCGGCTCTTCGGATCCCCGATGCCGTGCAGACGCATCGGCTCCTCGATCGTGCGGAAGATCGAGTACATCGGGTCGAGGGTGCCGTAGGGGTTCTGGAAGATCGGCTGCACGCGACGGCGCAGCGCCTTGAGCCGGCCGCCCCGCAGGTCCGCCGCGTCCTCCCCCTCGAAGAGCACCCGGCCCGAGGTGGGCTCGAGCAGCTTCAGCACCATCTGGGCGACGGTGGACTTGCCCGAGCCGGACTCCCCCACGATCGCCGTGGTGGTGCCGCGGCGCAGCGCGAAGGAGACGTCGTCGACCGCGAGGAAGGGGGTCGACCTCCACGGCACCTTCCCGCGGATCGGGAAGGACTTCGTCAGGCTCTGCACCTCGATCACCGCGTCGGCGTCCGGCTCGGCGTAGCCGAACTCGGGCGCCATCGTGTCGGACACCGGCGCCGGGGAGGTGAGGCGGTCCTCGGCGTGCACCGGCGCGTTCTCCTGCGCCTGCTCCCGGATCTCCGCCCGCTGGGAGGAGGAGACCAGGCGCCGCGAGGCGAGCGACGGCGCGGCGCTGATGAGCCGCTTGGTGTACGGGTGCTGCGGGTCCTGCAGCAGCTGCAGCGCAGGACCGGACTCGACGACCTGGCCCTTGTACATCACCACCAGGTGCTGGGCGTGCTCGGCGGCCAGACCCAGGTCGTGGGTGATCAGCAGCACCGCCACGCCGAGCTCACCGGTGAGGTGGTCGAGGTGGTCGAGGATCTGCTGCTGGACGGTGACGTCCAGGGCGCTGGTGGGCTCGTCCGCGACCAGCAGCTTCGGCCGGGCGGCCAGGCCCATCGCGATCAGGGCGCGCTGCTTCATGCCGCCGGAGAACTCGTGCGGGAACTGCTCGGCGCGGCGCTCCGCGTCGGAGAGACCCGCCTCCTCGAGCAGCTGGACGGTGCGCTTCCTCGCCTCGGCGCCCTTGGCGATGCCGTTGGCCGCGAGGGTCTCGCGGATCTGGGCGCCGACCTTCCACATGGGGTTGAGGTTGCTCATCGGGTCCTGCGGGACCAGACCCACCTGGTCTCCGCGCAGCACCCGGATCTCCTTCTCGGAGACGTGGGTGATGTCGCGGCCCTCGAAGAGGATCTGCCCGCCGGTGATCGAGCCGTTCTTGGCCAGAAGGTGCGCGATCGCCATGGCGGTTGTGGACTTGCCCGAGCCGGACTCGCCCACGATCGCGACGGTCTCCCCGGGGTACACCTCGAGGTTCGCATTGCGCACGCCCTTGACCGGTCCGCTCGAGGTGGTGAACGTGATCTCGAGGTCCTTGATCTCCAGCAGCGGCTGCGCGGAGCCGGCCGGGGAGGCGGACGGGGTGGGGTTCACGGAGGTCGTGGTCATCGCTTCCTCGCCTTCGGGTCCAGTGCGTCGCGCACCGCGTCGCCGAGCATGATGAAGCTCAGCACGGTGATCGCCAGCGCCAGGGACGGGTAGAACAGCATGGACGGCTGCGTGCGCAGCGCGTCACGGGCGTCGGAGATGTCCCCGCCCCAGGAGACGGCGGAGGTGGGCAGGCCCACGCCGAGGAAGGACAGCGTCGCCTCGGCGACGATGAACACGCCGAGGTTGACGGTCGCGGTGACGATCACCGGGGCGATCGCATTGGGGATCACGTGCTTCAGCAGCACCGTCCCGCTCCCGGCACCGAGCGCGACCGAGGAGGTGACGTAGTCCTGGCTCTTCGTGGAGATCACGGCACCGCGCATGATGCGGGCGACGTTGGTCCAGCCGAAGATGCTCAGCACCACGATCACGGTCCACATGCTCATCTCGCCCACGCGGGTCGCGACCACGATCGCGCCGAGGATCATCGGCACGGCGAAGAAGATGTCGGTGACGCGGGAGATGACCTCGTCGAACCAGCCGCCGATGTAGCCGGCGAGCGCGCCGATCGTGCCGCCGATGAGGGTCGAGCCGATCATGGCGAAGAAGCCGATGATCACCGAGGTGCGGGCGCCCCAGAAGGTGCGGGCCATGATGTCGTAGCCCTGGCGGGAGGTGCCGAAGGGGTGCTCGGGACCGGGCGGCTGGTTCGCGCGGCCGAGATCGCCGAAGCCCGGGTCCTGCGAGGTGAACACCTGCGGGAAGGCGGCGACGAAGAGCACGAACAGGATCAGCAGCGCGGAGATCACGAACACGGGGTTGCGGACCAGGCTGCGCCCGGCCTCGGCCCACAGCGAGCGCGGGGTGCCGGAGGTGTCGACCGCGTCGACCTCCTGCAGCGGGGTCTCGGCGAGCGGCGCGACCCAGTGCTCCGTGCGGGGGCGGCGGGAGTTCTGAGCATCACTTCGCATAGCGGATCCTCGGATCGAGCACGCCGTAGAGCAGGTCCACGACGAGGTTGGAGAGCAGGAAGATGATCACCAGCAGCGTCACCAGCGACACGATCATCGGGGCCTCGCCCGCGTTGATCGAGCTGAACAGCAGCGTGCCGATGCCCGGGACGTTGAAGACGCGCTCGGTGACGATCGCGCCGCCCATCAGGGCGCCCAGGTCCGCGCCGATGAAGGTGACCACGGGGATCAGGGAGTTGCGCAGGACGTGCTTGGAGACCACGCCGCCGCGGGAGAGGCCCTTCGCGGTCGCGGTGCGCACGTGGTCGGCGCCCGCCGTCTCCGCGATCGAGGTGCGGGTCAGGCGCAGCACGTAGGCGAAGGAGACGCCGCCGAGCACGATGCCGGGCAGCAGCAGGTTCTGCCAGGACGGGTCGCGGCCCACGTTGATCGGGGCGATCCCCAGCTGCAGGCCGAAGACGAACTGCGCCAGGAAGCCCAGCACGAAGGTGGGCGTGGCGATCAGCAGCAGCGAGAGCATCAGCAGCGTGGTGTCGATCAGCTTGCCCTTGCGCAGGCCCGAGATCACGCCGGCGGCGACGCCGAAGATCGTCTCGACGACCACGGCGATGATCGCGAGGCGGAACGTGGTCGGGAAGGCCGCGGCGATCTGGTCCCACAGGGGGCGGCCGTTGAAGCCGACGCCCAGGTCGAAGGTCAGCACGCTCTTGAGGTAGAGCAGCCACTGCACGAGGACAGGCTGGTCGAGGTTGTACTGCTCGCGCAGCCGCTGCTCGACCGCCGGGGAGATCGGCTTGTCACCGGCCAGAGTGAGGATCGGGTCGCCCGAGGTGTAGAACGCCAGCAGGTAGACGATCAGGGTGGCGCCGAGGAAGACGGGGATCATCTGCAGCAGTCGCCGCCCGATGTACCAGAGCACGTCGTTCCCTTTCGATGGAGGAGGGGCCTCGCGGCCCGGTGGAACGGCCCGGCCGGGGGCCGGGCGTGGAACAGCGGGAACCGGACGCAGCCGGTTCCCGCTGTCACGGGGAGATCAGCAGATCACTTGGTGATGTTGTGGTACAGCGGCACGGTGTCCCAGCCGTACTCGACGTCGGAGACGAGCGTCGAGTAGCCGCCGATGGTGTTCTGGTACCAGAGCGGGAGGACGGGGAGGTCGCGCATGATCAGGGCCTCCGCCTCCTTCCAGATCTTGATGGCGTCCTCCTCGGTCTCGGCGGCGAGGCCGTCGGCCAGGAGCTGGTCGAACTCGGGGTTCTTGTAGTCGCCGTCGTTGGAGCCGTTGCCGTCGGCCGCGGAGGAGCCGTAGAGCGGGCCGAGGAAGTTGTAGGCCGACGGGTAGTCCGCCTGCCAGCCGGAGCGCCAGGTGCCCATGAGGTCACGAGCGCGGATCTGCTCGCGCATCTCGCCGAAGGCCGGGAACGGCGTGGGCTTCGCCTCGATGCCGAGCACGTTCGCGAGCGAGTTGCAGACCGCCTCGACCCAGTCCGCGTGCGGACCGTCGGCGTTGTAGGCGAGGGTGAGCGGGCCCTTGAACGGGGTGATCGCCTCGGCCTCCTCCCACAGCTTCTTCGCCTCGGCCTCGTCGAACTCGAGCACCTCGGCGCCGGGGATGTCGGTCGCGCCGCCGCCGGGGATCACCGGGGAGACGAAGTCCGTGGCCGGGGTGCGGGTGCCGAAGAAGAGGTTGTCGCAGATCGACTTGCGGTCGATCGCGCGCGAGAGCGCCTTGCGACGGATCGCTCCGGCCTCGCCCTCGAAGTTCGGGTCGTAGCCGGGCAGGGTGATCGACTGGAACACGGCGCCGGGGGCGTTGACGGCCCGCTCGCCGAGGTCGCTCTCGAAGGTCGCGAGCGCCGAGCCGGGCAGCTGGTCGACGACGTCGACGTTGTCCGACTGCAGGTCGAGGTACATCGTCTCCGGGTCCTGGTAGACCGTGAAGTTGATGCCGGAGTTCTTCGGGGTGCGGGGACCGTCGTAGGACTCGTTGGGGACCAGCACCAGCTCCTGGTCGTGGGTCCAGGTCTCGAGCTTGTAGGGGCCGTTCGCCAGCGGCGCCTCGCCGTAGGCCTCCATGTCGTCGAAGGCCGAGGGCGGCATCGGCATGTACGCCGAGTAGCCCAGGCGGGTCGGGAAGTCCGACTGCGGGGTGACCAGGCGCGCGGTGAAGGTGGTCTCGTCGACGACCTCGAGGCCGGAGAGGGTCGCATCGGCGGCGACGCCCTCAGCGGAGAGCTCCTCGTAGCCCTCGAAGGGCTCGAAGAAGTACTGGCCGATCTGGGCGTTGGCGGCGTTCGCGCCGTAGTTCCAGGAGTCGACGAAGTCCTGCGCGGTGATCGGGGTGGAGCCATCGGAGTAGGTGAGGCCCGAACGGATCTTGATGGTCCAGTTCTGGTTGTCGTCGGACTCGATCGACTCGGCGATGTCGTTCTCGATGCTGCCGTCGGCCTTGTAGTAGACCAGGCCCGCGAAGATCATCGTGATGATGCGGCCGCCGCCGACCTCGCCGGTGTTGGCGGGCAGCAGGGGGTTCTCGGGCTCGGTGGTGTTCGCGTAGATCGGCTCTCCGGTGCCGCCGCCGGCATCGCTGCCGCCGGCTCCGGCGCCGCCTTCGTCTCCGCCGCAGGCGGCGAGGGTGAGGGCGGCCGCGCCTCCGGCGGCGGTGCCCAGCATCATGGATCGGCGCGAGATGGCCATGGGTTCTCCTGGATGGCTCGTGGTCGTGCACCGCACCATCGTTGTGCGGTACGGCACCTAGTGTGCACCCTCCGATGTCAACTGCATTCCATCTGTCGGTAACGCTTCGGTCTCGGCGATTTTTCAACCACGAGCGGAACCGGGACGGACCAGGGGCGGAACCCGTGGCAGGAAGTCTCCTCAGAGCGTGCCTGGGTGTTGAATGGCCGTATGACTTCTTCCGATCCCACCACTGCTCCTGTCGACCCCACCACGACCGAGGCCTGGGCCGAGCTCGAGGCGCACGACCTCGCGCTCGAGGGCTCCCTGCGCGAATGGTTCGCCGAGGATCCCGAGCGCGCCGCCCGCTTCACGCACGACGCCGCCGACCTCCACGTCGACCTGTCGAAGAACCTCCTGACCCCCGAGACCATGCGCCTGCTGCTGAAGCTGGCCCGCGAGGTCGGGGTCGAGGAGCGCCGCGACGCGATGTACGCCGGCGCCCACATCAACACCACCGAGGACCGCGCCGTGCTGCACACCGCGCTGCGCCGCCCCGCCGGCTCCTCCCCCGCCCTGGCCGTGGACGGGCAGAACATCGACGAGGACGTGCGCGGCACGCTCCACCGCGTCTACGAGTTCGCCGAGAAGGTCCGCTCCGGCGAGTGGACCGGCGTGACCGGCAAGCGCATCGAGACGGTCGTGAACATCGGCATCGGCGGCAGCGACCTCGGCCCCGTCATGGTGTACGAGGCGCTGAAGCCCCTCGCCCAGGACGGCCTCGAGGCCCGCTTCCTGTCCAACATCGATCCCACCGACGCGTACGAGACCACGCGCGGCCTCGACCCCGAGACGACGCTCGTCATCGTCGCCTCGAAGACCTTCACCACCCTGGAGACCCTCACCAACGCGCGCCTGGTGCGCAGCTGGCTGTTGGAGGGCCTGCGCGAGAGCGCCGGCCTGACCGCCGAGCAGGAGAAGGAGGCCGTCGCGAAGCACTTCGTGGCCGTCTCCACCGCGCTGGACAAGGTCGAGGAGTTCGGGATCGATCCCCGGAACGCCTTCGGCTTCTGGAACTGGGTGGGCGGCCGCTACAGCGTCGACTCCGCGATCGGCACCGTGCTCGCCACCGTGCTGGGCCCGGACGTGTTCGAGGAGTTCCTGGCCGGCTTCCATGCGATGGACGAGCACTTCGCCACCGCTCCCGCGGAGCAGAACGTGCCGCTGCTGATGGGCCTGCTGAACATCTGGAACGTGAACTTCCTGGAGGCGGAGACCCATGCGGTCCTCCCCTACTCCCAGTACCTCCACCGCTTCCCCGCCTACCTCCAGCAGCTCACCATGGAGTCCAACGGCAAGGGCGTGCGCTGGGACGGCTCGCTGGCGACCACCGAGACCGGCGAGGTGTTCTGGGGCGAGCCCGGCACCAACGGCCAGCACGCCTTCTACCAGCTGATCCACCAGGGCACCCGCGTGATCCCGGCGGACTTCATCGCCTTCGCCACCCCGGACCACGCGCTGGTCGACGGGGAGCAGGACGTCCACGAGCTGTTCCTGGCGAACTTCTTCGCCCAGACCAAGGCGCTCGCCTTCGGCAAGACCGCCGAGGAGGTCCGCGCCGAGGGGACCGAGGGCGCGCTCGTCGCCGCCCGCGAGTTCTCCGGGGACCGGCCCACCACCTCGATCATGGCCCCGAAGCTGACCCCGTCGGTGCTGGGCCAGCTGATCGCGCTGTACGAGCACATCACCTTCGTGCAGGGCGTCGTGTGGGGCATCAACTCCTTCGACCAGTGGGGCGTGGAGCTCGGCAAGCAGCTGGCGAAGGACCTCGCCGGCGCCGTCGCCGGCGACGAGGAGAAGATCTCCGCGGAGGACGCCTCGACCGAGGGCCTGATCCGCTACTACCGCGAGCACCGCGAGGGCTGATCACCCTCGCCGTCGCATCCGTCGACGGCATCGACGAAGGGCGGTCCCGATCGGGACCGCCCCTCGTCTCGCACTCCCCCGGCTCAGGCCAGGTAGTCCACGTCCTTGGTCTCGCCGCCGAGGACGAGGGCGAGGATCGTGACGACCGCGGCGACGGCGAGATAGCCGCCCACCAGCAGCAGCGAGCCGCCCTGCGCCTGCCACAGCGCGATCATCGCGTAGGGGGCCGGGGCCGCGCCGATCACCGAGGCCATGTTGTAGCTGACGGCGCTGCCGGTGTAGCGCACGTCGGCCTTGAACATCTCCGGCAGGAACGCGGCCATCGGCCCGAACGTCATGCCCATGAGGGTGAAGCCAAGGATCAGCGCGGCCATCACCCCGGCCGTGCCGGCGTGCATGAGCTGGTCCAGGACGAGCCCGAACACGCCGATCCCGGCGGTCACGGCGAGCAGGAGCCGCTTGCGCCCCAGCCGGTCCGCGAGCGGACCGGAGACGACGGTGAAGATCCCGAAGAAGACCACGCCGATGATGAGCATGGTGAGGAAGTCGGTGCGCTCGTAGCCGAGGCCCGGCACGAAGGTCGCGGCGTTGAAGTCCTTGCCGCCCGCCTCCGCGGCGGCGCGGGCGGAGGCCTCGTCGGCCGCGGTGGTGCCCACCACCATGAGGAAGGCGGTCATGAGGTAGAAGAGCACGTAGGTGGCGACCATCGCGAGGGTCGCGAGCACGAGCGGCTTCCACGCGGTGCGGAACACGCGCGCGATCGGCACAGAGGCGACCCGCTGCTCGTCCAGCACCTTCTGGAAGGCCGGGGACTCCATGAGCTTCAGCCGCACCCACAGCCCCACGACCACCAGGACCGAAGAGAGCAGGAAGGGCACGCGCCAGCCCCAGGCCATGAACTGCTCCGGGGTGAGCTGCACGCTCAGCAGCACGAACAGCAGGTTCGAGAGGATGAAGCCGAGCGGCGCGCCGAGCTGCGGGAAGGTGCCGTACAGGGCGCGCTTGCCGGGCGGGGCGTTCTCGGTCGCCAGCAGCGCGGCGCCGGACCACTCGCCGCCCAGCCCGATGCCCTGGCAGAAGCGCAGCAGCACCAGGATCGCGGGGGCGATGAACGCGAAGCCCGGGGTCGAGGCGGTGGGCAGAACGCCGATGAGGAAGGTCGCGATGCCCATCACCAGCAGGCTTGCCACGAGCGTGGCCTTGCGGCCCACGCGGTCGCCGTAGTGACCGAAGATCAGCGAGCCCAGCGGCCTCGCGACGAAGGCGACGCCGAACACCGCGAAGGAGCTCAGCAGCTGGTTCGCCGGGGTCTGCGTGGGGAAGAACAGCGCCGGGAACACGAGCGAGGCCGCGGTCGCGTAGGCGTAGAAGTCGAAGAACTCGATGGTGGTGCCCACCATCGAGGCCGTGATGACCCGGCCGCGGGTGTTGGCCGGTGCGGCCTGCGGCGGGGCGGTGGAGGAGGTCGGGGCGGGGACGGTGTTCACGACGGGCGACCCTAGACCCGGAGGTCCACCATGCGGACCCCATACCCGGATCGTGAGACACCGTGGTGCGTCGCGTGGGGCGGCGCTCCTCCGGCGGCGCTCCGCCCGGCGGGACACCCCAGGTCCCCGCCACCGGTCTCTCGGCACCGCCGGTCACCAGTGGGTCTCCGGTCGCGGATCGGCCTCCCGACCGGCGGCCGTCGATGGAAGAATCATCGACGGCATGCCTGAACTCACCGAGGGGAACCCATGGAAGCCTTGATACCGATCATCGGCGGCGTCGTCGTCGTGGTGGTCGTCCTGCTCATCCTGCTGCTGGTGCTGCTGCGCAGCTACCGCATCGCCGCACCGAACGAGGCCCTGATCATCACGGGCCGCAATGCGAAGGCGAGCCCCACCGGGGACATCGACCTGGAGTCCGGCAGCGCCCGGGTCGTGATCGGCGGGCGCGCGATCGTGCGTCCGATCGTGGACCGCGCCTTCGTGCTCAGCCTGTCCTCGCGCCAGATCCCGGTCGAGGTCGAGGGCTACTCGATGAACGGCATCTTCCTCCGTCTGCGCGGGGTGGCGCAGGTGAAGGTGGGCGGCAATGTCGAGGACGTCCGCAAGGCCTCGCAGCGCTTCCTCGATCAGCAGCAGCAGATCGACCACTACACCCAGGAGATCCTCTCGGGCACCCTGCGCGCCGTCGTCGGCACGCTGACGGTGGAGCAGATCATCCGCGACCGCGCCTCCTTCGCCTCGCAGGTGCAGGCCGAGGCCGAGCACTCGATGAACAACCAGGGCCTGGTGATCGACACCTTCCAGATCTCGGCCATCGAGGACGACGGCTCCTACCTGCGCGACTGGGGCCGTCCCGAGGCGGCGCTGGTCGCCAAGCGCGCCGCGATCGCCGAGTCGGACGCGAACCGTGAGTCGACCCAGGCGAAGAACCTCAACCTCCAGCAGGAGGCGGAGTCGAAGCAGGCCTTCGACATCCGCAACGCGGAGATCAAGGAGGAGACCGATGCGCGTCAGGCCGTCGCCGACGCCGCCGGTCCCCTCGCCCGCGCCGCACAGCAGCAGAAGATCATCGAGCAGGAAGAGCTCATCGCGGTCCGCAACAACGACCTGCGCGAGAAGCAGCTCATCGCCGAGGTCCACAAGCCGGCCGAGGCCAAGCGCTACGCCGAGCAGCAGGACGCGGACTCCAAGAAGTACGCCCGCGTCGCGGACTCCGAGGCGCAGCTGACCGACGAGCGCAACCGCGCCGAGTCCCGCAAGGTCACCGCGGACGCCGAGGCGCACGCGATCGAGGCCCGCGGTCGGGCCGAGGCCGAGGTCGAGCTGCAGCGCCGCTCGAAGGACGCCGAGGCGGTCCGGCTCGAGGGCCAGGCCGAGGCCGACTCGCTGCGCGCCAAGGGCGAGGCGGAGGCCGCGGCGATCCGCGCCAAGGGCGACGCCGAGGCGGAGACCACCCGTGCCCGCGCCGAGGCGTACAAGCAGTTCAACGACGCCGCGGTCCTGGCCCAGGTGCTCGAGGTGCTGCCGGAGGTCGCCGGCGAGCTCGCCTCCCCGTACTCGAACATCTCCAACCTCTCGGTGTTCTCCACCGACGGCGAGGCGAAGATCGGGCAGAACATCTCCGTGGGCCTCGCCCAGGTGCTCGACATGGTCAAGTCCACAACCGGCGTGGACTTCCAGGACACGCTCCAGCGGGCCGCCGAAGGCGGTCGCGCGGTGCGCCAGCAGTCCGAGCAGACCCGTGGCACGGGGATCTCCCCCGCCGCGGACCCCACGGCCGACGACGAGGAGGGCGAGGCCTGAGGCCTCTCCCCCGTCTCTGCGGCGCCCCGTCCCCTCTGCGGAGGAGGCGGGGCGCCGCTTCGTCATCCCCCGTCAGGGCACTGTCCATCCGTCGTCCACCTGCGACGATCCGGGGACCGAGGACCCGGGCGGAAGCTCCCCGGTCCGCCTAGGGTGGAGGCGGAGCACGCCGAGGAGCGGCTCCGCCCCGACGTCCTGACGCCCGAGAGAAGAGAGCCAGCCCGTCATGAAGATCGGAATCCTGACCTCCGGCGGCGACTGCCCCGGCCTGAACGCGGTGATCCGTGGAGCGGTGATCAAGGGCGATCGCCTCTTCGAGGACGAGTTCATCGGCTACCGGGACGGCTGGCGCGGCGTGATCGAGGGGGACTGGATGACCCTCCCCCGCCGTCGCGTGCGCGGCATCGGCCGGATCGGCGGCACGATCCTGGGCACCTCCCGCGCGAATCCCTTCCACGACGGGGCCGACGGCGCCGAGATCGTCCGGCGCCACATGGACGAGCAGGAGGTCGACGCGATCATCGCGATCGGCGGCGACGGCACGCTGTTCACTGCGAACCGGCTGTCCGCGGCGGGGATCCCGGTGGTCGGCGTGCCCAAGACGGTCGACAACGACCTCGACGCGACCGACTACACCTTCGGCTTCCACACGGCGGTCGAGATCGCGACCGAGTCGCTGGACCGGCTGCGGATGACCGGCGACTCCCACCACCGCTGCATGGTGGCGGAGGTGATGGGACGCTCGGTGGGGTGGATCGCGCTGCACTCGGGGATGGCCGCGGGCGCGCACGTGATCTGCCTGCCCGAGTTCCCGCTGAGCATCGAGGAGATCTGCGGCTACGTGAAGGCGGCCCACGACCGCGGTCGCGCCCCGCTGGTGGTGGTCGCCGAGGGGTTCGTGCCCTCCGACGCGCCCGAGGGCTTCATGGACTACGACCTCGACGAGTTCGGGCGGCCGCGCTTCGGCGGGGTCGCCGCGGCGCTCGCCCCGCTGATCGAGGAGCGTCTGGGCATCGAGTCGCGGGCGACGGTGCTGGGGCACATCCAGCGCGGCGGCGAGCCGACGGGCTACGACCGGGTGCTCGCCACGCGACTGGGCACCGCGGCGGTCGATCTGGTGCACGGCGGCGGCTTCGGACGCATGGTCGCGCTGCGCGGCACCGACATCGTGGACGTGCCGCTGACCGAGGCGATCGACAGCCTGAAGACGGTGCCGGAGTCGCGCTGGCACGAGGCCGAGGTGCTCTTCGGCTGAGCCGCCGCCCGTCGGAGCCGTGGGGCCCCCGGGCGAGGACGGCCGAGCATCGGTCGGTTGCGGCCGAGGGCAGGGCCCGGCCGGCGAGCCCGCTCAGCCGCCGATCGTGACGAACTGGCTGTAGTTCCCGTCGGCATCGACCCCGCGGACGTAGAACTTGTCCCCCTCGGCACGGTCCGTCGAGATCTCGAAGGGCCCGGTGCCGCCCGCGGAGCGCCACTCGTAGGAGGCGTAGGTGCGCCACTCGTAGTCCACGGCCTTGAACTCGCCGGCCTTCGGCGTGACCCGGTAGGACTCGGTCCCGGTGTTCGTCGCCACCACGTCGAGCTCGATCGTCGGGAGCGAGGTGTCGTTCCACATCGGCGGGGTGGTGAAGCGATAGGTCGTCGTGGCGCTGCGCAGCCCCTTGTCGTTCTCCGCGTAGGCGGTCACGGTGTACGTCGTCTCCGGGGCGACATCGCAGGTGCTGCTGCCGTCGCCGGTCTTGGTGAGACGGTTGCAGGTGAAGCCCTGCGGGGACAGGACCAGATGCTTGAAGCCGGTCCCGCCCGCGTCGGCGGGCGCGTCGGCGCTGAGCCTGATCAGGCAGTCGTCCAGCGCCTGGCAGATGAAGCCGGAGTCGTCCGCGGAGAGCCGGGGCGGGTCCGGGACGGTGTACGGCGTCACCGAGTTCGAGGCGGTCGACAGCGCGCTCTCCCCGCCCTCGAAGCGATTGCGCGCCTGGACGGTGAAGCGGTGGGCGGTGCCGTTGGCCAGGCCGTCGACGGTGACAGAGGTCGTCCCGGCCGGCACCGTCCTCGAGCCGCCGTTCCAGCGGACCACGTAGTCCTTCACCGCAGTGCCGTTGCCGGCCGCGGGCGACCAGCTCACCGTCGCGCGTCCGTTCGGGCCATTGCCCGTGGCGGCGTCGGGCAGGGAGGCCTTCACGCCCGTGGGCGCCTCGGGCACGGCCCAGGGCACGACGGTGTTCGAGGCGGCCGACGCCGGGCCGCGGCCCACCGAGTTCTCCGCCGTGATCGTGAAGGAGTAGCTGGTGTCCGGGTCGAGGCCGCGCAGCACGTGGGAGGAGGCGTCGCCGTCGACGCTCGCGCTGACCCCGCCGCTGCCCGTGATGACGTAGGAGGTGATCGGCTCGCCGTTGGCGACGGCGTCGCTCGCGGCGGGCCAGCTCACGCGCACGCCGCCGCCGAGGCGGTCGTTGGTGCGCTCGGCGGTGACCTTGCCGTCCAGGGCCTTCGGCGGCCCGGCGGGGTGCTCGGGCGAGGACCATCCCGACCATTCCGAGGGCTCCTCGGCGAGGTTCGAGGCCCGCACCCGGAAGCGGTGGTCGGTGCCGTTGGCGAGCCCCTCCCAGACCAGTTCGGTGGTGGCGGCCTCGACGGTGCGGGACTGGGTCTGCCCGCCGGCCTGCATCTGCAGCTCGTAGCTCTGCAGGGCGGAGCCGCGGTTCTCCGGCGCGGCCCAGGAGACGCCCAGCTGTCCGTCGCCGCGGGTGACCGAGGGGACGGCCGGCGCCTCGGGGCGCACGTCGGGCCGGGCGACGGCCGAGGGGGCCGAGGCCGGGGAGTCGCCGACGTCGTTGGTCGCCACGACCTGGAAGCGGTACTCGGTGCCGTTGGCGAGCCCGGTGAGGGTGCAGGAGGTCGAGGCGCACTCGTGGCTGACGGCCGGTCCGCTCGCGGAGGTGACGGTGTACCCGGTGATCGGGGCGCCGTTGTCGTCCCCGGCGGTGAACACCAGCTCCACGCTCCCGTCGCCGACCTCCCCGATCCGCGGCGCGGAGGGGGCCTCGGGCTTCCCGCGCACGGTCGCGCGGATCTCCCCGACGGCGCGACGGGCCGGGTCACCGGTGCGGTCCTCGACCGTGTAGGAGGCGCTGAGCACGCCGGCGAAGTCCGCGTCCGGGGTGAGGACCACCCTGTCGCCGTCCACGTCGACGCTCCCGCTGCCGTTCGTGAGCTGTGCGGAGACGAGCTCGAGCGGCTCGCCGGGGAAGGGGTTGGAGTCGTTCTCGAGCACGGGCAGCTCCTCGGTGCGGCCCGCGTCGATCTCGACGACGTCCATCACCGGGGTGGCGAGGGGACGGGTGCTGCCGACGACGATCACCTGGAAGCTCGCGTCGACCGGCTCCGTCTCGCCGTCGGTGACGGTCAGCGGCTGCTCGGCGCTCGCCCCGAGAGGCGCGTCCGCGCTCGCGGTGACGGCGAGACGGCCGTCGGTGATCTCCGCGGTGACGCCCTCGGGCAGCTCCGCCTCGCCGAGCGCGAACTCGAGCGGGTCGCCGTCGGGGTCCTCCGCGGCGGTGGCCAGGTCGACCGTGGTCGCCGAGCCGCCCACCTCGACCTCGAGCACCGAGCCGCGCAGGGTGGGCGGGAGGTTCGTGTCCCCGGGCAGCACCTGGACGGGGATCGACATCGTCCCGGTCGCGGCGGTCGCGTCCCCGGCGGGGCCGTCGGAGACCTCGAGGGAGATCGTGTCCCGGCCGACGAAGGCGGCGGCCGGACGGTACAGCAGCGTGGTCTCGTCGACCACGAGATCGGTGCCGTCGGTGTGCCCCGCGGTGACCGTCGAGGGGTCCACGATGCGGGCGCCGTCCGCGCCCGGACGCACCCGCACGGCCTGGGGGTCGGTGAGGTCGATGCTCTTCTCGCCGCCGGCGGCGACCTCGAGCGGCTCCCCCGCCCAGACGGGCGCGATGCGGGAGGTGCCGGGCACCCACACGTAGCCGCTCGAGGTCTGGCCGTCGAGGTCCGTGATCGTGTAGCGCAGGCGCTGCTGCTCCTCGCCGGGGGTGAGGGTGAGGATCCGGCCGTCGAGGCTCGCGCCCTCGGCCGCGGTGTCGAGGGCCACCTCGAGGTCGGCGACGCTGCCGTCGGGATCCCGGTCGTTGGCCAGGAGGTCCACGCGGATCGGCCCGCGGTCGGGATCCAGCACGTCGGCGGGGTCGACGTGGTCGTCGGTCGCGATCGGCTCGAGCAGCGGGGCGTTCGGGTCCACTCGCACGGTGAGGGTCGCGGCGCTGGCGAGCTGCCCGTCGGTGATCCGGTGCAGGATCGTGTGGGTGCCGGGCTCGGCCGGGGCGACGGCGGTGATCCGCTGCGCGGAGCGGTCCTCGTCCGGGGGCAGCACCTCGATGTCGGTGGTCGGCTCGATGCTGTCCGGCACCAGGGAGAGCTCGTCGCTCTCCGGATCGGAGTCGTTCTCGAGGACGGGCACCTCGAACTCGCGCTCGGGCCGCACGTCGACCTTGTCGTCGACCGCGTAGGGCGGCTGGTTCCGGTCGGTGGGGGCGGCGACGCCGACGAGCACCTCGGCGGTGCCGACCGCGCCGGAGGGGTCCATCACCTGGTAGCGGAAGCGGTCAGTGCCCACGGCGCCCTCGTCGGGCAGGTACTCGATCCAGGTGCCGTGCGCGCTGACGATCCGGCCCAGCTCGGGCGCGGGCTCGGAGGCGCCCATGAGCATCACCGAGTCGCCGTCGGGGTCGATCCCGGAGGTGGGCACGGGGATCCGCACCGAGGTGCCGGCGACGGCGCGCGCGGTGAGGGACTCGGGGCGCGGCGCGGTGTTCGGGGCGTCGGCGGGCACGATCCGCACGGTGACGCGGGCGGCGCCGCTGCGGCCGGTCGCATCGAGCACCTCGTAGGTGAAGGTCCCCTCGCCGCGGGCGGACGGGTCGGCGGTGAAGCGGATCTGCTGGTCGTGCCGTTCGACCTGTCCCAGCCCCTCGAGGCCGGAGGTGTCGGTGATCTCGCCGAGCGACAGATCGGAGCCGGTGGGAGAGAGGTCGTTGTCCAGCACGTCGAGCATGACCATGTCCCCGGCGCGCACGATCCCGTCGTCGCGGGCGCCGACGGGGTTCGCGAACTGGGTGTCGGTGCGGGCGAGCATCACGCGCACCGTGCCGGTGGTGCTGCCGGCGGAGTTCGCGACCTCGTAGCTCAGCGGGATCGGCTCCTCCCCCACCTCGGCGTCCGGGGACGCCTCGACGCGCAGGAGGTGGTGGCCGACGGCGGTGGCCTTCAGCCCGCTGCCCTCCGGCACCTGCACCGAGCCGAGCACGAGCACGCCCCCGGTGGGGTCCACGTCGTTCTCCAGCGGGTCCACGAGCACGTCCCCGCCGGTGGTGGCCAGCGCCATGTCGTCGACGGGCACCGGGAGCAGCGACTCCTCGGCCGGGTCGACCACGTCGATGCGCAGCAGCCCGGTGGAGCTCGCCGAGGTGGCGGAGGCGGTGTACTGCAGGTAGTAGGTGCCGACCTCGCCGCTCGCGCGGACGGTGCCGGTGACCAGATCCGTCTCGACCTCGAGCCCCGGGGCCTCCTCGACGTGGGTCAGCTCGAGCTGGCCGCCCGCCGGGTTGATGTCGTTGACCAGGGGCTTCACGGTGCCGGTGCGGCCGGTGACGACCCGGAGGTGGTCGGTGGTGGTGATCGGGGCGAGCTCGGGGTCGGTGACCGCCTCGACCTCGAGCACGTGCTCGGAGGCGGCGCCGTGCTCGTCGCGGAAGGTGAGCGCGACCTGCTTGGGGCCGGTGACGAGCCCGGCGTCGTCGACGGTGACGGTGCCGTCGGGGCGGAAGGTGACCAGGTCCTCGGGCGCGATGGTGGCGTCGGCGAGGTAGAAGGCGTCGCCCTCGGGGTCCTCCCAGTAGGGCAGCACGTTCAGCGTCACCGACTCCCCCGAGAGCACCTGGACCCTGGTGATGGCCTGGTCGGCGGGTTCGGGGGCGGTGTTCTCCCCGGGGGCGTGCACGGTGAGGGTCACGGTCGCGGTGTCGGTGCCGCCGCGTCCGTCGGAGACCTCGTAGGTGAAGGTGGAGGTGCCGCTCGCGTCCTCGGCGACGGCGACCTGCAGCTGGGTGCCGCCGAGGATCGGGGTGACGGTCCCGGCGTCGGGCTGGGCGCCCTTGACGTCGGCGAGCAGCACGTCGCCGTCGGGATCGGTGTCGTTGCGGGTCACGGGCAGGACGACGTTCGCGCCGGGGCGCACCCCGTGCTCGTCGTCGTTGGCGACGGGCGGGCGGTTCTCCTGGTCCCGCTCCTCCTCGATGTCGGTGATCGTGGTGGTGACCGTCTCCTCCTCGACCTCCTTCTCGTCCTGCTGGATGTCCTGGGTGATGACCCAGTCGTCGACCAGGGTCATGTCCTTCTGGATCGTCCAGGAGGAGGAGCCGCTCGCGTCGTCCAGGACGACCAGGCCGTGGTTCTCGCGCAGCACGAGCTCCGCGCCGGCGTCCGCCTCGGGGACCGCCTCGAGCACCGGCTCCGCGCCGTCGCAGATCCGGGCGTAGCGCAGGGAGCCGTTCCAGGCGCCGTAGGTGCAGGAGCCGGTCCGGACCGGAGCGGCGGGGGTGCCTGTGCCGCCGGCGGGATGGTCCACAATCTCGCCGCGGCCGAGCGGGACCTCCAGCAGCGCGTCCTCGGTCGCGACGGCGAGTCGGTCGCTCTCCGGGCCGGGGGCCTGGAGCTCGATCCCGGCGGCGTCGGAGACCCCGGCCTCGGTGAGGTCGACGGCGCGCAGGCGGGTGCCCAGGCGCAGCTGGCGCTTCTCGCGGTCCAGCACCACCGGCTCCTCGCCGACCGCGCTGAGGGCGACCTCGTCCCCGGTGCCGGACAGGCCGCCGACGGTGAGGGGGTCCTCCTGGCGCGGGGACGCGGTGTCGAGGGTGCGGGGGAAGCACAGCAGCTGGTCGCCGTCGAGGACGAGCACGGTCCCGGCGTCGGTGACCGCGATCGTCGGCACCCCGCCGTCGGCGGTGTGGACGGGCTCGACCGCGGAGGTGGTGAAGGCCGCCGCCTGCTCGGGGGTGAGGATCCAGACCCGTCCGTCGGGCGCGGCGATCGCGATGCGGTCCCCGCCGAGCGCGACCTCGGTCTCGGGCGGGAGCTCGATGGTGCCGCCGCGGACGATCGAGGCGGTGTTGATCATGGTGTAGCCGCGGCCGCCGACCGTCATCACGGTGTACCCGGACTGCAGGATCTCGAGCTCGTCGCCGACGATGCTCAGGCGCGCGTCGAGCTCGCCCGCGTCGACGTTCATCCGCCCGATCATCCCGTCGCCGCGGTGGCTGACCCACACGCCGCCGTCGGACACCTCGATCTGGGAGGACTCCTCACCGGGATGCCGCAGCGCGAAGGCGGTGAGCACGAGCGCGAGGAGCGCGATCACGGCGGTGGAGATCGTGGTGCCCCGTCGGCGCGCGGGCGCCGTCCTCGACCTGCTCACTGCGGTGCTCCCCTTCCCCTGACCGCAGTCTCCCCCGCTCTCCCCCGAGCATCGGCTGCGACGGTCTGATCCTAGCCTGTCGCGGCCGGGCCGCCCTCCCTCGTCCCGGGCCGGACGACGGCTGTTCACCCGTCGGTCGCCGCGCCGGCGCACGGCACGTCAGCGCGGCCGACGGGGAGCGGTCCGGCGCGTCAGCGCGGGGAGCCGATCTCCCCCAGCAGCGCCTTGGCGTAGGCGGCATGGACGGATTCCTCGTCGGAGGGATGGTAGAGCCCGGCGCGCACGTCGCGGGAGAGGCGCTCGAGCTCGCTGCGGCGGAAGTACTGGACGCCGCCGCTGGCGCGCAGCACCTGGTCGACCGCGGCGATCGCGGCCTCGGTGGCGCGGGACTTCACCCCGGAGAAGTGCAGGAACCAGCGCGGCCCGTGGTCGCTCGTGCCCGGGCCGCTCTCCCCGGTGCCGAGCGCGTCGAGGTCGGCGAGGACCTTCTCGGCCTGCAGCACCGCGCCGTCGAGGCGGATCGCGGCGTCGGCGAGACGCCAGCGGATGTCGGGGTCGTCGGCGTGGACGATGCCCTTGGTGGCGCTGCGGCGGGTGGTCGCGATTGCGCCGCCCACCTCCACGGCGCGCTGCGCGACGCCGGTGTACACCGAGGCGATCAGCAGCTCGAAGGCGCCGAAGATCCCCATCACGAAGGGGTCGGTGTTCGGGCCGACGGGGGTGGTGGTCAGCACCCGCTCCGCCGTGACGGCCGCGCCGTCCAGACGCGTCGTGCGGGACTGGGAGGGGCGCATGCCGTGGGTGTCCCAGTCGTCGAGGGTCTCGACGTGCTCGTCGCGCTCGATCACCCCGAACACGAGCCGGGGGTCGCCCTCGCGCGCGGCGGCGACCCGGCCGTGCACGACCAGGCGGTCCCAGACGGGGGCGAGGGAGGTGAAGATCTTGGTGCCGGTGAGGCGGAAGCCGTCGCCGTCGGGGACGGCGCGGGTGCCGGAGTCGAAGAGCATCGCGTCGTTGCCCGCCTCGGAGATCCCGAAGGCGAACAGCTTCTCCGCGGCGGCGTCCTCGAGGACGCTGCGCACGGGCTCCGCGCCGAGGCGGTGGGCGTGCAGCGCGGCGCCGGTGACGACGAGGTGCATGTTCATCGACAGTGCCGTGGCGGGGGCGGCGCCGGCCAGGCGGCGCTGGACGCGCGCGGCCTCCAGCAGGCTCCCGCCGAGTCCGCCGAGCTCGCGGGGGACCAGCAGGCGCAGGTATCCGCGCTCGCGCAGGTCGGCGAGGTCCTGCTCGGGGAAGGTGTTCTCCCGGTCGTGGACCACCGCGCGCTCGCGGAAGGTCTCGAGCAGGGAGTCGGGCAGCAGCTCCTCGGGGATGACGCTCATGGGTCCACGCTAGTCCAGGTCGCACACCGTGCGGGGCTCCGGGCCGGGGCCGTGCTCGTGCAGGGTGGTCCGGGTGCGCAGCGTCGCGACGACGGGGCGGTGGTCGGAGTCGGTGAGCGGACCGGTGGCGAGGTCCAGCACGTCCACCGCGCCCCGCACCCACAGCGAGTCGATGCGGCGCACGGGGAGGCGCGCCGGGTGGGTCGGGCGCGCCGGGGAGCCCGTCAGCGCGGAGAGCACGAGAAGTTCCCGCAGGCCGCGCCCGGGTCCGCGCAGCGCGTCGGCCGCCTCCCGCCAGCCGGCGGCGGCGAGCGGTGCGAGCTCGGGGCGGTGCGGGGCGGCGTTGAGGTCGCCGAGCAGCACGGCCGGTCCGGTGATCCCCACGGCGCGGCGGAGGATGCCGAGCACCTCCGCGGTGCGGTGCCGGGGCCGGTCGTTGTCCAGATGGGTGACCAGCAGGTCGAGCGCGTCGCCGCCGCCGCGCGTCACCTGCGCGTGCAGCACCCCGCGGGGCTCGTGCCGCGCTGGGGCGCCCGGATGCGCGGGGAGGGCGTGCATCACGGGGCCCGTGAGCGCATGCGGGGTGAGCAGCGCGACCCCGTAGCGGCGGCGCGGATCGCCCGGCCGGAGGGGCGGCAGGTCGAGCGCCGCCCCGAAGGCGACCTCCCAGCCCAGCAGCTCGGCGAGCCGGGAGGCCTGGTCCTCGTGCCCCGAGCGGGGCCCGTAGGCGACGTCCACCTCCTGCAGACCGATCGCGTCGGCCCGCAGCGCGGCGATCGCCCGGGCGGTGCGGGCGAGGTCGACCCGTCCGTCGCGGCCCAGACCGTGGCGGATGTTGAAGGTCGCGATGCGCCAGGGCGCGGGCCGCCCCGGGCCGTCCCCGCCGCCTCGCCGCACGGGCGGCGTGCTCACGCCGTCACCCTCGCGCTGCCGTGCTCAGGAGAGGCATCCCGGGCCCAGCAGGGCCTTCAGCGAGGCGTACAGCGCGGCCGACGGGGTGACCGCGAGGCGCTTGTCCAGCTGCATCAGGGTCGTGCGGCCGGGCTCCTGGAGCTTGACCCGCACCTCGGAGGAGCCGGGGTTGTCCTCGAGCACGCCGCGGAGGTCGCCGACCACCTTCTCGGTGGCGCGCAGGGCGGGCAGGGCGATGGTGACGGGGCCGTCGACCCCTCCCCCGGTCTCCGGGATCGTCATCTCCATGACCCGCAGCTCGGGCATGCCCTTGGAGGTGTCGACCCGGCCCTTCATCGAGACGACGAGGTCCTCGGCGAGCTCGGAGGCGACGGTCATGTAGGTCGAGGGGAACATCAGGCAGTCGATCGAGCCCTCGAGGTCCTCGACCGTGGCGATCGCCCACATGTCGCCCTTCTTGGTGGTCTTGCGCTGCAGGGTGGTGATCAGCCCCGCGATCGTGACCATCTCGCCGTCCTTGACGGCGCCGTCGTCGGCCAGCGAGCTGATGGAGGTGGAGGAGTTCTGGGCGATGACGTGCTCGAGCCCGTACAGGGGGTGGTCCGAGACGTACAGGCCCAGCATGTTGCGCTCGAAGGCGAGCAGCTCCTTGCGGTCCCACTCGGGCAGGTCCGGGATGGTCAGCGTCGCCGCGGAGCCGGAGGCCATCGCGTCCTCGCCCTCGCCGCCGCCCGCGCCGCCGAAGACGTCGGCGAAGAGGTCGTACTGGCCCTGGGCCTCCTTGCGCTTGACGTCGACGACCGAGTCGACGGCGTCCTCGTGGATCAGCACGAGGGAGCGGCGGTTGTGGCCGAGGGAGTCGAAGGCGCCGCCCTTGATCAGCGACTCGATGGTGCGCTTGTTGCACACCGACAGCGGGACCTTGTCCAGGAAGTCGGTGAAGGAGGTGAAGGCGCCCTTCTCCTCGCGGGTGCGGATGATCTCCTCGACCACGTTCGCGCCGACGTTGCGGATCGCGGAGAGGCCGAAGCGGATGTCGTCGCCGACGGCGGAGAAGTACAGGTCGGACTCGTTGACGTCCGGGGGCAGCACGGTGATGCCGCGGTGGCGGCAGTCGCCGAGGTAGAGGCCGAGCCGGTCGCGGTTCTCCTGGGTGGAGGTCAGCAGCGCGGCCATGTACTCGGTGGGGTGGTTCGCCTTGAGATAGGCGGTCCAGTAGGAGACCACGCCGTAGGCGGCGGAGTGGGACTTGTTGAAGGCGTAGTCCGCGAAGGGAAGCAGCGTCTCCCACAGCGCCTGCACGGCGGCGTCGGAGTAGCCGTTGTCCTTCATGCCCGCCTCGAAGGAGACGTACTGCTTGTCCAGCTCCGCCTTCTTCTTCTTGCCCATGGCGCGGCGGAGGATGTCCGCCTCGCCGAGCGAGTAGCCGGCGACCTTCTGCGCCGTCTGCATGACCTGCTCCTGGTAGACGAGCACGCCGTAGGTCTCGTCGAGGATCTCCGAGAGCGGCTCCTCGAGCTCGGGGTGGATCGGCGTGATCTCCTGCAGGCCGTTCTTGCGCAGCGCGTAGTTGGTGTGCGAGCCCATGCCCATCGGGCCCGGTCGGTACAGCGCCGAGACGGCGGTGATGTCCCCGAACTGGTCGGGCTTCATCTGCCGCAGCAGGGTGCGCATGCCGGAGCCATCGAGCTGGAACACCCCGAGGGTGTCGCCGCGTTGGAGCAGCTCGTAGGTCGCCGGGTCGTCGAAGGGCAGGGTCTCCAGGTCCGGCGGGGTCTTCCCGTTGCGGGACATGTTCTCCACCGCGTCGGAGAGGACGGTGAGGTTCCGCAGCCCCAGGAAGTCCATCTTCAGCAGGCCGAGCGTCTCGCAGGTCGGGTACTCGAACTGGGTGATGATCTGACCGTCGGAGGGGCGGCGCATCATCGGGATGATGTCGGTGAGGGTGTGGCTGGACATGATGACCGCGCAGGCGTGCACGCCCCAGCCGCGGGTCAGGCCCTCCACGCCCTTGGCGATCTCGACGACCTTCTGGACGTCGGGGTCCTCGTCGTGCATGCGGCGGAACTCGGTCGCCTCCGCATAGCGCTTGTTCTCGGGGTCGAAGATCCCGTTGATCGGGATGTCCTTGCCCATCACCGCCGGCGGCAGCGCCTTGGTGATCTTGTCCCCCATCGCGAACGGATAGTCGAGCACGCGGGCGGCGTCCTTGATGGAGTTCTTCGTCTTCATGACGCCGTAGGTGACGACCTGGGAGACCTTGTCGTCGCCGTACTTGCGCTCGACGTACTCGATGACCTCGCCGCGGCGGCGATCATCGAAGTCGACGTCGAAGTCGGGCATGGAGACGCGGTCCGGGTTCAGGAACCGCTCGAAGAGCAGGCCGTGCTCGATCGGGTCGAGGTCGGTGATGCGCATGGCGTAGGCGACCATGGAGCCGGCGCCGGAGCCACGGCCGGGGCCGACGCGGATCCCCTGCTCCTTGGCCCACTTGATGTAGTCGGAGACGACCAGGAAGTAGCCGGGGAAGCCCATCTGGAGGATGATCCCGACCTCGTAGTCGGCGCGCTTCTGGACCTCGTCGGGGATGCCGGAGGGGTACCGGTAGTGCAGGCCGTCCTGGACCTGCTTGACGAACCACGACTCCTCGTCCTCCCCGCCCGGGGTGGGGAAGTGGGGCATGTAGTTCGCACCCTCGTTCGTGGTGGTGAAGGAGACGTCGCACATCTCGGCGATGCGCAGGGTGTTGTCGCAGGCCTCGGGGAACTCGCGGAACAGCTCCCGCATCTGCTGGGCGGACTTCAGGAAGTAGCCGGAGCCGCCGAACTTGAAGCGGTCGGGGTCGTTCAGGCGCGAGCCGGAGTTGATGCACAGCAGCACGTCCTGGATGGTGGCGTCCTGCTCGGTGACGTAGTGGAGGTCGTTGGTCGCCACCAGCGGGGCGTTCACCGCCTTGGCGACCTCGAGCAGGTCCTTGGTCACGCGCTTCTCGATGTCGAGGCCGTGGTCCATCAGCTCGATGAAGTAGCTGTCCCTGCCGAACATGTCCTGGAACTCGCCGGCGGCCTTCACGGCCTCGTCGAACTGTCCCAGCCGCAGGCGGGTCTGCACCTCGCCGGAGGGGCAGCCGGAGGTGGCGATCAGGCCCGGCGCGTACTTCGAGAGGATCTCGCGGTCCATCCGCGGCCACTTGCCCATCTGCCCGTCGAGGGAGGCTGCCGAGCCGAGGCGGAAGAGGTTGTGCATGCCCTCGGTCGACTTCGACAGCAGGGTCATGTGGGTGTAGGCGCCGCGGGCGGAGACGTCGTCGCCCGCCGCCTGCTGCTCCTTGGTGCCCCACTGCACGCGGGTGCGGTCATGGCGACTGGTCCCCGGGGTCACGTACGCCTCGATGCCGACGATGGGCTTGACCCCGGCGTCGGTCGCGGCCTTGTAGAACTCGTAGGCGCCGAAGAGATAGCCGTGGTCGGTGATCGCCACCGCCTGCTGGCCCTGGTTCACCGTCTCGGCGACCAGCTTGTCGATCTTCGCGGCGCCGTCCAGCAGCGAGTAGTCGGTGTGGACGTGGAGATGGACGAAGTCATCGGAACCCGCAGAAGCCATGCCCACCAGCGTAGCCGCGAGGGCCGACGGGCGAGCGCTCAGGCAGGGGTCGGAGAGGTCACCCCGGCGCGTCCGGCGTGTCGGGAATCCGCCGGCGCGTCGGGGCGTTGACGAGCGCTGCTCAGCAGGGTCCTCAGCGCGGGTCCGCGACCTCCGCGTGGGTGCGCAGGATGGACTCGGTGGTGCCCTCCGGGGCGCGGCCGATGCCGCACTCGGTGGCGACGCCGAAGTCACGGCCCAGGACCTTCTGCGCAGCGGCGATGCGGGCGCGGGCCCCGTCGGCGCCGTCCTCGCGGTGGACCAGCCCGAGATACAGCTCGGGCACGTCCGCGAGCTCTGCGAGCGGGGCGAAGTACCCCTCGTCGTTCCTGCTGATCGGCACGGGCAGGTGCAGCCAGCACAGCGGGCGGCCGACGGCGCCGAGGACGGCGTTCGCGACCCGGACGAGGTGCGCGGTGTCGGCCGGCTCGACGAAGTGCTTCTCCCCCGCGTCGCCGTAGCAGAGGTGCATCCCGACCTCGACCTCCGCGGGGACGGCGTCGACGAGAGCGGCGAGCCGGGCGACGATCCCCTCGAGCACTCCCCCGGTCCACCAGCCCTGCATGACCGCGCCGTAGCCGGAGGCGCCCTCGAGGATGCCCATCTCGGAGGCGACGTCCCACTGGATCGCGAGGTCCTGGTGCGAGATCTCCTCGAGGATCTGCTCGAGCTCGCCCAGCAGCGCGTCCGCGTAGACCGGCTCGATCGCGATCCGGTCGTCACCGGAGAAGAAGGAGGAGATCACCGCGACGGGGGTGGGCAGGGAGACCTGGAAGCGCATCCCGGCCGGGATCGCGCCCTCGGCCCGGAGGCGGGTGAACAGGGCGTAGGACTCACGGGCCGCGTCCGCGTAGCCGAGCGGCGGCAGGTCGATCTCGGCGGGCTCGACCCCGTCGGCGATCCGCAGCGGGCGGGCGTCGAGCCCGGCGCCGAAGGGGATCGGCTCCTCGCCGACGCGCTCGATGCCGTCGGCCTCGCCGAGCACGTCGGGCTGGAACATGATCCAGTGGAATCGCTTCCCGACCTCTCCGTCGGGGATCCGCCCGACGTGCGCGCCGAGGATCTCGGCGACCGTGCGCATGGTCTTCTCGGCGTCGTCGTAGTTCACGCTGCCCGTGAGGAGGGCGCCCCGTGGAGTCGTCATGGGGCCAGGTTACGGGCGTCCCGGGGCGGGCTCAGAGGTACTCCCACTCCTCCTGGATCGCGAGGTCCTCGAGCTCGCGGAGCATAAGGTCGAGCGGAGGATTCTCCTCCCGCCGGCGGCGCAGGTGGCGCAACAGCCCGAACCGCTCCAGGCGTCCGGCCTTCGCCACTATCCCGGCGAGGGCAGAACGGGGATCGTCGTCCGACAACGGCACCCGCCGTTCGGCGCCCCTGGACAGGGAGGGCCACTGCTCGAACCGTGCGCCGTCGGTCCAGGGCGCACCGGTCTCCCACTTCTCCGGATCCCGCCACGCCTCGATCTCGACCCCGGAGATGTGCAGCAGGAGGTGGATGCCGGAGGTCTGGCGACGGTGCCCGCATCGCTGGAGCGCGGCGGCGAGGACGCCCAGGCAGAGGCCGGTGTGGGGGCTCGAGGACGTGCTGCCCAGCGAGGCGGCGAGCACCGCGAGCTCCAGGGCTTCCGCGGTCTCCCCGTCGTGCATCCGCCGACGCGCGAGCAGCCCAGCCATCAGCGCGGCAGCTGCGCTGCGGTCGAGGACGTCGTGCAGATGCAGGGCGCCGAGGACTCGCAGGCCGAGCACTTCGGGGAAGTCGGGGTGGTCGCGAAGGGGCGAGTGCGGGGAGATCCCGCGCGGCGCACCGAGGTCGGCGTCGAGCAGGGCATCGGCGAGCGCGGACGCCAGGTCCTCGAGCGCCGCCGCGACCGGAATCTCAGCCACGTCTTCCTCGACCCCGTGCCCCGCGACCCGGCACTCCTCGAGCAGCTGGGCGATGGCCCTGTCTCCCACTTCCTCGACGAGGTCGAGGTAGTCGTCCTCCGCCGCCGTCCCGGAGGGCAGCGCGAGCGTGTCCGCGGTCGTCATGGGGATACGGTACGGACTCGGGTCGGCATCCGGGCCGACGGGGCCGGCCGGCTGAGAGCTGACCCGCTCAGCCCCGGCCGTCCTCCTCCGCCGCCTGCTCGCGCTGCATGTCGGCCATGAGCGAGTTCATGTAGTCGTAGACGTCCTCGAAGCTGAGGCGTCGCTCGTCGCGGCGCGGCGGGATCCCGCCGACGAAGGCGCCGCCGTGCCAGGCCAGGGAATCGTCCGGCAGGGTCGGGTCGTCGTCGCGCCACAGGTCGATCGGGATCGCATGGGCGGCGAGGTCACGGGCGATCTCGTCGGCGCGGGCCGGGTCCCCGGATCGCTGCAGCACGGAGACCAGCAGGGACTGCGCGGCCCAGGCGAGGGCGTCGTCGTCGCTGCGCTCCCCCGGCTCGACGGACTCCTGGACGAGGGCGACGTAGCTCGCGGCGAGCTCGTCGGCCCCGTCCTCGTAGTGGTCCTTCGCCACGCGCAGCGCGACCTTCGGCACCAGGTCCCGCGCCTCCCACAGCACCGCGGCGCCGACGAGCGCCATGCCCACGCCGGTCGGGAAGTCGGGGTCCAGGGCGAGCTCGGAGCTAGGGGGACGTCCGGCGCGGCGGTCGTCATCGGCGGCGAGGAACTCCTCGACGGAGCGTGCGAGTGCGGCGCGAACCCGCTCGTCGTCGCGCAGCGCGAGCTCGGCACCCTCGGGGTCGAGGCCCAGGCGGCGCGCGACGCGGGCGACGGGGAAGTCGGGGCGGGACAGGGCGGCATCCCGGGTGGGGGTCAGCGCTCCGGAGGTCTGCTCGTCGGTCATGGCTCGACGGTATCGCCTGACTGGATGGGCCGATGCACGCCGACACCCCGATCCTGCTGCGGCCTCTGGTCACAGACGTTGCCGAGATGTTCGCCGACTGGGCCGCGGACGAGGTCTCCGTCACCCACGAGGGCTGGACGCCAGGCTGCCGCGCGGGCGGCACCGGGACGGAGCGGCCGCTCAGCGCTCCCTGAGCCGCTCGAGCGCCTGCTGGAGGTCGTCCGGGTAGGTGGAGGCATAGGTGACCTCGCGCCCGCTGACGGGGTGGGTGAAGGTCAGCTCCATCGCGTGCAGCCACTGCCGCACCAGGCCCACCTTCGTCGCGAGGGTCGGGTCCGCGCCGTAGAGCGGGTCGCCGACCAGGGGATGTCGCAGGGCGGCCATGTGCACGCGGATCTGGTGGGTGCGGCCGGTCTCCAGGCCCACACGCAGCAGGGTCGCGCCGCGCAGCTCCTCGAGGGTCTCGTAGTGGGTGACCGAGTGCTTGCCGTCCTCGCGCACCGCGAACTTGTAGTCGTGGCTCGGCGAGCGGCCGATGGGCGCGTCGATCGTGCCGGAGGGCTGATCGGGCGCCCCCTGGCACACCGCGTGGTACACCTTCCCCACCTCGCGGGCGCGGAAGGCGTCCTTCAGAGTGGTGTAGGAGCGCTCGGTGCGGGCGACGACCATGAGCCCGCTGGTCCCGACGTCCAGACGGGAGACGATCCCCTGCCGCTCGGGGTCGCCGCTGGTGCGGATCGAGACGCCGGCGGCGGCGAGATGGCCCAGCACCGTCGGCCCGGACCAGCCGGCGCTCGGATGCGCCGCGACGCCCACGGGCTTGTCGATCACGACGATGTCGTCGTCCTGGTGGATCAGGCTCATGCCCTCGGCGATCTGGGGCCGGACCTCGACGGCCGGCTTCTCGTCCGGCAGCTCGACGTCCACCATCGCTCCGGGCTCGAGACGGGTGGAGCGGGCGGGGACCTGGCCGTCGACCAGGACGTGCCCGGCCATGACGAGGTCGGCGGCGCGGGTGCGGGACAGGCCCAGCATGCGGGAGATGCCCACGTCCACGCGCTCCCCGGCGAGGCCGTCAGGGACCATCAGGGTGCGGGAGGCGCTCACTTCTCCGCCTCCGGGGATTCCTCCGCCGGGTCTCCCGTCGACGGCTCGGCGGCACGGGCCTGCTCCTGCTCGGCGCGGGTCTGCGCCTGCTCGGCCTCGGCCTGCTCCTGCACGGCGCGGGCCGGATCGGCGTCGAGGCCGAACAGCCCGAGCGCGATCACCAGGATCGCCCCGCCCACCACAGCCATGTCGGCGACGTTGAAGACGGGCCAGTTCGGCAGCTCGAGGAAGTCGACGACCGCGCCGTGGAAGGGGCCGGGGGCCCGCAGCAGGCGGTCGTGGATGTTGCCGAGCGCGCCGCCCATGATCAGACCGAGGGCCAGCGCGTACCAGGGCGAGCGGACCGAGCGGACCGCGAAGACGATCACGCCGATCACGATCGCGATCTGCAGGCAGGTGACCACCGGGGTGATCTCCGCGCCCATCCCCCAGGCCGCGCCGGTGTTGTACAGCAGGGTCAGCTGCAGCACCTCGCCGAGGAAGGGCTGGGGGTCGAGCTCGGGGAGGGTCGCCACCGCCCAGTTCTTCGTCACCTGATCCGCGACCAGGAGCACGACCGCGAGCAGGCCGACGACGGCGAGGACGGCGGGGCGGCTCAGACGGCGACGAGCGCCGGACCACTGCGGGCCGGCGCTCGTCGACGTGGGGTCAGGAGTGCTCACAGACCGAAGTTCGCCTGCTTGTCCTGCGTCTCGCTCGTGTCGAGCTCGCGCAGCTGGTTCTCCAGGTAGTTGCGCAGACGGTTGCGGTAGTCGCGCTCGAAGTTGCGCAGGCCCTCGATGGTCTTGTCGAGCTCGGCCTTCTTCGTCTCGAGCTCGGCCAGCGTGGTGCGGGACTTCTCCTCGGCCTCGCCGACGATGCGCTTGTGCTCCTCGTTCGCCTCGGTGATGAGGCGGTCGCGCTCGTCCTCGCCGTTCTTGACGTGCTCGTCGTGCAGGCGGTTGGCCAGGGCGATGATGCCGGCGGCGGACTGGTCCGGGGTTTGCGCCGAGGCGGGGACGGGCTCCTCGGCGACGGCCGCGGGCTCCTCGTCGGCGACGACGGCCTGCGGGGCGGTCTCGTCGGCAGCGGCGGCGCCGGGCACCTCGGAGACGAGGGTCTCCTCGTCCTGGTCCTCGGCCTCGACGGCCGGGGCGGCGGCCGCGGCAGGAGCACCGGACTCGAGCTCAGCGATGCGGTTGTGCGCCTCCTCGAGCTCCTTCTTCAGGCGCTCGTTCTCGGAGATCAGTTCCTTCAGGCGGGGTTCGACCTCGTTGTCGAGGAAGTTGTCGACCTCGTCCATGTCGTAACCCTCGGAGAACCGAACCGGGGTGAACCGCTGATTCATCAGGTCTTCGGGCATCAGAGCCATGGGTCACCTTTTCGTCATTCGTGAGTCGGTTTGCGCGGTGAGGCGCGGTGCGGACAGCCTATCGGATCGGCGGCTGACCCCTGCATCGGGGCCGGGAGAATCGCGCACCTCACATCGCCGGGCCGTGATCAGACCGCGAGGCCTGCGAGGACGCGCAGCACGATCCAACCCACGATCAGGAGGATCATCAGGGACAGGTCCAGGCTCACCGCGCCGAGCCGCACCGGGGGAATCAGACGGCGCAGCAGCTTGACCGGGGGGTCCGTCAGCGTGAAGACCACCTCGAAGAGCACCAGCACCAGTCCCGAGGGGCGGAACTCGCGGGCGTAGCCCTGGATCCACTCGAGCACCAGGCGCGCCAGGAGCAGGAGCAGATAGAGCAGGACTGCGAGATAGAGGATCCCGGCGACGAGCTGCATAGAAGAATCAGCTCTGGTTGTAGAAGCTGCCCTCGTCGGCCGAGGAGTCCCCGTCGACCTGGACGAACTCCGGCGACAGCAGGAACACCTTGGAGGTGACGCGCTCGATGGTGCCTCGCAGGCCGAAGACGAGGCCGGCGGAGAAGTCGACCATGCGCTTGGCGTCGCCGTCCTGCATGTCCGAGAGGTTCATGATCACCGGCACGCCGTCGCGGAAGGACTCGCCGATCGCCTTGGCGTCGTTGTAGGACCGCGGATGGATCGTGGTGATGCGCTGCATCGACTCCTCCACTGCCGGGGCCATCGCGACCACGTTGGAGTGCTGACGGATCGGGGTCACCTGGGCCTCCCGTTCGATGGTGGGCTCGGGCGCCCGCTCGGTGCGGCGGGACGGAGCAGGCTGCTCCTCGCGGTACCGCTCGTCCTCGTAGTACTCGTCGTCGACCTCGTTGGCGAGGCCGAGTGCGACCATGGCGTTGCGCCAGGTTCCCATCGCAGTTCTCCCAGTCGTTGTTCGCGCTGACCTGGGCCCCAGGGAAGCACGGGGAGTGCGCGGGAGCCCGTTGACTCGAAAGTACAGCAGGCGATTCGACACGACAGGGACGTCGTCGGCGTGTCGTGCGCGTGTCGCGGCGTGACGTGCACGTCGTGACGTGGGAGCCGCCCGGGTCCCGGGCGCGGCGGCGACGCCCGGCAGGGATCGCCCGGGCCCGGCTCAGCCCCTGCGCAGCACTCCGGCGAAGCGGCCGGTGGCGGCGCTGCGGCGGTAGGAGAAGAAGCGCTCGTCCTCGAGGGTGCAGGGGTGCTCGGCGTCGATCGCCTCGGCGGGGACGCCCGCGTCCTGCAGCACCGAGACCGCTCCCGCTCGCAGGTCCAGCGCCGGGGTCCCCCAGCTCGTCCTCGAGGCGGTCACGGGCAGGAGGGCGGCGGCGTCCTCGCGCATCTGCTCCGGCACCTCGTAGCAGGCACCGCAGATCGACGGGCCGATGCTCGCGGTCACGTCCGCGGGGCGGGCACCGAGGGCGGCCATCTCCGAGAGGGTCGCCTCGAGCACGCCGTCCAGCAGGCCGCGGCGGCCGGCATGGGCGACGGCGACGACCCCGGCGACCGGGTCGGAGAGAAGCACGGGCAGGCAGTCGGCGACCATGATCGCGAGCGCCACGTCGGTGCGGTCGGTGACGATCGCGTCGGCGCGCACGACGGGTCCCGGCTCCCCCGCGGGCCCTGTGCCGTGTCCGGGTCCGGGGTCCTGCGCGGGCAGCACGTGCACGTCGGAGGAGTGGACCTGCTCGACGAAGACCAGCGGGGCGCCGATCTCCGCGGCCACCCGAGCCCGGTTCTCCTCGACGGCCTGTGCGTCGTCGCCGACGTGGCGGGCGAGGTTGAGGCCGGCGTGCTCGCCCGTGCTGACCCCTCCGGCACGGCCCGTGAACAGGGCACGGGCCCCGCGGATCCGCGGGGCCCGTGCGCTGAGGGGGCTCGTCACTTCAGGAAGGACGGCAGGTCGAGGTCGTCGTCGTCCGCCGGGGGCTCCTCGATGTGCGGCGGGCGGGTGGGCTCGGGGGCCCGGGGCGCCGGCTGCGGGGCGACGTTCTGCTGCTGGCCCGCGTCCTCGACGTCCGCGGCGTCCAGCGCCTCGGTCTCGGGCTCGGGGGCGCTGGGCCGCGACGGGGAGAAGGCCTGCTGCGGCAGGCCCCAGGCGCCCGGGGAGGCGGCGGTCGCGCCGGTGCCCTGGCCGGGGCGCTGCTCGGAGGAGGCGGGTCGCTGCTGGACGGCGGGACGCTGCTGCACCGCGGGGCGCTGGGCGGGCTGCTCGGTGCGGGCGGCGGGGCGCTGCTGCGGGGTGAGGTCCTGGCGCGGCTGGGGACCGCCGCCCTCGAAGCCCGCGGCGATCACGGTCACGCGCACCTCGTCGCCGAGGGCGTCGTCGATGACGGAGCCGAAGATGATGTTCGCATCCGGGTGCGCGGCCTCCTGGACCAGGCGCGCGGCCTCGGAGACCTCGTACAGGCCCAGGTCGCTGCCGCCCTGGATGGAGAGCAGCACGCCGTAGGCGCCGTCGATCGAGGCCTCGAGCAGCGGGCTGGAGACCGCGAGCTCCGCGGCCTGCAACGCGCGGTCGTCGCCGCGGGCGGAGCCGATGCCCATCAGGGCGCTGCCCGCTCCCTGCATCACGGACTTCACGTCCGCGAAGTCGAGGTTGATCAGGCCCGGGGTGGTGATCAGGTCCGTGATGCCCTGGACGCCGGAGAGCAGGACCTGGTCCGCGCTCTTGAAGGCGTCGAGCATCGAGACCTGCTTGTCCGCGATGGAGAGCAGGCGGTCGTTGGGGATCACGATGAGGGTGTCGACCTCGGCCTGGAGCGCGGCGATGCCGGACTCGGCCTGGGTCGAGCGGCGGCGGCCCTCGAAGGTGAAGGGGCGGGTGACCACGCCGATGGTCAGCGCGCCGAGGCTGCGGGCGATCTTCGCGACGACGGGCGCGCCGCCCGTGCCGGTGCCGCCGCCCTCGCCGGCGGTCACGAAGACCATGTCGGCCCCGCGCAGGACCTCCTCGATCTCCTCGGCGTGGTCCTCGGCGGCCTTCTTGCCCACCTCGGGGTCGGCGCCGGCGCCGAGACCACGGGTGATCTCCTTGCCGACGTCGAGCTTGACGTCGGCGTCGGACATGAGGAGCGCCTGGGCGTCGGTGTTGATCGCGATGAACTCCACGCCCTTGAGCCCGGACTCGATCATGCGGTTGACGGCGTTGACACCTCCGCCGCCGACGCCGACGACCTTGATGACTGCGAGGGAGATCTGGGTTCCGGCCACGTTTGGTCCTTGCTCTTGGCTCTTGTAGGTCTTCCTGGAGAAGGGCCTGGATCGCGCCTGGTCGCGACCGCTCCTCAACCCTGGACCTCTACTTGAGGTTCGGACTTCGGGGCGCCTCTCCTTTCCCTCGACGCTAAGGAGGAGTGCACGCGCACGCAAACACCGAGGGCGCGTGTCGGGCGCGAGCCGGGCCAATGTCACCGTCCGGTCCGCCCGATCCGTCGGACTGCGCGGCGTCCGCCCGCCCGTCCCGCCCCGCTCCCGGCGCACGGGGGCCGGCGTCGCGGCGGAGGAGGTCAGCGGGTGACGGGTGCGACCGGGGAGGAGACGTCGATGGTCGTTCCGGGCCGGCCCAGCAGCGCCTGCACCACTTCGGCCTTGAGGTCCGCATCGTGCGCGTCGCCCCAGACGACCGTCTTGGTGCCGCCGTCCTCGAGGGTGAGGACGAGGGTGACGTCGCTGGTGCTGGAGGCGGAGACCTCCCGGACAGCGCCGCGCAGCGGATCGGGCAGGGAGGCGAGCACCTCGCTCATGGTCGCGGCCGCGCCCTCGGGGTCGGCGGCGCCGCCCTGGACGGTCATCGGCACCAGGGTCGCGCCCTCGGCGGCCGCGGCCGGGAGCTCCTCCCCCGCGGCGTCGACCACGGCGGTGCTGCCGTCGGCGCGGGTGAGCTGCGCGACCGGGGCGGCCTCGGTGACGGTGACGGTCATGCCGTCGGGCCAGGCCCGGTCGACCTCGGCGGAGGCGACGCCCGGCACCTCGGCGGCCCGGTCGGCGATCTCGTGGGTGGGCAGCAGCAGCACGCTGTCGCCGGCGTGGGAGGCGACGGCCTCGCGCACGTCCTCCTCGGCGACGTACCCGGTCCCCTCGACGGTGATGTCGCGGACCTGCAGGGCAGGGAGCATCACGGCGGTGGCGAGGGCGGCGACGAGCACGAGCAGGGTCACGAGGGTGCCGGCGATGATCGCGCGCCGACGACGGCGCCACGGGCGTCCCGCGACGAGCTCGCGGAAGCGGTCCGCGGCCTGGACGACGCGGCCGCCGCCCGGCTCCTCCTCCTGGTTGCGGGGCGGGGCGAGCGGCGCCTCGGGCGCGACGGCGGGTCGTCCGAGGCTTCGGCCCCTGCCCCGGGATGCGCCCGGTGCCGGGGACGGCGTGGCGGCCGAGTGGGCCGAGGGGGCCAAGTGAGCGCTGCGGGCCGACGGCGCCGGAGCGGCGCTCCGGCCGGTCGGCGCGGCGCGGCCCGGCTGCGCGGCGCGGCCCGAGATCGGGGTGCGGCCCGACTGCGGGGTGCGGCCCGACCGTGCGGTCCGCGACGGGCCCCCGGCGGAGCCGGTCCCTTCCGTGGGGCGAGGACGGGCCTCGCGGGCGGGGCGCCGTTCGGCGGACTGCTCGGGGCGCTCCGCGGGCGGCGTCGGACGGACCGTGCCGGGGCGCGGCCTGGGAGTGGTGGGGCGGCGTGCCATCAGGCGCGGTCCCGGGGGTCCGCCTCGAGCGCGGCGAGCAGCGCCGGGGTCGTCTCGACGATGTCTCCGGCGCCCAGCATCAGCAGCAGGTCGCCGGGGCGGGCCGCGGCCGGGACCAGGTCGAGGACCTGCACGTCGGCGTCGAGGGGCACCACTGCCTCGCCCGCGTGGGCGGTGATGGTCCGGGCGGTGGTGGCGGGGTCGGGGTCCTCGCGGGCGGCGTAGACGGGCATCACCCAGGCGAGGTCCGCGGCCTCGAGCGCGGCGGCGAAGTCCGCGGCGAAGTCGCGGGTGCGGGAGAAGAGGTGGGGCTGGAAGACGGCGAGGACGCGGCCCGGAGTCTCCTGCGCCTCGACGATCCCGCGGGCGGCGTCCAGGGTCGCGGCGACCTCGCGGGGGTGGTGGGCGTAGTCGTCCACGACGGTCACTCCCCCGGCGGTGCCCGCCACGTCGAAGCGGCGGGAGGCGCCGGTGAAGGTGCCCAGGCCCGCGGCGAGGCGGGCGGGGTCCAGGGACGGGTCCGCGGCGGCGGTCGCAGCGAGGGCGCCGACGGCGTTGAGGACGTTGTGGTGGCCGGTGACGGCGAGGGACAGCGTCAGCGGGCCGGCGGGGCCCTCGATCTCGACCTCGGCGCCGCGGGCCCCGCTGCGCTCGGCGCGCAGCGTCCACGCGGTGCCCTCTGCGGTGCCGTAGCCCTGGACGGCGACGCCGCGGGCCCGGGCCCTCTCGCCGAGGGCGGCGGCGCCGGGGTCGTCCTCGCAGACGACGAGGGTGCCGCCGGGCAGGAGCCGGTCCACGAGCGCGTCGAAGGCGGCGGTCAGGGTCTCGGCGTCGCCGTGGAAGTCGAGGTGGTCGGGCTCGAGGTTGGTGACGACGATCGAGCGCGGGGCGAAGGCGAGGAAGGAGCCGTCGGACTCGTCGGCCTCCACGACGGCGGGGCTGTCCGGGCCGCTGCCGCCGGGCTGCTCCCCGAAGCCGGCGTTGCGGCCGAGGTCCGGCACGGCCGCGCCGAGCGCCCAGGCCGGGTCCTGCCCGGCGCCGCGCAGGGCGGCGACGGCCATGCCGGTGGTGGTGGTCTTGCCATGGGTGCCGGCGACGGCGATCAGGTCCCGCTCCCCGAGCAGGCCCGCCAGCGCCGCGGCGCGGTGGATGACGGGGATCCCGCGCTGGTGGGCGGCGGCGACCTCGGGGTTGTCGGCGCGCACGGCGGTCGAGACGATGACGAGGTCGCAGTCCTCGGCGAGCAGCGCGGCGTCGAATCCGATCCCGATCCGGGCGCCGGCCTCGCGCAGCGGGGCGATGAACTGGCCGTCCTGGGAGTCCGAGCCGCTCACGGCGAGCCCGGCCTCGAGGGCGAGGCGGGCGACGGCGCTCATGCCGGCGCCGCCGATCCGCACCACGTGCACCGAGCGGATGCTCTTCCCCGCCGGCCAGTCCGGCCGGGTGATCACGTCGCCGGGGCGCAGGATCGTGCGGGGTGCGGGGCCGTGAGAGGAGGCGGGAGTCATGGGGTCACGGTATCCGGGCGCTCGGCGCTGCCGGGTCAGGCTCGGCGTGCGACGCCGATCACGACGTCGGCCATCACCTCGGCCGCGTCCGTGATGCCGAAGGCGCGCGCGGCCTCGGCCATCGCGCCGCGCCGCTGGTCGTCCAGCAGGAGAGGCAGCACCTGGTCACGCAGGTGCTGCGCGTCGAGCTCGGCGTCGGGGACCATCAGCGCGCCGCCGGCGGCGACGACCTCCTCGCCGTTCAGCGCCTGCTCGCCATTGCCGATCGGGAGCGGGACCAGCACCGCGGGCAGGCCGACGGCCGTCAGCTCGCTGACGGTGCCGGCGCCCGAGCGGGTGAGGGCGAGGTCGGAGGCCGCGTAGGCGTCCTCCATGGCGGAGACGTATTCCAGCACCCGGTAGCTCTCGTGCTCGACGAGGCCGTCGGCCTTGCCGCGGCCGGTGATGTGGAGGATCTGCGCGCCGGCGGCGGTGAAGGCCTCGGCGGCCTCGCCGACGGCGGCGTTCAGACGCTGGGCACCGAGGGACCCGCCGGTGGCCAGTAGCACGGGGCGGGACGGGTCCAGCCCGTAGCCGGCGACGGCCTCCGCCCGGCGGGCGGCGCGGTCGAGATGGGCGATCCCCTCGCGCATGGGCATGCCGATGCGGCGGGCGCCGGGGAGGGTGGAGCCGTCGAAGGCGGTGAGCACGGCGGCGGCGCGGCGGGCGCCGAGGCGGTTCGCGAGCCCCGGGCGACGGTTCGCCTCGTGGATCACGACGGGCAGGCGCTGGGCGGCCGCGGCGAGATAGGCGGGCGGGCAGACGTAGCCGCCGTAGCCGGCGACCACGTCGATCCGTCGCTCGCGCAGGAGGGAGCGTACGGCCTTCAGCGTGCCGGCGAAGCGACCGGGGAAGCGCAGCGCGGCCCCGTTCGGGCGGCGCGGGAAGGGGACCTTCTCGATGGTGACGAGCTCGAGCCCGGCGGCGGGGACGAGGTCCGTCTCGAGCCCCTGGGCGGTGCCGAGCACGATGATCTCGGACTCGGGGCTGCGGCGGCGGATCTGCGCGGCGGTGGCCAGCAGCGGGGAGACGTGTCCGGCGCTGCCGCCGCCGGCCAGGAGGATGCGGGGCGGGGTGGGGGTCATCGGGTCCTCCGGGAGGGGCTGGAGGCGCCGCGGCGGCGGCGCGAGGCGGAGCGTCCCGAGCGCGAGGAGCGCCCGGCCTTCGCAGCACGACCGGCCTTCCCGCGGCGTCCGGCCTTCGCGGGGTGGGCGGCAGGGGCGCTGTCGCGCGGGGCGGGCTGGACGCTGACGGAGCGGCGCACCGCCCCGAAGCGGGCGCTGATCGCCTCCTGCGCGCCGGGCTCGCGCCGGGCGAAGGAGAGCAGCAGTCCGAGCGCGGTCATCGAGGCGAGCAGGGCCGAGCCGCCCGAGGAGATGAACGGCAGGGGCACGCCGATCACGGGCAGCAGCCCGGTGACCACCATCATGTTCACGACGGCCTGGCCGAGCAGCCAGGCGCTGATGCCGGCGACGGTGATCTGCATGAAGTGATCCTCGAGCCGGGTGATCATGCGGAACATGATCAGCGCCAGCGCGGTGAACAGCGCGAGCACGCCGAGGGTGCCGATCAGGCCGAGCTCCTCGCCGATGATCGCGAAGATGTAGTCGTCCTGGGCCGCGGGCAGACGTCCCCACTTCTGCCGCGACTCCCCGAGACCGACGCCCCACCAGCCGCCCTCGGCCAGGCCCATCAGGCCCTGGTCCGACTGATAGCAGGAGTCGCCCTCGCAGATCCCGTGGATCCAGTTCGTGATGCGAGCCATGCGGTTGGCGCTGGTGACGGTGAGGAAGATGATCCCGATGACCCCTGCGGCGCCGGCGAGGGCGAACCACCGACGCGGGATGCCGGCCACCCACATCGCTCCGGCGACCAGCATGGCCATGATCATCATGGTCCCGAGGTCATGCCCGAGCATCACGAGACCGAGTGCCAGGAGAGCGCCGGGCACCAGCGGGAACAGCAGATGCGCAGGGCGGTGGAGCAGCGGTCGTTTCACCGACAGCAGCGCCCCGAGCCACACGGCGAGGGCGAGCTTGAGGAACTCGGAGGGCTGCAGCGTCTGACCGCCGATCATGATCCAGTTCTGGTTGCCGTCCACCGCGACGCCGAGGCCGGGGACGAAGACCAGGCACTGCAGCAGGAGCCCGAGGCCCAGCAGCGGCCAGGCGGCGCGCCGGTAGAAGCCCGGCGGCAGCACCGCGGCGATGATCAGCAGCACGAGCCCCATCCCGGCGAAGGTCCCCTGGCGGACCAGACCGGCGTATCCGGAGTTGCCGCGGGAGATGTTCAGGACCGCGGAGGAGGACAGCACCATCACCAGGCCGATGCCGACCAGCATCGCGCCGACGACGATCAGGCCGTAGAAGTCCAGCGCCGGGGAGCGCAGCCAGCTGCCGACGCCCTCGCGGACGCGACCGGAGATGTTCCCCAGGGGCTGGTCCTCGTCGGGGCGGACGACGGAGGTGGAGCGGTCCGCGGGCCGGGTGCCGGAGCCGGACGGGCGGGAGTCGGTGCTGCGACGTGCGTCGCGCCGGGTGTCCTCCATCGTCATGCGTGCTCTCCTGGCAGTCGGGTCACGGCCGCGGCGAACAGATCCCCCCGTTCCGCGTAGTCACGGAACTGGTCGATGGAGGCGGCGGCCGGGGCCAGCAGCACCACGTCCCCTGCGGCGGCGAGGGAGCGGGCGGCCTGCACCGCGTCCTCCATCAGCCGGGTGCGCGCGGCGACGTCGTCAGTCTCGCCCGGATCGATGCGCCGGACGGGGACCTCGGGGGCGTGTCGGCTGAGCGCCTCGGTGAAGGGCGCGGGGTCCAGGCCCAGCAGCACGACGCCGACCAGGCGGTTCGCGGCGGCGGCGACGAGCGGGCCGAGATCGGCGCCCTTGACGTCGCCGCCGGCGATCCAGACCACGCGCTCGGCCGCCTGGAGGGAGGCCGCGGCGGCGGCGGGGTTGGTGGCCTTGGTGTCGTCGACGAAGCCGATGCCGTCGACGGTGGCGAGGTGCTGGGCGCGGTGGGCGCCCATGCGGTAGGCGCGCAGGCCGTCGCGGACGGCATGGGCCGGGACGCCGTGCGCGCGGGCGAGCGCGGCCGCGGCGAGGGCGTCCAGGAGCACGTGGGGGCCGGCGCCCTGGGGGCCCAGGTGGGCGAGATCGGCGAGGGTGGCGAGCTCGGCGGCGGAGCTGCGGCGCTCGGGGTGGAAGGCGCGGTCGACGAGGATGCCGTCGATGATCCCGAGCTCGGACAGGCCCGGGGCGCCCAGCGAGATGCCGACGGCGCGGGCGCCCTCGACGACGTCCGCCTCCTCGACCAGGTGCAGGGTGGTCTCATCGGCGGTGTTGTAGACGCAGGCGGTGCGGACGCGATCGAAGATGCGTCCCTTGGCGCGGGCGTACTCCTCGGCGCCGCCGTGCCAGTCGAGGTGGTCGGCGCTCACGTTCAGCACCACCGCGGCCTCGCAGTCCAGGTGCTCGGTCCAGTGCAGCTGGAAGCTGGACAGCTCCAGCGCGAGCACGTCGAAGCCCTCGGGGTCCAGGGCCGCCTCGATCACGGGCAGGCCCACGTTCCCGCAGGCGACGGCGCGCAGGCCCGCGGCGCGCAGGATCGACTCGAGCATGGTGACGGTCGTGGTCTTGCCGTTGGTGCCGGTGATGCCGAGCCAGGCGGGGCCGTCGGCGGGCTGCATGCGGCGGGCGAGCTCGACCTCGCTCCACACGGGGATGCCGCGGGCGGCCGCGGCGGCGAGCAGGGGCTGGTCGGGGCGCCAGCCGGGCGAGGTGACCACGAGGTCGATCCCCCGGTCCTCGGGCAGGGCGCGGGTGTGCTCGGTGCCGAGGCGGAACTCCACCCCGAGCACCTCGAGGATCCGGGCGCGCTCGCGGATCTCGGGGGTGTCCGCCCCGTCGACGACGAGCACGCGGGCGCCGCGCTGCATGGTCTGGTCGGCGATCGCGTACCCGGAGACGCCGAAGCCGGTGACGAGGATCCGCAGCCCGGCCACGTCCATCCCCGGCCAGGGACGCTCCTCGGCGGGGAGGGAGGGGGCGCCGCCCGCCGGGGCGGTCATGAGGCGAGCCTCGGCAGGGCGTCGAGGTAGAACAGGCCCAGGCCCACGCCGGCGAGGATCCCGGCGACGATCCAGAAGCGGACCACGATGGTGACCTCGTTCCAGCCCTTGAGCTCGAAGTGGTGCTGCAGGGGCGCCATCCTGAACACGCGCTTGCCGGTCAGCTTGAAGCTCGTCACTTGGATGATCACGGACAGGGAGATGACCACGAAGAGGCCGCCGATGATCGCGCCGAGGATCTCGGTGCGGGTGACGATGGTCAGGCCGGCGATCGCGCCGCCGAGGGCGAGGGAGCCGGTGTCGCCCATGAAGATCTTCGCGGGCGAGGTGTTCCACCACAGGAAGCCGACGCAGGCGCCGATGATCGCCGCGCACAGCACCGCGATGTCCAGCGGGTCGCGGGTGTCGTAGCAGTGCACCAGTCCGCCGGCGTCGAGGTCGACGCTGCACACCTGCCGCCACTGCCAGAAGCTGATGATCAGGTAGGCGGCGGTGAACAGGATGGTCGCGCCGCTGGCGAGGCCGTCGAGGCCGTCGGTGAGGTTCACGCCGTTGGACCAGGCGGCGACCAAGAAGTTCGCCCAGATCGCGAACAGCAGGAAGCCGACGACCGAGCCGAGGAAGGCGAGGTCGAGCCAGGGGATGTCGCGGACGAAGGAGATGTGCGTGGAGGCGGGAGCGTTGCCGTTCTCGTCGGGGAACAGCAGCGCCATCACGGCGAAGCCGGTCGCGACGAGGAACTGGCCCACCAGCTTGTAGCGGGGGCGCAGGCCCGTGGAGTCCTGCTGGGAGATCTTGAGGTAGTCGTCGAGGAAGCCGACGACGCCGAGGCCCACCATCAGGAAGAGCACCAGCACCACGGAGACGCTCGGCGAGGTCCACAGCACGAGGTGGGTGAGGAAGTAGGCCAGGACCACCGCGAGGATGATCGCGACGCCGCCCATGGTGGGCGTGCCGCGCTTGGTCGCGTGGGAGGTGGGGCCGTCGTCGCGGACGAACTGTCCGTAGCCGCGGCGCTCGAGCACCTTGATGAACAGCGGCGTCCCGAAGATGGACATGGCCAGGGCGAGCGCCCCCGCGATGATGATCGCGATCATGCATCGTCTCCCGTCTGGTCGGTCCCGGCGGGCCGGTCGAGCGCCTCCACGAGCGGCTGGGCGAGCCAGCGCAGGCCCGCGTCGCGCGAGGACTTCAGCAGCACCGCGTCACCGGGACGCACGGTCCGTTCCAGCACAGCGAGCGCCTCGTCCACGGTGTCGACGTACTCGGACTCGCCGCCGAAGCTGCCCTCGAGGCTCGCCCCGTGATGGATCGGTGCGGCGCCGTCGCCGACGACGTAGAGCTGGGAGATGTTCAGCCGCACCGCGAGGCGGCCGATCTCGTCGTGCAGCAGTGCCGCGTCCGGGCCGAGCTCGAGCATCTCGCCGAGCACGGCGATGGTGCGGCGAGTGCGGCCGAGGTGCGCGAGGGTCTTCAGCGCGTGGCGCATCGAGTCGGGGTTGGCGTTGTAGGCGTCGTTGATGACGAGCGCGCCGCCCGCCTCGAGGACCTCCATGCGGTGGCCGGAGGCGAGCGTCGCCCCCTCGAGCGAGGCGGCCGCCGCCGCGGGGTCGACGCCCGCGGCCAGCGCCCCGGTCAGGGCCGCCAGCACATTCGCGGCCTGGTGCTCGCCGAGCAGGTCGGGGCGGACGGGGAAGGTGCCGGAGGGGATCGGGGTGCCGTCGAGGGCGGTGAGCCCGTCGGGCACGACGAGGTCGAAGCCGACGCGGGCACGGTCGTCGAGGGTGAGGTCGGCGCCGCGCACCGTCCCCTCGTGGAAGCCCCAGGTGAGGACCGGGGCGGCGGAGCGCTCGGCCATCCCGGCGACGAGGCGGTCCTCGGCGTTCAGGATCGCGCGGCCTCCGGGGGCGAGCGCCTCGACCAGCTCGCCCTTGGCCGTCGCGATCGCCTCGACGCTGCCGAACTCGCCGAGATGGGCGGAGCCGACGTTCAGGACGAGGGAGATGTCGGGGCGGGCGATGGCGGTGAGCTGGGCGATGTGGCCGATGCCGCGGGCCCCCATCTCCAGCACGAGGAAGCGGGTGGACGCGGTCAGGCGCAGCACGGTTAGCGGCAGGCCGAGCTCGTTGTTGAACGTGCCGGCGGGGGCGATGGTCTCCCCGGCGGGGGTGAGGATCGTGCCGAGCAGGTCCTTGGTGCCGGTCTTGCCGGCGCTGCCGGTGACGGCGAGGACGACGAGGTCGGGGTTCTCGGTGCGGGCGAGCTCGAGCTGGGCGCGGGCGAGGGCGGACAGGGCGGTGCGCACGTCGGTGACCTGGACGGCGGGCACGCCGCGGTCCTCGGTGACGAGCGCGGCGGCGGCGCCGGCGGTGCGGGCGGCCTCGAGGTAGTCGTGGCCGTCGGCGTGCTCGCCGGGGAAGGCGGCGAACAGGTCGCCGGGGGCCGCCTCGCGGGAGTCGATGCGTGCGGTGCCGGTGACGGTCTCGTCACCGGTCGCGCCGCCCACGAGGGTCCCGCCGGTGATCTCGGCGATCTCCCGTGTCGTGATCTGGAGCATGCTCAGCGTCCTTCGTCCATGTCGTCGGCATCGACCCGTCGGGGCGTCGACCGTGCCGTGTGCAGCGCGTCGCGCAGCCGGAGGCGGTCGTCGAACGGATGGACGATACCCCCGATCTGCTGGCCCGTCTCGGCTCCCTTGCCCGCCACCAGGATGGTGTCGGACACGTCGGCCAGGGAGGCGGCCAGCTCGATCGCGGCGCCTCGCCCGTCCACCTCGTGGACCTGCGCTTTCGTGCCCTCGGGGATGCCGGCGAGGACCTCGGCGCGGATGCTCGCGGGGTCCTCCGTGCGGGGGTTGTCGTCCGTGACGATGACCACGTCGGCCAGGCGGGCGGCGACCTCGCCCATCCGGGGCCGCTTGGTGCGGTCGCGGTCCCCGCCGGCTCCCATGACGACCACGAGGCGGCGCGTGCCGGGCACGGCGCGCAGGGTGGTCAGCGCCTGCTCGAGGGCGTCGGAGGTGTGGGAGTAGTCCACGATCCCGCGCACCCCGTCGCCGGCGACCAGCTCCATCCGGCCGGGGACGGTGCCCTCGGTCGCGAGGGCCTCCACGACCTCCGGGCCGGAGTGCCCGATCGCGGCGAGCAGCAGCTCGGCGGCGAGGGTGTTGGCGACGTAGTGACGGCCGGGCAGCGCGGCGTGCAGGGTGCGCTCCCCGTCGGGGCCGTGCACGGTGACGGTGCTGCCGTAGCCCTCGGAGTGCGCGGCGACGGCGCGATGGTCCGCCTCGACGCCGGGCAGGGTCGCGTAGGTGATGACGGGGATCGTCGCCTCGCGGGCGAGGCGGCGGCCCCACTCGTCGTCCACGCAGACGATCCCGCGACGGGCGTGCTCGGGGGTGAACAGCAGTCGCTTGGCCCGGTAGTACTCCTCCATCGAGCCGTGGAAGTCGAGGTGGTCCTGGGTGAGGTTGGTGAAGCAGGCGACGTCGAAGACCACCTCGTCGGCGCGGTGGAGGACGAGCGCGTGGCTGGAGACCTCCATCGACGCGACGGCGACCTCGTCCTCGGCCATGCGGGCGAGGATGCCGTGCAGCTCGGGCGCCTCGGGGGTGGTGCGCACGGTCGCGACCGTGTGGTCCGCGCCGCGGGCGTCGCGGTAGCTGGTGCCGCTGGTGCCGATCACCCCGGCGGGGACGCCGAGGGCGAGCAGGGTGCGGGTGATCGCGGTGGTGATCGAGGTCTTGCCGTTGGTGCCGGTCACGCCGACGGTCGCGAGGCGCTCCGCGGGCCGGCCCTGGACCAGGGCGGCGGCGGTCGCGGTGGCGGCGCGGGGGTCGGGGACGACGAGGGCGGGCAGGCCCGCCTCGGCGCAGAGCGCGCTGCCGTCCTCGTCGGTCAGGGCGAGGGCGGCGCCGCGTTCGACGGCCTGGGCGGCGAACCGGGCACCGTGGGTGACATGGCCGGGCAGCGCGCACCACAGGTCGCCGGGCTCCACGGAGCGGGAGTCGAGGGTGACGCCGGTCAGGCGCAGGGCGTCATCATCGGGGTCGTGCGGCGCGGCGCCCAGGGCGGAGGCGAGCTCGGCGACGCTCGCGCCGCGGGCGCGGCGCGGGCGTGCAGGCTCGTGCTGGGGCACAGGGGTCTCGCTCATGGGTGTCCTCACCACTCGTTCTCGAGCTGACGGGCGGGCACGCCCGTCGGGGCGATGCCCTGGTTCTGGAGCGTGAAGGTCGTCAGCTCGGAGAAGGCGGGGGCGGCGGCCTTGGAGCCCGAGATGAAGGTGTTCAGGCCGAAGAGGAAGACGCCGATGACGATCTCGGGGTCGTCCGCGGGGGCGAAGCCGATGAAGGAGGCGGTGTAGGTGCCGTCCGGGACCTGGGCGGTGCCGGTCTTGCCGGCGACCGCGTAGCCGCTCACCGCGGCGCTCGAGGTCTCGTCGTCCACGGCGTTGTCCATCAGCGCCTGCATGGTGGCAGCGGTCTCGCTCGAGACGACGCGTGTGCTCTCGGGCTCGCCGAGGGGGCGCACGGAGCCGTCGGCCTCCTTGACGCCGGAGATCAGCGAGGGCTGGACGCGCACGCCGTCGTTGGCGAAGGTGCCGACGGCGGAGACCATCTGGAGGGCGTTGACGCTGTAGCCCTGGCCGAAGGAGGTGGTGTAGCGGGTGCGGCCGGTCCAGTCGGAGGCGGGGTGGACGATGCCGGCGGACTCGCCGGGCAGCTCCACGCCGGTCTTCTCCCCCAGCCCGAAGGCGAGGAGGTAGTCGTGGCGCACCTCGGGGGTGAGCGTCTCGGAGATCTGCACGGTGCCGACGTTGGAGCTGTTCTTCAGCACCCCGGCGAGGGTGAGGCGCTGGTCGGGGTGCTGGTGGGAGTCCTTGATGCGCTCGCCCTCGAAGTACTTCTCGTAGGGGATCTCGTACTGGGTCTCGGGCGTGACGGTGCCCTCCTCGATCGCGGCGGCGATGGTGAAGAGCTTGCCGGTGGAGCCCGGTTCGAAGACGCTCGAGATCGCGCGGTTGCCGAGGTCCTCGGCATCGGCGTCGCCCGGCGAGTTCGGGTCGTAGGTCGGGGACTCCGCCAGGGCCAGCACCTCGCCGGTGCGAGCGTTGTAGGCCACGGCGCTGCCCCCGGTGGCGCCCCACTGCTCGACGGAGCTGGCGATGACCTGCTGCGCCTTCCACTGGAGGTCGCGATCGATGGTGAGCACCACGTCGCTGCCGTCGACGGCGGGGGTCGTCTCCTGCTTGCCGGTGGGGATGATCTGCCCCTGGGCGCCGCGCTCGTAGGTGGTCTTGCCGTCGGTGCCGGCGAGCTCGTCGTCGAAGGAGAGCTCGGTGCCGGCCAGGGCCGTGCCGTCGGCGCCGACGAAGCCGAGCACGTTGCCCGCCACGGAGCCGGCGGGGTAGATCCGGTCGGCGACCGGGTCCGCACCGATGCCGGGGATGCCCAGCGCGATCGCGGCGTCACGCACGGCGGGCTCCACGTTCTTGCGGAGGTACGCGAAGCCGGCCTCGCCGGTCAGCGCCTCCTCGGTCTCGCTCACGCTCCAGCCGAGCACCGGCGCGAGCTCCTGCGCAGCGGCCTCCACGCCGGTGACCTCGGCGGTCTTCGAGTTCGCGAGGTAGTCGTCGACCTGGGTCTGGTTGACCCAGAGGTCATAGCGCTGCACGGAGCTGGCCAGCACGGTGCCGTCGCGGTCGGTGATGTCGCCGCGCAGCGCGGGGATCGACCGGGTGACGGTGCGCTGGGCGATCGCCTCCTCGGCCCGGGCGCTCGCGTCCAGGCCCTGCACCCAGACCAGGCGGCCGGAGAGGGCGAGCACGGCGACCAGGACCAGGCTGATCAGGAGGCGATGGCGGGTGGAGGGGTCCCCCACGCGGGCCCGCGGGAGCCGGATCGCGCCGCCTGCGGGGCGTGGACGACCAGCACCTCCCGCGGAGCGGGAGGTGCTGGACCGGCCGTTCCTGCGCGATGGCGACATGTGTCAGGCCCCTTCGTTGCCCATGCCGTGGTATTCGGTGGGCTCGTCGTAGATCTGCGCCGGCGGGACCGCCACCTCGGCGGGCACGTCCGCCAGCTCCGGCGTCCCCCCAGTCTGCTCCGCCGGGGCCGTCTCGCCGATGATCTGGCCCGTGTCGAGGTCGATATATGCCGGATCCGACACCGGGACCATCCCGATCTCGCGCGCCTGGCGCTCGAGCTCCTGCGGGGTGCCGAGGCGCTCGTTGGTCTCCTGGAGGCCCTGGCTCTCCTCGGTCAGCCGCTGCGACTGGCCCTGGAGCCGGGTGATCTCGTAGCTCGCGTCGGACATCTGGATGTTCATGAACAGCAGCGCGGCGAGGGTCGCGGTGACGATGAGCGTGCACAGCAGCGTGAACGGCATCGAGCTGCCGCCCGTCTTCGGCGTGGAGACGACGGTGAGGCGGGGCCGGGCGGTCTGGGCGGTGCGCGCTCCGCGAGCAGGGCGGATCGCGGGCGCATGAACGGCGGACGTGCTGGCCATCTCAGTGTGCTCTCTCGGCGGAACGGGTACGGGTCAATGCTCGCAGTCGGACGGACGCGGCACGGGTATTGCCATTCCGTTCGTCCTCGTCGGCCTGGAGCGCGCCGCGGACGAGCGGGGTGAAGGTGGGCTTGTGCTCCTCGAGCTCGACCGGGAGTCCGGGCGGGGCCGAGGAGCGGGTGCGGCGGGTGAAGGCCGTCTTGACGAGACGGTCCTCGCCGGAGTGGTAGGACTCCACGACGATGCGGCCGCCGACGTGGAGGCAGTCCAGCGCCGCCTCGATCGCGGAGGCGAGGATCTCGAGCTCCTCGTTGACGGCGATGCGCAGGGCCTGGAAGGTGCGCTTGGCAGGGTGGCCTCCGCTGGCCTTCGAGGCAGCGGGGATCGCCTTCTCCAGCAGCTCGACGAGCTCGCCGGAGCGGGCCAGCGGGGCGGTCTCGCGCTGCTCGACGATGCGGCGGGCGATCCGGCGGGCGAAGCGCTCGTCGCCGAGGTCGTGGAGGATGCGGGCGATCTCGGCCTCGGGCAGCTCGCGCAGCAGGTCCGCGGCGGTGTGTCCGTCGGAGGTGGCGTCCATGCGCATGTCCAGCGGCGCGTCGACGGAGTAGGAGAAGCCACGCTCCGCGGTGTCGATCTGGAAGCTGGAGAGCCCCAGGTCCATCATCACGCCGTGGGCGCCGGGCAGGTCGAGCTCGGCGAGCACCTCGGGGATCTCGTCGTAGGTGGCGTGGACGAGGGTGGCGCGCTCGCCGACGCCCTCGCGGTCCAGGCGCTCCCGGGCCAGCGCGAGCGCCTGCGGGTCGCGATCGATGCCGACCAGCCGGGCCCTCGGCGCGGCGTGCAGCACGGCGGCGGCGTGGCCGCCCATGCCGAGGGTCGCGTCGATGTGGACCGATCCGGGCTCCTGCAGCGCCGGGGCGAGCAGCTGGACCGAGGTCTCGAGCAGGACCGGAAGGTGCCTCTGCTCGGCCGGCAGGTCGCCGTGCGCGGTGTCGTCCATCTCGCCCCTCCCCTCGGGTCGTGCTCTCGTGCGATGTGCTGCGGTCTCGGTCCGGATGCCGTCCGGCGCCCCCTGGGCGCTGCCGTCCTGTCAGATTCCCCGTCGTTCCCGACCCGCCACCGGGGAAGTTGCGTCGGGGCGGGAACGACGAGAGGTCTCACAGGACGGATGTCCTCGTGGCCGGGCTCAGAACAGGCCGGGGATCACCTCCTCGGAGGTCTCGGCGAAGCCCTCCTCCTTCTGCTCGAGGTAGGTCTCCCAGGCCGGGAGCGACCAGATCTCGAGCCGGTCGAGCGCGCCGATGACGGCGCACTCCCGATCCAGCCCCGCGTAGGTGCGCAGATGGCTCGGGATGGTGATGCGGCCCTGCTTGTCCGGGATGACGTCCTCCGCACCGGACATCAGCACTCGCAGGTAGTCGCGGGTGCGTCGGTCGGTCGTGGGCGCCCGACGGGCCTCCTCGAGCTTCTGGCGGAACTCCATGAGCGGGTACACGGCGATGCAGTGCTCCTGTCCACGAGTCATGACCAGTCCCGAGGCGAGCTCGTCGCGGAACTTGGCCGGGAAGATCAGTCGGCTCTTCTCGTCGAGCTTGGGCGTGAAGGTGCCGAGGAACATCCGCAGCCTCCTTCAGTCGCCGTGACTCGCGATCAGATCTCCATCCCCTCCCAACGCGCTCCACTTTACCCCACTACTCCCCACCCATGGCCACAGGAACGGGGAAATCGGGGCTTGAGTGTTGGGTCACTGCAGGTCAGGAGGGTGGAGCGAGGTGGGGGGAATCTCGCGTCCGGGCGTGGTGCGAGGGCGCTGCGGGGCGCCGGATCCCAACTGACAGCGCACCCCTCCCCCACCGCTCCACGACATCTGCCGAGGTCAGCGGGCCGGAGCCTCCGCGTCGGGTGCCCCGGGGCCCGGGGTGGAGGGAGGTGGAGGACACCGGTGGAGCGATGTGGGGAGTCGCCGGGAGCGGGGTGGGGACGGGGCCGCGGGAGCCCCGGGGAGCAGGGTGGGGACCGGCCGGACGGCCGGGCCGGGTCGCCCCGCGACAGCGCGGTGGAGCGCGGTGGGGACCGACCGGGCGGACGGTCGGGGCGTGCCGTGGCAGCGCGGTGGAGCGCGGTGGGGACCGACCGGACGGCCGGGCCGAGGCGCCTTCTGACAGGGCGGTGGAGCGAGGTGGAGACCTTCCGCGCGGTCGAGGGAGCGGCGGCGGAGGTAGTGCCGGCCCCGGGAACGACGAAGCCCCGGCTCGAGGAGCCGGGGCTTCGGGGGGTCAGGGACGGGCCGTGGGGCGCCGCAGGACGGTGCGGAGGGGCGGGGCGACAGCGGCCGGGAGCCGGACGGTCAGAGGCGCGGGTCGTCCCCCGCGCGCTTCTCCCAGCGCTCCTCCATCTTGCGCATGAAGCTGCCGCCGTCGCCGGTGCCGGGGGCCGTCGGCCCCTGACCGCCGCCGGGACCGCCTCCCGAGCCGCCGGTGCCGGAGGAGGTGCCGCTGGGGCCGGTGATGGCGTAGACCGCACCGGCCACCATGCCGATGAAGGCGATCACGCCGAGCCAGATCGCGGGAAGGGCCACGGCCAGGACGAGCAGGGCGAGGCCCAGCACGACGGCTCCGAGGCCGATCAGGATGCGGCGACCGTTGCGTCGCGGCGGCGCCTTGGGCGCGAAGGCACGTGCGAGGCGCGGATCGTCGGCGAAGAGCTGACGCTCCATCTCGTCGAGCATCTTCTGCTCGTGTTCAGACAGCGGCATGGTCCCGCTCCTTGTCCCCGTCCTCTCGCGCCCTGCGGCGCCCGGTGCACCCGCCGGAGGCCAACAGCCCCGTCGGCGGTTCATCCAGTTTAGAGCGTCTTCCTGAGTTATGGGAACCATCTGTGCGAGGCGCCTCCGCTCACCGTCCCGGTGACGACTCCCCCGGCGCCGGCGACTCCGTCGGCGGCACCTCGGCACGCCCCGGCTCGAGGGTGGACCCCCTGCTCAGGCTCGCGCTGCCGAAGCGGTCGCGGGCGCGGTCCATCGCGGCCTCCAGATCGGTCCAGCCGGCCGGCCTCGCGCTGAGCTCCGACTGCAGGGACACCCCGGCGGCGGGCTCGAGCTGGGTCGCGCGGACCCCGGCGAGCCGTACCCTGCGCATCGTCGGGCGCTCCCTCTCCCAGAGCGCGACCACGTGCTCCCTCAGTCGTTCGCCGCTCGCGGTGGGCTGGTCGAAGGTGGAGGAGCGGGAGAGCGTCGTGCCGTCGGGGGCGCGGAGCTTGAGCACGACGGTGCGGGAGACGAAGCCCGAGCGGCGCAGCTGCCGGGAGACCTCGTCGGCCATCATCGTGATGCGCCGGCGCACCTCCGCGGGGTCGGTGAGGTCCTCGTCCCAGGTCCGCTCCGTCCCCAGCGACCGGTCCTTCGTGCGGTGGCCGAGCCCGGTGCGGTCGCTGCCGTCGGCGAGCGCGAGGATCTCGGGGGTGCGCGGGCCGAGCGCACGGGCGAGGGTGCTGGTGGGGACCTCCCGCAGCTGTCCGATGGTGCGCACGCCGAGCCGTTCGAGGGCCGCCTGCGCCTTGGGGCCGACGCCGGAGATCGCGCCGACGGGCAGAGGGGCGAGGAACTCGGCCGTCCGGTCGGCGGGAACGATCAGCATCCCGTCGGGCTTCGCCCGGGCGGAGGCGATCTTCGCGACGGCCCGGGAGACCGAGCCGCCCACCGAGCTGGGCAGCGCGAGCTCCTCGCGGATGCGTCGCCGCAGCAGGTCGGCGATCTCGACGGGCTCGCCGAAGAGCCGGCGCGCACCGCGCACGTCGAGGAACGCCTCGTCGACGCTGATCTGCTCGATGTCCGCCACGACGTCCCCGAGGATCCTCATGACCTGGGAGGAGACCTCGCGGTAGTGCGCGATCCGGGGCGGGACGATCACGAGGTCGGGGGCGAGGCGGCGGGCGCTCGCCATGGGCATCGCCGACCGGATGCCGCGGGCGCGGGCGGGATAGCTCGCCGCGGCGACGACTCCCCGGGCGCCGGCGCCTCCGACGACGACGGGCAGTCCGCGCAGCGACGGATCGTCGCGCACCTCGATGGAGGCGAAGAAGGCGTCCATGTCCAGGTGGAGGATCCCCGGGATCTCCTCCGGTCCGTCCGCCGTGCGGACGGTGCGCGTGCCCGTTCCCATCGCCACCTCCCTCGCCGAGGACTGTACCGGGCGGGCACGGCGGACGCTCAGTCCTCAGACAGCTCCGCGAGCGGGACGGGCAGGCCCTCGAGGAGCTTCTCGGCGACGCGGTCCAGGTGGGCCGTGGTCCCCTCCAGGTGCTCGGCGAGCAGCTCGGGGTCCGGCAGCGCCGAGGCGTCCCGGTCCAGGCGGGTGCGCTCGGCGACCAGGGGGCCGAGCGTCTCCGCCCGCCGGGCCTCCTCCCCTCCCAGTCGCTCCAGCGCGGTCCAGACGTTCAGCGGCAGCGCCCGACGGCGCTCGCGGTTCGCGCGGGCGACGAGCACCCCGGCGCCGCGGAGCGCGGCGCGGTGGACGAGCTCGAAGGCCTCGCGAGGGGCGACGGGGGCGAGCTCGCGTCCCTGCTGGAGCAGCTGCCGCGCCCGCTCGAGATCGGCCTGGTCCTGATCGAGGCGGGCGAGGAGCAGTTTCAGGGAGCGGGCGTCCGAGCGCAGGACCGTCTCGGGGTGCTGCCCTCCGCTGCGTGCCGTGGTGGTGCCCATCGCGCTCCTCCTCCTGCTCGGTGCTGTCCTCGGTGCCGCCCGTCGCGCGGGGTGTCCGGCGCCGGCCGGTCTCGCCCCGGCCTCGTGTCCTGAACGTTAGGCGGAGGGTGTGACGGACGACGCCCGAGCGGGCCCTGCTGGGGACGAGCGGGGGCTGGGGAGGAGAGGTGGGCGGCACGGCCCTCCGCGGCGCGTCTCCTAGAGTGGTGCGATGCCCCGCCGTGATCGCGCCCCGCGCGCCCCCTTCGACAGCCTCGGCCCGCTGGACACGGCGATCCCCATCTCCACCGGCACCGCGCGGCTCACGGTCGAGACCGACGGCTCGGTGCTGCTGGACGTCAACGGCGTCCCCTCCTCGCACCTGCATCCCGATCCGGAGCACCTGGTGTTCGAGTACATGCGCTGGATGCTGCAGGTGATCGACCTCCATCTCGAGGAGTCCGACGAGGAGCGCGCCGCCCAGCTCGCCCATCTGGGAGGCGGCGGCTGCTCCCTCCCCCGCGCCGTCGCGTCCCGCCACCCCCGTGCACGGCAGATCGTGGTGGAGCTCGACGCCCTGCTGGCCGAGCGGGTGAGGGAGTGGTTCGACCTGCCGCGCTCGCCCCGGCTGCGCCTGCGGGTCGACGACGCGCGCACGGCGCTCGCGGACTGGCGGGAGGACCGCTTCGACGTGCTGGTCAGGGACGTCTTCGCCGGCTCCCTCACCCCGCCGGAGCTGATCGGGCTCGCGGCGGTCCGCGATGCGGCGCGGGTGCTGCGACCCGGGGGCCTCTATCTCGCCAACTGCGCCGCACCGCCCGGGACGCGACTGCTGGCCGACGAGGTCGCGACGCTCTCGGCCGTCTTCTCGCACGTCGGCGTCATCGCCGAGCCGGCGCATCTGACCGGCAAGCGCCGCGGGAACTGCGTGCTCCTGGCTTCCCAGCGACCGCTGCCCGACGGCGTCGACCGGGCCCTGCGCTCGGACGCTGTCTCGGTGCGGCTCGCCCGGCAGGACCGGGTGCTCGCCCTGGCCCGGGCCGGGACGGTGCTGGGCGGCGACTGACCCGTCGGCTCAGATCCCGGCATGCCCCCGGGGCGGGGGCCTCGCGCCGCAGGGGCGCCCGCACGGCGCCATCCCGTCGACCGCGCCGTCGGACGTGCGGATCATCCCCCGACGACGACGGACCGGGCAGGAGCGCGATGCTCCTGCCCGGTCCGTGGGTTCACGGGAGTTCCGTGGTCAGAGCGGGCGGACCTGCTCGGCCTGCGGGCCCTTGTCCCCCTGGCTGACCTCGAACTCCACACGCTGACCCTCGTCGAGGGCGCGGTAGCCGTCCATGTCGATCTTGCTGTGATGCACGAAGACGTCTGCGCCGCCTCCGTCGATCTCGATGAATCCGTAGCCCTTTTCGGCGTTGAACCACTTGACCGAGCCCTGTGCCATACCTGTCACCTTCTGTGTCGTCCATCATCGATCGCACGACGCGATCGCGGTGCCGCGTGAAGCCGTCCCCCGCCGGAGCGGGTGGCGCAATGGTGCGTGCCGTACTGCTGTGCCGGAGGCACCGTCGACGGACTGTCCTGCTGGAACTGCATCACCGCAACGCGCCCATTCTGACACGACCGTGGCCCGCTTCACACGTCGATGGCGAACACCTGGTCACGAAGACATAACGAACTGTGATCGACGGCTCCCTCGCGAGGGCCCGGGAGGCTCAGCCCTCCCGCGTCCCGTCGCCCGGGTCGTCCTCGTGGTCCGCGAGGAAGCGCTCGAAGTGCTCCCCGATCTCCTCGGCCGTGGGCAGGTCCAGCGTGGTCGCCAGCGGAGAGCGGTCCTCCCCCTCGCTCATCGCGTCGTACTGCTCCTCGAGGGCGCTGACGATCTGGTGGACCTCGCCGTTCTGGGCGAGGGTGCCCTGCAGCGCGACGGTAGCGGCATCGGTGAGGTCGCCGAGGTGCACGAGCGGGAGGTCGAGCTCGGCGGCCTCGCTCACCCGTCGCAGCAGCGCGAGAGCGCCGGCGGGGAAGTCGGTGCGGGTGAGGTAGTGCGGGATCTGGGCGGCGTAGCCCATCGCCGGATGCCCGGCCCTCCCCAGCCGGTTCTCGAGCAGGGAGCTGAAGGCGGCGGGGATCACGAGCTCGGAGGCGCCCTCCTCCCCCTCGGAGGGGTCGGTGCCCGGCGCCGGCGTGGGGCGCGTGCCGGGGCGTCCCAGCAGCGAGGGGTCGTTGGCATGCGCGAACAGACCGATCGGCCGGGTGTGCGGGACCGCCATCGGCACGGCCTGCATGCCCACCACCCGCTCGACCTCGAAGTACTCCACGAGGTCGATGAGCGCCTCGGCGAGCCGCTTCCACTGCAGGTCAGGCTCCGGACCGTCGAGGAAGAGGAAGGGGCGGTCGCTCTCGTCGTACATCAGCCAGAGCGTGATCTCCGGGATCGCGACCTCGGAGAAGGAGGTGCCGTCGAAGGTGGCCTGCGGGCGGGAGCCGCGGTAGTCCAGCAGCTCGTCGGTCTCGAAGGAGACCAGGCGCAGATGCCGCAGCTCGTCGCGGAGGTAGTCGGCGGCGATGCGGCAGGCGTTGCCGGCGTCGACCATGCCGGGCAGGGCGTGGACGAGGGTGAGTCCCGAACGGGGCACAGCCTCGAGGACCTCGGTCGACTCGAAGCGGTACAGATCACGGGGATCGCGCATCGGGCTCTCCTCCCTCGCTGCCGTGGAGATGTCGGTGACCTGATGGCACACGCATCCAGGCGGGTCCACCATAATGGACCACCGTGCCTCGCCGACCCCGGGTCCGCCCGGGAGGGCGCGGCAGGTGGAGCAGCGACCGGAAGGGGCAGACCAGTGGACGGGACCGAGGAGCAGGTCGCTCGGGAGGCCGAGGAGCAGGTCGCTCGGGAGATCGCCCGGGAGCAGGAGTACGCCGATCTCCTCTACGCCCGGGTCGACGAGCTGATCACCCACGTCGAGCGGAACCTCGACCGGATCCAGGGGTCGCAGCAGGCCTCGACCCACCAGAACCGCTCCGAGCGCGACTCCTTCATGGCCCTCTACGAGGACCGCCTCGCCCTGCTGCGCTCCGTGTCCCGCAGCGTCGTCTTCGGACGCCTGGACATGGACGACGCCGCACGCCACTACATCGGCCGGATCGGCCTGTTCACCCCCGAGCGCGAGCAGCTGCTGGTGGACTGGCGCGCCCCGGCCGCCGCCGCCTTCTACCGCGCGACCAGCACCGAGCGCCTCGACGTGCGCCTGCGCCGGCACCTGATCAGCCGCGGCCGCACCGTCGTCGGCCTCGAGGACGACGTGCTGGACCAGAGCGTGCTCGAGGACGAGGACCACGACGTGGTCCTCCAGGGCGAGGGAGCGCTGCTCGCCGCCGTCTCCGGCACGCGCACCGGCCGGATGGGCGACATCGTCGCGACCATCCAGGCCGAGCAGGACCGGATCATCCGCTCCGAGAACCGCGGCGTGCTCGTGGTCCAGGGCGGACCGGGCACCGGCAAGACCGCCGTGGCGCTGCACCGCGCCGCCTACCTCCTGTACACACACCGCCGCCGGCTCGAGCACACGGGCGTGCTGATCATGGCGCCCACCCCCGGGTTCCTGCGCTACATCGAACGCGTCCTGCCCAGCCTCGGCGAGTCCGGCGTGGTGATGATGACGCCGGGCGAGATGTTCCCCGGGGTCGAGACCTTCACCCACGACGTCGACGACGTGGCACGCCTCAAGGGCGATGCCGCGATGGCGGAGCTGCTCTCCCGCGCGGTCAAGCAGCGACAGGCGGTCCCCGAGAAGGACGTGAGGCTGCGGATCGACGGCACGCCGCTCGTGCTCACCCGGGACATGCTCCGCGACGCCCGGCGCGAGGCCCGCGCCACGCACAAGCCCCACAACGCGGCCCGCGCCGTGTTCGTCCGCGCGGCGATGGACCGCCTGGTCGAGGCCTACGAGCGCGCGCTCGTCGCGCAGGGCTCCACGATCGTGCCGGAGGATCGACCGGACCTGCTCTCCGACCTCCGCCACGACCCCGAGGTGAAGCGGCAGCTGAACCTGGCCTGGCTCCCCTACACCCCGCAGGGCTTCCTGCGGATCCTCTTCGCGCGTCCCGACCGGCTCCGGGCAGCGGCGCCGCGCTCCCTCGCCGGGCAGGTCGACCTGCTGCTGCGCCCCAAGGACTCACCCTGGACGGTCGAGGACGTGCCGCTGCTGGACGAGGTGGCCGAGCTCCTCGGCGAGGACGCTGCCCCGGCCGAGGCGAAGGCCAAGGACGATGCCGAGAGGCGCCGCGCGGACGTGGAGTACGCGCGCAAGGTCATCGAGAACATCGACACCTCCGGCATCGTCCGGGCGGAGGACCTCGCCGACCAGGTCGGGCAGATCCGCGACGGCCGCACCCTCGCCGAGCGCGCCTCCTCCGAACGCTCCTGGACCTACGGCCATGTCGTGGTCGACGAGGCGCAGGAGCACTCCCCGATGAGCTGGCGGGCGCTGATGCGCCGCGCCCCCACCAAGTCCTTCACCGTGGTGGGCGACGTCGCGCAGACCTCCTCCGCCGGCGGCACCGACTCGTGGACCCCGGCGCTGTCCCCGTACATCCAGGACCGGCTGCAGGTGGAGCACCTGACCGTCAACTACCGCACCCCGCGCCGGATCATGGACCGCGCGGTCGCGATGGCGCAGGCCCACTCGCTGCCGGTCACCGAGGTCAGCTCGGTCCGGGACGGTGACGAGGACCCGCTGCTCGAGCTGGTCTCCCCCGCCGAGCTCACCGCACGCAGCGCCGAGGCGGTGCGCCGCGTGCACGAGCGCCTGCCGGGACGGATCGCCGTGATCGCCGCGGCCGAGCGCCTCCGCGATCTCGCCGCCGCGATCGGCTCCCTCGAGTCCGTGCCGACGGTCGGCATCGGCTCGGCGGGGGTCGACGACGAGGTCGCCGTGATGACGGCGCAGGACGCGAAGGGCCTGGAGTTCGACATCGTGGTGATCGTGGAGCCGGCGGAGCTGATCGACGCGCACGGCGCGGGCGACCTCTACGTCGCGATGTCGCGCTCCACGCAGCATCTCGGGGTGGTCCATGCCCGGGAGCTCCCGGCCGGGATGGCGGGCTGACCCCTTCGCCGGCGCCGCCGGGACCTCAGCGCCCCGGGACGGCGATCGGCGGCCGTGGCTTCCCCTCCACGACCGCCGATCTGGTGTGCACCTCGTCGGTGCACGAGGAATATCTTAAGCACAGTCCGACCCCCTCCTGCACCAGGTCCAGGAATCTCCCCGGATCCGTGCAGACGGCCGGCGGCGCTCAGCCCGTCGCGCCGCCCCCGGAGGTCGCTCCCTGCACCTGGGAGCGCTCGGCGCGCAGTCGCGCGATCGCGGCCTCGAAGTCGTCGAGGGAGTCGAAGTCCTGGTAGACGCTCGCGAAGCGCAGGTAGGCCACGAGGTCCAGCTCCTGGAGCGGCTGCAGGATCGACAGGCCCACCTGGTGGGCGTCGATCTCCGCCTGCCCGCTGAGCCGGATGGTCTCCTCGACCCGCTGGGCGAGCAGGGCCAGCTGATCGTCGCTGACCGGACGGCCCTGGCAGGCCTTGCGGACGCCGGAGATGACCTTCGCCCGGCTGAAGGGCTCGCTCACCCCGGACCGCTTGAGGACCGACAGCGAGGCGGTCTCCGAGGTGGAGAAGCGTCGCGAGCAGCTGGGGCACTGACGGCGACGCCGGATCGTCGCGCCGTCGTCGGACGTGCGCGAGTCGACGACGCGCGAATCGGGGTGGCGGCAGAACGGACAGTGCATCCGCTCAGGGTACCGGCACGACCCCCGCTCAGCGCGAGGCATCCTCCGCCGCGGGCAGCTCGAGCTGCTGACCGGCAGTGATCCGCCCGGTGGGCAGGTGGTTGAGGCTGCGGACCTCGTCGACGAACTCGGCCTCGTCCATGCCCTCGGGGGCATGCTCGGCGGCGTAGTCCCAGAGCGTGTCGCCCGTCTCGACCGTGATCACGGCGGGCTGGGCGGGCTCGGTGCCGGCGAGGGCTGCGGGGAGGTCGAGCGCGAGGAGGGCGATCGCGGCGACCGCGAGGCCGAGCAGGAAGGCGACGCCCGTGAGGAGGCGCCGGCCGCGGCGGGTCGGCTCGAGTCGAACACGCGGTCGAGCGACGACCTCGCGGGCCTGCTCGTCCTGCCGCGGGAAGGGAAGGACCGTGGCGGTGTGGGTACGCATCTCCGAACTCCTGTTCGATCGAATCTCTGTGCGACTGTAGCCCGCAGCGCTCGCGACACGCAAGAGGAACATCGAACACATGTTTGGCATCCGCCGCGTGCCGCCCTACGCTGGGCCACGAGGACAACGGAACCCGATGGGTCCGACAGACGACGCCAGGAGGCCGCACGATGACGCCGAGCACCCCCAAGCCGACCCGGGCGCGCGGCGACGCGCCGGCCGACGAGCGCACGGCCGGTCTGACGCGCCGTCAGCGCCTCGTGCTGGAGACGATCAACGAGGCCGTCGCCACCCGCGGCTACCCGCCGTCGATGCGCGAGATCGGCGATGCCGTGGGCCTGACCTCCTCGTCCTCCGTCGCCCACCAGCTGCAGACCCTCGAGCGCAAGGGCTTCCTGCGCCGTGACCCCAAGCGCCCGCGCGCGATGGAGGTCGTGATGCCGGAGGCCGACGACGCCCCCGCGCCGCCCGTGGAGATCGAGCCCGGCGGCAGCTCGGTGAGCGTCCCGCTGGTGGGCCGGATCGCCGCCGGCATCCCGATCACCGCCGAGGAGCAGGTCGAGGACGTCTTCACCCTTCCCGAGCGCCTCGTCGGCGGCGGGGACCTCTTCCTGCTGCAGGTGGTCGGCGACTCGATGATCGACGCCGCGATCTGCGACGGGGACTGGGTCGTGGTCCGCTCGCAGAGCACCGCGGAGAAGGGTGAGATCGTCGCCGCGATGATCGACGGCGAGGCGACGGTGAAGACCTTCGTGCAGCGCGACGACCACGTCTGGCTGATGCCGCACAACCCGGCCTTCGCACCGATCCTCGGCGACCACGCCGAGATCCTCGGCAAGGTCGTCGCGGTGCTGCGCTCCGTCTGAGCGCCCGGGCTCGCGCGCCTCAGGAGTCCGCGGCGAGCCTCAGGAATCCGCGGCGAGCCTCCGGAGCGCGCCGAGGGCGACCTCGGGGTCGGCCGTCGGCCACAGCGGCGGCATCGACTCGCGCAGGAACGAGCCGTACCGCGCCGTCGACAGCCGCGGATCGAGCACGGCGACCATCCCGCGGTCCGTCTCCCGCCGGATCAGCCGCCCCGCCCCCTGGGCCAGCAGCAGCGCGGCGTGCTGGCCGGCGACGGCCATGAAGCCGTTGCCGCCGTGCTGGGCGATCCGCTCCTGCCGGGCCGACATCAGCGGGTCGTCCGGGCGGGGGAACGGGATCCGGTCGATGGTGACCAGGCGCAGCGAGCGGCCGGAGACGTCCACGCCCTGCCACAGCGTGAGCGTGCCGAACAGGCTCGCGTCCTCGTCCTCCCGGAAGGTGCGCACGAGGTTCGCCATGGAGTCCTCGCCCTGCACCGCGACGGTCAGGTCCAGCCGTGCGCGGACGTGCTCAGCGGCGATCTCCGCGCCGCGGCGCGAGGAGAACAGGCACAGCGCTCCCCCGCGCGAGGCCTCCACCAGCTCGGTGAGGTGGTCCAGCATCGCCGGTGAGGGGCCGTCCCGGCCCGGCTGCGGGAGATGGCGGGCAGTGTAGAGGATGCCCTGGCGCCGGTAGTCGAAGGGGCTGCCCACGTCGATGCCCGCCCAGGCCCCGGAGTCCTCGGCGGCGGGGATCTCGTCCTCGGCGACCCGTCCGCGGCGGGCGAGGCCCACCTCCCCGGCGGCCGGCTCGAAGCGGCCGCCGAGGGCGAGCGTCGCGGAGGTCAGCACCGCGGTGCGGTCCTCGAGGATCGCGCCGCGCATCGCCGCCGCCACGCTCAGCGGCGCGACCTGCAGCGAGGCCCGGCCGGTCGCCTGCCCGCGGGAGACGGAGACGACGTCGTCCTCGCCCGGGTCGGTCAGGCGCTCGCACACGTCGATGATCTCCTGCAGGTTCGCCCGCACCGTCTTGCGCGCCCCGGCGGAGGAGTCGTCGCCGGCGTCCTTCGCGTCCGAGTGGGCGGTGCGCGCCTCGACGCGGACGTGGCCGACGGCGTCGGCGAGCTGATCGGGCAGGTCCCCGAGCACGCGCCCGTCGGGGGCGAGCTCGAGCGCGGCGCGCAGCTCCTCCCCTGCGTCGTCCAGCGCGGTCGCCGCGACGCCGAGGCCGCGCAGGTCCCGCACCGCCCCGCGGAGCATGCCGGGGTTGAGGATCTCGGTGACAGCGCTCGTGACCCGTGCGGTGAGGTCATGGGCCTCGTCGAAGACGACGACGTCGTGCTCGGGGATGATGCCGTGGCGGTCGAAGGAGTCGATCGCGAGCAGCGCATGGTTCGTCACGACCACGTCCACCTCGCGCGCGACCTCGCGGCTGCGCTCGGCGAAGCAGTCCTGGACCATCGGGCAGGAGGTGCCGATGCACTGGTTCCCTGTGACGGACACCTGGCGCCAGGCACGGTCCGAGACGGCGTCCTCGAGGGAGTCGCGGTCGCCGGTGTCGGTCTCCTCCGCCCATTCCCGCAGGCGCTTGACCTGCGTGCCGAGCTTCTCGCCGCCGGTGCGGGACGGGTCCGAGGACGCCTCGGAGAACAGGGCGCCGGGCTCGATGTCGACCGGATAGCCGCCGGCGATCTTGTGCTTGCACAGGTAGTTCGCACGTCCCTTGAGCAGCGCGAAGGTGGGGGTGCGCGGCAGGTGCGGGGCGAGCGCCTCCGCGAGTCGCGGCAGGTCCTTGCGCACGATCTGGGTCTGCAGCGCGATCGTCGCCGTGGAGATGACCACGGGGCGTCCGGTGACCAGGGCGTGCCGCATCGCGGGCACCAGATATCCCAGCGACTTGCCGGTGCCGGTGCCCGCCTGGACCAGGAGGTGCCGGCCGCCGGACATCGCCAGGTCGACCGCCTCCGCCATCGTCTGCTGGCCGGGGCGGGGAGAGCCTCCGACGGCGGAGACCGCGGCATCCATCAGGTCCGACAGCGGGACGTCGGCCGCCGCCGGGGCGACGGGATGCTCGGGTGCGGAGGTCATCGGATCAGCGTATCCGCGCGGGAGACGGGACCCGCCGAGGCGCACCCCGGTGTGCCCGATCTCCCGCCGCCCGGGGCCTCGGCGCCCCCGGGGCACCCGCGGCACCGGATCGTCGGGGCTCCGGGGTCATCCGTCGCGCCGCGGAGTCAGGACGAGGCGTCCATCTCCGCGGCGAGGGTCTCGTCCACGAGCGCGTGCACGCGGGTCCCCTCCATCAGGTGCTCCTCGGCGAGGACCTCCCCGGTGGTGTGGGCGCGGGAGACGAGGTCGCCGCGCGAGTACGGCACGACCACGTCGACCTCGACCGCGGGGCGCGGCAGTCGCTCGGCGATCAGCTCGCGCAGCTCCTCGATCCCCTCCCCCGTGCGGGCGGAGACCACGGCGCTGACCTCGACCTGGCTGCGCAGGCGCGCGATGGTCTCGGGCGCGGCGAGATCGGCCTTGTTCAGCACGACGATCTCGGGGACGTCGAAGCCCTCGATCTCGCCGAGCACGGTGCGGACCGCGGTGACCTGCCCCTCGGGGTCGGGATGGGAGGCGTCCACGACGTGCAGGAGCAGGTCCGAGTCGCCCACCTCCTCGAGCGTCGAGCGGAACGCCTCGACCAGCTGCGTGGGCAGGTGGCGGACGAAGCCGACGGTGTCGGCGAAGGTGAACTCGCGCCCGTCGGGCGTGGTGGCGCGGCGGACGGTCGGGTCCAGGGTCGCGAACAGCGCGTTCTCGACCAGCACCCCGGCCCCGGTGAGCCGGTTCAGCAGGGAGGACTTCCCGGCGTTGGTGTAGCCGGCGATCGCGACGGCCGGCACCTGGTGGCGGCGGCGGTCGGCGCGCTGCGCCTCGCGTCCGGGGGCCATGAGCCGGATCTCGCGGCGCAGCTTCGCCATCCGGTCGCGGATGCGACGGCGGTCCAGCTCGATCTTCGTCTCGCCCGGGCCGCGGGAGCCCATGCCGGCCCCGGCGCCGCCCACCTGGCCGCCGGCCTGGCGGGACATGGACTCGCCCCAGCCGCGCAGTCGCGGCAGGAGGTACTCGAGCTGGGCGAGCTCGACCTGGGCCTTGCCCTCCCGGGACTTCGCGTGCTGGGCGAAGATGTCGAGGATCAGGGCGGTGCGGTCGATGACCTTGACCTTGACGATGTCCTCGAGGGCACGGCGCTGGCCGGGGGCGAGCTCGCCGTCGGCGATCACGGTGTCCGCCCCGGACTCGGCGACGATGTCGGCGAGCTCGGCGGCCTTGCCCTTGCCCAGGAAGGTCGCGGGGTCGGGGTGGGCACGGCGCTGGAGGATCCCGTCGAGCACCTCGGAGCCGGCGGTCTCGGCGAGCGCGGCGAGCTCGCGCAGGCTCGTCTCGGCCTCGTCGGCGTTGCCGCTGGTGTACAGGCCCGCGAGGACCACGCGCTCCAGACGCAGCTGGCGGTACTCGACCTCGGAGACGTCCTCGAGCTCGGTGGAGAGCCCGGCGACGCGGCGCAGCGCCTGGCGGTCGGCGAGGTCGTACTGCTCGCCGTCGGCCTCCGAGGAGAAGGTGGTGGCCTGGGCGGAGGCGTCGCCGCGGGAGAGGATCCGCTCGGTGAGCGGGTCGCGACGGGGGCCGGCGGGTGCGGGGTCCTCCGCTGCGGGAGAGTGCTCGACGGCCCCGGTCCTTCCCGTGCTGGTCCCGTCGACGTCGAGGTCGGAATCGGGTTCGGGATGGAAGGCGATGGGCACGATCGGGGCACTCCTTAGGGTCGGGTGAAGAGGTCGTCCCAGAATCCCACGTCCCGTCGGCCGGGTCGAGGGATTTTGCGCTGGGCGGAGCCGGATCACGGTCGGATCACGCCCACGAGCACGGGGGCACGCCCGGGTCCAGGGCGCGGGCCGCGGCGCCGTGCGTCGCCGTCAGGGGCCGGGGCTCCGTATCCTGCGGGGGTGGACGAGCACTACTTCACCGCGAACCCCTCCGCCCCGGACCGTCGATTCCCGCTGCCGGTGCGTCTGGCCGGGCGGGACCTGGACCTCGTCTCCTCCTCCGCCGTGTTCAGCGGGCACGGGCTCGACAAGGCGACGGCGGTGCTGCTGGACCGGCTCGACGAGGTCGCGGAGCCCCCGGAAGGGGGCACGCTGGTGGACCTCGGCTGCGGCTGGGGGCCGATAGCGCTGACAGCGGCGCTGCTGCATCCCGGGGTCGAGGTGTGGGCGGTGGACGTCAGCGAGCGGGCCCGGGAGCTCACCGCCGAGAACGCTCGTCGTGCGGGCGTGGAGAACCTGCGGGTTCTCGCGCCGGAGGAGGTCCCCGGGGATCTCGCCGTGGACACCCTGTGGTCAAACCCGCCGATCCGCATCGGGAAGCCGGCGCTGCACGATCTCCTGCGCGAGTGGACGGCGCGTCTGCGGCCGACGGGCACCGCCGCGCTGGTGGTGGGGAAGAACCTCGGCGCCGACCCGCTCGCGCGCTGGCTCGGCGAGCTGCTGCCCGAGCGCGAGGTCGGCAAGGCGGCGAGCGCGAAGGGCTTCCGGGTGCTGGAGATCGGTCCCGAGAGCTGACGATTCGGCGGCAGCGCTCCCGCCCCGCCGCCGCGCACCGGTGACCGGGGGCCAGCCGCTCAGGCCCTCAGGCGATCAGTCGATCAGTCGCTCAGCAGGGTCGTCCCGTCGGCGACCAGCTGGGCGGGGCCGCTGAGCGTGACCTCCCCCTCCTCGGTCCAGCCCACCTCGAGCCGTCCGCCGGGCACGTCCACCGTCCACGGCGTGCGGGACCCGTCCCCGGCGCGCAGCGCCGCGGCGACCGCGACGGCGGCGACGCCGGTGCCGCAGGAGCGGGTCTCCCCCACCCCGCGCTCGTGGACGCGCATCGCCACGTGGTGCGGACCGCGCTCGCTGACCAGCTCGATGTTCGCCCCCTCCGCGGGCTCCGGGGCCAGGGCGGGTCGGCGGGAGAGATCGAGGCCGTCGAGGTCCACGTCCGCGGGCAGGAAGGCGACCGCGTGGGGGTTGCCCATGTCGACGTCGGTCGCGCTCAGGCGCAGCCCGGCGATCTCGACCGTGCGCGCCTCCGGGACCGTGCGCGAGGCGCCCATGCCGACGCGGACCTGCCAGGGCGCGCCGGGGCCCGTCGGCCGCTCGAGGATCTCGACGGTGCGCACGCCGGCCCGGGTGAGGATCGCGAAGCGGTCCTCGCGCACGTGCCCGGCCCGCTGGAGGTGCGCGGCCAGCACGCGGACCCCGTTGCCGCACATCTCGGCGATCGAGCCGTCGGCGTTGCGGTAGTCCATGAACCATTCGGGCGCGTCGGCGGTGGCGTCGATCTCGGCGGCGCGGGAGCGGACGGCGCGGATCACGCCGTCGCCGCCGATCCCGGCCCGGCGGTCGGCGAGCGCGGCGACGCGGACGGCATCCAGCTCGAGCCGGCCGTCGGGGTCGTCGAGGATCACGAAGTCGTTCTCGGTGCCGTGGCCCTTGGTGAAGGCGAGGGGTGCGCTCATGGAGGAAGCCTACGGCCGGGCCCCGTCGGCCGCCGTGTCCTGCGTCTCGAGGACGGCGAGCGCCCGACGGAGGAGTGAGGAGCCGCCCGGGTCCTCGTCCGCGTCGAGCCAGCGCACGCGCGCATCGCGGCGGAACCAGGTGTCCTGCTTGCGGACCAGCCGGCGGGTGCCGGTGACCGTGTCCTGGATCGCCTGGGCGCAGTCGAGGGTGCCGTCGAGCACGGCCAGGCCCTGCTCGTAGCCGATCGCCCGGCGTGCGGTGAGTCCGCGGTCCAGTCCCTTCTCCCGCAGCGCGCGGATCTCCTCGAGCAGTCCGGCCTCGACCATGCGGTCCACGCGCACGGCGATCCGTTCGTGGAGCAGGGCGCGGTCGCGGCGCAACCCGATCTGCACGGTGGAGGCGTCGGCGTACAAGGGGCGCGGCAGGAACGCGGTGAAGGGACGCCCGGTGAGGGTGCCGACCTCGAGGGCGCGCACGATCCGGCGGGCGTCGCGGGGGCCGATGATCCCGGCGGCCTCGGGGTCGCTCGCGGCGAGCTCGCGGTGCAGCGCCGCCGTCCCCTCCTGCGCGATGCGCTGCTCGAGGCGCTCGCGGAGGGCGGCGTCGGTGGGCGGGAACTCGATGTCGTCGAGCACGGCGCGCACGTACAGCCCGGAGCCGCCGACCAGGATCGGGGTCCTGCCCCGGGACCGGATCGCGGCGATCGCCCCGCGCGCGTCGCGCTGATAGGCGGAGACGCTGGCCTCCTCGGTGACCTCGAGGACGTCCAGCAGGTGATGGGGCACCCCGGCGCGCTCCTCGGGGGTGACCTTCGCGGTGCCGATGTCCATGCCGCGGTACAGCTGGAGGGCGTCGGCGTTGATCACCTCGCCGTCGAGCTGCCTGGCCAGGGCGATCGCGAGGTCCGACTTGCCCGTCGCGGTCGCGCCTACCACGGCGATCAGCGGAGTCGCCGCCGAGGCGGGGGCGGGGTCCTGCGCGCTGTGCTCCACAGCCCGCACTGTAGTCGTGTGGGAGGTGTCACCGGGCTCCCCGTGGCACGGGCCCTGCCCTGTTCCCCGGTGGAGGGAGTAGGGTGATCGGCGATCCTGGCACGGACACGCCTGCCAGGCCCTACGTCCAACGCCCGAGGTGGGAAGTGACTGCACCGAACGAGTCCCCTGTCAGGACGGACTCGGCCACTGGTCTGGCCCCTGTGACCATGGCGAGGCTCGAGGAGAGCCTCACGCGCCATGGCTATGCCTTCGTCGAGGACGATGAGCACGCGGAGATCGTCCGCGCTCGCTTCGACGACTACCGCTTCCAGTTCATGCTCACCGGAGAGGACCTCGGCGTGCTGCAGACCCGCGGCCGCTGGAGCCATTCGGTGGACGTCTCGCGCAAGGTCGAGATGGTCAAGCTCTGCAACGAGTGGAACATGAACCGCATCTGGCCGAAGGTCTACGTGCGCCGCGAGTCCGAGGGTCTCCTCGGCGTCTACGGCGAGCTGGCCGCGGACTTCCGCGCCGGCGCCCTCGACTCCCAGATCGACAGCGCGATCAAGTGCGGACTCAGCACCGTGATCGCCTTCTTCCACAGCCTGGAGGAGCGCCTCGGCGCCGAGCTCGACGACCTCGACACCTGAGGTCCGCCTCCCGTGCACCACGAGCCGGGGCCCTCGCGAGCGATCGCGAGGGCCCCGGCTCCTGTGTGTGCGGAGGTGTGCGGCCGACGGCGCCGGCCGACTCCCGGGACCACCTGCGGCGGGCCCGATCAGCCGCGGGCTCGGCCGTCGGCGGGCTCAGCCGCGGCGCAGGCTCGGCATTCCGAGTGTGACCGGTCCGGCCGGCGCCGCCCCGCCGTGGCCGGTGCCGCAGGAGCCGCCCGCGTCCAGGCCCTGCACGCCCGCCTCCCAGGCATCGCCGGAGCGGGTGCGGCGCACCGAGAAGCGCGGGTCCCCCGGCCTCGGGGGCGTGCCCGCCTCGAGCGCGCTGTCGGCGATGAGGTAGTGCGGCGCGGCATGGGTGACCGTGGCGGTGACCAGGTCACCGGGGCGGGGGCGCTGCGCCTCGGGCAGGTCCGTCGGCAGCGAGAAGTGCACCAGGCGGTGGTCGCGGGCGCGGCCGGAGAGACGGCGGGTCTCGGCGTCGCGATCCCCCTCGCCCTCGGCGACGAGAATCTCCACGCCGCGCCCCTCCTGGGCCAGGTTCTCCTCGTGGGCGATGCGGTCCTGGAGGGCGACGAGCCGCTCGAACCGCTCCTGGACGACCTCCTTGGGGATCTGGTCCTCCATGGTCGCGGCGGGGGTGCCGGGGCGGATGGAGTACTGGAAGGTGAAGGCGCTGGAGAAGCGGGAGGCCTCGACCACCTCGAGGGTGCGCTGGAAGTCGTCCTCGGTCTCGCCGGGGAAGCCGACGATGATGTCGGTGGTGATCGCGGCCTCAGGGATCCGCTCCCGGACCCGGTCCAGGATGCCGAGGAACTTCTTGGAGCGGTAGGAGCGCTTCATCCGGCGCAGCACGTCGTCGGAGCCGGACTGCAGCGGCATGTGCAGCTGAGGCATGACGTTGTCCGTCTCGGCCATCGCGTCGATGACGTCGTCGGTGAACATCGCCGGGTGCGGGGAGGTGAAGCGCACCCTCTCCAGGCCCTCGACGTCGCCGCAGGCGCGCAGCAGCTTCGCGAAGGCGCCGCGGTCCCCGAACTCCACGCCGTAGGAGTTCACGTTCTGGCCCAGCAGCGTCACCTCGATGGCGCCGGAGTCGACCACGTCGCGCACCTCAGCGAGGACGTCGCCGGGGCGACGGTCCTTCTCCTTGCCGCGCAGGGAGGGGACGATGCAGAAGGTGCACGTGTTGTTGCAGCCCACGGAGATCGACACCCACGCCGCATAGGCGGACTCGCGCCGGGTGGGCAGCGTCGAGGGGAAGACGTCGAGCGACTCGAGGATCTCGACCTGCGCCTCGGCGTTGTGGCGGGCACGGTCCAGCAGCACCGGAAGCGAGCCGATGTTGTGGGTGCCGAAGACGACGTCGACCCACGGGGCGCGCTCGACGATCGCGGCGCGGTCCTTCTGCGCGAGGCAGCCGCCGACGGCGATCTGCATCCCCGGGTTCGCGTCCTTGCCGGGGCGGAGCCCGCCGAGGGTGCCGTAGAGCTTGTTGTCCGCGTTCTCCCGGACCGCGCAGGTGTTGAACACGATCACGTCGACCTCGCCGCGGCGCGGATCGGCGTCCTTCGGCGCGGCGATGTAGCCGGAGCCCTCGAGCATGCCGGTGAGGCGCTCGGAGTCGTGCACGTTCATCTGGCAGCCGAAGGTGCGCACCTGGTAGGTGCCGCGCTGCGGGGCGGGGGCGGTGAGAGACATAGTGGATCCAGGGTACGGCGCACGGTGCGGCGGGCCCCACAGGTCACAGGGCGGAAACGATCACCATGAAGTGACCGTCCTCATGCCACGAGCACCTAGGGTGGGCATGACCTGCGGGGAGGCCGATTAGACACAGCTGTCCGATCGGTGCCTGCTCCCCGGTGACGACCCCGACGAGGAGTAGACATGCGAATGCGACGACGCAGCTTTGCCGCCCTGGGCGCTTCGATCCTGGGAGCCGGCGTGCTCGCCGCGTGCGGCGACGACGGAGGATCCGGAGGGGGCGAGGGCGGGGCTCCCGCCGAGGGCGGCGAGGGCGACTTCGTCACCGACCTCACCTTCGGCACCGGCGGCACCGCCGGCGTGTACTACCCGCTCGGGGGCGAGTACGCGAGCATCTACCAGGACAACATCGAGGGCATCACCGTCAACTACACCGACTCCGGCGCCTCGGTCGAGAACATCGGGATGATCTTCCAGGGCGAGTGGCAGCTCGGGATCGCGCAGTCCGACACCGCGAACGCCGCGGTCACCGGCTCCGCCGACTTCGAGGGCGCGCAGGTCGACAACCTCGGCTGGATCGCCGCGCTCTACCCGGAGGCCGCCCACATGGTGACGCTGACCGAGGGCGGCTTCGCGTCGGTCGCGGATCTCAAGGGCAAGCGGATCGCCGTGGGCGACGTCGGCTCCGGCACCCGTGCGGTCTCCGACGCGATCCTCGCCGCCTACGGGATCGCCGAGGGCGACTACGAGCCCTTCGAGCAGGACTTCTCCAGCTCGCTGGACCTCCTGCGGGACGGCAACATCGACGCCTCGATCTTCGTGGTCGGCACCCCGACCGGATCGCTCGGCGACCTCGCCGCCACGAACGAGGTCACGCTGCTCTCTCTCGACGAGGACACGGCGCAGGAGATCGCCGACGGGTCCCTGTACGAGGTCTACACGATCGAGCCCGGCGCCTACGACTTCGTGACCGAGCCGCTGACCACGCTGTCGGTCGCCGCGGCGCTGGTCGCCTCGACCAGCCAGGTCAGCCCCGAGGTGGCCTACGAGATCACGGCGGCGACCTTCGAGTTCGCCGATCAGATCACCCTCCCGCAGAGCGAGCTGATCACGCACGACTACGCCCTGTTCGGCCAGGGCGACGTCCCCTTCCACCCCGGTGCCGAGAAGTACTACCAGGAGCAGGGGCTCCTCTGAGATGAGCACTGCCGACACCCCGTCCGCTCCTCGGCCGGAGGACTCCTCGCTCGACGTCCCGCTCGACGCGGAGTCCATGAAGGAGGCCGAGGAGCAGACGGAGGAGCTGCTGCGGGAGCACGACAGTGCGAGCCGTTTCCGCACCGGGCTCGGCGCCTGGGTCTGGATCGTGGGCGGACTGTCGATCGCGCTGACGCTGTTCCACCTCTACACCGGGGTCTTCGGCTCGCGCCCCTCCCTCATCCAGGGCGCGATCCACCTCGGCGGCGCGACCTCGATCATCTTCCTGCTCTACCCGATCAACAAGCGCGTGAGCCTGACGAACGGGGTGCCCTGGTACGACGCGGTCCTGGCGGTCCTCTCGCTCGGCGCGAACCTGTACATCGTCGTCGAGTACCGGCATCTGACCAGCAACCTGGTGCAGATCATGGGGTTCCGGGAGATCGACTACATCGTCGCCGCCCTGGGGATCCTGCTGGTCCTTGAGGCCACCAGGCGCTGCGTGGGGCTGCCGATCGTGATCATCGCGTCCCTCGCGATCGTGTACTCGATCTTCGTGTACGGGATGAGCTGGCAGAACTACGCGGTCGGCACGTTCTTCACCGCGCGCTCGGGGGTGTTCGGCACCCCGATCCAGGTCTCCTCGACCTTCATCTTCCTGTTCCTGCTGTTCGCGGTCGTGCTGATCCGCACGAACATCGGCGTGTTCTTCAACGACCTCGCGTTCCGTCTCGCCGGGCGTTTCACCGGCGGCCCGGCCAAGGCCGCGGTCGCCGCGAGCGGCCTGCAGGGGATGATCTCCGGCTCCTCGGTCGCCAACACCGTGGCCTCGGGGTCCTTCACGATCCCGATCATGAAGAAGGCCGGGTTCAAGCCGCACGTCGCCGGGGCCACCGAGGCCACCGCCTCCACCGGCGGGCAGCTCATGCCGCCGATCATGGGTGCCGCCGCGTTCATCATGGCCGAGTACACGGGCGTTCCCTATGCGGAGATCATTGTCATCGCGATCATCCCCGCGCTGCTGTACTTCCTCGGCGTCATGCTCTCGGTCCACTTCGACGCCAAGCGCAACGGGCTCGGCGGCCTGCCCGGCTCGATGCTCCCGTCGTGGAAGTCCCTGCTGACGCGGGCGGACCTGATCATCCCGCTGGTGATCATCGTGTGGATGATGCTGGACGGCTTCTCCCCGGCGCGCGCGGCGCTGTGGGGCATCGGCGCCGCCTTCGTCCTGAGCTTCCTGCGGAAGTCGACACGGCTGGGCTTCGTCGGGATCGTGCAGACGCTGGAGGCGGGTGCTCGCACCGCGCTGCCGGTGATCGCCGCCTGCGCCACCGCCGGCATCGTCGCCGGCACCGTCACGAGCACGGGGCTGGGCAGCCGGCTGGGCGGTTCGATCATCGACATCGCCCAGGGCAACTTCCTGCTGGTGCTGCTGATGACGATGATCGTCTGCCTGATCCTGGGCATGGGGCTGCCGACCACTGCGAACTACGTCGTCACCGCGACGATCGCGGCACCGATCCTGATCAACAACTTCGATGTCCCCGTCATCGCGGCGCACATGTTCGTGTTCTTCTTCGGGATCCTCGCCGACATCACCCCGCCGGTGTGCCTCGCGGCCTATGCCGGCGCGGGGATCGCCGGGGCGAACCCGATGAGGACCGGGGTCACGGCGGTCAAGCTCGCGATCGCGGCGTTCCTGATCCCCTTCGTGTTCGTCCTGGAGCCGTCCCTGCTGCTGCAGGGGACGATCGCCGAGCTGATCCTGGCGCTGGTCACCCTGGTGCTGGGGATGATGGTGATCTCGGCCGGGCTGGCGGGCTACTTCTTCGGGCGGACCAGCGTCCTGGAGCGGATCCTGCTGCTGCTCGGCGGAGCGCTGATGGTCTATCCGCAGATCGTCGTCTCCGTGGTGGGCATGGGGCTCGCCGCAGCGGCCGTGGTCATGCAGCTCATCGCGCGCCGCGGCTCCCGCGGCGACGGCACCCCGGGGGCAGAGCGGGAGGACGCCGCCGAGGGGGCCGCCTCCGCGTCCTGACGCGGGTGCACGAGCCGGAGGGCCCCGCCGCCCGAGCGCAGGCGCTCAGGCGGCGGGGTCCTCGGCCGCGGCGCGCAGCTCCCCGGCGATGACGTGGACGGCGAGGTCGCCCGGATAGCCTTTGCGGGTCAGGAGCGCATCGAGCCGGCGGGAGAGCCGGCGGCGGTGGCTGCCGTCGCGCTCCTCCCGGAGCCGCTCCCGGTCGCGATGGTCGATGCGGGAGCGGACCAGCTCGCGGCAGCGCTGCTCCTCGTCGCCCTGCCCGTCCGAGAGGGCGGCCTCGATCAGCTCGGCGTCGACTCGCCGCGCCTCGAGCTCGCGGCGCAGCGCCTCGTCGCCGAGGGCGCGCAGCACGCGGCGCTGCTGGACCCACTCGCGGGCGAACGCGGCGTCGTCGATCAGGTCAGCGCGGGCGATCCGGGCCATCGTCTCGTGGGCGACGTCCGCGGGCACCTCTCGCTCGGCCAGACGGCCGCGCATCTCGCCCTCGGAGCGGCGCCGCGTGGACAGCAGACGCATCAGGTAGCGGCACTCGTGCACGACCGCCTTCTCGCGGGCGCGCTGCTCCTCGCTCTGCTCGGGACGGGGCCGCTCGAGGATCTCGCGGGTGCGCGCGGCGAGCTGCTCGGTCACCTGCTGCGCAGGGTGCGGGCGCCGGGCGGGGGCCTCCTCCGGGGAGCTCGAGCCCCGGGAGCGGGTCACGGACCGGGCTGCGTGCGGGTCCGCGCCCCCGGACCGTGCGGGGACGTCGGCGGCGCCGACCACCTGCTGATCGCCGGCGCCGCCGGGGTGGTGCCGAGGAGTCATCGCTCAGATGTTGGCGGGGACGTCCTCGTCGAGGAACTCGTCCTCGCCCAGCACGTCCTCGGCTCCGACCTCGGCCTCGGGGGCGGACTGCTCCGCGGCGTACTTGCCGACGCCGAGGGTGCGCAGGATCTTCTCCTCGATCTCCGCGGCGAGATCGGGGTTGTCCTTGAGGAACTGGCGGGAGTTCTCCTTGCCCTGCCCCAGCTGGTCGCCCTCGTAGGTGAACCAGGCGCCGGACTTGCGGACCACGCCGTGCTCCACGCCGAGATCGATCAGGCCGCCCTCGCGGGAGATGCCCTCGCCGTAGAGGATGTCGAACTCGGCCTGCTTGAAGGGCGGGGCCATCTTGTTCTTGACGACCTTGACGCGGGTGCGGTTGCCGACGGCGTCGGAGCCGGACTTCAGGGTCTCGATGCGGCGGATGTCCATGCGGACCGAGGCGTAGAACTTCAGCGCCTTGCCGCCGGTGGTGGTCTCGGGGCTGCCGAAGAAGACGCCGATCTTCTCGCGCAGCTGGTTGATGAAGATCGCGGTGGTGCCCGAGGAGGACAGCGCGCCGGTGAGCTTGCGCAGTGCCTGCGACATGAGGCGCGCCTGGAGGCCGACGTGGGAGTCGCCCATCTCGCCCTCGATCTCGGCCTTGGGCACGAGCGCGGCGACGGAGTCGACCACGACGATGTCCAGCGCGCCGGAGCGGATCAGCATGTCGGTGATCTCGAGGGCCTGCTCGCCGGTGTCCGGCTGGGAGACCAGCAGGGCGTCGGTGTCCACGCCGAGCTTCTTGGCGTACTCGGGGTCCAGCGCGTGCTCGGCGTCGATGAACGCGGCGATGCCGCCGTTGCGCTGCGCGTTGGCGACCGCGTGGAGGGCGACGGTGGTCTTGCCCGAGGACTCCGGACCGTAGATCTCGACGATGCGGCCGCGGGGCAGGCCGCCGACGCCGAGGGCGGCGTCCAGCGCGACCGAGCCGGTGGGGATGACCTCGACGGGCGGGCGGGTATCGTCGCCGAGCCGCATGATCGATCCCTTGCCGAACTGGCGGTCGATCTGGGCGAGGGCGTTGTCGAGGGAGGAGCCGCGATCCTTCGAGGTGGACTTGGGGGCGGACTTCGATGCAGCCATGGGGTGTTCCTTCCTGAGGGCCGGGTGGGCCGACGTGGTGACCTTGCGGCCACAGTAGGCGCCGACCCCGACATTCGCCGCTGCCCCGGTGCCCCTGTGGATGACGGGGCGCTGGGGAGGAGAGGTGCTGAGGCGGGCACGATGCCCGGGGACCGACGGACACAGACTACCGAACAGACGTTCGAACTCAAGTCGGCCGCGGGCGTGTCGCGCCGCGTGTTCCGCAGCGACCCTGCGGCGCCGGCGGCGACGCCGGCTCCAGGGGACGTCAGCGTCGTCGCTGCTCGACGGGAATCTCCCAGCGGGCGGACTCGGGGACCTCCATCGCCTCGCACAGCGCGGTCCACACAGCACGCACGGCGACCCCGTGCTCGAGGGCCTCGGCGGCGGTCAGGCCACCGACCTCCTCGAGCACGAGGTCGTGGGTGTAGGTGCGGGCCAGCGCCGGGCCGAACACGTGATCGGCCAGCTCCGCGAACTCGCTGCGCCGCACCTCAGCTGGCGCCGACCAGCGGGGCGGCGCCGTCGGCGAGGCCCTCGGGGACGGTGTCCGGGATCGTCACGCGCTCGGCGACCGCGATGCGGTCGGAGACCTCGCGCAGCACGAAGGACAGCGGGAGACCGAGGGCGTCGGTCACGGAGACGAGCAGCTCGCTGGAGGCCTCCTTCTGCCCGCGCTCGATCTCGCTGAGATAGCCCAGCGAGACGCGCGCGTCGGAGGACACCTGCCGCAGCGTGCGGCCCTGGGCGCGGCGCGCATCGCGCAGCACGTCCCCCAGCTCCTGACGGAACAGGATCATGGACCTTCCTCCCTTCCTCTGACTCTGGATGAACTTCTCATGCACCTCTGGGATGCGGTACGTCGTCGTCATCACATGGAGCCCAACGCGTCCTCCCGCGAGAGTGTTCCCCAGAGTGTAGTGGGCCACGTCCGAGGGTTCGCTGGAGATGTGCACGGTGGACATCGGGGAGGAGAGGTCCGCGTCGTCCCCGGCTGATCAGGACTCGGACGGATCGGCGAGCTCGGCGGCGAGCTCGGCGAGGGCCTCCTGGACGGCGAGGGCCCGGATCTCGGCTCTCCCGCCGATGAGACGGACCTCACGGGTGCGGGTGGGGCCGCCGCGTCGGGCGATCCCGAGGTGCACCGTGCCCTCCGGCACACCCCGCGCGTCGGGGCCGGGGCCGGCCACTCCGGTCGTGGAGACGGCGAGGTCCGCGTCGTACAGCCACTGCGCGCCCTCGGCCATCGCTGCGGCGACCTCCGCGGTCACCGCGCCGGTGCGCTCGAGCAGCCCGGCGTCCACGCCGAGCACTCGGCTCTTCGCCGTGTAGGAGTAGCAGGCCGCTCCCCCGGCGACGACATCGCTCGCACCGGGCACGTCGACCAGTCGGGCCACGACCGCGCCGGCCGTGAGGGACTCGGCGGTCGCGAGGGACCAGTCGCGCTCGCGGGCCGCGTCGATCACCGCGGCGGCGTCGATCGCGGGGGCAGGAGTCCCGCTCATGCCTGCCCGGTCCCCGCCGAGAGCGCCTCACGGCGCAGGCGCAGGCCGTCCTTGAGGTTCACCAGGCCGGACCAGACGGTCAGCACCACGGCCAGCAGCACCAGGGCCAGGCCGATCCAGCGCGCCGGGGACCACCACAGCTCGAAGGGGATGAGGCAGAAGGTGATCGCGATGGACTGCACCATCGTCTTCGCCTTGCCGGCCATGTTCGCCGGCAGCGCCCCGTACTTCAGGATCGTGAAGCGCATGACGGTGATGCCGATCTCGCGCACCAGGATCAGCACGGTCATCCACCAGGGGACGTACTCCCACACCGAGAGCATGATCAGCGCCGCGCCCGTGATCGCCTTGTCCGCGATCGGGTCCATGATCTTGCCGAAGTCAGTGATCAGGTTGCGGCTGCGGGCGAGGTGACCGTCGACGAAGTCGGTGATCATCGCCAGGACGAACACCGCGGCGACGAGCAGGCGGCCCGGCACGGTGTCGGGGTAGAGGATCGCGAGCACCACCAGCAGCGGCACCATGACGCAGCGCAGCATGGTGAGGATGTTGGCGATGTTCCACAGCGGGACCTCGGCCTCGGGCTTCGTGGTCATCGGTGCTCCTGGGGTGCGGCGGGACGGGAGGGGCGGAGGGGGCGGGGGCGGGACGCTCAGCGGCCGGTGAGGCTCCAGGCGTCCTCGTTCTCCTCGTCGTCCTCGTCGTAGTAGTCGACGGCGGGCTCGGTGCCGTCGTCGGCGAGCGGGTCGGTGTCGTACCGGCCTGCGCCGCCGTCGCCTACGGGCTCGGTCGGCTCGGGCTCGAGGTCGACGGCCTGGTCGGCGCCGTAGGGCTCGTCGCCCTCCCCGCCCGGGGACTCCTCGCCGCGGATGCGGGCGATCGCGGTGCCGAGCTCGTCGGGGTGGACGAGCACGTCGCGGGCCTTGGAGCCCTCAGAGGGGCCGACGATCTCGCGGGACTCGAGCAGGTCCATCAGCCGGCCCGCCTTCGCGAAGCCGACGCGCAGCTTGCGCTGCAGCATGGAGGTCGAGCCGAACTGCGTGGTGACCACGAGCTCCGCGGCCTGCAGCAGCACCTCGAGATCGTCGCCGATGTCGTCGTCGATCTGCTTCTTCTCCGCGACGACGGTGACGTCCTCGCGGTAGTTCGGCGTCATCTGCGTCTTGACGTGGTCGACGACCTTGTGGATCTCCGACTCGTTGACCCAGGCGCCCTGGACGCGCATCGGCTTCGCCTTGCCCATCGGGTGGAACAGGGCGTCGCCCTGGCCGATGAGCTTCTCCGCACCGGGCGTGTCGAGGATGACGCGGGAGTCCTGCAGGGAGGAGGTCGAGAAGGCGAGGCGGCTGGGCACGTTCGCCTTGATGATGCCGGTGACGACGTCGACCGACGGGCGCTGCGTGGCGAGGATCAGGTGGATCCCCGCGGCGCGGGCGAGCTGGGTGATGCGCTGGATCGAGGCCTCGACGTCGCGGGGGGCGACCATCATGAGGTCCGCGAGCTCGTCGACGACCACCAGCAGGTACGGGTAGGGAGCCAGGCGCCGCTCGCTGCCGGCGGGGACCTGCACCTCCCCGGCGCGCACGGCCTTGTTGAAGTCGTCGATGTGCTTGAACCCGAAGGCGGCGAGGTCGTCGTAGCGGGCGTCCATCTCCTTGACGACCCACTCGAGCGCCTCGGCGGCCTTCTTCGGGTTGGTGATGATCGGGGTGATCAGGTGCGGGATGCCCTCGTAGATGGTGAGCTCCACGCGCTTGGGGTCCACCAGCACCATCCGCACCTCCTCCGGGGTCGCGCGCATGAGGATCGAGGTGATCATCGAGTTGACGAAGCTGGACTTGCCGGCGCCGGTGGCGCCCGCGACCAGCAGGTGCGGCATCTTGGCGAGGTTCGCGACGACGAACCCGCCCTCGACGTCCTTGCCCACGCCCATCACCAGCGGGTGCTCGTTGCGGCGGGCGACCTGGCTGCGCAGCACGTCGCCGAGCGCGACGGTCTCGCGGTCGGTGTTGGGGATCTCGATGCCGATCGCCTTCTTGCCGGGGATCGGCGAGAGGATGCGCACGTCCGAGCTCGCGACGGCGTAGGCGATGTTCTTGTCGAGCGCCGTGACCTTCTCGACCTTGGTGCCGGGCTCGAGCTCGACCTCGTAGCGGGTGACCGTCGGGCCACGGGAGAAGCCCACCACCTCGGCGGCGACCTTGAACTGCTCGAAGACCTCCTCGAGCGCGTTGACCACCCGGTCGTTGGCCTCGGAGCGGGTCTTGTGCGGCGGCCCCTCGAGCAGGAAGGAGGACTCCGGCAGGGTGTAGACCACGTCGCCGGCGAGCTCGAGCTGCTCGCCCGCGCGGGGCAGGTCGCCCATCGGCGGATGCACCAGCTCGGTCGCGTCCTCGGGCTTCTCCGCCGGTGCGGCGGCGGGCGCCTTCTTCGTGGGCATGGGGGTGGTGCGGTCGCCGCCGCGGGCGCCCTTGGCGGGCAGCGCCGCGGTGGGCGCGTCGTCGCCGGTGGGGAAGGTCTTGGCGCGCTGGTTCTCGTCCTCGACGACGTCGAAGACCTCGGTCGCGTCCTCCGGGGCGCCGCGGCGCGGACCGGCGGGGCCGGCCTTTGCCGCCTTCGCGCCCTTGCCGGCGCGGCCCGGCTTCTTCGCGCCGGGGCGGCCCTCCTCGGCCACGCCCTGCTCGAAGGCCTCGTCGCCGGCGTAGCCGAACGCCTCGTGGTCCCGTTCGGCCTCCGCGGCCTCCGCCTTCTCCTTGCGGGTGCGGCGACGGGTGCGGGCGGCGGGCTGGGCCTCGGTCTCCTGCTCGTGCACGGCCGGGTCGACGCGGCGCGGGCGCAGGCCGAAGGCGATGCGCTCCTCGTCCTCCTCCTCGCTGCGGCCGACCATCACGTCGTAGACGCCGCGCAGGCGGGAGGGGATCGACTCGACCGGCGTCGCGGTCAGCACGAGGATGCCGAAGGCGATCAGGGCGGAGTGGATGATCACGACGGCCAGCGGCGGCAGCAGCGCCTCGAGCGGCGCGGCCGCGAGATAGCCGAGCACGCCGCCGCCGCGGGCGAGGGCGTCGATGCCGTCGGCCGGGGCGGGCAGCCGCGCCGAGACCGAGGCGATGGCGGAGATCGCGGTGAGCAGCACGGCGATCCCGATCGAGATGCGGGTGTTGGCGCGCAACTGGTCGGGGCGCCGGAACATGCGCAGCGACCAGCCTGCGGCCAGCAGCGGGATCACCATGGAGGAGATGCCGAAGGTGCCGGCGACCACGGTGTGCACGGCGCCGAGCACGGGTCCGCTGGACTGCCACCACTCGACCACGGCGACGAGCACCGCGATCAGCATCAGGAACAGCGCGTAGCCGTCGCGCCGCTGCTCGGGCTCGACCTCCCAGCGCTGCACCCCGATGCCGCGGACCATGCCGCCGACCATGCGGGCGATCGCCAGATAGCCGGAGCGCACTGCGCGCACCGGCAGGGGGAGCGTCGAGGGGTCGTTCGCCGCGGCTCCGCGGGTCCGGGAGCTGCCGGAGGCCGAGGAGCGGGACGAGCCTTTCGACGCACGTGCGGGGGAAGACGTACGTGTCGCCATGGTCCCGATGGTACATTCCGGCCCCCGCTCGGCCCGGGAGGCGACCCGCGCGATCCGCTCCTCGGGCGCGGATCACGTCGCGGTCGCGGCGGGGCCCCGGCGCCCGCCGCGGGAGCGCGCCGGGCCGAGCCGGCGCGCCGCAGGGGGCTCAGGCCTCGACGACCACCGGGATGATCATGGGCCGCCGGCGCAGCCGCTGGCCGACATAGCGGCCGACGACACGCCGCATGACCTGCTGCAGCTGGTAGGTGTCGCGGCGGTCGGCCTGGTCGGCGACCGCCTGCTCGAGGGCCTTGACGATGTCGGGCCGGAGCCGGTCGAAGACCGCGTCGTCCTCGGCGACGCCGCGGGCGTGGATCTCGGGTCCCGCGATCAGCGCCCCGGTCTCGGAGTTCACGACCGCGAACAGGGAGATGAACCCCTCGTCGCCGAGGATGCGGCGGTCCTTGAGGTCCGCCTCGGAGATCTCGCCGACGCTCGAGCCGTCCACGTACACGTAGCCGTTGAGGATCTCCCCGACCACCTGGGCGATCCCGTCCTTCAGGTCCACGACCTGGCCGTCGCGGGCGAGGACCACGCGCTCGCGCGGCACGCCGGTGGCCTCGGCGATGCGGCCGTTGGCGATGAGGTGGCGGACCTCGCCGTGGATCGGCATGACGTTCTTCGGCCGCACGATGTTGTAGCAGTACAGCAGCTCGCCCTCGCTGGCGTGCCCGGAGGTGTGGACCTTGGCGCTGCCCTTGTGGACCACCTCGGCGCCGAGCGCCATGAGCCCGTTGACCACGCGGAAGACCGCGTTCTCGTTGCCGGGGATGAGGGAGGAGGCGAGGATGACCACGTCGCCGGGGCCGACGGAGACGCGGTGGTCGCGGTTCGCGATCCGGCCCAGCGCCGCCATCGGCTCGCCCTGGCTGCCGGTGCACATCAGCACCACCTGCTCGTCGAGCAGGGAGTCGATGCGCTTGACGTCGACGAGGGTGTCCTCGGGGACGCGGAGGTAGCCCATCTCGGCGGCGATGCCCATGTTCCGCACCATCGAGCGGCCCACGAAGGCGACCTTCCGCCCGTGCGCCGCGGCGGCGTCGAGCACCTGCTGGACGCGGTGGACGTGGCTGGAGAAGGAGGCCACGACGATCTTCTGGCGTGCGCGGGCGAAGATCCCCTTCAGCACCGGACCGATCTCCTGCTCGCCGACGGTGAAGCCGGGGACCTCGGCGTTGGTGGAGTCGGTCATGAACAGGTCCACCCCGGCCTCGCCGAGGCGGGCGAAGGCGCGCAGGTCGGTGATCCGCCCGTCGAGCGGGAGCTGGTCCATCTTGAAGTCGCCGGTGTGCAGGACGGTCCCGGCGGGGGTGCTCACGTGCACCGCGAGCGCGTCGGGGATCGAGTGGTTCACGGCCACGAACTCGCACTCGAAGGGACCGAAGCTCTCGGTCTGCCCCTCCGCGACGGCGAGGGTGAAGGGACGGATGCGGTGCTCGCGCAGCTTCGCCTCGAGGAAGGCGAGGGTCAGCTGGCTGCCCACCAGCGGGATGTCGGGCTTGCGCCGCAGCAGGTAGGGCACGGCGCCGATGTGGTCCTCGTGCCCGTGGGTGAGCACGATCGCGGCGACGTCGTCGAGCCGGTCCTCGAGCATGTCGAAGTCCGGCAGGATCAGGTCCACGCCGGGCTGGGACTCCTCGGGGAAGAGCACCCCGCAGTCGACGATCAGCAGGCGGCCCTCGTACTCGAGGACGGTCATGTTGCGGCCCACGTCGCCGAGGCCGCCCAGCGGCGTGATCCGCAGCGTGCCCGGGGCGAGCTCGGGCGGTGCGGGGAGACGGTCGGTGAAGGCGGCGGTCATCTGGGTCTCCTCGGCACTCGGGCGGATCGGGTCAGAGCAGGCCGGCGGCGTCCAGTGCGGCGGAGAGCTCGCGCAGCTGGGTGGCGTCGGCGGGCAGGTGCGGCCCGCGCATCGCGGCGTGCGGGAGCACGCCCTGCAGGTGCAGCGCGGCCTTCGCGGCGACAGCGCCGGGCATCCGGTTCATGATCGCCTCGACCACGGGCACGAGCTGGCGATGGGCCTCGAGGGCGGCGGACAGGTCGGAGCGGTCCACCGCCTCGACCATCTCCCGCTCGATGTCGCCGGCGATCTGGCTGACCACGGAGACCATGCCGGCCGCGCCGAGCGTCAGCCAGGGCAGGTTCAGCGCGTCCTCGCCGGAGTAGTAGACGAGGTCGGTCTGCGCCATGACGAGGGAGGCCTGCTGGAGGTCGGCCTTGGCGTCCTTCACCGCGACGATGCGCGGGTTCTCCGCCAGACGCAGCAGGGTCTCCAGCGCCAGCGGGATCCCGGAGCGGCCGGGGATGTCGTAGAGCATCACGGGCAGGTCGGTGGAGTCCGCGATCGCGGTGGTGTGGGAGACGACCCCGGCCTGGGAGGGCTTGGAGTAGTAGGGCGTGACCACGAGCAGCCCGTCGACGCCGACCTCGGCGTGCGCGCGGGCGAGGTCGATCGAGTGGGCGGTGTCGTAGGTGCCGACGCCGGCGACCACGGTCGCGTATTCACCGACGGCCTCGACCACCGCGCGGGCCAGGTCGATCTTCTCGACGTCGGTGAGGGTGGGCGCCTCCCCCGTCGTGCCGGAGACGACCACGAGGTCGTGGCCGTGCTCGACGACGTGGGCGGCGAGCGACTGGGCCGCGTCGAGGTCGACGCGGTGGCCGTCCTCGCTCAGCGGGGTGACCATCGCGGTCCCCACCGCGCCGAACGGTCGCGCAGGGCGCTGGTCGGTGCTGCTCATGGTCTCCTCCAGGGGAAGTGCTGCTGCCCGGATCCTAGTGCAGGGGCGGGCCGTGTCCCGTGCCGTCCCGGCACGCGGCGGGTCCGTCGGCGCCGTGCCGCGGCGGGCTCCGGCGGGGCGAGGGCCCGCCGCCGCGACGTCCTCAGCGCCGGTCCGCGCCGCCGAGGTCGACGAGGATCGCCAGCGGCGTGCGCTGGCGGCCCTGGCCGAGGGGGTTGTCGGCGAAGGTCGCCTCGAGCACCTCGTTCGTGGTGGGCACGTCCGAGCCCAGCACGTTGCGGCCGATGTCGTTGGCGTCCATCACGACCGTGCCGACGAAGCTGTCGCGCAGCGCGGCGGGGATGTCCGCGCCGCGGATGCCCGCGGAGATCCGCGCGGCGACCGCGTCCGGATCCTTGGGCGGGAGCTTCGCGGAGACGTTCGAGGGGAAGGCGGAGTACGGGGTGGGTCCGTCGATCGCGCGCACGTTCGCGCCGACGACCTCGTAGAACAGGCCGCGCCTGCCGACGACCTTGCCCGCGGCGCCGACGGCGGAGGCGGCGACGACGCGCGGGAGCCCCACCTCGCGGATCGCGAGCTCCATCGTGGTCGGGTCGCCCAGGCCGATGCCGGCCGGGGTGCGGGAGACGAAGCGGCTGAGCACCTTGGCGGAGCGGCGGGGCCTGATCTCCCAGGTGAACCAGGAGCGGCCCTGCGTGATCGCGATGATCTTCTCGCTGATCACGAAGTACCAGGGAGCGCCGTCGGGGACGACGCCGCCCGGCAGGGACGCGGCGAAGGCCTCGACCCGCTCGCGGGCGATCCGCTCGACGTCGTCGCCGCGGGCGACCAGCGCGGTCTGCAGCGGCAGGCGGCGCCAGGTGCGCCCGTCGGCCTCGGAGACGAGGTCGAGCTGCTTGCCCTCGTTGGCGACGTAGTCGCTCTTGGGCACGACCTCCTCCTCGGCCGCGGGCTCCGCGGCGACGGCGGCGGGGGCCGGGGCGGCGGCGAGCGCGGCCTCGTCGGCCGAGCCGCCGAGCGCGAGGGTGGCGCCCTCGGCGTCGTCGAAGAAGGTGCGCATCCACAGCTCGACGTTCAGCAGGCGCCAGAACATCAGCGTGCCGTGGTTCTCCGGATGGGCGATGTAGTCGTCGAACAGCGCCAGCACGCTCGGCGCGTCGAAGTAGGGCCGGGAGGCGAAGGACGCGGAGGCGAAGACGTCCCGCAGCTGCGGGGCGATCGAGCGGAACCACTCCCCCTCGGGGGTGGTGAAGCCGATCTTGTTGCGGCGCTTGGAGATCATGTCGGGGAGGATCCCGTCCATCGCCTCGCGCAGGATCCGCTTGTTCCATCCGTCGTGGATGATCGCGGACTCGTCGAGGGAGAACAGGAACTTCAGCAGCTCCTTGTCGACGAACGGCACGCGCCCCTCGATGCTGAAGCGCATCGTGTTCTTGTCCTCGTAGCGCAGCAGCGAGGGCAGGGAGGAGCGGAAGGTGTCCTCGAGCAGACGCTCCTTGAGGTCGTCCTGGACGGAGGTGACCTTCTCGCCGCTGTGCTCGGCGACGAAGCCGGAGTTCAGCAGCGCCTCCATCGGCACGGAGGTGCGGCCGGAGAACTTGGTGCGGGCCAGCTTGCGGAGGATGTCACGGGAGCCGACCACCTCGGAGGCGAGCTCCTTGAACCTCTTCTGGCGGCGTAGCTGGCGGAGGTAGACGTAGAAGTACGGGTTGTACCCGGCCATCATCTCGTCGGCGCCCTGGCCGTCCAGGAGCACGGTGATGTGCTGGCTGGCCTCGCGCATCACCGCGTACTGCGCGTAGGGGCCGGTCGAGATGATCGGCTCCTCCTGGGTGCGCACGAAGTCGTGGAGATCCTCGAGGAACGCCTCGGGCTGCGGGTGGATCTTGTGGGCCGTGATCTGGCCGCGGTTCTCGTCCAGCAGCGCGTCGACGTAGCGCTCCTCGTCGTTGGAGGAGTTCGGGAAGACGGCGGAGAAGGTGTTCTGGCGGGAGCCGACCGCCTCGTAGCCGGCGTCCTCGGGCTGCTCCCGCAGCTGCCGCGCGATGACGGCGGCGACAGCGGAGGAGTCCAGGCCGCCGGAGAGGGAGGTGCCGACGGGGACCTCGGACTGCAGGCGCATCCGCACGGAGTCCTGGAAGCGCTCGCGGTACTCGTCCACGACCGACTGGTCGTAGGGGCGGCTGGGGCGGGCGGCGATCTCGCGCAGCTCCTCCTTCAGCCGGGTGAAGGAGCGCACCTCGGTGCCGTCGGGGCGGATCTCGAGCACCTCGCCGGACATCAGGCGGTTCACGCCGGCGAAGAAGGTGCGGGAGTCGTCGTCCTGGACGCGGAACTTCAGGTACCGGTAGACGGCCCGGTCGTCCGGCGCGGCCTCGAAGGTGCCGGAGGCGAGCAGCGAGCGGATCTCCGAGCCGAAGACGACCTTCGGCGCCCCACCGGGCTCGGAGGCGGGGTCCACGCGGTAGTAGAGCGGCTTGATGCCGAAGTGGTCGCGCGCGAGGGTGACGGTGCCGGTGGTCGCGTCGTGGATCGCGAAGGCGAACATGCCGTTGAAGCGGTCGTAGGCGGCGGTGCCCCACTCGGCGTGCGCCTCCAGCAGCACCTCGGTGTCCGAGTCGGTGCGGAAGGTGTGCCCGAGCTGCTCGAGCTCGGCGCGCAGCTCGAGGTAGTTGTAGGTCTCGCCGTTGTAGACGATGGTGTAGCGGCCGTCGGCGGTGGTCATCGGCTGGGCGCCGTGCTCGCGGTCGATGATGGCCAGGCGCCGGTGGGCCAGCCCGGCCTCGCCGTCGACGAAGAGGCCCTCGCCGTCGGGACCGCGGTGGGCCAGGGCGCCGCTCATCCGGCGGGCGATCCGCTCGGTGTCAGCGCCGTATCCGTAGGTGCCGGCGATTCCGCACATGGGGCGAGTCCTTTCGAGGGGGACGGCTGCGCCCTCGGTCCGGACGCTCGCCGCCGTGGGGCGACGACTTCGGGGACGTCGTCCGCAGGGCGCGGGACGGACCGGTCGGGCCGCCCAAGGGTATCAACGGGGCCGCGGCCGACGGAGCAGGCGCGGCGCGACGGTCAGCTTCCGCGGCGGGTGAGGACGAGGTCCTCGCCCTCGACGCGGACCTCGAGGTCGTCCAGCGAGGTGACCAGGGCGTCCGCGAGCGGGGACAGCTCCCCGGCGGGGGTGGTCGTCGTCACGGCGACGGTGCGGGCGCCGGCGGCGATCCCGGCGCGGAGCCCGCCGACGGAGTCCTCGAGGACGACGGTGCGGGAGGGCTCGACCCCGACCCGCTCGGCGCCCAGGAGGTACGGCTCCGGATCGGGCTTGCCGTGGGTGACCTGGTCCGCGGTGACCAGCCCCTCGGGCACGGGCAGCCCGGTGCGGGACCAGCGGGCCTCGAACAGGGGCCGGGTGCAGGAGGTGACGATGGTCCAGCTCGTGCGGCCCAGGGTCTCGGCGGCGGCGTCGAGCTCGGCGAGCAGCCGCTCGGTGCCGGGCAGGACGACGATCCCCTCCACGTCCTGCATCTCGAGCTCCTCGATCCGGCGGTGGGCCGCGTCGAGCTCGGCCTCGCTCTCCTCGGGCAGGATCTGGGCGAGGATGCGGCGGGCGGGCATGCCGTGATGGGCGTGGCCGAACCGGAGGTCGGTGCCCAGCTCGCGCAGAAGCGTGTTCCAGCACCGCTCGACGGCGGGGCCCGAGTCGATCAGGGTCCCGTCCATGTCCAGCAGGAGGGCGCCGGTGCGCAGCGGCAGGGCGGTGTCGGGAGCGGGATCCTGGGAGTCCGTCATGCCGTCAGAATCTCATATCCCCTGGCGGACGCGCGGAGGAGGTCCGTGCAGGTGATCGTAGAGTGTCGAGCATCATGACCGCCGCCGCCCCCGCTCCGTCGCCGCGCCCCGACGCCCCTGGTGCGTCCCTGCGCACGATCCGTCACACCGGCTTCTCGATCGGGCTGGCGACGGGGCTGTACGGGATCAGCTTCGGCGCGCTTGCGACCGCCTCCGGGCTCGACCTGTGGCAGGCGATGGTGCTCTCCGCGGTGATGTTCACCGGCGGCAGCCAGTTCGCCTTCGTGGGCGTGGTCGGCGGGGGCGGCTCCGCCCTCGGCGCGGCGCTCGCCTCGCTGCTGCTGGGGATCCGCAACACGCTGTACGGGCTGATCCTCGCGCCCTCCCTTCCGCGCGGCGGGGCGAAGGGGGCGGCCCGCGCGCAGCTGACGATCGACGAGTCCGCGGCGCTGGCGGCGACGGGCGCGACCGAGGCGGAGCGTCGGGCGGGGTTCTGGTCCGCCGGGGTGTGGGTGTACGTCTTCTGGAACCTGTTCACCCTCGCGGGCGCGCTGGCCGGTCAGCACATCGCCGATCCCGCGGCCTGGGGGCTCGACGCCGCCGCGGCCGGGGCGTTCATCGCGCTGCTGTGGCCGCGGCTGCGCAGCGGGGACGCGGTCGCGATCGCGGTGGCCGCGGCGTTCGTGGCGCTGCTGACCACGCCGGTGCTGCCCGCCGGGCTGCCGGTTCTCGCCGCGGCGCTGGTCGCGGTGGTGGCCGGTCTGCTGCCGTCCCGTCGCGGGGCGACGGGGCACGCCGCGCCCGAGGGCGATGCGTCGGACGACGAGCCCGCGGCGGACGAGGAGGAGCGGCGATGAGCCTGCTGTGGATCGCGGTGATCGCCGCGTCGGTGCTGTCCTTCGTGCAGAAGTGGATCGGTTACCAGGCGCCGCAGGACGTGCTCGAGCGCCCCCGGATCGCGCGGATCACGCGCCTGCTGCCGATCGCGCTGCTGGGGGCGCTGGTGGCGACCCAGACCGCGGCCGACGGGACGGAGGTCGTGCTGGACGCGCGTCTGGCCGGGCTGGGCGTCGCGGTGGTGCTGCTGCTGGTGCGGGCGCCGTTCCTCGTGGTCGTGGTCGGCGCCGCCGCGGCCGCGGCCGCGCTGCGGGCGCTCGGCTGGGCCTGAGCCCGGCGTCCTGCTCGTCGCGCCGCTCGGCGCACCGCTCGCCATCACTATCGCCCGGGCTCCCGGCGCGAGGACGCCCGACGGGTCAGCGGCGCGCGGCCTCGATGGCGCGACGGGTCGCCATGCGCGCCCCCTTGCGGTCGCGCAGCGCGTCGTAGGCCAGGGCGAGGCGGAACCAGGCGCTCCACTCCCCCTCGCCGCCGCCCTGGACCGCGGTGCGCGCGGCCTCGAACTCGGCCCGGGGGTCCTCCGGCTCGGCGTCGGCCGGGGGCTCGTACCGGGCGGAGAGGTCGCCGGCGGCCATGCCGAAGAGCACCTCGCGCCAGGTCACCCACACGGTCAGCACCAGCAGCACCACGATGCCGATGGCCAGCCCGTACCCGAGCCCTCCCCCGGCGCGCACGAAGCCCCAGGCGATCCAGCCCAGGCCCCACGCATAGGCCGCGGTGACCAGGAGGAGCACCGCGACCATCAGCTTCTGTCGCATCCCTGTCCCCGTCCCGGGCCTCAGCCGAGGTCCATGTAGCCGTCCAGGCCCACGGTGAGGCCCGGGTGCGCGGCGACCTCGCGCACGCCCAGCAGCACGCCGGGCATGAAGCTGATGCGGTCGAAGGAGTCGTGGCGCAGCACGAACTGCTCCCCCACCCCGCCGAACTGCACGACCTCGTGGGCGACGAGTCCGCGCTGCCGCACCGCGTGGACGTGGATGCCGTCGACGACCGCGCCGCGGGCGCCGTCCGGATCCTTCTCGGTGGCGTCCGGGACCGGGCCGAGACCGGCCGCGGCACGGCCGCGGGCGATCGCGGCGGCGGTGTGGCGGGCCGTGCCGGAGGGGGCGTCGAGCTTGTTCTCGTGGTGCATCTCGATGATCTCGGCGCTGTCGTAGTAGCGCGCGGCCACCTCGGCGAAACGCATGGCGAGCACGGCGCCGATCGCGAAGTTCGGGGCGATCAGCACGCCCACGCCCTCGGCGCCCGCGAGCCGCTCCCGCAGCTCCTCGAGCGACTCCTCGGTCCAGCCGGTGGTGCCGACCACGGCGTGGATGCCGTGGTCGATCAGCCAGGCGACGTTGTCGGCGGTGGCGGAGGGGACGGTGAGGTCGATCGCGACCTCGGCCCCGGCCTCGGCCACGGCGGTCAGGTCGTCGCCGCGGCCGATCCGGGCGACGAGCTCGAGGTCGTCGGCGTCCTCGACGGCACGGCAGGCGGCCGCGCCCATGCGGCCGGCGGCGCCGAGCACGGCGACGCGGGTGGGGCGTGCGGAGGACGAGGTGGATGCGGGGGTCATGGCGGCTCCTGGGGTCGTGGCGGTGCAGGGAGGGACGGGGACGGGGACGGTGCGCGAGTCGCGGTCAGCGCTCGGGGCCGACCTCGACCCGGGTGCTGTACGAGCGGGCCAGGCGCGCGGCGAGGTCCCGCACGTCGGCGACGTCGACCTCCCCGATGCGGGCGAGGGTCTCGTCGACGCTGGTGTAGCGGCCGTGGACCAGCTCGATGGTGCCGAGGCGCCCCATCCGGGAGCTGGTGTCCTCGAGGCCGAGCGCGAAGGAGCCGGTGATCTGGCCCTTCGCCCGGGTCAACTCGAGCTCCTCGATGCCCGCCTCGCCCATGCGGCCCAGCTCCTCGGCCAGCAGCTCGACGACCTGGCCCGTGCGGCCGGGACGGCAGGCGGCGTACATGCCGAACAGTCCCGCATCGCGGTAGCCGGCGCTGAAGGAGTAGACGGTGTAGGCCAGCCCCCGCTCCTCGCGGACGGACTGGAACAGGCGGGAGGACATGCCGCCGCCGAGCACGGACATGAGCACCGAGAGGGTGTGGCGGTCCTCGCTGAGCGCGGTGAGGCCCTGCCCGCCGAGGTAGATGTGGTTCTGCTCGGTGGGGCGGGCGAGACGGTGCGGGACGAGCGCGCCGACGTCGGCGGCGATCCCCTCGCTCGGCACGGCGGTCGCGGCGCGCCGCGCGCGGGAGGGCAGCGCCCCCTCCTCCAGGCTCCAGCCGCCGCGGCGCAGGCCCGCGGCCAGGAGGCCGGCCAGCTCGTCGTGGTCGATGTCGCCGACGGCGGTGACCACGAGGTTGTCCGGCCGGTAGTGCTCGCGGTAGTGGGCGCGGACGTCGTCGATGGTGAGCGCCTCGACGCTCGCGGCGGTGCCGCCGACGGGACGGCCGAGCGCCGTGTCCGGGCCGAGCACCTGGGCGAGGAAGGTCTCGTAGCCGACGTCGTTCGGGTCGTCCTCCGCCATCGCAAGCTCCTCGAGGATGACCTCGCGCTCGGTGGCGAGCGCATCCTGCTCGAGGACGGAGGCGGTGATCATGTCGGTGAGGACGTCCACGGCCATCGGCACGTCGGCCGAGCGCACCCGTCCGTAGTAGAGGGTGTGCTCCTTGGCGGTGACGGCGTTGGAGTCGCCGCCCACCTCGTCGAAGGCGGTGGCGATGTCCATCGCGCTGCGGCGCCGGGTGCCCTTGAACAGCAGGTGCTCGAGCACATGGGTCGATCCCGCATGGGCGGGGGCCTCGTCGCGGGAGCCGACGGGCAGCCACAGCCCGATGCTCGCGCTGCGCACGCTGCGGTCGGTCTGGGTGAGCAGCCGCACCCCGCCGGGCAGGATGCTGCGCCGCACGCCGGTCGCGGCGTCGAGGATGACGTCGGAGGCAGGATCGTCGTACAGGAGGTCGTAAGGCATCGCTCGATTGTTCCACGGGGCGGGTGGGAGGTCGCCGAGCCGTTCGTCACGGCGACCGGGATGCACTGAGGGGAGGCGCCCGGGCTCGGGCGCCTCCCCTCCTGCTGTCGCCGGCTCCTGCGGGCGGGCGGACGGATCACGGCACGAGGATCACTCGGCGGTGGTCTCCTCGGCGGCGACGGACGCCTGCGACTCGACGGCCTCGGCGGACTCGGCCTCGTCCTCGATCACGGCGAGGGAGATCTTGCCGCGGGCGTCGATCTCGCGGATCTCCACCTCGATCTTCTGGCCGACCTTGGCGACGTCCTCGACGTTCTCGACCCGCTTGCCGCCGTTGAGCTTGCGCAGCTGGGTGACGTGGAGCAGGCCGTCCTTGCCCGGGGTGAGCGAGACGAAGGCGCCGAAGTCGACCACGCGCACGACGGTGCCGAGATAGCGCTCGCCGACCTCGGGGACCATCGGGTTGGCGATGGCGTTGACCGCGGAGCGGGCCGCCTCGGCCGAGGGGCCGTCGGTCGCGCCGATGTAGACGGTGCCGTCGTCCTCGATGGTGATGTCGGCGCCGGTGTCGTCCTGGATCTGGTTGATCATCTGGCCCTTCGGGCCGATGACCGCGCCGATCTTGTCGACGGGGATGGTCACCGCGAGCACGCGCGGGGCGTGCGGGCTCATCTCGTCGGGCGCGTCGATCGCCTCGCCCAGCACCGAGAGGATCGCCAGACGCGCCTCGTGGGCCTGCGACAGGGCGCCGGTGAGCACCGAGGCGGGCAGGCCGTCGAGCTTGGTGTCCAGCTGGATGGCGGTGACGAACTCGGAGGTGCCGGCGACCTTGAAGTCCATGTCACCGAAGGCGTCCTCGGCCCCGAGGATGTCGGTGAGGGCCGCGTAGCGGGTCTCTCCGTCCACCGTGTCCGAGATCAGGCCCATCGCGATGCCGGCGACCGGGGCGCGCAGCGGCACGCCGGCGTTCAGAAGCGAGAGGGTCGAGGCGCAGACGGAGCCCATCGAGGTCGAGCCGTTGGAGCCGAGGGCCTCGGACACCTGACGGATCGCGTAGGGGAACTCCTCGCGGCTGGGCAGCACCGGCACGATGGCACGCTCGGCGAGCATGCCGTGGCCCACCTCGCGGCGCTTCGGGGAGCCGACGCGGCCGGTCTCGCCGGTGGAGTACGGCGGGAAGTTGTAGTGGTGGATGTAGCGCTTGCGGTCGACCGGCCCGAGGGAGTCGATCTGCTGCTCCATCTTGAGCATGTTCAGCGTGGAGACGCCCAGGATCTGGGTCTCGCCGCGCTGGAACAGGGCCGAGCCGTGCACACGCGGGAGCACCTCCACCTCGGCGGAGAGCGCGCGGATGTCGCGCAGGCCGCGGCCGTCGATGCGGACGCCCTCGGTGAGGACCTTCTTGCGCACAACCTGCTTGGTCAGCGCGCGGAAGGCGCCGGAGACCTCGGACTCGCGACCCTCGAGCTGCGCGCCCTCGGCGGTCAGCTCGGCGGTGACCTCGCCGAGCAGCTGCTCGGTGCGCTCCTCGCGCTCGGTCTTCGCGGCGATGGACATGACCTCGGCCAGGCGCTCGGTCGCGGCAGCCTCGACGATGCCGTAGGCGTCCTCCTGGTAGTCCAGGAAGAGCGGGAACTCGCGCACGGGCTTCGCGGCCTTCGCGGCGAGCTCCTGCTGCGCCACGCACAGGCTGCGGATGAAGACCTTGGCGGCCTCGAGGCCCTCGGCGACGACGGCCTCCGTCGGGGCGATCGCGCCCTGCTCCTTGATGAGGGTCCAGGAGTTGTCGGTGGCCTCGGCCTCGACCATCATGATCGCGACGTCGTCCTCGACGATGCGACCGGCGACGACCATCGAGAAGACGGCCTCGTCCAGCTGCGCGAAGGTCGGGAAGGCGACCCACTGGCCGCCGCCCTGCGCGTCGGGCATGAGCGCGATGCGCACGCCGCCGATCGGGCCCGAGAAGGGCAGACCGGAGATCTGGGTGGAGGCGGAGGCGCCGTTGATGCCGACGACGTCGTAGGCGTCCTCGGGGTTGCAGGCCATGACGGTGAGCACGACCTGGACCTCGTTGCGCAGGCCCTTGACGAAGGCGGGGCGCAGCGGGCGGTCGGTGAGGCGGGCGGCGAGGATCGCGTCGGTGCCGGGGCGGCCCTCGCGACGGAAGAACGAGCCGGGGATGCGGCCCGCGGCGTACATGCGCTCCTCGACGTCGATGGTGAGGGGGAAGAAGTCGAAGTGCTCCTTCGGCTTGTTCGACACGGCGGTCGCCGAGAACACCATGGTGTCGTCGTCGAGGTAGACGGACACGGCGCCGGCGGCCTGCTGGGCGAGGCGGCCGGTCTCGAAGCGGACCTCGCGACGACCGTAGGCGCCGTTGTCGATGACGGCGGTGGTGGCGGTGATTTCAGGGCCTTCCATGGCCATGGGGGATCTCCTTGGTTGAGGGGTGCCCCTGCCGGTGCGGCCTTCGTCAGTCACCCGCGGCTCCCGGGCGGGACCGGGGTCTCCGGTCGCCCGATCCGCAGGCCACTGCCGAGGACCGAACCTGGTCGGGGGCGGACATACGACACCGCCGCCCGCCCTGTGGGCGAGCGGCGGAGGGGATCAACGGCGGATGCCGAGGCGCTTGATCAGCGCACGGTATCGCTCGATGTCGTTCTCCTGGAGGTACTTCAGGAGGCGCTTGCGCTGACCGACCAGCAGCATCAGACCACGGCGCGTGTGGTGATCGTGCTTGTGGGTCTTGAGGTGCTCGGTCAGGTAGGTGATGCGGTGGGTGAGCAGCGCGGTCTGGACCTCGGGCGAACCGGTGTCGCCCTCGCCGGTCGCGTACTCCGAGATGATCGCCTGCTTGGTGGCGGAATCGAAGGCCATACTGGTTCTCCTCAGGTCGTTGCGCGGCGCGCCGGGGCCTTCTGCCCCGGGCTCTTCCGACGAGCGGCCCCCGAGCGCACCTCGCCCTTGCGGGTGGGCAGTTGCTGGGGGCGGGATCGCTCTCCGCGGCCGATATGACGGCTCGAGAAGGATATCAGGAGCCCAGGTCGCTCCGGGAGCGCTCCGCCTCGAGAGTGCGGCGGGTCACCTCGACGTCCTCGGCCATCTGCTCCACGAGTGCGTCGATCGAGTCGAACTTCAGCGTGGGCCGCTGGAACTCGACGAACTCCAGGCGCACGGTGTCGCCGTAGAGGTGGAGGTCGTGGTCGCCGAGCACGTACGCCTCGACGGTGCGGCGGGGCGCGCCGTCGGCCTCGAAGGTGGGATTGGTGCCGATGGAGATCGTCGCCGGGGCGCCGGCCAGCGGCTCGTCCCCCGCGTGCGAGGGTTCCTGGGCGGTGACCGTCGCATAGCCGGCGTAGACGCCGTCGGCGGGGATCAGGCCCTGCGGCTGCGGGCCCAGGTTCGCGGTGGGGAAGCCGAGCTCGCGGCCGCGGCGGAAGCCGTGGTGGATCACGTCGGTGACGGTGTGCAGCCTGCCCAGCGCCTCGTTCGCGGCGCGCACGTCGCCGGCGAGGAGGTCGCGACGGATCCCCGAGGAGGAGATCCGGCCGGTGCCCGCGCCCTCGGGGCCGAGGTCCGGGGCGGTGACGACCTCGAAGCCGTACTTCTCCCCCAGCTCGCGCATGGTGTCGATGTTCCCCGCGTTCGCGCGGCCGAACAGGGCGTCCTCCCCCAGCACCACGCACTTCGCACGCAGCCCCTCGACCAGGAAGATCCGCACGAACTCCTCCGGGGAGTGCTGGGCGAAGTCGAGCGTGAACTCGAGGTCGAGCACGCCGTGCAGGCCGGCGAGCAGGAGCAGGCGGTCGCGGTCCTCGTGCCCGGTCAGCAGCGGCGTCGCCTCGGGCGAGCCCATGACATGGCGCGGATGCGGCCAGAAGGTGAGGGCGACGGGGCTCAGGGAGCGTGCCTCGGCGTGGCGGCGCAGCTGGTCCAGCACGAAGCGGTGCCCCCGGTGGACGCCGTCGTAGTTCCCGATCGAGACCGCGGTCTCGCCGAGCTCGGCGGGCACCTCCAGGGCGGAGTGCCAGATGGGGAGGCGGGTCACGACGCGCTCAGGTCCTTCCGATGCCGGGTGCGGTCCGCGCACCCGTGCTCCGCCGCCCCGGCGGGCGGGCTGCGACGGCGGGTTCGCCGGAGGACACTGTAGCGCTCGCAGGCCGGGGCCATCCGACGTCGCCACGGCCCCGACTCCCCGGGGCGTGCTCCGGGCCACCTGCCCGAGTGCGACCTGGACCGCGGCTGTTGCCGAGCTGTGACGAACCTCGGGCCGGACATCGTGGTAGTGCGCGGGACGCTCCGTTACTCTCGGACGGAAGGCGGCGCCGGGGAGGGACCCCTGTGCCCTGCGGCGCGAGCCGAGGGCGGGCACGACGGCCGCCGAGAACGGATCTGGATCCATGACGAACGTGACCGATACGGCCCCGGGTGGCCGCAGCCGTCGCCGGGTCGCGCTGATCCTCGTGGCGATCGTCGCCGTCCTCGCCGTGATCCTCACCGGCGGGGCGCTGGCCTACGCCAAGCAGTTCGAGGGCCGCGCGCTGCCGGGCACCATGGTGCTCGGCCAGGACGTCTCCGGGAAGAGCCCCGAGGAGATCGCCGCCCTGGTGACCGAGCACGGCGAGTCCGTGAAGGTCTCGGTGACCGCCGGCGACCAGCAGCTCGAGGTGCCGCTGTCGGACCTCGGCGTGAGCGTCGACTCCGCCGCGACGGCCGCCGCGGCGCTCGAGCGCGACGACTCCCTGCCCGCGGTCATCTCCTCGACCTGGTCCGGCGAGCACAGCGTCGAGCCGGTCGTCGAGGTCGACGAGGCCGCCGTGGCCGAGTTCGCGAAGGGCCTGGTCCCCGAGGACATGACCACCCCGGTCGATGCGCAGGTCGTCTTCGACGAGGAGGCGCAGGCCTGGAACGTCGAGCCCGGTCGCAACGGCCAGGGCGTGGACCCGCAGACCCTCGTCGAGGCCGTGAAGTCCAAGGCCCCCGCCCTCGAGAGCTTCTCCGTGGAGCAGCCGATCGAGGAGATCGCCCCCGCGATCACCACCGAGGAGGCCGAGGAGGTCGTCGGCACGATCTCCTCGCTGCTCGAGCAGCCCATGTCGATCTCCGGCGCCGACGGCGAGACCCACGAGGTCTCCGCCGAGCGCCGCAGCGACTGGATCTCCGTGGCCCCGGACGAGTCCGGCGAGAACCTCACCATCGCGGTGGACGAGGACGCGGTGCGCGAGTGGGTCGCCACCCGCGCCGACAAGGACGCCGTCGAGCCGGAGAACGGCATCGAGCAGGTCGACGAGGCCGGCGAGGTCGTCAAGGTCGTCTCCGAGAAGAAGGACGGCCTGGAGATCACCAACACCGACGCCGTCGCCGATGAGCTGATCACCGCGCTGAAGGGCACCACTCCCCTGGAGGCCGCCTTCGAGACCAAGAAGCTCGAGGCCGAGGTCGACAAGGTCGACGCGCCGAAGGACGAGGAGGAGAAGGACGAGGAGAAGTCCTCGGACGACGAGAAGAAGGACGAGGAGTCGAAGGACGAGGAGCCCGCCGCCGAGCCGACCGGCGAGAAGTGGATCGACGTCGACCTCACCAACAAGACGGTCACCGCCTACGTGGGCGACACCCCCGTCTGGGGCCCGCGCTCGATGGTCGACGGCAAGGAGGGCAACGAGACCCCCACCGGCACCTACGAGATCTACCTGCGCTACGACCGTCAGGACATGACCAACGCGGCGTACTACCCCGAGGGCCATCCGAAGTACTACTACACCCCTGACGTCCCCTGGGTGCAGTACTTCCACCACGGGTACGGGTTCCACGGCGCGCCGTGGCGCTCCTCCTTCGGGTACTCCGGCTCGCACGGCTGCATCAACCTGCCGGTCTCCGATGCGAAGTGGCTGTACGACTGGGCCAGCATGGGCACCAAGACGGTGGTGCACCGCTGAGCGGTCCCCGCTCCCCCGCACGGCAGTGAGAGAGGGCCCCTCCCGGGAACGGGAGGGGCCCTCTCTCCGTGCGAGCCCTGGTGCGGCGATCCCCGCCCACGGGGGGCGCGGCGGCTCAGCGGCGGGTGTCCTCGGGCACGACGAGCCGGGGGTGCCAGTCCCGTCCCTCGCGCTGCAGGACGGCCACCAGGCGGCCGGCCGTATCGAGGGCCGCGACTGAGGCGTCCTCCGGTCCGGCGTGCGCGGGATGGGGCCGGGAGGGCGCTCGCAGCTCCTGCGCGGAACGGATCCGCTTGCCCGTCCCGAGCGCCGCGGCCTCGTCCTCCGAGACCTCCAGCACCGGCAGCACGCGCGCGGCGATCTCGCCGAGCCCGTGCAGGGGCAGGTCCACGTCGTCGCCCTCCCCGCGGGCGGGGACGTGCACGCCGTCCTCGACCACGAAGGGGCCGACGGCGGTGCGGCGCAGCGCGGTGAGGTGCCCGCCGACGCCGAGGGCGGCGCCGAGGTCGCGGGCGAGGGCACGGACGTAGGTGCCCGAGGAGCAGTCGACCACGGCCTCGAGGTCGAGGTGCCCGTCCCGCTCGGTGCGGGAGAGGATCTCGAAGCGCGGCACGCGCACGGGCCGGGCGGCGAGCTGCACGTCCTCCCCCGCGCGGGCGCGGGCGTAGGCGCGCTTCCCGTCGATCTTGATCGCGCTGACCGTCGAGGGGACCTGCTGGATGTCGCCGCGGAGCCCGTCGAGGGCCTCCTCGAGGCGGGCGGCCTCGATCCCGGTGGCATCGACCCGCTCGCCCAGCGGCTCGCCCTCGCGGTCGTCGGTCGTGGTGGCGCTGCCCAGCCGGATCGTGGCGAGGTAGGTCTTGTCCAGGCCGACGAGATGAGTGAGCAGCCGGGTGCCCTGCCCGACGCCGAGCACGAGCAGGCCGGTGGCCATCGGATCGAGGGTGCCGGCGTGGCCGACCTTCTTGGTCCCCAGCAGCCAGCGCACGCGGGCGACCACGTCGTGGCTGGTGCGGTCCTCGGCCTTGTCGACGAGAAGGATGCCGTGGGGTGCGGAGGTCACGCCCGCTCGTGCCCCGGGGCGGCGCCCTCGTCGTCGTCGAGGTCCTCGACGTCCAGGTCCTCGTCCTCCAGGTCCGCGTCGTCGAGGTCCTCGTCCTCCTCGTCGCGGGGCTTGCGGTAGGGGTCGGCCTCGCCGGCGTAGGCGGCGCCCTCCTTGGAGCGGGCGAGCTCCGCGTCGCGGCCGCGGGCCTCGCTGAGGAGGTCCTCGATGACCCGCGCGTTCTCGGGCACCGCATCGGCGATGAACTCGAGGGTGGGGGTCAGGCGCACGCCGGTCTGTCGGCCGACCTCGCGGCGGAGCATGCCGGTGGCGCTGTGCAGCGCGGCGGCGGTGCCCTCGCGCTCCTCGTCGGTGCCGAAGACGGTGTAGAAGACGGTGGCGTGCTGGAGGTCGCCGCTGACGCGTACGTCGGTGATGGTCACGAAGCCGAGCCGCGGGTCCTTGACCCGGGTGTCGAGCATGGTGGCGACGATGACCTTGATGCGGTCGGCGAGCTTGAGAGCGCGGGGGTTGTCGTTCATGGGATGGGATCCTCCTGGTCGGCGCCGAGAGCGGCGAGCTCCTCGGCGCGGGGATGGTCGAAGGGGACCGCGAGCAGGATGTCACGGTCGATGGACTGGTCGACGCGGTGGCGGAAGGCGCCGTCGGCGCTGAGCACGCGCAGCCCGGCGTCCGCGAGCACCGCGCTCGCCTCGGCATGGTCGAGGGTGCGACGGTTCACCGCGAGCGCGACCCCGGCGCCGTCGCGCAGCAGCGAGCGCCACCCGGGCGCCGCCTCGCGCAGCACCTCGAGCGGGGAGCGCTGCCAGGCGCCGCCCGCGCGGGAGCCGTGCTGGACGCCGTAGGGCAGGTCCCCGACGAGCGCGTCGACGGAGCCGCCGGGCAGCACCTCGCCCAGTCGGGTGGTGTCGCAGCCGAGCAGGGTCAGGCGCTGCCCTCCGCCGGCGCGCAGGGTCTGCTTGTCGGGGGCGAGCTCCGCCTCGGTCCGGCTGCCCAGCTGCTCGCCGTGCACGGTGAGCCGCGTGGTCTCCAGGGTGTGCTTGAAGCGGTGGGTGCGCAGCCAGGTGCCGAGGAACGCCCGGTAGGCCTCCACGTCCTTGCGGTCGATCTCCGCGCCGACGGGGCTGAGCCCGAGGCGCAGCGCCCGGTTCAGCGTGGTGCCGCGTCCGCACAGCGGATCGAGCAGGTCGAGGGTCCCGTCGAGGATCCCTGCGCGGCGGGTGGACAGGGCCGCGGCGAGGTTCACCAGCAGGGCGGTGAACTGCTCGTTGGTCTTGCCGGTGTAGCGCAGGGTGGTCTCGAGGTCGGAGGGGTGGCGCAGCACGGCGGGCAGGGTCCGGGGGCGCAGCAGCGGCCGGTCCTGGTCCTCGGGGTCCTCCTGCTGCACGTCGAGCACGCCGAGGGTGCCCGAGAGCATCGCCAGCAGCGCCTCGGAGCGCTCCCCGCTCGCGGCGCCGCGCACCTCGAGCCCCGCCATCCCGCCGACCTCCCGGTCCCGCAGGGCGGGCACCGCACCGAGATGGGCGCCGAGCACCCAGTGCGCCTCGGCGCGCGAGAGCGCCCCCGCGGCCTGCGCGTAGACGCGATTGGCCGAGGGGGCGCGGAGCAGGAGGGACACCTCGCTCATCGTGGTCTCCTCCCCCGCCGGCGCGGCCGGGCGCCCCGGCGAAGGGGTGCCCGGCCGTCGCAGGATCAGCTGCGGGGCTTCTCCTGCATCTCGTAGGTGGTGATGAGGTCCTCGAGCTGGAGGTCGTTGAAGGACCCCAGGTTGATGCCGCACTCGTAGCCCTCGCGGACCTCGGTGACATCGTCCTTGAAGCGTCGCAGACCGGCGATCTCGATGTTCTCCGCGATGACCTTGCCGCCACGGGTGATGCGCGCCTTGGCGCCGCGCTTGATGAGGCCGCCGCGCACGATCGAGCCGGCGATGTTGCCGAACTTGGAGGAGCGGAAGATCTCGCGGATCTCCGCCGAGCCGAGCTCGACCTCCTCGTACTCCGGCTTGAGCATGCCCTTGAGGGCCTGCTCGACCTCGTCGATGGCGTTGTAGATGACCGAGTAGTACTTGATCTCCACGCCCTCGCGGTCGGCGTACTCCGCGTTCAGGCCCTCGGCCCGGACGTTGTAGCCGATGATGACCGCGTCCGAGGCGACGGCGAGGTTGATGTTGTTCATCGTGATCGCGCCGACGCCGCGGTCGATGATCCGCAGGTCCACGCCCTCGCCGACATCGATGCCCAGCAGCGACTCCTCCAGGGCCTCGACGGCACCGGCCGCGTCGCCCTTGAGGATGAGGTTGAGGGTCTCGATCTTGCCGTCGGCGACGTGCTTGTTGAGGTCCTCGAGCGAGATGCGCTTGCGGGCCTTGGACAGCGAGGCGGCGCGCTTGGCGGCCTCCCGCTTCTCGGCGATCTGACGGGCGGTGCGCTCGTCCTGGGCGACCAGGAAGGAGTCACCGGCGCCGGGCACCGAGGTGAGGCCGAGGACCTGCACCGGGCGGGACGGACCCGCCTCGGTGACGTTCTCGCCGTTCTCGTCGAGCATGGCGCGCACTCGGCCGTGGCCGATCCCGCACACGATCGCGTCGCCGACCCGCAGGGTGCCCTGCTGGACCAGCACGGTGGCGACCGGGCCGCGTCCCTTGTCCAGGTTCGCCTCGATGGCCACGCCGCGCGCGTCCTTGTCGGGGTTCGCCGAGAGCTCGAGGGCGGCGTCCGCGGTGAGCAGCACCGCCTCGAGGAGGTCGTCGATGTGCAGGTTCTCGCGAGCGGAGACGTCGACGAACATCGTCTCGCCGCCGTACTCCTCGGCGATCAGGTTGTACTCGGTCAGCTGCTGCCGGATCTTCTCCGGATTCGCCTCGGGCTTGTCGATCTTGTTGACCGCGACCACGATCGGCACGTTCGCCGCCTGGGCGTGGTTCAGCGCCTCGATCGTCTGGGGCATCACGCCGTCGTCCGCCGCGACCACGAGGATCGCGATGTCGGTGACGTCCGCACCACGGGCACGCATGGCGGTGAACGCCTCGTGGCCCGGGGTGTCGATGAAGGTGAGCTGACGCTCGGCGCCCTCGTGCTCGACGTCGACCTGGTACGCACCGATGTGCTGGGTGATGCCGCCGGCCTCACCCGCACCGACCTTCGCCTTGCGGATGGTGTCCAGCAGGCGGGTCTTGCCGTGGTCGACGTGACCCATGACGGTGACGACCGGGGGCCGCGGCATGCGGTCCTCCTCGTCCTCCTCGGCGAGCTCCGCGTCGAGATCGATGTCGAACTGCTCGAGCAGCTCGCGCTCCTCGTCCTCCGGGGAGACGATCTCGATCTTGTAGCCGAGCTCATTGCCGAGCAGCTCGAAGGTGTCCTCGTCCAGCGACTGGGTGGCCGTGGCCATCTCGCCCATCGCGAAGAGCACCGTGATCAGCGACGCGGGGTTGACGTCGATGCGATCGGCGAAATCGGACAGCGAGGCGCCGCGGCGCATGCGGATGGTCGCGCCGTTGCCGCGGGGCAACGAGACGCCGCCCGGGGCGGGAGCCTGCTGCTGCTCCCATTCCTGGCGCTTCGCGCGCTTCGACTTGCGGGAGCGGGCCGGCTTGCCGCCGCGCCCGAAGGCGCCCTGCGTCGCGCCGCGACCGCCGCGACCGCGGGGGCCGGGACCGCCGCCACCGCCCGGACGACCGCCCGGACCGCCGCCACCGCCGGGACGTCCGCCCGGGCCGCCGCCGCGACCGCGGCCGCCGCCCTGGTTGGCGTCGGCGAGGCCGCCGTGGGAGTGCTGGCGCATGATGCCCGGGGTGGGCATGCCGGGACGGGGACCGCCCGAACGCGGCGCGCCGCCGGGACGGGGAGCGCCCTCGCGGGGAGTGCGACCGCCCTGCTCGGCGCCGGCGCCGCCGCCCTGGCCGGGACGCGGCGGACGCTGGCCCGGACGGGGCATGCCCTGCGAGGTGGCGAAGGGGTTGTTGCCGGGACGGGGACCGCCCGGGCGCGGGCCGCCCTGGCCGCCGCCCTGACCGGGCTTGCGGCCGGGACGGGGCATGCCCTGCGAGCTGGCGAAGGGGTTGTTGCCGGGGCGCGCGGCGCCGGGGCGCGGCGCGGGGCGCTCGTTCCCGGGCTTGGGCGCGGACGACTTCTCGCCGCCGGGCTTCGGCGCCGGGGCACCGGGCTTGGGGGCCGGGGCGCCGGGCTTGGCCGAGGGAAGGGGTGCCTCCGCCGCGGGCTTCTCCGCGGCGGGCTTCTCCGCCGCGGGCTCGGCAGGGGCCGCGGCCTTCGGGGTCGGCGCGGCGGGGCCGGGCTTCTGCGGCGCGTTCTGGGGGCCGGGCTTCTGCGCGGCGGGGGCCTCGGCGGCGGGCTTCTTCGCGGCGGGCTTCGCACCGGGCTTCGGCGCGGAGCCCGGCGTGGGGGCGCCGGAGGTCTTCTTGGGGGCGCTGTCGGCCGCCGGGAACTCCTGGCGCAGACGACGGGCGACGGGTGCCTCGATGGTCGAGGAGGCGGAACGGACGAACTCGCCCATGTCCTGCAGCTTCTGCAGGACGACCTTGCTGGGCTGTCCGAGCTCCTTGGCGAGCTCGTGGACGCGGACCTTAGCCACTTTTCTCCTGTCTCGGTCCGGCCGACAAGAGGGCTCGGACCATTAGTTCCTGAGGGTGCTCATGAGTGAGTACTCATCGGATGTCCATGGGTGCTTCTACCTGTTCCACGTACGGGTGGGTTCGAAGGCCTCGAGGTCCCGGGCGAGGAGCCCGGTGTCGACCCTGCCGCGGAAGGACCGGGCCGGGCCGCCTCGCCGCAGGGCGAGGTCGAGACATGATGCGTCGGGGTGGAGCCATGCCCCGCGGCCGGGCGCCGATCCCGTGGGATCGACGCGGACGCGTGGGACGACGCCGTCGGGAGCGGACTCCCGGACCAGTCGCACCAGCTGCTCGCGCTTAGCCGCCTGGCGGCAGCCGACGCATGTGCGCTCGGGGCGGTGTGCGGTGGAGCGTGCGATGACGCGACCTCCTCCGTTCCGAGCGCCTCCGCCCGGACGGGAGGGCGGTCGACGGGGGTCGATCGCGGTCTCCACTGGGCGAACAGCCTCCCCAGTGTAGCGGACGGGTGCGTCCCGGGCCGCAGCGGGGAGGCGTGCGACACACCTCGGCGTCCCGCGGGCCCCGGCGGGGGCTCGGCGTCGGACGCCGCGGTGCGCGGCGCTCAGCCCTCGGCCGGCACCTCTCCCCCGCCCTCGGGGCGGATGTCGATCTTCCAGCCCGTGAGCTTCGCGGCCAGGCGGGCGTTCTGCCCGTCCTTGCCGATCGCCAGGGAGAGCTGGTTCTCGGGGACCACGGCGCGCACGGCCCGGCCCACCTCGTCGATCACGGTGACGGAGGAGACCTTCGACGGGGAGAGGGCGCCGGCGACGTACGCCGCGGGGTCCTCGTCGAAGTCGACGATGTCGATCTTCTCGCCGCCGAGCTCGTTCATCACCGAGCGGACGCGCGCGCCCATCGGGCCGATGCAGGCGCCCTTCGCGTTCACGCCCGGGACCGTGGCGCGCACCGCCATCTTGGTGCGGTGGCCGGCCTCGCGGGCGAGCCCGGCGATCTCGACGGTGCCGTCGGCGACCTCGGGCACCTCGAGCGCGAACAGCCGGCGCACGAAGTTCGGGTGCGAGCGCGAGAGCATGATCTGCGGGCCCTTCGGGCCGCGGCGGGCCTCGGTGACGTAGGCGCGCAGCCGTCGGCCGTGGGAGTAGTCCTCCCCCGGCACCCGCTCGTGCGGGGGCAGGACGGCCTCGACCTCGCCGAGGTCGACCAGCACCATGCGCGGGTCGCGGCCCTGCTGGATGATCCCCGAGACGATGTCGTCCTCGCGGTCGGCGTAGGTGCCCAGCACCGCGTCGTCCTCGAGGTCGCGGATGCGCTGGAAGATGACCTGGCGCGCGGTGCTCGCGGCGACGCGGCCGAAGTTCTCCGGGGTGTCGTCCCACTCCTCGAGGACTACGCCGTCGGCGTCGCGCTCGCGGGCGATGACGGCGACCTCGCCGGTGCGCTCGTCGATCAGCACCTCGGAGTCGCGGACCGGATGGTCCGTGTGCAGGTAGGCGGCGTGCAGCGCCGAGCGGATCGCGTCCAGCAGCACGGGCAGGCTGATCTCGCGCTCGCGCTCGAGGGCCCGCAGGGCACCCATGTCGATGTCCATCTCAGCTCTCCTTCGTCGCGGTGGTCCCCGCGGTGGTCTCGGCGGTCGTGGTGTCCGGGGCGGCGGGGCCTGCCCCGGGGAGGTCGGCGGCGGCGTCGGCCAGCAGCTGCTCGAGGTCGTCCGGCGGGTCGAACTCGACCTCGACCCGCGCCGCGTCGAGCTCGTCGATCCGCAGCGCGAGGCGCTCGGCGGTGCCGGCGGGGAGCTTCCGGGGCCGGCCGCGGTCGTCCCGGCCGGGCTCCTGGCGCAGGTGCAGGGTCTCCCCGTCGACGGCGAGGAGCCGGGCGCGGTGCTCGGTCCCGGCGGCGGTGCGCAGGGCGAGGAGACGGCCGCGGCTGCGGCGGAAGTGGCGGGGCGCGGTGAGGGCGCGCTCGACGCCGGGGGTGGTGAGCTCCAGCAGCACCGGCTCGGGGCCCAGCAGGGAGTCGTCGGCGTCGATCCGGGCCGACAGATCGCGGGAGGCCTCGGCGACGGTGTCGAGGTCGGCGCTGCCGAGCTCGTCCTCGGGCAGGTCCACGACCAGGCGCAGGCGCGGCATCCCGCCCTCGCGCCCCAGCTCGACCTCCTCGAGCACGAGCCCGTGGGCGTCCAGCACGGCGGCAGCGGCCTCCCGCAGGTCGGTGTGGTCCTCGAGTGCGCTCATGGACTGATCGCCTCCTGCTCATATGGGTGACTTCGCCGCCCGGGACGTGCCCCGGAGCGTCGGCACCAGGATAGTGTCCGCGCGGCGTCCGCGCTGTCCCGGGGCGCGCAGATGCGAGAATCCTCCCGTGCCCGACTCCCTCCGCCCCTCCGATCCCCCGCCCCTGCTCGGCCGGCGGCGACTGCTGCGCACCTCCGTCCTCGCCCTCGCGACGGGAGCGCTCGGCGCGGGGACGCTCGGCGGCTGCGGACGGATCGCCCTGGGCGGCCCCGAGGAGTACACCCCTCCCCCACCGGGCATCGACGACCTCTACCGCCGGGACCTGCTGGCCATGCTCGAGCGGGCGATCGCGGGCGCCGAGGCGCTCACGAGCACCTCGAGCGGCGGGGACCCGGCACTGGCCGCGGACCTCACCGTGCTCGTCGCGGCGCTGCCGGTGCAGCGTCGCGCCCTGCTCACGGGGGCGGAGCAGGAACGGGAGGTCGAGGCGTCCGAGGACCCCGATCCGGAGGCGACCACGGCGCCCGCCCTGACGGACGTCCCCGACGACCTCCCCGCGCTGCTCGCCGTCCTGGTCGAGCTGCGGGACCTCGCGGCCGACGCCTCCCGCCAGGTCTCCGGCTCCCTCGCCCGTGCGACCTCGGCGCTCGCCGCGCACTCGGCCTGGATCGCGCTGCGCCTGCGCACCTCCTCGGGGACGGGAGAGGTGCCCGCCTCCCCGTCGGCCGAGGACCTCGTGCCGCGCCGCGACGTGCCCGCCACGGATCCGCCCTCGATCGGGGCGGAGGAGGACTACCGCAGCGCGATCGAGCGGGCCCAGCAGGAGGAGTGGTACGCGGGCTACGTCCACGAGGTGCTCGCCGCGCGCTCGGAGGACGAGGAGCGGGAGGCCCACCTGGCGCGGACCGAGCTGCACCGCACCCGTGCCGAGCAGCTCGTCGCCGTCGCCGAGGAGGACGGCGCACCCGTGGTGGTCCGTCAGGCGGTCTACGGGCTGCCCGGCGGTCAGCTCGACGAGGCCACCGCCGGCACGCTCCCGACGACGCTCTCCCAGGGGCTACTGCTGGACCATCTCGCGCTCGCGGGCGCAGCGCCCTTCGAGCGGCGGCCGCTGTCCATCGGGGCGGCCCTGGCCGAGGCGGAGCTGCTGGCCGGACGGGTCGACCGGATGGACCCGCTGCCGGGCCTGGTCGCCGAGGACCCGCCGCCCGCGGACGGCTGAGCGCCGCCGCGGACGGACACGGTCAGGCCCCGCGCACCTCGGCGAGGACGGCTTCGACGACCTCCGCCGGCGAGACCTCGCGGATCGTGCCGCTCGCCCGGTCGCGCACCTCGACGGTGCCCTCGGCCAGGCCCCGCCCGATCACCACGGAGGTGGGCACGCCCAGCAGCTCGGCGTCCTTGAACTTCACGCCCGGGGAGACCTTCGGCCGGTCGTCGTAGAGGACCTCGAGGCCGCGCGCCTCGAGCTCCGCGGCGGCCCGCTCGGCCTCCTCGAAGACGGCCGCGTCCTTGCCGGTGGCGACGATGTGCACGTCGGCCGGGGCGAGCTGCCGCGGCCAGACCAGGCCCTTTTCGTCATGGTTCAGCTCGGCGACCGCAGCGACCGCGCGGGTGACGCCGATCCCGTAGGAGCCCATGGTCACCACCACGGACTTGCCGTTCTCGTCGAGGACCTTCAGCCCCAGCGCCTCGGCGTACTTCCGGCCGAGCTGGAAGATGTGCCCCATCTCCATGCCGCGGGTCAGGCGCAGCGGGCCCGAGCCGTCGGGCGCCGGGTCGCCGTCGCGCACCTCGGCCGCCTCGATGGTGCCGTCGGAGGTGAAGTCGCGGCCGTAGACGAGGTCGTAGGCGTGCTTGTCCTTCTCGCCGGCGCCGGCGACCCAGGAGGTGCCGGGCACGACGCGGGGGTCCACGAGATAGCGGATCCCGGACGGCGCCTCCAGGCCCAGGCCCTCGGGGCCGATGTAGCCCTTCTTCAGCACGGGATGCGCGGCGAAGTCCTCGTCGGTGAAGGCGGTCGCGATCGCGGGGGCGACGGCGGCCTCGAGGCGCTTGGGGTCGACCTCGCGGTCACCGGGCAGCGCGATGACCAGCGGCTCGGTGGTGCCGTCGGGGTGGGTGAGGAGGTAGACGAGGTGCTTGAGCATCTCGTAGCGGGTCCACTGCCCGTCCTCGGCGACGCGGCCCTTCCCGGGGAACGCCCCGTTGGAGAAGTCGGTGAGCTTCGCGATGGTGCTCGCGCCGGGTGTGTCCTCCAGGTGCATCGCGGGCAGGGCCGCGATGGCGGCCTCGTCCAGTGCCTCCGGGGGCAGGGTGGTGACGGCCTCGACGTTCGCGGCGTAGCCGCCGTCGGAGACGACGAAGGTGTCCTCGCCGACCTCCGTGGGGTGGAGGAACTCCTCGGAGCGGGAGCCGCCCATAGCGCCGGCGTCGGCCTGGCAGATCACGGTGGGCAGGCCGATGCGCTCGAAGGTGCGCTGGTAGGCCAGGCGCTGCTTCTCGTAGGAGGCGTCGAGCCCGGCATCGTCCACGTCGAAGGAGTAGGCGTCCTTCATGATGAACTCGCGGGTGCGCAGCAGGCCCGCGCGGGGACGCGCCTCATCGCGGAACTTGGTCTGGATCTGGTACAGCATCGCCGGGAGGTCCTTGTACGAGGAGTACAGGTCCTTCACCGTCAGGGTGAACATCTCCTCGTGGGTGGGGGCGAGGAGGTAGTCGTCCTCGCGACGGTCCTGGAGCCGGAACAGCGTGGGCCCGTACTCCTCCCAGCGGCCGGTCGCCTCGTAGGGCTCGCGCGGCTGGAGCGCGGAGAAGAGCACCTCCTGGCCGCCGATCGCGTCCTGCTCCTCGCGCACGATCTGCTCGACCTTCCGCAGCACCTTCAGGCCCAGCGGCAGCCACGTGTACACCCCGGCGGCGGAGCGGCGGATGTAGCCCGCGCGCACCAGCAGCCTGTGGCTGGCGACCTCGGCGTCGGACGGGTCCTCCCGCAGGGTGCGGACGAACAGCGTGGACAGACGGAGCATGGGGCGGCCTTTCGGGATGCGAGGGGGCGCGAGCCGGCGATGGGCCGCGCGGGGCCATGCTACTGGTCGGCGCGGTCCCGGCGGGGCGAGGAGTGACGCTGCGGACGTGCATGCGGCACTGCGGCGGCCCGTCGGTACGCTGACGGCATGCAGCGACGACAGCGGCAGGCCACCGCCGCGGCGGGAGCGGCGCGCGAGGCACGAGGAGGACCGGCGGGCGCCGGTCCCCCGAGCCGACGGCGGCTCCTGCGCGGCGCGGGCGCCGTCGCCGGTCTCGGCGTGCTCGGGGCGCTCGGCACCGGCGCGGTCGCGGCAGGGCGCTCGACCTGGAGCGCCGTCGACCCGCGCACCGAGATCCCGCTGCACGCCGGGACCGTCGCCGTCGGCGCCGACGGCGAGCGGGTGCTCGTCGGCGGCCGCGCCCCTGACCTCGCCCTGAGCCCCGGCACCCGGCTCGCCGCCGCGCTGCCGGAGCACTCGCCCGCCCGGGACCGCGCCGCGGAGTTCGTCGCACGGATCGCCGCCTGGCGCGAACGGCTGCGCACTCGGCTGACGGAGGGCGGCGGCTCCGCCACGGGGGTCGGCAGCTCCCCCGCCGGGGCCGAGGTCTCCGCCGCGGGGACGAGCAGCGACGCCGGGGACGCCGACCTGCTCGTCGACCTCGCGGACACCGCGCTCGCGGACCTCTGGGTGCTCGACGACGACCTGCCCGCCCCCGTCGCCGGCTGGACCGCGAACTGGCGGTACGTGTGGCCGCGCGATGCGGCGTTCTGCGCCGTCGCCCTGGCCCGGATCGGCGCGGTCGATCGCGCCGCCGACGTGCTCGCCCATCTCCAGGACCTCCAGCAGGCCGACGGCTGGTTCGAGGCGCGCTACGTGCCCGGCACCGACCGCGCCCCCGACCGCCGCGCCCCGCAGTTCGACGGGACGGGGCTGCTGCTGTGGGCGAGCGCCGAGGCGGTCGCCGCCGCGGGCGCCGAGAGCGGGGCCGTCGCCGACCGGCTCGCACCGCTGGTGACGACCTCGCTCGCGGCGCTGCACCACGCCACCTCCGGCGGGACCGCGCTGCCGCCCGCCTCCCCCGACTACTGGGAGGTGCGCGAGGGCGCCGCGACCCTGTGGGGCGCGGGAGCGACCCTCGCCGGGCTGCGCGCCGGGGCGGAGCTCACCGGCTCCACCGGCGCGGTGGAGTCCGCGCAGGTCTTCGCGCACCTGCTCGAGGGGACCTTCGGGCACGGCGGCTGGCAGCGCTATCGCGACGGCGGCGGCGCCGACTCCGCACTCGCCCTGTTCGACGCGACGGGCCTGCACGACATGATCGATCCGGCACGCCTGAGGGCGCTGCGGAGCGAGCTGTCCCGGCCCGCCGGCGGCATCGCGCCGGGCGCGGCCTGGAAGCAGGACGGGATCAGCTGGACCCCGTCGACCAGCCTGCTGGGCCTGGGCCTCGCCCGGGCCGGGGAGCACCGGGCCGCCCGCGAGGTCCTCTCCTGGCTCGCCGCGCACCGCACCGAGCAGGGCTCCCTGCCCGAGAAGGTGCTGCACGACGGCCGCCCGGCCCAGGTCGCGCCGCTGGCCTGGACCGCCGCGAACACGCTGCTGGCCCTCGACGCGCTCGCCGCCTGAGCAGCGCACCGACGCGCTCGCGCTCCGCGCCGCGCACCGGGGCGGCGCGATAACTCGCTGGCACCCCGGCCCGGGCGTGCCCTAGCGTGCCCGGCATGGACACCACCGGCACGCCCCACCGCACCGGCGCCGACGACGCACCGGCACGACAGCGCCTCTTCGAGGACAACCGCACCAACTGGGACGACCGCGCCGCGCTCCACGTCGCCTCCGGCTACGGCATCGAGGAGCTCGTGGCCGACCCCTCGCTGATCAGCCCCGAGGTCGCCCAGGACCGCGGACGGCTCGGGGACCTCACCGGCCTCGACGTCGTCCACCTCCAGTGCCACCTCGGCACGGACACGGTGAGCCTCTCCCGGCTCGGGGCGCGCCGGACCGTCGGCGTGGACCTCTCCCCCGGCTCCCTCTCCCGTGCACGGGAGATCGCGGACCGCGCCGGAGCCGGGATCGAGTTCGTCGAGGCGAACGTGTACGACGCCCGGGAGGCGGTGACGGGCGACTTCGACCTCGTGTACACCTCGATCGGGGTGCTGTGCTGGCTGCCCGACGTCGCGGCGGGGGCACGGGTCGTCGCCTCGCTGCTGCGGCCGGGCGGCCGCTTCCTGATCCGCGACGACCACCCGATGTTCATGGCGGTGGGCGACGACGTCTCCGACGGGCTGAGGATCGAGCAGCCCTACTTCCAGCGGGAGCAGCCGATGACCTGGGACCAGGAGGGCAGCTACGTCCCGGTCCCCGAGGGCACGCCCCGCATGACCCACACCGTGAGCCACGAGTGGAACCACTCGATCGGGGAGATCCTCACCGCGCTGCTGCAGGCCGGCCTGGTGCTGGACTCCTTCGAGGAGGTCCCGTTCGCGGCCTGGTGCCCGTGGCCTGATCTGATGGTGCGCGAGGGCGACCGCTACCGGCTGCGGGACGACCCGGACCGGCTCGCGCTGCAGTACGTGCTCACCGCCCACCGTCCCGCCTGAGCCGACGGGTCGCACAGCGCGGCGCGCTCAGAAGAGCAGCGTGGTGAGCTCCCCGACCTGGCGGAAGCCGGAGGCGGCGTAGGCGCGCCGGGCCGGCTCGTTGAAGTCGTTGACGTAGAGGGAGACCTGCGGGGCGTGGTCGCGGCGCACCTGGGCGACGAGCTCGGCCATCGCGGTGCGGCCCAGCCCGTGGCCGCGACGGTCCGGGCGCACCCACACGCCGTGGATCTGGGCGACGGGGCCGAAGAGCGCGCCGACATCGGCCTTGAACAGCACCTCGCCCTCCTCGACCACCACATAGGTACGACGCTGCCGGATCAGCTCCCCCACCCGGTGACGGTAGGAGCGGCCGCCGTCACCGAGCAGCGGGTCGATCCCGACCTCCTCGCGGAACATCGCCACCGCGGCCGGGAACACGGCCGCCGCGTCCTGCGGCTCGGCGGCCCGCAGCCCGGCGCCGGGCAGGGAGGGCATCAGCGCCGGCGGGTCCGCGAGCAGCAGCGGCTGGCTCCAGCGGTGCTCGCGCACCTCCCGGTCCCAGGAGCGGCCGAGGGTCTCCCACAGCCGTTCGATCGCGGCCCGCTCCCCCACCACCGAGCTGGCCCGGCGCGGCCTGCCCGCCAGATGCGTCCCGAACTCGTCGAGCGCGCGCGGGGTCGCGGACAGCGGCGAGAGGTTCACCCCGTGCCAGAGCACGCCCTCGGGCAGGCGGTCATCGCCCACCAGGGAGAACTCCTGGGCGAGAGAGGCGGAGCGGGCGGTCTCCCGCAGCCGGGCCCCGCCGAGCGCGTTGGTGACCGGGTCCCGCAGGGCGAGATCCAGCGCCGCGTCCACCGTGCCGGGGCGCACTGCGCGCAGGCGCCCGCCCCGCCGGAACACGGCCTCAGCCCACGGAGACGGAGGGGGCGCCGCCGGCGGGCACGTCCTCGCCCATCTCGGCGGCGATGCGGTTCGCCTCGGCGAGCAGGGTCTCCACGATGTCCGCCTCCGGCACGGTCTTGATGACCTCGCCCTTGACGAAGATCTGGCCCTTGCCGTTGCCGGAGGCGACGCCGAGATCGGCCTCGCGCGCCTCGCCGGGGCCGTTGACGACGCAGCCCATGACGGCGACGCGCAGCGGGACCTCGAGGTGCTTGAGGCCCTCGGTGACCTCGTCGGCGAGGGTGTAGACGTCGACCTGGGCGCGGCCGCAGGAGGGGCAGGAGACGATGTCGAGCTTGCGCGGCTTGAGGTTCAGCGACTGCAGGATCTGGTTGCCGACCTTGACCTCCTCCACCGGCGGGGCGGAGAGGGAGACGCGGATGGTGTCGCCGATGCCCTCGCCGAGCAGAATGCCGAAGGCGACGGAGGACTTGATGGTGCCCTGGAACGCGGGGCCCGCCTCGGTGACGCCGAGGTGCAGCGGCCAGTCGCCCTCCGCGGCGAGCTGGCGGTAGGCCTCGACCATGATCACGGGGTCGTTGTGCTTGACGGAGATGCCGAAGTCGTGGAAGTCGTGCTCCTCGAAGAGGGACGCCTCCCACTTCGCGGAGGCGACGAGGGCCTCGGGGGTGACGCGGTCGCCGGTCATCATGCGCTTGTCGATCGAACCGGCGTTCACGCCGATGCGCAGCGCGGTGCCGTGGTCCTTCGCGGCCTTGGCGATGTCCTTCACCTGGTCGTCGAAGCGGCGGATGTTGCCGGGGTTGACGCGGACTCCCGCGCAGCCCGCCTCGATCGCGGCGAAGACGTACTTGGGCTGGAAGTGGATGTCGGCGATCACCGGGATCGGGGACTTCGCGGCGATCGCGACGAGCGCGTCGGCGTCCTCCTGGCGCGGGCAGGCCACGCGCACGATGTCGCAGCCGGCCGCGGTCAGCTCCGCGATCTGCTGGAGGGTCGCGTTGATGTCGTGCGTCGGAGTGGTGGTCATCGACTGCACGGTGATCGGCGCGTCGCCGCCGACGTACAGGTCGCCCAGCTTCACCTTGCGGGTCGTCCGCCGGGGGGCGAGGACCGGCGGGGGCGTCTTGACGGAGGGGATGCCGAGGCTCACGGAAGTCACCCCTCCATTATGGACCGCCGACGGGCTCCGGCGAGGCGAGGTGCGACACCTCCACCGCTCCTGCACGCACGACGTGGCCCGGGGCACAGCCCCGCGGGGTCCGGTGCGCGCCGCGGACGAGCCGCCGTCGATCGAGCCGACGCCCGTCGGACCGGCGCCTGTCGGGCTGGCCCCGGAGGACCGGGCGCGCTGCGGTCAGGGGAACAGCGTGATCGGCTTGACGATGTCGGCGTAGAGCAGCAGCAGCGTCATCACGATGAACACGAGCGCGACCGCATTGGTCAGCGGGAGCATCCGCGACATGTCCACGGGGCCGGGATCCGGGCGTCCCCGCAGCCGAGCGATCCGGCGTCGGATCCCCTCGAGCAGCGCCCCGGCGACGTGCCCGCCGTCCAGCGGCAGCAGCGGGACGAGGTTGAACACGAACAGCGCCATGTTCAGCGAGGCGAGCATCGAGATCATCGTCCCGACCTTCTCGCGCAGCTCGAAGCCGGGCTCGTCGGCGGAGGCGACCTCGCCGGCCAGCCGCGAGACGCCGACGACGCCGAGCGGTCCGTCCGGGTCCCGCTCGGCGCTGCCGAAGGCGGCCTGCGCCACCTCGTACAGTCGCACCGGGAGGGTCACCACGATCTGTCCGGTGCGCACGAAGGCGTCCCACGCCATCGCGGGCACCTCGGTCGGGGACTGCGGGACGAGGTCGGGGGTGCCGGCCACGCCGAGGAACCCGACCTCCTCGGTGACCAACCTCCCGTCGGCGTCGCGCACCGCGGCGCCGGCCTGGTCCAGGACGGGCCGGGCGTCGATCACGAGGGTCGCCTCGAGCGGGATCTCCCGCCCGTCGCGCTCGACGACGACCTCGATCGTGCGGTCGTCCGCGGCGCGGACGGCCTCGGTGACGTCCTCCCAGCGCGTGATCGGGGCGCCGTCGATCTCGCGCAGCACGTCGCCGGGACGGATCCCGGCCTCGAGCGCGGGGGCCGGGGGCCGTCCCTCGCAGGAGACGTCCGCCGGCGCGTCGGCCGGTACCACGCACTCGGAGACGCTCTGCACCGTCGGCGTCACCGAGGGCAGGCCGATCCCGCTGACCAGCACCACCATCAGCAGCACGGAGATGAGCAGGTTCATGGCGGGCCCGCCGAGCATGACCACGAGCTTCTTCGGCACCGACAGCGCCACGAAGGTGCGGTGGGCGTCCTCGGGCCCGTACTGGGCGGACTCGTACGCCTTCGCGTCCTCGGACATCTCCGTCATCTGCTGGAGCAGGCCGGTGGAGTCCTCGCGGATCGTGCCCTCGGGCTCGCCCTTATGCGGCGGGTACATGCCGATCATGCGGATGTAGCCGCCCAGCGGGATGGCCTTCAGCCCGTACTCTGTCTCGCCGCGGGTGCGGGAGAGGACCGTCGGCCCGAAGCCGATCATGTACTGGGTGACGCGCACCCCGAACAGCTTCGCGGGGACCAGGTGCCCGATCTCGTGCAGCGCGATCGAGAGGGCGAGCCCCGCCGCGATGACGAGGACGCCGAGCGCGAACAGCAGCATGCTCAGCGCGCCCGGGCCGCGAGGAGCTCGGCCGCGGCGGCGCGCGCCCAGGACTCGAGCTCGAGGAGGGCCTCGACGCCGTCGGCGCGCTCCGCGCGCGGCCGCGTCGGGAGCTCGAGGACCGCCCGGATCAGCCCGGTGATGCCGAGGAAGTCGAGACGCCCGTCGAAGAAGGCGTCGACCGCCTCCTCGTTGACGGCGTTGTACACGGCCATCGCTCCCCCGCCCTCGCGGTGCGCGGCGCGGGCCAGCGCGATCGCGTCGAAGATGTCCTCGTCCACGGGCTCGAAGGTCCAGGCCTGGGCGGCGGAGAAGTCCAGCGGGGCGGCGAGGCCGGGGAGCTTCTCGGGATGGGCGAGGGCCCAGCCGATCGCGTGGCGCATGTCCGGCGGGCTCGCCTGGGCGATGGTGGAGCCGTCGACGAGCGTGACCATCGAGTGGACGATCGACTGGGGGTGGACGACCACCTGCACGCGCTCCTCCGGCAGGTCGAACTGGAAGCAGGCCTCGATCACCTCGAGCGCCTTGTTCACCAGGGTCGCGGAGTTCGTGGTGATGACCCGGCCCATCGACCAGGTGGGGTGGGCGAGCGCCTGCTCGGGGGTGACGCCGTCGAGCTCGGCGCGGGTGCGGCCGCGGAAGGGCCCTCCGGAGGCGGTGACCACGAGGTGGTCGATCTGGTCGTGGCGCACCCCGGCCAGGGCCTGCGCGATCGCGGTGTGCTCGGAGTCCACGGGGAGGATCTGCCCGGGCGCGGCGGCGCCCGTGACCAGGTCTCCGCCGACGACGAGGGACTCCTTGTTCGCCAGCGCGAGCCGGGCCCCGGAGCGGAGCGCGGCGAGGGTGGGCAGCAGGCCGACGGAGCCGGTGATCGCGTTGAGGACCACGTCCTGCGCGCCGAGGGACCCGGCGAGCTCGACGACCGCCTCGGCGCCCGCGCTGATCCGCGGCGCGGGGAGTCCGGCGGCGGAGCAGGCCGCCTCGACGGCCTCGCGCACCGCGACGACCCGGGCGGGGTCGGAGACGACCAGCTCGGCGGGGCGGTGCGCGAGCACCTGCTCTGCGACGAGGCCGGGCCGGGTGCCGCCGACGGCGAGGCCGTGGAGGGTCGCGACGTCCCCGTAGCGGGCGAGGACGTCGAGCGCCTGCGTGCCGATGGAGCCGGTGGACCCCAGCAGGACCAGGCGCCGGGGGGCGGCGCCGGTCACGGCACGGAGGCCATCACGTCCGCGACATGGTCGAGGTACACGTCGACCACGGCCTCGCGGTAGCCCTCGGGGCCGCGGCGGCGGCCGAAGGCGGCGCGGCGCACGTCGTCCACGCTCATCGGGTGGCCGTCGGTGAAGTAGGCGACGAGCTGGTCGCACAGGGCGTCGACGTCGCCCTTGTCGTAGGCGGGCTCGCCCTGCGCGGCCGGGGCGAAGCGGTCGCCCGCGGGGCGCTCGAGCCGCTCCTTGAGGGTCTCGGCGCGCTCGGTGAGCTGCGCGACCCATGCCTCCTCGCCCTGGGCGGCGATGGCGTCGTCGCGGGCCTGCAGCGCGAACGCGTCGGAGAGGCGGTCCAGCGCCTCGTCGACCACGCGCATGTCGTAGCCGCCGCGCTCGGTGCCGAAGCTCGCCGCGGTGATGTCGGAGCCGTCGAAGGACGGGTCGCGGCCCTCGTAGGCCTTGCGGGCGCGGGAGAGGAACTCGTCGACCTCGCGCATGTCGTATCCGACGCTGAAGCGCGAGACACGCTCGAACGATGTGCTCACCTGGTGGTCCTTCCTCGGTGCTGTCGGTGTCCCACTGTAGCGGCGCGGGAGAGGTGTGTCGGGGAGGCGTGCAGGGCGCCTGCGGTCCCGGACGGGGCCGGGTCGCAGCGTCAGTCGGCGACGGCCGAGGCGACCGTCTCGACTCGGGCGACGCGCGCCTCGCGGTCCTCGCGGTGGGCATCGGACTCGATCACCTCGGCGGCGAGCTGGCCGCAGGCGCCGTCGATGTCGGAGCCGCGCGTGTCGCGGATCGTGGCGGAGATGCCGTTGTCCCGCAGGATCTCCACGAAGCGCTTCTCGACCAGGGGATCCGAGGCGGTCCACTTCGAGCCCTTGACGGGGTTCAGCGGGATGGGGTTGACGTGGATCCAGTGCGCCCCGCCCTTGGCGATCAGCCGGTCGGCGAGCAGCTGGGCGCGGTGGGCCTGGTCGTTGATGTCCCGGATCAGCGCGTACTCGATGGAGACCCGTCGGCCGGTGGTCTCGAAGTACTCCCAGGCCGCATCGAGGATCTCGTCGACGTCGAAGCGGGTGTTGATCGGCACCAGCTCGTCGCGCAGCGCATCGTCCGGGGCGTGCAGCGAGACCGCGAGGGTGACCGGGATCTTCTCCGCGGTGAGCTTGCGGACCGCCGGGGCGAGGCCGACGGTGGAGACCGTGATGTGGCGGGCGCCCATCCCGAAGCCCTCCGGGGCCGGGGCGTTCAGCCGCTTGCAGGTGGTCGCGACGGGGCGGTAGTTCGCCAGCGGCTCCCCCATGCCCATGAACACGATGTTCGAGACGCGGCCGGGGCCGCCGGGCAGCTCGCCGCTCGCGAGCATCCGGTTCGCGATCCGCACCTGCTCGAGGATCTCGGCGGTGGAGAGGTTGCGGGTCAGGCCCATCTGCCCGGTCGCGCAGAAGGGGCAGTTCATGCCGCAGCCCGCCTCCGAGGAGATGCACAGGGTGACCCGGTCGCTGTAGCGCATCAGCACGGACTCGACCATCGGGCCGTCGAACAGCTTCCACAGGAACTTCTGCGTCGCGCCGTGGTCCGCGCTCTGGCGCGAGACGACGCTCAGCAGCGGCGGGAAGAAGCGGTCCACGAGCTGCTGGCGGAGGTCCTTGGGGATGTCGGTGAGGTCCTCGGGATCCGTGGTGAAGTGCTCGAAGTAGTGCACCGAGAGCTGCTTGGCGCGGAAGCCGGGCAGGCCCATCTCCTTCACCGCCTCGATCCGCTCCTCGAGCGTGAGATCGGCCAGGTGCGCCGGCGGCTTCCCACGACGGGTGGGACGCAGCTGCAGCTGGCCGGGGGCGAGGGCGACCTTCTGCCCGGGGACGGCCTCGCGGGAGAGGTCGGGGTTGCTCGTCCCTGCGGCAGGGGTGCGAGGCGGGGTCTCGTTCATGGCAGCAGTACCTCCAGCATGACGTAGGTGGTGGGGGCGGCCAGGAGGATCGAGTCCACCCGGTCCAGCACGCCCCCGTGGCCGGGCAGCAGGTGCCCCATGTCCTTGATCCCGAGGTCCCGCTTCAGCAGGGACTCGGCGAGGTCCCCGCAGGTGGAGACCACGACCAGCACCGCACCGATCGCGACTCCCACCCACCAGGGAAGCTCGAGCGCGAGCACCGCGATCAGGGTGACCATCGCGGTGCCGAGCACGAGCGAGCCCGCGAAGCCCTCCCAGCTCTTCTTCGGGCTGATGCCGGGCGCCATCGGGTGGCGGCCGAAGAGCACCCCGGCGATGTAGCCGCCGACGTCGTTGCCGACGGGTCCGAGCACGGCGAGCAGCACCAGCATCGCTCCCTGGTCCCGCTGCATCAGCAGGAGCAGGAAGCAGCCGAGGAACGGCACCCAGGCCAGGGCGAACACTCCCCCGGCGACGTCGCGCAGGGCGGTCAGGCCCATCGACTCGCTGACCCGCCACAGGATCAGCACGCAGACCGCGGCGGCGGTGGAGAGCATCAGCCCCTCCGCCCCGAACACGACCGTCGAGACGACCATCCCGATCACGCCGACCAGCAGCGGCACGGCCGGGACCTCGAGCCCTCCGTGGGCGAGCGCCCGGGTGAGCTCGAGCACCGCGGCGACCATCGCGATGGCCGCGACGACCGGGAACGCCTGCGGCACCACCAGCACGGACAGCGCCAGCACCGCCACCAGCGCGAGGCCGACGCCGATCGCGGCGGGGAGGTTCCTGCCGGGGCCGCGCCGCTTGGCGTGCTCGCCTTCCGGCGCGACAGCGACCGCCTCGACGGAGGTCGAGGCGGTCGCTGCGGCGGAGTCCGGCGCGGAGGTGCTCATCGCGGAGCGCTCACGGTCTGCACGGCGGGGTGGTGGCTCCGCGACTCAGACGGTCTCGAGCTCGGTCTCCTTGAGGGCGAGCGCCTCGTCGACCTGCTCGATGAACTTCTTGGTCAGGGCCTCGAGGTCCTTCTCGGCGCGTGCGCCCTCGTCCTCGCCGATCTCCCCGTCCTTCACCAGCTTCTCGATGGCCTTCTTCGCATTGCCGCGGGAGCCGCGGATCGCGATACGGCCGTCCTCGGCCTTGGTGCGGGCGAGCTTGACGTAGTCGCGGCGGCGCTCCTCGGTCAGCGCCGGCAGCACCACGCGCAGGGTGTCGCCGTTGTTGGTGGGGTTCACGCCGAGATCGGACTCGCGCAGGGCGGTCTCGGTCGCGGACATCGCCGTCTTGTCGTAGGGGGTGACGATGACGGTGCGGGCCTCGGGGAACTGCAGCGAGGCCAGCTGGTTCAGCGGGGTCGGCGCGCCGTAGTACTCGACCGTGATCCCCTGGAACATCGCGGCGCTCGCCCGGCCGGTGCGGATCGCGGTGAACTCGTCCTTGGTCACCTCGACAGTCTTGGTCATCTTGGACTGGGCGTCCTTCAGGATGCTCGCAGTGTCGTCGCTCACGGGGTGCTCCTCGGTTGTCGAAGGGTGTTCGGGTCCATTGTCCCGCACGTCGCGGCGTCCGGGCGCCGCGACCTGCGGGCCGGTGTCACTTGGTGACGACGGTGCCGATCCGGTCGCCGCGCATCGCCCGGGTGATGTTCCCCGGGGTGTCGAGGCCGAAGACCATCATCTGCTGGGCGTTGTCCATGCAGAGGCTGAAGGCGGTGGAGTCCACGACCTTGAGGCCGCGCTGGAGCGCGTCGCCGTAGGTGACGTGCTCGAGCTTCGTGGCGTCGGGGTTGGTGCGGGGGTCGGCGTCGTAGACGCCGTCCACGCCGTTCTTCGCCATCAGGACCTCCTCGCAGCCGATCTCGAGCGCGCGCTGGACGGCGACGGTGTCGGTGGAGAAGTAGGGCATGCCGGCGCCCGCGCCGAAGATCACCACGCGCCCCTTCTCCAGGTGGCGCACCGCGCGCAGCGGGATGTACGGTTCGGCGACCTGGCCCATCTCGATCGCGGTCTGGACCCGGGTGGAGACCCCGCGCTGCTCGAGGAAGTCCTGCAGGGCCAGGCAGTTCATGACCGTGCCGAGCATTCCCATGTAGTCCGCGCGACGGCGGTCCATGCCGCGCTGGGACAGCTCGGCGCCGCGGAAGAAGTTGCCGCCGCCGACGACGATCGCGCACTGGACGCCCTGGGCCACGCCCTCGGCGATCTCCGCCGCGATGCGGGAGACCACATCGGGGTCGACGCCCACGGCGCCTCCGCCGAAGGCCTCGCCCGAGAGCTTCAGGAGGACGCGTCGCCCGTCCTGTCGCTTGGGCAGAACAGGGATGGGGGACGTGAACGTCTGGGTCATGGGAGGGGTCCTTCCGCGCGGGGTCCTCGGCGATGATACCGGCGCGGCCCCGCACCGATGGTGCGGGGCCGCGGGGCGGTGGCCACGCTCACGTGGCCGGCGGGCGGGGAGGGCGCGCAGCGCGCCCGGCCCGGCCCGGTGGCGTCAGTTGCCGACGCGGAAGCGGACGAAGCCGGTGACGGTGCCGCCGGCCTCCTCGACGACCTGGCCGACGGACTTCTTCGGGTCCTTCGCGAAGGCCTGGTCGAGCAGGACGTTCTCCTTGTAGAACCCGTTCAGGCGGCCCTCGACGATCTTGGGGATCGCCTTCTCGGGCTTGCCCTCGTTCTCGGCGGTCTCCTGCGCGATGCGGCGCTCGTTCTCGACGAGCTCGGCGGGGACCTCGTCGCGGTTGAGGTACGCGGGGGTGAACGCGGCGATGTGCATCGCGACGTCGCGCGCGACCTCGGCGCCGGCCGCGTCGGTCGCGACCAGCACGCCGACCTGCGGGGGCAGGTCCTTGTTGGTGCGGTGCATGTACTCGGTGACGGCCTCGCCGGAGACGCGGCCGATGCGGCGCACCAGGATCTTCTCGCCCATGGAGGCGCCGGCGTTGGTCAGCGCCTCGCCGAAGGGGGTCTCGGCGAGCTGCTCGGGCTCGGTGGCGCCGGACTCGACGGCGGCGGCCACGGCCTCGTCGCCGAGCGCCACGAACTTGTCGTTCTTGGCGACGAAGTCGGTCTCGGAGTTGAGCTCGACGAGGGTGCCGGTGCGGCCCTCGGCGCTGTCGCGGATGTCGAAGGCGATGAGGCCCTCGGAGGCGGTGCGGCCCTCGCGCTTGGCGATGCCCTTGAGGCCCTTGACGCGGATGACCTCGACGGCCTTGGCCTTGTCGCCGTCCGCCTCGTCGAGCGCCTTCTTGACGTCGAGCATGCCCGCGCCGGTGGCCTCGCGGATCTCCTTGATGTCTGCTGCCGTGTAGTTGGCCATGTTCCTCTTCCTTGTGGGAGCTGCTTCGGGAGGTGGCGGGAGGCGATCGGCCTCCCCGTGGAGGGGCCCGGGACCGACGTGTCGATCCCGGGCCCGCGGATCACTCGGCGGCGGGGGCCTCGGTGGAGGTCTCCTCGGAGGACTCCGCGGCGGGGGCCTCCTCGGCGGGCTTCTCCTCGGCGGCGGCGACGGACTCCTCGGCGGGAGCGTCCTGGGACTGGACCTCGGACTGCTTGAGCAGCTCCTGCTCCCACTCGGCCAGCGGCTCGGCGTCCACGGCGGAGACGTTCTTCTCGCCGCCGGTGGACTTGGCGTGACGCTCCTGGAGGCCGGCGGCGACCGCGTCGGCGACCACGCGGGTCAGCAGCGTGACGGAGCGGATCGCGTCGTCGTTGCCCGGGATCGGGTAGGTGATCTCGTCGGGATCGCAGTTGGTGTCCAGGATCGCGACGACGGGGATGTTAAGCTTCTGCGCCTCGTCGACGGCGAGGTGCTCCTTGTTGGTGTCCACGACCCAGAGGGCGGAGGGGGCCTTGCCCATGTCGCGGATGCCGCCGAGGGTCTTCTCGAGCTTGTCCTTCTCGCGACGCATCATGAGCAGCTCCTTCTTGGTGCGGCCGGAGGAGGCCACATCGTCGAAGTCGATCTGCTCGAGCTCCTTGAGGCGGTTGACGCGCGCGGAGACGGTCTGCAGGTTGGTGAGCATGCCGCCCAGCCAGCGCTGGTTCACGTAGGGCATGCCCACGCGGGTAGCCTGCTCCTGCACGGACTCCTGCGCCTGCTTCTTGGTGCCGACGAACAGGATGGTGCCGCCGTGGGCGACGGTCTGCTTGACGAAGTCGTAGGCCTTGTCGATGTACGACAGGGTCTGCATGAGGTCGACGATGTAGATGCCGTTGCGCTCGGTGAAGATGAAGCGACGGACCTTCGGGTTCCAACGACGGGTCTGGTGACCGAAGTGGACGCCGCTCTCCAGGAGCTGGCGCATGGTGACGACTGCCATGATGGTGTCCTCTGTTCTCCGGTCCTGGGCTCGCACGGCGCGCCCGAAGGCGTCCGCGGTCATCGCGCAGGACCTGCTTTCTCGGTTGTTCCCCCGCCACCGGTCGGTGCGGGGCCTGGTGCCCGGGTGCCGGCCGCCCTGCACCTGCCTCCGCACGGGGCGGGGACGGGAAGGACCGATGGCCGACGAGCCCTGGTGGGCACGCGAAGTCATCCGGACGGACCGGATGCTGAGTGGAGTCTATCGGACGCCGCCGCCTCATCGCGCGCGTCCTGCGTCACCTCCGTCCCGGCGAGTCCTCGCCGGGTCCTCGTGCGACCTCTCCTCCACAGACCCCGTGATTCCACCGTCGCCGGGCGGGGCTCGCCGGGCCGCGGCGGGGCGCGGACGATGCCGACATGATCCCCTCGCCGGCGCCTCCACCCTCTCCCCCGCCCCTGTCCCTGCCCGCCTCCCCGGCCGCGCGGGTGCTCGCGCTGCTGGTGCTGCTCCTGCCGGTGCTCGTGATGCCGTCCGCCGCGGCACGGGCGGACGGTCCGCGCTGGCAGTGGCCGGTTCCGCCGCCGCACGAGGTGATCGCCCCCTTCGACGCGCCGGCGACGCCCTACGGCCCCGGTCATCGCGGGATCGACATCGCGGTCCCGGGCGGCGGCGAGGTCCGGGCGGTCGAGGGCGGGACCGTGCGGTTCAGCGGGTCGGTCGCCGGGCGCGGCGTCGTCTCGGTGGTGCATGCCGACGGGCTGATCTCGACCTACGAGCCGGTCGACGGTGGGGTGAGCGCCGGGGACCCGGTCGGGGCCGGTCAGGTGCTCGGCACCCTCGAGGGCTCCTCGCCCGCCTCCCACTGCGCCGGTCGGGACTGTCTGCACCTGGGTGCTCGACGGGGCGAGCTCTATGTCGACCTGCTGCTGCTGCTCGGCGGGCGCGGGCCGAGCGTCCTGCTGCCCTGGGCGGGCGGCGCCTCCGGGGGCGGTGCGGGAGCGGTCGGGCCGGGGGCTTCCCGCGACGCCGGGGCAGGGCCTGCGGGGACGGCGGCGGGGGCAGGAGCGAGTGCGGGGCCTGCAGCAGGGGCGGGAATGCCGTCCCGGGCGGTCGCTCCGGTCAGCGCTTCGGTCGGCGCTCAGGTCACACGGCACGGGGCGCGGGCGGTCGCCCTGGCCTGACCGTGCCCGGGACCGCCGGGGCGGCACGGCCCGGGACCGTCGGGACCGCGGGGGCCGCCGAGGCTCCCGGGCCCAGGACCGTCGGCGATGGTGGCGCACCCGGCGCGACATGCGCGGGCGCGGCGCGTCTACCGCAGATCAGGCGCGCGGATGCGCCTGCTCGACGGTGCTGCGCAGGCGTTCTGCGCTGACGTGGGTGTAGATCTGCGTGGTTGCGAGCGAGGAGTGCCCGAGGAAGTCCTGGACGCTGCGGAGGTCCGCGCCGCCCTCGACGAGGTGGGTGGCCGCGCTGTGCCGCAGGGTGTGCGGGGTGACGTGGCGGGCGATCCCGGCGCGGGCCGCGTAGCGGTCCACGAGGGTGCGCACGGCGCGGTCCCCGAGCCTCCCGCCCCGCACCCCGAGGAAGAGCGCCCGCCCCGGCGCCTTCGCTCGGCGCGCCGCCGAGGTCCCGGCCCGGCCGTTCCCCGAGGCCTGTGCCGTGCCTCCACCGGCGGCGGTCGCTCCGGCGAGCACCGGCCTGCCCTCCGTCTCCCAGCGGCGCAGCGCCTCCAGGGCGGGGACGCCGACGGGGACGATCCGCTCCTTGTCGCCCTTGCCGCGCACGCGGACGGTGCCCTGGGCCATGTCGATCCCGCCCAGGTCGAGGGCCACGAGCTCGGAGACGCGCAGACCGGAGGAGTAGAGCAGCTCGAGCACGGCGGCGTCGCGCAGCTGCACCGCGCGCTGGACGGGATCGACCTCGGACGGCTCCTCGGCGGGCGCTCCGCCTGCGGCGGTGCCCTCCCCTGCCGTGTCGCCCGCCGTCGCGGTCCCGTCCCGCGTCACGGCGCCGTCCCTGGTCGCCGTGCCGCCCAGCGTCGCGGCGCCGGCCGACATCGGAGCGCCGCCCTGTGTCGAGGTGCTGCCCGGCGTCGGGGTGCCGCCTCGTGCCGGCGCGGCGTCCTCGGAGTCCGCGTCGGCGCCCGGTGCCGGGACGTCGCTCCTCCTCGGTGCGGGCTCGGTGACGATCCCGTCGAGGAGCGCGCCGGCCTGCTCGTCGGTGAGGACGGTGGGCAGGTGCCGGCCGCGGCGGGGCGCGCGGAGCCGGCCGCCGACGTCGTGCGGGATCCTGCCGGTGGAGGCGAGCCAGGTGGTGAATGTCCGCGCAGCCGCGGCGGAGCGGGCGAGGGTGCTCGCGCCGGCCCCGGTCTCCGCGCGGGCACCGAGCCAGGAGCGCAGCGCTGTCACATCGAGCTCGGCCGCGGCGATCCGCTCGACCTCCCGCAGATGCGCCAGCAGCGCCGCGGCCTCGCGGCGGTAGGCCCGGACGGTGTGCTCGGACCTGCCTCGTTCGAGGTCGAGATGGGCGGCGAAGGCGTTGACGATCTGCTCGTCGGTCTCCGTCGCGCGCTCCGTGCTCATCCCGTCATTCTCGCCCATCGTCGCGGCCGGGGGCAGCGCTCGCGCCAAGCCGGCCGTCAGCCGGTGCGGCGGGTGCGCCGGATCCGCTGCCCTCCCTGCTCGATCAGGCCCAGCAGCTCGAGCCGGGCCAGCGCTGCCCCGACCTCCCGCGGGGCGAAGCCGATCTCGTCCGCGAGACGCCCCGGGGAGATGCCCGAGCGGGGCGGCACGGCATCGAGCACACGCCGATCCGCTGGTGAGAGCAGATCGAGCTCGTCCTGGCGGGCGAAGCTCCCCTCCCCTGCGGCGGGGCCTCCGGGCAGCAGGTCCAGCAGCTCGGCGGGTTCGGTGACGAGCACCGCGCCGCGTTCGCGGATCAGGCGGTGGCAGCCGGCGCTGGCCGCGGAGGTGACCGGACCGGGCACCGCTCCGACCGGTCGGGAGAGCTGATCGGCGAGCCGCGCCGTGGACAGCGCCCCGGAGCGCCAGGCCGCCTCGACGATCACCACCGCTCGGGACAGGGCGGCGATCAGCCGGTTGCGGGCCAGGAACCTCCACCGTGTGGGGGCGGTGCCCATCGGGGCCTCGCTGAGCAGCAGATGCTGCTCGCGGATCCGCTCGAGCAGCTGCGTGTTCCCGCGGGGATAGAGGCGGTCGAGCCCGCCGGCGAGGACGGCGAGGGTCGCGCCGTCCTGGGCGGCGAGCGCCCCGCGGTGCGCCGCGGCGTCGATGCCGTACGCGCCGCCGGAGACGACGGTCCCGCCGGCGCCCGCGAAGGCCGCGCCGAGGGAGGAGGCGACATCCTCCCCGTAGGGGGTCGAGGCGCGGGAGCCGACGAGCGCCGCGGCGCGCTCCCCGGCCAGTCGGTCGAGCCGGCCGGGACCCTGCACCCACAGGCAGTGCGGGGCGGTCTCCTGGAGGTCGTCGAGGGCGCTCGGCCACTCCTCGTCCCCGGGGATCAGGACCCGGATCCGCCGCCGGTCGGCGTCCTCCAGCACGGCCTCGACGTCGACGGCGGCGAGCCGGCCGCGCCAGCGCTGGAGGGCGCGGGAGGCGCGGGCGTCGGGCGTGCCCGTGCCGGGGTCGGCGGCCTCGGCCGGCACCTGTCCGTCCAGCGCGGCGAGCAGCTCGGTCGGCGTCGCCTCGCGCGCCAGCTCGAGCGCGGCGCGGGGTCCGAGTCGTTCCCGGGCCAGCAGCGCGACGGCGTCGGAGGGCTCGGCGAGCAGGGACCAGGTGAGCCGGGCCCGGCGCTCGGTCTCGTGGGTGATGTCGGGGTTCTCGGGTCCGTCGGGGTTCTCGGTCATCGGACGTCCGCCTGTCGCAGGGTGAGGGCCTCGCCGATGTGCAGGGCGTCGGGCCGGTCGGCGCCGCCGAGGTCGGCGAGGGTCCAGGCCAGGCGCAGCACGCGGTCGTAGCCGCGCAGGGTCAGCCGGCCCTGGCTGAGGGAGTGGCGCAGCAGCGCGAGGTCCACCGGGGCGGGGGCGAACTCGGTGCGCAGCAGCGGGCCGGGCAGGTGGGCGTTGGTGCTCCAGCCGCGTCCCTCGTAGCGGCGGGCCTGGCGGGTGCGGGCCCGGCCGACGCGGGCGGCGATCGCGGCGCTGGGCTCGGCGGGCTCGGTGCCGCTGAGGTGGAGGTCCACCGGTCCGACGTCCACGCGCATGTCGATCCGGTCCATCACGGGGCCGGAGAGCCGGGAGAGGTAGCGGCGGCGCTGCAGCGGGGTGCAGGTGCACTTCTCGCCCTTGCCCCAGGCGTTCCCGCAGGGGCAGGGGTTCGCGGCCAGTACCAGCTGGAAGCGGGCCGGGTAGCGGGTGACCCCGCGTGCCCGGTGCAGGGTGATGTCCCCGGTCTCCAGGGGTTCGCGCAGCGCCTCGAGCACGCGGGCGGAGAACTCAGGCGCCTCGTCGAGGAAGAGCACCCCGCAGTGGGCACGGGAGATCGCGCCGGGCCGGGCGAGTCCTCCTCCCCCGCCGACGATCGCGGCGGCGGTGGCGGTGTGGTGGGGGCTCTCCAGCGGCGGGGTGCGCAGGAGGCCGTCGCGGGCGTCGAAGCGGCCGTCGAGCGAGTGCACGGCGGAGACTTCCAGGGCGTCCTCGGTGCTGAGCTCGGGCAGGATGCCGGGCAGGCGCGCGGCGATCATCGTCTTGCCGGCGCCGGGCGGTCCCTGCAGCAGCAGGTGGTGGGCGCCTGCGGCGGCCACCTCCGCGGCACGGCGGGCCTGCTCCTGGCCGATCACGTCGGCGAAGTCGACCGTGCTGCCCGCGCCCCGCTCCACCGCGGCGCCCGCGGGCAGCGGCTCGCGGGCGGGGGACGGCGGGACGTCCGCGCCGAAGCGATGCAGGAGGGTGGTGAGGTCGGGCGCCGCATCGACCTCGATGCCGCCCACGAGTCGGGCCTCGGCGAGGTTCGCCTCGGGGACCACGGCGCGGGAGAGCCCCAGGCCGCGGGCGGCGAGCAGGGCGGGCAGCACCCCGGGGATCGGACGCAGCCTCCCGTCCAGCCCGAGCTCGCCGAGCAGCACGGTGTCGGAGGGGACGTGGGTGAGCAGGTCGCCCTGCGCGTCGAGGACCGCGAGCGCGATCGCGAGGTCGAAGCCGGAGCCGTGCTTGGGCTGCCAGGCCGGGGTCATGTTCACGGTGATCCGGCGCTGAGCGAGGCGGAGGCCGCTGCGGGCCGCGGCGGCGCGGACCCGGTCCTTGGCCTGGAGGGTGGAGGAGTCCGGCAGGCCCACGAGCGAGAACGCGGGCAGGCCCGGGGAGACGTCGGCCTCGACCTCGACCAGGGTGCCCTCGAGGCCGGTGAGGCTGATCGAGAGGGTGCGCGCCTGGCCCATCTCAGTACACCCCTTCGAGGTGCTCGAGGGAGAAGACCCCGTCCAGGTGGGCGTACACGGCGATCACGTCGATCCGCACGTCGCGGTGCGGGGTCGAGCGCTCCATGAGGTACTCCCCCGCCAGCCGGCGCAGCCTGCGCAGCTTCGCGGGGGTGACGGCGGCCTGCGGCACCCCGGTGACGAAGGAGCGGCGGGTCTTGACCTCGACGAAGACGAGGGTCGTGTGCGCGAGGGCGACGATGTCCAGCTCGCCGTGCTCGAGCCGCAGGTTCCGCTCCACGATCTGCCAGCCGCACGCCACCAGGTGGTCGGCGGCGAGGTCCTCCCCGGCGCGTCCGAGCTCGAGGGTGGTCATCTCCCGCACGCGGGGCGGTGCCGGGGCCGGGCGGGGCCTGTCGGTGGGGCGGGAGGCGGGCGGGGTGCCGGGGACGGGAGCGAGGCTGTTCATGCCCGTCAGCCTCGCCGGAGCGTCCCGGGCGGGGAAGCGGCCCCGAGATCCTGGGGACGACGGGGCGCTGTGGAGGAGAGGTCGCGCGGCGTCGGAGGGCCGCGCCCCGGGCTCAGGGCAGGGAGATGTCCTGCTTGTTGAGCTCCTCGATGTTGACGTCCTTGAAGGTCACCACCCGCACCGAGCGCACGAAGCGGTTGGAGCGGTAGATGTCCCACACCCACACGTCCGCCAGGCGCAGCTCGTAGAACACCTCGCCGCCGCCGGAGCGGACCTGCAGGTCCACCTGGTTGGCGAGGTAGAAGCGGCGCTCCGTCTCCACGACGTACGTGAACAGGCTGACCACGTCGCGGTACTCACGGAAGAGCTGGAGCTCGAGGTCGGACTCGTAGTTCTCGAGATCCTGGCTGCTCATCGGCGCTCCTCCTCGTCCTGCGGGCTCCACGGGCCCTCCCACAGTACGCCAGCGGAGCCGGGCGTCGGGCCGGTGCCCGCGGCGGGTGCCGGACCGGGGCGGGCGGTGCGGGCGGCGGCAGGCGCGGAGCCGAGTCGCCAGCTGCGGCGATGGTGCTCGTGCACGCCGATCCGGTCGATCGCCGCGCGGTGCACCGCGGCGCCGTAGCCCTTGTTCGAGACCCAGCCGTACTCGGGGGCCTCCGCGTCCAGCTCGACCATCCGCGCGTCCCGTGCGACCTTCGCGAGGATGCTCGCCGCGGACACGCTCGCGCAGTCCCGGTCGGCGGCGACCCGCAGCTGGACCAGCGGCGCGGGGCGCTCCGCGGCGGTCAGCGCCGGGGTGAGCACGTCCGCGTCCCCGTCGAGCAGCAGCGCGTCGGCCTCGACACCGAGCCCCTCGAGGGCGCGCAGCGCGGCGCGGGTCAGGGCGGCCATGATCCCGATCTCGTCGACCTCGTACGCCTCCGCCCAGCCCACGGCGCCGGCCAGCGCCGACTCGCGGATCGGGGCGACGAGCGCCTCGCGGCGGCGGGCGGTGAGCTTCTTGGAGTCCCTCACCCCGTCGGGCAGAGGTGCGACCTCGCCGTCGGTGATCTCGAGGGCGACCGCGCCGACGGCGACGGGGCCGGCGAGGGCGCCTCGGCCCACCTCGTCCAGCCCCACCACGACTCGGCGCCCGCGGCCCGCGCGGCGGGCGAGCTCGCGTTCGAGGTCGAGGGTCGGTGCGGGGGCGGTCACGGCTGGTCGGGCACGTCGGCGAACGCGTCCGACCCGTCCCCGAGGCCGGTCCAGCGGCTCGCGGGCCAGAACACGACCTCGGCGCGGCCGGTGATGTCCGACTCGTCGACGAAGCCGCCGTCGCCCTGCACCTCGTGCCAGGCGGAGTCCGCGGAGGCGTAGCGGTTGTCGCCCATCACCCAGACCTTGTCGTCGGGGACGGTGACGTCGAAGGCCGCCTGGCAGGCGGGGGTCTCCGGGTTGATGTACGGCTCGTCGAGGGTGGTGCCGTTGACCTGCAGGGCGGCGCCCTCCTCCTCGCACATCACGTGATCGCCGGGCAGGCCGATCAGCCGCTTGACCAGGTGGTCCTGGGAGGGGTCGGGGGCGAGTCCCACGAGGGACAGAGCCATCATGACCCGCACCCGGGGGGTGGGGTTCTCGGTCGCGTCGCCGGGGATCCAGTCCGCCGGGTCCTCGAAGACGATGACGTCGCCGCGCTCGAGGTCGAACACCCCAGGGCTGAGCTTGGAGACGATGATCTTGTCGTCCTCCAGCAGCGTGGGGTTCATCGAGGCGGAGGGGATGTAGAACGGCTGGATCAGGAAGGTCTTCACGAGCACGGCGATGACCAGCGCGACCACCATGGTCACGAGGGTGTCCAGCCACAGCGGCATCCGCTGCCTGCGGCGGTGGGTGCGACCCTCGGCGTCGGGGCGGTCCGGCGACGCGGGGCGGTCGTCGCCCTGCGGGGCGCTGCCCTCGGACGCGGTCGTCGCGGGCGCGGCGTCCTCGGCGGGAGCGGGGTCCCCGGTCGGGGAGCCAGCTCGGCGGTTCTCGTCGGACGCATTCATCGCGGCAAGGATAGCCGCTGGGGGCTGGGAGTCAGAGGGAGCCGCCACGAGGTGGTGGCCACACGATCCGCTCGACCCTGCCGACCACCCGATCCACGGGGATCATCCCGCCGCCGGGGGCGCCGAGCAGGTGTCGGGAGTCGGTGGAGTCGGGACGGTTGTCGCCGAGCACGAACATGCGCCCCTCGGGGACGACGAGGTCGAACTCGGTGGTGCTGGGGGCCGTGCCGCCCGGCAGGTAGGGCTCCTCCAGCGCCTCGCCGTTCAGCAGCAGGGCGCCGTCGTCGCCGCAGCAGGCGATGGAGTCGCCGCCGACGGCGATCACCCGCTTGACCCAGTAGCGGTCGCCGTCCTCCGCCGACGGGGCGAAGTATCCCCTCCCGTCGAAGACGACCACGTCCCCGCGCTCGGCCTCGCCGGCGCTCGTGCGGTCGGCCAGGAGCACGTCCCCGGCCTCGAGGGTCGGGGCCATGGAGGCCGACGGGACGCGGAAGGGCTGGACCACGAAGTGCCGCAGGGCAAGCACCGCGAGCAGCGCCAGCACGACGCAGACGGCGACGGCCACCACCGGGTGGGGCCGTCGCCGTCTCGCCGCGCTCACGCGGGTGATCCTGGGATCCGGGAGCGGATCAGGAGTGGTCGCGCTTCTCCTTGATGCGGGCCTTCTTGCCCGTGAGGTTGCGCAGGTAGTACAGCTTCGCGCGGCGGACGTCACCGCGGGTGACGACCTCGATCTTGTCGACCGTCGGGGCGTGCACGGGGAACACGCGCTCCACGCCGACGCCGAAGGAGATCTTGCGGACGCGGAAGGTCTCGCCCACGCCGTGGCCCTGGCGGCCGATGACGTAGCCCTGGAAGACCTGGATTCGGGAGCGGTTGCCCTCGATGACCTTCACGTGCACCTTGACGTTGTCGCCGGCGCGGAAGGCGGGGACGTCCTCGCGCAGGGACGCCTTGTCGAGCTCGTCGAGCTTCTGCATGTCTCTCTCCTGGCCTCCGCCTCAGGTCGTCGGCCTCGTTCGTCGGGCCGCCTCGCGGGCGACCCGTCATGAACCGTCGATCCGGCGGGGAGCTGGCTCCCCGTGCCGGTGTGCTGGGCCTCTGGCGGCGACTCCCATCGCCACGGACCTGCCCGACCGCGTGATGCGCCCTCCCCTGAGGCAGAGAGGCGCGCGGTGCGCACGAGGGGTCATTCTGCCAGCGCACGGGATCGAGCGGCAAGCCCGCGCGGGGGCGTTCGTGCCGGTGATCACCGTGGAGGGCTGTCGGATCGCTCACGTCCGGGGCGCGGGCGCGGCGTCCTCGGAGCGCCGGACGGCGGCCGGACGGCGCTCTCAGGCCTCGTCGAGCAGATCGGGGCGGCGCTGCCGGGTGCGCTCGAGCGACTGCTCGCGCCGCCAGGCGGCGATCTTCCCGTGGTCGCCGGAGAGCAGGATCGCGGGCGCCTCCCGCACCACCCCGGCCGGGTCCTCCCAGCGGGCGGGGCGGGTGTAGAGCGGGTACTCGAGCAGCCCGTCGGAGTGGGACTCCTCGACGAGGGACTCGGCGTTGCCGACCACGCCCGGGACGAGCCGCACCACGGCCTCGGTGATCGCGAGGACCGCGACCTCGCCGCCGTTGAGCACGTAGTCGCCGAGGGAGGCGAGGTGGACCTCGCAGCCGATGTCGGCGAGGTGCTCGTAGACCCGCTCGTCGATCCCCTCGTAGCGGCCGCAGGCGAGGACCAGCCATTCGCACTCGGACCATTCCTGGGCGGTGGCCTGGGCGAAGGGGGTGCCGGCGGGGTTGGGGAAGATGATCAGCGGCTCGGTGTCGGCGCCGAGCGCCGCCTGTCCCTCGGCGCGCACGGCGGCGAAGGCCTCCGCCCACGGCTCGGGCTTCATCACCATGCCGGCACCGCCGCCGAGCGGGGTGTCGTCCACGGTGCGGTGGCGGTCGTGGGTCCAGCTGCGCAGGTCGTGGACGTGCAGGTCCACGAGCCCGTCGCGTCGCGCCTTGCCGATGAGGGAGAGCTCGAGCGGGGCGAGGTACTCGGGGAAGATGGTGAGGACGTCGATGCGCACGGCGGGCTCAGCGCTCCGTCCGGGCAGGGCCGGAGGTCTCCGGCTCGGGGCCCTGCTCGTCCTCGGGCAGCGCGTCGAACAGCCCGCCGGGCGGGTCGGCGATGACGACGCCGGCCTCGAGGTCGACCTCGGGCACGAGCTGCTCGACCAGCGGCAGCTGCACGCGTCGCCGGTCGGGGGTGCGCACGACGAGGAGGTCCTGCGCCGGGTAGTGGTCCACGCCCGCGACCACGCCGAGCTCGCGACCGTCGACGTGACGGACGGCGAGGCCCTTGAGCTGCGCGGGATACCAGGCGTCGGGGTCCTCGGCGGCCTCCTCCTCGGCGTCGACCGCGAGCTCGAGGTCCACCCCGCGCAGCGACTCGGCGTCGGTGCGGTCCGTGACCTCCTCGAAGCTCGCGTACCAGCGCTCCTGCTGGAGGCGGGTGCGGGCCACGGTGAGGGTGCGGGAGCGACCGGCGACCTCGACCTGGAACGCGGTGCCGGGGCTCAGGCGCTCCTCGGGCTGGTCGGTGCGCAGGACGAGGGCGACCTCGCCGCGCAGGCCGTGGGCGCGGCCGATCGTCGCGACGATCACGTCGAGGGTGCTCATGAGGTAGCTCCGTTCGAGAAGGCGGGAAGGGCTGCGAAGTGGGCGGGAGAGCCGTCGGCCGGGCCGTCGGCAGCTGCCGGGGCGGAGGGATCTGCCGGGGCGGGGGCGCCGACGACGGCGTCGCCTCCCTCCTCGGCGGGCGCCGGGGCGTGGTAGCCCTGCGCGGCGCAGGCGGTCGAGAGCTGGTCGAGCGGGTCCTGGAGCCCGTCGGACCAGGTGTCGCCGTCCAGGGCGTCGGCGAAGGGGGCGCGGACCTGCTCGAGGGCGGTGCGCACGGCGTCGTCGTCCACGACGGTGATCTGCGCGTCCAGCAGCTCGGCGGTCGCGCGGAGGTCGTCGGTGCGGTCGGAGGGGACCTCGCGCGGGGAGAGGCCGACGAGCTTGAACATGTTGGAGGTCAGGACGTTCGAGTTCGCGAAGTGGGTGAGGGTGCCGGGGGTGTCGAAGACGTCGGCGCAGACGAGAGCGGCGGGCTTGGTGCCTGCTTCCCCTCCCCCGGCGGCCCAGAGCGCCGCGGCGGAGACGTCCTGGCAGGCGGCGGCGACGCCTTCGAACGCGTCGGCGAAGGTGTCGCGGTCGGCCTCGGCGCCGCGTTCGGGCTGGGTGCGGAACCAGTCGGCCAGCTCCGTCGCGGCCGCTCGAGCACCCTCGGGCGCGTCGGCGAAGAGGTCCTCGACGTCGTCGCCGGTCATGGCGTAGAAGCCGGGATCGGAGGGGCCGACCTCCGGTGCGCTCCCGGCACGGTCGAGGACCTCGCGGGAGAGCGGCCGCGCATACTCGGGGTCTCCCCAGAAGCCGGTGCAGGCCGCGGTGAGGGCGGGATCGGCGTCCGCCTCCTCGGACGCGGCCGACGGCGCCTCCGGCTCCTCGCCGGGGCCCTCGGTCGCACAGCCGCCGAGCGCGAGGACGAGGGCAGCGCCGGGGAGGGCGGCGCGGTGTGCGCGGGCTCGACCCCCGGACGACGAGGAGCGGCGCTGCCGGGACCTCACGGTCCGCTCGGCAGCGCCGCTCCTCAGGGGCCTGCGGGGCACCTCAGCGACGGTCGACGTCGACGATGTCGACCCGCACGTCGTCCTCGGAGAGGGCCGCGGTGACCGTGCGCAGTGCACGGGCGGTGCGGCCGGACCGGCCGATGACGCGTCCCAGGTCGGCGGCGCCGACCCGGACCTCGAGCAGCGGGCCGCGACGCGTGGACTTCTCCGTGACGCGCACGGCGTCGGGGTCATCGACGATGCCGCGTACCAGATGATCGAGCGCTTCGGCGCGGGCGCTCATCTCAGGCCTCGTCGGTCGCCGCGGCCTCGGCGTCCTCGGTGGTCTCGCCCTCGGCCGGAGCCTCCTCGGAGCCGGCCTCGAGGGTCTCGGACTCCTCGGACTTCTCGGACTCCTTGGCCTTCTTCGCGCCCTCGCGGGACTCGGAGGCGGCCTTGTCGGCCTCCGCGATCCGCTCCTCGGCGGTCTGCTTGGCCTCGGCGGTCTGCAGGGAGCCGGCGGCGTCGCCCTCGCCCTTGAACTTCGCCCAGTCGCCGGTGACCTTCAGCAGCGCAGCGACCTGCTCGGACGGCTGCGCGCCGACGCCCAGCCAGTACTGGGCGCGCTCGGAGTCGATCTCGATGACCGAGGGGTTCTCGGTGGGGTGGTACTTGCCGATCTCCTCGATCACGGCGCCGTCGCGCTTCTTGCGCGAATCGGCGACCACGACGCGGTAGAACGGTGCACGGATCTTGCCCATGCGCTTCAGACGGATCTTGACAGCCACGTGGGTGGACTCTCCTTCAGGGATGTTCGGGTGAGTCCCGCCGCAGCCTGTGGGGTGATGCGGGCGCTGACGGTTCTCGGGGTGTCGCTCCCGGACGGGTAGAGGGCCGGCCCGGACGCATACAGCGCACGATTATGCCAGGGATCCCCTCCCCCGTTCCACCCCGCGTCCTGTGCGGCGGGGCACAACGGTCCGAAGGGCGGGGCCGACCTCGGCGCGCCGGGCAGACGGGGCCGTCGGCCTCAGCCGGAGAACGCCTCGATCAGCTGGTTCGCACCGAGCACCACGAACAGCAGCGTCACCACCCCGAGCGCGATGTTCAGGATCGGCCCGTTGCGCCACCGGTGCGGCATGTGCGACGAGTTCATCAGCACCAGCAGCGTGATCGCGAGGAAGGGCATGAAGAACGCGCCGAGGACACCGTAGGCGATGATCACCTGCACCGGCTTTCCGAGCAGGAGCAGCAGCATCGGTGGGAAGGTCAGCCACAGCACGTAGAAGCGGTAGTACTTCCCGCCGATCCCGCGGTCGGGATGCTCCTCGGCCTTGCCGCGCACGTGCCCCCAGAAGTCCGCGAACATCACCGAAACGCCGTTCCACACTCCGAGCACGGAGGAGAAGGACGAGGCCCAGAAGCCGATCAGGAAGATCCAGCTGAAGGCGGTGCCGTAGCGGGAGGCGAGCACCTCGGCGAGGTCGAGCAGGCCCCGGTCACCCTCGTCGATCGCGATCGAGGAGGAGTACAGCAGCTCCGCGCCGACGACCAGCATGGCGATCACGAAGATGCCGGAGATGACGTACGCCATCGCGTTGTCGATCCGCATCACCCGCATCCACCGCGGCGTCGACCACCCCTTCTCCTTCAGCCAGTAGCCGTAGGCGGCCAGCGTGATCGTGCCGCCGACGCCTCCGGCGATGGACAGCGTGTAGACGAGCCCTCCCTCGGGGATGCGGGGCACGAGCCCGCCGAGCACCTCGCCGAGGTTCGGGAGGGTGACCACGGCGGCGCCCACGACGGTCAGGAACATCAGGCCAACGAGCACCGCGACGATCTTCTCGAGCGCGTGGTAGCGCCCCACCCAGACGAGCCCCGCGCCGATCAGCCCGGAGAGGATCGCGTAGACGATGAACGGCATGTCCGCGATCCAGCCGATGCCCCCGAGCACGGGCAGCTGCGGGACGAGGGCCGCGAGCGGGAGGGCGGAGGCGCTCATCGCTGTCGCGCCGTACACGAAGCCCCAGATCATGATGTACGGGCCGAAGTACCAGGAGGTCCAGCGGCCCACGCGGCGCCAGCCCTCGAAGATCGAGTGGCCGGTGGCGAGGGTCCAGCGCCCCGCTCCCTCGACCAGCACGATCTTGATGATCACGCCGGCGACCGCGGCCCACAGGAGCGCGTAGCCGTAGCGGGAGCCGGCGACCAGGGTCGCGACGAGGTCGCCGGCGCCGATGCCGGTCGCGGCGACGACGAGGCCCGGGCCGACGAGCTTCCAGCGCGGCGGCGCGCCCTGGGCGTCCTCGGCGGCGGCACCGGCTTCGGCGCCGGCGCCGGGATCCTGCGGAGCATCGGACGGGCCGTCCGCGGCGGGGTCGGGAGCGGAGCCGCGCACGGCGCGTCGTCGGCCGGCGGGCTGCGATCCGGTGGGCTGCTCTGCGTCGTCGGGGTGCATCCAGGCACGATAACGGTCGTGTGCCCTGGATCACCGCGTGACGCGGTCGAACGGCGCGAGGTCGTCCGCTCTGCCTGGTTCGGGCCCTGCGGCCGGCGCCGCTCGGACGGCGGGGTTCCGTCCGTCGGCCGGGCCAGACCCGTCCCGCTCGTCCGGCCGCCCGGCTCGGCCGGCTCGGCCGGCCGCGACGATTCCTGTCGGTAGGCCGCTCGGACGGTCAGGTCACGCGACCACTCGACCGCCGAGCACCACGTGGCTGCGCTCGCGCAGGATCCGATGGTCCTCGCGCGGGTCGGAGGGGGCGACGAGCAGGTCAGCCGGGGCGCCGTCCTCGAGCCCGGGGACGCCGAGGAAGCGGCGGGGTGCCCAGGCCGCGGCCTCGAGGATCTCGATCGCGGAAAGCCCGGCGGCGTCGAGCTCGTCGAGCTCGTCGTGGATGATGCCGTGGCCGAGCACTCCCCCGGAATCGGTGCCGACCAGCAGCGGGACCCCGGCGTCATGGGCGTCGCGGGTGCGGTCGTAGCGGTCGGCGCGCAGACGGCGCATGTGCGCGGCATAGGCGGGGAACTTCTTCTCGCCCTGGGAGGCGTAGGTCTCGAACTCGTCGACGTTCACCAGCGTGGTCACCACCGGGATTCCCGCCTCGGCGACACGGCGGATCGTCTCGTCGGTCAGGCCCGTGGCGTGCTCGAGGCAGTCGAAGCCCGCGTCGAGCACGAGCGGGAGGGTCTCCTCGTCGAAGGTGTGGGTGGTAATCCGGGCGCCCGCGGCGTGGGCGGCGTCGGCCGCGGCGACGAAGTCCTGCGCCTCCCAGCACGGGGTCAGATCGCCGACGCCGCGGTCGATCCAGTCGCCGACGAGCTTGACCCAGCCGTCCCCGCGGCCGGCCTCGCGGGTGACGGCGGCGGGCAGGTCTTCGGGCTCGAGCTCGTCGGCGTAGCCGATCAGGTAGCGGCGGGTGCGGGCGAGATGGCGGCCGCAGCGGATCAGCCGCGGCAGGTCGTCCTGCTGCTGCAGCGGGGAGTTGTCGATGATCGAGCCGGCGTCGCGGATCAGCAGCACCCCGGAGTCGCGGTCGACGAGGGCCTGCTCGCGCGCCTCGGCCAGGGTGGTGCCCCCTCCCCCGTCGGCGATGCCGAGGTGGCAGTGCAGATCGGCGAGTCCGGGGATCACGAAGCCGTCGATCTCGCGGACCTCCGCGCCGGCGGGAAGCTCGGGCTTCTCGTGGTGGATCCGGCCGCCGACGACCCAGGCGCCGTCGACCTCCTCCTCGGCGCCGAGCAGGATCGGTCCGCGCAGGCGGAGGATCGGTGCGGTGGCCTCGGCGACATCGGTGGTGCTCATGCCGCCGAGCCTATCGATCCGGGACCGGGACCGAGGCGTCCCACCGGGTTCGGCCTCGAACAGCGGGGCACGGCACGTGCAGCTGGACTCGGCCAGAGCGACAGGCGTCGGCGTCGACGGAGAAGTTCAGCCCCATGTCGATGACTACGCGGCCTCTGCACCCCACGCGGCATCGAGGCGAAGGAAGAAGTCGGTCGGCTCGTGGAGGTCCTCCGCGTGCACCCGGATGACCGTCCACCCCTCGGCGGTCAGCACGGCGCTCTTGTGGTGATCGTGCTTCACCCGGTCAGGGCTCGTCAGGTGGTCGCCGCCGTCGTACTCGATGGCGATGCGCCGATCCGGATAGGCGAGGTCGGCGTAGTAGACGATGCCGGTCGTGGGGTCGACCACCTCGTGGTTCATCGCGGTGACGGGCCGTCCGCACCGCATCAGCAGCAGATGCATCTGAGTCTCCTGCGGAGACCAGACGCGCTCCCGGGCCAGCGCGACGGCGTCCCTCAGCCGTGATGCCCCGCGGCCGCGTGCCTTGCCGGCCCGCTCTCTCACCTCGGTCATAGGGATGCGCCATGCAGTCCCGAAGCGGTCCGCGACCAGCGAGTCGACGGCGATGACGAGCTCGTCGAGCGTGAGGCCGACGGCGATCTCCTGCAGCGCTGTCAGCGGATCGACCATGGTCACGCCGTGGAGGTCGACGGTCGGGGACGCGGCGCGCCGATGGACGACGAGCGTCTCGCTGCGCCGCGGGGAGCTGCCCTCGCTGGTGCTCAGGTGCACGCGCGCACCGCCCTCTCGTCGAGCCCGCCGGGGCAGACGGACACCGAACAGCTCGGCGGCGGTCGCCCCCGAGACGACCGACGGGCACCCGAGGAGCTCCTGAGCCGCGAGGACCACCCGTCGAAGGTCGGCCGGGTGGTCGGTGCGCGTGTAGAAGGTAGGGAGCACGCGGGTCATCGCGGGCGAGTGGAGATGGCGCCGGTGCATCCCGTGCTCGAGGAGCCACTCGCGTCGGTACACCTCGCCCCGCTGCAGATCCTCCGGTCTCAGTCCCATGGCCGGGACCGTAGCTCTCTCACGTCACCCGGCACCGGCTCCGGTCGATGCTGGGGACGACCACGCTGTGGGGAGGAACGGTCGTCCCGCACGGAGCTCGCGGATCGCGTCAGTGCCGGCGTGCCCCTGGCCGACTCTGTGCAGTTGTTCGACGGGAGGTACCGGAAAACCGGTACCGGGCGTCGAACAACTCCGCGTAACTGGTACCGGGCGTCGAACAACCCGGCGTGACCGGTACCGGGCGTCGAAGTGCCGGGCGGAACTGGTACCGGAGGTCGAACTGCCAGCCGGCGCCGCGCCCGGAGGGCACTCAGCGCCGCGGGGTCACTTGCCGCCGAGGAGCTTCTGCATCTCGGGCGGGAGCTGGCTGGGGTCGAAGTCGGACAGGTCCGGCTGACCGCCACCCTGGCCGCCCTTCGCGGCCCCCGCGCCGAAGGCGGAGCCGCCCTGGCCACCGCCCTCCGCGGCGCGCTTGGCGGCCTCGGCCTGCTCGCGCGCGGCCTTGGCGGGGTTCTTCGACTTCGACTTCTTGCCCTGGGGGCGCTGCGGGGCCTGCCGGCCGCGAGACTTCTTGCCCATGCCCATGCCGGGACCGCCGGGCATCCCCGGCATGCCTCCGCCGCCGCCGCCGGCCATGCCGCGGCCCATGGTGCGCATCATCTGCTGGGCCTGCTTGAACCGCTCGAGCAGCTGGTTGATCTGCTGGACGGTGGTGCCGGAGCCCCGGGCGATGCGGTTGCGGCGCGAGCCGTTGATGATCTTGGGGTTGCTGCGCTCCTCGGGGGTCATCGAGCGGATGATCGCCTCGATCCTCCCGATCTCGGACTCGTCGAAGTTGTCCAGCGCCTCGCGGTACTGCCCCATGTTCGGCAGCATGCCGAGCATCTTCTTGATGCTGCCCATGTTCTTGAGCTGCTGCATCTGGTTCAGGAAGTCGTCGAGGGTGAAGTCCTCGCCCGAGGCGAGCTTCGCCGCGGTCTTCTCGGCCTCCTTCTGGTCGAAGGCCTTCTCCGCCTGCTCGATCAGGGTCATGACGTCGCCCATGTCGAGGATGCGCCCGGCCATCCGGTCCGGGTGGAAGCGCTCGAAGTCGTCGAGGCTCTCGCCGGTCGACGCGAAGAGGATCGGGCGCTCGGTGACGCCGGTGATGGACAGCGCCGCACCGCCGCGCGCGTCGCCGTCGAGCTTGGAGAGGACCACGCCGGTGAAGCCGACGCCGTCGCGGAACGCCTCGGCGACCCGGGCGGCGTCCTGGCCGATCATCGCGTCGACGACGAAGAGGGTCTCGTGAGGACCCACGGCGTCGCGGATGTCCCGCGCCTGCTGCATCATCTCCTCGTCGATGCCGAGGCGGCCGGCGGTGTCGACGATGACCACGTCGTGCTGCTGGAACTGCGCGGTGGAGACGCCGTTCATCGCGACCAGGACCGGATCGCCCACGCCGTTGCCCGGCTCGGGGGCGAAGACGGGCACGCCCGCGCGCTCGCCGACGATCTGCAGCTGGTTCACGGCGTTGGGGCGCTGGAGGTCCGCGGCGATCAGCAGCGGCGTGTGGCCCTCGGACTTCATCCACTGCGCGAGCTTGCCGGCGAGGGTCGTCTTGCCGGCGCCCTGGAGGCCGGCGAGCATGATGACCGTGGGCGGGTTCTTCGACCAGTTCAGGTCGCGGGCCTCGCCGCCGAGGACCTGCACCAGCTCGTCGTTGACGATCTTGACGACCTGCTGGGCGGGGTTGAGCGCCTTGGAGACCTCCTCGCCGAGGGCGCGCTCGCGCACCGCGGCGGTGAAGGTGCGCACCACGGACACCGCGACGTCGGCGTCGAGCAGGGCTCGACGGATTTCGCGGATCGTCTTGTCGACGTCCGCCTCGCTGAGGCGGCCGTGGCCACGCAGGCCCTTGAGCGACTCTGTGATGCGGTCGGAGAGGTTGTTGAACACGAAGCGCTTCCCCTTGGTCGGTCGGACCGCACCAGTGTAGAGGCTGGGCCGCGCACTCCCGAGCCCTCCCCCGGCCCACGGTGAGCTAACCTGCACCGATGGCACGCGGGGGCGTCGGGACGGCGCACGGGATCACACTGCAGCAGCTGCGCTACTTCGTCGAGGTCGCCGCAGAGGGGTCGATCACCGCGGCGGCGGACCTGCTCCAGGTGTCGCAGCCGACGATGTCCGCCGCGATGAAGGACCTCGAGCGCCGGGTGGGGCGCGTGCTGCTGCGCCGCTCCGTGCGCGGTGCGGCCCTCACCGAGGACGGCATCGAGTTCCTCGGCTACGCCCGCCAGGTGGTCGAGCAGGCCGAGCTGCTCGAGCACCGCTATCTGGGACGCCCTCCGGCCCGCCGCCTGCTGGCGGTCTCCGCGCAGCACTACTCCTTCGTGGTCGAGGCGTTCGTGCGGATGGTGAAGGCCTCGGGGGCGGCGGAGTACGCGTTCACGCTGCGCGAGACCCGCACCGCGGACATCATCGAGGACGTGCGGACGCTGCGCAGCGAGCTCGGCGTCCTCTACCGCAGTGACTTCAACCGCAAGGTCATCGACAAGCTGCTGCGCGACTCCGAGCTCGTCTTCACTCCCCTGTTCCTGGCGAGCCCGCACATCTTCGTCGCCCGCACGAACCCGCTGGCCTCCCGCCGACGGGTCACTCTCGAGGACCTCGAGGGCCTGCCCCGGCTCACCTTCGACCAGGGCACCGACAACTCCTTCTACTTCGCCGAGGAGATCCTCTCCACGCGCTCGGCCGCGCAGGACATCCGGGTCAGCGACCGGGCCACGATCTTCAACCTGATGATCGGGCTGGACGGCTACACGATCTCCACCGGCATCGTCTCCGACGACCTGGACCCGTCCATCGTGGCCGTGCCGCTCGAGGTGGACGAGCGCATCGAGATCGGCTGGATCGGGCATGCCTCCGCGCCGCTGACCGGTCAGGCGGAGCGGTTCGTCGCCGAGATGCGCGAGGTGGTCGCGAGCTTCGGGGTCGAGCCGCTGTCGTAGCGGCCGCTCCGCCGCCGCCGGAGCCCCTGCGACCGGGCCGTCCCCGCCATGGCGAGCGCCCCGCCGACAGGACCGATCCGCCACCATAGGCGCCATCTATGAAGAGACCCCAAGTGTCGTGATGACACTATGGTGGGTGGTCCTGCGTACGCTCGCCCCACCACGACGACCGGGGGCATGATGACGACCGACTTCTCCTTCAGCATCCGCACGACCCGCTTCGACGAGGACTACGTCCCCTCGAGCGGCTCGCGGATCACCACGAACTTCGCCAACCTCGCCCGCGGGGAGCATCGCCGCGAGAACCTCCGCCGCGCCCTGCGCATGATCGACGAGCGCGCGAACGAGCTCGCGGGCGGCGGGGACCGCTACGCCGTGGAGCTCGACATCGTCTCGGCGGACCTGCACCTGGGCGCAGGGGCGGAACCCGCCGACGGCGGTGAGGGGCTCCCGCTGATCGAGATGCTCGACGTGCGGATCCTGGACCGCGCGACCGGCGAGCGCCTGCCGGGGATCACCGGGAACAACTTCTCCTCCTACGTGCGGGACCACGACTTCAGCGTGCGCCTGCCCGCCCATCAGCAGGCCGCGGGCGACGCGGGATCCGGCGGCGGCGTGCCGGAGGACTTCGGCGTGCTGCACGGCAGGCTCTTCCGCCGCTTCATCTCCTCGGACGCCTATCGCGAGCGCTTCGCCGGACCGCCCGTGGTCTGTATCAGCGTCTCTACCAGCCGGACCTATCGCCGCATCGGCGCGCCGCATCCGGTGCTCGGCGACGAGTACGAGGCCGACGGCTCCTCCCTCACCGATCTCTACTTCGCGCGGATGGGGCTGCAGGTGCGGTGCTTCAAGCCCCGCGGCGCCGTCGCCCCGCTGGCGTTCTACTTCGAGGGCGATCTGCTCGCCGATCACTCCGACCTGGCGCTCATCGGCACGATCGCCACGATGGAGACCTTCCAGCGGATCTATCGCCCCGAGATCTACAACGCCCGCGAGAGCGCCGGGGAGGTGTACCGGCCGAGCCTGGGCAGCACCGACCACGCGGACACGGGGATCGTGTACGACCGCGAGGAGCGCAGCCGTCTCGGCGTGACCCAGGGCAGGTTCATTCAGGAGCGGCTGATCGCGCCGCACCAGGAGCACCTCGAGCAGTGGCTGGCCGAGGAGGTCGTCCGATGAGCACCCTCCTCCCCACCTCGATCGTCGGCAGCCTCCCCAAGCCCTCGTGGCTCTCCGAGCCCGAGACGCTCTGGTCCCCCTGGCGCCTCGAGGGCGCAGAGCTGGACGAGGGCAGGCGCGATGCGCTGCACCTCGCCGCGGCCGAGCAGGCCGTCGCCGGCCTCGACGTGATCAGCGACGGGGAGCAGACCCGCCAGCACTTCGTGACCACCTTCATCGAGCATCTCAGCGGCGTCGACTTCGCACGTCGCGAGACGGTGCGCATCCGCGACCGCTACGACGCGAGCGTCCCGACGGTCGTCGGTCCGGTGCGTCGTGAGCGGCCCGTCTTCGTCGACGACGCGGCCTCCCTCCGCACGCGGACGGACAAGCCCCTCAAGTGGGCGCTGCCCGGCCCGATGACCATGATCGACACGCTGTACGACGCGCACTACGGCAGCCGCGAGGAGCTCGCCCGGGAGTTCGCGGCCCTCCTCAACCAGGAGGCGCGGGAGCTGGAGGCGGCGGGCGTGGACATCATCCAGTTCGACGAGCCCGCCTTCAACGTCTTCTTCGAGGACGTGCGGGACTGGGGCGTGGAGGTCCTCGAACGGGCGGCCGAGGGGCTGCGCGCCGAGACCGTCGTGCACATCTGCTACGGCTACGGCATCAAGGCCAACACCGACTGGAAGGCGAGCCTGGGCACGGAGTGGCGCCAGTACGAGGAGACCTTCCCGCTGCTGCGCGACTCGGTGATCGACACGGTCTCCCTCGAGAGCCGCGGCTCGCACGTCCCGATGGAGCTCGTCGAGCTGCTGCGCGGCAAGAAGGTGATGCTCGGCGCGATCGACGTCGCCGATCCGCAGGTCGAGACCCCCGAGGAGGTCGCCGACACCCTCCGCCGGGCCCTCGCCTTCGTGGAACCGGAGAATCTCTGCCCGAGCACGAACTGCGGCATGGCGCCGCTGTCCCGCACCGTCGCGCAGGGCAAGATGCGGGCGCTCGCCGCGGGGACGGCGCTGCTGCGCGCCGAGCTCGCGGGGGGCTGAGTCCGCGCCGCCGCGGGGCGGGCGGAGGGAGCCGGACCCGGCGAAGGGCGCCGACCCCGCGTCGCGACGGAGCCTGCGCCGCGGCCCAGCCTGCGCGGCGACGCCGACCCGGCCGGCTCAGGTCGAGGCGGCGTCCATCAGGGCCGCGACGATCCGGCCGACGGTCGGCGGGTCCAGGGCGCGGCCGTGCTGATCGGTCAGGTACAGCACGTCCACCGCGCGCCGGCCGAGGGTCATCACGTGGGCGCTGCGCACCTGCAGCCCGTGGACAGTGATCGTCTCGGTGACGTCGGCCAGGAGGCTGGGACGGTTGCGGGCGTTGACCTGCACGACGGTCGCCTCGCGCGAGGCGCCGGGCAGCAGCGTCACCACCGGGGCGTCCTCGGTGGTCCGCAGCGGCGGGGCCGGCGGGAGCTCGAGCACCCGTGCGTCGGCCCGGTCCCGGTGCGCCAGCTCCCGGTCCAGGGCCGAACGCACCACGGAGGGGTGCGGGAGGTCGGCCTGGGTGCCGGTGACCCACCAGGTGTTCACGGCGATCCCGTCCTGGGTGCTGACCACGGCGCTGTGCACGTCCAGGCGCAGCCGCACCAGCACCCGCGCCATCGCCGCGAAGACCCCGGCGCCGTCGGGGGCGCCGAGACAGAGCTGCGAGATCGGCTCGTCGTCCAGCGGGGCGGGGTAGATGACCTGGGCGCTGTCGCTGCGGCGCACCGCGGCGAGCACCGCCTCCTGGGCGGAGCGCTGCGGGGCCAGCCGGGTGCGGGGCGCGGTCTCGGTGCCGCGCAGCGCGTCGCGCCCGAGGTCGGTGAGGTGGTCGACGAGGTCGGCGCGCCAGGTGGACCAGGCCGAGGGGCCGGCGGCGATCGCGTCGGCCTCGGTCAGGGCGCGCAGCAGCTCGAGGGTGTCGAGGTCCTCGTCCACCGCCCGCAGCAGCTCCCGCAGGGTCGTGGGGTCGGCGAGGTCGCGGCCGGTGGCGAGGCCCACCAGGGTCAGGTGCTCGCGCACGAGGGTCGCGATCGTGCGGGCATCGGCCCTGTCGAAGCCGAGGTGCCGAGCCGCGGTCTCGGCGAGCGGCGCGCCCTCGGCGGCGTGGTCCCGCGCCCCGGGGCGCTTGCCGAGGTCGTGCAGCAGGGCGGTGACCAGGAGCAGGTCGGGTCGGCTGACGCGGGACAGGAAGCGCTGCGCCTCGAGCACGGTCTCGATCTGGTGGCGGTCCACGGTGAAGCGGTGCACGGCCGAGCGCTGGGGCCGGTTGCGGATCTCGGCCCAGCCCGGCACCCAGCGGGAGAACACGCCCTTGACGTCGAGGGCCTCGTAGGCGTCGGCGAGGTGCTCCCCGGCGAGGGCGTCGACGAGCACGTCGCGCTGGGCGGGCAGCAGGGGCGCCACGGGCTCCTGCGCCATGCGGACGAGGGTCGCCTCGGCCAGCGGGAGCCCCGTGGTGGCAGCGTGCCGCACCGCGGCCACGTCCCGCAGCAGGTCCCGGGAGGACGGGTCGACGGACACCTCCCCGGCCTGCACGATCACGCCGTGCCCGAGCCGCTCGAGGGCGGGACGGCGCGCGGTGCCGACGCCGCGGGTGGCGCTGCCGCCGGGCGCGATCGCGGCCTCCGCGGCGCGCACGGCTCGGTGCAGCTCCCAGGTCACGGCCCGGGCGGCGTCGGCGAGGACAGCGTGGTGGTCGTCGGCGGTGGCGTGCCCGGTCAGCGCCGCGACCGCGTCCTGGTCGGCGCGGCCCAGGCGGGTGCCCGAGGCGCCGGTCACGGCCTGCAGCGCGTCGCGCGCGTCCCGGAGGGTGCGTGAGGCGGCGTCGACGACCTCGTGGTCGTGGTCGGCCAGCCAGCTCTCGGCGAGCGCCCGGATCACGGTGATGTCGCGCAGCCCGCCGCGGTCGGACTTGAGGTTCGGCTCGGTGGCGTGGGCGAGGGAGCCGTAGCGCCGGTCGCGGTCGGCGGCGAGGTCGACCACCTCTCCGACCCGTCGGCGCGCCTCGCGCCGCCATCGGGCGCGGACCCGGGCGGCGGTGTCCTCGACGAGATGCGCGTCCCCGGCGATGTGCCGCAGGTCCAGCAGCGCGATCGCCGTGCGCAGGTCGGCGGCGGCGACATGCTCACACTCCTCGGGGCTGCGCACCGAGTGGTCCAGGGAGGTGCCGGAGTCCCAGATCGGGTACCACAGCGCTCCCGCGAGCGCGGCGGCCTGCTCGGCGCCCACCCGGGCGGGGTCCACGAGCAGCACCAGGTCGAGGTCGCTCGCGGGACCGAGGGAGCGCCGGCCCAGCGAGCCGATCGCGGCGAGCGCCGCGCCGCCGTCCCGGGGCACGGCCTCGCCGGCCCGCTCCCACAGGGTGCGCAGCCAGTCGTCGACGAGGTCGGACTGGGCGAGCCTGCGGGAGGGACCGGCGGAGGGGTCCGCGAAGCCCTCGTGGAGCACCTGGGTGATCCGGCGGGAGGAGAGCTCCTCAGAGGGCATCCGCCCCCCGTTCCCCGGTGCGCACGCGCACCGCGGTGCCGACGTCGGTGGTCCAGATCTTCCCGTCGCCTATCCTCCCGCTGCGGGAGGCGGCGAGGATCAGGTCGATGATCGCGGACTCGTCGCTCTCCAGGGCCAGCACCTCGACCTTGATCTTGGGGATGGTGTCGATGGTGTACTCCGCGCCGCGGTAGACCTCGGTGTGGCCGCCCTGGCGGCCGTAGCCGGCGACCTCGGTGACGGTCAGGCCCGTCACCCCGTACTCGCGCAGGGAGTCGGTGACGTCCTGCAGGGCGTGCGGCTGGATGATGGCGGTGATGAGCTTCATCGGGGCTCTCCTGCGACGGCGGGACGGGTGGACGTTTCGGCGGCGTCCGCGCCGGGTCCGGCGGCCTCGCGGACCGGGCCGGGCCCGTCGACGGGGGCCGGGTTGCGGGGCTCGGGACCGGGGTCCCGGGGCGAGAAGGCGGGGGCCGAGGAGCGTTCCCTGCGCGAGGCGAGGGCGCCGACCAGATCGTATCCGGCCTCGGCGTGATGGGTGATGTCGATCCCGGCGCGCTCGTCGGCCTCGGGGATCCTCCATCCCATCGTGTACTTCAGGACCAGGGCGATGGCGAGGGTCAGCACCGCGGAGATCAGCATGGCCACGATCGCGACGAGGGTCTGGACCAGCAGCAGGCTCACGCCGCCGCCGAGGAGGAGACCGCCGTCCACGGCGAGGAAGCCGATCCCGATGGTGCCGACGAGGCCGCCGACCAGGTGCACGCCGACCACGTCGAGCGAGTCGTCGACGCCGAAGCGGTACTTCAGGCCGACGGCGAGTGCGCAGGCGAGACCTGCCGCGAGACCGAGCACGATCGAGGTGAGCGGCGTGAGCGCGGCGGCGGCCGGGGTGATCGCGACCAGGCCGGCGACGACGCCCGAAGCCATGCCGAGCGAGGTGACGTGCTTGTCGCGGATCCGCTCCACGAGGGCCCAGCCGAGCATGGCGCCCGCCGTGGCCACCGTGGTGTTGACCCAGGCCAGGCCCGCGGTCCCGTCGGCCGTGCCGGCGGAGCCGCCGTTGAAGCCGAACCAGCCGAACCACAGCAGGGCCGCGCCGAGCATGACCAGCGGCAGGTTGTGGGGCTTCATCGGCTCCTTGCCGAAGCCCTTGCGCGCTCCGACAACCAGGGCGAGCACGAGACCGGCGACGCCGGCGTTGATGTGGACCACGGTGCCGCCGGCGAAGTCGACCGGCTCGGCGATCGCGGCGAAGGGGCCGTCGCCGCTGAGCAGGCCGCCGCCCCAGACCATATGGGCCAGGGGTGCGTACACGATCAGCACCCACAGCGCGGCGAAGACCAGCCAGGTGCCGAGCTTGACGCGGTCGGCGATCGCGCCGGAGATCAGGGCGGTGGAGATGATCGCGAAGGTCATCTGGAAGCCTGCGGCGACGAGGAAGGGCACGCCGCTCTCGGCGAGGATGGACTGGTCGTCGGTGCCGGCCAGGCCCAGGAACTCCAGCGGACTCCCGAACAGGCCGCCGACGTCGGTGCCGAAGGCGATCGAGTATCCGGCGACGGTCCAGGCGATCGCGACCACGGCGATGGCGCTGAAGGACATCAGCATCATGTTCAGCACGGTGCGGGCACGCACCATGCCTCCGTAGAAGAGGGACAGGCCGGGGGTCATCAGCAGCACGAGCGCAGCGCTGGTGAGGATCCAGGCGGTTGCCCCCGTGTCGAGGGTGAAGTCCATGGCGGCTCCAGTCAGAGGAGGGCCGGCGGCCGGGATCGAGGTGCCGACCTGCCGTACGGCCGGGCGGGCCGTGCCCTCAGAGTGCGGGCTCAGCCGGGGATCGCCTAGGCGGGAGGGTCGCCGTGACCGTTCCGTGACCGGATGTTCCGGGACATGGAACGGGGCAGGACACGCGCCGGGCCCGCCGCCTAGCGTCGGCCCGACGGCACCCGCCGAGCCCTCCGCAGCGTCGCGGGAGCACTCCGCTCCGCCCCTCGGCGGACGACCTCGAGGAGACGATCCCGCCCGTGACCCCATCGACGACCCCGCTGCCGACCGACGACCTCTCCTCGGACCGCTTCGCGCGGCATGCCGCCTCCACGCTCCGACGCGGGGTGGGCCGACGGCAGATGCTGCAGGTCGCCGCGGCCCTGGGGGCGAGCGGCGCGCTGATGTCGGCCTGCGCCCCGTCGTCCGGGGAGCCCGCGACCGGAGATCCGACGCCGTCCTCCGGGGCCGGGCAGATCCTGCAGCCGGGACGAGGAGAGATCCCCGGCGACCACTACCTCGGTTCGGAGACGGACCAGGTGATGTGGGGCTATGTGCCCACCGTCCACTCCGATCCGGTGCTGACCGTCGGCTCCGGCGAGACCGTGACGATCGATGCGGTCTCTCACGAGGGGATCCTCGAGGACCAGGGGCGGGACCCGCGGGAGTTCTTCGGCGCGCACGGCGTGGAGGCCGGCTCGGTGCTCGAGGACGCGATCGCGATCGCCGCCGACTACGACCGCACCGCCCGCGACTTCGCCGCCGACGGCCCTCACGTGGTCACCGGACCCATCGCCGTCGAGGGCGCAGAGGTCGGCGACGTTCTGAAGATCGAGACCCTCGAGGCGGTCCCCCGCGTCCCCTACGGCGTGGTCTCCAGCCGGCACGGCAAGGGAGCGCTCGCGCTCACCGCCGACGGCGCCGCGCCGGAGGGAGCGTCCCTCGAGCAGGTGATGCCGGCGGCGTCGACGGACGGCCGGGGCACGGCCGACCCGATGGCCTGGGGCAACGTCTCGGTGTTCACCCCGATCGAGGACGGACACGGCGTGATGTCCTACGACGGCGGGGCGGCCAGGTTCCCGCTGAGACCCTTCATGGGCATGATGGGCGTCGCCCGCGCCGAGGCCTCCTCCCCCACGGACCCTTCCGCCAACTCGATCCCGCCGACCCTCGGGGGCGGCAACATCGACATCCGGCTGCTGGGCCCCGGCTCCACGTTCTACCTGCCGGTCCATGCCCCCGGCGCCCTGTTCTACGTCGGCGACCCGCACCATGCGATGGGCGACGGGGAGGTGGCGCTGACCGCCATGGAGGGCTCGCTGCGCGGCACCTTCCGGCTGACGGTGTGCAAGGAGGGCGAGGGGGACGCGCCGCGGATCGCGCACCGCTATCCCTTCGCGGAGACCGCCGACGCGTGGATCCCGATCGGGCTGTCCGATCCCGACGGCTCGGTCGACGGCCAGGGCAGCGACCTCGACGTCGCGCTGCGCACGGCCGTCGTCAACGCGCTGGAGTTCCTGGAGCAGGAGCTCGGCATGGACCGCGCGATCGCCTACGCCTATCTCTCCGCCGCCGCGGACTTCACGGTCTCCCAGGTCGTGGACCGCACCGTCGGGGTGCACGGGATCATCGCGAAGAGCCACTTCGCCTGAGACGCGGGACGGCCCGGGCGATCGCTGGGGATCGCCCGGGCCGTCGGGGTGCTGCGGGGCCTGGTCGTTCAGCCCTCCAGCAGCGCGTCGACGAAGCCGTGCGGGTCGAAGGGCGTGAGGTCGTCCATGCCCTCGCCGAGGCCGACCATCTTCACGGGCACGCCGAGCTCGCGCTGGACGTTGACGACGATGCCGCCCTTGGCGGTGCCGTCGAGCTTGGTGAGCACGATGCCGGTGATGTTCACGGCCTCGGAGAACACCCTCGCCTGCTGCATGCCGTTCTGGCCGGTGGTGGCGTCGATGACGAGCAGCACCTCGGCGACCTCGTCGCCGTGCAGGCCCTTCTCGGCGACCCGGCGCACCTTGCCGAGCTCGTCCATCAGGCCCTTCTTGTTCTGCAGGCGGCCGGCGGTGTCGATGATGACCACGTCCACCTCCTGCTCGATGCCCTTCTTCACGGCGTCGAAGGCGACGGCGGCGGGGTCGGCGCCGTCGCGGTCGGCGCGGACGGTGTCCACGCCCACCCGGGAGCCCCAGGTCTCGAGCTGGTCGGCGGCAGCGGCGCGGAAGGTGTCGGCCGCGCCGAGCACCACGGTGCGGTCCGCGGCGACGAGCACGCGGGCGAGCTTGCCGACGGTGGTGGTCTTGCCGGTGCCGTTGACGCCGACCATGAGCAGCACGGAGGGGACCTCGGTGCCGTCCTCGGCGGTGCGGCGGGTCGCGGCGAGGCGGCGGTCCAGGTCCGGGTCGACGAGCGCGACGAGCTCCTCGCGCAGCACCTCGCGCACGGCGGCCACGTCGTCGGTGCCGAGCACCTGGATGCGCCGCTTGAGGTTCTCGAGCATCTCGTCGGTCGCGGCCGGGCCGAGGTCGGCCATCAGCAGCGTCTCCTCGATCTCGTCCCAGGTCTCCTCGTCGACCGTGGAGCGGGTGAGGAGGGTGAGGATGCCGCGGCCGAGGGCGCCGGAGCGGGAGAGCCGCTCGCGCAGCCGCAGCATGCGGCTATCGGGTGCCTCGGGGGTCTCGATGACGGGGCCGGCGGGGGCGGTCGCCGTGCCGTCCTCGGCAGGAGCCTCGGGCTGCGCGGTCCCGGCCTGCGCGGTCTCCGTCGGGGCGGTCTCCGTCGGAGCGGCGGTGTCGGTCCCGGCGGTGTCGGATTCCGCTGTGCCGGGCTCCGCAGTGCCGGGACCGGCTGTGTCGGCCGGTGCCGTCCCGGCGGGGGCGTCGACAGGTGCGGACGCGGCGGGGGCCTCGGGCGCCTCCTGGTCGAAGGGGACATCCTCGGCGGGGGCGGTCTTCTCGGCAGGAGCGGCACCGTCCGGCGCCTGCTCGCCCGCGGCGGGCCGCTCGGCGGTCTTCGGGGCCGGGGCGGAGAGGGTATCCTCCCAGGTCGGGGCGGCGGGGCGTTCCTTGACCGCGGTCGCGGTGCCGGTGGTGGAGCCGGGCTCGCTCCTCGAGGAGTCCTCATTGCCCCGCTGCTCGTCGTGGTCCTTCGAGGAGGACGAGCGGCCGCGGCTGCGGATGTAGGCCCAGGCACCGACGCCGAGCACGACGACACCACCGCCGCCTCCGGCGATCAGGGCGAGTAGGGCATCGGGATCCACGGGTCACCTCCGAGGTCGGGGAAGCCGGCGATGCGGCGAGGACAGCTGCCAGTCTAGGGCCGTCGCCGGGCCGTCCCTGCGTGAGTCCCGGATCCGGGCGCGACCTGCATCGCCGGGGCCCGATAGACGGGGCAGGTCAGCCGCGGCCGGTGCGGGAGGTGTGGCGCGGGTGCTCCGCGGCCGTGCCGTCCTCGTCCTCGCGCGAGAGGCGCAGATGGGGCATCGCGACGGCTACCAGGATCACGACGGCCAGGACCACGGCGAGGATCAGGAAGAGCACGACGACGAAGGGCAGCTGCATGCCCATATTGTGCACCGACGACGGCGCGGTGCCCGGGAGCGTCCTGGACGGCGCGTCACCGGGGACCGCGGGGACCGACGAGCCTGCACGGCCCGCCGATCGCAGGGCTCAGCCGAGCTCCGGGAACCAGATCCCGATCTCGCGCGCGGCGGACTCCTCGGAGTCGGAGCCGTGGACGAGGTTCAGGATGACGGGGAGGTCCTGCTCGCAGGCGAGATCGCCGCGGATCGTGCCGGGCGCGGCCTCGGTGGGGTTGGTGGCGCCGGCCAGGGAGCGGAAGCCCTTGATGACATTCACGCCCTCGACGACGAGCGCGACGAGCGGGGCGGAGCCCATGTACTCCACGAGGCCGGGGTAGAAGGGCTTGCCCTCGTGCTCGGCGTAGTGGGCGGCGAGCTCCTCGGCGGTGGCGGTGCGCTGGGCGAGGGCGACGATGTCGTATCCCTTCGCCTCGATGCGGCGGACGATCTCGCCGCGCAGGCTGCGCTGGACGGCGTCGGGCTTGAGCAGGACGAGAGTGCGCTGTGCGGTCATGGGATTAGGGTACCCACAGGTCAGCCGTGGCCATGTCAGCGCTCGTCCGTCCCGTCGGAGGCCAGCAGCCTCGCGTCCACGGCATCCTTTTCGCGGTCCAGCTGGCGGCCCTTGACGATGCCGTAGGCGAGCATCGCCGCGAAGCCGAGGCCGATCACCCACATCGCCCCGACCTGGAGACCGAGCAGGATCGCCGGGATCTGGAGGGCGAGGGCGAGCCAGTAGGCCCAGGCGCCGCGGCTGAGCAGCCCCCCGTTCAGCAGCAGGGCGATCGCGGTGACGAGTCCCCAGGTCCAGGTCAGGGCCCGGTCCTCGGGGGCGAGCTGATGGGCGACGAGCACCGCGAAGAAGACCACGAGCGCCTCGCACACCAGCACCGTCGCGGTGATCATCCGCTGTGCGCCGTGGGAGCGGGTGGAGGGGGTGAGGTCGAGATCCATCTCTCTCACACCTCCTCGGGGACGCCGAGCAGGTCGCGGACCTCGGCGGCGAGGGTGACGGACCCGGCGACGACCACGCCGCCGAACTGGTCGCCGTCGGCCTCGGCGAGGTCGACCGCGATCTGGATCGCGTCGGGCAGGCTCTCCTGCTCGAGCACCCGGTCCTCGTCCTCGAAGATCTCGCGGGCGATGTCGGCCAGGCGGTCCGCGGGGATCGCGCGGGGGGAGCTGGAGCGGGTGATGACCACGGCGTCCAGCAGCGGCTCGAGCACCTCGAGGATGTCGTCGGCCTCCTTCTCCCGGAGGATGCCGACCACGCCGATGGTGCGGGTGAAGCGGAAGTTCTCGCGCACGGTCGCGACGAGGGTCAGGGCGCCGGCGGGGTTGTGCGCGGCGTCCAGCAGCACCGTCGGCGCCTGGCGCACCACCTCGGCACGTCCCGGGGAGGTGACGCTCGACAGCGCCGCCTGCAGCAGCTCGCCGTCCAGCGGGGAGGTGCCGCCGCCCAGCAGCGCCTCCGCGGCGGCGACGGCGAGCAGGGCGTTGCGGGCCTGGTGCTCGCCGAGGAGGGAGAGGAACACCTCCTCGTAGCGGCCGGCGATCCCCTGCAGCGAGAGCATCTGCCCGCCGACGCCCGGGGTGCGGGCGAGCACGCCGATCTGCTGCCCCTCGACGGAGGCCTCCGCGCCGAGCTCCGCCACGCGCTCGCGCAGCACGTCGGCGGCGTCCTGGTAGGGCTGCTCGGCGAGGACCGCGATCGCCTCGGAGGTGAGGATCCCGGCCTTCTCCCCCGCGATCTCGGCGATCGTGTCGCCGAGGTACTCCTGGTGGTCCAGGGAGATCGGGGTGATCACTGCGACGTCGGGGTCGACCGCGCCGGTCGCGTCCCAGGTGCCGCCGAGGCCGGTCTCGACCACGGCCACGTCCACGGGGGCGGAGGCGAAGGCCTGGAAGGCCATCGCGGTGAGGTACTCGAAGTAGGTCAGCGGCGGGCCGCCGGCGGCCTGCGACTCGGCGTCGACCATCTGCGCGAAGGGCTCCACGTCGCGGTAGGCCTGGAGGAAGCCCTCCTCGTCGATGGGCGCGCCGTCGATCGCGATCCGCTCGGTGGGCGAGTGGAGGTGGGGGCTCGTCGTGCGGCCCGTGCGCAGCCCGGCCTCGCGCAGGATCCGCTCGAGGATCCGGGCGGTGGTGGTCTTGCCGTTGGTGCCGGCGATGCGGATCGAGCGGTAGGAGCTCTGGGGGTCGCCCATCAGCTCCATCACCCGGCGGATCCGGCTGAGGTCCGGCTCGATGCGGTTCTCCGGGGCGCGCTCGAGGAGCGCGGCATAGACCTCCCGCAGCTCGGGGGACATCGCCGGACGGGAGGAACCCGGGCGGGGAGAACTGGGCACTGCGGCTCCTGGATGCGGGGCGGGACGGGCCGGATCAGTGTACGAGGGGCGCCTGGGACCCGGGACCGGGCGACCCCGGGGACCGGACGACTCCGGGGCACGGGCGACGAGGGCCGGACGGCCGGGGCCCCGGGGCGACCGGTCCTCCCCACGTCGCGGTCCTCCACAGCCCGCCCCTTCCCCGCTCGTGCGCCGCCGCGGCCTCCCTAGCCTGACCGCGAGCGCCGACGCCGTCGGGGCGAGGGACGCCGGGCCACGGGCCCGGCGGGGCGAGGGAACGGGAGGGACGGCATGGGGGACGGGGCCGACGAGATGCTCGGCATGGACACGGAACGGTGCCGCCTGCAGACCGACCGCATGGAGGCGGCCGCCGACCGGGTCGCGGGGCTGTGCAAGGGAATCGACGCCGCCGTCGGCGCCGCGACCTGGCACGGCCCGGACGCCGACGCCTTCCGGCTCCGCTGGTCCCTGCTGTCCCGGGGCCCTCTGCGCGAGGCCGGTGAGCGGCTGGGGCTCCTCGCCCGCCGGCTCCGCGTCGAGGCCGTGGCCCAGGAGCGGGCGTCGGCGGCCGACGGGCACGGCGCGACCTCCCCGGGCCGTGCGCTCGCCCCCACCGGAGCAGGAGGACGTCTCCTCACGGGCCCTTCCGCCGCGGCGCCTCTCCCCCTCCTCCGTGCTCCGGCACCCGCCGCCCTCGTCTCCGACGCCCTCGGCGCCGGCGTCGCGCTCGGCACCGCGGACCTCACCGGCGTCGTGGTCGGACTCGGCGGCGCCCCGGACGGGATCGACCAGGTCCGGGACGAGCTCGGGCACCTCGGCAGAATGTTCGAGGACTGGGCGGCGGGCGGGGACGCCCCCACCCTCGCCCAGCTCGGCGCGAGCACCCTCCTCCTCAGCGGCGCGATCGCGCTCGCACCGGCGGAGACCGTGACGGACACCGGCCTCCTCGACCCGCGCACCGACGTCACCGTGCACGCCGTCGTGGAGGTCCCCTCGAGCACGGCTCCGCGCAGCCTCGCCGACCTCGTCGCGGCGAACGACGAGGCCCGCCGACCGCTCGCGGGAGTCCCCGGCGACGCCGAGCGGGACGGTGCCGCGGCGGGGCGAGTGCGGATCCAGACCGTGCGAGGCCGGGACGGGGGCGAGGCGTTCATCGTCCACGCCCCGCCGACCGGGGGCGCGCCGATCTGGGATCCCGATTCCTGGGGGCCGCAGGGGAACTCCGCCGGCTGGGACTCGAACCTGCGGACCATGGCCGGGCAGGAGTCCGCGGCGATGGCCGATATCCGCACGGCGATGGCCGCGGCAGGGATCCCCGACGGAGCGCGGGTGATGATCGTGGGCCATTCGCAGGGCGGGCTGACAGCCGCGCATCTCGCGGCGGACCCCGGCGTCAACCGGGCCGACGGAGCACCGGGCAGCTACGACATCACCCACAGCTTCTCGGTCGGGTCCCCCGTGGGGACGGTGGTGCCGGCGCAGGCCTCGACCAGCACGGTCAACGTCTCGCACAGCTCCGCGCTCGAGCCGTCCCTGCTGCTGCGGCATCCCGCGACCTGGCCGGCGCCGCTGCGGATCGCCGATCCGGTGCCGCTGCTGGACCTGGCCGGGCACCGGGTCGACGGCAGCCGCGTCTCCTCCCCCGCCGTCCGCGAGGTGGTGCTCGAGGCGCCGGCTCCCGCTCTCGGCGGGGCCTCCCCGCTCGAGAACGCCCATGAGTCGGTGCTGCGCACGGAGCAGGGCGTGGACCCGACCGGCGGCTATCACGGCAGCCTGCAGGCAGGGTCCGGGACCGACCCTGTGCTCGCCGCGCTGCAGGAGGACCTGGAGGGCGTCTACCTGGGCGACGGAGTCACGCTGGTCGAGGACGTCGTGGTCGAGGTGGGCAGGGAGGATCTCCGGTGAGCACGGAGCAGGACCGGGCTCCGCCGGCGGAGGACTCGGGCGGGCGCCGCGCGCCGATACCGCGGGCCCCGGCTCAGGTCAGCCCGTATCTCGCGTAGAGAGTGCTCGCGGTCACCCGGTCCAGGCGGTAGTCCTCGACGGGCATGTCCGGGTCGAGGCCCCGGACCGTGAACTCCTCGGCCCCGCCGATGAAGCCCATGATCCCGCCGACGGTGATGTTCCCGTCGTCCTCCTCGCCGTCGTGCAGCGTCGTCACGACGGCGCGCATGGCCTCGTCGTAGATCTCGAACGCTACGTCACGATCGTCGCTGCCGAGGTCGATCCTGCCGTGCAGCAGACGCTGGAACGTCCCGCTGAGGGAGCTCTCGAGCTCGCATCCGTTTACTCCTTCGACGTCGAGCACGGCATCGGTGACCCGACGGGTCCGCAGGCTCCCGGAGCAGCCGGCCAGCAGCGATGCGACCGCGATCCCCGCCCCGAGGAGCGCCGCTCGCCGCCCGATCCTGCCATCCATGGCCTCCCCCTTCGCGCCGTCGGCCCCCAGGATCTCACCTGACGGTCGAGCTGCCGCCGGCGAGCTCGCGCACGGGCACGTCGGCTGCCGCGTGAACGGCACTGCGACGGGCCCGATCGCGGACGCCGTCACCGCACGCGGGCGCCGCGCTCCGTCCCGCTCAGGCGACCTTCCAGCGGTAGACGAAGGCGGCGACGGCGTCGCGCTTGATCGGCTCGTAGGGGCGGAAGGTGCCGTCGGACCAGCCGTTGGCGTACCCCTGGGACGCCATCCAGCTGATCTCCTTGTAGAAGACCTCCGAGCCCCGGTTCACGTCCTTGAACGGGGACCGGGTCGGCGCGGTGTATGCGGGCGCACCTGCTGCGCGATAGAGGAAGGCGGCCATCGCGTCGCGCTTGATCGGCTCGTACGGACGGAAGGTGCCATCGGACCAGCCCCGCGCCAGCCCCACCGAGTGCGCCCAGGTGATCTCCTTGTAGAAGATCGTGTCCTTCGAGTTCACGTCCTTGAAGGGCGAGACCTTCGGCGGGGTGAACGCGGGCGAGCCCGCCGCCCGGTACAGGAAGGCGATCACGGCGTCGCGCTTGATCGGGTCGTAGGGGCGGTAGACGGCGCTCGCGCCGCTCCCCCACCCCGTGGAGTAGCCCATGTGCTTCATCCAGGCGATCTCGGTGAAGAAGATCGTGGTCTCGTAGGGGACGTCCGCGAAGGGGTCCGCGGGCTTCTTCCCGAGCGGCGCGGCGACCGGGTACCGCGAGGTGCTCGCGCCCGTCGGGGAGCCGAACCACTGCGAGTACAAGCGGTAGAAGTTGCGGTTGCCGTAGGTGGCGCAGACGTCGTCGGCCACGGCCGCGGAGCCCGCGTCGAGGGTCGCCTGGGTGGGGGTGAAGGGGGTGTAGTTGTACAGCGCGGCAGTGGCCCGGTTCGAGATGGTCACCTTCCCGTAGCCGCAGAAGGCGAAGGGGCTGTACTGGATGTCGTAGCTGCGGCCAGCCTGGTAGCGGTAGCCGCGAGCCGGGTCGCCGTACGCCTGCAGGCGCACCCCGGCGTTGTAGATCTGCTGGGCGAAGCCGGCATACCTCGGGTCGCAGGTCTGGAAGTCGGGGCAGCCGAAGCCGAGCGCCTCCCGCAGCATCTTCGGCGTCGCGTTGCGGGTGGTGACCAGGCCCTGCTCCTTCTGGAGCATGGTCAGCAGCACCTTGGGGCTGATGCTGCAGGCGCGGGCGACGTCCGCGATGATCGTCCCGGCACTCGCCGCCTTCTTCGCGGGGATCGCGGCGCAGTAGGCGTCCTTCGACCGCTGCGGGGTGTCCATGGCGAGGTCCTTGAGGCAGTCGGCGCCGTCGGTTCCGCGGGTGCAGCTCGCGCCCTTCTGGTCGAGGAACGCGTCGACCTGCGCGGCGGTCATGGAGGTGCCCGCGAACATCTGCGCATCGCTGATGAGGGTGCCGGGCACGAAGCCGCCCAGGCCCGCGGGCGGGGTGCGGGCCTCTGAGCCGGGGGCCGCGCCGAGGACGCCGGCGGACGCGATCAGCACGGCGAGCACGAGGAGCGCGAGACGCCGACGAGCCCGCGTCGGAGCGGTCGTCGAGGAGGACCGGGCGGGGGCGGGCGTGGACATGCGCTCTCCTGGGGATGGGGGATCCCCAGCTGGATCCCTCACCATGATACGTCCGACAGTTGCCCAGAAACCTTCCCTGACCAGCCGATACGCAGTCGTGACCCGAACCGGGCCGTAAATCGTCACGAAGCGGGCGAACTGACGTCCGCCGCTGTGATCGGGACGCGCGGGGGGGGGCCGACGGGACAGCTCGGGCGAGCTGCCGGGACGGCGCGGGCGGGCTGCCGGGACGGCGTGGGAGGGCCGACGGGGCGGCGCTCCTCGCGCCGCCCCGTCCCGCCTTAGGCCCGCTGCACCGAGACGGTGACGGTGCCGCCGGTGACCTTCTCGCTCGCCTCGTGCGCGCCCTCGGCGGGCCGCGCGGGGACCTCGAGCTCGAGCGCGAGGACCTCCCCGGCGACCAGCTCGCGGTGGGCGGCGACCGCCGCGACGACGGGCTCGTCGCCGTCCACGGTCAGGCGGATCCGGTCGGAGATGTCCAGCCCCGCCTCGCGGCGCGCGGACTGGATCGCGCGGACCACGTCACGGGCGGTGCCCTCCGCCTCGAGCTCGTCGGTGAGGCGGATGTCGAGGGCGAGGAAGTCGCCGCCGCGCAGCACGCCGACGGTCCGGCCCTCGAGGGCGGCGCTCTCCCCGGCGACGAGGTCGAGGGAGTACTCGCCCTCCTCCAGCGCGATCCCGCCGGAGGTGACGGTGCCGTCCTCGGCCACGGACCAGTCCCCGGTCTTCGAGCCCTTGATCGCGCCCTGCATCTGCTTGCCCAGCCGCGGTCCGGCGGCGCGGGCGTTGACGGTGAGCTTCTGCTCCACGCCCATGCCCTGCGCCTCCTCGCTGGTGACGTCCAGCAGGCGCACGTGCTTCACGTTCAGCTCGTCGGCGATGATCGCCGTGAACGGCTCGAGCGAGGCGGGATCGTGGTGGACGACGGTCAGCTCGGCGAGCGGCAGGCGGGCGCGCAGGCCCTCCTTCTTGCGCAGCGCGTTGCCGGCGCTCGCGATCGCGCGCACGTCGTCCATCTGGGCGACGAGCTGCTCGTCGCGGGGGAAGAGGGAGTCGTCGGGCCAGTCGGTCAGGTGCACGGAGCGGCCGCCGGTGAGCTCCTTCCAGATCTCCTCGGTGACCATCGGCAGCAGCGGCGCGGCGACCTGCAGCAGGGTCTCCAGGCAGGTGGCCAGCACGTCGATGGCCTGCGCATCGCCCTCCCAGAAGCGGTCGCGGGATCGGCGCACGTACCAGTTGGTGAGCATGTCCAGGTGGTCCTGGATCTGCTCGGCGGCGTCGGCGATCGCGAGCTCGCGGAAGGAGGCCCGCACCCCGCGCACCAGGTCACCGGTGCGGGAGAGGAGGTAGCGGTCCATCACGTCGGTGGACTCGTGCCGGGCTTCGCCGCGATGCCCCGTCGGCCGGCCGGAGGCGTCCTTCTCCCCCGCCGCGTTGGCGTACAGCGCCAGGAAGTACCAGACGTTCCACAGCGGCAGCACGACCTGGCGCGTGGCGTCGCGGATCTTCGGCTCGTCCACGACCAGGTTGCCGCCGCGCAGGATCGGCGAGGACATGAGGAACCAGCGCATCGCGTCGGCGCCGTACTTGTCGAACATCTCGCGCACGTCGGGGTAGTTGCGCAGCGACTTGGACATCTTCTGCCCGTCCTCGCCGAGCACGATGCCGTGGCAGATGACGGAGGTGAAGGCGGGACGGTCGAACAGCGCGGTGGACAGCACGTGCATGACGTAGAACCAGCCGCGGGTCTGCCCGATGTACTCCACGATGAAGTCCGCGGGGTTGTGCGCCTCGAACCAGTCGCCGTTCTCGAAGGGGTAGTGCACCTGCGCGAAGGGCATGGAGCCGGAGTCGAACCAGACGTCGAACACGTCGGTGACGCGGCGCATCGTGGACGTCCCGGTGGGATCGTCGGGGTTCGGGCGGGTGAGCTCGTCGATGTAGGGGCGGTGGAGGTTGACCTCGCCGTGCTCGTCGCGCGGGAGGGTGCCGAAGGCCTCCTCGATCTCGGCGAGGGAGCCGTAGACCTCGACGCGCGGGTGGTCGGGGTCGTCGCTCTTCCACACCGGGATCGGGGTGCCCCAGTAGCGGTTGCGGGAGACGGCCCAGTCGCGGGCGCCCTCGAGCCACCTGCCGAACTGGCCGTGCTTGACGTTGCCGGGCACCCAGTCGATCTGCTCGTTCAGCTCGAGCATCCGCTCGCGCTGGTCGGCGACCTTCACGTACCAGGAGGAGACGGCCTTGTAGATCAGCGGGTTCCGGCAGCGCCAGCAGTGCGGGTAGGAGTGCACGTAGCTGGTCTCGCGCAGCAGGCGGCCCTCGCGCTGGAGGTTGCGGATGATCGGGCGGTTCGCCTCGAACACCTGCAGGCCCGCGATCTCGTCGAGCTCGGTGCCGCGGAAGTAGTCATGGAACTGCGCGCCCTCGTCGACGGAGACGATGACGGGGATGCCGTAGGCGGCGTTGACCTGCTGGTCGACCTCACCGTAGGCGGTGGCCTGATGGACCACGCCGGTGCCGTCGTCGGTGGAGACGTAGTCGGCGACGGTGACGATCCAGGCGTTCTCGGTGCCCCACTTGGCGCGGTCCTCGGAGTAGACCGTCCACAGCGGCTGGTAGGTCATGTGCTCGAGCTCGTTGCCCGCGTAGCGGCGCTCCTCGATCGCGGCGACGGCGTCCTCGGCGCTCTCGTAGCCGAGCTCCTTGGCGTGCGCGCCGACGAGCGCGGCGGCCAGCAGGTAGCGGCCCTCGCCCGCGGCGGCGCCGTCGGCGGTGCCGAGCGGGCCGGCCGGCAGCACCGCGTACTCGAGCTCGGGGCCGACGGCGAGGGAGAAGTTGGTGGGCAGGGTCCAGGGCGTGGTCGTCCAGGCGAGCGCCTTCACGCCCGCCAGTCCCAGCTGCTCGGCCTTCTCGCCGGTGAAGGGGAAGGTGACGGTGACGGTCTGGTCCTGGCGCTCCTGGTAGACGTCGTCGTCCATCCGCAGCTCGTGGGCGGACAGCGGCGTCTGGTCCTTCCAGCAGTACGGGAGGACGTAGTAGCCCTCGTAGGCGCGGCCCTTGTCGTGCAGGGTCTTGAACGCCCACAGGACCGACTCCATGAAGGTGACGTCGAGGGTCTTGTAGTCGTTCTCGAAGTCGACCCAGCGGGCCTGGCGGGTGACGTACTCCTCCCACTCCTTCGTGTACTTCAGCACGGAGGCGCGGGCGGCGTTGTTGAAGGCCTGCAGGCCCATGTCCTCGATCTCGGACTTCTCGGTCATCCCGAGCTCCCGCATCGCCTCCAGCTCGGCGGGCAGGCCGTGGGTGTCCCAGCCGAAGCGGCGGTCGACCTTCAGCCCGTCCATGGTGCGGAAGCGCGGCACGACGTCCTTGACGAAGCCGGTGAGCAGGTGGCCGTAATGGGGCAGGCCGTTGGCGAAGGGCGGGCCGTCGTAGAAGACGAACTCCTCGGCGCCCTCGCGCTGGGCGATGGAGGCGCGGAAGGTGTCGTCGGTGCGCCAGAACTCCTGGATCGCGTTCTCGAGCGCGGGCAGGTGCGGCGAGGGGACGAGGGGGTCTCCGGAGACCGGATAGACCATGGGACAACCTCCGAGGCGGAACAGGGGCGGCGGGCGGGCGGAATGCTGCCCGAGGACGCTCCCGGCACGGGCCGGCGGCGCGGTACCACCTCGGTTGATGCCGCTCGCGCCGGCGCTGCCGACGCGGGGGCCTCCCCTCGTTCCTCAGCTGTGACGGGCTGGTCCCGGCGGGTTCTACTGGGCGCGGCACCTGTCCTCGCGGACCGTGCTCGTGCTGTTCTTCCCGCGGCTCTCCGGTGATGGCCGGGTCGATGCCGATGGCCTGCAGTGTACCCGGGCTCGCCCGCGCGGTCACGACCGCCCCGGGGGAAGAGACGCGAGGAACAGCCGCGCCGGGGCCGCGGGGCTCCGCAGCTCCCGGCACTTCCCGGGTCCCAGCACATGCGGTCGGGATCCTCAGCCGCCTGCCAGGTGGGCCGGGTCTCATGATCACGGCGGCCCCACCGGGGACGCCGTGGACGAAGGAGACGACATGGACGACGACATCCCTCACCGACGATCGCGCCTGGGCGCATCGACCCTCTCGGCGGCGGCGCTGCTGGTGCTGACCTTCGGCCCGTCCGCGCTCGCGCTGAGCCCCTCGACCGCCGCCTCCGCGGCCGCCGTGCCGCCGCGCGTGGTGGTCTCCGCCCCGGTCGCGGCCGCGGCCGCGATACAGACGACGCGCTCGCAGGACGAGGAGGACGCCGACGGCACCGACGCCGCCGCGTCCACCACCGCCGAGGAGGCGTGAGTCACCTCCTTCGATGGTGACAGTCGTGGAACACTGGTCCTTCCACGGAACCGCGCGCCGCTCGGCGCGGTCGACGCAGAAGGAGCGAGGATGTCGCTGTTCGGAGAGCCGTTCACCGCCAAGTGCCTGAAGTCGGGGGTCACGGTCGAGGTCGGGGAGGGTCAGTCCCTGCTCCAGGCGCTGCTCGACGCCGGCATCCCGATGGACTACTCCTGCGAGGGCGGGGTGTGCGGCACCTGCGTGGTGCCGCTGGTCTCCGGACAGGTCGAGCACATGGACGAGTTCCTCATGGACGACGAGCAGGACAGCCAGATGATCACCTGCGTCTCGCGCGGCGAGGGTGAGATCGAGATCGACGTCTGAGACGACGCGACCGCCCGCTGCCTCACAGGCGCGGGCCGGCCACCCACCAGGCGAGGCCGACGACGCCCATGAGCGCCGCGGCGCCGAGCACCGCCAGCGGCATCGGCAGCACGGGCCCGACCACGAGCAGCACGAGCACGCCGGCGGCGGCGAGCGCCAGCATCGTCACGAACAGCGCGGGCCGTCCCGAGACGGGCTTGCCGCCCCGGCCGGTCGCGGGGTCCTGGCCCGACATCGCGTTCCGACCCGTCACAGCGCGCTGCCGCCCCATCGCATCCTCCGGGAGCATCGTGGTCATGCGATGGCCCTCTTCCCCTGGTCGTGCCGTGCCCTGGTACGGGCGCGGCGCGGGCTGCGCCGCCTGAGGGCACGATCCTCCCCCGGTCCGCACGGCGCGCACATCCCGCGCAGGGAGGACTCCCGCCTCCGCCTTTGGTAGTAGGCGCGCCCGCGATGGTCAGGCACGGAGGCGATGCCCCGCGCTGCTCCTCGTCGGTGCGCCTGCGCGCTCAGCCCGTGTGCCGAGCGATCATCCGTTCCACCGCGGTGACCAGGTCGTCCAGCGCCGGATCCTCCACCGGGAAGTGCCCGCCCTCACGCAGAATCACGGTGTCGGCAGGTCCGGGGACGGTGCTGAGCGTGCGGGCGCTGAGCGTGAGCGGGGTCCAGGCGTCGTGCTCGGGCTGCAGTAGCGTCACCGGTACGGGGACCCGGCGTGCCGCCTCGTGCGGGTGCTCGAGGTAGGAGCGCCAGAACCCCAGCGGCATCCGCGCCCCGCCGCCGCGCGGGTCCTCGGCGCAGAGCGTCCCGAGCGCGGGATCCCGGCCCATCCGCGAGAGGTCCGCGAGCCGGGAGACGGGCAGCGCCCGGCGCGCGACCGCTCCGCGCACCAGCGGGAGCAGCCCCATCGCGGCGGTGCCCGCGCCGCCCCAGCGGGTCATGCGGGATCGGGCCTCCGGCACGGCGGGGTCCAGCAGGCAGGTCGCGGCGACGGCGGCGACGAGGCCCTCGTGCCGTGCGGCGAGCTCGAGGGCGAGCATCCCGCCGAGGCTGCCACCGAGCAGGAGCAGCGGCCGCCCGTCATTATCCTCCTCGACGAGTTCGCCCAGCATCCTGATCCAGTCCTGGTAGCGCAGCGTGCGCCGGTCCCGCACCGGGGAGCGGCCGTAGCCGGGGAGGTCGGGTGCGAGCACGTCGATCCCGCGCTCGGCGAGCTGCGAGGCCACGGGCCACAGCGCGGCGGCGTGCGCGCCCGCGCCGTGCACGGCGAGCACCCGCACCGGCGAGTCCGGGCGCCGCGCCCGCAGGCGTCGGACGGCGTCCGGGCCGCGCCACGGCCACAGGTCCGCCTCGGGCTCGACCATGCGGGCACGGCGCGGGGCGGAGAGGAAGCCCGCATAGGGCGCCACGTCCTGGTGCACGACGGCGGGGTCCAACGCCTGCTCGGGATCGTCGCTGCGAGGCCAGGGGTCCTGCGACGCCCCGTCCCTGCGCACGTGCTCTCCGGTCATGGCGTCTCCTCTCGGGCGTCCGCGCTCAGCGGGCGCCGGGGTCGGGACCGACGGGTTCCGGGCTCGGCTCGTCGCCGCGTCGGGCGTCCTGCTGATCCTCCCGGGCGTCCTGCCGGGCGAGGTCCGCGAACACGCCGCCGCGCGCGAGCAGCTCCTCGTAGGTGCCGCGCTCGACGATCCTCCCCCGCTGCATCACGACGATCTGGTCGGCGTGGCGGACGGTGGAGAGGCGGTGGGCGATCGAGACGGTGGTGCGTCCGCGGGCGACCGCGTCGAGCGCCCCGGACATCGCCCGCTCCGTGGCGACGTCGAGCGCCGAGGTCGCCTCGTCCAGCAGCAGCACCGGCGGGTCGCGGAGGATCGTGCGGGCGAGCGCGAGGCGCTGCTTCTCGCCGCCGGAGAAGCGGTAGCCCCGCTCCCCCACGACCGTCGCGTAGCCGTCCGGGAGGGCGGCGATGTGCTCGTGGATCTGGGCGATGCGGCACGCGGCGACGAGCTCCTCGTCGGTGGCGTCCGGTCGGGCGAAGCGCAGGTTCTCGGCGATGGTGGCATGCAGGAGGTAGGTCTCCTGGGTGACCACGCCGATGCTCGTGGCCAGCGAGGACAGCGTGATCCCCCGCAGATCGTGGCCGTCCAGGGTGATCCGGCCGTCGGTCGGCTCGTAGAGCCTCGCCATGAGATAGCCGGTGGTGGTCTTGCCCGATCCGGTCGCTCCGACGAGGGCCGTGTGCTTCCCCGCCGGGACCACGAGGTCCAGGTGCGCGAGCGCAGGCTCCTCGGCGCCGGGATAGGCGAAGGTGACGTCCTCGAAGCGGATCTCGCCGCGCACGCGGGCCGGGTCCAGGGAGATCGCGCCGTCGGCGTCGGCGATGAGGATCGGGGCGTCGAGGTACTCGAAGACCCGCGTGAACAGGGCGAGGGAGCTGTTGACCTGGGTCGCGACCCGCAGCAGGCCGTTGATCTGCGGGAACAGGGAGGACTGCAGGGCGATGAAGGCGACGAGGGTGCCGATGGTGATGCCGCTGCCGTCGGGGTCGGCGAACAGGAGGTGACCGCCCAGGAAGTAGGTCAGCGCCGGGAACAGCGCCATGATCGTGGTGAACACGGCCATCTGCCAACGCCCGGCCATCTGGGAGCGGACCTCGAGGTCGGCGAGCTCGCGGGAGTCGTCGGCGAAGGCGCTGCTGAGCGTCTCGGTGCGTCCCATCGTCACCCCGAGCAGGATCCCGGAGACGGACAGGGACTCCTGGATCCCGGCGGAGAGGTCCGCGGCCTTCTCCTGCCGGGTGCGGACGATGGTGCGGCGGCGCCGGCCCACGCGCCGGTTCATCCAGACCGCGAAGGGCAGGGCGATCAGCGAGAACAGCGTGAGCCGCCAGTCCATCGCGATCATGGCGACCAGCGCCATCGCGACCCCGGCGCCGGAGGAGACGATCTGGGTCATCACGGAGGTGACCACGGACTGCATCGAGCCGATGTCGGAGAAGATCCGCGACTGGATCTCGCCGGTGCGGGTGCGGGTGAAGAAGCCCAGCCCCATCCGCTGCAGGTGGGAGTAGACCGCCACGCGCAGGTCGTGCATCACCGACTGTCCCACGCGGGCCGAGAGCATCGACTGGGTGACGCCGAGGGCGCTCGCGACCACGGTGACGGCGATGAGCCCGCCGACGGACCAGGCGAGCACGTCGGCGCGCTGCTCGGGCAGGGCCACGTCGACGATCTCGCGGATCAGGAACGGGGAGACCACCCCGGCGGCCGCGGCGAGGACGATCAGCGAGAGCACGGCGGCGAGGGTGCCGCGGTAGGGGCGGAACAGGCCCAGCACCCGGCGCACATCGGGCTTCTGCCCGGGGGCGAGCTTCAGGTCGCCGCCGCTACGGCCCCCGCCGCCTCCCATCCCGCCGCCCATGCCGCCGCCGGGCATGCCGCCGTGGACCATCAGAGTCCCTGGTGGCGGGCCACCCGGTGCGCCGCGGCCTGGGCGAGGGGGCGCACGGTGACCAGGTCGAGGTTCACGTGGTGCGGGGCGTTCAGGGCGTAGGAGACGACGTCGGCGCAGTCCTCCGCGGTCAGGGGCTGCTCGACCCCGTCGTAGACGGCGTCGGCCGCCTCCTGGTCGCCGAGGCGGACGAGGGAGAACTCCTCGGTGCGGACCATGCCGGGGGCGACCTCGATGACGCGCACCTTCTCGCCGTTCAGCTCGAGCCGCAGGGCGGCGGCGAGCATGTGCTCGCCGGCCTTGGCGGCGTTGTAGCCGGAGCCGCCGGGATAGGGCTCGTGCCCGGCCACCGAGGTGACGAAGAGGAGGTCGCCGCGGCCGCTCGCCCGCACGGCGGGCAGCAGCGCGCGGGTGACGCGGACGGCGCCGAGCACGTTGATGTCGTACATCCGCTGCCACTTCTCGAGGTTCGCCTCGGCGGCGGTCTCGACGCCGAGGGCGCCGCCGGCGACATGGACGACGGAGTTCAGGCTCCCGTCGAAGAGCTCCTCGACGCGGGCGACGAGCGCGGCGACGGACTCGTCGGAGGTGACGTCCACGGCGAGGACCTCGCAGCCGGTCTCGGCGGCGAGCTCGGCCAGGCGCTCCTCACGGCGGGCGACGGCCAGGACCCGCCAGCCGTCGGCGACCAGGCGGGCGGCGGTGGCGCGGCCGATGCCGGAGGAGGCACCGGTGACCACGGCGGTGAGCGGGACGTCGGCAGCGCTGTGAGCAGTCATAGTGCCGAGCCTACGTCGGCCCGCGCGGCGCGAGCACGGCCGTCCCGTCGGCCGCGGGGACCGCCGTCGACGGGGCCGCCGGCGCGGCCATGGCGGCAGGGAGGTAGGACGCGGCCGGACGACAGGAACGGCCGCGATGACAGGAGCGGCCGACGGCGATGCCGTCGGCCGCTCCTGCGGGATGCGGGGCCTCAGACCCCGTGGACCTGCTCGTGCGTCCCGGCGGCGAGGTCGCCCTCGACCCGGCCCTTCGAGAGCCGGGTCATGACGGCGGCGATCGCGCCGTCACCGGTGACGTTGGTGGCGGTGCCGAAGGAGTCGATCGCGATGTAGGCGGCGATCATCAGGCCCACGGCCGCCTCGTCGAAGCCGAGGATCGAGGAGAGCACGCCGGCGGCGGCCATGATCGCGCCGCCGGGCACGCCGGGCGCCGCGATCATCACGATGCCGAGCATGAACACGAAGCCCAGCAGCGCCGGGACGTTCAGCTCCATGCCGGTGACGATCATGATCGCGACCGCGAAGGTGGTGATCTTCAGGGTGGAGCCCGCGAGGTGGATCGTCGCGCACAGCGGGATCACGAAGTCGGCGATCGCGTCGGGGATGCCGTTGCGCTTGGCGCACTCGGCGGTGACGGGGATGGTCGCGGCCGAGGAGCTGGTGCCCAGCGCCGTCATGTAGGCCGGGAGCATCCGGCCCAGCATCCGCAGCGGGTTCTTCCCCATCGCGAGGCCTGCGACGCCGTACTGGGCCAGCAGCACCACCACGGTCATCGCGAAGACCAGCAGGATCACGGCGAGGAAGGTGCCGATGACGGTCCAGATCTGGCCGTTCATCGTCAGGCCCAGGAACATGCCGAAGATGTACAGCGGCAGCAGCGGCACGATGATCGCCTCGATGATCCGCACGATGATGGTGCGCAGCTGCTCGAAGGACTCCTGCAGGGCACCCTTCTTCACGAGGGTCAGCCCGATGCCGAGGCAGAAGGAGAGCACCAGCGCCGTCATCACCTCGAACACCGGCGGGATCTCGATGTCGAAGTAGGCCGCGATCGCGGAGTCCTCGGGGTTCTCGAGGGCGCCGATGCTCGCGCCGTCCAGCATCCGCGGCAGCAGCACCAGCGAGATCCCGAGCGCGAACAGCCCACACAGCACGGTGGAGAGATAGGCGATGCCGGTGGTGGCGGCGAGCATCTTCCCGGCGCCGCGGCCGAGCTCGGCGATCGCCGGGGTCACCAGGCCCACGATGATCAGCGGGATGAGGAAGCCGAGGAAGCCGGAGAACACGCCGTTGAAGGTCGTGAAGACGCGGGCGATCGACTCGGGCATCACCAGGCCCAGCAGGATCGCGAGCACGATCGCGATGAGGATCCGGGGCAGGAGGCCGAAGCGGGGACGACGGGGAGCCGCGGAGGGGGTGGCCGCGGCGGGGTCAGCGGCACCGTGCACCGCCGCGGGATCCTCCGCGGCGGAGTCGACGGCGCTGTCGAGATTCGAGTTCATGAGGGTCCGGTTCGCTGAGGAGGGACGGGGACCGGGACAGCGTAGACGGCCGATGCTCGCGGGCGCGCCCCCGGGAGAAGGGCCTCCCGGTCCATGGGGACGCCGACGGGATCGACATGCAGGCCCGCGCCTCGGCCGCTCCTCCCTTGTGGCACGCCCCACAGCGCACTAGGGTTGATCGAGTGCCTGCTCACGGACGGATCGCCGCTGCCGCCTTCCGCCAGTACTCCACCTACCGGATGGCGACCGCCGCGGGCATCTTCACCAACACCGTCTTCGGGTTCATCCGCGCCTCGATCATGTTCGCCGCGATCGGAACGGCGGGCGGCGAGCTCGGCGGGTACACGATGCTGCAGGCGGCGACCTATGTGTGGCTGGGCCAGGCGCTGCTCGCCCCGATCGAGGCCTTCGGCACGCGGGAGGTGTCCCAGCGGGTCCACCAGGGCGACATCGCGGTGGACCTGCTGCGCCCCGTGGACCTGCTGAGCCTCCACTACGCGCAGAAGCTCGGCCGTGCGTCGTTCCTGCTGCTGGCCCGCGGCATCCCTCCGCTGGCGGTGGGCGCCCTGGTGACCGGGCTCGCCCTGCCCGAGCAGCCGCTGTCCTACCTGCTCGGCGCCCTCTCGCTGCTGCTCGCGATCACGGTCGCCTTCCTCGCCGACATGATGGTGAACCTCGCCGCGTTCTGGCTGGTGGAGACCCGCGGACTGACCGTCGTCTACAACGCGACGATGAACCTGCTCTCGGGCTTCCTCATCCCGATCGTGTGGTTCCCGGACTGGCTGCTGGCGATCGCGCGGGCGACCCCGTTCCCCTCGATGATCCAGACCCCGATCGACACCCTCTCGGGCCGCGTCGCGCCCGCGGAGGCGCTCGGGCTGATCGGCGTGCAGATCGGCTGGACGGCGGTGCTGGCGCTCGCGGCCTGGGCGATGCTGCGCGCCGGCACACGGAGCCTGGAGGTGCAGGGTGGCTGAGCGGGAGAGGCCGGGCGCCGCGAGCGCAGGGAGCCGGACGGGGGCGCAGGACCGCCCCGTCTCGACCGCGCGCATGGTCGCGACCCTCTACGGCTCGCGCCTGCGCTCGCAGGCGAGCTTCCGCACCAGCTTCCTCGCCGACGTGCTCGGCCAGGTGCTGATCGTGGGCACCGAGTTCCTCGAGCTGTGGGTGATCCTCTCCCAGGTCGGGGTCCTCGGCGGGATGACGCTCTCGCAGGTCGCGGTGGTCTACGGGCTCGGCGCGCTCGCCTTCGGGATCGGCGACATGTTCTTCGGGGAGATCGACGGGCTCTCGGCGCAGATCCGCTCCGGGCGCCTGGAGACGCTGCTGATCCGTCCGGTGCCGCTGCTGCTGCAGATCTCGAGCCTGGACCTCTCTCTGCGCCGCATCGGGAGGATCGCGGTGGGGCTCGGGATGTACGTGACCGCGCTGGCCATCGCGGGCTTCTCCCCGACCCCGGCGCTGCTGCTGCTCGCCGTGCTGGCCCCGTTCGCCGGGGCGCTGATCTTCGGGGCGCTGTTCACGATGGCCGGAGCGCTGCAGTTCTGGCTGGTGGACGGGCGCGAGTTCGCCAATGCCTTCACCTACGGCGGCAACTACGTCGCCACCACCCCCGGCGCCGTCTTCGCCCTGCCGATGCGTGCCTTCTTCACCTTCGTGATCCCGGCGACCCTGATCGCCTACGCCCCCGCCCTCGCGCTGCTGGGTCTGCCCGGCCCCGCCCTGGTCCCGTCCTGGACGGGCTGGATCGGCCTGCCCGTGGCGGTCCTCGCCTGGACCATCGCCCTGGTGCTCTGGCGTGCGGGGGTCCGTCGCTACACAGGAGCAGGTGGATGACCTCTCACCCCGTCCCGTCCCACCCGATCCCGTCGGACCCGTCGGCCGCCCGCAGCCCCGACGTCGAGTCCTCCCCCGCGCTCGAGCTCGCGCAGCTGCGTCGTGACTACGTCGTGCGCGCCGCCGCCCCGGGCTCCCGCCGGCGCCGGCGGCAGCGGGTGCGCGCGGTCGACGAGATCTCGCTGCGCATCGAGCGCGGAGAGGCCGTCGGCTTCGTCGGCGCGAACGGCGCCGGGAAGTCCACCACCATCAAGATGATCACCGGCATCCTGCAGCCCACGGCGGGCACCGTGCGGGTGCTGGGGCGCGACCCGGTGCCGGAGCGTCGGCGACTCGCCCGCGAGATCGGGGTGGTGTTCGGGCAGCGCTCGCAGCTGTGGTGGGACCTGCCGCTGCGGGACAGCTACCGGATCCTCGGCGCGATGCACCGCCTGACCGACCGGGCCCTCGCCGCGCGGCTGGACCGGCTCGTGGAGGGGCTGGACCTCGCCGCGTTCCTCGACCGGCCGGTGCGTCAGCTGTCGCTCGGGCAGCGGATGCGCGGGGAGGTCGCCGCGGCGCTGCTGCACTCCCCTGCCCTGGTCGTCCTCGACGAGCCGACGATCGGGCTGGACATGGTCTCCAAGGAGGGGCTGCGTCGCTTCCTGCGCGAGGACCGGGCCGAGCGCGGCACCACCCTGTTCCTCACCACCCACGACATGGGCGACGTCGAGCGGCTGTGCGACCGGATCGTGGTGGTCGCCTCCGGGCAGGTCGCCTACGACGGCGCGCTCGCCGGCTTCCGGGAGCGGCTCGGCTCGCCGCGCGAGCTCGTGCTCGACCTCGCCGCACCGCGCATCGAGGAGCTCGCGCTGCCCGAAGGGGCGCGGACCCTCGCGATCGAGGCGGAGGGGATCCGCCACCGGATCGCGTTCTCCGGGGCGGAGCTGACCGTGCCGGCGCTGCTGACCCGGATCGGCACCCAGGCCGAGGTGCAGGACCTCTCCCTCACCGAACCGGCGGTCGAGGACCTCGTGCGGCGCATCAACGCCGGGGACCGTCCGGGCTGACGACGGCGGGCTCGCCGGCGCCATCCTCCCCGGACCGGTCCGGCCGACGCCGCACCGGGCGCGCCCCTTCGTTCATGCGAGGACACACCGCGCTCCGCGACCTGCGCTGATGCACACTGGTCCACGGGGGATACTGAGAGATCCCGTCTCCCGCCCGGCAGTTCCCGCCGCGGCAGGGCACGGCGCGAGAGAAGGAGGACCATGGCCCGCTCCTACGCCACCGTCGGACAGATGCTCACCTACGCCGTCGAGCGCACGGTCAACGCCCCGGAGAGCGCCGAGCGCACCGAGCGGCCCGTGCGCGCCGACGCGATCCTCCGCCACATGCTCGAGTTCGTGCTGATGGCCCCGCGCAGCCGCCGTGCGTTCCTGCGCACGGTGCTCCGGACCGAGCGCGCCACCGGCAGCATCGTCGCCGCGCCGCGCCTGCACCGCCGCTCCCCCGACCTGGTCGCCGAGATCCTCCCGACCTCCCCGGAGTCCGATGACGGCGCCCGCCTCGGCATCGTGGTGAGCACGGAGGGGCTGCTGCGCACCACCCAGCTCGAGAAGCACCTGGCCGCGCTCGGCACCTCGGCGCACCATCTGCTGCTGGCGGTCTCGCGACGCAGCGACCTCGTCGGCGGCGAGGAGCAGCTGCCCGAGCGGGTGCAGGCCACGAGCTGGCGCTCGCTCGCCCGGCGGATGTCGAAGGCCGATCCCGGCCATCAGGCGCTGTGGGAGACGATCGGGGAGATCGGCGAGAACTCGGGTCGGCCCATCGTGCAGTACCCGGTGGAGGCGAAGCGGCTGCTGACCAAGAAGTCGGTCGCCCGGGAGTTCCGCGGCCACCTCGACGTCATGCACCGCGCCTCCCGCGACCTGCTGGGCACCAGCCCGCACTTCTCGACCCGGCGCGGCCAGACCGACGCGCACCTCCAGGCGGGGGTGCGCCTGCACCGCACCGGCCTCGAGTTCGGCGAGGTCGAGCAGGGCACGCCCGTGCACCTCCAGCGCGCCGGCCACGAGCCGATGCCGCTGGGCATCGGCCTGCCCCGCACCGACGAGGAGAGGGCGGAGGCGACGGAGCGCCTGGAGACCCTCGCCCGCCGCACGGCCTGGCGCACCGACGAGGGCGCGATGCCCGCGCCGCAGGAGCTGATCGGCGCCCCCGCCTCCCCGGAGGTGGAGGGGGCGCGCCTGCTGCTGTGGGCGGTGCTGAACCCGATGCTGCTGCGGGACCGCGGCTTCGATCTCGCGCCCGCCCGACGACAGCCGGCGCTGACCGCGACCACGATGGGGCTGCGCCTGCTCCATCGCGGCGACGAGACCGGGACCACCTACCGGATCTGGGTGGGCGGCGAGCGGGACTGGACCCATCTGATCCCGAAGGTGACGCGCGAGGCGACGGCGGACCGGCCGGAGGAGACCTATGCGGTGGCGCCCCGCAAGAGCCAGTCCACCGCGGACTTCGTCTGGGAGGTCCACCGGGCGCTGCGCTCGCTGACGATCCCGTGATCTCGCGGCCCGTGCTCGTCGGCCCCGTGCCCCGTCGGCACGGCGGCTCCGCATGGCCGGTCGGCGTGGCATGACCCGTCGGCCCCGCCGCGCCGTGCAGGGATGCGCGAGGATGGGGCCATGGATGCTTCGAGCGAGACCCCGGTGATGCACGGCGAGTACAAGGTCCGCGGCGGCAAGCTCGTCGCCGTCGACGTCACCGCCCAGGCCGGCCGGATCGCCTCCGCGCACGTGTTCGGCGACTTCTTCCTCGAGCCCGATGAGGCGCTCGAGGACCTGAACGCAGCGCTCGAGGGCATGGCGACCGACGCGACCGCCGCCGAGCTCGGCGCCGCGATCACCGACCGGCTCGCCGCCCGTCCCGAGCCGGTGCAGATGATCGGCTTCGACGCCGAGGCGGTCGCGATCGCGGTGCGGCGCGCCCTCGGGCACGCCTCGAGCTGGGACGACCTCACCTTCGACGTGATCCCGCCCGTGGTCCTGCCTCCCGTGATGCACGTGGCGCTCGACGAGGTGCTGCCGAAGGAGGTCATCGCCGGGCGGCGCCGCCCCCACTTCCGGATCTGGGACTGGGACTCCTCGCTGGTGGTGATCGGCTCCTACCAGTCGCTGCGCAACGAGATCGACGCCGAGGGCGCCGCGAAGCACGACATCGGGGTGGTGCGTCGCATCACCGGCGGCGGCGCGATGTTCATGGAGCAGGGCAACTGCATCACCTACTCCCTCGTGGTGCCGACCTCGCTGGTGGAGGGGCTGAGCTTCGAGCAGGCCTACGCGTATCTCGACGACTGGGTGATGGGCGCGCTCGCGGAGATCGGGGTGAAGGCCCACTACGTGCCGCTGAACGACATCGCCTCCGAGCAGGGCAAGATCGGCGGCGCCGCCCAGCGCCGCTTCGCGGGCGGCGTGCTGCTGCACCACGTGACGATGAGCTACGACATCGACGCCGACAAGATGGGCGAGGTGCTGCGGATCGGCCGCGAGAAGCTCTCCGACAAGGGCACCCGCAGCGCGAACAAGCGCGTGGACCCGATGCGCTCCCAGACCGGTCTCGCCCGCGAGCAGATCATCGACGGGTTCCTCGAGTACTTCCGCGCCCGCTACGACACCGTCGACTCGGAGTACACCGAGGACGAGCTCGCGAAGGCCCGCGAGCTGGTGGAGACGAAGTTCGGCACCGAGGAATGGACCGCGCGGGTGCCGTGAGCGTCGGCTGCGTCGCCGACGGGCTCATGGCGGCATCAGATGGTGCATATGCCCGACCGTGCCGCCACGGACCCGCTCAGGCCATCGGCCGCTCGGCTCGGGAAGCAGGGAAGGCCGTGGCGCGAGAGCGCTCACAGTGCTGACGCCTGCGTTGCACGGGGGCGCAGACCTGGAACAATGACCCCCATGACCGACACCGCATCGCGCCCTGACGCCCAGACCTCGATCCCCGATCGCCCCTCCCTCGAGGGCCTCGAGGAGAAGTGGGACGGCGTATGGAGCGAGCAGCAGCTCTACGCCTTCGACGAGGACACCACCCGTGACCAGGTGTTCAGCGTCGACACCCCGCCGCCCACGGCCTCGGGCTCGCTGCACATCGGCCACGTCTTCGGCTACTCGCAGGCCGACATGATCGTGCGCTACCAGCGCATGCGCGGCAAGAACTGCTTCTACCCGCTGGGCTGGGACGACAACGGCCTGCCCACCGAGCGCCGCGCCCAGAACTACTACGGGGTGCGCTGCGATCCCTCGCTCCCCTACGACCCGGACTTCACGCCCCCGATGGAGGGCGGCTCGAACAAGTCCTCCAAGGCCGCGAACCAGGTCCCGATCTCCCGCCGCAACTTCATCGAGCTGTGCGAGAAGCTGACCACGATGGACGAGAAGTCCTTCGAGGAGGTCTTCCGCACCCTGGGCCTGTCGGTGGACTGGAACCACAGCTACCAGACCATCAACGCCCACTCCCGCGCCACCTCGCAGCGCGCCTTCCTCGAGAACCTCGAGGCCGGGCAGGCGTACCAGTCCGAGGCTCCCACCATGTGGGACGTCACCTATCGCACCGCCGTCGCGCAGGCCGAGCAGGAGGACCGCGACCGCGAGGGCGCCTACCACCGCATCGGCTTCACCCGCCCCGATGGCGAGAAGGTCTTCATCGAGACCACCCGCCCCGAGCTGCTCCCTGCCTGCGTGGCCCTGGTCGCCCACCCCGACGACGAGCGCTACCAGGACCTGTTCGGCACCACCGTCACCTCTCCCCTGTTCGGGGTGGAGGTGCCCGTGAAGGCGCACCCGCTGGCCCAGGCGGACAAGGGCGCCGGCATCGCGATGATCTGCACCTTCGGCGACTCCACCGACGTGATCTGGTGGCGCGAGCTGGAGCTGCCCACCCGCTCCGTCGTCGGCCGCGACGGCCGCTTCCTGCCCGAGGCGCCGTGGATCTCCACCGACGAGGGCCAGGCCGCCTACGCCGAGCTCGCGGGCCTGACCGTGTTCAGCGCGCAGAAGCGCGTGGTCGAGATGGTCACCGAGTCCGGCGACCTCGTCGGCGAGCCGAAGAGGATCTCCCACCCGGTGAAGTTCTACGAGAACGGCGACAAGCCGCTCGAGTTCGTCACCTCCCGCCAGTGGTACCTCACCAACGGCGGCCGCGACTCCTCCGAGGGCGGGCTGCGCGACGAGCTCATCGCCCGCGGCAAGGAGCTGACCTGGCACCCCGCCTACATGGAGTCCCGCTACCGCAACTGGGTCGAGGGCCTGGCCGGCGACTGGCTGATCTCCCGCCAGCGCTTCTACGGCGTGCCCTTCCCGGTCTGGTACGGCGTGGGCGAGGACGGCGAGACCGACTACGACACGGTGCTCACCCCGTCCGTCGACGAGCTCCCGATCGATCCGACGATCGACGTGCCGGCCGGCTTCACCGAGCAGCAGCGGGACCGGGCCGGCGGCTTCGTCGCCGACCCCGACATCCTCGACACCTGGGCGACCTCGTCCTTGTCCCCGCAGCTCGCGGGCGGCTGGAACTCGGACCCCTCGCTGTTCGAGAAGGTCTACCCGATGGACCTGCGCCCGCAGGGCCACGACATCATCCGCACCTGGCTGTTCTCCACGGTCGTGCGCTCCCACCTGCAGCAGGACGCGCTGCCGTGGAAGCACGCTTCGATCAACGGCTGGATCCTGGACCCCGACCGCAAGAAGATGTCGAAGTCCAAGGGCAACGTGGTCACCCCGATCGGCCTGCTGCAGCAGCACGGCTCCGACGGCGTGCGCTACTGGGCGGGCCGTGCGCGACAGGGCGTGGACACCGCCTTCGACGAGGGGCAGATGAAGATCGGCCGACGCCTCGCGATCAAGATCCTCAACGCCTCGAAGTTCGCGCTCGGCTTCGGCGAGGCTCCCGCGGACCCGTCGGGTCGTCTCGCCGCCGACCCGGCGGTGGTCACCGATCCGCTGGACCGGGCGCTGCTCGCCCAGCTCGCGGACGTGGTCGACCAGGCCACCACCGCGTTCGAGGACATGGACTACGCCCGCAGCCTCGAGGTCGCCGAGCCCTTCTTCTGGGCGTTCTGCGACGACTACATCGAGCTGGTCAAGGAGCGCGCGCACGGCAACTCCCCGGACGGCGAGGCCGGTGCCGCCTCCGCGCGGGCCGCGCTCGCGATCGCGCTCGAGGTGCTGCTGCGCCTGTTCGCGCCCGTGATCGTCTTCGCGACCGAGGAGGTCTGGTCGTGGTGGCGCGGCGGCTCCGTGCACACCCAGCCCTGGCCGGAGTCGGCGCCGCTGCGCGAGGCCGCCCAGGGCCAGGACTCCTCGCTCGTGGACTCCGTCGCCCAGGCAGCGATCGTGGTGCGCCGCATCAAGTCCGACGCGAAGGTCTCCCAGAAGACCCCGATCCTCGCCGTGACCGTCGAGGCTCCCGAGGCGGCGCTCGCGCATCTCGAGGCCGCCGCTGCGGACCTCACGGCGCTCGGCCGGATCGAGAGGCTCGAGCTGGTCGCCGGGACGGGCGAGGAGATCACCACCCGCGACGTCGAGCTCGGCGAGCCGCCGGTCAAGCAGCCGCGCAACCAGGGCTGAGCCCGGACGACAGGGACCCGATGATGCCCACGACCGTCCGCGCCGGCTCGAGCTCCTCGCTCATGTGGGCCGGCGCGGGCGTCGTCTTCGTCGGCGTGATGACGACGCTCTACGCCGTGGCGCTGGTCGTGCAGGGCGAGCTGCTCGGCGCCGTGCTGACGGTGCTGTTCGGGCTGCTGGTGATCGCCGCCGGGGCGGCCCTGTTCCTGCTGGCGCGCCGCGCCTCGGCGCGCGTGGACCACCGCGGTGTCACCTGGTCCACGATGCTGGGGGCGCGGGGCTTCGTGCCGTGGGAGCAGATCCATCACGTCTCGGTGCCGGGGATGGGCGAACCCGGCGATGCGGTGCTCCTGTGGCTCCACGACGGCTCGGTGGTCCCGGTCGCACCTCTGCGGAAGACGCAGAGCGCCGACGACTGCACGGGCCCGCACCCGTGGTACCTGAGAGCGGGGTCCACCGTGGTCCGGGCGCACCAGCAGTGGCTCGCCGCGCATGCCGCACGAGGGCGCGCCGGAGGAGGGCACGGGCTGTCATGAGCAGGTGCCGCACGTACCGTTCCGGCGTCAACCGGATGTTCCTGTGGATGGGCGTGGCCCTCGTCGTCGTCGCGGTGCTGCTCTTCGGCGTGGTGCCGGTGCTCGGCTGGGCCCTCACACGCAGCCCTTCCCTGCTCGGGATGCTGCTCGGCCTGCCGCTGTTCGGCCTCGCCGGGGCGGTGATGGCACTGGTCGGGGCGCGGCGCCGCGTGCTCGTCGGCACGGACAGGGTGACCTGGTACGGCGTGCTCGGGGCCCCGAGCGTAGTCCTGTTCTCGGAGGTCGCCCACGTCGAGGTGCCCTCGGGGCGCCGGGGCCCCCGCGCCGTCGCGCTGCATCGCCGCGACGGCAGGGTGCAGGTGATCGGCGCGCTGGCCATGTCCTCGGGAGAGGGCGGCAACAGCGCGGACGGCGCCTACCGGGAGGCGGCGAGCGACCTCGTCGCCTCGCATGCCCGGTGGTGGGCGCTGGCCCGGGGCCCTCAGCAGGGCTGGATGCCGGAATGGCGCTGAGCCGCCGCAGCTGACCGCCGGCGCTCGGTGCTGGGTGCGACGGCGATCCGGCCGACGGCGACGCTGCTCAGAACGGCCACTTGTCGGAGACGAAGTCCGTGGCCCCCTGGAATGCACCGGAGGCGTCGCCGATCGCGTCGTCGATGTCGTAGTCGCCCGGGGTGAAGGTGTTCACGATCTGGTTGGGATGGAGAGCCACGGTGGTGGAGCCGCCGAGCCCGAGCTCCTTCGCGATCGATCCGGCGACGCTGACGGAGATCTCGTCGGTGGAGATCGTCTGCCCCGCGCCCGCCCCGACCCCGTAGCCGGCCTTCTCGCTGATCGAGGTCGAGCCCGAGAGCCAACCGCCGGGCGAGGTCGCCTCGAAGGTCTGGGTCGCCTGCGCCCCGGCGAAGGCCCGGGCGTCGAAGCCCTGGCTGAAGCCGTTGACCTGACCGTCCTCGTTGCGCGTGACGTGCGAGTACGCGTTCGCGCTGGCGTTCGCCCCGGCGTACAGGTCCTGCCTGATCGTCCCCGAATTGCCGAGCGGCCCGTCGACGGTGGCGTACTGCGAGGAGTAGGCGCCGAGCCCGGCGCGGCCGCCTGCGGCGACGCCGTCCGGTCCGAGGGTGCCTCCGGCCTCCGCGTAGCCCTCCGCGCCCACCCGGGCGCCGGCCTGGATCCCGGTCCCGAGAGGCCCTTCGAGGCGATCGTCGATGCCGATCTCCGCGCTCCCCCGCCCGCCGAGGGTCCCGGTCACGTTGCCGTACGGATCGGTGGTGACGTTGGTGCCGAGGCTGTAGTCATACCCCGCGTACCCGTCGAGGAATCCGAAGCTCTCGTCGATCTCGCGCCCGTCCCACAGCGAGTCGCCGCCGGCGATCTGCTCGCCGATCGGTCGGTCGTCCCCGTACTTCGCGCCGCGCGAGGTGAAGCCGGGATCGCCGAAGAACTCCTGCGGCCCGTCGCCGTCGCCGCCGGTGAACCAGTCCTCGAGGTCCTTGCGGAGGTGGTCGATGACGCCCGGGGTGAGGGGCAGTCCGGGGATCGGCGCGGGCAGCGGCATCAGCGGGCCCGGGAAGGGCATCGGGAACAGGTCGCGCAGGACGTCCAGCAGGCCGCCCCCGTCCCCGGCGGAGGCCTCGTCCTGCTCCTCGGCGTGGCGGCGGATCTCCTCGCCGCGGCCCTGGAGGTCCTCCGCCTTCGCGCGCAGGCCGGGCGCGATCACCCCGTGCCAGAGGGCGCGGAACGCCATCGCGTCCGGTCCCATCCACGGCACCGAGTCGATGAGCCTCGTCGCGGCGTCGGTGATCTCGTCGACCGTCCGCGATCCCTGCTCGAAGGCGGTCCCCTGCTGCCGCATCTGCTCCGTGTCGCCGCCCTGGAAGCCCGCCACCATCTCTCCCCCGAAGTCCTCGTCGCGCGACCGGACCGTGTCCGGTCCTGCCCCTGCCCCTCTGCTGCTGTCGACCGAGCCGGGCACGGCGACGCTGATCAGCCTAGGCAGGCCGCACGGCACCGACCATGGGGAGTACTCCCCATCGGCGGGCCCCGGGGCCCGCCGTGCTGCCGCGACGGCGAGGACGAGAGGAGCCCACGCTGAGCTCGTCGCCCCGCGCTAGGGTGGTCGGGCCCTCGTCCTCGACCCGCAGGGAGATCCTCGTGCAGGCCACGATCCGCAGCGCCGGTGCTCGGGTGAACGTCGTCGTCGGCCCCATGGTCGCCCTGATCGGCGTGGCCGCTCTGCTCGCCGGGGCCGTCCTGTCGATCGCGCTGGAGACGGCCTGGTTCATGATGTTCCTGATCCCCGCGGCGATGGGGATCGGCGCCGGACTGCTCCTCCTCCGCGGCGCCCGCCGGTCCCGCCTGCAGATCGACCCGGAGGGCTTCACCTGGTGCGGATTCGTCGGCGCGGAGCAGTCGCTGCGCTGGCAGGAGATCCACCAGCTGCTGCCGCCCCCGCCCACGAGCCGACGGGTGGTCGCGATCGCGCAGCTGCGCGACGGCCGCCAGGTCGAGGTGCGGGCCCTGTGGGAGTCGCCGACCTCGCCGGCCGCGCTGCTCGGGCCCTCGGACCACAGCCGCGCCCAGAACGCCCTGCTCGGCGCGCACCGCGCCTGGCTCGCCGGCCACCGCTGACGCCCGCGGCGCGGCAGAGCCCGCCCCTGGAGGTCAATGCTCCACCGGGCTGTGGCCGAGGCGGGCGGTGCACCCGGGCGCGTCACGGCCCGCGCTCAGCGCACGATCTCCCGGTGCCCGGCGTCCACGCGACGGGTCCAGCCGCGGCCGTCGAGATGCTCGAGCAGCGGGATCGCGACGCGGCGCGTCGTCCCCAGCGCCTGGCGGGCCTCGCTGGTGGTGAAGGGCTGCTCGAGCCGGGCCAGCTCCCGCATGGCGAGCGCGGGCGCGGCGGGCAGCAGCACGACCTCGTCGGGCAGTCGCAGCAGCCGGCCCTGCGCTGCGGCGGCGGCGAGCTCGCGGGCACCGAGGCGGAGGGCGGCGAGGTCCTCGGCCTCCGGGGCGCGGAAGGGGGTCTCGGCGAGCCGTCGTTCGAGCTGTGCGACCCCGGACTCGGCGGCGCCGAGTCCTGCGGCGGCGGACGGGTCCTTCACGCGGCCGGCCTCGAGCGTGAGGCCGGCGGCGGCCACGACCGCGTCGAGCAGCTCCGGGGCGGGCAGCGCCAGCGCGTCGGCGGCGGCCTTGCGGGGCAGGCCGGCGGAGAGCGGATCGGCCTGAACGGCCTCGGCGACGAGGACGGTCAGCCTCTCCCGCCAGTCGGCGAGCGCCCGAGCGTCGACGAGCTGCTCGCCGCGGCGCTCCACCCCGTCGGGCAGCTCCTCGGGGACGGCGAGGCCGAAGCGGCGCAGCACCTGCTCGCTCACGGCGCCGCGGCGTGCGACCTCCCCGGCGAGGTCCCCGCCCGCGGGCATCGACTCGAGCACGGCCTGTCGCCGGCGGCCGTCGCCGCGCCGCGCCAGGGCGGGCGGGTCGACGTCGAGGACGCGAACCCCGCTGCGCACAGCGTGGCTGCCGCTGCCGCGCAGCACGAGCGCGTCCCCGACGGCCAGCGGCAGCGGGCGTTCGAGGGTGAGCCGGGCATGCTCCTCGCCGAAGGGGCGCACCCGCGCGGTGACCTGGGCGGTGCCGAGGTGGGCGATCAGCTCGCCCGGGGCGCCCGCGAGGTCCTCGCCGGTGGTGCGGCGCACGTCGACCTGGGTGCTGAGGTGCCACGCCCCGGGGGTGATCAGCGCGTCGCCGCGACCGACCTGCTCCGCGTCGACACCGCGGAGGTTCACCGCGGCGCGGCTGACGGGGCCGAGCTCGGCGAGCCCTCCGCCGCGGGACTGCAGACCGCGGACCTGCACCTCGGTCCCCTCACCCCCGGGCTCCGCACCGCCGTGCGTGCCGGTCAGCTCCAGCCGGTCCTCGCGGCACAGGGTGCCGGCGGCGAGGGTCCCGGTGATCACGGTGCCGGCGCCGGAGACGGTGAAGGCACGGTCCACCCACAGCCGCACCCGCTGCCCGAGGTCGGGACGGCGTGCAGCGGCGACGAGCTCATCGAGCTGCACGCGCAGCGCGTCCATCCCCTCCCCGGTCACGGCGGAGACCGCGAGAGCGGGCGCGGCGGCGAGTCCGGTGCCGGCGAGCTCCGTGCGGGCCTGGGCGATGACCTCCGGGACCCTGTCGGGAGCGAGGTCGGCGCGGGTGATCACGAGCAGGCCCTGGTCGATGCCGAGGGCGGCGACGGCGTCGCGATGGTCGCTGGACTGGGCCTGCCAGCCCTCGTCGGCCGCGACGACGAAGCAGACGATGGGGGCGGGGCCGATGCCGGCGAGCATGTTGCCGAGGAACCGCTCGTGGCCGGGCACGTCGACGAAGGAGACCTCCTGACCGGAGGGCAGGACGGTCCAGGCGAAACCGAGGTCGATCGTGAGGCCGCGCCGCTTCTCCTCGGCGAGGCGGTCCGGCTCGATGCCGGTCAGCGCGCGGATCAGGGTGGACTTGCCGTGGTCGACGTGCCCGGCGGTGGCGATGACCTGCATCATCGCGCGAGATCCTGCTCAGCATCCTGCGCGGAGGCGCGCTCGGGGCGACGGCGGTCCTCGCGGACGCGCAGCCGTTCCCTTGCCGCGGCGACGGCGCCGACCAGCGTGTCCTCGTCCTCGGCGGGCACGCAGCGCAGGTCCAGCAGGCACGCGCCGCCCTGGACGGTGCCGACGACGGCCGGGTCCCCGGTGCGGAGCTCCGCGGCGAGCTCCTCCTCGAGCGCGATCGCCCAGCCGGGCAGCGGCACCTCGGCCCCTCCCCCGCCGCCGACGCGGCCGTCATGGGCGATAGTTCGGCCGCCGAGCCGGGCGGCGAGCGCGTCGGTCCGCTCCCGCAGCGTGTCCGGGTCGGTGCGCAGCGCCGTGAGGACGGGCGGGACGGGTCCGGCGAGGGTCGCCTCGATCGCGGCGAGCGCGAGCTTGTCGGCGCGGACCGCACGGGCCAGCGGGTTGCGGGCGAGGCGCGCGATCACCTCGCGTCGGCCCAGCAGGATCCCGGTCTGAGGACCGCCGAGAAGCTTGTCGCCGCTGGTGATGACCACGTCGGCGCCCGCGGTGAGGGCCGAGGCGGCATCGGGCTCGTCGGGCAGCACGGGCTCGGGGCGCAGCAGTCCCGAGCCGAGATCGGCGATCAGCGGCATCCCGTGCTCGTGCGCGAGCGCGGCGAGCTCGGCGATCCCGACCTCGCTGGTGAAGCCCTCGATGCGGTAGTTGCTGGTGTGAACCTTGAGGATCGCGCCGACGGACGACTCGTCCGCGGGAGCCGGCCGCGCGCCCGGTCCCGGGGCGGCGGCGCCCTGCTCCCCGCCGGTCCCGGCCGTGAGCGCGTCGCGATAGTCGCTCGCATGGGTGCGATTGGTGGTGCCGACCTCCCGCACCCGCGCCCCGGCGGAGGCGACGAGCTCCGCGAGCCGGAACCCGGCCCCGATCTCGACGAGCTCCCCGCGGCTCCACAGCACCTCGCGGCCCGCGGCGAGCGCCGTCGTGGCCAGCAGCAGGGCGGCCGCGCCGTTGTTCACCACGAGCGCATCCTCCGCCGCGGGGCAGGCGGCGAGCAGCGCGGACCGCGCTCCGGCGCCGCGGCGGGAGCGGGCGCCGGTGGCGAGGTCGAACTCGACGTCGGTGTACCCGGCGGCGTCCTGGACCGCCTGCCGGGCCGCGGGCGAGAGCGGGGCCCGGCCGAGGTTGGTGTGGACGATGACGCCGGTCGCGTTCAGCACGGGGCGCAGCGTGGAGGCGCTGTGCTCCCCGAGGGAGGCGAGCACCGCGGCGGTCACGTCCTCCGGGGCGATCTCGCCGCGGCGGGCCTGGTCCTGGGCGGCGCGGACCAGGTCGTGCACCACGCGCTCCCCCATCGCGCCGCTCGCCGCGGCGACCTCGGGCAGGGCGAGCAGGCGATCCGTGCGCGGGATCCGCCGACGGGGGTCCCCTGCGCCGGGGCCTGACCTGCCGGGGCCTGCCGTGCCGGGGCCCTTCGCGTCGTGGCCGATGGCGCCGTGGCCTCCCCGGCCCGGGGTCGTCGTGCCCTCGGCGTCGCTCGGGGACTGGGGCACGGGACCTCCTGCGCACGGGATCGGAGCGTCCGCCCGGCGGCGGACGGCAGAATTGGCGGAGGCGGACGGGAATCGAACCCGCCAGACCGAGATGCTCGGTCTCACCAGTTTTGAAGACTGGGGCGCCCACCAGGACACGTACGCCTCCGCGGGCGACGATATCACCGCCGGACCTGGGACGACGCTCGCCCTCCCCAGGCGGCCCGGGCTAGGGTCGGGCCATGAGCGACTCCCCCATCCAGCCCCTGGCCCGCCCCGAGATCCGCCTGACCACGATGGCGCACGGAGGCGGCTGCGCCTCGAAGATCCCGCCGGGCGAGCTCGAGGAGGTCGTCTCCTCCCTCGCCGGGCAGCAGTACGACCAGGTGATCGTGGGCCTGGACGACGGGGACGACGCCGCCGCCGTGCGGATCGGCGGGCCCGACGGCGACACGGCTGTGCTCTCCACCGCGGACTTCTTCACCCCCGTGGTCGACGACGCCCACGACTGGGGCCGGATCGCGGCCGCGAACGCGCTCAGCGACATCTACGCGATGGGCGGCGACCCCGTGGTCGCGATCAACCTCGTCGGCTGGCCCCGCGAGGTCCTGCCCTACGAGCTGCTGCAGGAGGTGCTCGCCGGCGGTCTCGCGATCGCGACGGAGGCCGGGGTGCCTGTCATCGGCGGGCACTCGGTCGACGATCCCGAGCCCAAGTACGGCATGGCCGTCACCGGCACCGCCCGCCCGGACCGTCTGCTGCGCAACGACGCCGCGGAGGCCGGCCTGCCGATCTCGCTGACGAAGCCGCTCGGGGTGGGCCTGCTGAACAACCGCATGAAGTCCACCGGCGAGGTCTCCGCCGCCGCGATCGAGGTGATGACGACCCTGAACCGGGATGCCTCGAAGGCGGCTCTCGCCGCCGGGGCGAGGGCCGCGACCGATGTGACGGGCTTCGGCCTGCTGGGCCACCTGTACAAGATGGGCCGCGCGTCCGGGGTCGGGATGATCCTGGACCGGGCCGCGGTGCCGCTGGTCGACGGCGCGGCGGAGGCGCTGCGGGACGGGTTCGTCTCCGGCGGGACGCGACGGAACCTCGAGTGGGTGCGCCATGCGGTCCAGGCCGGCCCCGGAATCGACGAGGACGATCTGCTGCTGCTCGCCGATGCGCAGACCTCGGGCGGCCTGCTGGTGATCGGCGAGGTGCCCGGCTATCCGGTGATCGGCGAGACCGTCGCGGGCGAGGGCATCCAGGTCCGCTGAACGCGCCCGCGGGTCCGCCCGTTCAGCCGGCGGTGGTGATCGAGTCGTCGGTGATGCCGGCGGCGCGGCGGGCCGCCAGGCGCGCCTTCTGCGGCTCGATCACGCGGCGCGGGTCCTTCACGGACTCGAGCCCGGCGTTCAGCACCCCGAAGCGGGTCAGCGCCGAGGCGGTCAGCAGCGCGGCGCCGCTCGCCGCCGCGATCACGCGGCTGCGCCCGCCGAGGAGGGTGCCGATGCCGCCCGCGATCGCGAGGCGCTCCGCCCAGGTCAGGAGCTTGCCCGGCGTCCCGGTCTCGAGCGGCTCCCGCTCCAGGGGATGCATCGACTCCTTCATCAGGTGCATGCTCGCCACGTCCCCGGCGACCCCCGCGGCCGCGAGGAGCCGGGCGGGACCGGCCTCGGCGACAGGGGTGGTGACCATCGCGGCACCGCCGGCGGCGAGGCTCGCGGAGGAGGCGAAGAGGTAGGAGAGGTGGCCGCGGCCTGCCTCCCAGGTGGGGACCACGGTGTTGCCCAGCAGCGCACCGGTGTACGAGGCGAGCAGCGGGGCGAGGGCGACCTGGCCGAGGGAGGCCGGCCCCTCGGCGGCCCTGAGCAGGGGGCGCAGCGCCCCGAGCGGGAGCTTCTCCCCCGCCAGGCGGTCGACCTCGAGCGCGCCGAGCACGCCGGACAGCGAGGCGAAGCCTCCCACCACCCAGGTGCCGAGGCTCATGGGGCTGGTGACCTTGACCGTGCGCATCATGTTCAGGAACCGCTCGGGGCGGCCGAGATCCTCGATGAGCGCCAGCGTGCCGACACCGACGGTGCCGAGCGCCGTGAGGCGCGCATTGCGCCGCAGCAGCGGGCGATCCGTGCACTGCGCCCCGAAGGCCAGCAGGCCCGAGCCGCCGGCGACGCCGCCGAGGAACAGGTAGACGGCGATCGGGGCCTTCCACGGCGGGGCCTTGACCACGGGCCGACCGTAGTAGGAGTCGTACTGCTCGGACCGCTCGATCTCGACGTCCTCGACGACCGCGCCCTCGCGGGAGCCGTCGCCCATCCCGACCTCGCCGAGGCCGCGGCGGCGTCGGCGCTTCCCTCCGCCGCGCCGGCGGGGCTTCTCCGGCGGACGGTCCGCGTCGTACTCGGTGATGCTCATCGACGCGCCCCCAGGAAGGACAGCGCGACGGCCGCGACCATGCCCGCAGCCGCGATGCCGGTGCGGGCGTAGAGCTTCGGCAGCGCCTTGGTGGGCACCTGGGGGTCCGGCGGGAGGCCGTACACCTCGGGCTCGTCCAGCAGCAGGAACACCGAGCCGGTGCCGCCCACGCCGTCCTTGGGGTTCGCGCCGTACAGCCGCGCCTCGGTCATGCCGCGCTCGTGCAGGTCGGCGACCCGCTGCTTCGCGTCGGCGGTGAGGTCCGGGTGGTCGCCGAAGGTGATCGACTGGGTGGGGCACGTCGCGGAGCAGGCGGGCTGCTCGCCGTCGACGAGCCGGTCGTAGCACAGCGTGCACTTGCTCGCGGTGTTGCGGCGGGGGTCCTCCTCCTCGCGCACGGCGAACGGGGAGACGGTGCCGTCGTCGCGGCGCTCGATGACGCCGAAGGGGCAGGCGCTCACGCAGGTGCCGCAGCCGTTGCACACGTCCTGCTGCACCACGACGGAGCCGTACTCGGAGCGGAAGATCGCACCGGTCGGGCAGACGTCCAGGCAGCCGGCGTTCGTACAGTGCTTGCACACGTCCGACGACATCAGCCAGCGGAACTCGGGGGTGTCCGGCGGGGTGCGGTCCACGCCCGAGAGGTCACCGGCGGGGGTCGCGCCGCGCTTGCCGGAGGACTTCGGGCCGATGCCCGGCATGCCGAGGCTGACGAGCTTGCGCCCGGACTCCCGCGCCTCCTCGATCCGCTCCTGGCCCTGCTCGACGAAGGCGACGTGGCGCCAGGTGTTCGCGCCGAGCGCGCCGGTGTTGTCGTAGCTCGACCCGAGGATCTCGAGGTTGCCGTCGATCGGGTTGCGGTTCCACTCCTTGCACGCCACCTCGCAGGCCTTGCAGCCGATGCAGATGGAGGTGTCGGTGAAGAACCCCTTGCGCTCGTGGTCGTGGTCCCATCCCGCGTCCGCGGAGGGTCCTTCCGGTCCGGCGAGCAGGCTCATCGGTTCCTCATCTCCTTCATCGACGGCTCCCCCGTGGGCACGGCCGAGGCCTCCTCGGGTCCGCGCACCTCATGGGCCGTGGCCTCGACGGCCGGGCCCGCTCCGGGCGCGCCCTCGGCCCCGTCGACCTGCGGGTGCAGCGCGGGGATCAGACCGGCCCTGCGGCGGTACTCCTCCACCAGCTCGGCGCGGCCCGCCCCGCGGGGGCGGCGGCCCGGCAGGATCGTGCACGAGTTGTTCTTGCTGTTCTGGATCTGCGTGTTGGCATCGAGGTTCATCCCGATCAGGTCGTTCGCGCCGTCACCCTGCACGACGGCCGACTCACCACGGCCCCAGTGGAAGGGCAGGCCGATCTGGTGGACGGTGCGCCCACCCACCTGCAGCGGGGTCATCCGCTCGGTGACCAGGACCTTCGCCTCGATCGCGTTGCGCGCCGAGACGATCGTGGCCCAGCCGTACGGCTCGAGGCCCAGCTCCTCGGCGAGCTCCGGGGAGACCTCGCAGTACATCTCCGGCTGGAGCTCGGAGAGGTAGGGCAGGAAGCGGCTCATGCCGCCCGCCGTGTGGTGCTCGGTGATCCGGTAGGTGGTGAACACGTACGGGTACACCTCGCCGCCCGCGCCCATCGCGCCCGGGGAGCTGAGGTTGTCCTCGTCCCGGAAGGTGACGCGCGTGGGGTTGGACTGCTGCTCGTACAGCGGGTTGCGGATGTTCGACTCCGGCGACTCGTAGTGCGTCGGCATCGGGCCGTCCACCATCCCGGTGGGGGCGAACAGCCAGCCCCGCCCGTCGGCCTGCATGATGAACGCATCCGTGCCGGCCAGCGCCGCGGCGCCGCCCTTGCTCGGATCGCCCGGGTCGTCGGGCCGCTTGGTCGGCGGGAAGTCGGGGACGTCCCTGCCGGTCCACGTCCCGGCCTCCTCGTCCCACCAGACCCACTTCTTCCGCTCGCTCCAGGGCCGGCCCTCGGGGTCGGCGGAGGCGCGGTTGTAGAGGATCCGACGGTTCGCGGGCCAGGCCCAGCCCCAGTCGGCGGCGGTCTCGTCCTGCTCCTGGCCGGGGGTGCGCCTGCGGGCGCGGTTCACGCCGCCCGCGTTGACGCCGGCGTAGATCCAGCAGCCGCCCATCGTGGAGCCGTCGTCCTTCATCTCGCCGAAGGAGGCGAGCGGCTGCCCGGCCTTCTCCCCGGCCAGGTGCTCGCCGTTGATCTCGGCGAGGACGGCCTCCGCATCGGGCTCCCCGTGCTCGTTGACGGGGTAGTCCCAGGTCAGCTCCAGGATCGGCTGATCGCGCGGGTCGGTGGAGCCGGTGAGCTTCTCCCGCACCCGACGTCCCAGCTCGTACATGAACTCGAGGTCGCTCCTGGCGTCGCCCGGCGGCTCCACGGCCTGGTCGCGCCACTGCACCATGCGCTGGGTCTGCGTGAACGACCCGGCCTTCTCGGTGTGGTTCGCGGCCGGCAGGAAGAACATCTCGGTGCCGATCTGCTCCGGGGAGAGCTCCCCGGACTCGATCTCCGGACCGTCCTTCCAGAAGCTGGCCGACTCGATCATGTAGAAGTCGCGCACCACCATCCACTTCAGGTGCGTCAGGCCCAGGCGCTGCATGCGCCCGTTGGCCGAGCCGACCGCGGGGTTCTGGCCGAACAGGAAGTACCCGTCGACGCCGCCCTCGAGCATCCGCATCAGGGTCTGGTAGGTGCCGTGCGCGCCGGTGAGCCGGGGCAGCTTGTGGAAGCCCCAGTCGTTCTCGGCGGTGGCGTGCTTGCCCCACCAGGCCTTGAGCAGGTTGATCGTGTAGACGTCGGCGTTGGCCCAGAAGCCCTTCTGCTCCTTCTTCCCCATCGCGCGGGTGTACTCGTGGAAGTCGTCCTGCCCGGCCTTCGGCATCGGCAGGTAGCCGGGGAGGATGTGGTAGAGCGTCGGGATGTCGGTGGATCCCTGGATCGTGGCGTGCCCTCGCAGCGCCATGATGCCGCCGCCGGGGCGGCCCACGTTGCCCATGAGCAGCTGGAGGATCCCGGAGGTGCGGATCATCTGCGCGCCGCCCTGGTGCTGGGTCCAGCCCAGCGCGTAGGCGAACATCGTCGTCTTCTCCCGGCCCGAGTTCTCCGCGATGGCGTCGGCCAGGTACGCGAAGTCCTCCGGGGAGATGCCGCAGGTCTCCTGCACCATCTCCGGGGTGTAGCGCGCGTAGTGACGCTTCAGGATCTGGAACACGGTGCGGGGGTGCTGCAGCGTCTCGTCGCGATCGGGCAGGCCGCGCGTGACCATGTCCGGGTCGCCGGCGTACGCCCAGGTGGAGTTGTCGTAGGTGCCGGTCTCCGGGTCGTAGCCGGAGAACAGCCCGTCGAGGTCCTCGGGGTCGCCGTACGCCTCGGAGATGAGCGTCGAGGCGTTGGTGTACGCCTGCACGTACTCCTTGAAGTACAGCTCGTTCTCGAGCACGTGCCGGATCACGCCGCCGAGCAGCACGATGTCCGTGCCGGTGCGGATCGGGATGTGCCGGTCGGCGTTGGCGGAGGTGCGCGTGAACCGCGGGTCGACGTGGATGACCCGGGAGCCGCGCTTGCGCGCCTCGATCACCCATTGGAAGGCGACCGGATGGGCCTCGGCCATGTTCGAGCCCTCGATGACGATGAGGTCAGCGTTGGCGAAGTCCTGCACCGTGTTCGTGGCACCGCCACGACCGAACGAGGCTCCCAGACTGGGAACCGTGGCGGAGTGTCATATGCGGGCCTGGTTCTCCATCTGGATGGCGCCCGCGGCGGTGAAGAACTTCTTGATCAGATAGTTCTCCTCGTTGTCGATGGTCGCGCCGCCGAGGCTCGCGATGCCCATCGTCCGCCGGAGGGGGTTGCCCTGCTCGTCCTCGTCCTCCCAGTGCTTCCGGCGCGCCTCGAGGAAGCGGTCCGCGATCATGTCCATCGCGGTGTCGAGGTCGAGGTCCTCCCACTCGGTCCCGTAGGGGCGGCGGTAGCGGACCTTCGTCTGGCGCAGGTAGGAGTTCGCGAGCTGCTCGCTCGCGGCACCCTTCGGGCACAGCCGACCCCGGGAGACCGGGGAGTCCGGGTTGCCCTCGATGTTGATGACGCGTCCGTCCTTGTGGAAGACGCGCTGGCTGCAGCCGACGGCGCAGTACGGGCAGACGCTGTCGGTGACACCGTCCGCCTCCGCGGTGCGCGGCATCGTGCTGCGGGTCCGCGGGGACGTGACGGCGGTGCCGCGTCCCGTCGGATCCGCCCCGCGAAGCTGCCGGATCACCGGCCAGTCGAGGAACGTCTTTCGAGCCATGTCCCGGATGCTATCAGCGGTTTCGGCCCGAAGGGCGTGTTCGACGAGGTCCCGGCCGGGTCAGGCCCCGGCGGCGCCCTCGTCGCGGATCCGCTCGTGGTGGCGGATCACCTCGGTGACGATGAAGCGCATGAACGCCTCGGCGAAGGTGGGGTCCAGCCCCGCGTCGTCGGCGAGGGAGCGCAGACGCTCGATCTGCTGCTGCTCGCGGTCCGGGTCCGCCGGCGGCAGGCCGTGCTCGGCCTTCAGCAGGCCCACGCGCTGGGTGTGGCAGAAGCGCTCGGCGAGCAGGTGCACGAGGGCGGCATCGATGTTGTCGATGCTGCGCCGCTCCTCCCCCAGCAGCTCCCGGGCCCGGGCGACGTCCGCCTCGCGCGGCGCGCCCGCGTGACCGGATGCGCTCATGCGGTGCGCTCCTGCCGGCCGCTGTCGTGCTCGCGGTCCGCGTCCTTGCCGGTGAGCATCAGGGGCGCCCGCCCCTCGGTCACGACGCCCTCGGTGATGACCACCTTGACCACGTCGTCCCGCGAGGGGACCTCGAACATGACCGGCTGGAGGGACTCCTCGAGGATGGCGCGCAGGCCGCGCGCACCGGTCTCCCGTTCGACCGCCTTGTCCGCGATGGCCTCCAGGGCGCTGCGCTCGAAGTCGAGCTCGACGCCGTCCAGCGCGAACATCTTGCGGTACTGCTTCACCAGCGCGTTGCGCGGCTCGGTGAGGATCGTGATCAGCGCCTCCCGGTCGAGGTTCGAGACGCTGGTGATCACCGGCAGGCGGCCGATGAACTCGGGGATCAGGCCGAACTTCAGCAGGTCCTCGGGCAGCAGCTTCGAGTACAGCGCCTCCTGCGCGAGCGGGGAGTGCAGCTCGGAGCCGAAGCCGATCCCGCGCTTGCCGATGCGGGAGCCGATGATGTCCTCGATGCCGGCGAAGGCGCCCGCCACGATGAACAGCACGTTCGTCGTGTCGATCTGGATGAACTCCTGATGGGGGTGCTTGCGCCCGCCCTGCGGCGGCACCGCCGCGACCGTGCCCTCGAGGATCTTCAGCAGCGCCTGCTGCACGCCCTCGCCGGAGACGTCACGGGTGATCGAGGGGTTCTCGGCCTTGCGGCCGATCTTGTCCACCTCGTCGATGTAGATGATGCCGCGCTCGGCCTTCTTCACGTCGTAGTCCGCGGCCTGCAGGAGCTTCAGCAGGATGTTCTCGACGTCCTCGCCGACGTAGCCGGCCTCGGTCAGCGCGGTGGCGTCCGCCATCGCGAAGGGGACGTCGAGCATCTTGGCGAGGGTCTGGGCGAGATAGGTCTTGCCGCAGCCGGTGGGGCCCACCAGCATGACGTTGGACTTGGAGACCTCGATGTCCTCGTGGTCGTCGCTCGCCTCCTCGGCGAGGGTCGCGGCGGCGCTCTTCGCGTTCGGAGCCGCCTGCGCGGCGTCCTGCGCACGCACGCGCTTGTAGTGGTTGTAGACCGCGACGGCGAGGGCGCGCTTGGCGGGCTCCTGGCCGACCACGTACTCCTCGAGGAAGTCGAAGATCTCGCGCGGGGCGGGCAGCGGGGCCTGCTCCTCGGCGGCGGGCTGAGCGGCCTGGATCTCCTCGGCGATGATCTCGTTGCACAGCTCGATGCACTCCTCGCAGATGTACACCCCCGGCCCCGAGATCAGGCGCTCGACCTGCTTCTGCGACTTGCCGCAGAAGGAGCACTTGAAAACGTCCCCGTTCTCGCTCGTACGTGCCACAGCTGTCCTCCTCCTCGGCGCTCAGGTCCGTCAAGACTACCCGTCACGCCGCCGTGGGACCGCGCAGGCTCGCTGAAGGCTGAACGAGAGCGTCGCCATGACGAGATCCGCGACGATCTTCGCCGGCAGCACCGGAGCTCCGGCAGACACCAGGAGCTGGGTGATCGTCGCGCCGCCGGCGACGACGGCGAGGGCCAGCAGCAGGTATCGCGCCGCGGCGCGCCACCAGGGCGCCGTGTCGTGGAACACCAGACGCCGGTTGAGCACGAAGTTCACGGCGGCGGAGCAGGCACGGGCCAGCACCACCGCACCCGCCACCGGCAGGCCCGCCGCCACCAGCAGGGCGAACAGCCCCACATCGAGACCTGCGCAGAGCGCACCGGAGGCGAGGAACGCACCGACCGGGCGCATCACGCGCAGCGAGTCCCGTACGGGGCGGAAGCTGCTGGTGGGGTTGCCCTCCTCGTAGACGGCTCTCACCGGAACGGTCCTGACCCGCGGCGTCCCGCGGTCGGCGGCCATGGCCATGAGGGTCCTCATCTCGTACTCGTAGCGGTCACCGGGCTGGTCGAGCATCCACGGGATCGCGGCCGCAGGAATGCCGCGCAGCCCGCTCTGGGTGTCGGGGAGCCAGCGGCCGGTGAGCACGGCCGCCAGGAGCGTGCTCGCTCGGTTCCCGACGCGGCTGCGCAACGGCATGTCCGCGCCGAAGACCCGCACGCCGAGCACGAGAGCGGGCCGTCCGTCGGCCATCGCGGGGCCGGTCCCGGTGCCGGCGGCCGTGCCCGTCGCGCCGCTCCCGGCCCCATAGCCGGTGCGCCCCTCGCGGCCCGCCCGTGGGACCGTCCCGCGGGCGACGGCACGGATGTCCTCGGGCAGGTGCTGTCCGTCGGCGTCGGCCGTCACGATCGCGGCCCCGGGGAAGCGCTCGGCGATCAGGCGCACCCCCTCGCGCAGCGCCGCGCCCTTCCCGCGGTTGAGGGGCAGGCGGTGCACGAGCGCGCCCCGGGAGGCGAGAGCGTCGAACAGCTGGTCGTGGAGCCCGTCAGGGCCTTGCCCCGAGCCGTCGTCGATCACCACGACCCCGTCGACCGGGTCGCCGTCGGCGGCGGCCGCAGGAGCGGTCAGCAGCTCGTCGACGAGCCCGAGCAGCGCGGGGCCGGGGTTCAGCACCGGGATCAGCACGATCGCCCTCGGGGCCGACGCGGTCCCGGACCCGCGCGGACTCGCGGTCCCGCGCGCGCTCGCGGCCCCTGCCGAGGTCGAGGTTCCGCCGTGCACGGGGCTCATCCCGCCACGTACAGGATGTCGGAGGTGGCGCGCTCCTCGGTGCCGCCGCGGGGACGGTTGACGAGCTCGCCGTCGAACAGCATCGTCGAGGACCCGCCGCCGTCGAGGTTGTAGCCGGTCACGCATCCTTCGTCCAGCGGCAGCGCTCCGAGCTCCGGCAGGGTGACGCCGCGCGAATAGCCCTCCGCGCGCCCGTCGACGACCATCAGCACGAGGTCGCCGTTCTCCCGTGCGCCGACGGCGGTGCGGGGCTGCCGCCCCTGGATCGAGTGGTTGCCGATGTTGGTGTCGATCTCGATGTCCTCGATGCCGTCGGGCACCGCCGCGTCGACGACCACCGCGGGGCCGAAGGAGAGCACGTTCCAGGCGCCGTCCTCGAGCAGCTCCTGCGCGGAGGTGGTGGTCTCGTCCACGACCTCGACGCGCCCGTCGGTGTACATCACCAGCGCGTCCCGGGCCGGCTCGTCGCGGTGGACCACCCCGTTGCGCAGCACGATCCCGGTCGAGCGGAAGCCGTAGTAGTCGCCGTTGATCGCCAGCACGGCGCCGTGCGCGGAGGCGATTTCGGAGGGCAGCTCGGTGATGTTCTGCCCGAAGGTGTCCTCCGCGAACGCGGCCCGGACCACCCTCGCATCGGTCACCGCGACGGACGCGACGAACCAGGCCAGCGCCTCGTCGCCGCTGCCCGAGGTGCGCGAGGAGAGGGAGATCGAGGCGGTCCCGGACTCGTAGGTGGTGGCGGTGGTGACGGCCGAGGCGCTGTCGACCTCCACCACGGCGTCCTCGTCCTCGAGGGCGGTGACATCGGTGGCCTGGGCCTTCTCGCGCAGGAAGCGGTCATAGGCCCAACCGGCGGAGGCGGCGGTGCCGACGGCGAGCGCGGCGCCGCCGCCGAGCAGCGAGCGGCGGGTGTGGGAGCGGGTGCGTGTGTCCATGTCGGCACCCTCGCCTGCGGACCTTTCGCCACCTCCTGGAGAACCTTTCGATCCGCTGTGATCCCTGCAGGTCAGGCTCTTGGCGAAGCGGAAGGGCGGCGAAAGGTGAACGAAAGGTCCGCCCTCCAGCCTTGTCCTCGTACCGCCCGGGGCAGCCGCCCCCGGCCCGCACCCGACGAAGGACTCCCCTCATGAGCACCGCACTCCTCCTCCAGGCGCTGGACCTGGTCCTGATCTCGCTGCTGGTCGGCGCGATCTACTGGCCGCGACACCGCCGGCGCGACCTCGTCGTCGCCTACATCGGCGTGAACGTGGGCGTCCTCGCCGTCGCCGCGGTCCTCGCCGACTCCACCGTGACGGCGGGTCTGGGCCTGGGACTCTTCGGCGTGCTGTCGATCATCAGGCTCCGCTCCGACGAGCTCAGCCAGGGCGAGATCGCCTACTACTTCGCCTCGTTGGCGCTGGCCCTGGTGGCCGGCATCGCGGTGACGCCGGTGTGGCTGAGCATCGCCTTCATGCTGCTGATCGTGGTGGCGCTCGCGGTGGTGGACTCCCCCGCCCTCATGTCCCGGCACCACCGCACCGACCTGGTCCTGGACCGGGCCCTTCTCGACGAGGAGGAGCTGCGCCTGCACCTGAGCCATCTCCTGGACGCCCGCATCACCACGATCGACGTGCACGAGATCGACCAGGTGCGCGACACCACGACCGTGACCGTCGGCCACCAGGACCAGCGCTGGTCGAAGGCCTCCCCCGCCGCGTCCGGGGCGATCCCCGAGGCCGAGGCACCGCAGCCCTCCGCGGACGCCCCGCGTAGCCTCGAGCAGACCGCCCCGCTCGTCCTCGGACGGGGAGGCTCCCATGCGCGGCACTGATCTCGCGACCGGCGCTCGCCCCCTGGACGTGCGGGGCCTCGCGACCATCGACCTCCCGGGCCTCGAGTCTGCGGCGGCACGGATGCTGCGGGTGGACCGCAAGTACCTCCTCCCCGCCCGGGAGGCGCAGCGACTGGTGGGCCATCTCGCCGCCGGCACCCGGGTGCTCGAGCACGAGGGACGCACCTCCTTCCACTGCGCCTCGGTCTACTTCGACACCGCACCGGCAGGGACCGGGGAGAGCTACCGGGCGGCCGCCACCGGACGCCGCCGCCGCGTGAAGGTCCGCACCCGCTGCTATCTCGACTCGCACCGCGCCTGGCTCGAGGTCAAGTCGCCCACCGGGCGCGACGAGTCGGAGAAGCGCCGCCTCCCCCTCGACTGGGACGCGGTCGGACCCGGACTCGGCGCGCCGGGAGACCCCACGGCGCTCCCGCTCGGCCCCGCAGAACGCGACGAGCTCGGGCTGACCCTGTCCCAGCTGGGCAGCCGCGTGCTCCCCGAGGAGCTGCGGGGCGTGCTGCGCACCTCCTACACACGCACCACTCTCGCCCTCCCGCGAGAGGGCGCCCGGATCACCGTCGACACCGGCCTGACCTGGACCGATCCGGCCTCCTCCCGCGAGCTGAGCACCCCGATGGTGGTGGTCGAGACGAAGACCGGACAGTCCCCGTGCAGCGCCGACCGGCACCTGTGGAGGCTCGGCCACCGCCCCGTGCGGATCTCGAAGTTCGCCGTCGGCCTGGCCCTGCTGGGACTCGACGAGGGCGCCGCCGCGGACAACCGCTGGCGCCGCACCCTCCGCACCCTCCAGAGGACGGGGCAGCCGTGACCCGCCCCGCACCCCGACGCCGCACTCCGACCACCTCCACCCCGACCGCCTCTGCCACGCCCATCGCACCCGCACCCGCACCCGCACCCGCACCCGCACCCGAGGAACAGGACACCGCCATGCACACCGACCGCAGCACCGCCCGTCGCACGCCCATCCACGCCGACACCGCCGCCGGGACCGCCGCCGCCACCTCCCCGACCCGGAACCGCCCCCGGTTCGGCAGCCGGTTGCGCCGGCTCTCGATCGGCGCCGTCTCCGCCGCGGCCGTCGTCACCCTGGCGGCGTGCTCGGTGGGCGCCGGTGCGGCGCTGTCGGGCTCCGACGCCTCCACCACGACGACCACGACCGCGCAGAGCGCCTCCACCTCGAGCACCCTCGCCTCGATCGACACGCACTACGACGCGGACGACCTGACCTGGTCCGAGGACGAGGTCAGCACCGTCTCGCTCTCGGACGACGACTCCACCTCCGACTCCGACGCGGTCACCGTGGACGGCTCGACCGTGACGATCACGGCCGGCGGCGTGTACCGCCTCTCCGGCAGCCTCTCCGACGGCTCCGTCGTCGTCGCCGCCGGGGACGAGGAGAGCGTGACGCTGATCCTCGACGGGGTCGACATCACCTCCACCACCGGCCCGGGTCTGTCGGTGACCTCCGCCGACGAGGTCACCCTCTACACCGCCTCCGGCACGGAGAACTCGATCGCCGACGGCAGCGGCTACGAGGTCGCCGACGACTCCACCCCGGTCGCCGCGATCGCCTCGGCCGCCGACCTCACCCTGGCCGGGGAGGGCTCGCTCGACGTCACCGGCAGCACGAACGACGCGATCAGCTCCCGGGACGGGATCGTGATCGTCTCGGGCACCTACACCCTCACCGCGGCGGACGACGCGGTGCGCGGCCAGGACTACGTCAGCGTCCTGGACGGCGATCTCACGATCCAGTCGGGAGGCGACGCTCTGAAGTCCGACAACACCGAGGACGCCGACCGCGGCTGGGTGCTCGTCAGCGGGGGCACGCTCACGATCGACGCCGGGGATGACGGGATCACGGGCGAGCAGGCCGTCGAGGTCGCCGGGGGAACGGTCGACATCACCTCCTCCGTCGAGGGCATCGAGTCGGCCGCGCTGACGATCAGCGGCGGCGAGGTCTCGGTGGTCGCGAGCGACGACGGTCTCAACGCCACCGCCGCGGACGCCGCCGAGGAGGAGTCGACGGAGACCACCGCGAGCGACAGCTCGACGAGCGAGGACGCCTCGACCGACGACACGGCGTCCGGCGCGCCGGCCGGGCCCGGCGGCGGCTCCGAGTCCGATGACGGCTCGACGGCGACGATCAGCGGCGGCACTCTCACGATCCGGGCCGGGGCCGACGGCATCGACTCCAACGGCTCCCTCTCGATCACGGGCGGGGATCTCACGATCGACAGCGCCTCGAACGGCGGGGAGGGCGCGATCGACGTCAACGGCACCGCCGAGATGACCGGCGGCACCCTCACCGCCAACGGCGCCGAGGTCACCGATCTCGAGGAGGTCAGCACCATGACCGGCGGCGGCATGGGTGGAGGCCAGGGCGGCGGTCAGCCGCCCACCCGCTGATCGCCCCCGCCTCTCCGGGACCCCGCGGGCGCCGCGCCGCCGCGGGGTCCCGTCGCGTCCGCCCGGGCCCGGGCGGCGCCTCCTTGTCGGGAACGGGCGGCGCCTTGTCGGGGCCGGGCGGCACCTCCTTGTCGGGAACGGGCGGCGCGTCCGCGTCTGCTCAGTCCGCGGGCTCGAAGCGCACCCGCACCCGGGTGCCGTTGCCCGGGGCGGAGCGGACCTCGACGTCGGCGCCGTCGGCCTCGGCCAGCGCGCGGACGAGCGCCATGCCGAGCCCTGCTGATCCCTGGTTCTCGAGACGCGCCCCCTCGTGGTCCTGCGCCGCGTCCCCGGCGCCGGAGGGATCGCGGTCCGAGCTGTCGGCGTCCAGCGGGTGCGGCGCACCGGAGCTGCGGGAGGGGTCCGCCCGGGAGAAGCGGTCGAAGATGCTCGCGAGGGTCTCCGCGTCCATCCCCGGACCGTCGTCGATCACCTCGAGCACCACGCCGTCCCCGTCGCGGTCCAGCCGCACCTCGACGCTCGTGCCCGCCGGGGTGTGCTTGACGGCGTTGGACAGCAGGTTCGCGAGGATCCGCTCGACGTGGCCGGGCGCGGCGAGCACCCGCGCCTCCCCGTCGGGGAGGTCCTCGAAGTCCGTCAGGACGCTGTGCGAGGTCGCGGCGGTCTGCGCGTCCATCGCCGCGTCCAGCGCCAGCTCGTCCAGCGCCACCGCGATGCGTGCGGGGCGCTCGGCCTGCTCGAGCCGGTTCAGCAGCAGCAGGTCCTCGACCAGGCGGGCCATGCGGGAGGTCTGGGCGCGCACCCGCTCGAGCGCCCGGGCCCGTTCGTCCTCGTCGCGCAGCGCGGGGCCGCGGAGCAGGTCGAGGTAACCGCCCATGATCGTCAGAGGGGTGCGCAGCTCGTGGGAGGCGTCGGCGACGAAGCGCGCCATGGTCTGCTCGTTGCGGTGGCGGGCGGCGAGCGCCTCGTCCACGTGGTCCAGCATCGCGTTCAGGGCACGGGAGACGCGTGCGACCTCGTCGGGTCCGCTGCTGGTGGCGGGCCGCACCCGGATGCGCGTCCCCGCGGCGTCAGCGGCGAGGTCCTGGTCGCTCACCGCATCGGCGACATGCGCGACCTCGACCAGCGGGCGCAGCGAACGGGAGATCAGCAGCAGGCCGACGGCGGTGGCGAGGACCGCGGCGCCGATCCCCACGGCCACCAGGGTGAGGTCGAGCCGTCGGACCGTCTGCTGCTGCTCCTCGACCGAGACGCCCACCAGGATCGTGCCCCCGTCACGGGAGTCCACGGACTGCACCCGGTAGGTGCCGATCCCGAGCTCCACCGTCCGCGGCGCGGCGGCCTCGGGCGCCGCCTCGCGCAGGACCTTCGCGTCCTCCTGCGTGAGGTCGTGCACGGCGCCCTGGGCGTCGACCCAGCCGCCCTCGGTGGCCGTCCCGTCCTCGTCGAGGACCGCCGCGAGGGTGTACTCCCCCTGACCCGGGCCGCTGAGGAAGCCCGGTGCGGAGGAGTCGCCGCCGCCGTCCGAGGGCGCACCGGCGGACGGCCCGGAGTCCCCGCCCCCGTCGGCCGGTGCGCTGGTGGCGTCGGGCTCCCCCGCGCCGCGGCCGCCGGTCGGTCCGCCGCCGTCCCCGAACAGCCCCGGGTCGTAGCCCGCGGCGCGTTCGATCGCGCGGGTCAGCTCCTGATCCGTCTGGGCGGTCAGGCGGTGGGAGACCGAGACGTGGGTGACCACGCCGATCAGGGCGACGGCCAGGAGCACGGCGACCAGCACCGTGAGCGCGAGCAGACGCCGCAGCGGGGTGCGGGTCCGGCCCGTGCTCATTCCGCGGCCCGCAGCATGTAGCCGGCGCCGCGGACGGTGCGGATCATCGGCGCGCGGCCCGCGTCGATCTTCTTGCGCAGGTAGGAGATGTACATCTCCACCACGTTGTCCCGCCCGCCGAAGTCGTAGTGCCACACCTTCTCGAGGATCAGTGACTTGGACAGGACCCGATCCGGGTTCTCCATGAGGTACTCGAGGACCTGGTACTGGGTGGCGGTGAGCTCGATCGGCTCCCCGGCCCGGGTCACCTCGTGCGTGGCGCGGTCCATGACGAGGTCCCCGACGCGGAGGGTGTCGTCGTCGGCCGCGGTGATGCCCGAGCGCTGCACGAGACGGTGGAGGCGGAAGACGACCTCCTCGGCGGTGAACGGCTTGGTGACGTAGTCGTCGGCGCCCGCGGCGAGGCCGCCGACACGTTCGACCGGCGCGTTCATCGCGGTGAGGACCAGCGCAGGGACCTCGGGGTGGAAGGCGCGGATCCGGGCCAGAGCGGTGAGCCCGTCGACGCCGGGGACCATCCGGTCCAGCACCAACGCATCCGGGCGCAGGTCACGGGCGGCGCGCACGGCCTCGAGGCCGTCGCCGACCACGCGCACGTCCCAGCCCAGCATCACCAGCGGCAGCCGGACCAGCTCCGCGATCGCCGGCTCGTCCTCGAGCACGAGCAGCCTGATCGGGGTCCCGTCGAGGCGGCGCAGCTCCGGCAGGGAGCGCAGCAGGGCGGTCACGGAGGAGTCCGTGCCGCCCTGCTGCGGGGTGCTCATCGGGTTCACCGACGGATCGTCGCCGACGCGTCAGCGCCCGAGCGCCGGACGCGCCTCCTTGCGGGAGGCGAGCACCTGGTCGACCAGGCCGTACTCGAGGGCGCCCTGCGCGGTGAGGATCTTGTCGCGCTCGATGTCGGCGCTCACCTGCTCCTTGGTGCGGCCCGAGTGGTGGGCGAGGGTCTCCTCCAGCCACTCGCGCATGCGCATGATCTCGTTGGCCTGGATCTCGAGGTCGGAGGCCTGGCCGCCGCCGCCCTCGCCGCCCATCGCGGGCTGGTGGATGAGGATGCGGGCGTTCGGCAGCGCGAGGCGCTTGCCCGGCGCGCCGGCCGCGAGCAGCACGGCGGCGGCGGAGGCCGCCTGGCCGAGGCACACGGTGGTGATCTCGGGCTTGATGTACTGCATCGTGTCGTAGATCGCGGTCAGCGCGGTGAACGAGCCGCCGGGGCTGTTGATGTACAGCGTGATGTCGCGATCGGGGTCCTGGGACTCCAGCACGAGCAGCTGCGCCATGACGTCGTCGGCCGAGGCGTCGTCCACCTGCACGCCGAGGAAGATGATGCGGTCCTCGAAGAGCTTGGTGTAGGGATCCTGGCGCTTGAAGCCGTAGGCGGTGCGCTCCTCGTACTGGGGCAGCACGTAGCGGGAGGTCGGCATCTGAGCGGCGGCGGTGGGCTGCGCGCCGGCCTGGGCCATGGGCAGCGCGCCGATGGTGCGGGGATCGAAGGTCACGGGGTCTCCTGGTCTCGAAGGTGTCGGAAGGTTCTGGAGGGGGCGATCAGCTGTCGGTGCCGCCGCCGCCCGTGACGTCGCCGGAGCCGGCGACGATCTTGTCGATGAAGCCGTACTCCAGTGCCTCCGCCGCCGTGAACCAGTGGTCGCGGTCGGAGTCGGCGTGGATCTGCTCGACGCTCTTGCCGGTCTGCTCGGCGATCAGCTCGGCGAGCTGGTTCTTCATCGAGAGGATGAGGTCGGCCTGGATGCGGATGTCGGTGGCGGTGCCGCCGAGGCCGCCGAGCGGCTGGTGCATGAGCACGCGGGTGTGCGGGGTCGCGTAGCGCTTGCCCTTCGTGCCGGAGGAGAGCAGGAACTGGCCCATCGAGGCCGCCATGCCCATGCCGACGGTCACGATGTCCGGCTTGACGAACTTCATCGTGTCGTAGATGGCCATGCCCGCGGTGATCGAGCCGCCGGGGCTGTTGATGTAGAGGTAGATGTCCTTTTCGGGGTCCTCGGCGGCCAACAGCAGGATCTTGGCGCAGATCGCGTTGGCGTTCTCGTCGCGGACCTCCGAGCCGAGCCACACGATGCGCTCGCGCAGAAGGCGCTGGTAGACGTTGTCGTCGAGGCCCATCGGGGAATCGCCGGCCGCGTCACGGGGCGCGGAGGGCTGGCTGCTCTGCGGGGTCTGAGAGGTCACGGGGGCTCCTTGATCGCGGGAATCGTCGATGCGTCGACTCTAGGCGCTGGGCGGGAGGGTGACGGGCCCTGTTCGCCGCAGGCGCACTGGCGCGGCGCCGGCGCGCCTGTGGCGGCCCGCCCCCGGGATCGTCAAGGCGGGGCGAGAGTCGGTCACGACTTCCTGCCTATGTGTAAAAAAGAGACAAAAAGCGTTCTCCGGGTCTGCCAAGCACCTTCAGAACGGGCCGGAGATCCTCCTACCGTGAAGTCACCAGCCCGACCCCAGAGGTCGCGACATCCCGCAGGAATGCCCCCGACCCCCGGTCGGGATCGGAAGGAACTCCCGCTCACCATGGCTCAGCACAACTCCCACCGTCTCCCCGGCCGCGCCCAGCTCCCCACCCGCCAGGCCGGCACCGCGGCCCGCGGCCTCGGCGGCGCCGCCGTCCTCGGCACCGTCGTCCTCGGCACCGCCTTCACCGGCGCCTCGGCCCAGGCCGCGCCCGCCACCCCGAGCGCCCCGGCCGCTCCGGCCACCGCCGCTCCGGCCACGGCCGACGCCGCCCCCTCGGTCGCCCCGTCGGCCGCCCTGAACTCCACCCAGAAGCTCCGCTGGGGCTCCCGCGGCGGCGCCGTGCAGGAGCTGCAGTCGGCGCTGAACGCGAACGGCGCGGGCCTCGCGGTCGACGGCGTGTTCGGCAAGCGCACCCACGCGGCGGTCAAGGACTACCAGTCCTCCAAGGGCCTCCAGGTCGACGGGGTCGTCGGCCCGAACACCCGCGCCGCCCTCAACGGCGGCGTCTCCACCGGCGGCGCCTCCGCCCCCTCCTCGAGCGCTTCGAGCTCCTCCTCCGGCTCCTCCAGCACCATCGTGAACGCGGCCCGCTCCGCCGTGGGCACCCCCTACTCCTGGGGCGGCTCCTCCCTCGGCGGCATGGACTGCTCGGGCCTCGTGAACTACGCCTACAAGGCCGCTGGCATCTCGCTGCCGCGCACCTCCGGCCAGATCGCCAACGGCGGCCGCTGGATCTCCCAGTCGCAGGCCCAGCCCGGCGACATCGTCGCCTGGTCCGGCCACGTCGCGATCTACGCCGGCAACGGCCAGATCATCGACGCCTCCGGCTCGAAGCAGCGCGTCGTCGAGCGCTCCATCTGGGGCAACCCGATCGGCTTCGTCACCTACCGCTGAGCCACCGGCTCCTCGGTCCACGGCCCGGCTCCCCTCGCGGGAGCCGGGCCGTTCCCGTTCATCCGGCCCCTGGTCCTTCGGCCTCGTCTCCACTCCCCGCCGTCCCGCGCGGACGGTAGAGACGGCCGAGTCCTGCCTCCGCGCCCGGGATCGGCCCGACCAGCTCCCAGTCGATCCGCCGCCCGCCGGGCACCGAGAAGGCGCGCGTCCCGTCGCCGAGCATCACCGGTGCGGAGAAGATCTGCAGCTCGTCGACGAGGTCGAGCTCGAGGGCCTGGCGGGCGATGTCGGCGCTGATGATCTGCACGTCCTTGCCGTCCGCGAGCTCGTGGGCGCGACGGATCGCCTCGGCCACGTCGACGTCCAGGGCGGTCACCGAGGGATCGCCGGCGAGCTCCTCGGGCCGATGGGTCAGCACGATCTCGACCCCGTCCCAGGCCCCGCCGTAGGCCTCGGAGGTCAGCTCGCCGCGCTCGGCCGCCTGTGCGACCGCGGCGTCGTAGCCGCGCCGGCCGGAGATGATCACGCCGACGGGTTCGGCGAGCCGCGCCACGACCTCGCCGTCCATGGGCGGGCAGGCCTCGAGCCAGGCCATGTCGTGCTCGGGCCCCGTGATGAAGCCGTCGAGCGAGGCGGTGAACCCCCAGGTGACCCTGCCCTGCGGGGCCTGCGTGCCGGCCGTGGCCGCGGCGGGGTCGTCGGGACTCTCGGGTCGGTGCGGTGCCATGGGTCGCTCCCGGGCGTCGGCGGTCCCCGGCGCTCGCCGGGACGGGCAGTCTCCCACCGACGCCGACGGGCCGCCACCCCCGGAAGGGGTGACGGCCCGTTCGATCTGCCGTGCGGGGGCGGGGCCCCGTCAGCGGCGGAGGGTCACTCGGCGGTCTCGTCCGCGGCGGCCTCGTCCTTCGCCGACGCCTTCTTGGCGGCCGGCTTCTTGGCGGGGGCCTTCTTGGCCGGAGCCTTCTTCGCGGCGGGCTTCTCGGCCTCCGCGTCCTCGGCGGACTCGTCGGCGGCGGCCTCGTCGGCCGCAGCGGCCTTCTTGGCGGGAGCCTTCTTCGCCGCGGCCTTCTTGGCCGGAGCCTTCTTCGCGGCGGGCTTCTCCTCGGCGTCCTCGGCCTGCTCGGCGTCGTCGGCCTCCTCGGCCTTCAGGCCGAGGTCGAGCACGTCGCCCTTCGCGTTCTTGACGGTGACGTCGGCGAGGACCACGTCGAGCGCCTTGGAGCGCTGCACCTCGGCGAAGATCTGCTCGAGCTGGCCGGACTGGGCGAGCATCTGCAGCAGCTGGTTCGACTCGATGCCGTACTGCGCGGAGAGCTGCGTCATGTAGCTCATGAGGTCGTTCTGGTCGACGTCGACCTGGCGGGTGCCGTTGATCTCGTCGAGCACGAACTGGGCGCGGATCGCCTTCTCGGTGTCCTCGCGGATCTCCTCGCCGTGCGGGTCGCCGGCCTCCTTGCCCTCGTTCTGCAGGTGGGAGAGGATCTCGTCCTCGACCAGCTGCTCGGGCACGGGGATCTCGAGCTCCTCGAGGAGCTTCTCGAGCAGGGCGTTGCGGGCGAGCGCCACGCGGTTGCCCTCGGCGTCCTTCTCGGCCTGGACCTTGAGGTCCTCCTTGAGCTCGTCGATGGTGTCGAACTCGGAGGCCATCTCGGCGAACTCGTCGTCGGCCTCGGGCAGCTCGCGCACCTTCACGGACTGCGCGGTGACCTTGACCTGCGCCTCCTCGCCCGCGCGGTCGCCGCCGGCGAGCTTCGAGACGAAGGTGGTGGTCTCTTCGGCGGACAGGCCGATGAGCGCCTCGTCGAGGCCCTCGAGCATGTTGCCCTCGCCGATGCGGTAGGAGACGCCCTCGACGGACTCGATCTCCTCGTCGTCGATGGTGGCGATCATGTCGAGGGAGACGAAGTCGCCGTCCTCGGCCGGGCGGTCCACGCCCACGAGGGTGCCGAAGCGCTCGCGCAGCTCGTCCAGGCGCACCTGGACGGCGTCGGCGTCGACCTCGGGCTCCTCGATCTCGACCTCGTAGGAGGCGAAGTCGGGCAGCTCGATCTCGGGGCGGACGTCCTGCTCGACGGTGAAGAGCAGGTTGCCCTCCTCGGAGCCGTCCAGGCCCGGCACCTCGGTGACCTCGACCTCGGGGCGGCCGACGGGCTTGAGCTCAGCCTCGGCCGCGGCCTGCTGGTAGAAGTCGGGCAGGGCGTCGTTGACGGCCTCCTGCATGATCGCGGGGCGGCCGAAGCGCTGCTCGACGAGCTTGGAGGGGACCTTGCCCTTGCGGAAGCCGGGGATCTGCACCTGATCGGCGATCTTCGTGGTGGCCGCCTCGACGGCGGGCTTGAGCTCGTCGAAGGGCACCTCGACGGTGAGCTTCACCCGGGTGGGGCTGAGCTTCTCGGACTCGGTCTTCACTGGTCAGGTCTCCCTGTAGATGGACATCGGATGGACGTTTCTGGTGGCGCCCCGGAGCTCGCGCGGCGGCGACCCGGCGGCGGAGTCGGGGTGACAGGATTTGAACCTGCGACTTCCCGCTCCCAAAGCGGGTGCTCTACCAAACTGAGCTACACCCCGGAGGGCAACCCAGGGGATATTACCCGTTCCGCCCGTGCGGCGGCGGGGAGCGCCCGGGGCCCTGTGAGCAGATGCATGTCGTCCCGGCCACGCCGGATGTGCTCGGACGGCTCTGATCTGGTTCAATAGGGGCCGCATGCGGGCGTAGCTCAATGGTAGAGCCTCAGTCTTCCAAACTGATTACGCGGGTTCGATTCCCGTCGCCCGCTCCAGCATCCGGGCCGCATCCTCCCTGCTCAGGGAGATGCGGCCCGGTCGCGTCCGGGGCTCGTGCCCGCCCGCTCAGCGCGCCGCCGCCCGCTTCCGTCGTACCACCCTGCTCATCCCAGCAGCCCCTCGCGCAGCGCCCGGAGCACCGCGCTGGTGCGGTCCCGGGAGCCGGTCTTCTGCAGGATCACCGAGAGGTGGTTCTTCACGGTGCCCTCGGCGAGATGCAGCACCTCGGCGATCTCCCGGTTGCTGCAGCCCTCCGCCACGAGCCGCAGCACCTCGATCTCCCGCGGGGTGAGCGCCTGGAGCGGCGCCTCCTGCACCTCCCGCTCCTCCACCCCGTCGCGGAGGGCGCGCAGCAGCGAGTCGGTGACCGAGGGGGACATGAGCGTGCCGCCGTCGGCGAGGACGCCGACCGCATGGGCGAGCCGCGCGATGGTGACGTCCTTGAGCAGATAGCCGCGTGCCCCCGCCCGCAGGGCGCGCAGCACCAGCTGGTCGTCGTCGAAGGTGGTCAGGACCAGCACCGGCACCGCGCTGCCCTGCTCGCGCAGCTGCTCGAGCGCCCAGATGCCGTCGTGGCGCGGCATGCGCAGGTCCATGAGCGCGACCTCGGGCGCGTGCTCCTCGATCGCCGCGACCGCCTGCGCACCGTCCTCGGCCTCCGCGACCACCTCGATGCCGGCGACCTCGAGCAGGGTCCGGATCCCCTCGCGCACGAGGGCCTGGTCGTCCGCGACGATCACCCGCGTCATGAGCCGGCCAGCCGTCCGCGCACCATGAAGCCGGGCCCCGGGTCGATGGTGATCTCCCCGCCGAGCTGCTCGAAGCGCTCGCGAAGTCCCCGGAGCCCGTTCCCGAGCGCCAGCTCCCCGGCCCCGGCGCCGTCGTCGCGGGCGAGCAGCACGATGTCGCCGTCCTGGGCGCTCACCTCGATCCGCAGTCGCGTGGCCCCGGCATGGCGCAGCGTGTTGGTCACCGTCTCCTGGGCGAGGCGGATCAGGGCGATCTGCTCGCTTTCCCCGAGGCTCAGCCCGGGATCGGTCTCGATCTCGACGTCCAGCCCGGGCAGACCCTCGACCATGCCGCGCAGCGCGGTGCCGAGGTCCGTGGGCCGCTCCCGCATCTCCCCCACCGTCGTGCGCACATCGCCCAGCAGCTCCCGGGCCACCCGGTCGGCGCGCTCGACCTGGCGGGCGGACTCCTCGCCCTCGAGGTGGCGGGCGGCCTCGAGGCTGAGGGTAAGGACCGTGAGCTGGTGCCCGATGAGGTCGTGCAGCTCGCGCGAGATCCGCAGCCGCTCCGCGGTCCGTGCCGACTGCTCCAGCAGGACGGCCGCCGCGCGCAGCTCGACGTGGGCGCGGGCGAGCTCCGTGCGCATCCGCACCTCGCGCAGCAGGGTCGCGGTGCTGAAGGCGCTCGCGACCTGGATCAGCAGATAGAACGCCGAGAGGACCAGCGTCTCGATCGTGTCGCCGTGGGCGAGCTGGACCGAGGCCGCGACCACCCCCGTGTTCAGCACGATGATCACGGCGGTGGCCGGCGCCGGGACGACGTACACGCTCGCAGCGGCCGTCAGCACCACGAGCACCTGGATCAATCCGCCTCCGGCCGTCGAGAGGATCAGCGCCCAGGAGCACAGCACCGCGACCGCGAGCGAGGCACGCTCCCACCACGGCCGGCCGACGACCCCCATCGCCCCGAAGCCCAGCAGGTACGCCACGAGCAGCACGAGCCACAGCGGTCGCGGGAGGGCGGAGTCGATCACACCCAGCAGCGCGGGCAGGGAGACGCCGACGGCGACCACCAGCATCACCGCCCCGGCCCAGCCCTCCGTCCTCAACCACGGCATGGTCCCAGAGTAGGGAGATGGCTCGACGACCACCCGTGCCGATCGTCATGGTCCGCGGACCTCGCACCGGTGACCGGCGGCACCGGCGCCGCGCACGGTCCCCTCCCTAGCGTCGAGGCATGGACGGACACAGCGGACAGGACCCGGCGGTGCGGATCGTCGGGCTGCGCAAGAGCTATCGCGGACGCCCTGCCGTGGACGGGCTCGACCTGGAGGTCGAGCGAGGAGAGACCTTCGGCGTCCTCGGCGCGAACGGCGCGGGGAAGACCACGACGGTCGAGCTGGTCGCCGGACTGCGCCGTGCGGACGCCGGACGGATCTCCGTGCTCGGCCTGGACCCGGTGCGCGACCGCGCCGCCCTGCGGCAGGTGCTCGGGGTCCAGCTCCAGGAGAGCTTCCTCCACGGCGCCCTCGCCGTCGGCGAGCTCGTGGACCTGTACGGCAGCTTCTACCCCTGCCCGCGCCCTCGCGAGGAGCTGCTGGACCTGGTGGAGCTGCGCGAGCAGGCGGCGACCCGCTTCGAGCGCCTCTCCGGAGGCCAGCAGCAGCGGGTCTCGGTGGCGCTGGCGATGATCGGCCGGCCCAGGGTGCTGATCCTCGACGAGCTCACCACGGGGCTGGACCCGTCGGCGCGCAGGCGCATGTGGCGCACCCTCGAGACGCTCCGCGGCGAGGGCACGACCATCCTCCTGGTCAGCCATGCGATGGACGAGGTGGAGCGCCTGTGCGACCGGATCGTGCTGCTCCGGGCCGGACGGGGGATCGCCGCGGGCACTCCCGCCGAGGTCACCGCCGCCGCGGGCGCCGCGTCCCTCGAGGACGCCTTCGTCGACCTCACCGGGAGCTCGCCCCACGCACAGGAGACCCTCCGATGACCGCCGCCCAGGACACCGCCTCCCCTGCCGCACCCGCGCCGCGCCCCCGACGACCCGGCGCGCGGGCGCTCATGATGATGGTCCGCGCCGAGGGGAGGATGGTCGCCCGCGACGTGGCGGGACTGGTCACGCCCTTCGCCCTCCCGCTGCTGATCCTGCTCACGAGCGCCGCGGGCGCGAGCCGCCAGGAGATCGTCGCCGGTCGCACCGTGCTGGACCTGTACGTGCTGCCGCTCGTGCTGGTGATGGTGCTGGCGTTCGTGGGCGTGCTGAACATGCCGAGCTTCCTGGCCTACTACCGCAAGTCGGGGATCCTGCGCCGCCTCGCGGTGACCCCGGCCTCCCCGGTGCTGGTGCTGCTCGCCCAGACGATCGTCTCGGCGGTGCAGGCGGCGCTCGGGATCCTCGTCGCCGCCGCCGTGGCGGCCCTCGCCTTCGGCGCGAATCCCCCGCTGCACCTGGGGGCGGCGCTCCTCGCCCTGGCCCTCACCGCCGCCGCGATGTACGCGACCGGGATGATCGTCGCCGCCGTCGCCCCGTCCCCGAGCGCCGGGACCGCCATCGGGCTGCTCGGCTTCCTGGGTCTCGGCGCGCTCGGCGGCATGTTCGGGGGCCGCGACTCGCTGCCGGGGCCGCTCGCCGAGATCGGCGCGCTGCTCCCCTTCGGCGCGGGGGTGGATGCTCTCGCGGCGGCGTGGGCGGGCCAGCCCCTGCCCGGCCAGGCCCTGGCCGCGCTCGTCGGCGCCGTGGTGGTCGGGACGGTCGTGGCCGGGGCGCTGTTCCGCTGGGAGTGAGGGGTGCCGCGGGGCCCGGCACGGGGCGTCGCCGCCGTCGTGCCGGGCCCCGTGCGCGAGGCGCCGCCGATCAGTCGCCGAGGGCGCGCGTGACGAGCTGTGCGATCCGCTCGGCGGCGGCGTCGTCCACCTCCGCGACCGCGAAGGCCGTCGGCCACATGCTGCCTTCGTCGAGGCGGGCGGCGGCGTTGAAGCCGAAGCTGGAGTAGCGCTCGTCGAACTTCGAGGACGGGGTGAAGAAGCACAGCACCTCGCCGTCGAGGGCCCAGGCGGGCATGCCGTACCAGGTGCGGGGATCGAGCTGCGGGGCGACGAGGGAGACGATCTCGTGGACGCGCTGCGCGTCGCGGCGGTCGCCATCGGGCAGCCCGCCGATCAGCTCCTCGAGCTTCGTGCGGTCGGTCTCGCGCTTCTTCGCCCCGCGGCCCTGGGCCTTCTCGGCGCGGATCTCCTCGGCGCGGGCGCGCATCGCCTCCTTCTCGGCGGCGCTGAAGGTGCCGGGGGTGTCGTCGGCGTCTCTGCTCATGCTGGTCCTCCTGGGGTCGGGCTCGGGTCGTTCAGTCGGCGGTCTGCTGGATGCGGATGAGGTTCCCGGCGGGGTCGCGCACGGCGCAGTCGCGGATCCCGTAGTCCTGGTCGACGGGCTCCTGGACGATCTCGGCCCCGGCGGCCTCGAGCGCGGCGTAGGTCGCGTCGAGGTCGGTCGCGGCGAGGTTCGCGCCGAAGTAGGCGCCCTTGGCGATCACGGAGCGCAGCGCGGCGTGCTCCTCCGCGGTGATCCCGTTGCCCTCCAGCAGGGGGTGGAGCACGAAGGCGGTGTCGGGCTGGTCGGCCGGGCCCACGGTGATCCAGCGCATCGGGCCGCCGCCGACGTCGAGGCGCACCTCGAAGCCGAGCACGTCGCGGTAGAAGGCGAGGGAGGCCTCGGGGTCGGTGTGGGGCAGGAAGCTGGAGTGGATGGCGAGGGCGGGCCTGGGCGTTGTGGTCATGGGCAGAACGCTATGACGCGGAGGTGCCGGGCGCTTCTCGATTCCTGACCGGTCTGGAGACCCGGCGGGCGATGCAGGGCGGCATCCCCTCGAGCACCTCGGCGCCCTCGCTGCGGTAGGTGCTCGGCGGCACGCCCACCAGCTCCTTGAAGCGGGTGCTGAACGTGCCGAGCGAGCTGAAGCCGACGTCCAGGCAGATGTCGGTAACGCTGCGGTCGGTGCTGCGCAGCAGCGTCATCGCCCGTTCGATGCGGCGGGTCATGAGATAGGAGTAGGGCGACTCCCCGAACTCTTCCCGGAATCGGCGGCTGAGGTGACCGGCGGAGAGATGCACCCCGGCGGCGAGAGCCTCGACGTCCAGCGGGCGGTCGTGCTCGCGGTCCATCCGGTCGCGGACCCGTCGCAGCAGCACGAGGTCGGAGGGCGTCTCCCGCGGCGCGGTGGAGGGGGCGGGGCCGTCGGGCAGCGCCCGCACGCGGAGCACGGCGGTGCTGCCGTCCTCGCCGCGCACCTGGTACACCGCCCCGAGCCGCCCGGTGGCGCGGGCGGCCGCGGCCGCGGCGCGGCACTGTCCGCGATGCAGCTCGAGGAGCAGCACGCCGCCGGGGGCGAGGTGGTCGGCGGCCCCGGCGAGCAGCGTGCGCACGTGGTCGAGCCCGTCCTCCCCGCCCAGCAGTGCGGCCCTCGGCTCGTGCTCGCGCGCCTCCCGGGGCATCAGGGCGAGACTCTCCCGCGGGACGTAGGGCGGGACCGCGGCGATCACGTCGAACCGCTCGCCCGGAGGGAGCGGCGCCCAGCCGTCGCCGTGGTGGAGGCCGGCGCCCGGCGGAAGATTCTCCCGGGCCGCGGCGAGCGCCGCGGCGTCGACGTCGGCGGCGTGGACGCGCGCGCCGGGCACGCGCCGGGCCACGAGCGCGGCGACGGGCGCGGCGCCCGCGCACATCTCGAGCACCCGCGGCGCGCGCCGGGCGCGGGCCTCCCGCACCGCCTCGGCGATCAGCAGGGCCGTGCGCCGACGCGGCACGAACACCCCGGGCGCGACCGCGAGCTGCTCCCCCATCACCTCGACCCGCCCCACCACGTGCTCGAGGAACTCCCCCGCCTCGCGCCGACGGGTCATCGCCTCGAGCTCGGCGCCGTCGCGGGCGGCCGCGCGCAGCACCTCGGCCTCCTCCTCGGCGAAGACGCTGCCCGCGCTGCGCAGCCGCGTCGCCGTCGTGCCCTGACCGCCCGGATCCATCCCCCCAGTGTCCTCGCCGCGGCCCGGCGGGGCCAGGGAGGCGAAGGGCGGATCTCACGGCGGCGCTGCCCGCTCCCGTGCAGCCTGCGTGACACGATGGGGCGATGACCGCGCCCCCGAGCTCCGCACCGTTCCGCTTCCCCGTCGCCGCGCGCTACGCGGGGATGGAGTCCTCCCCGCTCAAGGACATCTTCGCCCTCGCCGCCCGCGAGGACGTGGTCTCCTTCGCCGGCGGCATCCCGGATCCGGAGCTGTTCGCGCTCGAGGAGGTCACCGCCTGCTACGACTGGGTGCTCTCCGAGCAGGGTCATCGCGCGCTGCAGTACGGGGTCAGCGAGGGCGAGCTCGAGCTGCGCGAGCAGGCCGCGCGCCGCGTCTCGCGCGACCTCCCCACCGACACCTCGCAGATCCGCGTCACGTCCGGCTCCCAGGAGGGGCTGTTCGTCGTCGCCCAGGCCCTGCTCGAGCCGGGTGACGTGGTGCTGGTGGAGTCACCGACCTATCTCGCCGCGGTCCAGGCCTTCTCGGTGCACGGCGCGCGGATGATCGGGGTGGACACCGACGACGACGGCGTGATCCCCGAGGCGCTCGAGGAGGCGATCCGCACCCACCACCCGCGGATGGTGTACCTGATCCCCACGTTCCAGAACCCGACCGGGCGCACGATGCCGCTCGAGCGACGCCAGGCGGTCGCCGAGGTGCTGCAGCGCACGGACGTGCCGCTGATCGAGGACGATCCCTACGGCGCCCTGAGCTTCACCGGCAGCACCTGGGCGCCGATCGCGGCGCTGCCCGGCATGGGCGAGCGGACGATCCTGCTGAACTCGATGAGCAAGCTGATGAGCCCCGGCGTGCGCATCGGCTGGATGCGCGCGGAGGGCCCGGTGCTGGACACCCTCGCCGTGGCGAAGGCCGCGATCTCGATGCAGTCCTCCGTGGTGGACCAGCTGATGGTCGCCCGCTATCTCGAGACCGTGGACCTCGACGCCCACGTCGCGCGGGTCAGCGCCGTCTACCGCGAGCGGCGCGACGCGATGTCCGCGGCGATCGCCCCGGTGCTGCCGGACGGAGCGCACGTGACCCGTCCCGAGGGCGGGATGTTCCTGTGGGCCGCGCTCGGCGAGGGCTACGACGCGCAGGAGATGCTCGCCGACGCCGTCGAGGCCGGGGTCGCCTATCTGCCCGGCTGGTCCTTCTACGCCGACCATGCGGACCGCTCCACGATGCGGCTCAGCTTCGTCACCCACTCCCCCGCCGTGATCGAGGACGCCGTCGCCCGCCTCGGCGAAGTCATCGCCGCGCACCGCGCCTGAGCCGGCGCCCGGGCCGGCACCTGGGCCGACGCCCGACGGCCCGTCCTCCGACGCGCGGTGTCGCGCCGCACCGTGCGCCGGCACGTCGGGCGCGGCGACAGGGCAGAGGCGTCAGATCGGCTTCTGCCACCGCAGCGTCGAGCGGAAGCCCTCGCGCCGGTGCAGCACCGCGCCGGGGAGGATCTCACGGGCCCGCTCGCGGAGCTCCTCGTGCGACCAGGCCGGGTCCCGGACCGGGATCCTCGGCCCCGGGACGGGATCCCGCACGGGGCGCGGATGCTTCACGAACCCGATCAGCGGGTTCGACAGCACATTGCCGATGTCCCACAGCAGTCCGAGCCGCGTGCGGGGAACGGTGAGGGTGACCACGAGCAGCCGCCCGCCGGGACGCAGCAGGTCGCGGGCCCGGGTGAGGGCCGGGTCGAGCTCCATGTGATGGAGAGAGGCGATCATGGTCAGCGCGTCGTAGTGCCCTCCCGTCCCCTCGGCTCGCAGCGTCCCGGCATGCGCCTCGAATTCGCGGCGCCGGATCGTGACTCCGTCGAGGTCACGGCACCGCTCGGCGGCGACGAGCGCCATCTCGGGGTCGGGGTCGATGCCGTCGACCTGCGCGACGCGCCCGGCGAGGGCGCGCACGAGGTCGCCGCGTCCGCAGCCGACGTCGAGGACCCGCGCCGCCCCCGGCGGGAGCGAGCGCAGGATCCAGCGGTGGAAGTGGGCGTTGTGGTCCCAGGGATGGCGCGCGTTCAGGCGGTGCATAACCCGTTCCGCCCAGCGGATCACGGGGTTCGGCGTCGTGCGGATGTCCACCTCTCGCCTCCTCTCATGCCTGCAGCTCCCGCAGGCGTCGTCGGGTCAGCAGCACGAGCAGGCCGACGAGCGCGGCCGCGGCGAGGAGCACGGCCCCGGCTCCGGCGGGGAGCACGAGCAGCAGCGCCGCGGCGCCCAGCAGCGGCACGACGACCGCGTCGGCCTGCCAGGCCAGCATGACCAGCACCGACAGGTCCCCCTGAGGGGTCGGGATCGGGGTGGCGAGCGCGAGCGGCATGGTGCCCTTCGCCGCCTCCCAGGCCTGTGCGGCGAGGACCGTGGCGGCCACGGCGACGGGCAGCAGCACGGAATCGCTCGCTGCCCCACCGCCGCCGACGACGACCGCTGCGAGCGTCCCGCCGAGCGCGCCGAGCGTCACCAGCAGCAGCCCGGGCGCGGCGGAGTGGAGCAGCAGCTGCGTCCCCGCGCGCTGACCGAGCAGGGGCGGGGCGCCGAGGGTGTGCACCCCGTGACGGATCCCGTCGACGAAGGCTCCCGACCCGGTCCGCAGCGCGAGGGCGCCCAGCAGCAGCGCCGTCCAGGCCGCCGGCCCCGGCAGCAGCGGCGCCGTGCCCAAGACGGCGGCGCCGAGCAGCACCGCGAGCGCGCCGCCCGCGCACCGGTCGGGCGTGCGCAGCCAGGCGACCGCGTCCCGTCGCGCGTACAGCAGCACCGTCGGGCCCCCGCCGATCGCCCGCAGACGACGGCCCGCCGCGGGCAGGGCGCGGAAGGCGCCGGCCGCCCCGGCGAGGTCCGTCGCCGTAGCACTGGTGGTCGCGGCCTCCCAGCGCGCCGCCTGCGCGGCCAGCTCGGTCCCCCGCAGCCGACCGAGCAGGGCCGTGCACAGCGCGACGCCGGCCGCTCCCGCCGCCACGAGGCCCACCGCCCAGGCCGCGACCTGTCCGTCCGACGGCGCGACGCTCTGGGACCACATGCCGCGGGCGAGCTCCCGGACGGCCATCAGTGGGGGCGCGGCCGCGACCGCCGCTCCGAGCCCGACCAGGAGGACCAGGAGGCGCCGGGGCGCCGGCCGCAGCAGCTGTCCCGCGGACCAGGCGACTCCCCACAGCAGACCCAGCCCGACCCCGGCGAGCGCCAGGAGCGCCGACGTGCCCGGCCCCGTCCGGTCTGCCGCCATCAGCGTCGCGGCCACGAGCACGGCGGGCAGCGCGGCGGCGAGTAGCGGCAGCAGCAGCGCCCGTGCGAAGGGGCGTCGCAGCACCCGGCCGCGTGGGAGCGGTCCGCCGGCCAGGGTCGCGGTGAAGAAGGGCGGGAGCAGGGCGGGGCCCCGCACCCCGCCGAGGCCGACGAGGCCCGCAGCGACCGCGAGGGACAGCGCGAGCGCCGTGGACGGCGCCCCGGCGCTCAGCAGGAGGGCGAGCACGTCCCCTCGTGCCAGCGCCCGGCCCGCCGACAGCAGCACCGGCAGCCCGAGCACGACGGCTCCCATCGCGACGACGTAGAGCAGATAGAGCAGGTCGCCGCGGGTGCGGGCGCGGGACCGCTGCGCCCACACCTCGCGGACGGGGCCGAGGGAGGCGCTCACCACGGCTCCTCGAGCGCGAGCCGGCCGTCGGCGAGCTGCTCGACCAGGCGCGGGCTGTGGCTCGCGAGCACGATCGCGGTCCCGGCCCGGGCCCTGGCGCGCAGCGCGTCGATCACCAGATCGAGCCGGTCGGGGTCCAGGCGCTGCTCGGGCTCGTCCAGGACCAGCACGGCGCTGGGGCGGGCGAGGGCGAGCGCGAGGGAGACGAGCTGGGACTGGCCGCTGGAGAGCTCGTGGGGGAAGCGGTCCGCGAGCGGGAGGATCCGCAGCTCCTCGAGGAGCTCTCGGCCCCGCGCACGGGCGGCCGAGGCGTCGCTCCCCCAGGTCGCGCCCACGAACTGGAGGTGCTCGAGGACGGTGAGGTCCCGTGCGGTCTGTGCCGGTCCGATGAGCGCCGCGAGCGCCTCGCGGAAGACGCGGTCGCGGTCGTCGGGGCGCCTGCCCGCCACGCGCACCCGTCCGGCCGTCGGTGCGAGGAGGCCGGCGAGGACCTTCAGCAGGGTCGTCTTGCCGCTGCCGTTGGGGCCGGTGACGGCCAGGACCTCGCCCGCGTCGACGCGGCCGCTCGCCTCCAGCAGCAGCACGCTCTCCTCCCGCAGCACGCCGACCCCCTCGAAGGCCACGACCTCCGGCGGGATCGAGGGCGGCGGGGTCGTCGAGGGAGGGACCGGCATGGCCCCATTCCACCGCATCGTCCCGCCGCCCGCCCCCGACGATCGTCGGCACTCCGTCGCACCTCCGGGCAGGAGCGTCCTGAACGGAGCCGCACGGCAGCGGCCGTGCGGTCACAGCCGTCCGATCGGAGCGGCCCGGCACGGATGTGACCCACGCGGAAACGTCAGGGCCTGGATTAATTGTCAGATCCGTGAGACCATGGTGAGGCGCTGTCGTAGGCCTCGCCACCCTGTTCCTGCAGGTCGAGCGGGGCTCGAGCCGCCCCCGTTCCCCTCGAGAACCGGCCCCACAGGGCCGGTCGGAGGTCGCGGACGGCCGCCTCGACCCCACCAGGGCCGCGGTACCGCCGGCGCACAGGTCCACCGAGGAGGAACCCCCTTGTCCGTTGCCACTGCGTCCGACTCCACCGCGTCGAAGGTCGGCAAGGTGCTCACGCACCCCGTCCACGGTCCGGTGCGCATCGTCTCGACCCTGACCCGCACCGTCAGGGGCGAGCAGCGCGAGTACGTGGACCTGGAGGTCATCGGCGACGAGATGCAGATCTCCGTGCCCGCCGACGGCAAGGACGTCGTCGGTCTGCGCCCCGTGCTCGGGACGAAGGAGATCGACGAGCTGATCACCCAGCTCGGCGAGCCCATCGAGCCCCCGGCGAAGAAGGCGTCCTGGGCCCACCGCATCAAGTCCCTGCAGATGCAGCTCCAGTCCGGCCGTCTCACCGACCGCATCGAGGTCATCCGCTCGATCGTGCGCGACTCCGGCGGCACCCCGTCCTCCCTTGCCGAGCGGAACCTGCTCAAGCAGGCCATCGACCCGCTGGCGTCGGAGATTGCGATCGCCCGCTCCGTGACCCGCGAGTCGGCCGCGGAGCTGCTGCAGAGCACCGCCGAGGCCGCCCTCGTCGACGCCGCGGCCTGACCGCCGCTCCCGGCGCGCTCCCCGAGCCGCCGCACCGCCCCGCTGCCCCGTGTCAGCGCCCCCGGGTCCCCCCGGAGGGCGTGACGCGGGGCAGCGTGCGTGAGAGCCACAGTCCGCCCGCGACGCAGAGCGCCCCGGTGGCGGCGCCCGCGACGGCGACGGGGGCGAGCAGGGTGATCGCGGTGACCAACAGCGGGGCGGAGAGTCGTCCGGCACCGAGCATCGTGTTCCACCAGGAGAGATAGCGGGTGCGCCCGTGGACCGGGGAGACGTCGATCCCGAGGGTCATCACGATCCCGGAGCCGAGTCCGTTGCCGAGTCCGATCAGCAGGCTGGGCAGGAGCAGCGCGAGCACGGCGGCGGTGCCGCTCCCGCCCGCCCAGACGGTGCCGAGCAGCGCCAGCAGGAGGAATCCCGCTCCCATCACGAGCGCGCAGGGCACCGCGACCGCGGCGCGGCCGCACCTGTCCATGAGCGTCCCCGCCGGGATCACCAGCAGGATCTCGAGCGCCGCGGAGATCCCGAAGACCACCGAGATCCACACCGGGTCCAGGCCCAGCGCATCGCCCAGCAGCGGGACGATCACGGGCCGGTTCACCCGCGCCATCATCACCGGCGCGATCCCGACGCCGACGGCCACCATCCGCCGCAGCACCGCCCGGTCCAGCGCGACGCGGGCCGTGGTGCGCGGGGCTCGGCCCCGTCGGCCCTGCGCGCCGTCGGCCCGCGCCTCCCCCGGCGGGAGGAACACGGCCACCATCACGGTGCCGGCCGCGGCGGTGACCGCGAACAGCAGGAACACCCAGGCCATCGACCCGGCCGCCATCACGACCGCGCCGAGCAGCGGCCCGATGACCTCCCCCACCCGGATCACCCCGCCGAAGAGGGTCATGCCCCGCGCCCGCATCGTCGCGGGCAGGGCGGTGCCGAGATACGCCTGCCGTCCCAGCTGCCACACCTGGGTGCTCGCGGCCATCACCAGCAGCAGGACCACCAGGGCGGTCCGGTGCAGGAGGTCGCCCCCGCCGCCGAGCGCGGGCGCGATCAGCACGAAGGCCAGGAGGTTCGAGGCCATCAGCAGGCATCCCGTGATCACCAGCGCCGCGCGCGCCCCGATCCGGGAGATGAGGCGTCCGGCGGGGATCGGGCCGAGGAAGGAGGTGAGGCCGAAGATGGTCGACAGCGCCGCGGCCTGCGGGACGCTGAAGCCGAGGTCGCGCGCCAGCAGGGGGATCACCGGCATCAGCGCGGCCAGGCCCACGAACTCCAGCAGGCTCGGCGCGTAGACCGAGGGGACCAGCCCGCGCAGCACCGTCGCGGGTGAGCGCCCGTCCCTCGAGGCGGGGCCGGGGGCAGGGGTGGTCACCGCCCGAGTGTGCCACCGGGTCGTGAGCCGGGGCAAAGACCTCCCGGGGAGCGGACGCCGTCCCGCCTGCTCAGGCCTCCTGCGGGGAGGCCAGGCGGGAGCGGAGCGCCTCCGCCTCGACGCGTCGTGCGACGCCCTCGTCCACCCCGGCCGCGACCGCCTCGGCGGCCCAGCGCACGGACCAGGCGCGCAGGTAGCGACGCCCCTCCTCGCCCCGCATCCACTCGCGGGTGGGGACGGGCGCCTCGGCGAGGCAGCCGTGGCGCCAGCCGTCGGTGTGCGCGACGAGCGCGAGCAGCGCGAGCTCCCAGCCGAGCGCCACCTCGCCGGGGCCGCCCCGGTCGAAGCGCTCGCGGGGCACGAGGACGGTGTGGCGCAGCCGCAGCAGCGTCGTGCCGTCGTCCTCCGGGTCCAGCCGGATCTGGAGCGGGTCCTCCTCCCCGATCTGCTCCCACAGCAGGGAGAGGCGGTGGGGCTCCTCGACCTCGAGCACGGTCCCGCTCGCGCCGCGCGGCGCGGTGAAGCGCCCGCCCTCGTGCAGCTCGCCCCGGACGGTGCCGTACCAGGCCGCGAGCTCCTCGGGGCGGGTCAGCAGGGGCCACAGCTGCGCCGGGGCCAGGTCCAGGTTGGTGGTGAGGGTGAGCATCGCCCGCACCTGCGGGTGGCCGCCAGGGGCCTGCTCGTCGATCTCGAGCTCGCGCCGCACCGCCTCCAGGGCGGGCAGCGACTCGGTGGCAGTCATCGTCTCCTCGGAAGGTCTCGAGCCGTTCCGGGCCGGCGCACGGGCGCGGGCACGGACCCCCGAAGCGTAGCCCACAGCCGAGGCCCGTAGCATTGCCGATGTGACTTCAGCGCGAACCTTCCGACCAGCAGATCTCACGGCTCATCTCTTCGATCTCGACGGGGTCGTGACCCCGACGGCCGAGGTGCACATGCGCGCCTGGGCGACGATGTTCGAGGAGTTCCTCTCCTCCCGCGGCGTCGAGGCGCCGTACACGGAGGCGGACTACTTCGAGCACGTCGACGGCCGCCCCCGCTACGACGGCGTCCGTGCGGTCCTCGCCTCCCGCGGCCTCGAGCTGCCCGAGGGCGAGGACTCCGACCCCGGCGAGCAGAGCGCCGGGGAGGAGACCGTGCGCGGCCTCGGCAACCGCAAGAACGAGCTCGTGCTCGAGCTGCTGCGCCGCGACGGCGTGGCGCCCTATCCGGGCACCGTCGCCTATCTGGACTCGCTGGGCCAGGGAGCGCGCCTGGCGATCGTCTCCTCCTCCCGCAACGCGGAGGAGGTGCTGCGCTCGGCCGGGCTCCGGGAGCGCTTCGAGCACGTGGTCGACGGGAACGTCGCCGCCCGCGAGGGCCTGCCGGGCAAGCCCGCCCCGGACACCTTCCTCCGCGCCGCCGCGCTGCTGGGCGTCGAGCCCGCCGACGCGGTGGTCTACGAGGACGCCGTCTCCGGCGTCGCCGCCGGCGCCGCAGGGCGCTTCGGCGCCGTCGTCGGCGTGGACCGCGGAGCGGGGCGCGAGGAGCTGACCGCCGCCGGAGCTACCCTCGTCGTCGCCGATCTGGAGGAGCTGGCATGACCCGTCTGCGCTCGCTGCCCGAGGACCCCGTGGACCGCACCCGCCTGCCGGTCGACGAATGGCGCCTGGTCGAGTCACGGCCGGACGGGGACCTGGGCCTGATGGAGACTCTGTTCGCGACCGCGAACGGCTATCTCGGCATGCGCGGCACGCCCGAGGAGGGCCGGGACGCCCACAGCCACGGCACCTTCCTCAACGGCTTCCACGAGACCTGGGACATCAACCACGCCGAGTCCGCCTTCGGCTTCGCCCGCACCGGGCAGACGATGATCTCGGTGCCGGACTCCTCCACGCTCAAGCTGTACGTGGACGACGAGCCGCTGCTGCTGTCGATCGCGGACCTCGAGGAGTACGAGCGCTGGATCGACTTCCGCGAGGGCGTGCTGCGGCGCGAGCTGATCTGGCGCACGCCCGCCGGGAAGCGCGTGAAGGTCTCCACCGCGCGGATGATCTCCTTCTCCCAGCGCCACCTCGCGCTGATGACGATGCGGGTGGAGATGCTGGAGGGCTCCGCCCCGATCGCGATCTCCTCCCAGATCGTGAACCGGCAGGACTACCGCGACGACTTCGGCAAGGGCGTGGACGGCGGCCCCGTCACCGACAAGGCCGATCCGCGCCAGACCACCGCCTTCACCCACCGGGTGCTCGAGCCGATGCAGGACTGGCACAGCGAGCGGCGGATGCTGCTGGGCTACCGGGTGGCGCGCTCGGGCATGACCCTCGCCGTCGGCGCGGACCACGTGATCGAGTCCGACGCCGAGACCGAGCACCTCATGGACACCTCGGCCGACTTCGGCCGACAGGTCACCCGTGCCCATCTCGAGGAGGGCTCGGTGCTGACGGTGCGCAAGTCGGTGGCCTACCACTCCTCGCGCTCGGTGCCCCATCGCGAGCTCTTCGACCGCTGCCGCCGCACCCTGGACCGGGTGCGTCGTGACGGCTTCGAGGCGCATCTCGCGGCGCAGCGGGAGTACCTCGCGGACTTCTGGCAGAGCTCGGACGTGCAGCTGCCGGGCCAGCCCGAGGCGCAGCAGGCGACGCGCTGGTGCCTGTTCCAGCTCGCCCAGGCCACGGCCCGCTCCGACCAGTGGGGCATCCCCGCCAAGGGCGTGACCGGCTCGGGCTACGAGGGCCACTACTTCTGGGACAGCGAGATCTACGTCGTCCCCTTCCTCACCTTCACCCAGCCGCGCTGGGCCCGCAACGCGCTGCGCTTCCGCACGACCATGCTGCCCAAGGCGCGCGAGCGGGCACGGGAGCTGAACCAGCGCGGGGCCCTGTTCCCCTGGCGCACGATCAACGGCGACGAGGCCTCCGCCTACTACGCGGCCGGCACCGCGCAGTACCACATCGACGCGGACGTCTCCTACGCCTTCTGCCAGTACGCGGATGTGACCGGCGACGTCGACTTCGAGCGCCGCGACGGGGTGCAGGTGCTGGTGGAGACCGCCCGGATGTGGGCGGACCTCGGGTTCTGGCGGGTCACCGCCGCGGGCGTCTCGAGCTTCCACATCAACGGCGTGACCGGTCCGGACGAGTACACGACGGTCGTGAACAACAACCTGTTCACGAACGTGATGGCGCGCTACAACCTGCGCCGCGCGGCCCACGCCGTGCGGGACCTGCGCGCGGCCGACGAGGCAGCCTACGAGGCGCTGCGCGTCGAGCTCGAGCTGGACGAGATGGAGCTGGACCAGTGGGTGGCCTGCGCGGACGGCATGTTCGTGGCGAAGGACGACTCCCTCGGCATCCACCTCCAGGAGGACCGCTTCCTGGAGCGGGAGATCTGGGACGTGGCGAACACTCCGGAGGAGGCGTTCCCGCTGCTGCTGAACTTCCACCCGCTGGTGATCTACCGCTTCCAGGTGCTCAAGCAGGCCGATGTGGTGCTGGCCCAGTTCCTGCGCGGCAGCGAGTTCACCGCGGAGGAGAAGCGCGCCGACTTCGAGTACTACGACCCGATCACCACCGGGGACTCCTCGCTCTCCGCCGTGGTCCAGTCGATCATGGCCGCCGAGGTGGGCCATCAGGAGGCGGCGCTGGACTACTTCCGGGCCGGGCTCTTCGTGGACCTCGGGAACCTCCACGGCAACACCTCCGACGGAGTGCACATCGCCTCGGCGGGCGGGGTGTGGAACGCGCTCGTGCACGGCTTCGGCGGGATGCGCCACGACGAGGGCCGGATCAGCTTCGACCCGCGGCTGCCGGCGCAGTGGCCCGAACTCTCCTTCCCCCTGACGGTGCGCGGCTCCCGCTTCCGGGTGCGCCTGGTGCGCGAGGAGATCTCCTTCACGCTCGAGACCGGCGAGGAGATCGAGATCTCCGTGCGCGGCGAGATCGTGCGGGTGACCGCCGACGGCGTCTCCGTCCCGCTCGCGGACCAGGGCCCGCTGCTGGACGATGCGGTGCTGTCCAGGCCCGTCGGCCTGGGCGATGCCCGCGCGGACGGCTCGATCATGACCTCCTTCGTGCCGGGCGATCCCGAGGACCCGTGGGAGTACCCGGTCGCCTCCGACCCCGACGACATCGTCGACGAGGGCTGAGAGTTCATCGACGGAGGCTGACCGGCGCGTCCACGAGGGCGGGGCCCTGCGGTGCGGTGGACTAGGCTCCACAGCGCCCGCACGGCCCCCATCCCGCCGTCCCGACCTCCCGGTCCGGGACCCGACACCCCTCCGGAGCAGCTCCACGGTGACCACCTCCCGTCCGCGTCGGCCACGGCCGCAGGTCGAGCTCGCCCGACCCCGGCTGAGCATCCTGCACGTCCTGAACCGGGTGCGGATGCGGCTGCTGGACATCCAGGTGTGGGACGTGGCCGGGACGATGACCTTCTACCTGCTGCTGTCGCTGTTCCCCGGCGCGGTGGCCGTCGTGTCGATGATGTCGCTGATCGGGATCGAGTCGGAGACGCTCTCCGCGCTCTCCGGGCTGATCACCGAGATCTTCCCGACCCTGGATCCGCGTCCCTATCTCGGGGCGATCCAGGCCGTCTCCAGCACCGGCGGCGGCCTGCTGGGCCTGCTGCTGGGCACGCTCGGCTCGCTGGTCTCCGCGTCCAACGGCGTCGCCGCCTTCCACCGCGCGCTGCACAGGGTCTACGACACCCGCGAGGGGCGGCCCTTCTTGTGGTTCCGCACGATCGTGTTCGGCGAGACGGCGCTCATCACCGCGGTGGTGCTGCTCGCGATCGGCATGATCATCCTGGGCGGCGAGGCGAGCCAGCGCATCGGTGAGTTCATCGGGATCCCGCTGTTCGCCTTCCACGCCTGGAACATCGTGAAGTGGCCGGTCCTGCTGGTCATCCTGATCATCGGGGTGTCGCTGGCCTACTACCTGTTCCCCAACGTGCGACTGCCGCGCTACCGGCTGATGACGCTGGGCTCGACCCTCAGCGTGCTCACCCTGTTCGGGACCGCGCTGGTGGCCGGGCAGCTGCTCGTCTACGCGACCCGCTTCGCGGAGGTCCTCACCGCCCTCAACGGCCTGATCGCGATCCTGCTGCTGATGTGGATCGCGAACATCGTGGTGATCACCGGCGCGGCGCTGGACGCCGAGTTCCTGCGCGCCCGCCAGCTCGCCACCGGCCTGGAGGCCTGGCACAAGCTCGAGCTCGCGCCGCATGCGACCCATACCCTGGACTTCCTCGCCCGTGACGCCGACGAGGCGGAGGAGCTGGGCCGCGCGGTCGCCGAGTCCGTCCGCAGCGGGGAGCCCCTGCGCCGGGAGCGGGGCGCCTGGATCGTCGAGTCGACCAGCCTTCTCGCGGTGAACCCGCCGCGCCGTCACCGGGTCACCAGCGACCCCCTCCCCGAGGAGAGCACCGACACGGAGCGCTCCGCCGACCCGCCGAGCCAAGGAGGCTCCCCCGCATGACCGTCCGCCCGATCACCATCGCCGGCCATCGCGCGCTCTCGCAGCGCACCCGCCGCGTCCGAGAGGTCACCGACGAGCTGCGCACGCTCGTCGCGGACATGTTCGAGACGATGGACGCGGCAGGCGGCGTCGGCCTGGCCGCACCGCAGGTGGGCTCCCGCTGGCGGCTGTTCGTGTACTCCTGCCCCGACGTGAGCGACACGCTGCGACGCGGGGTGGTGCTCAACCCGGTCCTCGAGCGCTTCGGCGGGATCGCCCTGGACGAGGAGACCCTCGAGGGATGCCTCTCCGTGCCGGGCGAGGGGTTCCCCACCGCACGGCACCGCGGCGCCCGGGTGACGGGCACGGATCTCGACGGGGCCGAGGTCGTGCTGGAGGACGAGGGCGGGGTGCTCGCCCGCGCGCTCCAGCACGAGGTCGACCATCTCGAGGGGTCCCTCTACCTCGACCGGCTCACCCCGGCGAGGAAGCGGGAGGCGCTGGACGCGGTGCGCGACCGGGGCTGGCGCGCGGGCGGCATCCTCACCTGGGACCCGAGCGAGATGGAGGCCGCGGAGGTGTGAGCCGCGGGCGCGGCGGCGACCCTGCACGTGACCCGGCGCGCCCCCGGGGGATCGCGGGACGATCACGAGGCGGTCGCGGCGGTCACACCCGCTCCCCGCCGCGCCCCGACGCCCAGCGACCCTGACTATCCTGGCGGCATGGAACGTCCCTGCCTCTCCCGCCGCCACGCCTTCCTGCTGCCCGCCTCCGCGGCCGGTCTGGGAGGCCTCGCGGCCTGCGCCCCGGAGGACCAGGGCTTCGGCACGGCCGAGCCGCTGCGCGCGGAGGAGGGCTCGATCCCGCTGGCGGACGTGCCCGAGAACGCCTCGACGCTGGTGAACTTCGGCGGCCAGCAGCCCTTCGTGCTCCTGGTCCGCGGGACCGGGGAGGACGTCTCCGCGTACTCCGGCTACTGCACCCACAACGGCTGCGCCCTCCGCCAGGAGGAGACCGAGCTGGACTGCCCCTGCCACGGCTCGCGCTTCGACGCGACCAGCGGCGAGGTGCTGGTCGGCCCCGCGACCCGTCACCTGCCGAGCGTGGAGATCGTCGTCGAGGGCGATCAGATCCGTCGCGCGTCCTGAGGCAGCCGTGACCCCGCCCACCACTCCTCCGCCCCTGCATCCCGCCCGCCGCGATGCCGGCACCACCCGCCGCGACGTCGTCTCCTTCGTGCGCCGCGGCGAACGGCTGACGCCCTCGCGCCGCGACTCCTGGGACCGGCTGTCCCCCGAGTACGTGCTGGACCCGCCGCGCGGCGAGCGCGACACGCTCCCGGCCGACGGGGCCCGGCTGGACCTCGAGGAGGTCTTCGGCCGCCGCGCGGAGCTGGTCGTCGAGGTCGGCAGCGGCCTGGGCGAGAACATCGTCGCGGCCGCGACCGCGCATCCCGAGCGCGACCACCTGGGCGTCGAGGTGTACCTCCCCGGACTCGCCCAGACGCTCAGCCGCGTCGAGAAGGCGGAGCACCCCCGGAACCTGCGACTGCTGCCCCTGGACGCCCAGAGGGCGCTTCCCGCGATGCTGCCCGAGGCCTCGATCTCGGAGCTGTGGGTGTACTTCGCCGATCCGTGGCCGAAGGCCAGGCACCACAAGCGGCGGCTGATCAACCCGTCCTTCCTCGATGCGGTGCTGCCGCTGCTCGCCCCCGGCGGGCAGCTGCGCCTGGCCACCGACTGGGCGCAGTACGCCCACCACATGCGCCGGCAGCTCGATACGAGGCCGGAGCTGGAGCTCGTGCATCCGGACGGCCCGCGCCCCGAGGGGGTCAGCTCCGACTCCGTCCCCGAGGGGATGGCGACCACCGGCTGGGCGCCGCGGTACGGAGGTCGTGTGAAGACCAGCTTCGAGGCCAAGGGGATGCAGGCCGGACGCCTAATATGGGATCTCGCCTACCGCAGGCTGTGACCGCCCCGGCGGCACCGGACGAGGGGACCGATCCATGAACCGCAACGACGACGTCGAGCTGCCCGCCGACTGGGACGACGACTCGGACGCCGGCACGGAGCGCCGACGAGGCCGCCGCGCGGCGCTCATCGCGTTCGGCCTCGTGGCCGTGCTGGTGATCGGCGTCGGCATCGTGGTCGGCAGCTATCTCAACGGGCTGCGGAACTCCTACGAGAAGCGCTCCGTCGTGGACATCACCCGCGCCGAGGGTGAGCGCCCCGAGGCGGAGGAGGGCACCGGTCAGAACATCCTCCTGCTCGGCTCGGACAAGCGCTCCGAGGAGGCCGCGGCCGCGGAGGGCGTCACCGGCCAGCGCTCTGACGTGATGATGCTCGTCCACATCGCCGACGACGGCGAGAGCGTGTACATCACCTCCTTCCCCCGCGACCTCTACGTCGACATCCCCGGCCACGGCAAGGACCGCATCAACGCGGCCCTCGCCTTCGGCGGCCCCTCCCTGGCGGTGACGACGGTGGAGGACTACACCGGGGTGCCGATCGACCATGTGGCCCTGATCGACTTCGAGGGCATCGAGGGGCTCGTGGACACGCTCGGCGGCGTCGACGTGCAGGTCCCGATGGACTTCGAGGCGGACGGCATCGAGTACACCGCCGGCACGCAGTCGATGGACGGCCACGAGGCGCTGGTCTTCGTGCGCCAGCGCAAGCAGTTCGCCGACGGTGACTTCCAGCGCAACCGCAACCAGCAGGCGGTCCTCAAGGGCATCGCCGACAAGCTCATCAGCGCCGACACCCTCACCGATCCGCGCAAGCTCGCCGACACGATCGAGGAGGTCTCCCCGTACCTGACCACCGACGAGGGCCTCACCGCCGGCGAGATGACGAAGCTCGGGCTGTCGCTCCGCTCGATCCGCGGGGGCGACCTCTACTTCCTCTCCGTCCCCCATGGCGGCCCCACCACGACCAGCGGCGGCGCGAGCGTGGTGGCGACCGACGAGGAGGCGATGGACGTGCTGCGCGAGGCACTGCGCACGGACGACATGGGAACCTATTACGCTCAGTACGCCGGGGCCTACTGAGCCCCTTCGCAGGAGAGAACCCGCGAACCCGACGCCTGGAGGAAACCGTGGCCAATCCGCTCGTGAGCATCATCGTCCCCGTCGCGGGGATCATCGCCGCCTCCGTGGGCAAGAAGGCGGCCGAGACCGGCTGGGGGGTCGTGTTCGGCGAGGACGCCCCGACCACCAAGTCCCAGAAGGCCGCCAAGAAGGACGTCGCCGCACGGCGCAAGCAGGCGAAGAAGGACGGCGCCTCGAAGGCGGAGATCCAGGCGATCAGGGATCCCGACGACGACCAGCCGGTCTGGAAGCTGATGCTGTGGACGCTGGTCTCCGGCGTGCTGCTGCAGGGCCTGCGGACGGCGGCCCGACGCGGGGCTAAGAAGGGCGCGGAGCGGCTGACCACCAGGCGGCCCCGCCCGAACCGCGGCTGACCCGAGCGGACGACGGCCTGTCGGCCTGACGCCGAAGGGGCGCCCCGCAGACTCTGCAGGGCGCCCCTTCGTCGTGCTCGGACTCCGTCGAGCTCGGGCTCCGTGGTGCGCGCACTCCGTCATGCTCGGCCGTCCGCGGACCCGTCGGGCCCGCGGACGGCCTGCCCGGATCTCCGGGACCCGGCTCAGAACTCCGGGACGTCGACGCCCTCGGAGAGGGTGTCCATCGCGTCGCCGGTGACGAGGAACCCGACGCGGCGCACGAGGGAGACCGCGTGATCGCCCATCCGCTCGTAGAAGCGGATCAGCAGCGTCATGTCGATGACCTGGCCGGCGGTGAAGGTGCCGGGCGCGGCCGAGGAGATCTCGCGGGAGACCTGGAGCATGAGCTCGTCCAGCTCGTCGTCGCCCTTCTCGACCGCGGCGGCCAGGGCCAGGTCGCGGTTGGCGATCACCTCGGAGGCGCCCTTGAGGGACTCCAGGCCCACCTCGGACATCCGTGCGATCTTCTCGCGGAACTGCTCGGGGACCGCAGCCTCCGGGTGCGTGCGGCGCGCGATCAGCGCGATGTGCGCGGCGAGGTCGCCCATGCGCTCGAGGGAGGAGCTCATGCGCAGTGTGGCGACCAGGAGGCGCAGGTCCGTGGCGACCGGGGCCTGTCGGGCGAGGAGCTCCACGGCCTTCGCGTCGAGCTCGAGGTGACGGTCGTCGATGTGAGGGTCGGCGGTGATGACCCGCTCGGCGAGGGCCAGGTCGCCCTCGAGAAGGGCCCTGGTCGCGTCTGCCAGGGCCGTGCTCACCAGCTCGGCCATGTCCAGCAGGTCGTCGACGATGTGCCGCAGATCGCTCTGATAGGCCTCGCGCATGTTCTCGCTCCTCTGTCTGATGGGGAATTCTCCCCGATCCTCGCAATGCCGGATGAACGTGCATCGCCGTTGGGTGAACTCGAAGCGTAGTCCCCGTGAACTCCTCCCCTCGTTCGTCCCGCCCTGCGACAGGTGGCGGGAGCGCGGAGCGCACGGGGCCTAGGCTGTCCTGGTGCCCCAGTCTGCCCTGCTCCTGCTCGCCGCGGCGATCGGACTCGTGATCGGAGTCGTTGCCACGTCGGCGCTGCGCCGCTCCGAGAGCCGCCGCGCCGAGCAGCCGGCGGCGCGGGACGAGGTGGTCCCCGAGGCCGCCGCGGAGGTGCTCGCGATCCTCTCCTCCGCCTATGTGGTGCTGGACTCCGTCGGCGACGTCCTGCGCGCCTCCCCCATGGCGTACTCCTACGGGATCGTGCGCGCCGCCGAGGGGGACTACCCGCGCCTGGCGAGCACGCAGCTGATGGAGCTGGCGTCGGACGTCGGCCGCAACGGCGGGTTCCGCGACGAGCGACTGACGGTGCGACGCTCCGCCCAGGGCGACACCGACGCGGTGATCGACGTGCGGATCGGGGCGCTCGGCGAGCACGGGGTGCTGCTGCTGGCCGACGACCTCACGCGCGCGGTGCGGGTGGAGGAGACGCGGCGCGACTTCGTCGCGAACGTGTCCCACGAGCTGAAGACCCCCGTCGGCGCGATCACGCTGCTCGCCGAGACGATGGAGGACGCCGCGGAGGACCCCGACGCGGTGCGCCGCTTCGCCGAGCGGATGCAGACGGAGACCCGCCGCCTCTCCCACCTGGTGCAGGAGATCATCGAGCTCTCGCGCGTGCAGGGCGGCTCCGCCCTCACCGACGCCGAGCCGGTCGAGATCGACGAAGTGGTCGAGGAGGCGGTGGCGCTGAACCGCAACTTCGCGCTCGGCTCGAACATCGAGGTCGCCGTCGGCGGCAGCAGCGGGCTGCGCGTCTTCGGCTCCTCCTCGATGCTGACCACGGCGCTGTCCAACCTGATCTCCAACGCGATCACCTACTCCGACCCGCGCACCCGGGTCGGGATCTCGGTGCGGCGCGACGGCGGCATGGTCGAGGTGTCCGTGAAGGACCAGGGCATCGGCATCGCGAAGGACCACCTCGAGCGGGTCTTCGAGCGGTTCTTCCGCGTGGACCGGGCCCGCTCGCGCACCACCGGCGGCTCCGGCCTGGGCCTCGCGATCGTCAAGCACATCGCGACCGACCACGGCGGCGAGGTGACCGCCTGGTCGATGAAGGGCCAGGGATCGACCTTCACGCTCAGACTGCCGGAGATGGGCCGCACCGAGACGATCACCGTCGGCTCCCGCACGCTCGAGGTCTCCGCGAACCCGCGCGCGACCGCCTCGACCGACCCTCCCGACGACGAGCGCCCCCGCCCCTCCGACCGACCCTCTGGAAAGGGAAGTTGAGATGACACGCATCCTGATCGTGGAGGACGAGGAATCGTTCTCGGACCCGCTCTCCTACTCGCTGCGGAAGGAGGGCTACGAGGTCGCCGTCGCGGACACCGGGACCGACGGTCTGCGCATCTTCTCCGCCCACGGCGCCGACCTGGTGCTCCTGGACCTCATGCTCCCGGGGATGAGCGGCACCGAGGTGTGCCGGGAGATCCGCCGCACCTCCTCGGTCCCGGTCATCATGCTCACCGCGAAGGACGACGAGTTCGACAAGGTGCTGGGCCTCGAGCTGGGCGCCGACGACTACGTCACCAAGCCCTACTCCTCCCGCGAGCTGCTCGCCCGGATCAAGGCCGTGCTGCGGCGCGGCCAGGACACGGCCGAGGCGGAGGAGGACACGACCCTCACCGCGGGCGGCATCATGATGGACGTCGAGCGTCACGTGGTGCAGGTCCACGGCACCGAGGTCGCCCTCCCGCTGAAGGAGTTCGAGCTGCTGGAGATGCTGCTGCGCAACGTCGACCGGGTGCTCACCCGCGGCCAGCTCATCGACCGCGTCTGGGGCGCGAACTACGTCGGCGACACCAAGACCCTCGACGTCCACGTCAAGCGCCTGCGCGCGAAGATCGAGGACGACCCGAAGAACCCCGTCCACCTCGTGACCGTGCGCGGGCTGGGCTACAAGTTCGAGTCCGGGGCCTGAGCGAGGGCCGGCGACGTCCCGGAACGCGCGAGCGCCCCGCAGCCTGGCTGCGGGGCGCTCGTCGTCAGGGGGCTCGGCGCGGAGCCGGGCTCAGCCGGCGGCGGGCTCGCTCTCCCCGTAGTGGCTGAGGGTGGTCTCGAGCGTGGGCAGCGAGATGGTGGTGGAGAGGTCGCCGGAGGTGACCGCGAGATCGAGGATCGTCCCCGGGAGCACGTCGAGCGTGCCGACCTGGACGGCCTGCTGCCCCTCCTCGGGGCCGAGCTCGACGGTGCCCTGCGCCGGGACCTGCACGCGCGTGGAGAACACGGCGGCGCCCTCGTCCTGGCCCTCGAGCTCGACGACGAGGTCCTCGTCGGAGTAGTTCACGACGGTCGCGGAGAAGGTCGGGGCCCCGGTCTCGTCCATCACCAGCACGGCGTTGCGCACGCCGACGTGGAAGGCGCCGTCGACCTCGAGGTTCGCGTTGGTGCCGTCGCCCGCCTGGTAGAACTCGTGGGTCTGCACCGGGCTCATGAAGGTGCAGCCGGACGCCGCGAGGGCGAGGCCCAGGGCGGCGACGGAGAGTGCGAGACGGCGGGGACGGCGCACGGAGGACTCCTGTTCGATGCCGCGGAGCGGCGGGGACGATCGGGGACAGCCCTCACAGGGTACCCCACCGCGGCACCTCGGACGGACCGCACCGCAGGTCCGGCGACGGGCTCCTCGGCGCTCGCCGCGCCGCGCCGGACGCTGCGGGCCGCCCGGCGACTCCCCCGCTCAGCACCGCTTTCCGCACCGGCGACGAGAGCGGGTCGGCGCTGGTCGGCGGGCATTTTACCATCCGACCCGGATGGTAGGATGAACGCCGGAAAGGGGACCCACCACATGAACTTCGCTGTCGGCGAGACCGTCGTCTACCCGCACCACGGTGCCGCGCTCATCGAGGAGGTCAAGACCCGCACCATCAAGGGCGAGGACCGCACCTACCTCAAGCTCAAGGTCGCCCAGGGCGATCTCACGATCGAGGTCCCCGCCGACAACGTCGACCTCGTCGGCGTCCGCGACGTCGTGGACAAGGAAGGCCTCGACGAGGTCTTCGAGGTGCTCCGCCAGCCGTACACGGAGGAGCCGACGAACTGGTCCCGCCGCTACAAGGCCAACGTCGAGAAGCTCGCCTCGGGCAACGTCAAGAAGGTCGCCGAGGTCGTGCGCGACCTGTGGCGCCGCGACCAGGACCGCGGCCTGTCCGCCGGGGAGAAGCGGATGCTGGCCAAGGCGCGCCAGATCCTCGTCTCCGAGCTCGCCCTCGCCGAGAAGACCGACGAGGCCGAGGCCGAGACCATCCTCGACGAGGTCCTCGCCTCCTGAGCGCCCCGGTGACGTCCTCGTCCGCCCCGGGGCAGGTCCGACCGCTCGTGCTCGCCCTGGCGCCGCCCGCGCCGGGGATCTCGCACGACGCCGAGACGCCGTCCCTCGAGACGCTCGGCGGCTCGCGCCTGATCGAGCGGCTCCTGGGCACCCTCCATGCGCTGGGCCTGCCCGCCCCGGTCGTCGTCGCCCGCTCCGAGGCGGCGGGACACCTGCGGGCGCTGCTCGACCCGCGCCTGAGGGTCCTCGCGGCCGACGGGGACCGCCGACGGGCGCTGCACGCCGCGCTCGAGGTCTGCGACGACCCGCTCCTGCTCGTCCACGACGCCGAGCGCGCCCTGACCCCGCAGACCGTGATCGCCGAGGTCCTCGCCTCCTTGCACGGAGGCCTGGACGCGGTGGTGCCGGTGGTCGCGATGACCGACTCGGTCAAGGAGGTGCTGCCGGGCGGGCTGCGCAACGTGGACCGCTCCACCCTCGCCGGCCTCCAGAGCCCCCGCCTGCTGCGGCGCGAGGTGCTCGAGACGGCCCTCGACCCGGCGCAGACCCCCGCGGAGCAGGCACCTCCGGGCGGGCGCTTCGACGAGATCCACGCCGCCCTGGCCGCCGGCGCCCGGGTGGGGACCGTCCAGGGATCGCACTCGGGCTTCGCGGTGCTGGACCGGCTCACCCTGTGGCAGGCGCAGATCTCGCTGGGCCTTGCCCGAGACACCTCGCACCGACGGGGACTGGCCCGCCGCGGCTGAGCCCGCGCTCAGCCGTCCTGGCGGCTGCGCCAGACGGTGCGGAACTCCTGCGCCATCCGCAGCGGCTTGGACAGCGTGCGCTCGGGGAGGCTGGTCGCGAGCTCGCCCGGGTCGCGGCGCAGCCGCCGCATGAGCCGGCGCGGCTTGCTGGAGATGCGCTGACGCAGGTCCGGGAGGTAGTCCTCCGAGACGTCCAGCCGGGTCACCGCGCCGCAGCCGGTGCAGCGGATCTGGGACACGAAGCGCCCGGCGTAGACCACCTCGTGCTCCGCGTCCTGCTCGCACGCGGTGCACCGCAGGAAGCTCTCCTCGACGCTCATCGTCTCCTCCTCACGAAGACCTCAAACCTAGCGCGCTGACCACGTCCTGGGCCAGGAGGAGGTCCTGGGCGTAGGTGATCTTGAAGTTGGTCTCCTCGCCGCGCACCCAGGTGACCGGGATGTCGGTGTACTCCTCGGCGCAGGAGGCGGTGTCGGTGCCGACGAAGCCGTCGCGCGCGGCCGCCTCGTAGGCGTCCAGGATGGTCGCGGCGTGGAAGCCCTGCGGGGTCTGCACGCGCACGAGCGGTCCGGCACCCGGATCCCCCGCTCCGGTGCGCTGCTCCCCCGGGCCGGCGAGCCGCTCCCCCGGCGCGACCGGGGCGATGTCCACGGCGGGGATCCCGGGGACGGCGCCGCCGTGCTCGCGCGCGGCGTGCAGCACCGCGGAGGCCAGTCCGTGGGAGACCAGCGGGCGGGCCGCGTCGTGGATCAGCACGGTGTCCACCGCGCCGCTGTCGATCCGGTCGGCGAGATGGCGCAGGGCCGCCAGCTCGGACTCCTGGCGGGTGTCCCCGCCGGGGATGATCTCCAGCGGCACATCGGTCTCGCGCGCCTCGACGAAGCGGGCGTGCTCGAGGTCCTCGGGACGCACCACGAACACCAGGATCCCCACCCCTTCGACGCTGGCCAGGGTGTTCAGGCCCCATGCGGCGATGCTCCGCCCGGACAGCTGCAGGAAGGCCTTGTTGATGCCGGCCCCGACCCGGGTGCCGGAGCCTCCGGCGAGCACGACGCCGGCAGCCCGTCCGACGGGACGGGCCGGGCGCGAGCGGCGGGGCTGGGTCACGCAGGCATCGTAGACGGTGGCGGGGCGCGGACCGTCCGGGGAGGGACCTCTGCCTGCCCGGTGCGGACCGGACGTGACAGAATCGACCCCGTCGGCGGACCGTCGGCGCCTCCGTCGCGCCCCGGGACGCCCGCCCCCACTTCCCCTGCACCAGGAGTTCGAATGCTGACCATCGCCATCGTGTGCGGCGCCGGGATCGCGACCTCCGCGCTGGTCGCCGAGCAGGTGCGCGAGCACATCGCCGCCCGAGGCCGCCGCGTCACCGTCGTGCAGGCCACGGTGATGGACCTGCTCTCCTCGGACTTCCACGCGGACCTCGTGGTCTCCACCGTGGACCTCCCCGACGCCCTCGGCATCCCCCGCGTCTCCGGGATGCCCCTCCTGCTGGGCACGAACCCGAAGGTCACCTTCGACGACATCGACCGCCTGCTGGAGCGCATCGACCCCGACGGGGCCCGATGACGGCCGCAGCGCCCAGGATCGGCATCGGCGTGGACGTGCACGCCGCCGCCCCCGAGGACTCCCCGCGCGATCTGTGGATCGCGGGCCTGCGCTGGGAGGGCCAGCGGGCTCTGGAGGGGCACTCCGATGCCGACGTCGCCTGCCATGCCGCCTGCGACGCCCTGTTCTCCGCCGCCGGGATCGGCGACCTCGGCACGCACTTCGGCGTCGGCCGCCCCGAGTGGGAGGGCGCCTCGGGCTCCCGGCTGCTCGGGGAGGCCGCGCGCCTGGTCCGCGAGGCGGGCTACGAGATCGGGAACATCTCGGTGCAGGTGATCGGGAACTGGCCGCGGCTGTCCCGCCGCCGCGAGGAGGCCTGCGCGGCGATGACCGCCGCCGCCGGCGCCCCTGTCGCCGTCTCCGGCACCACCACCGACGCGCTCGGGCTGACCGGCCGGGGCGAGGGCCTGGCCGCGATGGCGACCGCGCTGCTCGTGCCCGCGGACGGTGGCGCTGGGACCGGCCGCGCATCCGAGCAGACCCGCCGCGAGGAGGACCGCGCATGACCACCACCTCCCGCTCCGAGCAGTCCCCGTTGCCCGTCCGCGCCCCGGACGTCGAGCAGGCCGCGGAGCGCCTCGGCGCGACGGTGCGCCGCACCCCGCTCGAGCACAGCGAGCGCCTGAGCGGCCTGGTCGGGGTGGACATCTGGCTCAAGCGCGAGGACCTCCAGCCCGTGCGCTCCTACAAGCTGCGCGGCGCCCACCTCTTCCTCGACTCCCTCGACGCCGACCAGGGCGAGGCGGGGGTGGTCGCGGCGAGCGCGGGCAACCACGCCCAGGGCGTGGCCCAGGCCTGCCGCACCCTCGGGGTGTCCGGCCGTATCTACGTCCCCAGCACCACGCCGCGGCAGAAGCGCGAGCGGATCACCTCGATCGGCGGGGACCTGGTCGAGCTGGTGCTGATCGGGGACACCTTCGACGACGCGGCGGAGGCCGCGGCCGACGACGCCGAGCGCACCGGCGCAGTGCAGGTCCCGCCCTTCGACCACCCCACGATCATGGCCGGCCAGGGCACCGTCGCGCTCGAGGCCGCCGAGCAGCTGCGCGAGGAGCACGGCCGGGAGCTGGGCACGATGGTGCTGCCCGTCGGTGGCGGCGGGCTGCTGGGCGGCTGCGGCGCCTGGCTGCGCGAGCGCTGCCCCTCCACCCGGATCGTCGGCGTCGAGCCCGCCGGCGCGGTCTCGATGGCCGCGGCGGTGCGTGCGGGCCGGCCCGTCGCGCTCCACGAGATGGACCGCTTCGTCGACGGCGCGGCGGTGCGCCGTGTGGGCGCGGGCCCGCTGCGGATGGTGCAGGCGATCGGTCCCGAGCTCGTCGCGGTGGACGAAGGCGCGGTGTGCACCCAGATGCTCGAGCTGTACCAGGTCGAGGGGATCATCGCCGAGCCGGCCGGGGCGCTCGCCGCGACCGCGGTGGCGACCGGCGTGATCGAGGGCCTGGCCCGCGCCGACGAGGACGGCGGGGACGTGGTGGTCGTCGTCTCCGGCGGCAACAACGACGTCTCCCGCTACACCGAGGTGGTCGAGCGCTCCCTCGTGCACGAGGGGCTCAAGCACTACTTCCTGGTGACCTTTCCGCAGGAGCCGGGCGCGCTGCGCCGCTTCCTGGACCGGGTGCTGGGTCCGGACGACGACATCGTGCTGTTCGACTACATCAAGCGCAACAACCGCGAGGAGGGCCCGGCGCTGGTGGGCCTCGAGATCGGGCACCGCGAGGACCTCGAGCCGCTGATGGCGCGCATGGCGGCCTCGAACATGGAGATCGAGCGGATCGACCCGCACGACCCGATCTACCGCTATCTCACCTGAGCGACCGCTCTCTCACCTGGGCGAGGGCGCGCCCGCCGGGGCGCTCCCACCAGCGGTGAGGGCACGCCCGGGACGACCCACGCAGAGAGCCACGCAGAACGGCGCCCCCGCTCCTCGTGGAGCAGGGGCGCCGTGGCATCGGGCGGCAGGAGGTCTCAGGCCTCGGGATACGCCTCGACGTCGGGCGTGATCCCCGCCGAGCGGGCCTCGACCGCGGAGCGCACGATGTCGTCCAGGCCGTGCTCCGACTTCCAGCCGAGGGTCTTCGCGATGCGGTCGGCGGAGCAGATCAGTCGGGCCGGGTCGCCGGCGCGGCGCTCCCCGATCTCGGGGGTGATCTCGATGCCCTTCGCGCGGGCGATCGCCTCGATCACCTCGAGCACGCTCGAGCCCTCGCCGGTGCCGACGTTGAAGGTGCGGTGGGGCCGCTCCTCGCCGCGCAGGTAGTCCAGCGCCGCGATGTGGGCGTGGGCGAGGTCGAGAACGTGCACGTAGTCGCGGATGCAGGTGCCGTCGGGCGTGTCGTAGTCGTCACCGAAGACGATCGGGGCCTTCCCCTGCTCGAGACGGTCGAGCACGATCGGGACCAGGTTCATCACGGCCGTGTCCGCGAGCTCGGGCCAGCCGGCGCCGGCGACGTTGAAGTAGCGCAGGGCGACGGTGCGCATGCCGTGGGCGCGCTCGGCATCGGCCAGCATCCACTCCCCCACGTACTTGGTCGCGCCGTAGGGGTTGATCGGCTGCGGGGCGAGGTCCTCGGTGACCAGGTCCACGTCCGGCACGCCGTAGACGGCGGCGGAGGAGGAGAAGACCACGTCCCGCACCCCGGCGCTCGCACAGGCCGCGAGCACGTTGGCCAGGCCCGCGATGTTGTCGTGCCAGTACATCTCCGGGTTCTCGACGGACTCCCCGACCTGCTTGTGGGCGGCGAAGTGGATGACCGAGTCCGCGCCGGAGGCCCGCAGGTGGAAGGCGAGCTTCTCGCGCGCGTCGGGGAGGGTGACGTCGAGCTCGATGAGCTCGGCCCCCTCCGTCCGGCTGCGCAGGCCGGTCGAGAGGTCGTCGACCACGACCACCTGCTGCCCCTGCTCCAGGAGGAGTCGCACCACGTGCGACCCGATGTATCCGGCACCACCGATCACGAGAGTCGTCATGGTCGGAAGCCTACCGGCCGATGCCGTGCGCCCAGACCTCCCCACGCCCGGCCGGTGCGCGAACGGCGGCCGTCCGGGCATGCCGCTCCGGTCGGGAGGCTCCGCCCGGTCGCCCGGCGCCGGTCAGCTCCAGGAGCTCGCGACCGGACGGCCCTCGGCGTAGCCGGCGGCGCTCTGCAGCCCGATCACGGCCCGCTCGCGGAACTCCTCGGTGCTGGCCGCGCCCGCGTAGGTGAAGGAGGAGCGCACCCCGGCGGTGATCTCGTCGAGGAGGTCCTCGACGCCGCCGCGGCTGTCGGCGAGGTACATCCGGGAGGTGGAGATGCCCTCCTCGAACAGGCCCTTGCGGGCCCGGGCGAAGGCGTCCTCGTGGGCGGTGCGGTGGGAGACGGCCCGCTTGGAGGCCATGCCGAAGGACTCCTTGTAGCGTCGGCCGGACTCGTCGGTGCGCATCTGGCCGGGCGACTCGTAGGTGCCCGCGAACCAGGAGCCGATCATCACGTTCGAGGCGCCGGCGGCGAGCGCGAGGGCGACGTCGCGGGGATGGCGCACTCCGCCGTCGGCCCAGACGCTGCCGCCCAGGCGGCGGGCCTCGGCCGCGCACTCGAGCACGGCGGAGAACTGGGGGCGTCCGACGCCGGTCATCATGCGGGTGGTGCACATGGCGCCCGGGCCCACGCCGACCTTGACGATGTCGGCGCCGGCCTCGATCAGCTCGCGGGTGCCCTCGGCGGTGACGATGTTGCCCGCGGCCAGGCGCACGGCCGTCCCCTCGCGGGGGCCGAGCTCGGCCCGTGCGGTGCGGATCGCCTCGATCATCTTGTCCTGGTGGCCGTGGGCGGTGTCCAGCACGATCACGTCCGCGCCGACGTCGACGAGGTCGCGGACCCGGCCTGCGACGTCGGCGTTGATCCCGACGGCGACGGCGATGCGCAGGCGGCCCTCGGCGTCGGTGGCGGGGCGGTAGATGGTCGAGCGCAGCACGCCGGTGGCGGTGAGCACGCCGCGCAGCGCGCCCTCCGCGTCCACGACCACGGCGGCGTCGTGGTGGGTCGCGGCGATGCGGGCGTGCAGGCGCGCGGGCTCGACCTCGAGGTCCTCGGGGGTCAGGATCGGCACGTCGGTGCTGAGCTCGTCGCCGACCTGGGCGAAGGAGTCCCGCCCGGCGATCTCCTCGGCGGAGATGGTGCCGAGGGGGCGGCGCTGCTCGTCGATCACGACGACGATGCCGTGGGGGCGCTTGGGCAGCAGGTCCGCGGCCTGGCCGAGGGTGCCGTCGACGGTCAGGGTGAGCGGGTGGTCCACAAGCAGGTCCCGGGACTTCACGGAGCGGACGATCGAGTCGATGCGCTCGGGGGCGAGGTCCTGCGGGAGGACGGCGAGGCCGCCGCGGCGCGCCATGACCTCGGCCATGCGACGCCCTGTGACAGCGGTCATGTTCGCGGCGATCAGCGGGATCGTGGTGCCGGTGCCGTCGTCGCTGCCGAGGTCGACGTCGAAGCGGGAGGTGATCGCGGAACGACCGGGCAGGAAGAAGCAGTCGTCGTAGGTCAGGTCGGTCGTCGGAGTGTGGATCAGGCGCATGGGCACCATGCTACGTACGGTCCGCGAGAGCGGTCCCGCGCTGTACCCGTGAGTAGACCTCCACGAGGTCCACACAGCGATCTGTGCGTCCTGTCGCGGGCATATCCCTAGGATGTGGCGTATGACGGACCCCTTCTCGGCCCCGCGCCGCAGCCGCCGTCGGTCCGGACGGCACAGGCAGCAACCGGTCCGACGCACGGAATCCACGCCGCTCCCCAAGGAGCAGGCTCGACGGAACCGTGACGCGGCCTTCGGCGCCCCGAACCCCAAGCGCACCTGGATCGACACCCCGGCGGCGCCCGCCTCCGCGCCCTCGGCCCCCGAGGCCCCGGCCGACGAGCAGACCGCCGACGCCCGGCTCGGCGACGCGCGCTCCTCGGACATCGATCCCGCCGGCACCCGCCCCGCCGACGCGCGGCACACCGACTCCGGGCCCGACGAAGCGCGTCCGGCGGAGACCTCCGCTCCCCGCGCCACGACTCCCACGAGCTCCTCGCGCACCGTCCGAGGCGCACGGTCCTCGTCCCGGGCATCCTCGACCGGCTCCCTGCCGCACACCGCCGAACGCCGCTCCTTCCCGGGCGCCGCACCTCGCCCGGACGAGACTGCCGCAGCGGCCTCTGCGACGAGCGGCACCGCGGCCGCCCCGAGCGGGGCTGCGGGAGCCGCCGCCGCGACCGGCGCTTCCCCGAGCGACGCGGCGAGCTCTGCGACGGAGCGCGGGGCCGGGACGGACGCCGCGGCCGAGGCGCCGCGCACCGCGCCGTCCTTCTCGGGTGCGGCCCAGCCCGGTGCGTCCGAGCCGCAGGGGCCCGAGCGGGCCGTCCCGCGCCGGCCCCGTGGGCGGCGCGCCGCCTTCCCCCTCGAGCAGCTCGAGACCTCCGCCGACGGCGGCCCGGGCGCGTCGGCGCCCTCCCCGGCCCCGCGGGGACGACGCGCAGCAGGCGTCCCGAGCCCGGCCGACGAGGCGACGCCGGCGAGCTCCGCACCCTCCGCGGGCGGGCCCGCCGCTGCCGCCTCGGGCACCGCAGCCGCCTCCGGCACCGCTGCGACTGCTGGCACCGCGGCGGCGGGCTCCGCGAGCTCCTCCCCGCAGGACGCCTGGACCACGTCCGAGCAGACGCCCGCGACGACCGAGGCGCCCCTCGCCCCCGATCACGAGGTCGCCCCCGTCGTCCCCTCCCCCGCGGAGCCCGAGGACGACGCGGAGCACGCCTCCCCCCAGGACGAGGAGAACGCCCTCGCGCACGACCGCGCCGCACGCGGCACCGACGAGCCCGGCTCCTCCCCCGCGTCCGCGGCCCCCGCCGGGGACCACGGCGCACCGCGGGACGAGGACCGCGAGGGAGACCTGGACCGTCCGGCCGCCGTCGCCGCGGCCGCTCTCGGCGCGGGAGCCGGAGCCTCCGCCGCCGCGAGCACCGGTGCCGCAGCCTTCGACGCCGGTGCCTCCGGTGCCGCGCGCAGCGATGCCGCCGGCGGCGCGAGCCTCCAGGGCGACAGCACCGGTCGGGGCGGAGACGTCTCCGGCGGAGGCGGCAGCCGCTCGGGCGGCTCCGATGGCTCACGCACCGGCGGGGACCGTCCCTCGTCGGACGACGGCTCCCTCGCCAAGGTCGCCGGCTGGACCGTGCTGACCTCCGCGCTGCCGGGCTCCGGCCTCGTCACCACGCGGATGCGGCAGATCGGCGTGATCATGCTCGCCGTGCTCCTCCTCGCGGTCGCGACGATCGCGGCGATCCTCGTGATCGGCGACCCGCTGCGGATCGCGGCGACGCTGGGCACCCACCGCGGGGTGCTGATCGGCGCGCTCGTCGTGGTGGTCGTCGTCGGCCTCGTGTGGTGCCTGCAGATCGTGCTGGCGAACCTCGCCCAGACCACGAAGGAGCGGCTCGAGGGCGCCAAGCGATATCTCGCGCTCGCCCTGGCCGCCGTGATGGTCATCGCGGTCGCAGTGCCCTTCGGCCGCGGCGTGCAGTCGCTCTGGGCGCTGCAGGGCCTGTTCGGCTCCACGAGCGTGTTCGGCGGCGACGGCGAAGGGCTCGCCGAGGGCCCGGACCCGTGGGCGGACACCCCGCGCCTGAACATCATGCTCCTGGGCCAGGACGCCGGCGCCGACCGCACCGGCACCCGTCCGGACACCATCATGGTCGCCTCGATCGACACGAAGACCGGCCAGACCGCCCTGTTCTCGATCCCCCGCAACCTCGAGAACGTCGAGTTCCCCGAGGGGACGGTCGCCGCGGAGGAGTTCCCCGACGGCTTCGACTACTACGGGAAGAACGAGAACCTCATCAACGCCGTGTGGGCGTGGGCAGAGGAGAACAAGGACCTGTTCCCGGGCGATCCCGAGCCGGGCCTGACCGCGACCCGCTGGGCCGTCGAGGAGACCCTCGGGATCTCCACCGACTACTACGCGATGGTGAACCTCAAGGGCTTCGAGGACCTCGTCAACGCCCTGGGCGGCGTGGACCTCGTCGTCGAGCGGCGGATCCCGATCGGCGGCGGCGCGAGCGAGGTCGAGGGCTACATCGAGCCGGGCGAGCAGAAGCTCGACGGCTACCACGCGCTGTGGTACGCCCGCTCCCGCGAGGGCTCCGACGACTTCAACCGCATGTGCCGCCAGCAGCGCATCGTGCGCGCCGTGAGCGAGGAGGCGGACCCCACCTCCCTCGCCCTGTCGATCCCGCGCCTGGTGACCGCGACCGAGGAGAACATCCAGACCGACATCCCCGTCGGCAACGTCGACGCCTTCGTGGAGCTCGCTCTGCGCATCAAGGACGGCGGCTTCACCTCGTACCCGATCACGCAGGACGTCACCTTCTCCGGGAACCCGGACTGGGAGTACCTCGAGGAGTGGGTGGACGCCTCCATCCAGGACTCGATGAAGAAGGACCCGCCGGAGTCGGTGCAGGGCGAGACCGAGCCCGGCTCGACCGAGCCCGCGGAGACCGGCGCCCCGCCGGAGGAGGACACCGCCACCACCGAGGAGCCGACCTCCGAGGCGACCACCACGGAGGAGACCACCGAGGAGGCGACCACCACCGAGGAGGAGTCCTCGAGCGCGACGACCTCGGCGCCCACCGAGGAGGCGACCCCGACGGACGCGCCGGAGATCGAGCAGGACCCGCTGAAGTCCTGCCTGCCGGGCGCTGCGGGCTGAGGCCCTCCCTCGACGCGGAGAACGGGGGCGGCCCGGGGCAGATGCCCCGGGCCGCCCCCGTTCCGTGCGCCGGGAGGCCGACGGCGGTCGGTCCACGAGCCGGATCAGTCCACGCGCCGGATCAGTCCACGAGCTGGAGCAGCGCGTTCTCGATCAGCTCGGGCATCGCCGGGTGGATCCAGTACTGGGTGGCGGCGATGTCGCGAGCGGTCTGCCCCGTGCTCATCGCCTGGATCAGCAGCTGGATCAGCGACGTCGCCTCGGGGCCGATCAGGTGGGCGCCGAGGATCTCGGTGGTCTCCGCGTCCGCGATGATCTTCGCGAATCCGGTGGTGTCCTCCAGCGCCCAGCCGTAGGCGATCGAGGCGTACTCCTGCACCGCCACGCGCACCTCCCGGCCGCTCGCGCGCGCGGTCTCCTCGTCCATCCCCACCCAGGCGACGTGGGGATGGGTGAACACGCCGCTCGGGACCGGCATCGTGTCGGAGCGCCGCAGCTGCTCGGGGTGCAGCACGTTGTGCCGCACGATCCGCTGCTCGTGGTTCGCGACGTGCTTGAGCTGGTGGGGGCTGGAGAGGTCGCCGAAGGCGAAGACGCCCTCGCGCACCTCTCCCCCGGCGAGGACGCGCTGGTACTCGTCGACCTCGACCCGTCCGTCCTCGGCGACGTCGATCCCCGCGGCCCGCACGTCCAGCAGGTCGGAGTTGGGGCGGCGGCCGACGGCGACCAGCAGCTCCTCGGCCCGCAGCGTCTCCTCGCGGCCCTCTCGCGTGCCCCGCAGCTCGACCCCGTCGGCCGTGCGCCGGGCGGAGGTGGTGTCGAAGCCGGTCACCAGGCGCACCCGCTCGCCGAGGATCTCGGTGAGGCGCGCGGAGACGTCGGCGTCGGCGGCGCGCAGCACCCGCTGCGAGCGGGCGATCAGGGTGACCTCGACACCGAGCGCGGAGAGCACGTGCGCCATCTCGACGGCGACCACCCCGGAGCCGAGGATCGCGAGGGAGGCGGGCAGCTCCTCCACGCGCATGATCGTGTCGGAGGTGTGCGGGGCGAGGTCCTCGAGCCCGTCGATCGGCGGGAGGACGGGGCGGGAGCCGGCGCCGAGCACGATGGTGTCGGCGGTGATCCGCTGCCGGCTGCCGTCGTTGCCGTCGACGAGCAGCTCCTTCTCCCCCACGAAGCGGGCGGTGCCGCGCAGCAGGGTCAGGTTCGCGTTGTCCTCGTGGTCACGGCGGTAGGCCTCGCCGCCGGCGGTGATCGGGTCGATGCGCCCGAAGATGCGGTCGCGGATCGCCGGCCAGTCCACGTGCTGCAGCTGCTCGGTCAGGCCGAAGCGGGCCGCGTCCGCGGGGGTCGCCGCGAGATCCGCGGTGTGCACGAACATCTTCGTGGGGATGCAGCCCAGGTTCAGGCAGGTCCCGCCGAACACACGGTCGGGGCCGACGCCCCGATCGATCTGCACGATGGTGCGGTCGGCGAGGTCGGGGCCCGGGAAGGAGTTCGCCGAGCCGGAGCCGATGAGGGCGATGTCGTAATGGGTCGTCTCAATCACCGCCTCAGGCTAGCCCCGCGCCGATGCCGATGATGTGGCCCAGATCCCCCATGGACCGTCAAGTCACACCAAGTCGCACCATGCTCGCCCGGCGCGGGCAAAACCTCGTTCAAAACAAGGGGGCGGCCCTTTCAACTCGGTGTTCCTCCCCGGAGCCCGGCTCCTACCGTGGATGCCACGTCCACAGCCCATCGGCCCGGCACCCGCCCCGCGGCGCGGCCGCGCGGCACGGGAACGGCCTCCCCGCCCGGGGAGCCGGGCACGATCCCCCTCCCCGAGGGTCGTCACCGCAGGACGCACGGACCAGCAGGACACTCGCCTCGCCCCGAGGCCGTTAGGAACACACCGCATCATGGCTCTGAACAACTCGCACCGCGCGCTCGGCCGCGCCCGCACCCCTCTTCTCCCCGCTCGCCGCGCCGCGGCCGGGGCGGGCGGCGCCGCCGTCCTCGGCTCTGTGCTGCTCGGCACCGCCTTCACCGGCGGCGCCGCCCACGCGAACGATGTGGCGCTGATGGAGGACTCCTCCTCGCAGTCCACCTCCGCCGAGCAGGTCCCGGCCGCCGAGACCGCCTCCTCCTCGGACGAGACCTCGGCCGAGACGCTGCGCCGCGGCGACTCCGGCGCCTCCATCGAGCAGCTCCAGTCCGCGCTCAACGACCGCGGCGCCGACCTGCCCGTCACCGGCTTCTTCGGCTCGATGACCGAGGACGCGGTCCAGGACGTCCAGTCCTCCGCCGGCATCGCCGTGGACGGCGTGGTCGGCTCCGACACCCGCGCCGCCCTCGAGGGCGGGAGCGGCTCGGTCGACTCCGGCTCCGAGGCCACCATCTCGACCACCTCCGCCCCCGCCGGCGGCGCGTCGGTCAGCACCGCCTCGACCTCCACCTCCGGCAGCGCGATCGTCGACACGGCCCGCACCGCACTCGGCACCCCCTACTCCTGGGGCAGCTCCTCGCTCAGCGGCATGGACTGCTCGGGCCTGGTGGCCTACGCCTACGGTCAGGCAGGCATCGACGTGCCCCGCACCAGCAGCCAGCAGGCCGCCGCGGGCACCAGCATCTCGCAGTCCGAGCTGCAGCCCGGCGACCTCGTGGTGTGGCCCGGCCACATCGCGATCTACTCCGGCGACGGCAAGATCATCGACGCCTCCGGATCCAAGCAGCAGGTCGTCGAGCGCGAGATCTGGGGCAACCCGACCGACTTCGTCACCTACCGCTGAGCCGCCGGCTCACCCGCTGAGCGCGGCTCCCTCGCGGAGACGCTCGGCACCACCGCGCCGCAGGCCCGGTCCCGTTCCACGGGGCCGGGCCTGCGGCATGTCCGGGGTGGGCGGAGGAGGCCGATCGGCGGCGGGCCCGGTGGCATCACGGCGGGCCGGGCGGCATCACGGCGGGGCGCGTGGCATCACGGCGAGGCGGCATAGAGGCGGGGTGGCAGTATTGCCTCCGGTCCGTGTCCCGCCCGATCCGAGGAGCCCTCATGTCGACATCCCGTCACCCCGCCGATGCGCACGACGTGATCCGCGTGCGCGGCGCCCGGGAGAACAACCTCCGCGACCTCTCCCTGGACCTGCCCAAGCGGCGGCTGACCGTGTTCACCGGTGTCTCCGGCTCCGGGAAGAGCTCGCTGGTGTTCGGGACGATCGCCGCCGAGTCCCAGCGGATGATCAACGAGACCTACTCCTCCTTCGTGCAGGGCTTCATGCCGCAGCTGGCCCGGCCCGAGGTGGACGACCTCCAGGGCCTGACCACGGCGATCATCGTGGACCAGGAGCGGATGGGCGAGAACGTCCGCTCCACCGTCGGCACCGTCACCGACGCGAACGCGTACCTGCGCACCCTCTACTCCGAGCTCGCCGAGCCGCATGTGGGCGGGCCCGGCGCCTTCTCCTTCAACGTCCCCTCGGTCACCGCCGCGGGCGCGATGACGGTCCAGAAGGGCGCGAGGACCATCGCCGAGAAGACCACCTTCTCCCGCGTGGGCGGGATGTGCCCGCGCTGCGAGGGCATGGGGAAGATCTCCGACGTCGACCTCGCCGAGCTCTACGACGAGGACAAGACCCTCGAGGAGGGCCCCTTCACCATCCCCGGCTACGTGCCCGGCGGCTGGTACGTGAAGATCTTCGCGTCCTCCGGCTTCTACCCCGCCGACAAGCCGATCCGGACGTTCACGAAGCGTCAGATGCACGACTTCCTGTACAAGGAGCCCACCAAGATCTCGATCGACGGGATGAACATGACCTATGAGGGTCTGATCCCGAAGATCCAGAAGTCGATGCTGAACAAGGACCGCGACGCGATGCAGCCGCACGTGCGCACCTTCGTGGACCGGGCCGTAAAGTTCATCACCTGCCCCGACTGCGAGGGGACGCGCCTGGCCGAGCACGCCCGCACCGCCCAGATCGACGGGGTCTCGATCGCCGAGGCGACCTCCTGGCAGATCACCGACCTCGCGAGCTGGGTGGAGCGGCTGCGGGAGCAGCACACCTCCGCGTCCGTCGCCCCGCTGCTGGGGAACCTCTCCGCGCTGCTGGCCTCCTTCGTGCGGATCGGGCTCGGCTATCTCTCCCTGGACCGCCCCTCCGGCACCCTCTCCGGCGGCGAGTCCCAGCGCACCCGCATGATCCGCCACCTCGGCTCGGCCCTGACCGACGTCACCTACGTCTTCGACGAGCCGACGATCGGCCTGCACCCGCACGACATCGCGAGCATGAACGCGCTGCTGCTGTCGCTGCGGGACAAGGGCAACACCGTCCTGGTCGTCGAGCACAAGCCCGAGACCATCGCGATCGCCGACCACGTCGTCGACCTCGGCCCGCGCGCCGGCTCCCACGGCGGGCAGCTGCAGTACGAGGGCGATCTCGCCGGACTCCTCGCCTCCGGCACCCTCACCGGGCAGCACCTCGAGCGGCGCGTGCAGCTGAAGGACCGGGTGCGCGAGCGCACCGGAGCCCTCGAGATCCGAGGCGCCGACTCCCACAACCTCCGCCAGGTGGACGTCGACGTGCCGCTCGGGGTGCTGACCGTGGTCACGGGCGTGGCCGGCTCCGGCAAGAGCTCCCTGATCCACGGCTCCCTCCCCGCCGGGGAGGAGGTCGTGGTGGTGGACCAGAGCGCGATCCGCGGCTCGCGCCGCTCGAACCCCGCCACCTACACGGGCCTGCTCGACCCGGTCCGGAAGGCCTTCGCGAAGGCGAACGGGGTCAAGCCCGCCCTGTTCTCCAACAACTCCGAGGGCGCCTGCCCGGTGTGCAAGGGAGCCGGCGTCATCTACACCGACCTCGGCTTCATGGAGACGGTCTCCACCCCGTGCGAGGAGTGCGAGGGCCGGCGCTTCCAGGCCTCCGTGCTCGAGCACACCCTCGGCGAGGGCGAGCAGGCGCGCAGCATCGCCGACGTGCTCGAGATGTCGGTCGAGCAGGCGCGGGAGTTCTTCTCCTCCGCCGGCGCGAAGGTGCCCGCGGCCGCGAAGCTGCTGGGGCACATGGAGGACGTCGGACTCGGCTATCTCACCATCGGCCAGCCCCTGACCACCCTCTCCGGCGGCGAGCGGCAGCGCCTGCGGCTCGCCACCCACATGGGCGACAAGGGCGGGATCGTGGTGCTCGACGAGCCGACGACGGGCCTGCACCTGGCCGACGTCGACCAGCTCCTGGCCCTCCTGGACCGCCTCGTCGACTCCGGCAAGACCCTGATCGTCATCGAGCACCACCAGGCCGTGATGGCCCATGCGGACTGGATCATCGACCTGGGGCCCGGGGCGGGCGCCGACGGCGGCCGCGTCGTCTTCGAGGGCACGCCCGCGCAGCTGGTCGAGGACGCCTCGACCCTCACCGGGAAGCACCTGCGGGAGTACGTCGGCGGCTGACCGCCCCCGCTCCGTCCGAGACCCACCCCTGCCCATCACCCCGAGGAGAGCCCGATGCGCATCCACCACCTCGACTGCGGCACCCTGCGCACCCCCGTCGGCCGGATGGTCTGCCACGTCCTGCTGCTGGAGGTCGAGGAGCGGCTGGTCCTGGTCGACACCGGCTTCGGCACCGCGGACGTGCGCGACCCGCGTCGCCTCGGCCCCGTGCGGCACGTGCTCTTCCCCGACCTCGACCTCGCCCGCACGGCCGTGGGACGGATCCGCGCGCTCGGCCGCGACCCCTCCGAGGCCAGCGACGTGGTCCTCACCCATGGGGACCTCGACCACGCCGGCGGCATCCCGGACCTCCCCCACGCCAGGATCCATCTGCTGGCCGCGGAGGCCGCGGCGATCCGGACGGGGCGAGGGCCCCGCATCCGGCAGCGGTACCGGACCGGGCACTGGGGCCATGACCCGCACGTGATCGCGCACCCGCCCGGCACCCGGACCTGGAAGGGTCTGGAGGGCGCGGTCGAGCTCGAGGACGTCGCCCCGGGCCTGCTGCTGGTGCCGCTGCCCGGCCACACCGCCGGCCACGCCGGGGTGGCGGTCCCGACGCGCGAGGGCTGGCTGCTGCACGTCGGGGACGCGGCGCTGGACGCCCGCTCGCTGCGCACCGGACGGCTCCGCCTCGACGTGCGCCTGCGCCAGACCCTGATCGCGCAGGACCCGCTGACGATGCAGCGCACGCAGCGCCGTCTGCGGACCCTCGCCCTCGACCCGGAGGTGCGGATCGTGAACTCCCACGACCTCTCCCTGTTCGAGGAGGCCAGGGCGGCCGGCGGCGACGCAGGCCCGTAGGCCGACTGACGAGCCCGGCGGCGACGCAGGGGCACGTCGGCCGCCTGCAGGGCTCGGCGACGACGCGACGTACGCTGTCCGTCGTGTCCCGTCCCGTCCCCGCCGCCCTGCTCCCCTGGCTCGACGCGCTGCGGTGCCCGCACTGCCGGGAGCCGTTCGCGCTCGAGGGCCGCACCCTGCGCTGCCCCCGCGGCCACAGCTTCGACCTGGCCCGCGCCGGGTACGTCTCGCTGCTGCCCGGCAGCGCCCCCATCAGCGGGGACGACGACGACATGGCCCGGGCTCGGGACTCCTTCCTCTCCACCGGCGCGTACGACGCCCTGCGGGAGCTCGTCGCGGACCTCGCCGCCCGGGCGCTCGAGGGCTCAGGCGACCCGCGCGTGCTCGACATCGGCTGCGGCACCGGCCACTATCTCTCCTCGGTGCTGGACCGCGTCCCCGGGGCGCAGGGCCTCGGCGTGGACACCGCACCGCGGGCCCTGCGCTTCGCCGCCCGCGCCCACGACCGGGCCGCCGCGGCCGGCTGGGACGTGTTCTCGCCCTTCCCCCTGCGGGATGCCGGCGTCGACCTCGTGATGGACGTGTTCGCGCCCCGGAACCCGGCGGAGTTCGCGCGGGTGCTGCGACCGGACGGGCACCTGCTCGTGGTGAGGCCCGCGGCCGAGCACCTGGCCGAGCTGCGCGAGCGCGTCCCCGGGATGGTCCGGCCCGACCCGCGCAAGGAGGAGCGGCTCGCCGAGGCCCTCGCCCCTCACTTCACCACCGAGGACTCCCGACCGCTGCGCGTCACCGTCGCCCTCGACGAGGCGAAGGCCCGGGACCTGGTCGCGATGACCCCCAGCGCCCGACACGTCGACCCCGCCGCCCTCGCCGCCCTCGACGGCCCCGGCGGCCCCGGGGAGGCGCTCCGCGAGGTGACCGTCTCGGTGCTCGCCAGCCTGCACCGTCCGCGCTGAGCGCTCGCCGCTCCCGCCCAGGCTCGACGCCGCCCCTCGCCTAGGCTGAGGGTCCCGTCCGTCCCACCCCAGGAGCGTCGTGTCCTCGTCCGCCCCCTTCCGCCGCCGTGCCGCCTTCCTCGACTTCGACGGCACCCTCGCCGAGAGCGGGATCGTCCCGCGTGCCCAGGCCGAGGCGGTGCTCGCCGCCCGCGAGGCCGGTCATGCGGTCCTGCTGAGCACCGGCCGTCCCGCCTCGATCGTCGCCGCCGACGTCGCCGCGCTGTTCGACGGCATGATCACCTCGGCGGGCGGGCACCTCCGGATCGGTGACGAGCTGCTGCGCGATGTGCGCTTCCCCGCCGCGCTCGCCCGTCGCACGGTCGAGGTGCTCGAGGCGCACGGCGCCGCCTATGCGCTCGAGGCGCCCGAGGCGCTGTGGTGCTCGGCCTCGTCGGCCGATCGGCTCGAGCGTCGCCGCCGCGGGGCGCCCGTCCCCGCCGCCGGCGAGCTGGGACGGGGCTTCGCCGACATCCTCGAGGCGATCTCGGTGCCCGAGGATCCGGCCTCCGTCTCCTTCGCGAAGATCTCGGTGTGGAGCTCGCCGGTGCCGATCGAGCAGCTCGCCGCGGAGGTCGGCCCCGAGGTCGGGGCTCTGCCGAACTCGATCTCGGAGGACGGCCGCGGCTCCGGGGAGCTGCACCTCGCCGAGGTCGACAAGGCCGACGGGCTGCGCCTGGCGGCCGATCACCTGGGGCTGGGCATCGAGGACACGGTCGCGGTGGGCGACGGGCCGAACGATCTGGGGATGCTGCGGGCCGCGGGCACGGCAGTCGCCATCCGCGGCTCCCGTCCCGAGGTGCTCGCCGCGGCGGACATGGAGGTCGCTCCCCCGTCCGAGCACGGCGTGGAGGAGGCGTTCGCCCGCCTCGGCATGCTCTAGCTGCTGCGGCGCAGCCCGATCAGCACGAGCCCCGCGGCGGCGACCAGCGCCCCGGCCCCGAGCATGATGACGCCCTCGGGCATCACCTCGGCGGCGAAGCGCTGCTCGAAGACCTGCACGATCGGGCCGAGGAACACCGCCTGGTCGACGGCATCGGGGACGAGGCCCTCGATGCGAGTGGTGAGCAGCCAGGTCGCGAGCCCGGCGAGCACGGCGCCGACCCCGGCGAGGGTGAGCATGAGGCGACGGTGCCCGGCGACAAGGACGGCGAGCACGGCCAGTCCCAGGGCGATCGGCCCGGCCCGGTGCGCCCAGGGGTCCAGCACGGTGGCGCGGTGCAGCAGCGGCACGTCGGGGATGCTGGCGAGGGTCACGGTCGCCTCCCCCGGGCGGGGCAGGTCGTCTATCAGCGGCAGGGTGTTCTCGACCCCGGTGAGCAGGGAGTCGATGAGCGGCAGCAGGTCCACGTCCAGGGGCGAGGCGCCGGGGGTGAACAGCGCACCGTGCAGCTCGACCATCGCCCGGTCCCACACCTCCGTGTAGGCCTCGGTGCCGGTGACCTTCGAGGCCTGCTCCTGGAGCAGCGGCGTGGCCCGATCGGCGACGACCCCGGGGACGAGCTCGTGGTCCAGCGCCTCGTCCACGGCGCTATCGGTGAGAGAGCGCTGCAGGGCGGCGTCCTCGGCGAGGGGCTGGGTGATCGCGAGGAACCCCTCCTGGTCCACGACGTTGCGCTCGATCCAGGCCCCGGGCAGCCAGAGGGCGCCGAGCAGCGTCGCCGCGGTCAGCAGCAGGACGGAGAGCAGATCACGCAGGGAGGACACCAGGACACGGTACCGCCGTGACCCTCGCCCGTCGCCGTGTCCTCCCCCACGCACGACGACGGCCCCGTCGCGCCCGGGAGGGGCGCGGCGGGGCCGTCGAAGGGCAGGGTCGTTCAGCCGCCGACGCGGATGAAGGTCCAGCTGCCGGAGTAGATGTTGCGCTCAGAGGTGTCCACGCGGCTGTTGCCGGCGTCGACGAACTGGTTGCCGCCGGCGTAGATGCCGATGTGGCCGGGCTTGTAGACGAGGTCGCCGGGGCGGGCCTCGGAGCGCGGGATGACGGTGCCGGCGGCGGCCTGGTCGCCCGCGCCGCGGGGAAGGCTGATGCCGTGCTGGGCGTAGACCCACTGCACGAAGCCGGAGCAGTCCCAGCCCGACGGGGAGGTGCCGCCGTAGACGTAGGGGGTGCCGATGCCGGAGCGGGCGGTGGCGAGGATGGAGCTGCCCTTGGCGGCGGAGGGGGCCGGGGCGGACTCCTCCTGCTCCTCGGAGGAGCTGCTCTCGGAGCGCTCGGAGCTGCGGGACTCGTCCGCGCTGCTCTCCTGCTGCTCGTCCTCGGCCGGCTCCTCGCGCTCGTTGGAGCGGGAGGAGGTCTCCGCGGAGTCGTCCTCGCGGGTCTCGGTCTGCTCGTCGGCGGACTCGGTCTCCTGCGCCTCGGCCTGCTCCTGCTCGGCCTGCTCCTGCTCGGCCTCCTCCTGCGCGGCCTGCTCAGCGGCCTCGCGCTCGGCGGCCTCGGCGGCGGCGATCTCCTCGGCGGTCGGGCCGACCTCGACGGAGAAGGCGGTGCCGGCGGCGGGAGCCAGGGCGGCGACGCCGGCCTCGTCCTCGGCCTCGTCAGCGCCGCCCGCGGCGGGGATGCCGACGGCGGGGGCGGCGACGGCGGGCAGCACCGCGGCGCCGGCATCGGCGCGGGGGGCCTCGGCCTGCGGCTCGGCGGTCGCGGCGGCGGCGCCACCGAACAGCATCGCCGCGGCCATCGCAGCTCCGGCCCCGGCGCGACCGGCGCGGGAGACGGGGGTGACGGTGCGCATGGCGCGGCGGTGGGTGTGGTGCACGGTGTTCGACACGAATCGCTCCCAGCCCCGGGCTCAGCCCCCGCGCGTGGTCACGTCTCGCACCCTGTTCTCCGGTGCGCGGTGGGGCTTCCGGAAGGGATGTCGCGAACCTCGGCGCCGCGACACGCCCTCGAGACTAAGGGCTGGTCGCGCCATCGTCAGGATGACTGGAAGCTTCTGGGGAAGGGCTTGACGGAGACTTTACCCGGCGGCGATCGGGGTCACGTGGAGCTGGTCGGCGTCGAGGTCGCCGAGCGCCACCTCCCCGCCCTCGGGGCCGCGGATGACGACGCTCGCCCCCACCCGCTCCACTGCGAGCCGTGCCCCGGGAAGGATGCCGTGACGTGCGAGTTCGCCGAGCAGCTCGACATCGCTCTGGAGCCGCTCGCCGATGCGCTCGAGACGGAGCTCGCGGCTCTGGCCGTCCTCGACCGCGCCGCGCAGCTCCTGGACCGCGGAGGTCTCGTCTTTACCCTCGTCCGTGGCCTGGGTCTCCTCGATCCCGAGGGCCGCGAGGCCGGGGATGGGGTTGCCGTAGGGGTCGACGTAGGGCGGGGTGATCTGGCGGGCGAGGCGCTTCTCGACCTCGAGGCTCATCACGTGCTCCCAGCGGCAGGCCTCCTCGTGGACGTGGGCGTAGTCCAGCCCGATCACGTCCAGCAGGTGCCGTTCAGCGAGGCGGTGCTTGCGCATGACGTCGGTGGCGACCTCGGTGCCCTCGGCGGTGAGGCGGATGCGCCGCTGGTCGTCGAGGTGGAGCAGCCCGTCGCGCTCCATCCGGGCGACGGTCTGGGAGACGGTGGGTCCGGAGTGCCCGAGCCGTTCGGCGATGCGGGCACGCATCGGGGCGATGCCGGCCTCGTGGAGCTCGAACACCGTCTTCAGGTACATCTCGGTGGTGTCGATGAGATCTCCGGACACAGGCCCCTCCTCGGTCAGCGCGACTGGCGACGTCCAGCTTATCGGGCGCGCCGACGTCGGGCGCCCCGTTCGCCCCGGGCCGAGCGGGGGCGGCGTCGGCTCGGGCCGACGGATCCCCTGGCCGCCGCTCCCCGCACCCTCACCCCAGCAGCCCCACGAGGTGGAGCAGCACCCCGAAGCCGTTGAGCAGGACGTGCGCGAGGACGCACACCCACAGCCGCCGCCAGCGCCTCCACATCAGGCCCAGCGCGATGCCGGTGGTGCCCTGCAGCGCGATCACCTGCGCGGCGCTCTCCCACCAGGTCCCTCCGCCGTGGCTGAGGACGTGCATGAGGCCGAACAGCAGCGAGGCGAGCAGCAGCCCGGTCCACGGACCGAGCAGCGCCTCGAGGCGGGTCTGCAGGAAGCGGCGGTAGATGAGCTCCTCGCCGAGACCGGCGGTGATCGCGGTCGCCGTCGCCGCGATCAGCAGGACCTCGAGGGGCGGCCAGGTCGTGGGGCCGCCCGAGGAGAAGGGGCCGACGGTCGAGAGCACGCCCAGCACGAGGGCGGGCAGTGCGATCACCGCCGCGCCGACCTCGGGGCGTCGGATCATGAGCGAGGCGCCTCTGCGCCGGGCGGACAGCGCGAGCACGACCGACGGGACCAGCAGGAACAGCGCGGCCTTCACCAGCACGTAGTCCTCGTCCGTGGGCAGCAGCGGCACGAGCAGCGGGAAGGCGAGGACCAGGCCCAGCAGCACCGCCGTCTCGGCGCGCAGGGCGGAACCTCGCCGCACGCTCAGCTCCGCCGCGCCGCGCCCCCGCGGCAGCAGCGCGGTGAGCGCCATCGCAGCCAGTGCCGGGACGAGCAGGAGCAGGACCGGCATCGGGGCGTAGCCGGGATCCCGGGAGACCACCACCCCGCCCGGATGCCGCCAGATCGTCACCGTGATCGCGAGGGCGAACAGCGCCAGCAGGATGCCGACGACGACGGGGCGGTCCGCAGGGGCGGGCCGACCGCTGGCCGCAGGATCAGCGACAGGGACAGCGCGATCCGCACCGGGTCCGCGAACGGAGGAGGCGGGACGTCGAGCGGCAGCAGCGGTCATGCCCTGATGCTGCCCCGCGGCTGCCCGGCGCTGCCTCCTCCGCCCGGAGGAGATCCGCGTGCCGCTCCTGCGGTCCGGAGCGGATCAGCTGCTGCTGAGCCGCTCTCCTTCGGGCCGCACCGCTCCCCCGGGACGACGACGTGCCCCGGGACCCGTGCGGGTCCGGGGCACGTCGGCCTCGCGTTGGGCGGGAGGGATCAGGCGAGCCGTCCGCCTGATCTCCTGCCGCTCGTGCCTCGCAGCACGTCGGTCAGGAGAGGCCCTTGATGATCTCGCGCATGAGATCGGCGGTCTCGGTGGGGGTCTTGCCCACCTTGACACCGGCGGCCTCGAGGGCCTCCTTCTTCGCCTGCGCGGTGCCGGCGGAGCCGGACACGATCGCGCCGGCGTGGCCCATCGTCTTGCCCTCGGGGGCGGTGAAGCCCGCGACGTACCCGACGACCGGCTTGGTGACGTTGGCCTTGATGTACTCGGCCGCGCGCTCCTCGGCGTCGCCGCCGATCTCGCCGATCATGACGATGCCGGCGGTGTCGGGGTCGGCCTCGAAGGCCTTCAGCGCATCGATGTGGGTGGTGCCGATGACCGGGTCGCCGCCGATGCCGATGGCGGTGGTGAAGCCGATGTCGGCCAGCTCGTACATCATCTGGTAGGTCAGGGTGCCGGACTTGGAGACCAGGCCCAGCTTGCCCGCACCGGTGATGTTCGAGGGGGTGATGCCCGCGTTGGACTTGCCGGGGCTGATCAGACCGGGGCAGTTCGGCCCGATGATGCGGGTCGTGCCCTTGGCCTGCGAGTAGTTGAAGAACTCGGCGGAGTCCTTGACCGGGATGCCCTCGGTGATGATGACGAGGAGCGGGATCTCGGCGTCGATCGCCTCGATCGCGGCGGACTTGGCGAACTTCGGCGGCACGAAGACTACCGAGACGTTCGCGCCGGTGGCCTCCATGGCCTCCGCCACGGTGCCGAAGACGGGCACCTCGGCGCCGCCCTCGAAAGACACGGACTGGCCGGCCTTGCGCGGGTTCACGCCGCCGACGATGTTCGTGCCGGAGTCGAGCATGCGCTGGGAGTGCTTCATGCCCTCCGAGCCCGTCATGCCCTGGACGATGACCTTGCTGTTCTCATCAAGGAAGATAGACATGTCGGGTGCTGCTCACTTTCCTGCGGCGGCGGCCTCGGCGACCTTCGCGGCGCCGCCGTCCATGGTGTCGGCCTGGGTGACGAGGGGGTGGGCGAAGTCCGCGAGGATCTTGCGACCCTCCTCGACGTTGTTGCCGTCGAGGCGGACGACGAGCGGCTTGGTCGCCGCGTCGCCGAGCTTCTTCAGAGCGCCGACGATGCCGTTGGCGACCGCGTCGCACGCGGTGATGCCGCCGAAGACGTTGACGAACACGGCCGAGACCTGCTCGTCGCCGAGGATGACGTCGAGGCCGTTGGCCATGACCTCGGCGCTCGCGCCGCCGCCGATGTCCAGGAAGTTCGCGGGCTTGACGCCGTGCTTCTCGCCGGCGTAGGCGACGACGTCGAGGGTGGACATGACCAGCCCCGCGCCGTTGCCGATGATGCCGACCTCGCCGTCGAGCTTGACGTAGTTGAGGTCCAGGGCCTTCGCCTTGGTCTCCAGCGGGTCCTCGGAGGTGACGTCGACGAGCTCGGCGTGGGCCTCGTGGCGGAACTCGGCGTTGTCGTCCAGGGTGATCTTGCCGTCCAGCGCGACGATGTCGCCGGCGCCGGTCTTGACCAGCGGGTTGACCTCGACGAGGGTCGCGTCCTCCTCGCGGTAGACGTCCCACAGCTTCTGCAGCACGGGGGCGACCTTCGCGCCGGTCTCGGCGTCGAACTTCGCGGCCTCGACGATCTCCTTCGCCTTGGCCTCGTCGATCCCGACGTTGGGGTCGACGGCCACGCGGGCCAGGGCCTCGGGCCGCTCGACGGCGAGCTGCTCGATCTCCATGCCGCCCTCGACCGAGCACATGGCCAGGTAGTTGCGGTTGGCGCGGTCCAGCAGGAGCGAGAAGTAGTACTCCTCGGCGATGTCCGCACCGGCCGCGATCATCACTCGGTGCACGGTGTGGCCCTTGATGTCCATGCCGAGGATCTCGGAGGCCTTCTGCTCCGCCTCCTCGGGGGACTTGGCGACCTTCACACCGCCGGCCTTGCCACGGCCACCGGTCTTCACCTGGGCCTTGACGACGACGACCGGGGTGCCGAGCTTCTCTGCGCCGGCCTTGGCGGCTGCGGGGTCCTCCGCGACGACTCCTCCGAGCACGGGCACGCCGTGCTTCTCGAAGAGATCGCGGGCCTGGTACTCATACAGGTCCACGGGGTGCTTTTCCTCTCGATGTCGGCAGTGGGCGGCAGGCCGCACTGGCCTCGATGCCACCCCTGGGAACACCGCCAGGGTAACGCGTCCGCAGGCCCCGCCGGACCCGGGCCCGGTGCAGGAGGGGACTGTGGCACGACTCTCATCCCGTCCGGCTCGCGTCCAGGCGCCGCGTCTACGATGGGACGATGAGCCGCCGTTCCCGCAGCCTCGTCCAGCGAGTGCGAGACCACCTCGGATTCAGCATCGTCGCCATCGGGGTGCTGTTCATCGTGCTGCGCCTGCTGGGCATGCGCTCGACCCTGGGCGGCTTCGTGCTGTCCGTGGGCATCACCCTCGCGCTGAACGTCGGCCTGTCGTACTACTACGAGCGCCGCGCCCGGAACCCGCGACCGCGGCGGGAGCCCCGTGGCGGCGGGGACATCCGCTTCCGCGAGGAGCACCGGCGCCCCCGGGACGACCGGCGCTTCGAGCACCTGGACCCGCGGGACCGCGGCGACTGGCACCGCTGAGGCGAGGAGAGCCATGGCCGACTGGAAGACCTACGTGAAGGCGGCGCGGAACACCGCCCGCAAGCAGGCCCCTGCCGCGAAGGACGCCGCCCGGCGGGCCGGCGACCGTGCCGGCGGCTATGTGCGCGCCGCGGGCCGCGCGGTCGACGAGGGCTGGCGCGAGGACGAGCCGCGCGCGTCGGCCGGAGCCGACGAGCGCGACGAGCGCCGGGAGCCGAGGAACGAGCGGACCCGCGAGAACTCTTCGGCCGACGGCCGTCCCGCCGCCGCCGAGGGTCCGGCAACCGACGGTCGTCCCGCGGCCGGTGATCGTCCCGCGGACGACGTCCGGGAGTACGACCCTCGCGGCGACCGACCCCGCGGGCACGACGCGGACGCCGACGGCGTCGAGCGGGACCGAGGCCGCACCCAGGACCGGGATGCCCGTCGGGAGCGGGAGGACGAGCACCGCTCCTCCGCTCCGGCGGATCGGCGCAGTCCCTCGGAGAGGGAGGACCGGCGCCGCCCCTCGGACCGGGACGGCGGAACGCGCACCGCGCAGCGTCCCCGCCCCTCCGGCGAGGAGCTGCGTCGCGAGGCCGCCGCGTACTACGCCGTCGCGAGCCGGCACGTCGAGCGCGCGAACATCTTCCCGCGCATCATGCGCGCCCTGCGCGACGCCCTGCTGATCGGCCTCTCGTTGGTGGTGATCTGGGCGGTGCTCGCCGCCGCCGGGATCCCGATCCCCTTCACCACCGTGCTGATCGCCGTGGGGCTGATCGTGGTGGTGAGCTTCGGCGCGGGCCTGTACGCGCAGTGGAAGCGCAGCAAGGAGCGGCTCGACCAGGCCGAGGATCCCCGCGACCGCTGAGCGCGCGTCGAGCGCTGCGCGCAGGGCTCCCGAACGAGCATCGGTCCGCCCCGCTGGGGACGCGTGACGACGAGACCGTGACGCGGCGGCCCGAGCGGCCGAGCGTCGTGGCCTGACGTCGGGACCATGGCCGGACGGAGCGTCCTCGGCCGGTCCTAGCCTGGAACGGTCCCTGCCCGTTCCCGACCGGTCGCCTGCCGCCCCGACCGGGATCACGACCGAGGTGGTCCTGCACCGTGCCGTCCTCCCCTGTGCCGTCTCCTCCCGAGCCGTCGGCTCCTGAGCCGTCGTCCTCCGAGCCGTCCTCCCCCGCTCCTGGGGCTCGTCCCGCCGGGCGCTCCCCCGCCACCGGGCGCGGTGCCTGGCATCGACGTGCCGCCCGCCCCGTGATGGGCTGGATGCTCGCTCTGGTCGTGGTGGTCCTGGTGCACCAGTGGCTGCCGCAGGCTCGCTGGCTGATGGTCCACATGGTCACGCTGGGACTGATCACCACCTCGATCATGGTCTGGGGGCAGCACTTCGCCGAGGCGCTGCTGAAGACCCGCCTGGGCGAGGAGTCCCGCCCGCGCCAGCTGGCGAGGCTGCGGCTGCTCACCGCCGGGGTGGGGGCGACGATCGCCGGGATGCTGCCGGGATGGCCGTGGCTGGTGGTGCTCGGCGCGCTGGCCGTCTCCGCGGCGCTGCTCTGGTACGCCGCCGCGCTCGGCGCGCAGATCCGGGCCGCGCTCGCGCCGCGCTTCGCGTTCACGGTGAGGGCCTACATCACTGCGGCCTGTCTGCTCCCCGTCGGTGCGCTGCTCGGCGCGGTGATGGCGTTCAGCCCGGGCGAGCCCTGGCAGGGACGGCTGATGCTCGCCCACCAGATCGTGAACGTGCTGGGGTTCGTGGGCCTGACCGTGACCGGCACGCTGCTGACCCTGTGGCCCACCGTGCTGCGCACGCGCATCGAGCTCGCCGCGGCGACCCGGGCCGCGGGCGGGCTGCTGGGCATGTTCCTGGCCGTCCTCGGCGCTGTCGCCGGGGCGCTGATCGGCTCGACCCTGCTGGGCTGCGCGGCGCTGCTCGCCTATCTCGGCTCCTTCGCCTGGGTCGCGGCGACGCTCGTGCGGGTCGGGGTGCGGGGCGTGCGCCAGGAGCGCCGGGTGCCGCTCGCCCCGTTCCCGATCCTGTCGATCGCCGCCGGGACGGGCTGGTTCGCCCTGACCACCGCAGGCCTGCTGGTGATGTGGTGGCGCTCTGCCGATGAGCAGATGGCGAGCTCCCTCGTCGCCGCCGACGTGCAGCAGCTCACCGTCCCCTTCGTCGCCGGCTTCCTGCTGCAGGTGCTGCTGGGGGCGATGAGCCATCTGCTGCCGGTGACCCTGGGCGGCGGTCCCCGCGCGACGACGGCGGCGCTGGCGGTGATGAGCCGCGGCGCGGTGCTGCGCGTGGTGGCGTACAACCTCGTCGTGGCCCTGTTCGTGCTCGCCGAACGGGGCACGGCCGGCTCCCGGGCGCTGTTCTCCGCCCTCACGCTCGGCACCGCGGACGCCCAGGACTTCGGCTCGCTCTCCCGGGTGCTCCTCTCCCTGCTCGGCTTCGCGGTGCTGGTGAGCTTCGTGGTGCTGCTGGTCCTCGCGGTGCGGACGAGCTCGCGCCTGCGCGGCGCCACGGTGCCGCTGCCGACGCCGGGCCGCCCCGAGGCCGCTGCATCGGCCTCCCCCGCGCGCAGCGAGCTGCCGTCGCCGTCGGTCGGCCCGTCGCCCTCCGTCGGCCCTCCGACGGGGTCCCGGTCCGGGCCCGCTCCCGTCGCCGCAGCGCCCATGGACCGACGGGCGCTGACCGGCGCGCTGCTGGGCCTCGGCTCCGTGCTCGGGGCGACCGCGCTCGGCGGCTCCCTGGACCGCTCCCAGGGCTCGATCCCCGACGCCGCCGGCACCGCGGGCGCCGCCGCGACCACCGCCGCGGTGACGCCCACCGGGGAGACCACCACGATCGCGGTCTCGACGGCGGAGATGCGGTTCAGCCCCGACCGGCTCGAGGTCCCCGCCGGGAACAGCCTGGTCATCGAGCTGAGCAACGACGATCCGCATGACGTGCACGACCTCGTGCTCGCCACCGGCGCGACCTCGGGGCGCCTGCAGCCGGGCGAGTCGACGGTCCTCGACGGCGGCGTGGTCGCCCATGACATGGAGGGATGGTGCTCGATCGTCGGCCATCGCGCGATGGGCATGACGCTGAGCATCGTCGCGACCGGTTCCGCGGCGGACACGGCCGCCGACGGGGGCGCCGTGGCCGCGGGGTCCGGGGCCGACGAGCTCGCCCGCGTGGGCGCCGACATGGCGGCGGCCCCCGGACCGGAGGTCTCCGTGCGCGACGCCCGCCTCCCCGCCGCGACAGGTCCGCAGCAGCGGGTCCCCCTGGAGGTCGTCGAGGTCGCCGCCGAGATCGCACCGGCCGTGACCATGGACGCGATGACCTACGGCGGCGCCGTCGTCGGGCCGGTGCTGCGCTCCGAGCTCGGGGCGCGCCTGACCGTCGACCTGGTCAACAACGGGTCGATGGGGCACTCCCTCGACCTGCACGCGGGCCGCGTCTCCCCCGACGAGGCGATGCGCACGATTCCGCCGGGCGAGCAGCTCGAGTACGCGATCACCACCGACCACGCCGGGATCTGGCTGTACCACTGCTCGACCATGCCGATGTCGGTGCATCTGTCCGCCGGGATGGTCGGCGCGCTCGTGGTCCCGCCGCCGGAGCTCGCTCTCGCCGACCGGGAGTACGTGCTGGTGCAGTCGGAGCACTATCTCGTGCCCGTCGGCGCCCCCGGCTCCGAGACGGCGACGCACGAGGGCGCCCTGCCGGTCAGCCCCGCGAAGATCGCCGCCGAGCGCCCCGACCTCACGGTCTTCAACGGCCACGCCACCCAGTACGTCCACTCCCCGCTCGAGGCGCGGGTGGGCGAGCGGGTGCGGCTGTGGGTGCTCGCCGCGGGCCCGTCGCGCGGGATCTCTTTCCACGTCGTCGGCGGGGTGTTCGACACCGTGTTCAAGGAGGGCGCCTATCTGCTGCGTCCCGAGGACGGCGAGGGCGGCGGGGCGCAGGCGCTCGATCTCGCCGCGGCGCAGGGCGGATTCGTGGAGCTGGTCTTCGACGAGCCCGGCACCTACACCGCCGTGAACCACTCCTTCGTGGAGATGGAGCGGGGCGCCCGGGCCCTGATCCGCGTCACGGCCTGAGGAGCCCCCGCGAGGCGCGCACGATCTGTGACCGGACATCGCCCGTGCGCTGCCGGATGCCCGCTCGCTCTCGGAGAGTCGGGACCGCTCCGAGGCGCCCGGGGCGTCGGGATACCGTCGGCCCCATGAACGCCACGCCTCTCTCCTCCGGCCTGCACCACCTCGAGCTCTGGACCAGGGACCTCGCCGTCTCGGAGCCGGCCTGGCACTGGCTGATGACCACGCTGGGCTGGCGGGCCGAGCGCGTCGAGGGATGGGAGCTCGGGCGGATCTGGCGCCACGGCGACGGCTGCTACATCGTCCTCGAGCAGTCCGAGGGCGTGCTCGGCGACCGCGCCGAGCGGCGCGCGCCGGGCATGAACCATCTCGCGCTGAGGGCGCGGGACCGCGAGCTGCTGGACCGGGTCCGACGGGAAGGACCCGGGCACGGCTGGCGGGAGCTGTTCGCGGAGCACTACCCGCACGCGGGCGGCGAGGACCACACCGCCTGGTACGCGGAGGACCCGCACGGCATCGAGGTCGAGCTGGTCACCGGCCCCTGACCGCCGCGGCTCGCCCCTGCGGCGCGCGAGGATCGGCCCGCGCACGCCGCTGCTCAGAGCTTGGTCAGCGGGGCGTAGCGCAGGAGCAGGCGCTTGCGGCCGTGAGGGTCGCGGAACTGGACCTCGACCTGCGTCTTGTCGCCCTGCCCGGAGACCTCCGCGACCGTGCCCATCCCGAAGGAGTCGTGGGTGACGCGGTCGCCGACGGCGAGCTGCGGGAGCTTCTCCGTGGGCGTGGCGGTGCGGCCCGAGCCGAAGCTGGGGCGCTTCACGTCGGCGCGGCCGCCGCCGACCCCGCCGCTGAAGGACGGCCCCCGGCCCCCGCCGCGACCGCCGCCGAAGCCGGAGCCGCCGGAGAAGCCTCCGCCGCCGAACCCGGCGCCGCCGAGGGTGGAGCCGGCGCGGGCCACGTCCAGGACCTCCTCCGGCACCTCGTCGAGGAAGCGGCTGGCGGGCATGTACTGGGACTGGCCCCACATCGAGCGCATCTGCGCGCGGGTGAGGTAGAGCTTCTCGCGGGCGCGGGTGATGCCCACGTAGGCCAGTCGCCGCTCCTCCTCGAGCTCGTCGGGATCCTGGAGCGTGCGGTTGTGGGGGAAGGTGCCGTCCTCCATGCCGGTGAGGAACACGACCGGGAACTCGAGACCCTTGGCGGTGTGCAGGGTCATGAGGGTGACGAACTGGTCCTCCTCCCCCGGCAGCTGGTCGGCGTCCGCGACGAGGGAGACCTTCTCCAGGAAGCGGTCCACGAGGCTCGCCTCGGGATCGTCCGGCGCGGTCAGCGCCGCATCCGGGGCGATGTCGGCGCCGACGGGGTCGGAGGCGGGGGCCGCACCGGCGACGACGGCGCCGTCCGCGTCGTCCTCGGCCTCGGCGGTGCCCTGCACGCCCCCGGCCGCGGCGGCGTCGCCCTCCTCGTCCTCCATCTCGCTGGCGAGCGCGTCGAGCTCCTCCATCTGCGCCTCGAACTCCGCGGCGACGCTGATCAGCTCGGCGAGGTTCTCCAGGCGGGACTCGTCCTGCGGGTCGTCGCTGCCCTGCAGCTCGGCGTAGTAGCCGGAGCGGGTGAGGATCGCCTCGAGCAGCTCGGCGGGGCCGTCGCCGCGCTCGGCCATCTCCTGGAGGTCCTCAAGCATCGCCACGAAGGTGCGCACGGCGTTCAGCGAGCGGGTCGCGATGCCCGGTGCCTCCTCCGCACGGCGCAGCGCCTCCCCGAAGCCGATCCGGTCCCGCTCGGCGAGCATGGCGATCGCGGCCTCGGCCCGGTCGCCGATCCCGCGCTTGGGGACGTTGAGGATGCGGCGCAGGTTGATCTCGTCGGCGGGGTTGGCGAGCACCTGCAGGTAGGCGATCGCGTCCTTGATCTCGCGCCGCTCGTAGAAGCGCGTGCCGCCCACGACGCGGTACGGCAGGCCCACGCGGATCAGTTGGTCCTCGAGCGCCCGGGACTGGGCGTTGGCGCGGTAGAAGATCGCGATGTCCCCGGCGCGGCGGCCGTCGTCCACGAGCGCGTCGATCTGGCGGCCGATGTAGCGGGCCTCGGACTGCTCGTCGTCGGCGACGTAGAGGGTGATCTGGTCCCCCTCGCCCTGGTCGGTCCAGAGGTTCTTCTTGCGGCGGCCCTGGTTCTCCTCGATCACCGCGTTCGCGGCGGTGAGGATGTTCTGGGTCGAGCGGTAGTTCTGCTCCAGCACGATAGTGCGCGCGGAGGGGAAGTCCTGCTCGAACTCGATGATGTTGCGGATCGTCGCGCCGCGGAAGGCGTAGATCGACTGGTCGGAGTCGCCGACGACGGTGAGATCGGCCCTCGGGTCCTCCCCCACCAGCTCCCGCACCAGCTGGTACTGGGCGGTGTTGGTGTCTTGGTACTCGTCCACCAGCAAGTGGCGGAAGCGGCGCCGGTAGCCCTCGCGGATCGCGGGGTTCTCGCGCAGCAGCGCGACGGTCAGGCCGATCAGGTCGTCGAAGTCGACGGCGTTGGCCTGGCGCAGGCGCTCGGTGTAGTTCGTGAAGATCTTCGCGAGCGTCTTCTCGAACGGGTTCTTCGCGCTCTCGGCCTGATCGGCGAAGTCGATCGGGTCCACGAGGTCGTTCTTCAGCGTCGAGATGCGGGAGGCGAGCGCGCGGGGGGCGTGCTTTTTGGTGTCGAGCTGGAGGTCCTTGGCGATCGTGGTGATCAGGCGCAGCGAGTCGGCGCTGTCGTAGATCGTGAAGGAGCTCTTCAGCCCGGCCGCCGCGGCGTCGCGGCGCAGGATGCGCACGCAGGCGCTGTGGAAGGTGGAGACCCACATGGAGCGGGCGGCGGGGCCGATCAGCTCCTCGACGCGCTCACGCATCTCGGCGGCTGCCTTGTTGGTGAAGGTGATCGCGAGGATCTCGCCGGGCAGCGCCTCGCCGGCGCGCAGCAGGTGGGCGATGCGGCGGGTGAGCACGCGGGTCTTGCCGGAGCCGGCGCCGGCGACGATCAGCAGCGGGCTGCCCCGGTGCTCGACCGCCTCGCGCTGGGCGGGGTTCAGGCCGTCGACGAGCTCCGCGAGGGCGGGTGAGTCCGCCGGGACCCGCCGACGGACCGGCGCCGGGGCGGGCGGGGCGGCGACGGGCGCCGGCTCCTCCCGCGGCGGCTCGTCCTCGAAGGGCGGCTCCTCCTCGTACGGGGGCTCCTCGCTCTCGGGCGGCGGCTCGCGGTCGAGCAGGTCCGGGCCCTCCGCCTCGTGGCGCGGCTCCTCGCCGTCGGTGCGTCCGTCGGCGCGCGCGTCGTCGTCGGCCGCGGCCCGGGAGGGCGGGGTCGAGGGCGTCACCTGCACGCCGTCCAGGCGGCGGAAGGCGTCGGGCAGCGAGAGGTCGTCGAAGAGTGAGCTCATGAGGCCTCCAGGATAGGCGCGGGGCCCGACAGCTTGTGTGCTGCCGGGCCCCATGGGGACGGAGGTCGCGGTGGAGGGGAGGTGGGCTCCCGTCGCCGCGCGCACCGCCCGCGGCTCCGTCGCTCCGCGGGGGCTCCCCGCGGGGAGCGGATCAGACGAAGACCGCCACGACGATGTTCACGATGATCGCGGTGGGGATGCCGAACCAGACGGCCGAGGGGGTCTCGGCCTGCTTCTTGTTCGCGATGTAGGCGAGGACGGTGGCGACGATCGCCAGGAGCAGCTTGATGCCGAGCTTCATGTGGTTCGGGTCGCCGCCGATGGAGACGAGGGCGGCCAGGACGATGCCGAACACGAGCGCGCCCGCGGTGGCATGGGCCATGCCCTTGTTCGGGACGCGGGTGCGGGCGGAGGCGACCCAGGTGCCGAGCGCCACGGCCCAGCAGATCATGTGCAGCACGACGAAGAGCGAGATCAGGAAGGACATGACACCATGTTAGATCCCGGGCCTGGGAACTCCAGGGGCCCGGCGTGCGAGAATCGCCGCATGTCAGAGGCACCTCCCGGCCCCCAGGACCCCGCAGCGCAGCCCCCCGAGAGCGCAGAGCGGGCGGGGAGCACGGAGCGGCCGATGCGGGCGGACCACAGCCCGGAGCGGCTCGCGCTGCTCACCGAGGACCTCGGCTCCGCCCCGCCGGAGCGTCCCGGCGCCGGGCGCCTGCTCGCCGCGGCCGCCTCGGGCCCGCTGGTGATCGCCCTGCTGGTCTGGGGCCTGCCGTGGGCCACCGGCGCGAGCTGGGGCGAGATCGTCACCAGCCTCGGCGCGCTGCCGTGGTGGTCGGTGCCCGCGATGCTCGTGCTCGGCGCGGGCGCGCTGCTGCTGGAGGCGATGACGGTCCGCGCCGCGGTGCCCGGCTCCCGGCCCTCCCCCGTGCTGCAGGGCCACGTCGCCTCCCAGGGCGCCGCGCTCGCCCTGCCGGGCGGGTCCGTGCTGGGCCTGGGGCTGCTGGCCTGGGTCCTGCGTCGCAGCGGGATCGGCCTGCCCGTGGTGCTCACCGGCATCCTCGCCGCCTCGCTGGTCGAGATGGCGATCACCTCGGTGCTGGTGCCGCTGCTGGGCGCCGGCTCCTACCTGCTCGGCTCCGCCCTCACCCCGGTCGGCACGCTCGCCGCCGGCTGGCTGTGGGCCGCGGCCGTCGCCGCGGCCGGCGCCGTGATCGCCCTCGTCCTCAGCGCGGTGCTGCTGCGCCGCGGAGTGCTCACGGCGCTACTCGCACAGGCCGACGGGACGCTCCCCGCCGGGGCGTCGGAGGAGATCCTCCATCAGCGGGAGGAGCTGGTGGGGATGGTGCGGAGTCGGCTCCCCGCCCTCGCGCTGCCCACGCTCGCGGCGCGGGCGCTCCAGCTCGCCGCCCTGTGGCTCGCGATCGAGGCGGTCGGCGCCGAGGTGCCCGCCCTGTTCGTCCTCGCCGTCTTCGCGCTGGGCAGGGTGCTCGCGCTGGTGCCGCTGACGCCGGGCGGCGCGGGGATCTCCGAGACCGTCAGCGGGGCGGCGCTGGTCGGCCTCGGGGTGGCCTCGGCCGATGCCGCCGCGGCGATGCTCCTGCTGCTGGTCGCGATGCTGGTGGTGCCGCTGCTGGCCGGGGCGGTCGCGGTGCCCGCGGCGCTCACGCGGGCTCCCGCGCGGCGCTGACGCGTCCCACGGCGGCGGCGCGGGCGTCCCGCCGCCACCCGGCCGGGCGCCGGCCCGGGCCGCACCGCCGCTCAGCCCTCGTCGTCCTCGTCGAAGTCGGGGGTCTCGATGCCGAGGGCGGAGGAGGGATGCGCGAGGAAACCCTCCTGGACGCTCGGCTGCAGCGGGAAGCCGCCGATGCTCGCCCCGTGCTCGGTGCCGACGAAGGCGGGCTCGGCGGCGACGACCGCGGCGACCTCGTGCACGTGACGGCTCGCCTCCCTGCCGCGCCCCAGGAAGCCGGCGCCGGTGTAGCCGCCCATGCGGCGGCCGCTGAGCCGCTCCGCCCGGACGGCCTCCTGGTCGAGCTGCTTCGCGGCCGCGCGCAGGCCCGTGGCCAGGCGTCCCAGCTCCGGATGCTCCTCGCGGGTCCAGCGCTCGTGGACCTGGTCCCCGATCTCGCGGACCCCGGGCTCCTCGGCGCGACCGGCCTCGGCCAGCGTGTTCGCCAGGCGCAGGCGCAGGAGGGTGAGCCGATCCGCTCCCCGGCGCTGGGCATCGGCGAGGGCTCTGAGGCCATGGGGGTCCGCGGTCATCGCTCTCCTCCTTGTCACGAGGTCTCGGGGGTCACGAGGTCCCGGTCTCGGAGGCGTCGGGTCCCGCGGTGCGGCCTGTCCCGGTCATCGTAGGCGCTGCGAGCAGATCCATGGCCAACCAGTCGTCGAGGATCTCGATCGCCGTCGCCCGCACCGGCGGGTCGGAGAGGAAGACGTCGTGTCGCGCCCCGTCGACGGGCACGATCCGCACCCGGGGGCCGAGCCGGCGCGCGGCGGCGGCGAGGGAGCGCACGTCCAGGACGGAGTCGGCGTGGAGGGGACGCTCGCCCCGTCTCGAGGTGATCGCGGTGCGGTCCGAGTGCATGACCAGCGCCGGTGCGGCGAGCGGGCCGGCGGCGGCCAGACGCCGGTGCCCGTCGAGCATCGCCCGGAGGGTGCTGGCGGGGAAGCGGTGGCCCCCGGGCGGCTTCAGCTCGAGGTCGTAGTCGTAGTCCCCGCCCAGGTCGCGGTGGGTGGCGCGGGCGTAGGCGTCGTCCCCGACGGGGAGGATGGGCCGGCTCCTCAGCCGGCGGGCCAGCAGGTGCACCGGGCCCTCGAGCAGCTTCCGCGTGCCCGGCCCGAGGTGCATCTCGAGCCACGGGGAGTTCAGGGCGAGGCCCCGGACCGTGCCGGGATGGCGCAGCGCGTAGAGCGTCGCGACGAGTCCTCCCGCGGAGTGGGCGAGGATCACCGGGGGCGTGCTGCGGCCGATGCGGCGCAGCGAGGCGCCGATCTCCTCGTCGTAGCGGCTGAGGTGGTCGATCTCGGTGGGCGTCTGACCGGGCAGGATGCTGCGGCCGTACTTGCGCAGGTCCAGGCCCCAGACGTCGTGGCCGCGGGCGCCGAGGTGGTCCATCAGGTCACGGTCGAAGACGTAGTCCGACCAGCCGTGCATGAGCAGCACGGGCGGGGTCCGGTCGGTGCGGGGAGCGTCGCCCGGGACGGGCTCGCGGTGGATGAGGCTCGCCTGCAGCGGTCCCTCGCCGTCGCTGCCGAGGTCGATCCGGTGGAGCGTGTAGCCCGCTCCGAGCACCGGGTCGGTGCTCACACGTCCTTGGAGCTCTCCCGCAGCAGCTCGACGACCTCGCCGCGGCGGTAGCGGCGGTGACCGCCGAGGGTGCGCATGTAGGTGAGCTTGCCCGCCTGCGCCCAGCGCGTGACGGTCTTGGGGTCGACATGGAACATGCTCGCGACCTCCGCGGGCGTCATCAGCTCAGCGGCGTCGTCCCCGTCGGGCACTCCACCGGGGTGCTGATCCGTGGAAGCGTTCATCGAGGAGGAGACCTTTCGCTGGGGGAGACGGCTCGAGACGGGACAGGGGTCCCCACTGCACTCGAGTACCGACACAAGACTACCCGGTAAGCTGTATGAGCCGGTAAAAGGCGGGCCGCGAAACGCCCAATTCCTTCGCCGGGCGGTGCTCCGCCTGTCACACCGGGCGCCGCGGAAGGGACGTCGGGCACGTCCGGAGGGTCGCGGTTCGCCGTCGGCCGGAGCGACCATGTACTCTGGGCATCCGAAACTAATGCCATCCTCCGGGTCGTCGAGCACACCCGGCACCCGACGCACAGGGGGTCAGATCCATGGGTCGCGGCCGACAGAAAGCCAAGCACACCAAGGTGGCACGGGACCTCAAGTACTACAGCCCGCCGACGGATCTCTCGGCGCTGCAGCGGGAGCTGCAGTCTCAGCGGAGCGAGACCTCCTCCGCCGACGGAGACGACTGGGGCGAGGACGCCGAGGACTGGGCCGACGAGGACGCCCCGTCCGCACATCGCCGCTGAGCGGCGCGCGGCAGGCTCCGCGGAGCACCGTGACACAGCAGGAGGGCCGACCCGATGGGTCGGCCCTCCTGCTGTGTGCGGGGTGACCGCTCAGACCCAGCCGGGGTGCTGGCCGGCGAGCATGACCGCGCCGCCCTCGACGCCCTTTGCGCCGGCGACGACGTGCTCGAGCGCATGGCCGGGCTCGGGCAGGGACTCTTCGGCCACCACCTCGCCGATCGCACGGGCGCCGAGGCCGCGCTCGGCGAGCACGGCCAGGACCTGGTCGGCCTGCTCCTGCGCGACCAGGGCGACCATGCCGATGCCCATGTTCAGCGTGCCCTCGAGGTCGAGCTGCGGGACGGAGCCCCACCCGGCGATGCGGGAGAACACGGGGGCCGGCTCCCAGAGAGCGCGGTCCACGCGGGCCGCGAGGCCGTGCGGCATGACCCGGGCGAGGTTCGCGGCGAGCCCGCCGCCGGTGACATGGCTGAGGGCGTGGACCGCGCCGGCGGTGCGGGCGTCGCGCAGCACGGCCAGGAGGTCCGCGGTGTAGATGCGGGTGGGCTCCAGGAGCTCCTCCCCCAGGGTGCGGCCGAAGTCCTCGACGCGCTGCTCGAGGGTGAGCCCGGAGGCGGAGACCACGGCGCGGACCAGCGAGTACCCGTTGGAGTGCAGGCCGGACGCGTCCATGCCGATCACGACGTCGCCCTGGCGCACCCGGTCGGGGCCCAGCAGGTCGTCGGCCTCGACCACGCCGACCGCGGCGCCCGCGACGTCGTAGTCCTCGGGGGACATCAGGCCCGGGTGCTCGGCGGTCTCGCCGCCGACGAGGGCGCAGCCCGCGAGGCGGCATCCCTCGGCGATGCCGCGCACGATGTCGGCGATCCGCTCGGGCACCACGGCGCCGCAGGCGATGTAGTCGGTCATCGCGATCGGCGCCGCGCCGACCACGACGATGTCGTCGACGACCATGCCGACCAGGTCCTGGCCGATCGTGTCGTGCACGTCGAGGGCGCGGGCGATCGCGATCTTCGTGCCCACGCCGTCGGTCGAGGAGGCGAGCAGCGGGCGGCGGTACTCCTTCAGCGCGGAGACGTCGACCAGTCCGGCGAAGGCGCCGATCCCGCCGAGGACGTCGGGGCCGTGCGTCGCCGCGACGGCCTCCTTCATCAGCTCGACGGCACGGTCGCCCGCAGCGGTGTCGACACCGGCGGAGGCGTAGGTGATCGCGTCGCCCGAGGCGGGGCGGGGGGTGGTGTTCATGCGTCCTTCCCGACGGCGGCCGGCTCGCCGGGGCGAGCCGGGAGGATGCCCTGTGCCCGGGCGACGGGCTCCGGCAGGGCGACCGGGTACTTCCCGGAGAAGCAGGCGGTGCACAGCCGCTCCTCGGGCTGGCCGGTGGCGGCGATCATCCCCTCCTCGGAGATGAAGCCGAGGGAGTCCGCGCCGAGCGAGCGGGCGATCTCCTCGATGCCCAGGCCGTTGGCGATGAGCTCGGCCCGGGAGGCGAAGTCGATCCCGTAGAAGCAGGGCCAGCGCACCGGCGGCGAGGAGATCCGCACATGGACCTCGGCGGCGCCGGCCTCGCGCAGCATCCGCACCACGGCGCGCTGCGTGTTCCCGCGCACGATGGAGTCGTCGATGACCACGAGACGCTTGCCCTGGATCACCTCGCGCAGCGGGTTGAGCTTCAGGCGGATGCCGAGCTGGCGGATGGTCTGGGAGGGCTGGATGAAGGTGCGGCCCACGTAGGCGTTCTTGACCATGCCCTGCCCGTAGGGGATCCCGGACTCCTGGGCGTAGCCGATCGCGGCGGGGGTCCCGGACTCGGGGGTGGGGATGACCAGGTCGGCCTCGACGGGGTGCTCGCGGGCGAGCTGGCGGCCCATCTCGGCGCGGGACTCGTTCACGCTGCGCCCGGCGATGCGGGTGTCGGGGCGGGCGAGGTAGACGTACTCGAAGACGCAGCCCTTCGGCTCGGCGGGGACGACCTGCTCGCTGTGAAGGCCCTGCTCGTCGACGATGACCATCTCGCCGGGAGCGACCTCGCGCACGAAGCTCGCGCCGCAGATGTCCAGCGCCGCGGTCTCCGAGGCGATGACCCAGCCGCGCTCGAGCCGGCCCAGCACCAGCGGGCGGATGCCCTGCGGGTCCCGCGCCGCGTACAGCGCGGTCTCGTCCATGAGGGTGAAGCAGTAGGCGCCGCGCAGGCGCGGCATGACGTCACGCAGGGAGTCGGCGAGGGTGCCCTCGGAGTTCAGCAGCGCGGTGACCAGGGCGGTGTCGGTGGTGTTGCCGCGGGCGATCTCGCCGGTGCGGGGCGTGCCCTGCCGCTCGTGGATCAGCTCGAGCAGCTCCTCGGTGTTGACGAGGTTGCCGTTGTGGGCGAGCGCGACGGTGCCCTCGTGCCGGGGGCCGAGGGTGGGCTGGGCGTTGGACCAGACGGACCCGCCGGTGGTCGCGTAGCGGGTGTGCCCGATCGCGATGTGCCCCTGGAGGGTGCCGAGGGAGGCCTCGTCGAAGACCTGGGAGACCAGTCCCATGTCCTTGTAGACCAGGATCTGCGAGCCGTCGGAGGTCGCGATGCCCGCGGACTCCTGGCCGCGGTGCTGCAGCGCGTACAGCCCGTAGTAGGTCAGCTTCGAGACGTCCTCGCCGGGGGCGAAGACGCCGAAGACCCCGCAGGCGTCCTGCGGGCCCTTCTCCCCGGGGAGCAGGTCATGGGAGAGTTTTCCGTCGCCGCGTGCCACCGGTCCATGATGCCACAGCGAGGACCTGCCGCCGCCGTGCGGTCCGTCTCGCGGGCAGGGCGCGCGAGGCAGGGGGTCGGCACCCGCCGGCCGACGCGATCCTCGACGCGGGAGGCCTGCGCTCGACCCCGGGGGCGTGCGCGCGGCCAGGGGACGCGGGCGCTCAGCCGCGGCGGCGGTCCTCGCGGCGGTGGCGGCGCGCGTCGACGAACGAGGCGATGGCGGCGAGCGGGAGCCCGATCACGACCATGGCCAGGATCACGAAGTTCACGACGCCGCGGAGGTCGCCGAATCCGAACAGCGGCACGCTCAGCAGGGCCAGGATCCCGGGCACCAGGAAGCACAGCAGGACCCAGAACCCGAGGGCGGGGGCGCGCCGGCGGCGGACGTACAGCGCGGTGCGCGGGCTCTCGGTCTCCTCTGCCTCCCCGGCCCCGTCGGCGTCGGTCGGGTCGCCGGCGGGGGTCGCGTCGGCGGTGTCCTCCGCGGGGTCCGTGCGGCCCGTCAGGTGCTCGCGGTCCTCGTCCTCGGGACGGGCCTGGGGGTTCTCGGTGGTGTTCACGGTGTTCACAGCTCTCCTGCGGCATCGATCGCCGCGGCGACGATCGCCGGGTCGGTCAGGGTCTCGGGGGCGTCGGGCTCGACGGGCGCACCGGGCCGCCGACGGGCGGAGAGGTGCACGGAGCCGACGCCGGAGCGGCGGACGAGGTCCACGACGTCGGCGGGGCGGACCCCTCCCCCGGCGCAGATCTCGACGAGGTCCTCGGCGGCGTCGACCATCGCGGAGAGGTCGTCGGCGCCGTCGAGGGCCCGAGCCTGCCCTCCCGAGCTGAGAACTCGGTGGATACCGAGGCCGATCGCGGCCTGGACGGCGGCGACGCGGGCCTCGCGCGAGGGCATCGCGTCGACGGCGCGGTGCAGGGTGAGGGTCAGTCCGCGGCCGACGCGCTGGGCGGCGAGGAGGGCGCTGTCGCGCACGGCCTCGAGGGCGGGGAGGTCGAGTTCGCCGGCCTCGGTGAGCACGCCGAGCACGACGCCCGCGGCGCCGGCGTCGACGACGGCGGCCGCCTGGTCCGCCATCCGCTCGATCGCATCGGCGTCGGCCGCGAACTCGGCCGGCCGGCCGAGGAAGTCCGCGCTGCTCGCCCGGGGGCGAATCAGCACGTGCACGTCGAGGTGGGGCTTCGCGTCCCGGGCGGCGACGAGCTCGCGGGCGCGGCGCACGGCCTGCTCGACGAGCTCGGGCGCGGGGGTGGTGCCGCCGAGGTCGAGGTCCTGGCACAGCTCGATACGGTCGGCGCCGGCGAGCGCGGCGACCTCGAGTCCGGCGAGGTCCTCCACGGCGATCACGACGGCGGGGCTCATCGCGTCCCCTCGGCCGTCGGCTCGCCGCGGTCCGGGGCCGACCCGTCGTCGTTCGGCGCCTCGCCGTCGGCGGGCTTCGCACCGGTGCCGCGGGCGGTGCGGACCGAACGTCGCGGGCCGGGCAGGGGCAGCAGCTCGGAGAGGTCGCTGCGCTCGCCCGAGGCGGTGACCCGGCCGTCCGCGACGGCGTCGGCCCAGTTCAGGTCTCCGGTGACGAGAGCGAGCCAGGTCGCGGCGTCGGTCTCGACCACGGCGGGCGGGGTGCCGCGGGTGTGGCGGGTGCCGGCGATGGCCTGGACCGCGGCGTAGGGCGGGACCCGCAGCTCCAAGGCACCGCCGGGATGCTCCTCGGCGAAGAGCTCCAGGGTGTGCCGCACGGCGGGGGCGAGCACCGGGCGGCGCGCGGCCGCGGGATCCGTCGCCCAGGCCGCGAGCGCGGCGCGGCCGGCCTCGGGGTCGGTACGGCGGGTCACCACGTCAGGCCGTCGTCTCCGGCAGGAGGTCGTGCACGGCGATGGTGTCGGCGCGGTCCGGGCCCACGCCGATGGCGCTGATGCGGCAGCCGGCGAGCTCCTCGAGGCGGCGCACGTAGGCCTGCGCGTTCTCGGGCAGCTCCTCGAAGGTGCGCGCCTCGGAGAGGTCCTCGGTCCAGCCGGGCAGGGTCTCGTAGACCGGCACGGCGTGGTGGAACTCGGTCTGGGTCATCGGCATCTCGCGGTGGATCACGCCGTCCACGTCGTAGCCGGTGCAGATCGGGACCTCGTCGATGCCGGTGAGGACGTCGAGCTTGGTGAGCACGATGTCGGTGAAGCCGTTGATGCGCACCGCGTGGCGGATCATCAGCGCGTCGTACCAGCCGCAGCGGCGGGGACGGCCGGTGTTCACGCCCACCTCACCGCCGGTCTTCTGGAGGTACTCGCCCCACTTGTCCTCGAGCTCGGTGGGAAACGGTCCGGCGCCCACGCGGGTGGTGTACGCCTTGACGATCCCGATCACCCGGTCGATGCGGGTGGGGCCGACGCCGGTGCCCGTCACGGCGCCGCCCGCGGTGGGGTTGGAGCTGGTGACGAAGGGGTAGGTGCCGTGGTCGACGTCGAGGAAGGTGGCCTGGCCGCCCTCCATCAGCACGACCTCGCCGCGGTCCAGCGCATCGCCCAGCAGCAGGGTGGTGTCCACGACCATGGGGCGCAGGCGCTCCGCGTAGGAGAGCAGGCCCTCGACGATCTCGTCGACCTCGACGGCGCGGCGGTTGTAGAGCTTGACCAGCAGCTCGTTCTTCTGGCGCAGCGCGCCCTCGACCTTCTGGCGCAGGATCGAGGCGTCGTAGAGGTCCTGCACGCGGATGCCGAGACGGCCCACCTTGTCGATGTAGGCGGGGCCGATGCCGCGCCCGGTGGTGCCGATCGCGCGCTTGCCGAGGAAGCGCTCGGTGACCTTGTCGAGGGTCTGGTGGTAGGGCGCGACGATGTGGGCGTTGGCGCTGATGCGCAGACGGGTGGTGTCCACGCCGCGCGCCTCGAGCATGTCGATCTCCTCGAACAGCGCCTCGAGGTTCACCACGACGCCGTTGCCGATCACAGGGGTGACCTGCGGCGAGAGGATTCCGGCGGGGAGGAGCTTGAGCTCGAACTTCTCGCCGTCGACGACCACGGTGTGGCCGGCGTTGTTGCCCCCGTTGGGCTTGACGACGTAGTCGACGCGCTCTCCGAGCAGGTCGGTGGCCTTGCCCTTCCCCTCGTCGCCCCACTGGGCTCCGACGATCACGACGGCGGGCATGGCGACTCCTGGGAACGATGTTTGGACTTCAGCACAGGTGACCGCGTGCGGTGCACAGGGCCGCGTGGATCCTACCAAGCGCCGTCCTGGAGCACGTCCGAGGGGTGACGGCGGGCGCTGCATCCAGTGGCGCTCAGCCGGCATCCGACCCCGCATGCGGCGACGGCTGCGCACTGGGCGCCACTGAGTGCACACGCACCGCCCGCGCTGTCCGGGCCGGCTCCGATCCTGCCAGGCCAGCGCAGGTCCAGCCGGTCCGGCCGGGCTCGCGCAGGCCCGGGCCGGGAGCCGGCTCAGTCCAGCAGGCTCGGGTCCGCCTCGCGCAGGAAGTCGGTGATGCGGTCGGCTTCGGGCTGGTCGCCGAGACGGCGGGAGACTTCTCCCAGCAGCGCGAGAGCCCGCAGCACGCCGCGGTTGGGGGCGTGGGAGGCGGGGATCGGGCCCTGGCCGCGCCAGCCGTTGCGGCGCAGCGCGTCGAGCCCCCGGTGGTAGCCGGTGCGGGCGCAGGCGTAGGCGGTGATCTCGTCACCGTCGCTCAGCGCGTCCTCGGCGAGGGTGGCCCAGGCCAGAGGGGAGTCCAGATGCCGGGCGACCACCTCGCGCGGCTCGCCCTCGACGAGCTCCTCGGCGACCTGGACGTCGACGAAGTCGTCGGGGAGGCGGGTCTCCGGGATGCCCAGGAGATTCCCGCTGGTGAGGTTATCGGTACGATCAGCCATGCAAGCATCGTAGGCGCAGCCGCCCGATGACCACAGAACAGAGTGAATCGCCCATGTCACACACGCAGGACGGCTCCGAGCTGCTCACCGGGCCCGGAGCCGGTGGGCTGCTCCGCTCGGCCGTCGGCAACTCGGGCGGGGTGCTGCACAGCTGGCAGCTCGACCACGTCGACCACCGCCCCGGCCGCAGCACCAAGGCCCTGTACCGCACCCAGGTCTCCTGGCCCGAGCTGGACGGCCCCCAGGCCCCGGCCCGGGAGGAGCTGTTCGGCGCGAGCGCCCATATCGGGGAGCGCGAGAAGAACCTCTACGTCGCCGAGCAGACCCTGGTGATGACCGACGGGGACATCAACGTCCGCGTGTGGCGCTATCCCCACGATCCGTGGCTGCCGATGCTCCCGCAGGTCTGCTATCCCGACATCGTCGGCCGCACCCTGCACGACCTGGGCGTCTCCCTCGGTCCGGACCCGTCCGAGCCGATCGCGATCGACGTCGTCTCCTACCGTCCCGGCCGGCGCGCCGTGCTGCGCGCCTCCCAGGGCCCCGCGGCCGTGTACCTCAAGGTCATGCAGCCGCACCGCAGCGGCGAGATCGTGGAGCGCCATCAGCGCCTGCTCTCCGCCGGGGTGCCGGTGCCCGAGGTCATCGCGCACCATCAGGGTCTCGTCGTGCTCGCGGAGCTGCCGGGCCGGCCGCTCGCCCGCGCGGTGATCGACGAGGGCGTGGACTCCTGCCGCGCCGAGGACCTGGTCGCGCTGCTGGACCGCCTGCCCGCCTCGATGTACGGCCTGTCGCTGCGGCCGCCGTGGACCGACTCGGTCGAGTTCTACGCGGGGATCGTCGCCTCCGCCGTGCCCGCGCTCGGGCCGCGCCTGGACGCGCTGGTGCGGGAGATCCGCGAGGGCCTGGCCGCGATCGAGCAGCGCATCGACATGCGCCCGCACGACGTCGTCCACGGCGACTTCTACGAGGCGCAGGTGTTCGTCCAGGACGGCAGGGTCGTGGGCCTGCTCGACATCGACACCGTCGGCCCGGGTCGCCGCGCCGACGACCTCGCCTGCCTGCTCGCCCATCTCAGCGTCCTCGCCGACTACGGCAACGCCGGGCGCATCGACCGCGGCATGCAGCAGCGGGTCGAGGACGCGATCCGCACCTGGCACGAGACCTTCCAGGAGCGGGTCGATCCGGTGGAGCTCGCACTGCGCTCCGCCGGGGTCGTGCTCTCGCTCGCGACCGGGCCGCACCGTCAGCAGGAGGCGGCCTGGGAGGCCGCGACCGAGGCGATCGTGCGCGTGGCCGAGGAGTGGGTCGCCGCGGCACGCCACGCGGAGCGGCAGCGGATCGACCGGGCCGCTGCGGCGCAGCCCGCGACGCCCGCTCCCGTCCCGCAGCCAGCCGCCCCGCAGCCGGGTCCGGCCGCCGGGGCGCAGCACGCCGCGCAGTCCCATCCGACGCAGGGGCCGACGGGCGTGCGGCAGGTCCCCGCCCAGGGCGTGCATGTGCCGAGCGGTCCCGGGATCGCTCCCCCGTCGGGCTCCTCGGCGGTCCACCAGTCCGCTCCGCCGCAGCGCTCGGCGCCCTCGCAGTCGGCACCGCAGCAGTCGGCCCAGCACCCGTCGGCCCAGCACGTTTCGGCCCCGCAGCACTCGGCACCGGCGCACCACTCGGCGCCGGCGCACCACTCGGCACCGGCCCAGCACTCGGCACCCCCTCAGCAGTCGGCCGCGCCGCAGTACGTCGCCCCGCCGCAGCAGCACGCCGCCCCTGACCGCTCTGCCCCGCCGCAGCAGTTCGCCGCACCGGTCCAGCAGTCGGCACCGACGCAGCCGGCTCCCCCGCAGGCGGCACCTCAGCAAGCGGCGCCTCAGCAAGCGGCGCCTCAGCAGGCCGCTCCCCCGCAGGCTCCGTCGCAGCCGTCCGCTCCCCCACAGGCTCCTTCACAGCCGTTTGCTCCCCCGCCGGACCGCCCGTCCGAGCCGGTCGACCAGCATCCCGAGGACGACTCCCCCACCCAGGAGCGGAGGATATCCTCGATCCCTCCCCGGTGATCCCCTCGATCCCTCCCCGCTGACCCCGCGCCGGCGGAGCCCGCACCTGTGCCACGATCGAGGGCATGCGTGCAGTGCTCCAGAGAGTCGACGGTGCCCGGGTCGAGGTCGAGGGCGAGGTGATCGGCGAGATCACCGGCGAGGGCCTCGTCGCTCTCGTCGGCGTCACCCATGAGGACGGCCCCGAGCAGGTCGCCACGATCGCCCGGAAGATCTCCGAGCTGCGGATCCTGGACGGCGAGCGCTCGGTGCAGGACACGGGCGCACAGGTGCTCGTGATCTCGCAGTTCACCCTCTACGCCGACGTGCGCAAGGGCCGCCGTCCGTCCTGGAACGGCGCCGCTCCGGCCCCGGTCGCCGAGCCGCTCGTGCAGCAGGTGGTCGACGCGCTGCGCGAGCGCGGGATCACGGTCGCGACGGGCCGCTTCGGCGCCCACATGCGGGTGGGGCTGACGAACGACGGGCCGGTGACGATCCTGCTCGAGGCCTGAGCACCCGAAGCCTCGACCCGAGGGTCAAACGCGCAGCATCCGGTGGAGCTCGGGGACGGTCGCGGCGTAGGGCAGGTCGGCGGCGCGCTCGGCGTCCCCGCCGTAGCCCCAGCCCACCAGCACCGCCTCGAGGCCGTGCACGGCGGCGCCCTCCGCGTCGTGCAGCCGGTCCCCCACCATCACGGCCCCGTCGGCCGCGGAGACGCCGAGCCGCTCGAGGACGCTGGCGATCACCTGCGCCTTGTGGGTGCGGCCCCCGGCGAGATCGGTGCCGCCGATCAGGTCGAGGTCCGCGGCGAGGCCCTGGTGCTCCAGCACCCTGCGCGCGGTGGTCTCGGGCTTGTTGGTCGCGATCGCGACGGTGCGGCCGTCGGCGCGCAGCCCGGAGATCAGCTCCGTCATCCCGGCGTACGGGACGCTGAGCCGGTAGCCCTCGGCGAGGTAGTGGTCGGTGTAGGCCAGGCGCAGCGCCTCGGCCCGCTCGGCGTCCATCCCCAGCTCGGAGCGGAAGGAGTCCACCAGCGGCGGCCCGATGAAGGACTGCAGGCGCTCCGCACCGGGATGCTCCTCGCCGCAGGCGGCGAAGGCCTGCTCGAGGGCGGCGAGGATGCCGGGCGCCGACTCGACGACAGTGCCGTCCAGATCCAGCAGCACGACGGGCACGGAGGTGAGATCACGGGAGGTCACGGCGGTCATGTCCCGACCATATCCAGGAGGCCGGTCGTGGGCGCCGGCGGCCCGAGGCGCGGGCACCGGTCCGATGTCCGCCCAGTGGCCGCCGATGGCCTCCGAATGCACGGCCGGCCTCGGCCCGCGTAGGCTGGGCCCATGACCTACACACTCGTGCTGCTCCGCCACGGCGAGAGCGACTGGAACGCGAAGAACCTGTTCACCGGCTGGGTGGACGTCCCCCTCACCGAGAAGGGACGCCAGGAGGCCACGGAGGGCGGCGATCTCATGAAGGAGGCCGGCATCCTCCCCGATGTCGTGCACACCTCCCTGCAGCGTCGCGCCATCATGACCGCGAACCTCTCCCTGGATGCGGCCGACCGCCATTGGATCCCCGTCAAGCGCGACTGGCGCCTGAACGAGCGCCACTACGGCGCGCTGCAGGGCATGAACAAGTCGGAGATCCGCGAGAAGTACGGCGAGGAGAAGTTCATGGCCTGGCGCCGCTCCTACGACACGCCGCCGCCCGAGATCGAGTTCGGCACCGAGTTCTCCCAGGACCAGGACCCGCAGTACGCCGACCTCGGCGATCAGCTGCCGAAGTCCGAGTGCCTCAAGGACGTCGTCGAGCGCTTCCTCCCCTACTGGGAGGAGGGCATCAAGCCCGATCTCGTCGAGGGGAAGACCGTGCTGATCGCCGCCCACGGCAACTCGCTGCGCGCGCTGGTGAAGTACCTCGACGGCATCTCCGACGAGGAGATCTCCGGCCTGAACATCCCCACCGGCCAGCCGCTGGTCTACGAGCTCGACGAGGACTTCCAGCCCGTCGAGAAGGGCGGCCGGTACCTCGACCCGGTCGCCGCGAAGGCCGCCGCCGAGGCCGTCGCCAACCAGGGCAAGAAGTGATCTGACCTCGCCCGACGAGAACGGCGCCCCTCACCCCCGGGTGAGGGGCGCCGTTCTGTTCCCGGCAAGGGTCGACCGGCTCGAGCCAAGCCGCTGACCTGCACGTCCCTTCCGGCTCGGTCTGTCAATGGGCAGTTCTCCCCTTCCCCCACGGCGTCCGGCGTGCATAGCGTCGAGAGGCCGGGACCTCCGGCAGCCGTGCACCCGAAGTCAACGACGAGGTACTCCTCATGACGACCATCGCACCCGACCGCAGGACGTTCCTGAAGACCCTGGGGGTGACCGCCGCGGCGGGACTCGGCACCCTCGCCGTCGCCCCTCGCGCCTCCGCCGCGCAGACCGTGCTGCCCACCGCCTACCAGCAGCAGCCGAACTTCTTCTACTGCGGGCCCACCGCCGTCGCGATCGCGCTCAGCGCGAAGGTGCAGCCCCCGAGCCTGGACACCCTCGCCGCCGAGCTCGCCACGACGAACAACGGCACGAACTTCGGCGCCGTCTCCCCCGTGCTCACCGCCCGGCTCCCGGGGGCGACCTACCGCGACCAGTGGATGGAGGGCACCTCCGCCTCGCAGGCCGATGCGGATCTGCTGTGGGAGCGGGCCACCACCAATGTCGACGACGGCTTCGCGACCGTGTGCAACTGGTGGGTCGTGGCCGGGGAGTACCCGAACTGGGGCGGGAACACCGGGGACATCTTCCACTTCGTGACGATCGACGGGTACGACGCCGCGCACCGCACGCTGCGGATCGCGGATCCTGCCGGGTCCACCCTCTCCGCCTCCCTGCCCAGCCATCACTGGCTGAGCGTGGAGCAGGTCGCGACCTACTGCGCGGGCCGCGGCTACTTCTGGTGAGGAGCGCCCGCCGCTGAGGCGCGTTGAGCGCACCCGCTCGGCCCTCGAGCCGACGTCGGCACCAAGGGGCGCATCTGTCGTCGGGCCCCGAGCCGGCGACGAGCCCGCGAGGCAGGACCACCGTCGGCCCCGCGGGGCGGAGCACAGATCTCCGCTCCGCGGGGCCGACGGCGTCCGACGGTCCGGCTCAGCGGCGCTTGCGGGTCCCGAACAGGGAGCGGCTGATCTCGCGGCCGAGCACCGTGCCGGCCGAGCGGAGGAAGGACTTCACGGCGGGGTTGCCCATGAACCCCTCGTCCTTCTTCGCGGACTTCTTCGCAGCCGGCTCCGCACCCTTCGCGTCGCCCTTCCCCGCGGCCTCCTTCTCCGCGGCCGCGGCATCCTCGGCCTCCGCGTCGGCCGCGGCGCGCTTCTGGAGGATCTCGTAGGCGGACTCGTTGTCCACCGCCTCCCCGTAGTCCTTCATCAGCGGCGAGGCCGCGGCGGACTCCTTGATGACCTGCTCACCGGCGGGCTCCATCGAGCTCTCCGGGGCGCGCACCGCGGTGATCGCGACCGGCGTCGGGGCGCCGTCCTCGCTCATCACGGTCACGATCGCCTCACCGGTGCCGAGCGCAGGGATGACCTCCTCGAGATCGTGCTCGGAGGTGGGGAAGGTCTTCGCGGTGGCCTTGAGCGCCTTCGCGTCGTCCGGGGTGAAGGCGCGCAGCGCGTGCTGGACCCGGTTGCCGAGCTGGGCGAGGACGTCGACGGGGATGTCCTTCGGGGTCTGGGTGATGAAGAAGATGCCCACGCCCTTGGAGCGGATCAGGCGGACGGTCTGGACCACCTGGTCCAGGAACGCCTTGGAGGCGTCCTTGAACAGCAGGTGCGCCTCGTCGAAGAAGAACACCAGCTTCGGCACCTCGGCATCGCCCACCTCAGGCAGCTCCTGGTACAGCTCTGCGAGCATCCACATCATGAAGGTGGAGAACAGCGCCGGGCGGGAGGCGACCCCGGGCAGCTGGAGGCAGGAGATCATGCCCGCGCCGTCCTTCGTGCGCAGCAGCTGTTGGGTGTCGAAGGCGGGCTCGCCGAAGAAGACGTCCGCGCCGGAGGCCTCGAAGGCGGTGAGGCTGCGCAGGATCACGCCGGCGGTCGCGCTCGAGATCCCGCCGATGCCCTTGAGCTCGTCCTTGCCCTCGTCGGAAGTGAGGAACTGGATCAGCGCGCGCAGGTCCTTGAGGTCCAGCAGCGCCAGGCCCTGGGAGTCCGCGTAGTGGAAGATCAGCCCGAGCGAGGACTCCTGGGTGGGGTTCAGCTCGAGCACCTTCGCCATCAGCACCGGCCCGAAGTCGCTGACGGTGGTGCGGATCGGGACGCCCTCGCCCTGCCCGCCGAGGGTGAAGAACTCCGTGGGCGCCGCCCGGGAGACCCACTCCTGACCGCGGGCGGCGGCGCGCGCGGTGAGCTTCTCGGAGGCGGTGCCGGGCACGGCGATGCCGGAGAGGTCGCCCTTCATGTCGGCGACGAACACGGCGGCGCCGGCGTGGGCGGCCTGCTCGGCGATGACCTGGAGGGTGCGGGTCTTGCCGGTGCCGGTGGCGCCCGCGATCAGGCCGTGACGGTTCAGCATCGAGACGGCGAGGTTCACCGGCACGCTCGGGTCCGGCTCGTCCCCGTCGAGCATCGCGCCGAGGTGGATGCGCGCACCCTCGAAGCCGTAGGCGGTGCGGATCGCCTCGGCCTCGGCCGAGCTCGCGGGCGGCGCGTCGGCGTCGGGCGCGGGAGCGTCCTGGGTCTCGGGCGTGGCGGGATCCTGGTGCGGGCTGGTCATCGTGGCCTCCTCGCCGGCGCACCGGCGCGCTCGTGGTCGGGACGCACCGATCGTAGCGGGAGGTTGGGGCTCACCCGTTACCGTGATCACATGAAGCCACCCCCGCCGGCCGAGATCCGCGCCGAGGACGAGCTCGCCGCCGCGGACGTGTGCGTCATGCTCACCGCCCCCTCCCGCACCGCCCTGCTCGAGAACCTCGGGATCACCGACCAGGACGCCTCCGACCTGCTCCCCCTGCTCGACGCCGCCGCGGCCGACGAGGAGGTGCTCGCCGAGGTGACCGCGGCCGCGAACCGCCTGCGCGCCGCCGCCGGGCTCGAGGTGCCCGAGGTCGACCTCGCCGCCGAGAAGGACCGCCACGATGCGCTCCAGCGGCGTCTCTCCCCCGGGGAGGGCCTGCTCGCGATCCTCGCGCTGCTGGTCTCGACCTCGACGGTGCGCGCCTGGCACACCGCCCGCGGCCTCACGCCCGAGCAGTCCTGGGAGGTGCTCGCCGACCTCGGCCAGCAGATGCGGGTCCACCGCGCCGGCACGGGACGCCTGGGACTCCACCAGCTGAACTGGGTGAGCATGAACTGGGCGGGTCGGCTCGTGCAGCTCGGGCGCCTCCAGTTCGACCTGCACCGCCAGCCCGTCGCCCTGCTCGCGGGCACCAGCTCGACACCGTCGGCCGACGGATCGGCTTCCGCGGCCGACGGGCCGGGCGGGCCGGCGGACGGCCCGGTCGCTCCGGCCGCAGGCCCTGCACCGTCGGCCGACGCCCCCCGCCGCTGGGTGCTCGGCACCCACATCCCGGCGCGCGGCCCGCTGGATCCCGCGGAGGTCGACGCCTCCTTCGACGCCGCGACCGCGTACTTCACGGAGCACTACGTGGAGCTCGGCGAGGGGCGCGGCGTGGAGGAGCCCGCGTTCGGCCACGAGTTCGTCTGCGACTCGTGGCTGCTGAGCGACCAGCTCGCCGAGATCACGGGAGAGGGCTCGAACCTCGCCCGCTTCGCCGCGCGCTGGGAGATGCTCGAGCGCTCCCGGATGGACGACGGAGCGCTCTTCTTCGTGTTCGGGCAACGGCCCCCGGTCGACGTCGCCGCGCTCCCCCGCACCTCACGCCTCGAGCGCGGGGTCGCCGAGCGCCTCGAGGACGGGCGCGGCTGGACCGGCGGACTCGGCCGCATGCTCCGCTGAGCCCTGCCCACCTCAGCCCGGGCTCGCGCGGCCTCCGGCTCAGATCTCGGTGCCCGACCCGTCGTAGAGAGTGAGCACCTGGTCGAAGGCGCGGACCGGGTCGATGCCGCGCCGCATAGAGATCGCGAACGCGCTGCGAGTCAGGGCGAAGCTCACCTGCACCAGGATCACCGCATGATCGCGGGCGAACTCGCCCTCGAGCGCCTCGGCGAGCTCCTCGACCAGCTCGGTCTGCATCGCCTGGAGGTTTCCGCTGGAGACCAGGTGCAGGCTCGGCTCCTGCTCCATGACCTGCTTCTTCAGCTCGCGCAGACCGCGGTCGACGGGGACGTTCGCAATCGCTTCGCGCATCATCGAGCGCATCGCCTCACGCGCCGGCATGACCAGGAGCTTCTCCCGCAACGAGGCGATTGCCTGTGCACCCTCCCCGCCGTTGATCCCGAGGATCGCGGACTCCTTGGTCACCCAGTGGTTGAAGAAGGTGCGGGTGGAGACCCCGGCGCGCTCGGCGATCATCTGCGCCGTGACCGCCGAGAGTCCGTGCTCGACCACCAGCTCGAGGGCGGCGCGGTGCATCGCCATGCGGGTCTGGCGCTTCTTCTGCTCCCGCAGGCCGAGCTCCTCCGAGCCCGCGGGGTCATGGTCATCGGTCGTCTGCGCGGAAATCACGCCCCCATCCTAGGTCCGACACATCACAAAATCTGCACTCGATGCAATAGTGCAGTCAGTGCAACAGTTCTGTAGTGTGTGCGAGTCACAGCCCGATGGGGTGCTGCGGCCGCCTCCCCACCGCACACACCCGAGGACCTCATGACTGCATCCACCACCCGGGCACCGCAGCCGGCCGCTGCGGAGCCCGCCGCCTTCACCGGCCTCGACCGCCAGGGCAAGCTCGTCTTCGTCGGGCTCATGCTCGGCATGTTCGTCGCCTCCCTCTCCCAGACCGTCGTCGGCCCCGCCATGCCGCGCATCGTCGCCGAGCTCGGCGGCGTGGAGCACTACAACTGGATCGCGACCGCCGCGATGCTCGTCTCCGCCGTCGCGGTCCCCGTCGTCGGCAAGCTCTCCGACCTCTACGGTCGCCGCTGGTTCTACCTCGGCGGCCTCGCCGTGTTCATGATCGGCTCCGTGCTGGCCGGCCTCGCCCAGGGATTCTGGTTCCTGGTCTTCGCCCGCGCCGTGCAGGGCCTGGGCATGGGCACCCTGATGCCGCTGAGCCAGACCATCATCGGCGACATCATCCCGCCCCGTCAGCGCGGCAAGTACCAGGGCATCATGGGCGCCGTCTTCGGCGTCACCTCGGTCGCCGGCCCGCTGATCGGCGGTGCGATCACCGACCACCTGGGCTGGCGCTGGGCCTTCTTCCTGACCCTCCCGATCGGTGTGGTCGCCTTCGCCTTCATCCTGCGCTTCCTCCACCTGGAGAAGGCCCAGCAGCACGGCAGGGTCGACCACTGGGGCATCCTCACCCTCACCCCCGGGCTCGTGCTCGCGCTGCTGGCCACCACCTGGGGCGGCGGCGACTACGAGTGGACCTCCCCCGTGATCCTGGGGATGTACGCGGTCGCCGCGCTGTTCCTCATCGCGTTCGTGGTGATCGAGACCCGGGTCGAGGAGCCGCTGCTGCCCCTGCACCTGCTGCTGCGCCCGATCGTTGCGCTGTCGGTCGCGGCCTCCTTCGCGATCGCGGTGGCGATGTTCGGCGCGATCATCTACATCCCGGTCTACGCGCAGGGCGTCATGGGCGTCTCCGCGACGAACTCCGGCATGATCCTCGTGCCGCAGTCGCTCGCGATGATCCTCACCTCGATCCTCGTGGGCCTGCTGATCTCGCGCACCGGCCGCTACCGCCCCTTCCTCATCCTGGGCGGCGTGGTGATGGTCGCGGGCTACCTGCTCCTGGCGAACCTCTCCTACGGGGACTCGCAGTGGCACCTGACCCTCGCGATGATCGTGATCGGCCTGGGGCTCGGCCTGTCGATGCAGGTCTACACGCTGGTCGTGCAGAACGCCGTCTCCCGCCGCGAGCTCGGCACCGCGACCGCCGCGATCCAGTTCTTCCGCAACATCGGCTCGACGGTGGGCACCGCCGTGCTCGGCACCGTGATGACCGCCTCGATGTCCACCGCGATCCCCGAGAAGATCGCGGCCCTGCCGCCCGAGCAGCTCGCCGCGCTGCAGAGCACGGGCGGCGCGGTCGACACCAGCACCCTCGAGAACGCGGTGCTGGACCCCTCCGCCCTCGCGAAGCTGCCCGAGTTCCTCGTGGACCCGGTGCGCAGCGGCCTGAGCGATGCGATGCACGACGTGTTCCTCACCGCGGTGCCCTTCGCGGTCCTCGCGCTGGTGCTCTCGCTGTTCATCAAGCACGTGCCGCTGCGCGAGACCGTCGAGACCGCCGAGGAGCAGGTCGCACAGCCCGGCCTCGACGCGGCCGCGGAACTCAGCGGCACCGGCTCCGAGCCGGAGGACCTCCACCCCCGCACCGGGCCGATCCCGGTCGTGGACCCCGAGGCCGACGCCGACGCGAGCGCGGGCCGGCGCCCCGTCGAGGACGGACGCGACCGGGTGACCACCGACCGCTGACCCGCTCGGCGGCCCACTGATCGTCGGCCGCCGATCGGCTCCGGCGACGCACCGGGCAGCATCTCCGAGAGCACCGTTCCACCCGCTCCACCCGGGCGGAACGGTGCTCTCGGCGCTTCGGTCAGGTCGTCTCGACGGGTGGGGCCGTGGCACGGGCCGGCGCCCCATGCCTCGGGAAGAACGCCCAGGCGCCCCGTGCCCGTCGTGAAAAGATGGGCGGATGCTGCTCGTGGATCACTTCCCGCCCGTCCTCCCCGCATCGCTCGAGGGGAGGGTCACCACGCGCCTGCCGATCCCGGCGGACGTCGCGCCGGTGTCCGCGCTGATCACCGCCTCGATGCGCCGCTACGACCCCGAGGCCGCGCCCGACGAGGCCGCGCTGCGCTCGCGCATGGTGGGGCTGAAGTCGTGGGCACGGCGCCAGGTGGTCGTGGTCCCCGTAGCCGCCGACGGCTCTCCCTCCCTCGACCTGCCGCCGCTGGCCTGGATCGCGCTCGAGGACCGCGCCACCGGCCGCACCAACGTCCAGTTCACGATCGCGTCGGAGGCGCCCGAGCGGGATGCGCTCGCCGCCTCCCTGCTGGAGTGGGCCGTCGAGGTCGGCGGGTCCTTCGCCCGCGCCCGCGGCGTGGAGACCTCCAAGCTCACCACCGATGCGAACGAGCTCGACACCGACAAGGAGCGCCTGCTCGCGGCGGCTGGCTACGAGCAGGTCCGCACCTGGCTGCACATGCGCCGTGATGTCACGGCGGAGGAGGCGACGTCGACGCCCGCCCCGCGCGATGGCACGCGGGTGCGCCGGGTCAACCTCCACGACACGGGCCTGCCGGTCGCGCAGGACGTCCGCACCGTGCACCGGATGCTCGAGGAGTCCTTCGCCGACCACTTCAACAGCTACCGCGAGTCCTTCGCCGAGTTCGCCCAGCGCCTCATCGAGAACCCGGAGCAGGCGGACTGGGATCACTGGTGGATCGCCGAGATCGAGCGGGAGGGCCGCTGGCTGCCGGCCGGCGGGCTCGTCGCCGCCCCGATCAGGGCCACCGCCGCCCGCGGCGAAGGCACCTATCTCGAGTACCTCGGCGTGCATCGCAGCGCACGCGGCCACGGGGTGGCGAAGTCGCTGCTGCGCGCCGCGATCCGCGACGCCGCCGAGCGGGGTCGGGAGTTCGTGGACCTCGAGGTCGACGACGACTCCCCCACCGGCGCCGACGGCATCTACGCGTCGATGGGCTGGGAGACCTTCGAGAAGACCCACTCCTGGCACGCGGTCGCCCCCTCGCACCCCTCGCGCCTGCTCGAGCCGCCGACGGAGGTCTGACGGGAGACCTGGCATTCATCGAGCACAGGTATACGAATGACGTATGCTCACGCTCAGTGAAAGGGTGAGATGAAGGATCTGGAGCTCGTGAGGACGATCGCCAGCGCCCCCTTGCGCACGATGCGGTTCCGCGATCTGCAGACCACCGGGACCAACACGTGGCGTCAGCTGGATTCCCTCGTGTCCGGCGGTGCGCTGCTGCGTCTGGCACATGGCATCTACACCGTCCCTCCCGATGGCCGAGATGCACGGCGCTGGCAGCCCGGGCTGGAGAGCGCTGGATTGGCGATCGCGACGGCGCGGCACGGCGAGCGCCGCACGATCCTCATGGGGATCGGTGCAGCCCGCCACTGGGGTGCCATCCCGCGGGCGATCGGCACCACGGTCATCGCGGTCCCGACCGCAGGCCATCATCCTCTGACGATCGGATCCGGAACCGTCCACTTCGTGCAGCGCGACCTCGACCTCGTCGACGCCGCCTTGGAGGAGACCGAGCTGGGTCGAGCACTGGTCACGACTCCGGAGCAGACACACGTCGACCTGCTCATGCGCCCCGCCCAGGGCGGCGACCGCGACACCTCGCTGACCGCGGCCGAAGCTCTCCGCCCGCAGCTGGATCCCGACGAGTACGCGCAGATCATCCGCACGGCGCCCCGGACGAATACCGCGATCCGTCGCACACTCGACGAACTCCGCGCATCACGATGACCTCTCGAGCACCAGGAGTACTCGATACAGGCGAGATGCACGAGATCGCCGAGCTCTTCGGTGTCGGGGAGGCCCAGGTGCGCCGCGACCACGTGATCTCCCACGCACTTGCCGCACTGTCGACTCTCGGGACGCACGACTTCGTCTTCTTCGGCGGCACGGCCCTGTCACGAACTCATCTGCCCGCTCTGCGCCTCTCCGAGGACATCGATCTGATCGCACTCGGCCCTCGGGCCGCCACCGCATCTGCTGTGGGGAAGACGCTCTCACGCCAATTGCGGAGGAGTCTCGGGCGCCCGCGTTTCGCGCCACCCCTCGAGGAGACGCGAGACGCCGATCCGTCGACGATGACGATCGGATCAGTGCGGGTCCAGATCCAGCTGCTCAGCGCATCGCATCTGCCTCCATGGCCGACCGAGATCGTCGACCTCGAACAGCGGTACAGCGATGCCCCGCCCGCCACGATGCGCGTCCTCACACCGGCATCCTTCGCCGCCGCCAAACTTGCCGCCTGGCATGACCGAGCCGCACCGCGCGATCTCTATGACCTCTGGGCTCTGGCCTCCGCCGGGATGATCGATCAGGACGCAGCGACCCTGTTCTCACGCTCCGGTCCGCTGACGTCACCGGAGGCCGTCTCGTTCGCACGGCTCCCCACGCCCGAGGAATGGGAGGCCGCGCTCGGTCACCAATGCCGGCCGGCGGTCACCGCCGACGAAGCCGCCGATGCCGTCCGCAGGGCCTGGGCGCGCTGAACGACCTCGACCCGACGACGAACGGGCCGGGGCCCGAGCCCGCACGCTGTGCGGCGGCTCGGGCCCCGGCCCGTTCGCGGAGGTCACGGCTCAGGCCGCGACGCTCACTCCCACTCGATGGTGCCCGGGGGCTTCGAGGTGATGTCGAGGGTGACGCGGTTGATCTCGGAGACCTCGTTGGTGATGCGGGTCGAGATCCGGGAGAGCACGTCGTAGGGCACCTTGGCCCAGTCCGCGGTCATCGCGTCGTCGCTGGTGACGGGGCGCAGCACGACGGGGTGGCCGTAGGTGCGGCCGTCGCCCTGGACGCCCACGGAGCGCACGTCGGCCAGGAGCACGACGGGGCACTGCCAGATGGTGCGGTCCAGGCCCGCGGCGGTCAGCTCGGCGCGAGCGATCGCGTCGGCGGCGCGCAGGATGTCCAGGCGCTCCTTGGTGACCTCGCCGATGATGCGGATGCCGAGGCCGGGGCCCGGGAAGGGCTGGCGCCAGACGATCTCGTCGGGCAGGCCCAGCTCGGTGCCGACGGCGCGCACCTCGTCCTTGAACAGGGTGCGCAGCGGCTCGACCAGCTCGAAGGAGAGGTCCTCGGGCAGGCCGCCGACGTTGTGGTGGCTCTTGATGTTCGCCGCGCCCTCGCCGCCGCCGGACTCGACGACGTCGGGGTAGAGCGTGCCCTGGACGAGAAAGGCGGTGGACGCCTTCCCGACATGCGCCGAGTCGCCCACGCCCTCGACGACGCCCTGCTCGCGCAGGATCTCCGCCTGGGCCTGCTCGAAGGTGCGGATGAACTCGCGGCCGATGATCTTGCGCTTGGTCTCGGGGTCGGTGACGCCGGCGAGCGCCGTGAGGAACTGCTCCTCGGCATCGACCATGACGAGCTTCGCCCCGCCGGTGGAGGCGCCGAAGGCCTTCTCGATCTGCTCGGACTCGTCCTGGCGCATCAGGCCGTGGTTCACGTACACGCAGGTGAGGCGGTCGCCGATGGCGCGCTGCACGAGCGCCGCGGCGACGGCGGAGTCCACGCCGCCGGAGAGGCCGCAGATCGCGGTGCCCTCGCCCACCTGGGCCCGGATCCGCTCGACCTGCTCCTCGATGACGTTGCCGGTGGTCCAGGACGGCTCGATGCCCGCGCCGCGGTGAAGGAAGTTCTCCAGCACCTCCTGGCCGCGGTCGGAATGGCCCACCTCGGGGTGCCACTGCACGCCGTAGAGCCGCTTCTCGCGGTTCTCGAAGGCGGCGACGGGGCTGGCGGCGGAGGTCGCGACGACGTCGAAGCCCTCGGGCGCCTCGGTCACGGAGTCGCCGTGGCTCATCCACACGTTCTGGTCGACGTCCTGGCCGGAGAGCAGCTCGGAGGAGGCGTCGAGGGCCTCGAGGCGGGTCGCGCCGTACTCGCGCACGCCCGTCGGGGAGACGGTGCCGCCGGCCGCCGCGGCCATCGACTGGAAGCCGTAGCAGAGCCCGAGCACCGGTACGCCGGCCTCGAGCAGGGCCGGGTCCAGGCGGGGCGCGCCCTCGGCGTAGACGGAGCTCGGGCCGCCGGAGAGGATGATCGCGCGGGGGTCCTTCGCGAGCATCTTCTCGACGGTCATCGAGTGCGGGACGATCTCGGAGTAGACCCGGGCCTCGCGCACGCGACGAGCGATGAGCTGTGCGTACTGGGCGCCGAAGTCGACGACGAGGACGGGGCGCTGGTCGGTGTCGGTCACAGGCGCGAGTCTACGTCGCGCCCGGGCCCCGGGGCGCCGCGGTCCGGCTCCCCCGAGGGCGAGCCTGGTCACGCCGGGCTCCGCTCCTCGGGCGCGGGCCCGGCACCGCGGGCCCGGTCGGGAAGGGGCCTGGCGGAAGCGCCCGGGCAGGAAGAGGCCGGACAGGAAGGGTCCGGTCACCCAGCGGTCAGACCCGCTCCTCGTCCTGGATGGTGGGGCGCCGCGCGAGATCGGACTCGACGCGCTGGTGGGTCCAGCGCTCGCCGAAGAAGGACAGCACGGGGACGACGCCGAAGAACATCAGCAGCAGCATCCGCGACAGGCCCCAGCGCATCTTCAGCCACAGGTCGAAGCCGAGCACCACGTAGACCATGTAGATCAGGCCGTGGATCGGGGACCACACCGAGGAGACCTGCTCCCAGAACGGGGAGGTCGAGGTGAACCAGGCGTCGCCGCCGAAGACGACATAGCGCATGGTCATGATGCCCACGAGCACCAGCAGCGCGATCCCCTCCACGATGGAGGCCACGCGGAAGCGGGCGAAGGAGGTCCTGGCGGCGACTTCGTCGAGGGGGCGTTCTGCGGGCACGGTCACACGTCCTTGTCGGGGTTCTGCTGGGGGGTGGGGCGGGAGCTCGGGGCGACGCCCGAGGGGGCGAGTCCGGCGGCGTGGTCCGCGCCGTCTGCCTGATCGGCGGCGGCCCGGTCGGCGGGGGCCGCACCGGCGTCCTGGTCGGGACCGGCCGACGGCCCGGGGCGCGGCCCGTCGTCGGAGGCCTCGGCGAGCAGCCTCTCGACCTCCTCGCGACGGTCGTCGAGCTCGTCGCGATAGGCGGTGCGCACCGAGCGCCACCACAGGTACAGGAAGAACACGCCGAAGGCCACCCATTGGAGGGAGTAGCCGATGTTCTGCCAGTCCAGGCCGCGGGAGAACTGGGACTCCGCCGCGGGCATCGGCGTGAGCGGGGCCTCGGTCTCGTCGAGTGCGAGATAGCCGGCGTACATGGGCGAGCCCCACTCGTTGACCAGCAGCGGGGTCGCGATCTCCCGCGCCACGCCGTCGGCGACGCCGCCGGAGGCGGACTCGCTCGCCTCGAGGCGTCCGGAGAGGTGGACCTCCCCCTCGGGCGCGGCAGGGGCGAGGGAGGGATCGAGCGCGCCATCCTCGCCGGTCACGTCCTCGGCGGGCAGCCAGCCGCGGGCCACGGGCAGGCGGGCCTCGGTGCCGTCCTCGAGCTCGACCAGGAGGGCGGTCACCACGATCACGGCGTCCTCCCCCTCGATCTGGCGACCGGGGACGAGCACCTGCTCGCCGGCGGCGAAGCGTCCGTCGGCCGTGACGATGTCGCCGACCATCTCGTTGGTGACGGCGTCGCCGACGCCGACCACCTCGCGGATGTCGCCGATCTGCTGGGGGCCGTCGGCCTTGTCGGTCAGCGCGCGGTGGGCGCGGTCCCACTGCCATCCGGCGAGGAGACCGCACACGATCGTCGCCACGATCACCAGGGCGAGCAGCCCGAGGAATCGGGGACGGAGGGCGACGCGGAGCATGGCCACCATGGTACGAGGCGGCGCCCGGACGGGGCCTGGAGAGGGACCTCGATCACGTCCGGGTGAACGGGCGACCGGGTCCAGGCCGCCCCACCTGCACCGTTGGGGTCCCCGTCGTCTCGGACCGTCGTCTCGGCGCGGTGCGCGGCGGCCCGTCGGCCGCTCCCCCGTACCCGAGCCGACGGCTCCCGGCCGGGACTCCCGGCCCCGTGCCACGGGAGGGCCGCGCGCCTATGCTGGGGTCGTGTCGCAGAGTGTCTATATCGCCAGCCCGGAGGGGATGACCGGCAAGTCGATGGTGGCTTTCGGTCTGCTCGAAGCCCTCGCCTCCCGATCCGATCGCGTCGGGGTGTTCCGTCCCGTCGTGCGCTCGACGTCCACGCGCGACTACGCGGTGGACCTGCTCATCCGCCATCCCGCCGTCGACCAGGCCTACGAGGACGCGATCGGGGTGGACCACCAGCTGGTCCTGTCCGATCCCGATGCCGCGCACGAGCGGATCCTCGCCCGCCATCGCGAGCTCGCCGAGCGCTACAGCGTGCTGGTCGTGCTCGGCTCGGACTACGACGACCTCGCCAACCCCACCGAGCTCGCCTTCAACGCCGAGGTCGCCGCCAACATGGGCGCTCCGGTGGTGGTGGTGCTCTCGGGGCTGGACCGCAGCCCGGACCAGATCGGGGCGCTCGCAGCGGTCGCCGTCGGCGAGTTCGGCGGCCACCATGCGATGCCGCTGGCCGTCATCGTCAACCGTGCCGAGGCCGCGTCCCTCGACGCCGTGCGCGAGGCCGTCTCGGCGAAGGTGCCCGGCGCGCTGGTCTCCGCGATCCCGGAGAACCCGGTGATCCTGGCGCCGACGGTGCAGGAGCTGAAGGACGCGGTGGACGGCTCGCTGCTGATGGGCAATCCCGAGTGGCTCGAGCGCGTCTCCGTGGGCACGGTCATCGCGGCGATGAGCCTGCCCAACGTCCTCACCCGCCTCACCGAGAACTGCACGGTGATCGCCCCCGGCGACCGCTACGACCTGCTCCCCGGTCTCGTCATGGCGCAGCAGTCGGGCACCTTCCCCGCGCTCTCCTCGATCGTGCTCACGGGCGGCTACGAGGTGCCCGAGGAGGTGGACCGCCTCATCTCCGGCGTGCAGCAGGACCTGCCGATCATCACCTCGGAGCTGTCCACCTTCGACACCGCGGTGCGGATCGCCCGCTCCCGCGGCCGGCTCAGCGCCGCGAGCGCGCAGAAGCTCGACGCGGCGCGTCGCGCGGTCGCCGAGCACCTGCCCACCGAGGAGCTGCTCTCCGCCCTCGAGGTGACCCGCAGCGAGGTGGTCACCCCGATGATGTTCGAGTTCGAGCTGCTGGCCCGCGCCCGCGGGGAGAAGAAGACGATCGTCCTGCCCGAGGGCGAGGACGAGCGGATCCTCGCCGCAGCCGAGTCGATCCTCGCCCGCGGCGTCGCGGACCTGGTACTGCTCGGCGAGGAGAACACGATCCGCGCCAAGGCCTCCCAGCTCGGCCACGACATCTCCGAGGCGCGCGTGGTCTCCCCGCACGATCCGGAGCACGTCGAGCGCTTCGCGGAGGAGTACGCGCGGCTGCGCGCCAAGAAGGGCGTGACCCTCGAGCAGGCCCGCTCGACGGTCCAGGACGTCTCCTACTTCGGCACGATGATGGTGCAGATGGGCGAGGCCGACGGGATGGTCTCCGGCGCGGTCCACTCCACCGCCCACACGATCCGCCCCTCCTTCGAGATCATCAAGACCAGGCCCGGCGCGAAGATCGTCTCCTCGGTGTTCCTGATGGCGCTCGAGGACCGGGTGCTGGTCTACGGCGACTGCGCCGTGAACCCCGACCCCACCGCCGAGCAGCTCGCGGACATCGCGGTGCAGTCCGCGACCACCGCCGCGCAGTTCGGCGTGGACCCGCGGATCGCGATGCTCTCCTACTCCACCGGCACCTCGGGCAGCGGCGCCGACGTGGACAAGGTGCGCGAGGCGACCGAGCTGGTGCGCTCCACCGACCCGTCGCTCGACGTGGAGGGTCCGATCCAGTACGACGCCGCGGTGGACGCCTCGGTCGCCAAGACCAAGCTGCCGGACTCCTCGGTCGCGGGCCGTGCGACGGTGTTCGTCTTCCCGGACCTCAACACCGGCAACAACACCTACAAGGCCGTGCAGCGCTCGGCCGGCGCGATCGCGATCGGCCCCGTCCTGCAGGGCCTGAACAAGCCGGTCAACGACCTCTCCCGCGGAGCGCTCGTGGACGACATCATCAACACCGTCGTGATCACCGCGATCCAGGCCCAGGCGGCCGACGCGGAGAACGCCTCGACGGACCCGACGAAGGAGAAGGCATGACCACCTCCGCCCACGCCTCCTCCGACAGCGCCGAGCACCCCCGGACGATCCCGGACGCCGCGACGGTGCTCGTGCTGAACTCGGGCTCCTCCTCGCTGAAGTTCCAGCTGCTGGACCCGACCGCGGAGGAGGTCTTCGCCTCCGGGATCGTCGAGCGGATCGGCCTGGACAACGGCGTCGCGCGGCTGGAGACGGGCTCGGTCACCCAGCCCTTCTCGGGCGAGGTGCCGAACCACGTCGTGGCCATGGAAGTGGTCGTGCGGCTGTTCGAGCAGGCGGGTCTCTCCCTCGAGGAGGCGAACGTGGTCGCGGTCGGCCACCGCGTGGTGCAGGGCGGGGCGCGCTTCTCGGCCCCGAAGCTCATCGACTCCTGGGTGCGGGACCAGATCAAGGACCTCGGCGCGCTCGCGCCGCTGCACAACCCCGCGGCGGTCGACGGGATCGACGCGGCCCGCAAGCTATTCCCCGCGATCCCGCACGTGGCCGTGTTCGACACCGCCTTCTTCACCACTTTGCCGGACGCGGCGCGCACCTATGCGCTGAACAAGCAGGTCGCCGACGAGTACCGGATCCGTCGCTACGGCGCCCACGGCACCAGCCACCGCTACGTCTCCGAGCAGGTCACCGCGCACTTCGCCGCGCGGGGCGAGGACACCTCCGCGCTGCGCCAGATCGTGCTCCACCTCGGCAACGGCGCCTCCGCCTCGGCGGTGCGCGGCGGCGAGCCGGTGGAGACCTCCATGGGGCTCACCCCGCTCGAGGGCCTCGTGATGGGCACCCGGACCGGGGACATCGACCCGGCCGTGTACGCCCACCTCTCCCGCAGCGCGGGGATGGACATCGACGAGATCGACACCCTGCTGAACAAGCGCTCCGGCATGCAGGGGCTGTGCGGGATGAGCGACTTCCGCGACATCACCGCCGCGATCCGCGACGGGAACCAGGACGCGGAGCTGGCGATGCAGGTGTACGTGCACCGGCTGCGCAAGTACGTCGGCTCCTACGCCTTCGTGCTCGGCGGCCTCGACGCGATCACCTTCACCGCCGGCATCGGCGAGAACGTGCCGGAGGTGCGCGAGCGCGTGCTCTCCGGGCTCGAGGGCTTCGGGATCCGCCTGGACCCCGCCCGCAACGCCGAGCGCGTCAAGGGCGTCCGGGTCATCTCGGCCGACGACTCGCCGGTGACCGTGCTGATCGTCCCCACCGACGAGGAGCTCGCGATCGCGCAGCAGGCGCTGGAGGTCGCGCGCGCGAAGCGCTGAGCAGGTCGAGCGGGCGGCGAGGTCGACCCGGCGGAGCACCGCCTCGCGCTCGCACGCGCTCAGGAGCTCGCGTCGGCGTCCGGGGCCTCGTCCTCGTCCAGCACGTTGGTCCCGCTCTCGTAGACGGAGGTCGGCGTGTAGACGCTGTAGGACGACGAGGTCGGGGTGTACAGCGAGCCGACGGCACGCTCGTCCGACGGCGCGGCGTCCGTCGACGCAGCGCCTGATGCCGCAGCATTCGTCGGCGCAGCAGTGGTCGGAGCAGCGCCGGTCGGAGCAGCAGCGGTCGGCGCAGCAGCGGTCGGCGCAGCATCGGTCCCAGCGGCACCCCAGGCGGCGGCGCTCGTCGGCGCCGGGTCCGTCAGTGCGGCGTCGGGTGGGGCGGAGTCGGGAGTCACGGTCCGGGCGGCGTCGGGACCGTCCGCCCCGGTCGCGCTCCGTGTCTCGGCGGCCGCGGCGAGCACCGAGGCCGTCGCGGCGAGACCCACGGCGCGGGCCGGATCCTCCAGGTGCGGGGTCGGGATCGCTCGGCCGGCCCGTCCTTCGCCGCAGCGCCGGTGGCCGGCGCGTCCGTGCGGGTCCGCTGCACGCGGCGCACGGTCCGGGTCCGCGTGACGGACGAGCGGGTCTCCCGGCGAGCGGTCCCGATCCAGGAGTCGTCGCCGGGCTCCTAGTCCTTCGCGTTCAGGTGCTTGATGGCCCCGGCGAAGACCCCGACGACCACCAGCATCAGGACGAAGAATCCCTCCATCGTCGCTCCCCCTCATCCGTCCACCACCGTCGGTCCGCATCGCTGCGGAGCAGTTCAGTGTGCCAGGCGCCGCCGCCGCGCGACAGAGCTCACTCGCACGATGCCGCTCTCGTCGAGCGCGACGAACCGCCCCGGTCGGCGGGCGCCGGCCAGCCGCGCCGCTGGATATCCTGTGCTTCGCATCCATGCGTCCTGAGGGGGAACCGATGACCTATCCGCCTGCCTACGGCCCTGCCCACAGCTACGCCCCGGCCCCGCGCCGTCGCCGTCGTGGGGTGAAGCGCACTGTCTTCGGCGCGCTCGGGCTCGTCGCCAACGCCGTCGGGCTCGTCGTGATGCCGATCGTCGCGGCGCTCATCGGCAGTGCGATGGTCATCGCCGGGAACACCGAGATGACGCCGCTGGACCCCTCCGGGGACACCTTCCAGGCCTCCTCATGGTCGATGTACACGATCGCCGCGCCTGCGGACGACCACGGCACGACGAGCTGCGAGATCGAGGGCGCGGACATCTCCGTCTCGCCGTCGGAGGCCCAGGACGTCTCAGTGGGGAGCGTGGACGGCGAGCCCTATTACGACCTCTACGACGTGCAGGTCTACGGCGATCAGGAGGTGAGCGTGACCTGCACGGGCGCCGAGGCCATCGCCCTCTGGGACGCGGGGATGGGAGGCATCCTGGTGAGCCTCGGGATCGGCGTGCTCCTGCCCGTGGTGCTCGGCCTCATCGCGCTGGTGATGACGATCTGGGGGATCATCGCGCTGGTGCGCTCCGCCTGAGCTCCTGCGCCGAGGAGCCTGCAGCTCGAGATCTCGCAGGGATCCCGACGCGAGGAGCTCGCGTCGCGCAACGGCGCGGCAGGCCGTCGCAGGTGTGCCTCCTCGCCGCTCAGCCGAGGGGGTCCGCGGCGCGTCGCTGCGCGGCCTCGAGGCAGGCGACGGCCCAGCCCTGATGGTCGTGGACGAACTCGTCGCGCCAGGTGATGCCGAGCGCCTCCGCCATCTCCCAGCGGTGCTGCGCGCCGAGCTCGCGGAAGGTCCCGCCGGGGATCCGCAGACGCTCCCGCTCCCTGTCGGCCTCCCCGTCGTGCACCGCACCCGGGAGATCCGTCGCGGCGGCGATGCGCTCGGAGCCCTCGGACCGTCCCGCTCCCTCGCCGTCCCGTGCGCGGGAGCGAGCACGGCCCTTCCTGCTCCGCGTCGCCTCCGTCGCATCCGCGCGGCGGGGCCGGCGCAGCAGGAGCAGGGGCACCTGGACCACGAGCCCCAGGGCGAGGGTGAGCGGGATCAGCCCGGAGCCGAGGTCGACCACCCAGCGGATCGAGAACCCCAGCAGGCCCGGCCGCAGCGCCCAGTGGTCCTGTGAGGTGAGGATCCACAGCGCGAGGAAGAACGCGGCCGCGAACAGGTAGTAGGAGCGCCGCAGCTTCGCCTCGAGGCGCATGTCCTCCTCGGTCATCTCCTCGTCGCTCATCGCCCCTCCTCCCGGTCGCCGTCATCATCGGAGAGGTCGTCCGACGCGTCCTCACCACCCTGTCCGGAGCTGTACAGGGTGGTGGGGGTGTAGACCGAGCCGATGTCGCCGGGGCTCCACAGCGCGTGATCGGATGCTGCCGGATCCGAGGAGACCGTCGCCTCCCCGCCGACAGGGGCGGAAGTCTCGGGATCGGAAGGCGCCGCGTCGGTGCGTTCGACGGGCGCGGACTCCCCCGCCTCGGTCACCGTCGCTGCCGTCGCCGTCGCAGCCGCCGCCGGGGTCCCCGCCGCCCGGCGGACCTTCGTCGGCCCGTCCTGGAGTGCGTGCAGGATCTCGAGGAAGCCCCGCGCCCCGCCCTCGGTCTCGTAGCGGCTGTGCCAGGGCAGTCCGGCCTCGTCCGCGAGGCCCCGCAGCTCGGCGATCCCGAGCTCGAGCTCCTCCCCCGGCGTGGCACCGGCAACGCCGATGCTGCCGTCGTCGGAGAAGACGAGGGAGTCGAGACGGTCACGGTCCCGCCTCCCGGCGCGCGGCGTCCCGCCCCGGGCACCGCCCTCACGCGCGCGGCCCGTCCGGGAGCTCGACGTGCCGGAGCGCGTCGCCCGGGCGCCGTCCGCACGGGGATCGTCCTGCTGCCGCTCGGCACCGGCCGCATCGGCGTGGCGGGGCCGTCGACCGAGCGCGACGGCGGCGGGAAGCACGGCCATGACCAGTACGAGCACCACGATCAGCAGCGGCACGAAGTCGTACATCGCCCAGGAGGCGAGCCGATGGAGCACGCCGAGATCGGAGGCCTGCGCGCCGCTGCTCATCAGGGACGCGAGGGACCGGTGCAGGTACCACCCCGGTGCCTCGTAGTCCGCGCCGTGGAACGGCCCGTACAGCAGCAGCATCACGACGGCGACGCCGAAGAGCCCGAGGCCGAGCACCACGAGCGGCCGGCGACCCCTCCTCGCCGCGGGCGCTGTCATCCCCGTCGTCTCAGACGGTGGTGACGACCTCGACCCGCTGGAACTCCTTGAGGTCGAGGTAGCCGGTGGTCGCCATCGCGTGGCGCAGCGCGCCGACGAGGTTGGTGGTGCCGTCGGCGGAGATCGACGGGCCGAAGAGGATCTGCTCGAGCGGGGCGACGGTCCCGACCGGGACGCGGTGGCCGCGGGTGAGCGTGGGGTGGTGCGCCTCGCTGCCCCAGTGGTGGCCGCGGCCGGGCGCCTCCTCGGCGCGGGCCAGGGCCGCGCCGACCATCAGGCCGTCGGCGCCGCAGGCGATCGCCTTGACCAGGTCTCCGCTGCGGCCCAGCCCGCCGTCGGCGATGACGTGCACGTAGCGGCCGCCGGACTCGTCCATGTAGTCGCGGCGGGCGGCGGCGACGTCGGCCACGGCGCTGGCGAGCGGGACCTGGATGCCGAGGGTCTCGCGGGTGGTCTGCGAGGCGCCGCCGCCGAAGCCGACGAGCACTCCCGCGGCGCCGGTGCGCATCAGGTGCAGGGCCGCGGTGTAGGTCGCGCAGCCGCCGACGATGACGGGGACGTCGAGCTCGTAGATGAACCGCTTGAGGTTCAGCGGCTCACGGCCGGTGGAGACGTGCTCGGCGGAGACGGTGGTGCCGCGGATGAAGAAGAGGTCCACGCCCGCGTCGACGACCGTCTTCCAGTGCTCCTGGGTGCGCTGCGGGGAGAGGGAGCCGGCCGCGGTCACGCCCGCCTCGCGCAGCTGCTGGATGCGGTCGCGGATCAGCTCGGGCTTGATCGGCTCCTCGTAGACGCTGCGCATCACCTCGACCACGCCCTCCTCGGAGGCGGCGGCGATGCGGTCGAACTGCGCGGAGGGGTCCTCGTAGCGGGTCCACAGGCCCTCGAGGTCCAGCACGCCGAGTCCGCCGTGCTCGCCGAGCGCGATCGCGGTCTCCGGGGACATCAGGGAGTCCATCGGGGCGGCGAAGATCGGGATGTCGAAGTGGTAGGCGTCCACCTGCCAGGCGGTGGAGACGTCCTCCGGGTCCCGGGTGCGTCGGGAGGGGACCACCGCCACGTCGTCGAAGCTGTAGCTGCGGCGTCCCCGCTTGTTGCGGCCGATCTCGATCTCGCTCATCACACCGGGGAGTCTACCGATCCCGGGGACCGCGACGGGCCGGCCGCCGGGGAGGGCCGCCGCCCCGGGTCGTCACAGCGGCCAGGCGGTGTTCACGTCCGGGGTCCTGCCCTTCTTCGTGAGCCACTCGTTCATGCCCTCGGCCCAGCGCCCATGCCAGCCCACCTGCTCGCGGTGGAGCTCCTCGAGGGCGGAGGAGGCGACCTGCGGGTACTTCGCGGCGATCGCGCGGACCACGTCGAGGGTGGCGGAGACGTCGACGTCGGCGGTGTGGAGGCGGCCGTCCTGCTCGAGGCCGTAGTGGGCGAGGACGTCGGTGAGGGTGCGCTTGCCCTTGCGGTAGCGATCCACGCCGCGGTCGATGACGAGCCCGTCGATCACGGGCGCGATGTCGTGGCCGAGCCGCTGGACGAGCGTGGGCAGGCCCAGGCGGGTCAGCTCGTTCTCGAGGATCGCCAGGTCGAAGCCGATGTTGAAGGCGACCAGCGGAACCTCCTTCCCGAGCGCCTCGACGATCATGCCCGCGACCTCGTCGAGCGCCTCGGCGGGCTGCATGCCGTGCTCGCGGGCGTGCTCGGTGCTGATCCCGTGCACGCGCTGGGCGGGCTCGGGGATCTCCACCCCCGGGTCGATCAGCCAGGTCGCGACGGTCTCGTTCTCGCGGCCGGGGCCGACGGAGTGCACGAGCGCGACCGTGACGATCCGGTCCCGCTCGACGTTCGTGCCGGTGGTCTCGGTGTCGAAGCCCAGCAGCGGGGCGTCGATCCAGGAGGGGGTGCTCATGCCCTCAAGGCTAGAGCCCGTCGCCCACAGCTCGTCCCGCACGGCAAGTGCTGTGGACGCGAGGGCCATGGGGAGGAATGATCACGGGGCACGACCCGCTTCCCGACCTCGAGGAGACCCGATGCCCGCTCCCGCCCTGTACCTGCACCTGCCCGGCACCGCCGCCGAGGCGCTCGATTTCTACCAGGGGGTCTTCGGCGGGGAGACCTCGACCGCGACCTATGCCGAGTTCGGTCGGACCGACGGCCCCGGCTCCGCGATCGCCCACGGCATGCTGCGTGGCGCGGTGGACCTGTACGTCTCCGACGCGGGCGAGCACGACGAGCCGTTCTCCGCCCGCGGGCTCATGGTCGCGCTGCTCGGCGCGGCCGAGCCCACCACGCTGCGCACCTGGTTCGCGGCGCTCGCCGAGGGAGGCGACGTGGTCGACCCGCTGCAGCGGCGCGACTGGGGCGCTTCCGACGGCCAGGTCCGCGACCGCTACGCGGTGCTGTGGCTGATCGGCTACGAGCACGGCACGGACCCGACGGCCGACGCCACCAGCACGCAGGGGGACACCACCATCACGCAGGAGTGACCGGGCCGTCGGCCGACGGAGCGCAGCACCGCCGGGTGCCCGATGACGTCGGCGCGACGAACCCGGCGGCCTCCCTCAGCGCGAGGAGTAGTTCGGGGCCTCCATGATCGCGGCCATGTCGTGGGGGTGGGACTCCTTGAGCCCGGCCGCGGTGATGCGCACGAACTTCCCGCGCTCCTTCAGCTCGGGCACGGTGTTCGCGCCGACGTAGAACATCGACTGGTGCAGACCGCCGATGAGCTGGTGGACGACGGAGCCGAGCTGCCCCTTGTAGGAGACGCGGCCCTCGATGCCCTCGGGGACGATCTTGTCGTCGCTGGGGACGTCGGCCTGGAAGTAGCGGTCCTTGGAGAAGGACTTCTTGCCGCGCGAGGACATCGCGCCGAGCGAGCCCATGCCGCGGTAGGCCTTGTACTGCTTGCCGCCGACGAGCACGACCTCGCCCGGGGACTCCTCGGTGCCGGCCAGCAGGGAGCCGACCATGACCGTGTCGGCGCCGGCGACGAGCGCCTTGGCGATGTCGCCGGAGTACTGCAGGCCGCCGTCGCCGATCAGCGGCACGCCCGCGGGGCCGCAGGCCTTGGCGGCCTCGTGGATCGCGGTGACCTGCGGGACGCCGACGCCGGCGACCACGCGGGTGGTGCAGATCGAGCCGGGGCCCACGCCGACCTTGACCGCGTCGGCGCCCGCGTCGACGAGCGCCTGCGCGCCCTCGCGGGTGGCGACGTTGCCGCCGATGATCTGGACGTCGGCGAAGTAGGGGTCGTTCTTCAGGGTGCGGATCATCTCCAGCGCCAGGCGGGCGTGGCCGTTGGCGGTGTCGACGACGAGCACGTCGGCGCCGGCGTCGCGCAGCTGGCCGGCGCGCTCGAGAGAGTCGCCGAAGAAGCCGACGCCCGCGCCGACGAGGAGGCGGCCCTGGCTGTCCTTGGAGGCGTCGGGGAACTGCTCGGACTTCACGAAGTCCTTCACGGTGATGAGCCCGGTCAGGCGGCCCTCGGCGTCGATCAGCGGGAGGCGCTCGCGCTTGTTCTTCCGCAGCAGGGCGGTGGCCTGCTCGGGGGTGACGTCCTCCGGCGCGGTGAACAGCTCGGTGGTCATCACGTCGGCGACGCGGGTGGTGGACCACTCGGCGACGGGGATGAAGCGCAGGTCGCGGTTGGTGCAGATGCCCAGCAGGCGCTGGCCCTGGTCGACGACGGGCAGGCCGGAGACGCGGAACTGGCCGCACAGGGCGTCGAAGTCCTCGAGTGTCGCCTCGGGGCCGATCGTGACGGGGTTCGTGATGCGGCCGGTCTGGGTGCGCTTGACGAGGTCGACCTGGTGGGCCTGGTCCTCGATGGAGAGGTTGCGGTGGAGGATGCCGATGCCGCCGTGGCGGGCCATCGCGATCGCCATCCGCGACTCGGTCACGGTGTCCATCGCGGCGCTGGCGAGGGGGAGCTTGAGGGTGATCTCCCTGGTGAGCCGGGAGGAGGTGTCCGCCTCGGAGGGGATCACGTCGGTCTCCCCGGGAAGCAGCAGGACGTCGTCGTAGGTCAGGCCGATGAAACCGAAGGGATCCGCGCTCGTCATGCAGAAATGCTACGTCCCGGCACGCGGTGACGGGCAGGCCGTCCGACGTGGGAACGGCCACGTCCTCGGCCCGCTCCCGCCCCGGGAGTTCACCCCGAAGTCACCACGAGGACACTTCTGGGCCTAGAGTGGCCGCGGCGCGCGCGGGCCGTCCCGGCCCTCGCTCCCCCTCCCCCGCCCCTCCTCACCCCGGGAACGCGACGATGGCACGCACCTCCGCCCAGGACTCGACCGACGCCCCCGCGACCAAGGGCTTCCTCGGTCCCGACCGCAACTGGCACCTCGGTGCCGGGCTGATGACCCTCGCGACCGTGGTCGCGTTCACGATCTGGGCCTTCACCCACACCGGCACCGACGTCAACGCCTTCCTGCTGATCCTCGCGATCGCGTTCGGGCTGTTCATGGCGTTCAACATCGGCGGCAACGACGTCGCGAACTCCTTCGGCACGAGCGTCGGCGCCGGCACGCTGACCATGAAGCAGGCGCTCGTCGTCGCGGCGGTCTTCGAGGTCTCCGGCGCGGTGCTCGCCGGTGGCTCCGTCACCGAGACCGTGCGCAGCGGCATCGTGGACCTCGAGGGCATGTCGATCGACCCGCTCGCGTTCGCGCTGATCATGATGTCGGCCCTGCTGGGCGCTGCGGTGTGGCTGCTGCTGGCGACCAGGATGGGCTGGCCGGTCTCCACCACCCACGCGATCATCGGCGGCATCGTCGGCGCGGCGGTGACCACCGGCCTGGTCACCGGCACCGGCGGCTTCGCCATGGTGCAGTGGGGCGAGATCGGGAAGATCGCCGTGTCCTGGATCCTCTCCCCTCTGCTGGGCGGCATCGCCTCCTTCCTCCTGTTCGGGGCGATCAAGCGCCGGATCCTCGCCCCCGCCGCCCGCGCGATCGCGCTCGGCTCGCGTGGCTACGACGACGCGGAGGACGACGAGGACGACGATGAGGAAGACGACGCGGACGAGTCGTGGCAGCGTCACGTGCCCGCCTCCGAGCGCATGACGGAGCTGCAGCAGTCCGCCTTCGCCGAGTCCGCGGCGCTGGACCTCACCCCGGGCGGCCCCGGCGCCGAGCTCGTCGAAGCGTCCGCGGGGCTGACCAAGAAGGAGCGCAAGGCGGCCCGCAAGGTGGAGCGCAAGGCCGCCTACCATGCCCTGGAGAAGCGGGTCCCGCCGCTGGCCGCGGGCGCCGCGGTGCTCCTGGCCGCGATGCTGGTGTTCAAGGGCCTGAAGAACGTGGGGCTGGAGCTCACCGTCGGCGGCGGCATCCTGCTGCTGACGATGATCGCGCTCGGCGTGTGGATGGCGACGACAATCTTCGCGCGCGCGCTGAAGAAGCAGTCGATCTCGCGCGCCACCTTCATCATGTTCAGCTGGATGCAGGTGTTCACCGCCTGCGCCTTCGCCTTCTCCCACGGCGCCAACGACATCGCCAACGCGATCGGCCCCTTCGTGGCGGTCCTCGACGTGCTCAAGACCGGTCAGATCGGTGCCGAGGCCGCGGTGCCCACCGCCGCCCTGATCGCCTTCGGCATCGCGCTGGTCTCGGGGCTGTGGTTCGTGGGCCGCAAGGTGATCCACACCGTCGGCACCGGTCTGACCGCGATGCATCCCTCCTCGGGCTTCGCCGCGGAGCTGGCGGCGGCGACGATCGTGCTGCTCGCCTCGGTGCTCGGCCTGCCCGTCTCCTCCACGCACATCCTGATCGGCGCGGTGCTCGGCGTCGGGGTCGTCAACCACGCCGCGAACTGGCGGCTCATGCGGCCGATCGCGCTCGCCTGGATCATCACCCTGCCCGCCGCCGCGGGCATCGGCGCGGTGGTCGTGCTGGTGCTCCGCGCGATCTTCTGAGGCCCCGGCCTCCCGGGCGCACGTCTCCGCGGCCCTCCGCCGCGGTACCCGCACCCCGGCCGCGTCCACGAGGACGCCGCCGGGGTGCGGTCGTCTCAGGGGCGCGGATCGCCGTCCCGGGGCTCCTCCCGCCCGCCGAGCACCCGGCGCACCCGGTCGAACTCGGCCTGGAAGGCGGCCTCGTCGTGCGCGTACTCCTCCCGCCAGGGCATGCCGAGGCGGGCGGCGAGCTCGCGGTGCGCCGCCTCGACGCGGCCGCGCCGCTCCTCCCTCACGAGCACCTCGCGGGGCGGCGCCGGACAGAATCCCGCCGCGGTCTGCAGGACGCGCAGTCCGTCGAAGGAGGCGGCGTCCCAGCCGATCTCCGGCACGACCCACTGCCGCACCTGCTCCTGCCCCGGTGCGCGCACGCCGATCAGGCCGAGGCCGCCGCGCACCGCGTCCCCCACCGCGTACTCGACCTCGCCGAGCGCGGCCCGGTCGCGGGTGCGCAGCCCCTTGCGCAGGCGCAGGGTGCGCGCCTGCTCGTCCAGGAGCACGACGGTGCGGGTCAGCAGCAGCGGGACCAGGGCCCACAGCGCGAACAGGGCCCAGAGGGCGAGGGCGCCCAGCAGCAGCTGGGTCCAGGCCGGGGCGAGCAGCTGCTCGAGCTGCCCGTCGTGCCCGTCCCGGAGCCGGGAGATCCGCCACTGCTGGAATCCCGCGCCGCCGAAGGGGCTCAGCAGCAGGGAGACCAGCGGCAGTCCAATCAGCGCGCCGGGCAGGTAGCGGCCGCGGATCGAGGGGCCGACGAGCACCTCGCCGGTGCGGGTGCGCCGCGGGGCGGGGGCGGTCGCGGCGGGGTCCGCGGGCGGGGTCGTGCTCACGATGACCAGCGTACGGTCCCCCGGAGCGCACCCGGTCCACTCCCCGCTCGGCCCCGATGCCCCGTCCCCGACCGGCCCTTTTCTGCAGCGGTTGTGGACAGTCGTCGTCGGCCGATGCGTTCTGGGCTACTGTCGTCTCAGCGAGCGCGCCGGGCGGGAGGGGCCCGTGGCGAGCGCGCCGAGGGGGAATGCCGTATGAGCGCACGCGTGCGCACCGCCCGTGGTCGGACCGCTGTGATCGGGGCGCTGGCCGCAGCGCTCGTGGTCTCGGGATGCTCCGGGCCGACGTCCGGCTGGCGGTTCCAGGGCAAGCCGCTGCACGAGGTCGAGGAGTCGCTCGCGACGATGACCGAGACCTGGCGCTCCGCGATGACCTCCGAGGGCGTCGAGGTGGCGATCCCCGAGGATGCGGGCTGCTATCTCCAGGTCGCCGACGACGAGCTGGTGGGCGAGGAGCTCCTCTGCGGCCCGATGGCCTTCATGGGGGCGGAGGCCACCCAGTGGGTGGTCGCACCGCTCTCGGCGATGCAGACCAAGGACGACTCCGTGCGACTGGTGCTCGACCAGGAGCCTGCCTGGGACCTCGGCACCGCGAACCCGAACTCGGTCCCGGTCGATGCCGAGGGCACCGAGGCGGATCTGGATCAGCAGGTCGAGCCGCCGTCGGCTCCGCCCGCGGAGATGGGGCAGGTGATCCCGCTGGGGACCGAGGAGATCGAGGCGGTCGAGGAGCCGTACGAGCTGGTCACGGTCGATGCGACGTACTCGATCACGACCCTCGGGGTGGTGCCCCAGGTCGGGCCGGCCACCGACCCCGTCGGCGCGCCCGAGGGCGGTTCCCTGATCACGGTGGGCGTCTCCCGCCAGGGTCACCAGGGCGTGCCCACATCGCCCACCAGCAAGGCGGTGCTGACAGTCGGCGGCGAGGAGATCGACGTGCCCGAGGAGACCAGCGCGATCGCGGTCGAGGGAGACGGCTCCGACGCCGTGATCGCCGTGGAGTACGACGGCAACACCCAGGAGTACGACCTCGCGACCGGCGAGCTCGTCGGCGGCAGGCCGTTCTCCGCCCGGCAGTTCGAACCGGTCAACGCCCCCGAGCGGGAGCTGATCGGCGACGAGAGCAAGGGCGAGTCGGCCTCGTACAGGTTCCGCCTCGACGGCGGCACGACCTCCTGGAGCGAGAGCGAGGGCTGGGCGGCCGACGGCAAGGACCGCATGTTCATGGACCTCTCCTTCGAGTCCGACATCCAGTTCGCGAACGACGGCGACACCGTCCGCTACCACGACAAGACGTATTCGCTGGCCTCGCTCTCGGTGACGGCCGACGGCGAGGAGGTCGCGGTGGACCCCAAGAGCATCGACCTCGCCCCGCGCGCCGACGGCGACTTCGAGAACCTCGGGACGGTCGCGAGCCTCGTGCTCGACGTCCCTGCCGATGCGGAGGAGATCACGATCGCGGCGTCCGTCGACGTGAAGGCCGTGCCGGTGCAGGACGAGATCACGAACTACATGCGCGAACACACCGACGGGGAGCCGGAGAGCATCTCGAAGACCCTCGAGCTGACCGAGGTCACTCTCAAGCCTCAGGGCGCGAACAGCTGATCAGCACGGCGCTCTCGTCGGTCCGCACTCCTCCTCACTCGAGGGCGGCGAGCCGGCGCCCGCTGCGGAACTCCCTCGCCTGCCCGGTCACCGGATCGGTGAAGGCGAGCGAGCGGGCCAGCAGTCGGAGCGGCCCGGCCGGCTCCGGGCAGGGCTCGGGGTAGAGGTCCTCGCCGGCGATCGGGGCGCCGCGGGAGGAGAGCTGGAGGCGCAGCTGGTGGGTGCGTCCGGTGCGGGGGCGCAGCCCCAGCAGCAGCGCACGGCCCTCCGCAGAGCAGGCCCCCGAAGCCCCGTCCTCCGTCGTGCCGGCCTCCCCGGCGCCGTCCGCTCCCTGCCTGCGTGCGGCGAGCACCTCGAGCTCGGTGTGCGCGTTCGGCGGGCCGGGCACGAGCCTCGCTGTGAGCTCGCCGCGCCGCTTCTCCATCCGGTCCGCGAGCTCGGCCCGCTCCCCGACGGTCTGCGGCAGCGTGCACCCGGGATCGGGCACGACGAGCGCCTCGTAGCGCTTGTCGACCTCGCGCCTCGCGAAGAGCTGCTGATAGGCGCTGCGCTCCTCGGGACGCACCCCGAACGCGAGCACCCCGGCGGTGCGACGGTCCAGGCGGTGCAGCGGCACCAGCTGCTCGATCCCCGTGTCGCGGCGCAGGCGGACCAGGGCGCTGGCGAGCACATGGGCCCCGCGGGGCATGGTCGCCACGTCATGGGGCTTGTCGATCACCAGCAGGTGCTCGTCGCGGAAGAGGATCGGCAGCGGCTCGGCCGGCACCTCCTCCGCGCGCAGCTCGCGGTGGAACCACAGCTCGTCGCCGGCGCCGACGGCATCGTCGGCCGCCCACGCGCGCCCGCGGGCGTCGACCACCTCCCCGGCGGCGAAGCGCTCGGCCAGCGGGGTGGCGGCCGGGTCCGCGAGGGCGGGGAAGCGTGCGAGGAGCATCGAGGCCGCCGGTCCGACGGGCGCGTCCCGCGGCACGAGCCAGCGCACCGCATCCAGACCGTCCCGCTGCGGCAGCGGGGGCGGGAGCCGTCGGGCGCGGCGGCGGGCGGCGCGGCCGGGCCGGCGCTCCTCCCCCGGCCCGCCCGTCGACCCCGGGCCCGTCGGCCCCGCGCCCGACTGATCCTCCCGTGGCGAGCCTGACGCCGACAGCCCTGACGACGGCGGGCCCTGCGGCGTCACAGCCCCCACACGGCGAAGGTCAGCACGTTGTGGCCGATGTAGAACGCCAGCAGCGCGAGCAGCAGCAGCGTGGGGTGGCGGTCCACGAAGGTCAGCGCCTGCGGGGCCTCGCGCCTCAGCTCGGCGGGGGTGATCGCATCGATGTGCTCGATGCGGATCCCCGCCTCGCGGGCCCGCTGCAGCGCCATCCGCTGAGCCCTCTCGCCGAAGAAGCGGCTCGACACGGCGAGGAGCCGTCGACCCTGGCGGTCCAGCACGTAGACGCCGTCGTAGGCGGTCTCCGGCGGGTCGAGCATCTCCGTGGGACCGGAGCCGCGGGCGATGTCCCGCACCGCGATCACGGAGCCGACCTCGTCCCAGCGGGCCCTGCGCGTGGGACGGAAGAGGCTGCGCAGCTCGAAGCCGTCCTCGTCCAGCTGCAGCCACAGCGTCACCACCCGCAGGGTCATCACGCTCGAGACGACGGCGACCAGCACCCACAGCACCAGCGGGAGGGTGAACAGGGCATCGTGCATGAGCTCCGGATGGCGCCAGAGCCGCTGACCGACGAAGCTGATGATCACGAGGAACTCGAGCACGACGGTGAACACGAGGCCGATGATCAGCGAGCCGATCACCACGGCGGCGGGCGGCCCGTAGGTCCGCGTGGGGAGGTCCCCTCCGGCGGCCGGGGGCAGCGTGTCCGGCGTGCTCATCACCACGGCTCCTCCGACTCTCGTTCCCAGGACGGTCCCGGCGCATCCCGGGCGGGTCCGCTCATCTTAGGACTCGCACCGGACGGGCGAGCGGATTGACCCGAGGAACGGACGTGCCCGTCGGCCCTGGTGGGACCAGGGCCGACGGGCACGTCACGGCAGGGCCGGAGCGGCCGGATCCTCCTCCCTCAGGAGGTCGGGACCGCGCCGTGCGTGGACGGGGTGAGCACGCTCGCCCCGCCGACCTCCGCGGCGTAGCTGAGGTACTGCACGTGGTTCTCGTAGCGGTCCAGCACGTCGTTGATGATCTGCTGGCGGGTGAGCCCGTCGACGTCGTAGCCCTCCGCGCCGGTCTGCGTGAACACCTCCAGGCGCTGGTAGGTGGTGCGCTCCTGCGCCTGGCGGGCGCCGAAGGTCGGCACCGGCGTCGGGACCGGGGCGACGCGGTAGAGGAAGTCGCGCTCCTCCCCCATCCGGATCACGAGCGTGTTGATCGCGATACCGTTCTCCTCGTCGATCTCCTGGGCGATCTCCGCCGCATAGCCCTGCTCGACGAACTCGCGCGAGACGTCCTCGAGGGCCGGGGCGACGGTCTGCGTCGAGAACTGCGCGACCGACCGGACGCTCGGGTAGGAGCGCATGTTCGCCAGGCGCTGGCGCCAGGACTTCTCGGGCGCGTAGCCGCCGTGGGCGGTGACGTCGGAGCGTCGCAGCACGCGGCCCTCGCGGTCGGCGCGCTCCATCCGCAGCGCCTTCGAGAAGCTCGCCATCACCAGGTAGGCGACGACCGTGACGGGCAGCCCGAAGATCAGCGTCGCGTACTCCATCGTGGTCACGCCGCCCGCGGTCAGCATCGCGATGGTCAGCAGCGCGGTCAGCAGCGCCCAGAAGATGCGCAGCCACTTCGCGCCGTCCTGCTCCGGGTCGGGGATGGTGGAGGAGAAGTTGCTCATCACCAGGGCGCCGGAGTTGGCGCTGGTGAGGTAGAACAGCAGCCCGGACAGGGTCGCGAGGCCGATCAGGAAGGCGGCGCCGGGGAACATCTCCAGCAGCGCGTACCAGCCCGCCTCGGGGCTGTCGATCGCCAGCTGCGCGAAGGCGCGGGAGGCCGGGGTGTCCTCGAGCACGACGGACAGGGCGCTGTTGCCGAAGATCGTCACGACCAGCAGGTCGCACAGCACCGGCGCGGTGATCGCGGCGAGCACGAACTCGCGCAGGGTGCGGCCGCGGGAGATGCGGGCCAGGAACATGCCCACGAACGGGCCCCAGGCCAGCCAGAAGGCCCAGAAGAACAGGGTCGCCCCGGCCATCCAGTCCGAGCCCCCGGGCTCGTAGGCCATGGTCTGCAGCGTGCGCTCGGGCAGGGTCGCCACGAAGCGGCCGATGTTCTCGACGATGGCGTTGAGCAGGAAGGAGGTCTTCCCCGTCACGAGGATGTACAGCAGCATCGCGCCGGCGCTCCAGAGGTTCAGCTCGGAGATCAGGCGGATGCCCTTGTCGACGCCGGAGGTGCAGGCGGCGATGGTCATCACGACGGCGACGATCACGAGCGCGATCTGCAGGCCGAGCCCCTGGGGCAGGCCGAACAGCCAGGAGAAGCCGACGTTCAGCAGCACCACGCCGATGCCCATCGAGGTCGCGACGCCGAAGACGGTGCCGACGAGGGCGAAGATGTCGATGACGTTGCCGGCGGCGCCGCGCACGCGCTTGCCCAGCAGCGGGTAGAGCGCGGCCCGGATCGACAGGGGCATCCCCCAGCGGTAGGCGAAGTAGCCCATGGCCATGCCCAGCAGGGAGTACATCGACCAGCCGGCCACGCCGTAGTGGAACATCGTCCAGATCACGGAGTCCTGGAGCGCGGCGGCGGAGCCGGGCTCGGCGTTCGGCGGATCGATGTAGTGGGAGATCGGTCCGGTGACCGAGTAGAAGAGCATGTCGATGCCGACGCCCGCGGCGAAGAGCATCGCGACCCAGGTGAAGAGGTTGTACTCGGGGCGGGAGTGGTCCGGCCCGAGCCGCACGCCGCCCTCCTTGGACAGCGCCACCCACAGCACGAACAGGATCACGAGCGTCACGGTGAGCACGTAGAACCAGCCGAGGTTAGCGGAGATCCAGGTGACGACCTGCAGCATCGTGTCGGCCGCCATCTGCGGGGCGAGGATCGTCCACAGCGAGAAGGCCAGGATGATCGCCGACGAGGTCAGGAACACGACCCAGTTCACGCGCGGGCCGCGGCGGGTCGCGGGCTCGGCGGCGGCCTCCGGCTCGAGCTCCTCGCGCGGCGCGCTCGGCTCGAGCGTCTCGACCTGCTCGCGCCTCTCCCGCTGCTCACGCTCCTCCCGGCGGTACTGGGTGAGGTCCTCCGGCCCCCTGGTGAGGTCCTCCTTCTTCACCGGTGCACGCTTGGCCTCGCGCTCCACCCGCCTCTCGCGACGGGGCTCGGCGCCGAGCTTCCCCCGGGCGATCTCGCCCGCCGCGCGCTCGCCGTCGAGCTGCTGGCGGGGGTTCTGCTCCTGGGAGGGATCTGCGGATCCGGACGTGCCCTCGGGATGGTCCTCGGGCTTCGGCGGCGTGCTCGATTCCTGCATGCGCTCCTCCAAGACGGTTCGGCGACGGTGGGCCGGTACCGGAGGTTCGCACACGACCTCGGGCCGCGCGGCGGCTCCCGAGGCATCCGGGCGGTGTGTGGGTCCACTGTGTCCCACCGGTACCCGGCTCTGTCACGGTAGATGAAAATTGTCTGAACGACAACTTGTCGGCAACCGAGATCGGTCACATCGGGCACGGGGGCGATGCGGGTCGCCGCACGGCAGAGCCGCCGCATCGGGGACGGAGGAGCCGTGGGCCTCCGCGCCGCCGGTGCCCGCACGACGACGGGGCGGGCGGCGCGGGTCTCCCCGCACCGCCCGCCCCGTCGGGTCGGACGCGATCGGCGGACGCCGATCGTCGACTCGGAGGATCAGGCCTCCTCGTCCTCGTCCTTCTTCTCGATGACCAGGGTCTCGGTGGTCAGCACCATGCCCGCGATCGAGGCCGCGTTCCGCAGGGCGGAGCGGGTGACCTTGACCGGGTCGATGATGCCGGCGGAGACCAGGTCGACGTACTCGCCGGTCGCGGCGTTCAGACCGGTGCCGACCTGCGCCTCCTTGACCTTCTCCACGACGACGTAGCCCTCGAGGCCCGCGTTCTCGGAGATCCAGCGCAGCGGCTCGACGACCGCACGGGCCACGGCGCGCACGCCCACGGCCTCGTCACCGGTCAGGCCGAGGTCGTCGACCAGCACGGAGGACGCCTGCACGATGGCGGAGCCGCCGCCGGCGACGATGCCCTCCTCGATGGCAGCGCGGGTCGCGGAGACCGCGTCCTCGATGCGCATCTTCTTCTCCTTGAGCTCCACCTCGGTGTGAGCCCCGACCTTGATCACGGACACTCCGCCGGCCAGCTTCGCGAGGCGCTCCTGGAGCTTCTCGCGATCCCAGTCGGAGTCGGTGTTCTCGATCTCGGCACGGATCTGCGCGACGCGGTCGGCCACGGCCTGGTCGTCGCCGGCCCCGCCCACGATGGTGGTGGAGTCCTTGGTGACGACGACGCGGCCGGCGTGGCCGAGCACGTCGGTGTCGACGGTCTTGAGGTCCAGGCCGAGGTCGGAGGTGATGACCTGGGCGCCGGTGAGCACGGCGATGTCCTGGAGCATGGCCTTGCGGCGGTCGCCGAAGGCGGGCGCCTTGACGGCCGCGCCCTTGAAGGCGCCGCGGATCTTGTTGACGACCAGCGTGGACAGGGCCTCGCCGTCGACGTCCTCGGCGATGATGAACAGCGGCTTGCCGCTCTCCACCACCTTCTCGAGCAGCGGGAGGATGTCGGCCACGGCCGAGATCTTGCCCTGGTGCAGCAGCACCTGCGCGTCCTCGAGGACGACCTCCTGGCGGTCCGCATCGGTGACGAAATGCGGGGAGATGAAGCCCTTGTCGAACTGCATTCCCTCGGTGAAGTCGAGCTCCATCGCGGTGGTGGAGGACTCCTCCACCGTGATGACGCCGTCCTTGCCGACCTTGTCGAAGGCCTCGGCGAGCAGGTCGCCGATCTCGCGGTCCTGGCTCGAGACCGAGGCGACCGAGGCGATCTGGGCCTTGCCGTCGACCGGGGTCGAGATCTCCCCGAGCTTCTCGGAGAGGGCCTCGACGGCCTTCTCGATGCCGCGCTTGAGGGCGGCGGGCGCCGCGCCCGAGGCGACGTTGCGCAGACCCTCGTGCACGATGGCCTGGGCGAGGACGGTGGCGGTGGTGGTGCCGTCGCCGGCCACGTCGTTGGTCTTGGTCGCGACCTCCTTGGTGAGCTGAGCGCCGAGGTTCTCGTAGGGATCCTCGAGCTCGATCTCACGGGCGATGGTCACGCCGTCGTTGGTGATGGTGGGGGCGCCCCACTTCTTGTCGAGGACGACGTTACGGCCCTTGGGCCCGAGCGTCACCTTGACGGTGTTGGCGAGCTTGTCCACGCCCCGCTCGAGCGCACGGCGCGCGTCCTCGTTGTACAGGATCTCCTTGGCCATGGATCAGGCCTCGATGATCGCGAGGATGTCGCGCGCGCCGAGGACCAGGAACTCCTCGTTGCCGTACTTGAGCTCGGTGCCGCCGTACTTGGAGAAGACGACCTTGTCGCCGACCTTGACGTCCATGGGGACGCGCTCGCCCTTGTCGTCGAAGCGACCGGCGCCGACGGCGACGACCTCGCCCTCCTGGGGCTTCTCCTTCGCGGTGTCCGGGATGACCAGGCCGGAGGCGGTGGTCTGCTCCGCCTCGAGCGGCTTGACGACGACGCGGTCCTCGAGGGGCTTGATGGAGACCGACATGCGGCTCACTCCTTCATGAAGAGACTGACTCTGTATGAGTTCGGGGTCGGGGCCCGGGTCCGATCGTCGTCGCGGTGCCGACCGGGACGGGTCCCTCGCGGCAGCTTCTGGCACTCTCGGCCATCGACTGCCAACGGCGCTCACTCTAGGACGACGGCTGGCACTCACGCAAGGCGAGTGCTAGATCTGAGCCGGGTGCCGGCTCGACGCGTCGCGCTGCACGCGTCGCCGCAGGCCACGCGACAGGAGGACGCCGAGGAGAAGGCCGAGAGCCGCGGCCGCGAACACCCCGATGATCAGCGCGATCCCAGGATCCAGCCCGGCGGTGGTCAGCGAGAGGACGCGATCACCGTACGCCTCGCGGTACCACTCGCCGCCCCGCAGGAAGGAGCCCGGGGCCAGCAGCAGTGCACCGAGGCAGCTGAGGATCAGCAGGAGGCCGCCGCACGCTCCCCAGCCGTGGAGCGTGCGGGCCCTGCGCCGAGCGAGCGGACGCTCGTGCACGACGTTCCCTGACTCCGCCAGCTCCGCGACTCCGGAGAGCGCGCCGATCACGATCAGGGACAGCAGCAGCGCCGCCGACGAGACGATCCCGATCCGCGGGATCGCGAGATCCCCGACCCAGTCCGGATCGATGCCCAGCACCCCCACCTGGATCCCGGTCGCGAGGACCACCAGCATGGCCGCGGCCTGGATCGCGATGCGGGTCCTGCCGAACCGGAGCGCGCGGCGACCGAGCTCGCGACGCTCAGACTGCCGCGCCTCCCACTCCGCTCGCCGGGCCCGCGCCTCCCCCTCCGCGACCCGCTGCGCGTCGATCTCCGCGGCGGCGACGGATGCCGCGGGCGCGTCCGGATCACCCCGGCCCGCGCGGTTCTCGGCGAGGAGGCGAGTGAGCAGCGGTGCGAGGACCAGACGGGAGCGCAGGGCCCGGATCGGGATGAGCCGGTCGCGGGTCTCCCGCGGCAGGTCGTCGAGGACGTCGAGGATCCGCCCCACCTCCCCCGGTCGCGGCAGCACCGACTGCACCTCGAGCAGCCCTCCGGGGTCCATCCGGTCCAGCTCCCGGACCGTCTGCTCGAGTCGGGGGATGAGCGTCTCGTATCCCGCCCGCCCCAGCGCGGGCAGGTCCAGTGCGGCGAGCCGGTCCTGCATCGTGCGGAGTTGCTCGGCGGCGACCCGGTGGTCCATGCCGATCAGCTCGGTGCGCACGCGCCGGCGGAGCAGAGCGTCGAGGACCTGTTCGGCGAGGTCGAGGACGACCCCGGCGCCGTCCTCGATCCAGCGCGCGAGCGTCGTGGCCGGCAGGTGCTCCTGGAGCTGTGCAAACGTCTCGGGGTCGGCGTCGAGGCCCCCGAGCCCGAAGGTCATGGTCCCGTCGTCGCCCGCCCCGAGCACCAGGTCGAGCTCCTCGAGGGTGGTGACCTCCTCGAGTCGTCGGACCTCGACGCCCTGGGCCCGCTGCACCTCGCGGCACTCCTCGAGGATCTCCTGCAGCACGCCGAGGCGTCGCACCGACTCCCGCGGGACGCCGAGCGCCAGGAGCAGCTGCCCGGCGGCGACCCAGAGGAAGGTCTCGTCGAGCCATCCGCGCATCCATCGGGGCACGGGCGTCCCGGAGTCCGCGCGGCGCGCGCCCGACCGACCGTCTCTCCCCCAAGTCATGTCCCGATTCTCGCCCACCCCGGGGAGTCGACGGGGCCGACGTCCGGGTTCTCGGAGCGCTGCGGCCTCCGGCTCCGGCGACCTCGGCCCCCGCGCCCCCGAAGGACGGCGCCCGCACCCCCGAAGGACGGTGCCCGCACCTCCGAAGGGCTCGAGAGATGCCCAGGTCACACCCTTTTTGTGAATCCGATAACTTGTCGTCCCCGGAGGCGTGACGCCGCCCCTGCGCGCGCGATAGGACTGGGGATGTCGAGACCGACGGCGCACCTGCGATCCAGGGCCCGTCCGCACCGCTCACGCCCCTCCGAACCCGAGGAGATTCTCCATGGCCTTCATCCGCACCCTCCGCTCCGCCCTCCGTCGCCGCGACGACCAGCTCGCGCAGGACATCGTCGAGGCGGGCGCGCACCGCGACCATCGCGCCGATGCCACCGCCTCCGTCGCCCGTCACGGCTCCCAGGGCATCCGCCCTTACGGCTTCGGCTACTGATCTCCCCCGGCGCGCGCCCTGCGCCGCCGACGACGACGCCCCTGCAGGCCGTGCCTGCAGGGGCGTCGTGCATGGCGCGGGCGCCAGGCCACTCAGTGCCCGGGCTCGGAGCGGCCGGGCGAGGTCCCGCCGGTCAGCGCCCGGCGGCCTCGAGGATCTGCGCGACCTGCTCGGGGGTGAAGCGGTAGACCGGGCGCTCCGCATCGGCGAGGGTGTCGCCGGCGTTCGGGAACACCGAGCTGACCACGCGCGGCGTCCCCTCCCCCAGCTCCACCAGGTTCACGCCGGACAGGGCGAGCGACTGCTCGTCCGCGCCCGCCCCGACGGGGTCGACGACGTTGGTGATCCCGGGGGCGACGTGCACCGGGATCCCGGCGATCTCGCCGGTCATCTCGTGGTGGTAGTGGCCCGAGAGCACGATCCGCACGTCGGAGCCGTCGAGCACCGAGGCGAGCTCGTCGAGCCCGTCGAGGTCGAGTCCGCGCAGCAGCGGGGTCGCCGCGACGAGCGGCGGGTGGTGGATCGCGAGCACGGTCCCGCCGGGCGCAGGCTCGGCGAGGACGCCGCGCAGCCAGTCCATCTGCTCGGGATCGAGGTGGCCGTAGCCGGCGCCGGGGACGCTCGAGTCGAGCACGACCACGCGGGCCCCGCCGGCGAGCGGCACGACCCGGTCCTGGCTCAGCGCGGTCCGCTCGCCCGGGACGACCGCCTCGCCGTAGACGGCGGAGACGTCGTGGTTGCCCATGACGATCGCGAGCGGCGCGTCGAGCGCGGCGGCGAAGGGGTCGAGGATCTCGTGGAGCAGGCGGTAGCTCTCGGCGGTGCCGTCCTCGGAAGCGTCGCCGGTGTGGACCACGGCGTCGATGTCCGCGAGGCCCTCCAGACGGGCCAGGAGCCCGCGCAGGGCCGCGGTGGTGTCGATCCGGTCGTAGTGGCGGGCGGACGGATCGCCGTAGAGGTGCGTGTCGGTCAGGTGCAGGATGCGCATGCCGGGAACGGTAGCGGCCGCAGGTGTCGCGCAGGTGTCGGAGTCGACCGGGTTCAGCCCAGCGCCCCCACCCATTCGCTCGCGCCGTCGTCGAAGACCTGGTGCTTCCAGATCGGGACGCGCAGCTTGACGGTGTCCACGAGCTCGTCGCAGGCGACGAAGGCCTGCTTGCGGTGCGGGGCCGCGATCGCGCACACGAGGGCGGAGTCGCCGATGGCGAGGGGGCCGACGCGATGGGCGACCGCGACGAGGACGTCCGGATAGCGCTCTGCGATCTCGGCGGCGACCTCGGCGATCACGGCGGGGGCGGAGGGGTGGGAGGTGTACTCGAGCCGGTCCACGCCGCGCCCGCCGTCGTGGTCGCGCACCACGCCGTCGAAGGTGACCACGGCGCCGCAGCGCGGGTCGGCCACTGCCTCCGCCATGGCGGCCACGGTGATCTCCTCGGTGCCGACCGCGGCATGGCGCACCCGCTGCGGGGCCTCCCCCATCGCGGGGTCGCCCGCGATCCGCAGCCCCTGGGCCTGGGCGTCGCCGCGCTCGTCGGCGCCGACCGCCGGGAAGGCGGTCGTACCGCGGGTGGGATCGGACTGGTCCGACGGGGTCGCCGGATCCGTCGCCTCCGCGATCGGGTCGGTCCCGCTCATCGCCGCCGTGGTCGTGGCGGCGCGGGCCGAGCCGGCCGAGTCGTCGGCCCCGTCGGCCCTCGCCCTGCTCTCCGGCCCGTGGTCCCCGCCGTCGCGCTGCTCGAGCAGGTGGTCCAGCAGCGGGTCGATCACGGCGATGCCGTCCTTCACCCCGCCGCGGGAGCCGGGCAGGTTCGCCACGAAGCTCCGTCCCGCCATGCCGGCGATGCCGCGGCTGAGCAGGGCGGTGGCCTTCGCCGACTCGCCCCGGCGGCGCACGGCCTCGAGGATCCCGGGCATCTCCCGTTCGATCAGCGGTGCGGTCTGCTCGGGGGTGACGTCGGTGGGGCTGATGCCGGTGCCGCCGGAGGTGATGACCACGTCGACCCCGTCGGCGATCGCCTCGGCGAGCGCGCGCCCCACTTCGGGGCCGTCGGCCACGACCTGCTTCTCGACGGGGGTCAGGCCCCGACCGCACAGCCATCGCTCGAGCCGCGGGCCGGTGCGGTCCTCGTAGGTGCCGTCGGCCGCGCGGGTCGAGGCGATGACGATCCGGGCGCTGCCGTGCAGGAGCGGCGGCGCGTCCGGATCCTCGCGCACCGTGCAGTCCTCGTCGGTGCGCCGGGCGGGCATCTGCCTCATCGTTCCTCCTCCTGCGTCATCGCTGGTGGCGCGCAGTCATCGCTGGTCATGCACGGCCATCGCTCGTCATGCGCGGCCCTCGCCGGTCGCGCGCGGTCATCCCTGGTCCTCACGGCGCCAGTCCCCGCTCTTCCCGCCGGACTTCGCGAGCACGCGGATCTCCTCGATCACGGCGAGGTGGTCCACGGCCTTGATCATGTCGTAGAGGGTCAGCGCCGCGGTGCTCGCCGCTGTCAGCGCCTCCATCTCCACACCGGTGACGCCCTTGGTGCGCACCCTCGCGGTGATCTCGACGCGGTCCCCGCGCGGGTCGAGGTCCACCTCGATGCCGGTCAGCGGCAGCGGATGGCACAGCGGGATCAGCTCGGCAGTGCGCTTGGCGCCCATGATCCCGGCCAGGCGCGTGGTGGCGAGCGCCTCGCCCTTGGGCAGGTCGCCGCTCGCGATCCGGGCCACCACGTCCTCCCGGGTGACGAGGACGGCGCGGGCGGTCGCCTCGCGGGAGGTGACCTGCTTGGCGGTCACGTCGACCATGTGGGCGGTGCCGTCGGCCCGCACGTGCGAGAGCTCGCCCGCGTCGGTCGACCGGCCGGCGGGGTCGGGGGCGGTGGTCATGAGTCTCCTCCGGGGATCAGCAGGGTCTCGAGCAGGTCGCCGTCGCGCACGACGGCGGTGCCGACGGGGACGATCGCGAGCGCATCGGCCGCGGCGTACCCGCCGATCAGGTGCGAGGACGCGCCGCCCACCAGGCGCACGTGCCCGGAGGGCAGGACCCTCGCCCGACGGTACTGCTCCAGGTGCTCGGGCGAGGACTCCTCGGCCTCGAGGCGGACGGGCAGGCGCAGCCGCCGGCGCGGCGGCGCGCCGAGGGCGGGGCGGGCGATCAGCTCGCAGCTCAGCAGCGCGGAGACCGGGTTGCCGGGGAAGGCGAGCCAGGGCACGCGCCGCCCGTCCACCTCGAGGGTGCCGATGCCCTGGGGGCCGCCGGGCTGCATCGCGAGGGTGGGGAAGGCGAGGGTCGTCCCGGGCAGTTCGGCGGCGTGGCGCACCACCTCGAAGGCACCCATGCTCACGCCGCCGCTGGTGACGATCAGGTCGGCGTCGTGCGCGAGGACCTCGTCGCGCAGTCGCTCCAGCAGCAGGGTCGCGTCGTCGGGTACGGCGCCGCGGTGGACCACCTCGGCGCCCGCCTCGGTGAGCGCGGCGGCGAGTCCGGGTCCGTTCGCGTCGTGGAGGGTGCCGGGGGCGGGCTCCGCACCCGAGGGGACGCGCACCTCGGACCCGGTCGAGAGCACCACGACCCGCACCGGCGCACCCACCTCGACCTCGCTCAGGCCGCAGGCGGCGAGGTGCGCGATCCGCGCGGGGGTGAGCATCTGCCCCTCGCGCAGCACGGTGTCGCCGCGGTGGGTGTCGGAACCGCGGCGGCGCACGAAGCGGCCGGGGGCGGCATCGGCCGGAGTGAGCGTCACGGTCTCCGAGTCCGTGCCGTGCGCGGAGTCCGCTCCTCCGGCACCCGCTCCGCCTCCCTCGGCACCCGCGCCGCCGAAGTCGAAGCGCCCCTGGGCGCTCTCCTCGACCGGGATCACGAGGTCCGCGCCGTCCGGGACCGGCGCACCGGTCATGATCGGCCGTGCCTGCCCGGGCTCGAGTCGGCCCGGCGCATCGCCGGCCGCGATCGTCGGCCCGAGCGGGAGCGTCACCGCGGCGCCGGGGCCCGCGAGATCGGCCGACGCGACGGCGAAGCCGTCCATCTGCGAGTTGTCCACCCCGGGCACGTCCACGTGCGAGCGCAGCGGCCGGGCGGCGACACGGCCGACGGCCCGGCCGTCCAGCGCGACCGGCTCGGTCACCCGCACGGCGGCGAGCAGCGCGACGGCGTCGGCCACGTGGTCGGCCAGCGGGCTGCGCTGCGCACGGGTCATCGCTCGGACCTCCTTCTCCTGTGCCTCATCGGCCCGTCCTGGTCCCCTCCAGTATGGCGCTCGCGACCGCCGCTGCCCGACCGGACTCCGGACGCGCGGGCCCCTCCCCCGTCCGGCCCGCTCCAGACTCCGCCCTTACCCGGTCCGGCTTCGGCCCTGACCCGGTCCGCGTCCGGTCAGCGCCTGGACCGTGCCCGGTCTGTGTCGCGTCAGTGCCCGGTCCCACCCCGAGGTCCCGCCCCCGCCCCGCCGAGTCGTCCTATCCTGGAGGGACCCCGGAGCTGCCGGGCCGCTGAGCAGGAGGTGCGCGCATGTCGTCCCGACGGGTCTCCCTCGGCATCCCGGTGCCGCGCCGCACCGACGAGGCGGCCGACGCGCTCCCGGACACCACCGACCGACCGGACACTCCGGCGCTCGCGGACCGCTTCGGACGCGAGGCCACGGACCTGCGCCTGTCGCTGACCGATTTCTGCAACTTGCGCTGCACCTACTGCATGCCCGAGTCCGGGATGGTGTTCCTCAAGAAGGACCAGCTGCTCTCGGTCGAGGAGATCGTGCGCCTGGTGCGCATCGGGGTGGAGCGGCTCGGCATCGAGCAGGTCCGCTTCACCGGCGGGGAGCCGCTGACCCGGCCCGATCTCGAGGAGATCATCTCCGGGGTTGCCTCGCTGGAGCGCCGCCCCGACATCTCCCTGACCACCAACGCGATCGGCCTGGACCATCGGGCGGAGCGGCTGCGGGAAGCGGGGCTCGACCGGATCAACGTCTCGCTCGACTCGGTGGTCTCGGAGACCTTCGAGCGCCTCACCCGCAGGCCCCTGCTGCACCGTGTGCTCGCCGGGATCGACGGGGCGCGCGCGGCGGGCCTGGACCCGATCAAGGTCAACGCGGTGCTGATGCCCGGGATCAACGACCACGAGCTGCCCGATCTGCTGGACTGGTGCCTCGAGCGGGACCTGCAGCTGCGGGTGATCGAGCAGATGCCGCTGGACGCGGACCACCGCTGGGAGCGCTCGACCATGATCACCGCCGGGGACGTGCACGAGATGCTCGCGCCCCGATATGCGCTCGCCCCGGTCGCCGAGCCGCGCGACGGCGCGCCCGCCGAGCTGTACGAGGTCGCCGACCGCGCCACCGGCCAGCACCGAGGCCGGGTGGGGATCATCGCCTCGGTGACGCGCCCCTTCTGCGCCGACTGCCGCCGCACCCGCCTGACCGCCGAAGGCCGCGTGCGCACCTGCCTGTTCTCCCGCGAGGAGACCGACCTGCGCACCGCCCTGCGCTCGGGAGCGGATGACGAGGCGATCGCCGAGATCTGGCGCGCCGCCCAGTGGGGCAAGAAGGCAGGCCACGGCATGGACCGAGCCGATTTCGTGCAGCCGGAGCGCCCGATGAGCGCGATCGGCGGATGAGGAGTACCCGATGACCGACACCGCAGCCACCGACGCCTCCGCACCCGAGATCGCGGTGCGCCTCTTCGCGGGCGCCGCCGCCGAGTTGGGGGCCGACGACGCGACCGTGCGCGCCCGCACCGTGGGCGAGCTCGTCCAGGCCCTCACCGCAGGTGCGACCCCTGAGGCGGCCCGGGTGATCGGTCGCTCGAGCCTCCTGGTCGACGGCGTGGCCTGCACCGATCACGGCCGCGTGCTCGCCCCCGGCTCGCGCGTGGACGTGCTCCCGCCCTTCGCCGGCGGCTGAGCCCGCACGCTGCCCGACCGTTGAGCCCGGGCACTTCCTGACAGCTGAGCCCGGGTCCTGCCCGGCGGCAGGGGTCGCGCCCTGCCGGGCCGTGTCAGAGCCGCTGGATCTCGACCTCGCTGCCGGCCAGCCCGTCGAAGCCGCCCGTGAGCGAGCGCACCCGGATCCCCCGCTTTGCGAGCGCCCTCTGCGTGCTCGCCGAGCGCTTGCCCGCCGCGCAGTACAGCACCGCGCCCGCGACCTCGTGATCGGCACCGCGCAGCAGCTCCCCCATCGGGAGGTGCTCGGCGCCGGCGACCATGCCGCCCTCGGCAAGCTCCCGCTCCTCGCGGATGTCGATCACCCTCGTCCCGGCCGCGAGCAGGGCGGGCAGCTCCTCGGCGGTGACCTCGTCGCGGGCAGGGCCCGTCGGCCCCGGCAGCCCGCAGGTGAGCATCACGTCCTCGATCTCCGTGACCGGCAGCCGCTGCGGGTCCCGGACCAGCGGCAGCTCGTCCCAGCGGGCGCGCAGCGCGTCGTAGAGTGCGAGTCGCCCGAAGAGCACGTCGCCCATCCCGGCGAGCACCTTCACGGCCTCCATCGCCATGGTCGAGCCGATCACGCCGCAGAGCATCCCGAGCACCCCGGCCTCCGCGCAGCTGGGCACCTCGCCGGGCCGCGGCGGGACAGGGTGGACGTCGCGATAGGTGACGCCGCGCCCGCCTGCGCCCCAGAACACGCTGACCTGTCCGGAGAAGGCGAGGATCGAGCCCCACACCAGCGGCAGGTCGAGGATCTCGCAGGCATCGGAGGCGAGATAGCGGGTGGGGAAGTTGTCGGTCCCGTCCAGGACGAGGTCGTGGCCCTCGAGCTGCTCGAGGGCGTTCGCGGGGGTGAGGGTCTCGACCACGGCGCGCACCGAGACCTGCGGCGACTGCGCGTGCAGGTGCTCGGCGGCGGCGACGGCCTTGGAACGGCCGAGGTCCGCCTCGGTGAACAGCACCTGCCGATGCAGGTTCGTCGCGTCGACGGTGTCGGGGTCGAACAGGGTGATCTCGCCGATCCCCGCCGCCGCGAGATAGGTCAGGGCCGGGGCGCCGAGCCCGCCCGCGCCGATCACCGCGACCCGTGCCCCGGCGAGGCGGCGCTGACCGGTCTCGCCCAGCTGCGGCAGTCGCATCTGGCGCAGGTACCGGCCGAGATCGTGCCGCTGCGCCGCGGGCCGGTCAGCCGGCACGGCGCGGTCGCGGATCCGGGGCGGGACGGGGACGGGCAGGTCGGCGGAGCTCATGGGCCCAGTCTCCCCCACGTCCCGCGGTGAGGTGCGACCTCGGTCCCGCAGACACCGGGCGCGCCGCCACGAGACCGGGGGTCCAGGCTCCGGGCTCGGCCCACGAGGTCCGTTTTCCGCCGGTCAGGTCAGGGCCGGCCCCACGAACGGGGACGGGGCCCCGGGCGTCTCCGCCCGGGGCCCCGTCCTCAGGGTGCGTCCGCTCAGCCTTCGAGCTTGGCGGAACCCGTCACGTAACCGATCTTGGTCCAGTCCGGCCGCTCGAAGCCCCACGCGCCGAAGTTCGCGAGGTCCTCGTTCTGGACGAAGAAGTCGTAGGACTGCCACAGCGGGACGACCCCGGCGAGCTCCCACAGGTTCGCGTCGATCTGGTTGATCAGCTCGAGGCGCGCGGCCGGGTCGGTCTCGACGGCTGCCTGGTCGATGAGCTTGTCCGTGTCCGGATCGCCGACCTTGCCGAAGTTCTGCTCGCCCTCGGACTTCCAGATGGAGTCGCCGGAGGAGAGGAACGGGTTGCCGACCCAGCCGAAGAGGGTGAGGTCGAACTCGCCGGGGATGACGTACTTCGAGAAGAGGTCCGTCGGCGGAACCTTCTGGACCTTCATGGTGATGCCCACAGCCTTGAGCTGCTCCTGGACCACCGGGACCACGGCCTCGTTGGTCTTCGAGCCGTCGTTGTAGACGTAGGTGATCTCGATCGGCGTGCCGTCCTTGGAGGCGACGAGGCTCTCGCCCTCGCCCTCCAGGGTGTAGCCCGCGTCCTCGAGCAGCTTCTTCGCGGCCTCGGGGTCGTAGCTGCCGAGGTCGCCGGCGTTGTCCTGGTACCCCTCCTGGTTGGTCATCAGGAGGTGGTTGTTCAGCGGCTCGGTGTTCTCCGGGTAGGGCATCGTGGCGTTGACCGAGAGGAAGACCTCCTCGCGGTCGATCGCACGGAAGATCGCCTGGCGCACGGCCTGGTCGGCCAGCGGCCGGCCCTCGGCGCCGTTGAGGGTGATGTGGGTCCAGTTCGGGCCGGCGGCCTGACGGAGCACCGCACCGTTGCCGATCAGCGGCTCGACCACCGAGTAGGTCGCCGGGACGGTGGTCTCGATGACGTCCAGCTGGCCGTTCTGGAAGCTGGTCGCGGTCGCGGCCGGATCCTCGATGGTGGTGAACAGGACCTGCGAGAGGAACGGCTTGTCGCCCCACCAGTTCTCGTCGGGCTCGACCAGCACGGTCTTGTTGCCGGAGTCGATCTTGCCGATCTTGAAGGGGCCGGCCGTGACCTGCGGCCCCTCGAGCCAGCCGGTGTTGAAGGCCTCGGCCGATTCGGCGAGGGAGTCCGGCATGACCGCAGCGAGGCCGATCCAGTCGGCGTACTTCTCCTTGAAGGTGATCACTGCGATCAGGTCGCTGTCGCCCTGCTCGATCTTCTCGACCTTGTTGTAGCCCTCGGAGGACGCGATCGCGTACTCCTCCTGGGAGCCGTCCATGACCTTGAAGACGTTCTCGATCGACTTGTAGTCGATCGGGGTGCCGTCGGACCAGCTCATGCCCTCGTTGAGCTCGATCTCCATGACCTGCGGATCCTCGGAGGTCAGCTCGATGCGCTTGGTGTAGTGCGGGTTCGCGGAGACCTCACCGGCAGCGTTCGACCACCACACCTCGAGCGGGAAGATCGTCCGCAGGATGTCGGAGGTGTTGGCCTCGTTGCCGTCGGAGTGGAACGGGTTCCAGTTCGCGGGGAACGCATTATTGGCCAGGCGGAGGACGCCGCCCTCGCCGATCTCCTCGCGCTCCTTGGGGTTGATGTCGTTCTGGTCGGAGGCGATCTGCTCGCCCTCGCCGCCGCCGTCGGAGGCGCCGCCGCTGCCGCCGGTCCCCGGGTCCTGGCTGCACGCCGCCAGCGCGGTCATCGAGACGGTCAGAGCCGTCGCCCCCAGGATGGAACGCCGCGTCACACGCATATGAATCTCCTTCGCTCACGGTCCTCGAGATCATCGAGCCCGCTGGATGCACTGTCCCGGCAGATGTGGTCGGCGTTGACCACCGTGGTCGCGCCCTTCTCGCCGGTGTGAGCAGTCTGTCACCGGCGAGTTCCCGACGCGGACCAGGAACGCCCTTGTTACCCGTTCGCAACATGCAGGGCATCTGTCCGCGACCGACCCGGCACGGCCCCTCTCCCGGCGCGCCGACGACGGGCGGCGCACTGTGAGCGCCGCCCGTCGTCTCAAGCGTCCTCCCTGGTCAGGGAAGGGTCACTGGGAGTCCTCCCGGTCCGCGAGGAAGCCGCCGAAAGTTCCTTCGAAGGCCTTGCGGTCGATGGCCTTTCGCCGCCGCGAGCGAGCCACCTCGGGGTCCGGGATCGGCACCGCGGAGAGCAGCTCCTTGCTGTAGGGATGCTGCGGGTTCGTGAAGACCTCCTCGGTGTCGCCCAGCTCGACGATCCTCCCCTTCTGCATCACGGCGATGCGGTCGGAGATGTGGCGGACCACGGAGAGGTCGTGCGAGACGAACAGGAAGCTCACCCCGAGGCGCGCCCGGAGGTCGGCGAGCATCGCGAGCACGCCGGCCTGGACGGTGACGTCCAGCGCCGAGGTGGGCTCGTCGAGGATGATCAGCTTCGGGTCGCAGGCCAGCGCACGGGCCACGCCGACGCGCTGTCGCTGGCCGCCGGAGAACTCGGTGGGGAAGCGCGCAGCATGCTCTGGCAGCAGGCCCACCATCTTCAGCAGCCAGTCCACCCGCTCGTCCATGCGCTCCTTGCTGTAGCCCTGGACGCGCATCGGCTCCTTGATGATGTCCGCGATCGGCATCCTGGGGTCGAGGGAGGCCATCGGGTCCTGGAAGACCACCGTGATGTCGGAGCGCAGCGACGCCCGTTCCGCGCGGGTCAGCGCGCCGGTCTCCGTGCCGCCGATGCGGATGACCCCCTCCTGCGGGGTGCGCAGCTGCATGATCTCCATCAGCGTGGTGGTCTTCCCGCTGCCGGACTCGCCGACCAGCGCCAGGCACTCCCCCTCGCGGATGTCGAAGGAGATGCCGTCCACGGCACGCTGCTCGCCGATCTTCCGGCGCACGATCGCGCCCTTGGTGATCGGGAAGACCTTCGCCAGGTCCTCGACCTCGAGCACAGTCGGCAGCTCCTCGCGCGGCGGCCGGTCCTCGCCGAGGTCGGCGAGCTTCTGCATCGCGGAGCCGGCGACGCTGCGGGACTCGCCCGCCTCGCCGGCGTCGACCCGCGGGACGGCGGCCAGCAGGTCCTGCGTGTACTTCTCGCGGGGGCTGTAGAAGATCTCGTCGACGGTGCCGAGCTCGACCATCCGCGACTCCTTCATGACCAGGACCCGGTCGGCGAAGCCCGCGACCACGCCCATGTCATGGGTGATCAGCACCGTCGCGGCGCCGATGAGCTCCTGCGCGGACTTCAGCAGGTCCATCACCTGCGCCTGGATCGTCACGTCCAGGGCGGTGGTGGGCTCGTCGGCGATGATCAGCTCCGGCTCGTTCGCGATCGCCATCGCGATCATCGCGCGCTGGCGCATGCCGCCGGAGAACTCGTGGGGGTACTGGCTCGCACGACGACCGGGCTCGGGGATGCCCACCGCGTCCAGCAGCTCCTCGGCCCGCTGGCGGGCGCGGACCTTAGAGACCTCGGGATGGTGGATCCGCACGACCTCGGCGATCTGGTCCCCCACCCGGTACACCGGCGTGAGCGCCGAGAGCGGGTCCTGGAAGACCATGGAGATCGTGTTGCCGCGCAGGCGCGAGAGCTGCTTGTCGTCGAGCTCGAACATCCTGTGGCCGAGCATCTCGATCTCGCCGCTGATGGTGGCCGTGCGCGGGAGCAGGCCCATCACGGCCAGGGAGCTGACGGACTTGCCGGAGCCGGACTCGCCGACGATGGCGAGGGCCTCGCCCTTGTGCACCTCGTAGCTGAGGTCCTGGACGGCGCGCACGGTCCCGTACTCGGAGGGGAAGGAGACGTTCAGGTCCCGTACGGAAAGGATCGGTTCGGACATTCTTCTTCCTCAGATCCGGCTGGAGCCGCTGGTCGGGTCGAGGGCGTCGCGCAGCGCTTCGCCCATCAGGTTGATGGAGATGACCAGGGCGGCCAGCACCACCGCGGGCGGGATCCAGGTGTAGGGGGCGGAGATGTTGTAGTCCTGCAGGACGGTGCCGAGGGACACCTGCGGGTACTGGATGCCGAAGCCGATGAACGACAGTCCGGTCTCGCCGAGGATCGCGGCGCTCACGCCGAGCGTGGTGTCGATGATGATCCAGCTGGCGATGTTCGGGATGATGTGCCGCGTCATGGTGACGATCGGGTTCACGCCCATGAACCGGGCCGCCTCGACGTACTCGGTGCGCACCAGCTGCTGGGTCATCGCGCGCAGCACACGGGCGGTGAGCATCCAGGCGAAGCCCGCCAGCAGCGGGATCATCCACAGCCAGCTCGCCTGCTGCAGCGCGGGGCTGAACAGCATCAGCAGCAGGATCGAGGGGATCACCAGGAACAGGTTGATGAGGTTCACCAGGGCGCCGTCGACGAACGCGCCCCACTTCCCCTTGTGGCTCACGTACCCGGCGACAATGCCGACGAGGAGAGCGAGGAAGGTCGTCAGGACCGCGGTGCCGATGCCGATGACCAGCGAGATGCGCAGGCCCTGCATCGTCCGGGCGAAGATGTCCAGCCCGTTCTCGTTCACGCCGAACCAGTGGTACGGGCTCGGGCCGGTCAGGGCGTTGCGCAGGTCCCGCTCGAACGGGCCGTACTGGTAGACCATCGGGCCGATGATCGCCATCAGCACGAGCGCCGCGAAGATGACCATGCCGATCCATGCGCTCGGGTTGCGCAGGAACCGGCGCCGCAGGAGCTCGCCGCGGCTGAGCGACTCGATCGCCGGGCCGGCGCTCTCGTCGAGCTGGGCGTCCTGCAGGTCGGGGTCGTCGACCCCGGAGCCGATGACGGGATTCGCCTCGGGATCGGTGGACCGGCGCAGCTTGGAGGCGTCCTCGGTGCCGCGGATGTCGTTGGGGTTCGTCATCGTGTCACCGGATCCTCGGGTCGAGCGCACCCTGCAGGATGTCTGCGAAGGTGGCGGAGAGCAGGGTCAGGATCGCCGTGTACAGGACGACGCCGGCGGTGCCGTTGACGTCGGCCATCTGGATCGCGGAGATCGCGAAGCGGCCGATGCCCTGCCAGTTGAACATCAGCTCGACGAACAGCGAGCCGGAGAACGCGCCGCCGACGGCGAAGGCGAAGTACTGGCCCATGGGGATCAGCGCCATCCGCAGGCCGTGGCGGTTCATCGCCTTGCCGCGGGTGAGGCCCTTGGCCCGAGCGGTGCGGAGGTAGTCGCTGCCCAGCACGTCCAGGGTCGTCACCTTCATGTACCGCGAGTAGGAGGCGGCGGCGGTGACGGCCAGCACGATCGTGGGCATGACCAGGGCCTTGGCCTGGTACTTGAAGGACTCCCAGGAGCCCGGTTCGAGCAGCGGGTTGATCGGGTTGATCGCCGGGAGCCCCCAGCCGGAGAGGTCCATGATCCCCTGGTTGGCCTGCTGGACGATCAGGATGATCACCGGGGTGGGCAGGGAGAGGATGAAGAAGGCGAGCAGCGTCGAGAGGCGGTCGCCGACCGAGTCGCGGCGCACCGCGGCGAGCATGCCCAAGACGATGCCGAGCACGGTGCCGATCGCGGTGCCGAGGACGACCAGGCGCAGGCTGATCGGGATCCGGGTCTTCAGCTCGTCGAGCACCGGGACCATCGACTTGTTCGTGCCGGTGGTCACGCCGAGGTCACCGCGGATGAGGCCGCCGAGCCAGTTGGCGTACCGCTCGAACAGCGGGGTGTCGGGGTTGACGTTGCGCACGTCGAGGTAGTGCTGGGCGGTCGCCGCCGGGACCGGCTCCGTCGCGATCGGCGGGTACAGCACCTCTTCGGGATGCATGAGCGAGGCGGACAGGAGGTACGCGAAGCTCGTGGCGACGAACGCCAGGATCACGTAGGTCAGCACTCTGAGGGAGACGAACCTAATCACGCTTCCCCCTCGACACGCTGTTGATCATCCGTCGGGTCCCTTCCCTGCGTCATCCGTCTCGTCGTCGGCGCGCCGCGGGCGCGCCCTGTCCCACCGGGGCGGCGCCACGCTCGGTCACGGCGACGTGACCCGGCGGCCATGTACGCCCGGGACCTGGTTGTGGCCCAGGTCTCTCGGCAGGCACGGCTCACCATAACGCCTGCGATGGACGCGGCTTGACGAAACTGACCCACGGGTACGGGGTGCGGCGAAGCTATGCTCGAATCGTGACCTTTCTGCACCTGCTCGTGCTCGCGCTCGGCATCGTCGCCGCGATCGCGCTGAGCGATCTGCTCGGACACCGGGGAGTCGGCGCGTGGCCCATCGGGCTCGGGGCCCTCGTCCTGGCCCTGGGCGCCGGGCTCCTCTACAGCCCCTGGCTCGCCGCCCTGTCCCTCGGTCTCGCCCTCGGGGCGGCGATCTCGATGATGGCCTCCTGGGCCCGCGACATCGTCCGACGCCGCCACGCCCGGCGCGAGCAGACGCGACGATCCCAGGACGCTCGACGGAGCCAGCTGGAGGAGTCTGGCACCTCGCGTCGCTGAGGGACGCAGGAGCGTCACAGCGCCAGGACGAGCACGCTCCGCTCCGGCGCACTGGCGAGCTCGCCGCTCCCGGCCTCCGTCGGGCCGTCGGCCTCCGTCCAGCCGTTAGCCGCTGCGCCGCCGTCGGGTCCCGTCCCGCTGTCGTCCGTCCCGCCGCCGTCGGGCCCCTCCGATTCCAGGAGCACCATCGAGTCCGCCCGTCCGTAGGGGGCGAGCCGCCGACCCGGCACGAGGTGCACGACCTCCCGGCCGTCGGCCGCGATCTCCCGCCGCCCGGGCAGGGCGTGCACGGTGCCGGCGGGACCGCGCCGGAGACCGTCCCCCTCCCCGCCCAGGAGCATCCGCCGGGGCGCGGCGCCGTCACGATCCAGCAGCGGGCGCACGAACAGGTGGTAGCCCACCAGCGCGCCGACGGGCGTGCCCGGCAGGTGCACGACGGGGACACCGCCGGGCAGGGTGCCACGGCCCTGGGGACCGCCGGGGCGCAGTGCGAGATGCACGAAGCGGGAGGTCCCCGCTCCTCGCTCGCCGAGCAGCAGCTTCACGACGTCGTAGGCGCCGTGGCCGATTCCGCCGGTGGTGAGCACGAGGTCGGCCTCACCCGCCGCGATGTCGAGCGTCTCCCGCAGGTCAGCAGGGTCGTCGCCGCAGTGCCGGGGCGGGAGCGCATGCGCGCCGTCGGCGGCGAGGGCGGCGGCGAGCATCGTCCCGTTGGACTCGCGCACCGCGCCCGGCAGGGGGTCCGCGCCGGGTCGGTCGGAGGAGCTGTCCGCGGTGAGCTCGTCGCCCGTGACCACCACGGCGACGCGCAGCGGGCGGAGCACCTCGAGGGCGTCGATCCCGAGCGTCCGGGCGAGGCCGACGAGCCCCGCGCCGACGCGGTCCCCGGCCAGGGCCAGAGGCGCGTCCAGCGGGATCTCCTCCCCCGCCCCACGCACGTGACGGCCCGGGACGGGAAGGCTCTCGAGGGCGAGGGCGACGACGGCGGGGGCCGGACCGAAGGGGTCGGAGTCGGTCGCCTCCACCTCGACGACGGCGTCGGCGCCGCGGGGCACGGGGGCGCCGGTCATGATCCGGGCGGCGCTGCCCGAGGGCAGGTCGGGGACCTCGCCGGGGCGGGCCGGCAGCTCGGCCGCGACCGGGAGCACGGTGGTGCCGGGCGCGGTGAGATCCGCCCTCCGTACGGCGAAGCCGTCCATCGCCGCGATCGGCAGCGCCGGGACCTGCTCCGGGCTGCGCACCGCGGCGGCGAGCACCCGGCCGCGGGCCTGCTCGAGCGGGACGGTGTCGACGGAGCGCGGCGGCGTGACCGCGGTGAGGATCTCCTCGCGCCACTGCCAGGGCGAGAGTCTCTCGACGCTCATGGTCCTCCTTCTGCGGCGGGTCGAGGCGCAGGTCGCGGCGGGCCGATGTCGCCGCGGGCGAGGCTCCATGATCCCCCATGCCCGGCCGCGGCGGACGGGACCGTCGCTGGCTCCCGGCGGGCTGATCGCGGCTGCCGGCCCGCTTCGTCGCGGCCCCCGTCCATAGCCATGGCCACGAGCGGCGCGGCAGGTGCATCATGGTGGGCATGCGCGAGATCCGATACGACAGCTTCGGGGGCCCCGAGGTCCTGACCCTCCACCACGACGCCCCGGTGCCCGAGCCGGGCCCCGAGGAGGTCCTCGTCCAGGTCGGCTTCGTGGGGCTGAACCCGCTGGACTACAAGATCCGCGACGGGTCCTCGGGACGGGCGAAGGACCTCGCGCTGCCCGCGGGGACCGGCCGTGAGATGGCCGGCACCGTGATCGGCGCGGGCTCCGGCCTGGACGAGGCGGAGCTCGGCTCGCGCGGCCTCACCGTCGGCACGCGCGTGTTCGGCATGCGCGGCCCGAGCGATTCCCGCGGCGTCGCCGCCGAGGTCATCGCGATCTCGGCCGACGACCTCGCCCCGATCCCCGGCGAGACCGCCGAGGAGGACCTGCCCCGCTGGGCCGGGCTGGCGCTCGTCGGCCTCACCGCGATCGCCGTCGTGCAGGACACCGCCCGGATCGCCGAGCACGAGACGGTGCTGATCCACGGCGGCACCGGCGGCGTGGGCCAGCTGCTGATCCCGATGGCGCTCGAGGCCGGGGCCTCCCAGGTGCTCGCCACCGGCCGCGCCGCGAACGCCGAGCGGATCCGGGAGCTGGGCGCGACCCCGATCCCCTACGACACGAGCGACTGGGCCGAGGAGGTCCAGCGCCTCACCGACGGGCGCGGCGTCGACGTCGTGCTGGACACCCACTACCACTCGACCTTCCTGCCGAGCCTGGACCAGCTCGCCGACGGCGGCCGCATCGTCGCCCTGCCCAGCCTCGCCGACCTCTCCCCCGCCCTCGAGCGCGGTATCGAGGCGCGGGTGCCGTCGATCGTGCCGGGACGGGACCGGCTGGATCGCCTCGCGCAGGGCATCCGCTCGGGCCGCTATCCGCTGGAGGTCTCCGAGGTGCTGCCACTGGCGCAGATCGCCGAGGCGCACCGCCGGCTCGAGGAGGGCCACACCCGCGGCAAGCTGGTCCTGGACGTGCGCGCCTGAGCGACGACCCGTGCCGCGACGATCGGCGCCGCGGCATGGGCGGTACGCTGGCACGATGGTCGCCCCCACCTCCGATGACGCCGCTGCCGCGATGCGCGGGATCGAGCCCGTGCTGCAGCCCTCCGGGTGGGCGCTGCTGAACGCCCTACCGCCCTACGAGGAGAAGGAGGCGCTGCGGGTCTCGACCCGCCTGCGCGAGGCAGGCCACTCCCCCGAGCTCGTCTCCGCGGTGCTCACCCAGTCCCGTCTGCGCGCCCGCGCCGCGGAGAAGTTCGGGGAGTTCGCGAGCACCATGCTGTTCACCCCGCACGGCCTCGAGCAGGCCACGCGCCTGCCCGTCGCCGCGATGCACGCAGAGCGCTTCCAGCGCGCCGGAGTCGCCTCCGTCGCGGATCTCGGCTGCGGCATCGGCGGGGACTCGATGGCGATGGCCGCGCTGGGCCTGGACGTCCAGGCGGTGGACCGCGATCCGGTCACCGTCGCCGTCGCCACCGTGAACCTGCGCCCCTTCCCGAACGCGAGCGCGCGCCTGGGCCGGGCGGAGGGCCACGACCCCCGCGACACCGAGGGGATCTGGCTGGACCCTGCCCGACGCGCCCCCGCCCGCGGCGGCTCCCGCCGCCTCCACGACCCCGAGGAGTACGAGCCGCCGCTCTCGGCCGTGCTCGACCTCGCCCGACGCCTCGGCCGCGACGGCGCCGCCGGCCCGCTCGGCGCGAAGCTCGGCCCCGGCATCGACCGCGACGCCCTGCCGGAGGACGTCGAGGTGCAGTGGCTGTCCTTCCACGGGCAGGTGCTCGAGGCGACCGCCTGGTGCGGGCCGCTCGCCCGGGAGGGCATCGCCTCCTCCGCCGTGCTGATCGGCCGCGACGGCGCGCACCGTCTGGACCGCGGCGCGGACTCCGCCGGCGACCCCTCCGTCGGCCCGCTCGCCGACCACCTCTACGAGCCCGACGGCGCCGTGATCCGCGCCGGGCTGATCGGAGAGCTCGCCGCCCGGATCGACGGCCGCACCCTGGACCCCACGATCGCGTACCTGACCTCCGAGCGCCGCGTCACCACCCCCTTCGCGAAGGGCTACGCGGTGCGGGATGTGATGCCCTTCGGCCTCAAGCGCCTCACCTCCTACCTGCGCGAGCACCGGCTCGGGGTGCTCGAGATCAAGAAGCGGGGCACCGCGGTCGAGCCCGACGAGCTGCGTCGCAAGCTGCGGCCCCGCCGCTTCGGCGAGGAGCGCGCCACGCTGATCCTCACCCGCATCGACGGGGAGCAGTCCGTCGTGGTCGCCTCCCCGCACGCCGCACCGCCCGGCGAGGAGCCCGATCGGCCGTGAGCACCGCCCAGGGGACGCAGCGTCGCGTCATCGCCCTGCTGCTGCTCCTCGCCGCGCTGGGAGGACTCGGCGCGGTCGCCCTCGGGGCCGCCGCCGAGCGTGCTCCGATCACGTGCTCGGGCGGATCGAGGGAGCGGGAGGAGCCGTCCCCTGCGCCGACCGCCGAGGGCTGGTCGGACCCCGGCTGGAGCACCCCGGAAGCCCCGGACCGGCGGCCCCGGGCCGAACTCGGCGCCGCCCCGCTGCTCGTGCTGCTCTCCCTCCTCGGTCTGGCCCTCGCGGTCCTCGCGGTGTGGCTCGCGGTGCGGATGAGGGCGCTGGCCCGACCCGCTCCGGCCCCGGCGACCGCCGCCTCCGAGGACGAGCTCACCGCCGCGCAGGCCCGGACCGCGCTCGCCGAGGCCCGGGACCCGCTCGCACGCCTGGTCGACGCGCAGGACGCGGTGATCGCGGCGTGGACGGCGCTGGAGCGCTCCCTCGCCGCGGCGGGCGTCACCCGGCACCCCTCCCGCACCACATTCGAGTTCATCGTGGAGGTGCTGGCCGCGCTCGACCTGGACCGCGCCGCCCTCGACGACCTCGCCGCCCTCTACGGTAGGGCGCTGTTCGATCCGGAGCCGCTCACGGAGGAGGACCGCGCCGTCGCGATGACGAGCCTGGACCGCCTCACGGCGGGGCTCGAGGCCACGGCGGCGGCGCGCATGTCCGGCGCCCGCGCCCGCGACGACGGCTCCGCCGACGGCGGGGCCGCCCACGACGTCGGGTCGATGACCGGCGCGCGCCCCCGCAGCGGCAGGCCCGCGGCCGGTCAGAGCTCCCGCGACATCGGGCCCGCCGGCGGTCGGCGTGCCCGCGGCGGCGACGGGGGTGCAGACGCATGAACACCCTCCTGGGCCTGATGTGGCGGACCGTCGTGACCACGGCGGCCGCGGTCCTGCTCACCCTCGCCCTCGCGCTGATGGGCCTCGTGCTCCCGCTGCCGCTGCCGATCGCGCTGGGCCTCCTCGCCGGGGCAGCCTGGTGGTTCCTCCACGTCGGCGCCGACCGGGCCGAGCCCTCGCGCGCCCCGCGCCTCGACCTCGACGCCGACTACGCCCTCCCCCATGCCCAGGACGTGCGGGTGCGTCGGCTGGAGGATCTGATCCACGGCGCGCAGCCGCACCGCCGCATGACCGGCCGCGGCCTCGCCCTGGTCCTGGCCGACATCGCCGACGAACGGTCTCGCGACCCGGATGCCCCGCCGCTCGGCCCGGAGCTCTCCGAGCTCGTCCGCGCCGCCCGCGCCGCGGAGGGCTCCCAGCAGCCCTTCCCGCCGATCGACCGCAGAGCCCTGCACCGCTATCTCGACGAGCTCGCCCCGCGCGAGGAGAGGCCCCGATGACCACCACCCCCGCCCTCAGCACCACCGCCGCGACCGACGCCGCACGGCGCGTGCTCGACACCGTCGAGACGGCCGTCGTCGGCAAGCGGCAGTCCCTCGAGCTGGTGCTCACGGGACTCCTCGCCGGCGGCCACGTCCTCCTCGAGGACCTGCCCGGGCTGGGCAAGACCCTCGCCGCCCGCTCCTTCGCCCAGGCGCTCGGCCTGCCCTTCGCCCGCGCCCAGTTCACTCCCGACCTGCTGCCCGCCGATCTCACCGGCGCCGAGGTGTTCGATCAGCGCACCGGCGAGTTCGTGTTCCGTCCCGGCCCCGTGTTCACCGGCCTTCTGCTGGCCGACGAGATCAACCGCACCCCGCCGAAGACCCAGTCGGCGCTGCTCGAGGCGATGCAGGAGCGGCAGGTCTCCGTCGAGGGCACCACCCGGCCGCTGCCCGTCCCCTTCCATGTGCTCGCCACCGCCAACCCCATCGAGCACGAGGGCACCTATCCGCTGCCCGAGGCGCAGCTGGACCGCTTCCTGCTGCGGCTGTCCTTCGGCTATCCGAGCGCCGAGCAGGAATGGGAGGTGGTCTCCCGCCGGATCGACCGCCGGCGCGAGGAGCAGACCGTCGCGCAGGTGCTCGACGCGGAGCAGCTGCTCGCCCTGCAGGCGGCGGTCGAGGAGGTGCACGTCGAGGACGCCGTGGGCCGCTATGCCGTGGACCTCGTCGCCGCGACCAGGCGCCACCAGAACGCCCTGGTCGGCTCCTCGCCGCGCGGCACCCTCGCCCTGATCACCTGCGCCCGCGCCCTCGCGGTGATCCGCGGTCGCGGCTACGTGGTGCCGGAGGATGTCAAGGAGCTCGCGCATCCGGCGCTGGACCATCGCGTGACCGTCCGGCCCGAGCTGTGGCTGCAGAACGCGACCGGCGCGGGCGTCGTCGACGCGGTCCTCGAGCAGGTGCCGGTGCCGGTCGCCTCCCCGCAGCCGGCCCGGTCCCCGTCATGAGCCCGGCCGCGGGAGAAGGAGGAGCGGACAGGGCCTCGGGGGCACCGGGGACCGAAGGAGCGACAGGAGCCTCGGGAGCGCCGGGCATCGGAATGGCGAGGACGACGTTCGGTACGGCGGGTGCTCAGCGAACAGCAGGGTCCACGGGGACGTCGGGTCGCACGGAGCCGCCCGCACCCGCGCTGCGCCCCCGTCCCACCGCTGCGCTCGTCCGCGCCTCCGCGGTGGGCGTGCTCGCCCTGGCCCTCGCGCTTCTGCGCGGGGAGCCCGCGCTGATCCTCGCCGGGCTGCCCCTGCTGGCCTGGTCTCTGCTGGCGCTCGCCCGCCGCACGGCCCGTGGCGAGGAGCGCTCCTACCCCGCCCCGTCGCTGCAGTTGAACCGTCGGCGGATCGACGAGGACGGTGCGGCGCGCGCCACGGTGACCGCAGGTCCGGGCCTGCTGACCACGGCGAGCGTCCCGAGGCCGCCGCATGCGGATCTGGCCCCGCGCCACGGCTCCCTCACCGGCGACGGCGGGGCGGCGCTGCGCATCGGGGCCCGGCGCTGGGGCCGGATCGAGGTGGGGCCGGTGCACGTGCTGGTCGCGGATCCGCTGGGCGCCTTCCGGGCGCAGGTAGACCTGCCCCCGGTGTCGCTCCAGGTGGTCCCCTCCTCCGTGGTGCTGGATGCCCCTGTGGACGTCCCCACCCCGATCGGGGTGAGCGGTGCGCACCTCTCGCGGCGCCTCGGCGACGGCACCGCGCTGTCGGAGGTGCGCGCCTTCCGGCCCGGGGACCGACTGCACCGGATCAACTGGCGGGTCACGAGTCGCACCGGGCAGCTGCACACCAATGCGACTTTCACCGAGCAGGACACCGAGGTCCTCGTCGTCACCGACACCACCGCGGACGTCTCCCCCGCGCCCTGGGCCGGCGAGGACGCGCCCACCAGCCTCGACATGACGATCCGGGCCACGACCGCCGTGGCACGCCACTATCTCGGCGTCGGCGACCGGGTCGCGCTGCTCGACATCGGACGGCTGATCGGCGCGGTGCCGCCCGGCTCCGGCCCCCGTCAGCTGCGGGTGCTCACCGATGCGCTGTCCCGCGCGGCCCGAGACCCGGGCGCGCTCCGTCCCCTCCCCCGCCTGCCCGCGGTGCGGACCGGCACGCTGACGGTGGTGTGCTCGCCCCTGCTCCGCCCCGAGGTGATCACCAGGATTGGGGAGCTCGTCGCCCACGGCGCGGATGTGATCGTCGTGGACACGCTCCCGCCGAGCGTCGGGGACACCTCCGTGCTGCGCGGGCGGCCGTTGCGGCTCGAGGGCCGGGTCTCCGAGCGCTTCTGGCCCGAGGCGTGGGCGCTGCGGAGGCTCGAGCGGGAGCGGACGGTGCGCGAGCTGCGGGAGGCGGGCGTCCCGGTCACCGCGTGGGAGGGACCCGCCTCGCTGGCCCCGGTGCTGCTGTCGCTGTCCGCCGCGCGCGGTGCACCGCGACGGAGGAGGTCCTGATGCGGCTGACGTCCCTGCTCGACCCGGTCGCCGATGCGCTTCTCGCGCTGCGCGGGATCAGTCCCGTGCAGTGGGTGCTGCGCGGCACCGGCACCGCGGCGACGCTCGCCGCGGCGGCGCTCGCGCTGTCCGGCCCGGGACTGGCAGCGATGCACCTGGGCGTCGTGCTGGTGGGGCTCGCCTGTCTGACGGCCCTCGCCGCGCAGTGGCTCGATCCCGACACCGACCTCGGGCTGCTGGCGCCGACGACGGTGGTGATCGCGCTGGCGGTGCGGGCCGATCTGGACATCGTGCTCGCCGGGTCGACGGGTCTGCTGCTGCTCGCGGGCCATGCCGCCTTCGCGCTCGCGGCAGTCATGCCCGCGCACGGGGCTCTCGACCGCGACGCCCTGCGCCTCGCGCTGCGTGCGCTCACCGGGGTGCTCGTGCTGACGCTGGTGGGCGGGATGCTCGTCGTGCTGCTCGCGCAGGTGCAGCTCGGACCGTGGGCCCTGGTGGTCGCTGCGGTCGCCGTCGTCGCACTGTGGATCGCCGTGATGCCGCGAGGCCGGTGAGATCCGGGGTGGCCGGGCCGCAGTGCGGGCCGACGCGAGTCGACCACGGCTGATCAGCCCGTGCGCGCTTCCGGCAGCTCCTCGGGATCCGACGGCCCGTCATCGTCGTCCGCGACGGTCGTGCTCTGCCGATGAGCGGGGTCCGGGGCGTCGCGGTCGTCGACGGGCTCGTCCGCGAGGATCTCAGCGCGGGCTCCGTCCTCCCCGTCCAGGAGATTTCTCAGCAGCGGGGAGGTGGAGTGATAGACGTGCCCGGTGGGGGTCCTGATCGTGAGGCGGTGCGCTCGGTCATCGCTCGAGGGGTCGACCGTCGACTCCCATCCCGGCATCTCCTTGACGAGGTTGAAGCGCTGGCAGTGGCCGATGCCGTTGTCCGCGTCGGTGCTGCCGCCGTCGGCGAAGCGATGGGCGTGGTCGATGTCGTGGATCGGCGCATCGCACCAGGGCGTGCGGCAGCGCTGATCGCGCAGCAGGATGAAGCGGCGGACCTGTCCGCGGAAGAGGCGCCGCCTGGCGTCGACCCCGGTCAGATCTCCGGTCCTGACATCGGCGTAGAGGCGACGGATCCATCGTGCCCCGCTGCTGAGCTCGGGCGGGGGTGCGGGAGCATCTGCGGCCACGTGTCCTGGGGACGGGAGCGTCGGCACACCGAGCGCGAGGTCGCGGGCGATTCGTCCGGGAAGCGGATGGCCGTCGATCCATGCCGTCGCCTCCTCGTCGGCGAGGAGGGTCATGTCGGTCATGAGCAGCTGGATCTCGACGGGGATGTCGTCGGGGCTCTCGAGCCCGCAGGCGCGGGCGGTGAGGGTGTCGGCCATGATCTGGCCCTTGGTGCGCGGATCTCCCGCGGCCTTCGCCGATCGCGCGGCCTCGGTGAGCATTCTCAGCACCGCGACGTCGTCCTTCACGGGGAGGGTGGCGCGAAGGATGCACATGCCGTCGACGGCCGGCTGGAGCGAGACCCGTCGGCCGGCGACCGCGCGCTGGTGCCGCCGCACCGCCGCTCCGGCGTCGAGCTCCTGTGCCCGGGCGCGGGCGAGGTCTCCGGCCCGCCGTGCGGTGACCGATGGCAGCTGGTCGGCGAGGTCGACATCGACGCGGGCCCGGTCCTCCTCCTCGAGCACCAGCACGTTCTCGGCGACCCGGCGGGCGGCGTACTCGCTGATCTCCCCCGCCTCGAGCAGCTCGCTGGTGCGCGGCAGGGATCCGAGCAGCACCCGGTGGAGCGCGACCTCGTCGGACGCCTGCTTCGGGGTGATGCGACGGGCGAGGGCGACCTGGTCGGAGATGCCGCGGCCCCGCTGTCCCCTGGGCACTCCCTGTCGCTGCTGATCGCGGATCTGCGCATCCCAGAAGGCGGCCTCGGCCCGGGCCTGCGCCGCAGCGAGACGTCCCTTGGCACGCTCCGTCGCAGCGATCAGATCGATCAGCGCGGCGTCCTCCTCTGCGGCGAGCGCCTCGGCCGACGGGGCAGTGTCGAGGAGACGCGACAGCTGATCGGCCCAGTCCAGTGCGGACTCCGACATGGCTCTCCTCCCCTCGCTCTGCGGTGGTCGCGACAGCTCCGAGAGCGGCGCGACCTGACGAGCCCAGCCTGGTCGCCTCGTCGACGACGCGCCAGCATCGGCGCAAGGATGTGGATCGCCCGGCATGTGGAGGAGACGTCCGACAACGGACAGCAGCGGGCTTGCCCGGGGCTCTCGATGCGTGACGCCGAAGTCTCGCCCCTCCTCCCGATGCGTGGTGCCGGGCCCTCGCCTTCTCTCCCGATGCGTGGTGCCGGGGTCTCCGCTTCTCGCTGTCACGCCCTCGGCGGAACCGGCGTGACCGGCGTCGCTCGCCCTTCCCGCTCGGTGCCGACCGGGGCTACCGTGCTGGGCATGTGGCAGATGATGGATCTCCTGTACGCGCACAAGAAGGACATGGTCGCGCCGGAGGACGCCCTGCCCGGCCGCGACGCCTACCCCTACCCGCTCGCGCGCGAGCACCTCGTGCTCGGCACCGACATGCTCGGGCCCGACGCGCCCCGCGACCCGCACCCGTGGCCGGAGGGCTCCGAGGAGCTGATCCTCGCCGGCGGCTGCTTCTGGGGCATCGAGCGGATCGCCTGGCAGATCCCCGGCGTGCACACCACCTCGGCCGGCTACGCGGGCGGGTACACGCCGCACCCCACCTATGAAGAGGTGTTCTCCGCCCGGACCGGCCACGCCGAGGCCGTGCGCGTGATCTACACCGGCGGCGAGGACACCCTGCGAGCGCTGCTGACCGAGTTCTGGCAGCAGCACGACCCGACCACCGCGAACCGCCAGGGCAACGACGTGGGCACCGAGTACCGCAGCGCCGTGTACTGGACCACGGACGCGCAGGGCGAGATCGTGCGCGACTCCGCCACCCGCTACCAGGAGGCGCTGGACTCCGCCGGTCGCGGGGCGATCACCACCGAGCTCGCGCCGCTGGCCGAGGCCGGAAACGGCGTCTACTACACCGCCGAGCCCGAGCACCAGCAGTACCTCGAGAAGAACCCCACCGGTTACTGCAACCACGGGTTCAACGGGGTCGCCTGCTCGCTCTGAGGCGGCGAGCCAGCAATCCGACGGGTCTGCGGGCCGACGGGACGATGCCCCCGGGCTGCGGGTCCTGTTCGCCGAGGACCCGCAAGGGCACCCGCCCCGGCCCCCGAGGCGTCAGCGCCCGGGCAGGCCGTCCCCGGTGTCGCCGCCCATGAGGTTGCGCCGCCCGCCGATGTCGGGACCGCCCGACGGCCGGGCTGCGGCCGGCGCGGCGCCCATGAGCTGGGCCGCGAAGCCGCCGGCCTCGCGCGGGAGCGGAGCCGCACCGCCCGGACCGCAGGCCGCGGCGGCCGCCGACGGCTTCGCCCGCTCGGCCGCGCCCGCCTGCGCGAAGCGCTGCATCTGCGAGGTGGTCGGGTAGGTGCCGCTGACCACGATGTCGAGGCCCAGCAGGGTCACCGGCAGCACGGCATCCCCCGCGGACTCCATCAGGGCGCGGACGGGCTCACACTCCTCGAAGGCCCAGGCGTCCTCGTCCTGCAGGTACACCGTGATCGGCTGACCGTCCAGGGCGAGCGCCGCGGCCTCGTCGAGGAAGGCCTCCTGCCGCTCCACATCGGGCGGCGGGGACGGGAGGAAGATGTCCAGCCCCGCGAGCTGCGGGGAGTCGTCGGCGTCGGTCATGACCCCACCGTAGCGCGGCACGTGATTGTTACCGTGCGGGCATGGACTCTGCGGCCGACAGCCCCCGACCCTCGACCCTCCTGGCCCATGACACGCTCGTGATGCAGCAGGTCACGGGCTTCATGTCCAACGACTTCGACATCCTCGACGCCGCCGGTGAGCGCGCCGTGGGGCGCGTGACCACCACCGGGAGCGGCGTCGCCCGGTTCTTCTCGGGCGCACGATCGCTCGACGTCGCCGATGCGGACGGCACGCCGCTGCTCCATGTCGAGGACCCGCCCGGGATCGGCTTCGACCGCTTCGAGCTCTCCGCGCCCGACGGCACTCCGGTCGCCGAGCTGCGCAGCCGCTTCTCGGTCTTCTCGACGAAGGTGAGCATGACCCTCGCCGACGGGGCGGAGCTCGAGCTGCACGGCGACATGCTGGGGCTCGACTACGAGTTCCGGTACGGCGAGGCCGTCGCCGCGCGGTCGGCCCGGGAGTGGGCCGGTCTCAGCCGGGGGTTCCTCGGGCACAGCCGGTACGTGCTCGGCTTCGATCCCACGGTGCCGCCACCCCTGCGCCTGGCGATCGTCGGTGGCTGCATCGTGCTGGATCTGATCCGGGCGAAGAGGGCGCGCAGCAGCAATTGAGGCGTCGCGGAGCGCTCAGAGCAGCAGGAGCCGTGCCGTCCGCAGCCAGCTCTCTCCCTCCGACGCCCAGCCGAGGCTGCGCAGGTGGATCCCGGTGGTGACCCGTTCGAGGTGCGCCCACGCCGTGATCCGTTCGGGATCGAGCTCGAGCCGCTGCGCCGTCCGCGCGACGAGGGCGCCATGGCGTCGCCGTGCGGCACCGGGGGCGCGGCGTTCCAGGTCGTCGAGGAGCTGCTGGTGGTCCCGCAGGGCGACGCCCGCGTCGCACTCGGGCTCGCCGAGGAAGCCGTCGGGGTCGATGAGCACGTGCTCGGCTCCCCGCCGCAGGGCGTTGCCGGCATGCGGGTCCCCGTGCAGGACGACCTGGCGCGGCGAGGGGTCCTCGACCAGGGCGACGGCGAGTCGGCGGGCCGCCTCGAGCACGGGGCGGTGCCGGTCCGCGGGCGCCTCGAGCGCGCCGTCGACGAGGGCGAGCAGCGACCTCGCCTTCTGCGACGGGGCGTGCGGCTCCCCGACCGCGCTCGGCAGGTCCCAGGTGGCCGGGAGCAGGTCGGCGAGCGTGTCGACCTCGGCCTCCGGCGTGGCGGCGGTGGCGTGCAGCGGCGCCCCGAGGCGCTCGAGGAGCGTCGCGCCGATCTCTTCGGAATGGTCGAGCACGCGCACGTAGCCGCGCCCGTCGGCCGCACGGAGGACCCGCACCTGCTGGTCGTGATCACTGCCGTGCCCGCACAGCTTCAGCACGGCGGGGCCGTTGCCGCGACCGCGCACCTCGAGCACCGGCAGCTCCGCGCCGTCGGTGTAGGCCCACACGATCCGGAGGTCCCAGCGCGTCAGGGCCGCGCGGAGACGGCCGGGGAAGGAGTCGACGAGCTCGCGGGCCCATGGCGCGCCCGCCCAGGGCCGGGCGCGGACCAGATCGAGGACGTCCTCCGGCTCCACGGCGCTCAGGCCTCTCCGAGGGGAGCGTCCTCGCCCTCCCCGGCGGCGTCGAGCACGCGGCCCAGCGGCCGGTAGTGCTGGTGGACGGCCTCGCGGTATGCCGCCGCGTCCCCCGCCTCGAGCGCGGTGAGCATCGCGCGGTGCGCCTCGACGGTATCGAGGATGTCCTGGGCCGGGGCGATCCCCAGCAGCGGCACGGCGGTGGTGTGCACCTCCCAGAACGCCTGGGCGAGCTGTCGCAGGAGGCTGTTGGGCAGACGGGAGAACAGGACGGTGTGGAAGGCGGCGTCGGCCTCGGGGAAGGGCTCCCCCGCCGAGGCGAGCTCGCGCATGGTCTCCACGTGGCCCTCGAGCTCGGGGTTCTCGGTGCCGCGGTAGATCTCCACCAGCTGCTCGGCGACCGCGAGGTCCAGCGCGATCCGCAGCTCGACCACCTCGCGCAGCGCGCGCAGGTCGCCGTGGTCATCGAGCCGGGTGCGGAACAGCAGCCCGTCCACGAGCGGGGAGAGGGAGAGGGCGCCGACGAAGGTGCCGTGGCCGTGGCGCACCTCGACGATGTCGAGGGAGGCGAGGGTGCGCATCGCCTCGCGCACCGAGGAGCGGGAGATCCCCAGCCGCTCGCAGAGCGCGGCCTCGGTGGGCATCGGGTCGCCGGGCGCGAGCCCCTCCTCCAGGATCAGCTCCTGGATGCGGTCGACGGCGGTGACGCCGGTCCCCTTGCTGCGCACGATGCGCCTCCTCCCCGGGCCCGCCGTCATCGACGGCCGTGCCCCATCATGCCTGCATTCTGACGTCTGCCTGCGAAAGCCGTTCCTCCCGAGGTCCGGGCCGGAGGGCGCTGCTCCTGCTCGGGCCGCCCTCCGCCCCGCACGCTCGACGGCGCACGGGAAACGGACCCGGACCAGGTCACCGCTCGATCACGGCCGCCTCACCGGGTGGCGGCGACCGCACCGACTGTGATGTACTCTTCCCAGTCATCAGACATCATACGTCTGATCTTCGCAGGGCGGCGAGAGTTCCGTCGACTCGCGAGGACGGGCTCCGCTCGACCCCCGGCGCCACGGGCCCCGGGGACACCCACAGAAGGGATGCATCAACGGTGATCACCAACCCCTCCAGCCGTCTCGGCCGACGCGGCTTCCTCCGCGGCACCGCCGCCCTCGCCGGCGCCGCCGGCATCGTCGCCGGGATCGGCGCCTGCGCCCCGCGCGACGGCGGCTCCGGCGGCTCCTCCGACGCGGGCGGCGCGCCCGCCGGCGAGCCGAACCCCGACGGCCACATCGACGCCGCGATCAGCTACGAGCTCGGCACCAACGGCTACGACCCGATGACCACCTCGGCGGCGCTCACCGTCGCGGTCAACTGGCACACCCTCGAGGGCCTCACCGAACTGCACCCCGTGACCCGCGAGGTCTATGCGGCGCTCGCCACCGAGGTCCCCGCGACCGACGGGACCAGCGTCGACATCGCGCTGCGCGAGGGCGCCGTCTTCCACGACGGCACCCCCGTCACCCCCGAGGACGTCGTGTTCTCCTTCGAGCGCGTGCAGGATCCGGCGAACGCCTCGCTGTACGCGCAGTTCATCCCCTTCGTCGAGTCGGTCGAGAAGAAGGACGGCACCACCGTCACCTTCACCCTCGCCCACCCCACCGCTGTGCTCGCCGAGCGCCTCTCGACGGTGAAGATCGTCCCGAAGGCCGCCGTCGAGGCGGATCCCGACGCCTTCGACTCGAACCCCGTCGGCTCGGGCCCGTGGAAGATGACCGACAACTCCGCAGCCTCGAAGATCGTCGAGTTCGAGCGCTTCGACGACTACACCGGCCCGATGCCCGCCAAGGCGAAGACGATGAGCTGGCAGGTCATCCCCGACCCGTCCACCCGCACCAATGCGCTGCAGTCGCAGACCGTGCAGGCCATCGACTCGGTCCCCTATCTCTCGATCGACCAGCTGAAGGCGACCGGCGAGGTCGAGTCCGTCGGCGGCTTCGGTCTGCTCTTCGCGATGTTCAACAACAGCGAGGACAACCCCTTCCACGACGTGAAGAACCGCCAGGCCTTCCTCTACGCGATCGACATGGACAAGGTCATCGAGACGGGCCTGTCCGGTCAGGCCGAGGCGGCGAGCTGCTTCGTGCAGAAGGAGCACCCGAACTACAAGGAGGCCTCGACCGTCTACTCGCTCGATGCCGAGAAGGCGAAGTCCCTCTTCGCCGAGACGGGCCTGACCTCCTTCCGGATGCTGTGCACCGACCACGACTGGGTCGCCCAGTGCACCCCGATCATCCAGGAGTCCCTCGCCGCGGCCGGCGTCGAGGTCGCCTTCGAGCAGAAGCAGTCCGCCGACGTGTACACCACGATCGACGGGAAGCCCGACGCCTACGACGTGGTGATCGCCCCCGGCGACCCCTCCGTCTTCGGCAACGACCCCGACCTGCTCATGCGCTGGTGGTACGGCGGCGACGTCTGGACCGACACCCGCATGCACTGGAAGGGTCAGGAGTCCTACGAGGAGGTCCAGTCGCTGCTGGCCGAGGGCCTGGAGACCACGGACACCGCGGCCCAGGAGGCCACCTGGGGCGAGCTGTTCGACCTGCTCTCCGAGGAGGTCCCGCTGTACCCGCTGTTCCACCGCAAGGCCCCGACGGCCTGGGACGGCTCCTCGCTGGTCGGCTTCGAGCCGATCTCCCTGACCGGTCTGAGCTTCGTCGAGGTCGCCTCGACGAAGGCCCCGTGACCCGTCCCTGAGCCCCGCCGCCGGGGCCGACGACCCGCTCGTCGACCCCGGCGGCCGCTCCCCCGTCGGCCCCGCGCCGGGCCCCGTGCTCGGGCCCGTGCCCGGCACTGCGCCGGGCCCTCGTCCCGGCCGCCCGCGCGACCACCGGCCCCGCATCCCGCCCGGCCGCCGCCCCTGCCCCTCGCTCTTCCACGGAGGACCGCGTGTCCCAACTCGTCCGCCTGATAGGGCGACGACTGCTCGCCCTGCCGCTGATGATCCTCGGCGTCACCCTGCTCGTCTTCGTCATCATGTCGTTCTCGCCGTCGGATCCCGCCCGGCTCGCGCTCGGGGAGTCCGCCTCCCCCGAGGCGCTGGAGCTGTACCGGGAGAACAACGGCCTGAACGACCCGATCTGGATTCGCTACTTCACCTTCCTCGGCGGGATGCTGCGCGGCGACCTCGGCACCACCAGCGGCAACGTGCCCGTCACCGAGGTGGTCGCCAGCGCCTTCCCGATCACTCTGCAGCTGACCTTCCTCGGCCTCGCGATCGCGATCGTGCTCTCCGCGGTCCTCGGCGTGCTCGCCGCCCTTTTCCGCGACCGATGGGTCGACCAGGTGATCCGCGTGCTGACGATCGCCGCTCTCGCGACCCCGTCGTTCTGGCTCGCGATCCTGATGATCCAGTGGCTCGGCGAGGTCCCCGGCGGGTGGGGCATCTTCCCCGCCCTGGTGACCCGCTGGGTCGGGTTCTTCGAGGACCCCGCCGCCTATCTGCGCAACATCGCGCTGCCCGCGATCGCGCTGGCGATCCCCGTGGCCGGCTCGCTCACCCGCGTGGTCCGCACCGCGATGGTCGAGGAGCTGGACCGCGACTACGTGCGCACCGCCGTCGGCGCCGGCATCCCCTATCCCGTCGTCGTCTCCCGCAACGTGCTGCGCAACGCCCTGATCACCCCGATCACGGTGCTGGGCCTGCGCGTCGGCTACCTCATGGGCGGCGCCGTGATCATCGAGATCATCTTCAACATCCAGGCCATGGGACAGCTCATCCTCGACGGCGTCACCCGCAACGACGTCTTCCTCGTCCAGGGCGTGACGCTCGTCGTCGCGATCGCCTTCATCGTGGTGAACATCCTGGTCGACCTCCTCTACGTCGTCGTCAACCCCCGGATCAGGAGCATCTGACATGCGACCGAAGCTCGGATCCCGCCTCCAGTCCGTCAGCGGCAGCCCGCTGGCCCCCTTCACCGCCCTGCCCTGGGCCTCCCGCCTCGCGGTGGTCTTCCTCGTCCTGCTCGCGATCCTGGCCGTCTTCGCGCCGCTGATCGCCCCGCACGGCCCGCTCACCACCGGCACGCCGGTGCAGCCGCCCGGCGGCGAGCACTGGATGGGCACCGACGCGATCGGGCGGGACATCTTCTCCCGCGTCGCCCACGGCGCCCGCTCCTCGCTGCTGATCGGCCTGGCCGCCACCGGCGCCGCGCTGGTGGCCGCCGCGGTGATCGGCTCGATCGCCGCGACCGGCGCGAAGCTCCTGGCCGAGATCGTCATGCGCGTGCTCGACGTGGTCATGTCCTTTCCCGGCATCGCGCTCGCAGCCGTGTTCGTGGCCGTGTTCGGCAACTCGCTGCCGGTGCTGATCTTCGCGATCGCGTTCCTCTACGTGCCGCAGCTGGCCCGCGTGGTGCGCGCCAACGTGCTCGCCCAGTTCGGCGAGGACTACGTCGCCGCCTCGCAGGTCATGGGCGCCTCCACCGCCTGGATCCTCGCCAAGCACGTCGCCCGCAACTGCATCGCCCCGATCATGGTGTTCGCGACCGTGCTGGTGGCCGACGCGATCGTGCTCGAGGCCTCGCTGTCCTTCATCAACGCGGGCGTGCAGCCGCCGAACCCGTCGTGGGGCAACATCCTCTCCGACGGCAAGCAGCTGCTGCTGTCCGGCTACTGGTGGCCCACCTTCTTCCCGGGCCTGATGATCCTGCTGACCACCCTCGCGCTGAACATCCTCTCCGAGGGCCTCACCGACGCGATGGCGAGCCCGCGCGTGAAGGTGAAGGTCGACGTCGAGGCCGACGAGAAGGCGCTCGAGGAGCAGGCCGAGCAGACCCCTGCTGCCGATGGCGCCGACGAGCCCGACGTGCTCGGGGTGACCGACGAGGAGACGACCCGGCGCCTGCTGCACGAGTCCCTCGCCGCGCTGCGCACCGCCGAGCTGGCCCGTCCCGAGCGGCCGACGATCGACCCGGGGATCCCACCGCTGCTCGAGGTGCAGGACCTGCGCGTCGCCTTCCCCGAGGCGCACGGCGAGGTGGACATCCTCGACGGCATCTCCTTCCAGGTGCGGCCCGGGGAGACCATGGGCCTGGTCGGCGAGTCCGGCTCCGGCAAGTCCGTGGCGAGCCTGGCGGTCATGGGGCTGCTGCCCCGCACCGCCCGGATCAGCGGGAAGGTGCTGCTGAACGGCCAGGACCTCCTCTCCCTCGCCCCCAAGCAGGTCAACGCCCTGCGCGGCCACGAGATCGCGATGATCTACCAGGACGCGCTGAGCTCGCTGAACCCCTCGATGCTGATCCGCTCCCAGATGGCGCAGCTGACCCGGCGCGGCGGCACCCGCAGCGCCGAGGAGCTGCTGGAGCTGGTGGGTCTGGAGCCCCAGCGGATGCTGAACTCCTACCCGCACGAGCTCTCCGGCGGCCAGCGCCAGCGCGTGCTCATCGCGATGGCCCTGACCCGCGACCCGAAGCTCGTGATCGCCGACGAGCCGACCACCGCCCTCGACGTCACCGTGCAGAAGCAGGTCGTGGACCTGCTGAACCGGCTGAAGGACGAGCTCGGCTTCGCGATGGTGTTCGTCAGCCACGACCTGGCGCTGGTCTCCCAGCTCGCCGACCGCGTCACCGTCATGTACGCGGGCCAGGTCATGGAGCAGGGCAGCAACCGCCAGATCCTCGTCGATCCCCGCCACGAGTACACCCGCGGGCTGCTCGGCTCGGTGCTGTCGATCGAGGCGGGTGCCGCCCGGCTCCACCAGGTCCAGGGCACGGTGCCCTCGCCGCGCGACTTCGCCCCCGGCGACCGCTTCGCCCCGCGCTCGCTGGACCCGTCGGCCGATCCGACGACCCGGCCCCGCCTGGTCACCACCGGGGCCGACGACCATCTCGTGTCCACGACGGGCGAGCTGCCCGGCCCCCTCGAAGGAGCATCGCGATGACCGACGCCAGCCACGCCGCCGACCGGGCCGGCGACCCCCGCCGGGCGACGCCGACGATCGAGCTGCGCGACGTGCACGTCGTGCACCGCCTCCGCTCCGGCGGCATCCTCCGCCCGGACACCCTGCGCGCGGTCGACGGGGTCAGCGTCTCCGTCCGCCGCGGCGAGGTGCTCGGCATCGTCGGCGAGTCCGGCTCCGGCAAGTCCACGCTCGCCCGGGTGATGACCGGCCTGCAGCCGGTCACCGAGGGCGAGGTCCTCTTCGACGGGACGCCGCTGCGGCACGGCCGGGCCGCCCGTCGGGAGCTCGGACGGAAGGTGTCGGTCGTCTTCCAGGACCCCTCGACCGCGCTGAACCCGCGCCTGCCGGTGCGGGAGACGCTCGTGGACCCGTTGCGGGTGCACGGCATCGGCGACGACGCCTCGCGCCTGTCGCGGGTGCGGGAGCTGCTGCACCTGGTGGGCCTGCCCCAGTCGGCGCTCGAGGTGCTGCCCCGGCAGCTCTCGGGCGGCCAGCGCCAGCGCGTCGCGATCGCCCGCGCCCTCGCGCTGGAGCCGGAGATCATCGTCGCCGACGAGCCGACCAGCGCCCTGGACGTGTCCGTCCGCGCCCAGGTGCTGAACCTGCTCACCGATCTGAAGCGGGAGCTGGGACTGGGCCTGGTGTTCATCTCCCACGATATGAGCACGGTCCGCTTCATCTCCGACTCGATCATCGTCATGAACGGCGGAAGGGTCGTCGAGCACGACACCACCGACCGCATCTTCACCGAGGCGCGGGACGAGTACACCCGCAGCCTGCTCGCCGCAGCGCCCTCGCTGCTCTGAGCCACCGCACCGCACGCACCCCCGACGCATCCAGGAGACCCTCCATGACCACCGCCTCCCGCGCCCTGACCGGCGTCGTCCCCCCGCTGCTGACCCCGCTGACCGCCGAGGGCGAGATCGACCTGCCCTCGCTCGAGCGGCTCGTCGGCCGTCTGCTCGAGGGCGGGGTCGACGGCATCTTCGCCCTCGGCTCCTCCGGCGAGGTCGCCTTCTGGGACGACGCACGCCGCGAGGCGGTCCTCGAGGCCGTCACCGGCACCGTCGCCGGGCAGGTCCCCGTGATCGCGGGCGTGATCGACATGCAGACCGACCGGGTGATCCAGCACGTCCGCGCGGCGGAGCGCTTCGACCTCGCCGGCTACGTGGCCACCGCCCCGTTCTACGCGGTGACCGGCCCCGAGGAGATCGAGCGGCACTTCCGCGCCGTCGCCGCGGCGACCGAGCTGCCGCTGTGGGCCTATGACATACCCGTCTGCGTGCACACCAAGCTCTCCCCCGCCCAGCTGCTGCGGCTGGGTCAGGACGGCGTGATCGCCGGGGTGAAGGACTCCAGCGGCGACGACGTCTCCTTCCGCCGCCTGGCGGCGGCGAACCGTGCCGCGGGCTCGCCGCTCGCGCTGCTGACCGGCCACGAGGTCGTCGTCGACGGCGCCTATCTCGCCGGGGCCGACGGCTCCGTGCCGGGGCTCGGCAACGTGGACCCGGCCGGCTACGTGCGCATGCACCGCGCCGCGCAGGCGGAGGACTGGGCGCAGGTGCGCGCCGAGCAGGACCGCCTGACGCAGCTGTTCGAGATCGTCTTCCAGCCGGCCGACAAGGTGGGGCCGGCCGCGGGCGTCGGCGCGTTCAAGACGGCGCTGCGCGAGCTCGGCGTCTTCTCCACCAACGTCATGGCCTCGCCGATGACGCCGATCGAGGGCGAGGCGGTGGACCGCATCCGCGAGATCCTCGCCGCCGTCGGCCTGCTGGACGGGGCGGGCGCCGGTGCCTGATCCGGTCCTCGCCCTCGACCTGGGCGGCACGAAGATCCGCGCCGCCCTAGTCCACGGCATCGAGCCCGGCGGGCCCGCGGCCGGGAGCCACGCGGCCGACGGGTCCGGCGCGGGCACGCGCGATGCCGACGGGGCCGCTGAGTCGCCGCGTCTCGAGCGGGTCGCGGAGGTGCCGACGCCTGCGTCCGAGGGCGCGGCGGCGATCCTCGGCGCGGCGCTCGAGCTGGCCGAGCGCGTGCGCGGCGGGGCCCGGGTGTCCGCGGTCGGGATCTCCTCGGCCGGGGTCGTGGACACGGTCCGCGGCCGCATCACCCACGCCACAGACTCCCTGACCGGCTGGGCCGGCACGGAGATCGCCGAGCCCTTCGCGGAGCGGTTCGGCGTGCCGGTCGCGGTGCTCAACGACGTGCACGCGCACGGGATCGGCGAGGCGCGCTTCGGCGCCGGCAGGGGGCGCGACTCGCTGCTGCTGATGGCCGTCGGCACCGGGATCGGCGGATGCCAGGTGCAGGGCGGACGGGCGGTGGTCGGCGCGCACGGCGCCGCCGGGCACGTCGGCCACGTGCCCGTGCCGGGAGCCGAGGGCGTCCCCTGCCCCTGCGGCCGCAGCGGGCATCTCGAGGGCCTCGCCTCCGGCCCGGGCATCGTGCGCCTCGCAGAACGGCTGGGTGTGTCCGACGCCGACGGTGCACCCGTCTCCACGTCGACCTCCGCGGCCGCGCTCCGGGACGGCCGGGAGCTCGCCGCCGCGGCCGCCCGCGGCGACCGCGCCGCGCTCGAGGCCTACCGCCGCGCCGGTCGCGCGACCGGCCGGGTGCTCGGCGCGCTGCTGAACGTCCTGGACCCCGACGTCGTCGCCCTCACCGGCGGGGTCGCCGAGGCGGACATGCCCGCCTGGCGGGAGGCGCTGGACGCGGGGATCGCCGAGGAGGCGATGGACGTCGTCGCCCTGACCCCCGTGCTGCCCGCGAGCGCCGGCTCGCACGCCGCCCTGCTCGGCGCCGCCGTCCGCGCTGTCGAGGCTCCCGTCCGCTAGCCGCCCGCGCCGTCCGGCGCCGTCGACCGTCCCCTCGCCCGCCCGCTCGTCCCCGGAAGGATCCTCTCCATGACTTCCCCGCTCCCGCCGCTCGTCGCCGCGCTCGAGGGCACCCTGATCGTCTCCTGCCAGGCCTATCCCGGAGAGCCGATGCGCGATCCGCGCACCATGGCGCAGGTCGCCGCGGCCGTGGCCGAGGGCGGCGCCTCCGCCGTCCGCGCCCAGGGGCTCGAGGACATCCGCCAGGTCAGGGCCGCCGTGGACGTGCCCGTGATCGGCATCTGGAAGGACGGCGAGGAGGGCGTGTTCATCACCCCCACCCTCGATCACGCCCTCGCCGTGATCGACGCGGGCGCCGACATCCTCGCCCTGGACGCCACGGACCGGCCCCGCCCCGACGGCCGCAGCCTCGCCGAGACCGTCGAGGCGCTCCGCGCCCGCAGCGACATCCCGCTGATGGCCGACTGCGACAGCGCCGACTCCGCCCGCCGCGCCGCGGAGCTCGGCATCGAGATCATCGGCACCACCCTCGCCGGATACACGCCCGCCCGCGAGAAGACCACCGGACCCGACCTCGCCCTGCTCGGCGAGCTCGCGGGCACCCTGCCCGAGACCTCGCTGCTCGTGGCCGAGGGCCGCGTGCACACCCTCGAGCAGGCCACCGCCGCGAGGAGCGCCGGTGCGCGCGCCGTCGTCGTCGGCACCGCCATCACCCACCCCACCAGCATCACCCGCTGGTTCCGCGAGGCCGTCACCGGCGCCTGACCGAGACTCTCGCCCCGTCCCGGGGCGAGTCCAGAAGGACCCCTGTCCCTGCCGTCGGCAGGACCACACGAAGGAGAACACCCGATGGATGCACGTATGACCCGACGTGGGATGCTCGGCACCGCCGCCGCGCTCGCCGCCCTCGGCACCGGAGCCGCAGGCGCCTCCGCGGCGCCGGCCGGCGCCGCCCTCCCCCCGGTGAAGGACCGCGGCCGCCGCCAGGGCAGCTACGAGGAGCAGGTCCTCGCCGCCCCCGGCGACTGGGGGGTGGCGAACTTCCGCATCCCCGCCCTCGCCGTCGCCCCGAACGGGGATCTGCTCGCCGCCTTCGACAAGCGGCCCGTGCACGGCGACGCCCCCGCCCCGAACTCGATCTGGCAGCGCCGCTCCACCGACGGCGGCCGCACCTGGGGCGAGCCCGAGGTGGTCCGCGCCGGGAACGAGTCCACCGTCCCCGGCGAGAAGACCGGCTACTCCGACCCCTCCTACGTGGTCGACGTCGAGACCGGCACGATCTTCCTGTTCTGCGTGTACTCGAAGGACGCGGGCATCTGGAACGGCGAGTACGGCAACGACGACGAGGACCGCATGGTCACCAGCGCGAACCTCTCGGTGAGCCACGACTCGGGGCTCACGTGGGAGCACCGCTCGGTCACCGAGGTCGCCAAGCCCGAGGACTGCCGCGCCATGTTCGCCTCCTCGGGCGCCGGCATCCAGCTGCGCTACGGCGCGCACAGGGGCCGCCTGGTCCAGCAGTACGCGGGCTTCTTCCGCAACGACGCCGGCGGGCAGGACGTCTCCGCGTACTCGCTGTTCTCCGACGACCACGGCGAGACCTGGCAGATGGGCACCCGGGTCGGCACCCAGATGGACGAGAACAAGGTCGCCGAGCTCTCCGACGGCACCCTCATGATGAACTCCCGCGAGAACGTGCGCACCGGCCGGCGCTGGGTGGCGCTCAGCCATGACGGCGGTGAGACCTGGGTGGACCTCCACCGCGATCCCTCGCTCGTGGACCCGGGCAACAACGCCCAGCTCTCCCGCGCCTACCCGGACGCGCCCCGCGGCTCCGCGAAGGCGAAGGTGCTGCTGTTCTCGCACGCCGACCACGTCCCGAACGACCGCGTGAACGGGGCCGTGGAGATCTCCACCGACGACGGCGCGTCCTGGGAGCGCAAGCGGGTCTTCGCGCCCGGCGCCTGCCAGTACTCGGTGATCATCCCCGTGGGCCGGGACGAGTTCCTCCTCGCCTACGAGGGCGAGCAGGAGACCATCATGATCGCCCGCCTGGACATGGACTGGATCCTGTCGCGATGATCCGCCTCGGCCACGACCCCTCCCCCACGCCCGAGCTGCCGGTGCTGACCGGTGCGTCCACGGTCCTCGCCCGCGCCGGGGAGGGGCCGTGGCCGCGGTACCGCATCGTCGCCCTCGCCGATCTCGGCGGCGGCGAGCTGCTCGCCGCCTTCGACGGCCGCGAGACCGGCCAGGACGTCCCGGACCCGACGGGCCTGGTCCAGCGCCGTTCCCTCGACGGGGGCCGCACCTGGGAGGGGTTCGAGACCCTGCGGGAGGCGGACCGCGCGGACCGGCACTGGTACTGCGATCCGAGCTTCATCGTGGACGAGCCCGCCGGGCGGGTGCACGTCTTCCACACCCATGCGAAGGACCGCGGGGTGTGGGACGCCGCGGCCGGCACCGACGACGCGGACCGGGACGTGATGGGCTCCGCGGTCTCCACCAGCACCGACGGGGGCCGCACCTGGACCCACCGCTCGGTGACCGCGATCGCCGCGCCGCCCGACCTGATCCGCACCGCCTTCCCCACCTCCGGGACGGGGCTGCGGCTGCGGCAGGGACCGCATGCGGGACGGCTGGTCCAGCCGTACGCGGGCTGGTTCCTCGCCGGCGAGGGCGCGGGCACGGGCACGACAGACGGCGAGGGCACGGCCGACGGCGAGAGCCCGGCCGACGGGGAGCGCCCGTCCGACAGCGAGAGCACGGCCGACGGGGCCCGCAAGGTCGACAGCGAGAGCGCGGCCGACGGGGCCCGCGAGGTCGTGCGCTCCTACGTGCTCTGGTCCGACGACCACGGGGAGACCTGGCATCGCGGCGAGCCCGTGGGCGAGGACATGGACGAGACCACGATCGTCGAGCTCTCCGACGGGCGGATCCTGCTGAACTCCCGCGATCACGCGCGCGGCGGGCACCGCCGCATCGCTCTCTCCTCCGACGGCGGCGAGACCTGGGCGGACCTCGGGATCGACGAGCAGTTCGTCGACCCGGGCAACAACGCCCAGCTCGCCCGGCGCTTCCCCGAAGCGCAGCCCGGGGACCCGCGGGCGCAGGAGCTGCTGTTCACCAACAGCCACGATCCCTTCGCGCGGCGGCTCGGCACCCTGTCGCGCTCGCTCGACGACGGTGCGACCTGGGAGCCGGTGGGCCTGTTCGAGCCCGGGAACCTCGACTACTCGGTCGTCCAGCCGCTGGACGACGGGGCGATCGGGATACTGTGGGAGGTCGAGGCGCGGGAGATCCGCTTCACCCGGCTCGAGCCGGAGGACCTGCCCGAGGAGTGACCTGGCGCGAGCACGACGACGAGGACGGGGCGGCGGCACCATCGAGGTGCCGCCGCCCCGTCCTCGGGTGGCGTCTCGCCGGGCTCAGCGGGCCCCGGGCTGACGCGGGTTCGCGTAGTCGATCGTGAACTGCGGCGAGGTCCAGGTCTCCCAGTGCTCCGGGTTCTCCGGATCGCCGAGGGGCTTGAGGACCTTCATCTCCAGAACGTAGTCGCCGTCCTTCACGCTGCGGGACTTCTGGTTCTTCATCGAGAAGGTGCCGTCCCAGGCGTACAGCTCGGGCTCGGAGGAACGGCCCAGGTGATCGGTCGCGTCGATCGTGCCCACGGAGGGGTTGACGACCTTGAGCTTCCCGTTGGCCCGCACCTCGTAGGCCGAGATCTCGAGCCTCTCGGCCGGGAGCGCGAAGGCGTAGGCGAGGTAGGGCACGTCGCCGTCGGCCATCGTGTAGGTGTGGCCGCCCTCGGGATCCAGCAACACGCTGCCGGCGCCGTCGCTGACGCCGAGGCCGGGCAGGCCCATCCCCATGTCGTCCAGGACGGCGAGGGCCTGGTAGTCGCCGGAGAGGCCGGCGAAGGGCACCACGAGGTCGTCGTCGGCGCCGGTCAGGGTGATCCAGCCGCCGTAGATGAGGCCGTCCATCCCGAAGTCCTCGCCGAGGGTCACGGTGACATCCGCGCTGCCGTGCGCGGGCACGGTCACCTGCTCGGCAGAGGTGCCGGTGGTCGCCTCGGCCGTGTAGAACTCGGGGTTGCTGGTCGGGATCGCGGTCGCGACGCCGCTCTCGAAGCCGACGTCGTACACCTTCTCGGCGTCGGAGTCGTTGGTGACCGTCAGGGTGACGTCCTTCGGGCCCGCCTCGCCCTCGCCGAGGGAAATCGTGGGGGTCGTGACGGTCGAGGTCGCGTGCACCGCGGCGACCATGTTCAGCATGCCCGCGCCCTGACGGTGGACGGGCTCGAGATAGCCCTGCTCCGGCAGCAGCGACCAGGTGAGCTGGTCGGCGGTGTTCATCATCGCGGTCTTCACGTCCGCGGGGGCGAGATCCGGCTTCGCCTCCAGCAGCAGCGCGGCCGCGCCGGCGACGTGCGGCGCCGCCATGGACGTGCCGGACATGGAGCCGTGGCCGCCGCTCTCGAGCGGCAACGTCGACCAGATCGAGCCGCCGGGCGCGGCGACGTCAGGCTTGAGGTCGAGGTCGGCGGTCAGGCCGTAGGAGGAGAAGTCGGAGACGAGACCGCCGGTCCCGTTCTCGACCGTGGTGGAGCCGGACTGCCAGGCCCAGGTGACCGGGCCGGCCGCGAGGGCCTCCTGCAGGGCCAGGCCGTCGGCCTGGGAGAGCATCACGACCGGGACGGTGAGCGCGGGATCGCCCTCGACCGTCGGGTTCACGACGCCGGGGGCGTTGTCGTACAGGATCACGGCGTCGTAGCCGGCCTGCTCGCCGGCGACGGCCTTCTCGCGGAACGCGCAGGTGCCGCGCTCGACGAGCAGGGCCTGGCCCGGCTCGGCGGCGGGCACGGCCGCCGGATCGCAGGCCTGCGCGGCAGGGGTGCCGGGAGCGCCGGCGGCGACGAGCGCGAGCTCGCCCGCGGTCGGCGGCTGCGGCGAGCCGGTCGCGGCCGAGTAGGGCCGGTCGGCCCCGCCCGCGGTCGCGAAGGGCGCGGAGCGGTGGGTGTTGTCGACGGAGGCGACGGTGATCGCGCTCTCGGCCACGCCCGGGGCGCCGCTCGAGAACAGGCCCGCGGCCCCCTCGTTGCCCGCGGAGATGACCACGGTGACGTCGTCGTCGACGAGCGTCTCGACCATCTGCGCGGTCGGATAGTCCTGCCAGGTCATGAAGGAGGCGCCGAGGGACATGTTGACCACGTCCGCGCCGTCGTCCATCGCCCGCTCCATCGCCTCGAGGATCACCTCGGTGTCGCTGGAGCCCTCGCAGCCGAACACGCGGTAGGAGAGCAGGTCGACCTTCGGGGCCACGCCGACGACCTCGCCGTCGGCGCCGATGATGCCGGCGACGTGGGAGCCGTGGCCGCCGCAGTCGTCGGGGAACTCGTCGGGGACGGGGGCCTCACCGGTGCGGGAGTCGTAGGCGTCGCCGACGAGGTCGTAGCCGCCGACGACGCGGTCGTTCGGGAAGTCCTTCGTCTCGTCGTCCACTCCGGAGCCGCCGAGATCGGGATGGTTGTAGTCGATGCCGGAGTCGATCACCGCGACGGTGACTCCCTCGCCGCTGAGGCCGTCGACCTGCTGGACCTGGTCCACGCCGGTCATCGCGTTGCCGTAGACGTCCGAGGGCGTCGCGTCGGCCGGCTCGGGAGCGGCGACCTCGAGCACGGGGTACACGGCCCGCACGCCCTCGACCTCGCTGAGCTTCTGCGCATCGGCGTCGTCCATCTCGACGGACATGCCGTTCCAGCCGGTGGTGAAGTTCTCCTGGACCTTGAGCGGGATCGCGGCGTCCTCGGCGCGTTCGGCCACGGTCTCCTGCGCGGCGGTCGCCGACGCCTTCGAGCCGCCGCGGAGCGTGGGCTGCCCCTCGACCTCGACCAGCCAGCGGCCGGGGACGGTGGTCTCCCCCGCGGCACGGAGCTCGTCGGCCGTGGGGACCTCGACGCCGAGCTCGGCGGCGGTGCCGAGCTTCTCGGGGGTCTCGCCGTCGGCGAGCGCGGGGGCGCTCACCAGCATGCCGGCGACGAGCGCCGTGCCGGCGGAGGCCGCGAGCAGGCCGCGGGGTCTGGGAAGATCTGGTCTGGGCAGAGGCATCGGCGCCGTCCTTCGAGGAGAGAGGGAGGACGGTGCGCGCGCGAAGGGTCGCCCCGGGAGGTCCGGTGCGCACCGCCGCTCACCATTTGATCATGTGACTCCCCTCACCGGGAGTCGAACGACCGGATTGCGGGAGGGAGGGTCCCGATCAGGTCACGGATCCGCGCCGCCGGCGGTCGCGCGGACGCTCAGGGGGTAGGGCTCAGGGCGGTCCGGCTCCCGGCTGGGGACGGCTCGGCCTCCGGGCTCAGGGCTCAGGGCGCAGGGCTCAGGGCGCCTCGGTCTCCCGGCGCAGCGCGATCCGGTCCGGGTCGGGCAGCACGAAGGCCGGGGAGGCGAGCTGGGAGAGGGCGTGCTCGAGCCGGGGCTCCTCGTCGGGGACCATCACCGAGAGCATCCCGAGCCGGCCCCCGTCGATCTGGAGCTCGAGCTCGTAGCGGATCCCGCCGCGGAGGAACTCGCCGCGCACCGGCCACTGCTGCTGGCGCGGCACCGCGAGGCGCCGGGGATCCTCCACCACGAGCTGCAGGTCCGCGCCGACCCCGCCGGTGTCGAGGACCCGTGCGGTCTCGAGCTGCTCGCGCAGCGCCTCCGCCCCCGGCGGGGCCGGGGCGTCCGGGGCGTCGGCCAGGAGCGCGGCGATCAGGGCCCGCGCCTCGGAGGGCAGCGGCACACCGGCGGGCTCCCCGAAGGTCTCCTCGCGCAGCGACCACCCGCGGTCGGGGTCCCCCAGGTGCGGCAGCGCGATCACGGCCGCGGTACCCGCCGCGCCCAGCGCCGCGAGCGCGAGGCGGGGCCGGGTCATCCCGAGCCCGCGCAGGACGTCGACCATCCGGGCGTCGAAGCTCTCGAGCACGTCCATCAGCCCCAGCGTCACGCCGCCGGCGACGACGCCGTCCCGCACCGGGTCCAGCACCGGCAGGTCGTAGCGGGAGGAGTCCGCGACGAGCGCGGCGGTCGCCGCGGCGACGCCCACCCGGTAGGCGCCGTGCGCGAGCGGCCCCAGCCGACGCGGCTCGACGAGCGACAGCGCCCCGACGGCGCCGGCACCGGCGGCGACTCGGAGCATCCGTGCCCTGGTCAGCGAGATCATGCTCGGAGTCTAGAGCCCGCGGGGCGGGATCGACGTGCGGTCCGCGGCGACTACCCTCTCCTCTGTGAGCCAGGCACCCGAGATCTCCCGCCGGGCGCGCCCCGCTCCCGAGCCCGCCGAGCCGACGCGCCTGCGCCTCCTGGTGCCCGCGCTGCTCGCGCTCGCCGGCACCCTCGCCTATGGCCTGCTGGGCAGCCAGCAGTTCCGGAACCTCGTCGCGAAGTCCTGGGACCTGGGGATCTTCACCCAGCTCCTCCGCGCCTACGGGGAGCTGCGCGCCCCGATCGTGCCGATCAAGGGCGATGCGGTGAACCTGCTGGGCGACCACTTCCATCCGCTGCTCGCGCTGCTGGCGCCGGTGTGGTGGATCTGGCCCAGCGGCGAGGCGCTGCTGTGGACCCAGGCGCTGCTGTTCGGGATCTCCGCGATCCCGCTGACCCGTCTCGCGATCGACCGGCTCGGAGCGGGCCTCGGCACGGTGGCGGGCGCCGCCTACGTCTTCTCCTTCGGGCTGCAGTCCGCGGCGGCGGTGCAGTTCCACGAGATCGCGCTCGCCGTGCCCCTGCTGGCCTTCTCGCTGACCGCCCTGCTGCGTGGGAGGGTGCTCGCCGCGGCGCTGTGGGCGGCGCCGCTGGTGCTGGTCAAGGAGGATCTGGGGCTGACCGTCGCGGTGCTCGGACTCGTGATCGCGCTGCGGGGCAGGGAGCACCGCCCGCTCGGCGTGCTGCTCGCCTCCTGGGGCGCGATGTGGTTCGTGCTGGCGACCTTCGTGATCCTCCCGGCGCTGAACACCGCCGGGCAGTACGACTACACCGACAACCTCGGCTCGCCGCTGGACGTGATCTGGCCTCCGGTGAAGTGGCTGACCGTGCTGATGCTTCTCGCGCTCGCCGGCGGGATCGGCGCCCGCTCGCCGCTGATCTGGCTGATGGTGCCGACCCTCGCGTGGCGCTTCACCGGGACGGTCGAGTTCTACTGGGACTGGTACTGGCACTACAACGCCGTGCTCATGCCGATCGCGCTCGCGGCCCTGCTGGACGCCCTCGGCGACCGCCGCACCGGGTGTGCCACGTCCTGGCTGCGCCGGGACGCGCCGCGGCCGCCCAGGCCGGTGCGGACCGCCGCGGTCGCGCTGTGCGCCGCGGTCACGCTGGTGCTCGGCCCCCAGATGCCCGTGCTGGACGTGCTGCGCCCGCAGCAGTGGGAGCCGACGTGGCGGGCCGAGCCCGCGCAGGCCGCGCTCGAGGCGGTGCCCGACGACGCGGTCCTCGCAGCGGACATCACGCTCCTCGCCCAGGCCGTGCCCGACCACGACGTGCAGTGGCTGCACGGCCCGAACGACCGCGTCCCCGACTGCGTGCTCGGGGACTGGTACGCGTTCTCCTGGAACTCGATGCCGCCCGATGACCTGGCGGTCTGGGCGCAGCAGCGCTGGGGCGCCGAGTACCGGGCGGTGTTCGACGAGGGCGGCTTCACGGTGGCCTGCCGGGCCTGAGCCGAGCGCCGGAGGGCCGGTCGGTCGGGGCGGGTTCGGAGAGCCGGTCGGTCGGGGCTCGTCGGACCGGGCCGGCGGTGCTCGTCAGACGGGGTCCTCCCGGACGGTGCCGGTGCGTCGGCCCCGCTGACCTCGGGAGGTCGCCTGCGCCCGCTCCAGCAGGTGCCGCTCCCGCTCCGCCCGCGCGGACTCGAGCCGGAGCCGCCACGGCGAGTGCCGTTCCGCCGCCAGCGCGATCTGCAGGCCCCGTGAGAGGGCCCGGTCGCTCGCGGAGACCGGCAGCGCCGCGAGCTCCGCGGCGTGCTCGGGCAGCCGGTGCGCGACCCCGCAGGCGCTCCAGCGCGCCGCGATCTGGAGGATGCGGCTGCGGGTGTCGAGCATCGAGTGGCCCGCGCCGCGGATCTCCAGCAGCTGCGCGCCGGGAATCCGCCCGGCGACCTCCCGGGCGACCTGCGTCGGGCTGACCAGGTCCTGGCTCCCCGAGATCACCAGGGTCGGGGCGGTGATCGCGGGGGCGAGGGCGTGCAGGTCGATCGGCTCGCGCGCGAAGGGCGGCACGGCCCGGCGCTCCTCGCCCGTGAGCAGCAGCGGGTCCAGCGGCCCCCCGTCGGCGTACGCCCCGTACCCGAGCTCCGTGTGCACGAGACGGGCCACGAGGTCGTGCTCGACCACGAACGGGGTCGACTCGAGCCAGGCCCGGTTCAGCACCTTCCGCACGCTGGACCAGGTCAGGGAGCCGCGACCGACGGCGAGCAGGTCCACGAGATCGCGCACCGCGGCCGGTCCTCCGTGCTCGTGGACGGCGAGCACGACGGGGCCGGCGCGGGAGGCCTCCACCTTCCCCTCCGCGGCGAGGCGACGCAGCACGGCGGCGGTGGACGAGGTGGTCGCCTCGCCGCCGTCCCAGTACAGCTCGCGCAGACGTCGCTGGGCGACCAGCTCGTCGGTCGCGGCGCTGCGCGGGGAGTCCAGCACCAGGGAGTGCACCCGCTCCGGGTGCAGGATCGCGAGGATCTGGGCGAGCTGGGCGCCGTAGCCGGTGCCGACGAGCGCCGCCCGCTCGACGCCGGCGTGGTCGAGCACGGCGAGCACGTCCCGCACCACCTCCCGCAGCGTGATCGCCCGGGCGGGCAGGTCCTCCCCGACGGCGTCCAGCCGAGAGAAGCCGACGCCGCGATGCTCCATCATCAGCACGTCCACCCCGCGCGCGGCGAGGCTGCGGCGCAGCACGTCGTAGGGCAGCACCGAGGCCCGCGCCGGACCGTCGGGCAGGATCAGGACCGGCACCTCGGGGGTCAGGGACTCGGGCGGCGGGCTCCCGTCCGCTCCCCGCACCCGGCGGGGACGGCGCGGGGTCGCGCGGGCGTAGCGCAGCGGGAACAGCTCCGGCCCCTCCCCCTCCACCTCGCGGTAGACGGTCATGAGGTCGTTGCGGATCTGCAGCAGCTCGTCCTGGGTGGCGCGCTCGATGATCTCGACCGGCCGCGCCCAGGGCGCGATCCGCCGGGGCAGGGGCAGGGCCGGCAGCCCGGACGTGGGGGTCCGGGAGGTGCGGGGCTCCTCGCTCATCGCCGTCCTCTCATCGCGTCCGACGGGGCACGGGGCGTCTCATGCGTCGCCGCCCGTCGCACCGCTGCCCGTCGCACTGCCGATCGTGTCCCACAGGAAGGTGTACAGCAGCGCGTTCATCCGCGCCACCTGCTCGTTGTTCGCCGCGCCGCCGTGCCCGCCCTCGATGTTCTCCCAGGAGCGCACGTCGGCGCCGAGCGACTCGAGCGCCGCGGTGAACTTCCGGGCGTGGCCGGGATGGACGCGGTCGTCGCGGGTGGAGGTGAGCACGAAGGTGGGCGGGTAGTCCGCGGCCCGCTCCTCGGAGAGCAGGTGGTACGGGCTGAAGGTGCGCATGAACTCCCAGTCCTCGGTGTCGGGGTCGCCGTACTCCGCCATCCACGACGCTCCGGCCAGCAGGTGGCTGTAGCGCTTCATGTCCAGCAGCGGCACCTGGATGATCACCGCGCCGAACAGCTCGGGGTACTGGGTGAGCATGTTGCCGGTGAGCAGGCCGCCGTTGGAGCCGCCGCGCACCGCGAGGTGGTCGCGGTCGGTGACGCCCCGCTCGACGAGGTCCTTCGCGACCGAGGAGAAGTCCTCGTAGGCGCGATGGCGCTCCTCCTTCAGCGCCGCCTGGTGCCAGGCAGGGCCGTACTCGCCGCCGCCGCGGATGTTGGCGAGCACGTAGGTGCCGCCGCGCTCGAGCCAGGTCTTCCCGATCGCGCCGAGGTAGGACGGGGTCAGGGAGATCTCGAAGCCGCCGTAGCCGTAGAGCAGGGTGGGACGCGGGCCGGGCTCCTCCCCCTCCTGGCGCACCTGGGAGATCTCGAAGTACGGGATGCGGGTGCCGTCGTCGCTGGTCGCGAAGTGCTGGGTGACCTCGAGCCCCTCGGCGTCGAAGCGGGCCGGCGCGGACTTCACCGGCTCGAGGTCCGTCGGCTCGCCGCCGCCGGCGACCTCGGCAAGGTCCCCGAGCAGCAGCGCCGTCGGCTCGATGAAGTCGGTGACGGTCACCCAGATCTCGTCGCTCTCGTCGGCGTCGACCGCGGAGACGCCGATCGAGCCGCGCAGCTCGGGGTACAGATCTCGGCGCACCCACTGCCCGTGCTCGTCGCGGGTGTGGACCTCGAGGCGGTGCACGACGTCCTCGAGGATGGAGAGGACCACGGCGGTGCGGGTGATCGTCATGTCCGCCAGCGAGGTGGAGGCGGTGGGCTCGAAGAGCATGTGCAGCTCCGGCTCACCGGCCTGGAAGCGGGCGAAGTCGCCGACGACGAGGGATCCGGCCGGGTAGACGTCCTCCCCCACCTGCCAGGCGCTGCGGGGGCTGAAGATCCCCAGGTCCCTGTGCGCGGTCGCCTCGAGGTCGCGGGGAACCTCGATCGTCGTCAGCTCCGGCGGGGTCGCGGAGCGGTCCACGACGTGCACGGTCTGGTCGTAGAAGGCGTGCGCCTCGACGATCCAGTCCCGTTCCCAGCCGGGGGTGTGGTCCTGCGCGGCGAAGACCGCCATGTCCGAGGCGGGGATCTCGTGGACGAGCTCGGCCTCCGCCAGCGGCGTCCCGCGTCGCCAGATCCGGGCCTGGCGGGCGTAGCCGGAGCTGGTCATGGTGTCCTCGCCGAAGTCGGTGCAGGCCCAGACGGTGTCCTCGTCGATCCAGGACAGGGAGCCCTTGGCCTCGGGGCGCACGAAGCCGCCCTCGGACTCGGGGACGAAGGAGAGGGTCTCGAGGTCGAACTCGCGCGTGACGTCCGCGTCGGAGCCGCCGTGGGAGAGCGCGACCAGGGCGCGGCGGTAGGGCTCCCCGTCGGCCAGGCCCGCGGGGCGGAGCAGGCGCGCGCCGTGCCACACCCAGTCCTCGCCCTCGGCCTCGTTCAGCGCGTCGACGTCCAGCAGGATCTCCCACTCGGGCTCGTCCGTGCGGTAGGACTCCATCGTGGTGCGGCGCCACAGCCCGCGCTCGTGCTCGGCGTCGGTCCAGACGTTGTACAGGTGCTCGCCGCGCTTCGTGACCCCGGGGATGCGGTCCTTCGCGTCGAGGATCTCCCGGATCTGTCCCTGCAGGGTCTCCGCGAGCGGGGCGCCGTCGGGGTCGGCGGGGTCCCGGACGCTCTCCAGCGCGGACTCGGCACGGGCGTTGCGCTCGCGCACCCAGTCCAGCGCCTCCGCGCCGGTGACATCCTCCAGCCAGGCGTGCGGGTCCGTGCTGCCGTCGGGCGCGGGGAGCTGCGCGGTGCGCTCGGCCTGGTCGGTGCTGTCGGTCATCGAGGGGATCTCCGTGGTCGAGGTGCGGTCGGTCGTCGGGGCGGGGCCGGTCACCGGTCGCCCTGCCCGGTGCTCTGCGCGTCGGGGAGCGCGGTGAACTCGCCGAGCACGCCCTTCCAGGCGTCCTTCCAGGCGGTCCGCGCGTCGGCCGTCTCCAGGCCCTTGTGCTCGATGCCGAGGGTGCTGCGCCCCTCGTCCTTCGCGGCGATGTTCACCGAGACGCGGCTGCCGTCGGCGACGGCCGCGCGCCAGTAGCGCCACTTGTCCGTGTCGCTGAGCGAGGGCTCCTCGAGCCCGAGGCCGTCACGGCGGGCATCGGTCATGAACGCGTCCCAGCGGTCGCGCACCTGGGCCGGCGTACCGGGGACGGTGCGGGAGGCGGAGGCGGAGAAGTCCCCGTCGCAGCTCTGCCCCACCACGCGGCGCCCGATCACCTGCTCGTAGGCGACGGTGACGCCCTGCGCCCACCATCCCTCCACGTCCCAGCGCTCCACCAGGAGCCGGGCGATCGCGGTGTGGTCGAGGTCCCGGCCGCCGGCCTCGTCGAGCCGGTCCGTCCACTCGGCCAGCGAGGTGCCGGTGCCGTTCTCGAGCCGGGCGGCGTGCGGATGGTCCTGCGGGAGGATCTGGTCGCTCATGGAGGACACGATACGGCGAGCGCGGGGCCCGGGCACCCGGTCCGACAGGCCCGCTGCGCGCATGGAACACTGGCGGGATGCGACGTCGTCACCTGCTCGCCCTCGCCCCCGCGGCCGCTCTCGCCGCCTGCACCGGCCCTGGAGAGGACCCCGCGTCCCCGGGCAGCGACGACCGGGGCGCGGCCCCCTCCGACGGCGGAGACGGCGGCACCGCCCCGTCCGACGGCGATCCCTCCGACAGCGAGGAGCCGACGACGACCGCCCCGCCGAGCGCGGCCGAGCAGCTGCTCGAGGGGCTCTCGCCGCGCGAGGTCGCCGGACAGCTGGTCCTCGTCGGCATCGCCGCCGGCTCCGAGATCCCGACCTCGACGTTCGATGAGCACCACGCCGGAGGGATCTTCCTGCTGCAGGTGTGGGAGAGCGCCGAGCAGGTCGACGCCGTCGTCGACTCCGCCTTCTCGCTCGCCCGCCCCGAGCTGCCGCCGCTGCTGGCCGTGGACCAGGAGGGCGGCCAGGTGCGGATGCTGCGGGGCGACGCGGCACGGGAGACGGCCTCGGCCGAGACCCTCGGCGCCGAGGGTCCGCAGGCGGTGGCCGACGCGTACACGAGCATCGGCGAGGACCTCTCCGCGCGGGGGCTGCACGTGGCCCTCTCCCCCGTCGCCGACGTCGTCGACCCGGAGCTCGGCGACGCGAACGAGCCCGTGGGCGGCCTGGACCGCGGCTTCGGCACCGATCCCGAGCAGGTCGCCGACTGCGTGGCCACCGCGGTCGAGGCGCTCTCCGAGCAGGGCATCGGCGCGACGCTGAAGCATTTCCCGGGCCTGGGCCGGGTGGAGCAGAACACGGACTTCTCCGCCGAGGGGATCGAGGATGCGACCACCGGGCCCGAGGACCCGTTCCTCGAGTCCTTCCGCGCCGGGATCGACGCCGGCGCGCAGCTGGTGATGATGTCCTCCGCGATCTACCCGCGGATCGAGCCGGACGTCCCGGCGATGTTCTCCGCCGCCGCGATCCAGGACCTGCTGCGCGACGGCCTCGGCTTCGAGGGGCTCGTGGTCACCGACGACATCGGCGCCGCGCAGGCCGTCGCCGACGTCCCCGTCGCCGAGCGCGCGACCCGGCTGCTCGAGGCAGGCGGCGACGCGGTGCTCACCGCCGACCCGTCCCTGACCGGCGAGCTCGTCGACGCGATCGAGGAATGGGCAGGGCGCGGCGAGGAGCAGGAGCAGCGGGTGCGGGAGTCCGCCGGCCGCATGCTCGCCCTGAAGGAGGAGCTGGGACTGCTCTGACCGCGCGCGGCGCCAGGAAGCAGCCCCGCGCTTCCGAGCGGCCCGGCCGGGCGCTCCGCCCGGCTCAGTCCTGTCCCTTCGCCCGAGCTCCTACCGGCTCGTCCCTCGCCAGTACGTCGCTCAGTCCTTGCCGAGGGTGATGAGGTGGTTCACCGGGCCGTGGCCGCCGGCGGTGCGGGAGAGGCGCCAGTCCTGCGCGTTCTCGGTCGCGCTGGCCACGAACTCGCGCGCCGAGGCGACGATCGTGGGCATGTCGTCGTCCGTGCCCGACTCGCCGATCTCCTGCAGCTCCCCCGCCCGGTCGAACTCGGCGATCCGTGCGAGCTGCGCCGTCAGCGCGGCCGACAGGGTCGTGCCCGCCCCGCGCAGCGCCCGTCCCTCGATCCGCTGCGCCCGCAGCAGGTCCGTGCCGCCGGGATGGACCAGCACGTCCACGACCTCGTCGCCCGGGAGCGAGCCGCCCGTGATCAGGACGGACCGGGGCCCCTTCGCGACGAGCGCGAGCGCCTGATCGCGCATCTCCTCGATCGAGGTCGCCACCGCCCGGCGCAGCAGCTGCGCGGATTCCGTCATGGTCAGCACCAGCACGTCCACGAGCGGGAGCAGGTCGTGCTCGATCGCCGCGGCGCCCTCCGCCGAGATCAGCGCCGTCCCGTCGGCGCTGACCATCACCGGGTCCAGCACCACGGTGCCGAAGCGCTCGCGATGGGCGCGCAGCGCGGCCACGACCTCGGCGACCACGGCGGCGCTGCCCAGCGAGCCGATCTTCGTCGCGTCCAGCAGCAGCTCCTCGGAGACCGCGTCGATCTGGGAGCGCACCACCTCGGCCGGCAGCGGGTGCACCCCGCGCACGCCCTGCGGGGACGCGGAGACCACCATCGTCACGGCGCTCGCACCGTAGGAGCCCAGCGCCGTGAAGGTCTTCAGGTCCGCCTGGACGCCGGCGGCGCCGTCGGACTCCGATCCGGCGATGGACAGGACGAGGGGCGGGCGCATGCGATCTCCATCCGACGAGTGGACCGGGTCCCGGGTGACCCGTGAGCGGAGAGTACCAACCGTGCCTGGCATCCCCCTGCCGGGACGCGGCGGCCCGGGTGCCCGGCGGACGCGCCCAGTCGTGGGACAATCTCCCCCGGACGGGGGTCACGGGGACCCCGCCGGGAGGCGACCGGGGACAGGGCCCGGGACAGGGGAGGTGCCGATGACGCAGGAGCCGCACGGCGAGGGCGCGCCCCAGAGCGCCCCCCTGCCCGACTTCGCCTCCTCGTCCTCCCCGACGGGACTCCCCGACTTCGGCGAGGACCACGGGCCGGCGACCCTCGGCGAGCCGAGCGAGCGCGCCCGGCACCGCACCCGGCTGACGATGATCGCCGTGATCGGCGGCTCGGTCGTGATCCTGCTCATGCTGGCGCTGATCCTCTCCCAGACCGTCTTCCGCTCCGTGCTCGAGGATCCGGAGCCGTCGGCCTATTCGACCGGGCCCCGCAGCGCCGAGGGCCAGTCCGAGTACGTCCCCGATCCCGAGGACCCTGACATCGCCCCTCCCCCGCCGATCTTCACCCAGGCCCCCACCACCGAGTGCACGGTCCCGCAGAACACGACCCCGCCGCAGCCCTCCGGCGCCGGGAAGGTGCGCGGCGGCGGGCTGGAGTACACCAGCCCCGAGGGCTGGGGCGACGGCTGGGCCGTCCACTCCCTGCCCTATCTCACCGAGCTCGCGGCCGACGGCCGACGGGTCGAGGGCAGCTGGTACAGCGTCGTGAACCTCGGCCGGGTCACCTTCCCCGAGGACGAGGGCGGCTATCCCGGCCTGGAGGCCGCGGCCGTCGCGATCTTCCAGTGCTACGCGACCACCTCCGGGGTCGTCTCCCACTTCGGCGAGCACCCGGAGGTGACCGACTACCGCTCCGAGGTGATGACGGTGGACGGCACCGCCGCCTGGATCGTCCAGGCCACCTACCACTTCGAGGACCCCGAGGTGCTGGACACCTCGAGCGCCTCGATCGTCACGTCGGTCGTCGTCGAGACGCCGAACGGCCCCAGCGCCCTGGCCAGCGACGTCGCCGCCGACCAGCCCGAGCATGTCCAGAACCTCGAGGACATCATCGCGAGCCTCGACGTCGTCGAGTGACCGACCGCGTCCCGATACCCCTGCAGGAGCAGCCGTGCACACCGGACCGCAGTTCACCTCCACCCGGCCCACCACCCCCGGCGGGGGCGGCGGACGGGCGACGCCGCTGCTGATCGGCGGGATCGCCTTCGCCGCGGTGTTCCTGCTGATCGTCGGCGGGACGATCGGCTATCTCGTGCTCCGCGGGAACGGCGGCGATCCCTCCTCCGGCGGGACCACGACCGCGACGGATCCGTCGAGCGCCTCGGCGAGCGCATCGGCGACGCCGACGGGCGAGGTCGAGGAGGAGCGCTGCTGGCAGCCGGAGACCATGGAGCGCGCCGGCGAGAACCCCTCCGGGAAACTGCGCGGCGGGGGCCTGCAGTTCATCCCGCCCGCGGTCTACGACCAGCGGCAGACGCCCCGCGGCGTCGCCTACATGAACGACGCCCAGGGCGCCTACGCGCAGGTCGAGGACGGCTGGTACTCGGGGATGTTCGTCGGCGCCGTCGAGTGGCAGCCCGGCATCGAGTACCCGGGCGACGAGGTCGCCTCCGAGAAGATCGTCGCGTGCTACTTCGCCGCGTCGATCTGGGGCGACACCGAGGGGCGCACGCTCGACGACCAGGTCACCGAACCGGTGACGATCGCGGGTCTGCCCGGCTATCGCACCACCGCCACCGTGAACTTCGCGAAGGCCCCGATGGAGAAGACCTCCGCGACCAGCCTGACGGTCATCGTGCTGGACACCCCGCAGGGCCCGAGCGTGTTCATGCTCGAGACCGCGGTCGGCGTCGCCGAGCACGAGGAGGCCGCCGCCGAGGCCCTGGAGTCCCTCACCGGCGTCTCCTGAGCTCCTCCCCTCGCCCGGGTCCTCCCCTGGGCCAGGGCTCGCCGTCCGGCCCGGGCGCTCCCTCAGACCACGGAGGAGGCGAGGCGGCAGAGGTTGTCGATGACCTGCATGGTGCGGGGACGGGACTCCCACTCCTCGCGCGTCAGCTGCCGGCTGCGGGAGCGGTAGGTGTCCTCCACCTCGCACATCTTCTCCATGAAGTCGGTGCCGCCCACCATCAGCGAGCACTCCATCTGCAGCAGGAACGAGCGCATGTCCATGTTGGAGGAGCCGATCACGCTGACCGAGTCGTCGATGGTGACGTGCTTGGCGTGCAGGATCGTCGGGGCGCGGTAGAGCCAGATCTTCACCCCCGCCTCCAGCAGCGTCGAGTAGTAGGAGCGCTGGGCGTGGAAGACGAGGAACTGGTCGCCGATCTCGGAGACGAACAGCTCCACCTCGACCCCGCGCCGCGCGGCGGTGATGAGGGCGGAGAGCATCGACTCGTCGGGCACGAAGTAGGGCGAGACCGCGACGATGCGCCGGGTCGCCGAGTAGAACAGCTGGTTGAACAGCAGCAGGTTGTTCTCCGCGACGAAGCCGGGGCCGCTGGGCACGAGCTGGCACTCGTAGGTGCCGGAGGTGTCCGGCGAGGGCCGCACCAGCGTCTGCTCGTCGAGCATCTCGTCGGACTCGTAGTACCAGTCGGAGGCGAACAGCAGGTTCAGCTCCGAGACGATCGGGCCGCGGAAGCGGGCCATCGTCTCCTGCCAGTGCAGGCCGCGGCGGATGTTCGCTGGCTTGTCGTAGTGGGCGGCGATGAGGTTCTGGCTGCCCATCCAGCCGATCTCGCCGTCGACGATCACCATCTTGCGGTGGTTGCGCAGGTCCGGGCGCTGGAAGGCGCCGTCGCGGAACAGACGGATCGGCATCATCGGGGCGTGCTGGATGCCGTGGGCGTCGAGCTTCTCCCGCATCGCACGGTACACGGCGCGGTGGCTGACCGCGCCCCAGTGGTCGTACAGCACCCGCACGGTCACGCCGGCGTCGGCCCGCTCCGCGAGCGCCTCGAAGAAGTCCTCCGTGGCCTCGTCGAGGCCCATGATGTAGAAGAGCACGTGGACGCTCTCGCGCGCGGTGCGGATGTCCTCCGCCATCCGCGCGATCGAGGTGTCGTAGTCGATCTCGAGCTCGGCCGAGTTGTTGCCGGTCAGCGGGAAGGCGCCGAGCTCGCGGTTCAGCTGCACGGCGGACTGCAGCCAGCTGGGCGCGTCCTCGTCGAGCTCGCTGTCGGGGATCTCGTGGGCCCGCACCCGCAGCAGCCGGTTCACGGCCTTCTGCTTCGCGAGCCGGCGCTTCGGGAGCTGGGAGCGGCCCAGCAGCAGGAACAGCGGGAAGCCGACGATCGGCAGCACCATGATCGCCAGCAGCCAGGCGAGCGCCGAGCCGGGCCGACGGTTCCGGGGGACGACGACGAGGCTGATCAGCCGCAGGACGACATCGATGCCGACGTAGAGATAGGTCCACACCAGGGCCCAGTTGTCGAGCACCCACTGCCACAGTCCCATCGGCGGTCTCCTCCTGCGTCGTCGGGTCCCCGGAAGGCGGAACGGCGGGCCCCCGAGGGGACCCGCCGTTCAGCATACGGAGTGCGACGCCGGCGACGCCGCGCGGTGGCGTCAGTCGTTGCCGCGCAGGATCATCAGGATCCGCAGCACCTCGATGTACAGCCACACCATGGTCACGGCGATGCCGAAGCCGAGGCGCCAGGCGTAGTTCCGCGACACCCCCGCCTCGACGGAGCGCTGGACGTCCTCGAAGTCCATCACCAGCGAGTAGGAGGCCATGACGACGGCGATGCCGCCGATGACGAGGCCGAGCAGGCCGTCGCGCAGGCTCTGCCCGGAGAGCAGCAGGTAGCCGATGTTCACGAAGCCGAAGAGCAGGTACGCGACCATCGCGACGAAGAAGATCTTGTTCAGGCGCGGGGAGGTGCGCAGGATGCCGACGCGGAAGAGGATCAGCACGGTGGCGGCCACCGCGAGGGTGCCGAGCACGGCCTGCAGGCCGATGCCGCGGTAAGCGCCGCCCGCCGCCCACTCGAGGCTGCCGGTGATGCCGCCGAGGAACATGCCCTCGAAGGCTGCGTAGGCGAGCACCGCGATCGCCGAGGGCTTCTTCTTGAAGATGTTGATCAGCGAGGCCACGAGCCCGCCGATGACGCCGACGAGGGTCAGGACACCGGTGACCGCGAGACCGATCTGGATGCCCTGCGTGCCGGCGACGAGGCCGAGGGCGAGCGGCAGCATCGCGACGGCGAAGCCGACCACGACGATGACGCCGAGGGTGGCGCTGATGGCGTTGAGCGCATCGCGCATGGTCATGCGGCCGGTGTCGTGGCCGGTGGCGGACGGCCGGGCGTACATCGCCTCGAGCTGGTCGCCGCCCTGCCGGTCGAAACCGGAGGACCACTGGGTGTCGGGGGCGGGTCCGGTCTGCGCGGCCTGGCCGAAGCGGGGGCCGTTGTACGCGCTGCCGCCCTGCTGCACTGCCTGGTCACGGCCGAACACGATGTTGTGGCGTGCCATGTGACTCCTCACGTGGGAATGGTCGGGGGTCGACGGCGGCGCCCACGGATCTGCGGGAGGGTCCACCGGACCGACCGGTTCAGCCTATCGGCCGTTCCCGAGATATGCCTGGGCACGGCCTGCGCCGTGAGCGAAGCGTGACCCCTCCCCCGTCCCGTCGAGGCCTCGCCGCGGCTCAGACGGAGCTGATCACCTCGCGGAAGCGGCGCAGGCGCTCGTCAGTGCTGGAGAAGAACTCCTCCGGGCTGCCGTCCTGGAGGATCCGCCCGTCCTCGAGGAAGACCACCCGGTCCGCGACCCGTCGGGCGAAGGCGAGCGAGTGGGTGACCACCACGAGGGTGCGGTGCTCGGCGGCGAGGTCGGAGAGCACCGCGACCACCTCGGCGGCCAGCTCGGGGTCCAGCGCGGAGGTCGGCTCGTCGAACAGCAGCACGTCGGGGTCCATGGCCAGCGCCCGGGCGATCGCGACGCGCTGCTGCTGGCCGCCGGAGAGCCGGTCGGGATAGGCCTCCGCCTTGTCGGCGAGACCCACCTTCCCCAGCAGCTCGCGCCCGCGCGTCTCGGCCTCCGCCCGGTCCAGGCCCAGGTTCTCGATCGGGGCGAGGGTGACGTTCCCGAGGGCGGTCAGGTGCGGGAAGAGGTTGAACTGCTGGAAGACCATCGTCGAGCGGGAGCGGATCTGCCGGACGGTCCGGGCCGGGAGCCTGCCGCCCACGTCGATCGGGCCGTCGCCCAGGTCGAGGGCCCCCGCATCGGGCTGCTCGAGCAGGTTCAGGCAGCGCAGCAGGGTGGACTTGCCCGAGCCCGAGGGGCCCAGCAGCACCGTCGTGGTACCGCGCTCGATCTCCAGCGAGACCCCCTCGAGGGCGACGAGCTCCCCGAAGGTCTTGCGCAGGCCGGCCACGCTCAGCGGCGGCCGGACGTCGGGAGCGTTCTCAGGCGCGGACATGGGCGGACACCTTCCTCTCCAGCTGGTTCTGCCCGAGGCTCAGCAGCGACACCACGACGAGGTAGATCAGGGCCACCAGGGTGTACATGATCAGCGGCTCGTAGGTGGTCGCCGCGATCTGCCGGCCCACCTGGAACAGGTCGATGAGCGTGATCGCGAAGACGAGGCTGGTGCCCTTGACCAGGTCGATGAAGTCATTGGCCAGCGGCGGGAGCACGATCCGCATCGCCTGCGGGGCCACGACCCGGCGGAAGGTCGCCGCGCGCGAGAGGTTCAGGGACCTGGCCGCCTCGAACTGGCCGCGCGGGATCGAGAGGATCGAGGCGCGCACGGCCTCGGAGGCGTACGCGCCCGTGTTCAGCGCGAGCGTGATCACGGCGGCGGGGAAGGCGTCCAGCTCGATCCCGATCCGCGGCAGCCCGAAGTAGACGATGAACAGCTGCACCACCAGCGGGGTGCCGCGGAACACCTGCACGTACGTCCAGGCCACCAGGTTCAGCGGGAAGGGCACGTACAGCCGCACGAGCGCCACCAGCACCGCGATCACGAGCGCGATCGCGAAGGAGAGCAGGGACAGCGGGATCGTGATCTCGACCAGCGCGGCCAGCAGCCGCGGCAGGGACTCGATCCACAGTTCGAGGAAGCGGGGCACGGTCCCTCAGCCCTCCGGGGTGATGTCCTGACCCACCCACTCCTCGTAGATGGCGGTGAGCGAGCCGTCGTGCTTCATCTCCTCGAGGATCGCGTTCACCTCGGTCAGCAGCGGCTCCTGGCCCTGCTGCATGATCACGCCGACGGTGGTGTCGTCAGGCAGCTCCTCGTCGAGGAGGCGGAAGGACGCCTCCGGGTGCTCCTCCTGGTAGGTCTGGAAGGAGATCAGGTCGTTCGCCGTCGCGTCGGCCCGGCCCTGGAGCACCAGCTCGATCGCCTCGGCGAAGCCCTGCACGGGCACGACCTCGGCGCCGAGGCCCTCCATCTGCGCGGCCCAGTTGCTGGTCGCGGTCTGGGCGGCGCGGACGCCGTCGAGCTCGGCGAGGGTCTGCAGCTCGGAGTCCTCGGGCACGGCGACCCGGCCGATCGAGCGGGCGTAGGGCTCGGAGAAGGCGTAGACCTGCTCGCGCTCGGGGGTGATGCCGACGTTGTTGACCACGAGGTCGTAGCGGTCCACGTCGAGCCCCGCGATGAGCGAGTCCCATTCGGTCTCGACGTACTCGGGCGTCGCCCCGAGCCCCTCGGCGATGCGATCGGCGATCTCCTTCTCGAAGCCGACGAGCTCGCCGGAGCCGTCGTGGAAGGCATAGGGGCGGTAGGTGCCCTCGAGCCCGATGCGCACGGTGCCGCTCTCCTGGATCCGGGCGAGGACGTCCTCGCCGCTGCCGCCGCCGTCGGAGGCGCCGGAGCCTCCCTCGGAGCTGCAGGCCGCCAGGACGGCGAGCACGGAGGTGCCGCCGAGGGCGAGGGCCAGACGACGGGTGGGGCGCGGAGCGGGGCTCATGGTGATGTCCTCTGCGGTGGGGAGCGGTCGGGGCGGGTCAGCTGGCGGCGTCGAGGGCCTGGTCGAGGTCCTCGAGGAGATCGGCGAGGTCCTCGATGCCGACGCTCAGGCGCAGCATCTCGGTGCTGATGCCCGCCGCGGCCTGGGCCTCGGGGGTCATCGCCTCGTGGGTCATGGTGGCGGGGCGGCAGATCAGCGACTCGACGCCGCCGAGGCTCACCGCGTAGGCCGGATAGCGCAGGGCGCGCAGGAAGGCGACGCGGTCCAGGCCGTCGGCGAGCTCGAAGGAGAGCACGGCGCCGCGGCCCGTGGCCTGGGCGTCGTGCAGGCGCGCCTCCTCCTCGCTGTGCGAGCCGGGGTACCAGACCCGGGCGATGCGCTCGTGACCGCGAAGATGCTCCACGATCGCCTCGGCGTTGGCCTGCTGGCGCTCCAGGCGCAGCGGGAGGGTCTTGATCGACTGGATCAGGCGGAAGGAGTCCTGCGGGCCGAGCACCCCGCCCTGGGCCTTCTGGGCGAGGCGGAGCGCGTCGGCGAGCTCGTCGTCGTCGGTGGTGACGGCCCCGGCGAGGAGGTCGGAGTGGCCGGCGAGGTACTTCGTGGCGGACTGCACGACGATGTCGACGCCGAGTGCGAGCGGCTTCTGCAGCACGGGCGTCATGAAGGTGTTGTCGACGATCACGAGGGCGTCGTGGCGGTGGGCGAGCTCGACGATGCGGCGCAGGTCGGTGATGCGCAGGGTCGGGTTCGCGGGGGTCTCGACGAACACGGCGCGGGTGGCGGGGGTGAAGTCCTCGTCGGTGAGCTCGGCGAGGTCCGCGACGAAGCGGCCGGTGATGCCCCGTCCCGGCAGCACGAGGTCGACCAGGCGATAGGTGCCGCCGTAGACGCTCGCGGGGAGGATCACCTCGTCGCCGACCTCGAGGGTGGACAGCGAGGCGGCGGTCGCGGCCATGCCGGAGGCGAAGGCGAAGCCGTGGCGGGCGCCGTCCAGCGCCGCGAGGACCTGCTCGAGCTGGGCGCGGGTGGGGTTCGCCCCGCGCTGGTAGGCGTAGGCGCCGTCCTCGGTGGCGGGGTCGAGCTCGAAGGTCGAGGCCAGGTGCACCGGTGGGACGACGGCTCCGTGCTCGAAATCGCGCAGGGTGTGCACGGCGGCGGTCTGGATGTGCACGGCAGCTCCTCATAGGGGGACGTCGGGGATGCGGTCACACTAGGTCGCCGCCTCCCCGGCAGCCAGGTGGGATGAACGACTGTGACGCCCAAGTGGAGCCGAAACTACGCCCAAGATCACTTTATGGGCAGGGACGTGGGACCCGTGCCCGCCGAGCCGCGCCTCGGCCCCACGGCAGGTTGCGGGGCCGACCCGGCGACCGGCGGTCCGACGCGCGCGTCGCACGCGGCGCCCGTCGGCCCCGAGGATGCACGAGGGCCCGCGACCGTGATGGTCGCCTCGCGGCGGGGGTCCAGCGGGGTCGGGCGCCGACGGGACGCCCGCCGCGCTCAGACGCCGGCCGGGACGACGGGGATCGAGCCGGTGATGGTCTCCTCGTGCTCGCTGAGCACCTGCAGGGTGCGGCGCGAGCGGACCTTCAGCGCGATCAGCGTGGTGACGACCATGGCGAAGCCGGTGCTCGCCAGCACGATCGCGACCACCATCGGCGCCTCGTAGCCGAAGCCCGCGGCGATCACGGCACCGCCGAGGGTGGCGCCGAGGGCGTTGGCGACGTTGAACGCGGCCTGGTTCATCGAGGCGCCCAGCAGCTCGGAGCGGTGCGCGATGCGGATCATCCAGGTCTGCATCGCGGGGCTCAGCGAGGAGTTCACCAGGTTCGCCGCGAAGAACGCGATGATCAGCGCGGTCAGCGAGGTGTGGGCGACCGCGAAGAGCACCACGAGCGCGGTGATGTACAGCGGGAAGCCGATCAGCAGGGTGCCCTTCAGGGAGCGGTCGGTGGTCACGCCGCCGACGATGTTGCCGATGGTCATGCCGAGGCCTGCGGCGGCGAGCACCCACGGCACGGAGCTCGCGGGGGCGCCGGTGACCTGGGTGGTGATGTCGGCGACGTAGCTGAACACGGCGAAGGCGCCGGAGAAGCCGACCGCGGCGATGCCGATGACGATCCACAGCTGGAGGCGCTTGAGCGCCACGAGCTCGTCGACCATGCGGCGGCCGATCACCTTCTCCTGGTGCGGGACGGTCAGGTAGAGCGCTGCGAACGTCGCGACGAACACGCCGGCCAGCAGCAGGTAGACCACGCGCCAGCCGGCCGCCTGGCCGACGGCGGTGAGGATCGGGACGCCGATCAGGTTCGCGACGGTCAGCCCGGACAGGGCGAGCGCCGTGCCCTTCCCCTGGCTGCCGGGGCCCATCAGGGAGGCGGCCAGCAGCGAGGCGACGCCGAAGTAGGCGCCGTGCGGGATGCCGGCGACGAAGCGGGCGAGCACGGTGAGCTCGAAGGTCGGCATCACGCCGGAGAGCAGGGTGCCGACGGCGAGCGCGATCGCGAGCAGCATGATCATCGTGGTGCGGCTCCAGCGCACCGAGAGGAGCGCCAGGGCGGGGGCGCCGACGACGACGCCGAGGGCGTAGGCGGTGATCGCGATGCCGGCGCGGGCGATGCCGCCCTCGGGGTCGGCGGCCATCATCTCGGGCAGCAGGCCGTGGGCGATGCCGGGCAGCAGGCCCATGGAGACGAATTCGGAGCCGCCGATGCCGAAGCCTCCCAACGCGATCGCGAGCAGGGCGAGGCGGACGCGGGTAGGGCTGAGCTCGGAGGCGGCGGGGCGCGGGGTGTCGAGGAGGGTCATGAGGGGACCTCGGAGTTCGGGAGCGGACGGTCAGGGGACGGGCTCCATCGACCCGGGGCACAAGAATAAGCAAACGCTGTTGCGTTAGGTCAAGGGGGTGGCGGGGATCTGGTGGATCACACAGGCGCGCGGCACCTCGCCTCGGAGCGCTGCTGCCCGGTCACAGCGTCGTGGCGTGCAAGGATGGCCGCGTGAGACCGACCACCCCGCTGGACCGCATGGCGGGCGCGCACGACGCCGCCGTCCTCGCCGTCGCGCGCCGCGGAGACCCGGTCTCCCGCTCCGCCCTCGCCCAGGAGCTGCAGGTGACCCCGCAGGCGATCTCGAAGATCCTGGCGCGGCTGATGGAGCGCGGCCTCATCGAGGAGGCCGGCACCGTGACCTCGGGCCCCGGCAAGCCCACGACCCTGTACGAGATCGTCCCCGGCTCGCGGCGTGCGATCGGGCTGCACCTGACCCGCTCGCGGCTCCACTCCGTCGTGGTCGATCTCACCGGGGAGATCCTCGAGCGCCGCGAGCTCGAGATCGGCCGCCTCCAGCCGGTGCCCGAGCTGGTGGCCACCCTCGCCGACGAGGCGCGCGCGCTGCAGGACGTCGGTCCGGGGATCCTGCTCGGCGTCGGCGTCGGGATGCCCGGCCCGGTCGACGGGGAGGAGGGCGTCTACCGCGGCACCTCCGACCCCGATCCCTGGCGGGGCGCGCCGATCCGCCGCCTGCTCGCCGAGGAGCTCGGCATGCCGGTGCTGCTGGACCACGACTCCCGTGCGGCGCTGGTGGGCGAGGCCTGGTCCCAGCCCGGGCTGCTCCGCAACGCCGCGCTGCTGCTGGTCGAGGACGGGCTCGGGGCGGCGCTGTGCCTGGACGACCAGATCGTGCGCGGCGCCCACTCCCACGCCGGGGAGATCGGGCACACCGTGGTGCGGATGGACGGGATCCCCTGCCCCTGCGGCCGCCGCGGCTGCGCGCAGACGGAGCACCGGGCTGCGCTCGAGCGAGGGGAGGACGAGGTCGCCGCGCGCATCCTCGCCGAGGTGGTGGTGAACCTGGTGCGCCTGGTGGACGTGGACCGCGTGGTGCTCGGCGGGCGGACCGTCCACGAGCAGCACGAGGCGTCGATGGACGCGATCCGCGAGGCGCTGACCGCCGGGCTCAGCGACGAGCCGTGGGTGCACGTCGAGGTGATGCTCTCCACCCGCGGCACGGACCTGATCGCCGTGGGTGCGGCCTGCGAGGTGCTCGAGCACGAGTACGGGCTGCCGCAGGTGCTCGTCGGCCCCGAGTGACGCGGCGGGCCGGCCCGGTAGGAGGCGTCGGCCCGGAGGGAGGGGTCGACCCGAGGGGTCGGGTCGATCGCCGGGACGCCGCTCGCCGGAGCCGGGTCAGTCCCGGGGGCCGAAGAGCGCCGAGCCGACGCGCACGATGGTCGCGCCCTCCTCGACGGCGATCTCGAGGTCGCCGCTCATCCCCATCGACAGCTCGGTGAGCTCGGGGCTCCCGAGCTGCTCGCGCAGTCCGTCCCGCAGCTCGCGCAGGGAGCGCAGCGAGGCGCGCACCGCGGTCTCGTCGCTCGTGTTCGCCCCGATGGTCATGAGGCCGACGGGGCGCAGGTGCTCGCTGCCGCGCAGTCGCTCCACGATCGGCGCGAGCGCCTCGAGGGTCGGGGCGAAGCCGCCCTTGGACTCCTCGCCGGACGTGTTGACCTGCACCAGCACGTCGCGGTGGAGGTCCGCGAGCTCGGCCCGGCGCTCGAGGGCGTCGGCGATGTCGTCCCGGTCCACGCTGTGCACGAGCTCGGCGAAGGCGATCACATCGCGGGCCTTGTTCGTCTGGAGCCGGCCGATGAAGTGTCGGGGCACGCCGTTGCCCGCGAGCAACGGGTCCTCGTGCTTGGCGATCTCCTGGGCCCGGTTCTCCCCCACCGCGATCCGTCGGCCGCGCTCGCGCAGCAGCTCGATCATCTCCGCGATCTGCGCGGGGGTGCGGGTCTTGGTGGCCAGCAGCAGCGTGATCTCCGCGCCGTCGCGCCCGGCACGGGCCGCGGCGGCGTCGATCCGCCCGAGCACCTCGTCGAGGCGGGCGATGAGCTGGGGGTCGGCGGAGGAGGCGGTCATGGCCTCCATTGTGGCCGATCCCGGGCGTGCCCGGCACGCGGGCATCCGGTGCCCCCAGCGGGACTCGAACCCGCACTGTGCCGCTTTTAAGGCGGCCGCCTCTGCCGATTGGGCTATGGGGGCGTGCACGCGCCGGCGCTCGCGGTGGTGCGACCGGCGGCGGCGTCACCCTATGCTGGAATGCATCATGACCGCTGTGATCCGGTCCCTCGCGGACTCCCTGCGACGGTTCGGCGACGACCGCCTCGAGGCCCTGCTCGTCGCCCGACCGGATCTCGCCTCGCCCCTGCCCCGGGGGATCGGCCCCCTGGCCGCGCGCGCCGGAGGCAGCACGTCGGCCCGCCGCGCGCTGGACTCGCTCACCCTGCCCGAGCTGCATCTCGTCGAGGCGCTCGCCGTGCTCGATGACGGCTCCTCCCCCGCCGCGCTCGCCGCCGCGGTCTCCTCCGACCCGGCGACGATCGCCCCGTCCCTCGAGCGGCTGATCACCCTCGCGATCGTGTGGGGCGAGGACGAGCTGCACCTGCTGCGGCCGCTGCGCGACGGCCTGCGCGCCCCGGCCGGGCTCGCCGCCGCGACCGCCGCCGATCCCGACGCTGAGGAGGCCGCGCGCCGCGTCGAGGCGGCCCGCGACCGGCTCGGCCCGGCGCTCGACGCGCTCGCCTGGGGACCCAGCGCCGTCACCGGCAGCGGGAAGCTCGCCGCCGCGCTGCGCCAGGCCGGGATCGTCGAGCCCGACGGGGAGAGCCTGCACATCCCCCGCTCCGTGCACCTCGCCCTGCGCGACGGGAGGGTGCGTCGCAGCCACACGGCGCAGCGCCCCGTGCTCGAGGGTCCGGAAGTCACCGAGCGGATCCCAGGCTCCCGCACCGCGCAGGCCGTCGAGCGGGCCTTCGAGGCGCTGCGCCTGCTGGGCACCGTGCGCGGCTTCGACGAGGACCCGCCCGGGGTGCTCAAGCGCGGCGGGCTCCCCCAGCGGGACCTGCGCCGCCTCGCCGAGCGCGCCGGCGCCCCGCTGCTGGACCACGCGACCGTGCTGCAGAGCGCCTGGCAGGCCGGGCTCATCGGGCACGACGGCCAGGAGTGGCATCCCACCCGCGACTGGGACGTGCACCGGATGCTGCCCCCGTCCCAGCGCTGGGCCGAGCTCGTGCTGGCCTGGGCGCGCGGGCACCACCTCGCCGCCGTGGTCGGCACCCCCGACTCCTCGGGGACGGGCCGCTCGCTGCTGTCGGACCTCACCCGACGCGACGGCGTGCGCACCCGGCGCGGCAGCCTGCTGCGCCTGCTGCGCACGAGCCCGGGCGTGGACGCGACCGAGGACTCGCTCGTCGCGGCGCTCGCCTGGGCGTTCCCGCTGGTGCCCTCCGAGGTGCTGCGGGAGGAGACCTCGGCGCTGCTGGTCGAGGGCCGGGCACTCGGCGTGCTCGACGGCGGCAGCCTCACCGTGCTCGGCCAGGCACTGGTCCCGGCCCTCGACGAGGACATCACCACCGCCGACGCCCGCCTCGCCGCGGCGCTGGAGGAGGTCGCCCCCGCCCCGGTCGAAGAGGTGCTGCTGGACGCGGACCTCACCGCCGTGATCCCGGGCCGCCCCGCCGAGCGCCTGCTGCCGCTGCTGGACTGGACCGAGGTGATCTCCCGCGGCGGCGCGCTCACGCTCCGCTTCAGCGCCGCCACGGTGCGGCGGGCCCTCGGCGACGGCCGCGATGCCGAGGCGCTCCTCGCCCTGCTCGAGGACGTCTCCCGCTCCCCCGTCCCGCAGGCTTTGACCTATCTGCTGCGCGACGAGCAGCGACGGCACGGCCGGGTGCAGGTCTCCCGCGCCTCGACCGTCCTCACCGCCGAGCCCGAGGTGCTGGACCTGCTGCAGGCCGCGTCCGAGGCGGTGCCGCTGGGGCTGCACCGTCTCGCGCCGACCGTCGCCGTGACCCTCTCGGATCCGGGCTTCGCCCTGCAGATCGCCCGGCAGGCAGGACTGTCGCCGCAGGCCGTCGGCCCCGATGGGAAGCCCGTGTCCGAGGAGCTGTCGCACTCGCTGCGCCCCGGACCGGTCGATCCCGATCTCGTGACCGTCGAGGGCCCGGAGCTGCGGATCCCCGCCGCGGAGGCGGTCGCACGCATCCGCGACGCCGAGGAGGGCGGCACCGACCTCAGCGTCACCGACCGGCTGCTGGACGCGATCGCCCGGTCCACCGCGATCCCGCTCGGCATCGTCGACGGGCAGGGCGGCGTGGTCGTCAAGCAGGCCCTCCCGCTCTCCCTCGAGGGCGGGCGGCTGCGGGCCCGCGAAGCCGGCAGCCAGGAGGAGTTCACCGTGCTCGTGCACCGGGTGACTCTCGGCTGAGCACGGCCCTGCGGCGGTGCAGGTCACGGATCGGTCCATGGGGAGCACTCCCCATGGCGGAGCACCTCCCGCATCGGGGTACTATTCCGCTCGCCAGGCACGGGGCGACCTCAGCGCCTCCCTGGGGCCCGGGCGCATCCGTCTCGGGGCATGATCATCAGGAAAGAGGGGTTTCCCATGACCGCACCCGTCCCTAACGCCGCGAGCGAGAAGATCAAGAAGAACGCGCTGATCGCCATGATCGTCGGCTTCGTCTGCGGCGGCGTCCTGCCCGGCGTGCTGGGCCTGCTCGGCTACCTCAAGGCCGATCAGGAGCCGGAGACCGCCCGCAAGTTCACGAAGTGGGCCTGGATCGTCTTCGCGATCTGCTGGGTTCTGGCGATCATCTTCATCGTCATCTACGTCATCGTCATCGTCTCGGTCGCGAGCTCGGGCATGGACTACTGAGCCCCCTGCTTTACGACGAAGGCCCCGGACCGTTCGGTCCGGGGCCTTCGTGGATCAGCGGCGATGTCGCCGGGCGATCAGTCCTGCATCACTCCGACTGAGCTCCTACCGCTCGTACCTCGCAGTACGTCGATCAGTCCTGCGTCCGATCGACTGATCTCCTACCGCTCGTACCTCGCAGTACGTCGATCAGTCCTGCTTGGTCTCGCGACGGTCCTGGGTCCACTCGACGTGGAAGGTGCCCTCGGTGTCCACGCGCTGGTAGGTGTGGGCGCCGAAGTAGTCGCGCTGGGCCTGGACCAGGGCGGCCGGGAGGCGCTCGGCGCGCACCGCGTCGTAGTAGGACAGGGTCGAGGAGAAGACCGGGACCGGGTAGCCGGAGGCCGCCGCGAAGGCGACGATGCGGCGCCAGGCCGGGATGCACTTGGCGATCTCCTCGGTGAAGTACGCATCGGCCAGGAGCAGCGGCAGGTTCGCGTCGCGCTCGTAGGCCTCGGTGATGCGGTTGAGGAAGCGGGCGCGGATGATGCAGCCGCCGCGCCAGATCCGAGCCATCGCGCCGAGGTCGATGTCCCAGCCGTACTCCTTCGCGCCGGCCGCGATCTCGTCGAAGCCCTGCGAGTAGGAGACGAGCTTCGCCGCGTACAGCGCCTTCTGGAGATCGTCGATGAACTGCGCCCTGTCGGCGATCTCGAGGGTCTGCGCCTCGGCCTTCAGCACGCCGCGGGCGGCCTCGCGCTGCGGGGTCGAGCCGGAGGTGGAGCGGGCGAAGGTCGCCTCGGCGATGCCGGTGACCGGGACGCCGAGGTCCAGCGCGGTCTGCACGGTCCAGGCGCCGGTGCCCTTCTGGGCGGCGCGGTCGAGGATGACGTCGACGAAGGGCTTGCCCGAGGTCTGGTCGGTGTGGTGGAGCACCTCGGCGGTGATCTCGATGAGGAAGGACTCCAGGTCGCCCTTGTTCCACTCGGCGAAGACGTCACCGATCTCGGAGGCACCCATGCCGAGCGCCTTCGACATCATGTCGTAGGCCTCGGAGATGACCTGCATGTCCGCGTACTCGATGCCGTTGTGGACCATCTTCACGAAGTGGCCCGCACCGTCGGCGCCGACGTGGGTGCAGCAGGGGACGCCGTCCACGTGGGCGGAGATCTTCTCGAACATCGGGCCGAGGCGGTCGTAGGACTCCTTCGTGCCGCCGGGCATGATCGAGGGGCCGTTCAGGGCGCCCTCCTCACCGCCGGAGACGCCGGAGCCGACGAAGTGCAGGCCCTTCTCGCGCAGCGCGGCCTCACGACGACGGGTGTCGCCGAACAGGGCGTTGCCCGCGTCGACGATGATGTCGCCCTCCTCCATGAGGGAGGCGAGCTCGTCGATCACGGCGTCGGTGGGCTTGCCGGCCTTGACCATGATGATCGCCACGCGCGGCTTCTGCAGGGAGGCGACGAAGTCGGCCATGGACTCCGACGGGTAGAACTCGCCCTCGGAGGCGTAGTTGTCCATGACCGTCTCGGTCTTGCCGACGGAGCGGTTGTGGATCGCGACCTTGAAGCCGTTGCGGGCGAAGTTGCGGGCGAGGTTCGAGCCCATCACCGCCATACCGGTGACGCCGATGTCCGCGACATCGGCAGGGGACGGAGCAAAGCTGGCCATGGGTTCTCCTCAGATCGAGTGACTGTCGAGCCGGGCCGAACCGCGGCGCCGAGGGCGTCGGCGGGCATCGCGGGCCCGACCCATCGCGGTCCATCCTAGGGAATTCCGGCCCGAGACGTTTCCGTGTGCCAGCGCTTGCCGCGCGAGGGTGGCCGCCGACACGGTACCGTCGCCCCGGGGAAAGCGGGAGGACGCTCTCCCCGCACGCCCGGACACACCTCGAGAGCGAGCCACCCGATGACTCAATCCCCGTACGATCCGCAGCCGTCTCCCGGCGCCCCGCGCGCCCACGACCCGTACGGGCAGGACCCCTTCGCCCACGGCGCACAGCCGCAGGGCGCACCGGCCCACGACTCCCCCGGTGCCGCACCGCAGGGCGCCGCCGGCGCTCCCGGCCCGGCCCCGGGCACCGACCTCGGCGCCGACCTCGGGGCGGGTCTGCGCTTTGCGGGCACCGGCCTGCTGCGCGGCGCGGCCGCGCTGCTGGGCGGCGGCGCGCTCTACGCCGTGGCCGTGGTCGTGGTGCTCGGCGTCGGCTTCGCCCTCACGCTCTTCCTCTCGATCGCGATGGTCGAGACGTCCTCGTCGGCGGGCGGCGATCCCTCCTTCGGCCAGATGATCGTGATCTTCGCGCTGTGCTTCGTGCTGGTGCTGGTCACCGGAGTGGTCGGAGCGCTGTGGCAGGCGGGTGCCGCGCAGGCCGGCGGGATCCTCGCCGGCGGCGAGCGTCCGAGCTTCCGGCAGGGCCTGACCGGCCCCGGCCGGGTGGTCATCACCGCCGTGCTGGTGCTCGTGATCGTGATGATCGGCTCGGTGCTGCTCTACCTGCCCGGCATCATCGCCGCCGTGCTGCTGTTCTACGCGATCCCCGCGGCGCTGCGCGGAGCGTCCCCCGGCCAGGCGCTGCGGGAGTCGGTCTCGACGGCCACGTCGAACCTCGGCGTCACGATCATCGGCTTCCTGATCACGATGGTGGTCTCCTCGATCGGCGGGACGCTGGTCGTCGGCTTCATCGCGGTCATCCCCTTCACCGTGCTGCTCCAGATCGGGCTCTACGAGAGGGTCAACGGGCGCACGCCGTCCCTGCCCGCCTGATCCTCGCCCCGCCCCACCCCGCATCCGAGCCCGCGCCCCGTCCTGGGAGCGCGGGCTCGTGCACGTGCCGGCCCGGGGAGGCGCCCCTCACGTCGCCCCCTCCCCGGCCCGGACGGGACGTAGCCTGATCCGATGACCGACGGCCCCCTCATCGTCCAGAGCGACAAGTCCCTCCTGCTCGAGGTCGACCATCCCTCGGCGCAGGCCGCCCGGATCGCGATCGCGGCCTTCGCCGAGCTCGAGCGGGCGCCCGAGCACGTGCACACCTACCGCATCACCGACCTCGGGCTGTGGAACGCGCGCGCCGCCGGCTACGACGCGGAGACCGTCGTCGCGGCGCTCGTGGACCACTCCCGCTACCCGGTCCCCCACTCGCTGCTGATCGACGTGGCGGACACGATGGACCGCTACGGGCGCCTGCAGCTGCTCTCCGACCCGCAGCAGGGGCTCGTGCTGCACGGCCTGGACCGCGCGGTGCTCGAGGAGGTCACCCGCGCCAAGCGAGTGCAGGGCATGCTCGGCGAGCGCGTCGACGACACCACGGTCAAGGTTCATCCCTCCGAGCGGGGCGCGCTCAAGCAGGCGCTGCTGAAGCTCGGCTGGCCCGCCGAGGACCTCGCCGGCTACGTCGACGGCGAGGCGCACCCGATCGCGCTGGCGGAGGACGGCTGGCAGCTGCGCCCGTACCAGACCGAGGCCGTAGACGGCTTCCGCCACGGCGGCTCGGGCGTGGTGGTCCTCCCCTGCGGCGCGGGCAAGACCCTCGTCGGCGCCGGGGCGATGGCCGCGATGCAGCGCACCACGCTGATCCTGGTGACCAACACCGTCTCCGCCCGCCAGTGGCGGGACGAGCTGCTGGCCCGCACCACCCTCACCGAGGACGAGATCGGCGAGTACTCCGGCACGACGAAGGAGATCCGCCCGGTCACGATCGCCACGTACCAGGTCCTCACCATGAAGCGGAAGGGCGTCCACCCGCACCTGGAGCTGATGAGCGCCCGCGACTGGGGTCTGATCCTCTATGACGAGGTGCACCTGCTGCCCGCGCCCGTGTTCCGCATGACTGCGGACCTGCAGGCGCGGCGACGCCTGGGACTGACGGCGACGCTCGTGCGCGAGGACGGCCGCGAGGGCGAGGTCTTCTCGCTGATCGGGCCGAAGCGCTACGACGCGCCGTGGAAGGACATCGAGGCGCAGGGCTACATCGCCCCGGCCGTCTGCACCGAGGTGCGGGTGACGCTGCCCGCCTCGGACCGCATGGCGTACGCGATGGCGGAGGCCTCCGACCGGCCCCGCCTCGGCGCCGCGCACGGTGCGAAGGTGCCGGTGGTCGAGCGGATCGCCCGCGCCCATCCCGGGGAGCCGCTGCTGGTGATCGGCCAGTACCTCGACCAGCTCGAGGAGATCGCGGAGCACCTCGGCGCGGAGCTGCTGACCGGGCAGACCCCGGTCAAGCGTCGCCAGCAGCTGTTCGCCGACTTCCGCGAGGGCCGGATCGACCGCCTGGTCGTCTCGAAGGTCGCGAACTTCTCGGTCGACCTGCCCGAGGCCTCGGTCGCGATCCAGGTCAGCGGCGCCTTCGGCTCCCGCCAGGAGGAGGCCCAGCGCCTCGGCCGCCTGCTGCGCCCCAAGGCCGACGGGCGCTCCGCGCACTTCTACACCGTCGTCATGCGCGACACCCAGGACCAGGACTTCGCCGCGCACCGTCAGCGGTTCCTCGCCGAGCAGGGATACGCCTACTCGATCGTGGACGCCGAGCAGCTCGACGGGGCGCTCGACGCGGGCTGAGCCGCCCCGGGCCGCACGTCCGTCGGCCCGGCGCCACGGCGAGGGGACGCGACGTCGTTACAGTGGGCACGCACGACATCCCCGCCGGCCCTGCCGGCGCTTCCCCGCCGCCCCGTCGGCCGTCCCCAGGAGATCGACATGACCGCACCCGACGATCCCGCCCGCACCTCCGGCCCCGACGGCGCCGCGCGCCCCGCGGACGACCCGACGCCCACCCCCGAGGCGACCCGTCCCGCGGACCCCGCGCCGACGGGCCGACGCGCCGCCGAGCGCCCCTCCTCCCAGGACCCCGCCCCGCAGGCGGAGGAGGTCCCCTCCTCCGGCGGCAAGACCGCGACGACCTGGATCGCGCTGATCCTCGGCGCGATCGTGCTGGTGCTGCTGCTGATCTTCGTGATCCAGAACAACCAGACGGCCGGCTTCGAGTATTTCTCGGCGCAGTTCGACCTTCCGCTGGGCGTCGCGATGCTGCTCGCCGCGATCGCGGGCGCGCTGGTCATGGCCCTGGTCGGCTCGGTGCGGATGATCCAGATGGGCTGGACGATCCGCAAGCTGCGCAAGCAGCAGGAGAAGGTCCAGCGCTCCCTGCGCTGAGGTCGCCCAGGAGACGTCCAGCCATCTCCCAAGCAGAGGGAGGACGGTAGAGCCATGACTGCTGCGAGCGAGGAGAACGACTACGAGGCACGCCTCCTGGTCGTCGACGACGAGCCCAACATCCGCGACCTCCTGGCCACCTCCCTGCGCTTCGCAGGCTTCGAGGTGTTCACCGCCTCCACCGGCAACGAGGCGATCCGGGAGGCGACCGAGCACCAGCCGGACCTCGTGGTCCTGGACGTGATGCTCCCGGACATGGACGGCTTCACCGTCACGCGCCGCCTGCGCGACCGCGGCGAGCAGTACCCGATCCTCTTCCTCACCGCGAAGGACGAGACGCAGGACAAGGTCGCCGGCCTCACCGTCGGCGGCGACGACTACGTCACCAAGCCCTTCAGCCTCGAGGAGGTCGTCGCCCGGATCCGGGCCGTGCTGCGCCGCACCCACGGCGGCTCGGAGACGGCCGTGGACAGCGCCCTCGTCGTCGGCGACCTGCGCCTGGACGAGGACTCCCATGAGGTGCACCGCGGGGACGTGAACATCGAGCTGTCCCCCACCGAGTTCAAGCTCCTGCGCTATCTCATGCTGAACGCGGGCCGCGTGGTCTCCAAGACCCAGATCCTCGACCACGTGTGGGACTACGACTGGTCCGGCGAGGTGGGCATCGTCGAGTCCTACATCTCCTACCTGCGCCGCAAGATCGACGTGGTGGGCGAGCCGATGATCCACACCAAGCGCGGCATCGGCTACGTGCTGCGCGCCGCCGAGGGCGCCTGACCCCGACGCCCGACCCGAGGAGCACCACCCCGTGGCCCTGCCGAGCCTGCGCACCGAGCGCCCGATGTCCCTGTGGACCCGGATCGTCGCGCTGATCTCGCTGCTGCTGGTGCTCGGCGTGGTCGTGACCGGGAGCCTGTCGCTGTTCCTGCTGAACCGCACCCTGATCCAGTCGGTCGACAACAACCTGCAGTCCTCGATCAGCGAGATGCTCTCCCTGGCGCAGCACGAGCTCGCCGGGGACGACGACGCCGTCACCTCGAGCACGTACATCCCCGTGGAGTACGCGGTCGAGATCCGCGACGAGCAGGGACGGCCGATCGAGCAGGAGGTCTTCCACTACGGGCCCGGGAAGGTCTCGGTGCAGTTCCCGGACCTCACCGACGAGCAGATCCTGCAGCGCGGCGGGCGCCCCTTCACGGTGCTGGACTCCTCCGAGAACCGCTGGCGGGTCATCGCGATGGTCAACTCCGGGCCGGACAAGGGCAGCGTGTACGTGGCCCTGCCGCTGACCTCGGTGGACCGCACCATGCACGAGATGGCGCTGATCATCGTGCTGGTCGGAACCCTCGTGGTGCTGGTCGGGATGGGCGCGGGAGGCTATGTCACCCATCGGGCGCTCGAGCCGCTGCGGGACGTGGAGGCCACCGCCTCCCAGATCGCCGGGGGCGACCTCTCCCAGCGCGTGCCCGTGACGGACACGAGCCTCGAGGTGCACGACCTCGCGCTGTCGCTGAACGAGATGCTGGTGCGGATCGAGCAGGCCTTCGCCGCGCAGTCCGCCTCGGAGGAGAGGGCCACCGCCTCGGAGGCGAGGATGCGCCGCTTCGTGGGCGACGCCTCCCATGAGCTGCGCACGCCGCTGGCCGCGATCCGCGGCTTCGGGGAGCTGTACCGGATGGGGGCCCTGCGCACCGACGAGGACACCGCCTCCGCGATGCGTCGGATCGAGGACGAGGCGCGGCGGATGGGCTCCCTCGTGGAGAACCTGCTGCGCCTGGCACGGCTCGACGAGCGGCCCGACCTCGACCTCGAGCCGCTCGACCTCACCGACGCCCTCTTCGACGCCGCCCAGGACCTGCGCGCCCTGGACCCGGACCGACAGGTCATGGTCGTCTCCCTGCAGGGGACGCCGCTGTCGGTGCAGCCGCACGTCCCCTTCGGGGTGCTGGGCGACGAGGGCTCGCTGCGCCAGGTGATCCTGAACCTGGTGGGCAACGCGAACCGCCACACCCCCAAGGGATCTCCGGTCGAGTTCGCGGTGGGCCGCCTCGAGGACGGCCGGGTCCGGATCGAGGTGCGCGACCACGGCGAGGGCATCGACGACGACCAGCGGGAGAAGGTGTTCGAGCGGTTCTACCGCACCGACTCCTCCCGGGTCCGCTCGGCGAGCCAGGGCGGCGGCGCGGGCCTGGGCCTGTCGATCGCGGCGACCATCGTCCAGCAGCATCGCGGCGCGATCGGCGTGCAGCCGACGCCCGGGGGCGGCGCGACCTTCTGGATCGAGCTGCAGGGCACGGACCTCGACCCCGAGCAGCAGGTGGAGCCGGACCAGCTGCGGGCGCTGACGGGCTCCTCCCCTGCGAGCCCGTCCGCCCCGCCCGCGCAGGACTGATCCGCGCATTCCCCGCCGCTCCCTGCGACGACGCCCTGACGTGCGCATTTACGCAACACCACCATGTCGCAAATCGGACATTCGTCGCCCATCGACTGTTCATCACGGCTTCACCGGGACCCCATGTCGTGCTCCACCTCACCGTCCATGGTGAAGGGGTCGCGAGCTCCACCCACTCGCGGACACCCGCTCACGACCTGAGGAGCCCCCATGCTCAAGCGTCATCTCCCCATGCTCGGCCACACCCGTGGCAACCGCCTCGCCATCACCTGCGAGCTCAAGTGCGGCAGCGCCTGCTCTCACCCGGTCCCCAACACCTCCGACAACTCCCACTTCCGCGACATCGCCGACGCCGCGATCTCGCGCCGCGTCGCCCTCGGCGCGGGCGGCGGCCTGGCCGCCGCGGTGGTCGTCGGCGCGAACGTCGCCGGCGCCCCGGCGGCGCGGGCCGACCACGGCGCCCACCCCCAGGGCGACGGGACCCTCACCTTCCAGGCCATCGACCCGGTGCCCCGCGTCGTCGACGACATGACGGTGCCCCGCGGCTACGACTGGACCCCGATCATCCGCTGGGGCGACCCGCTGTTCGAGGACTCCCCCGAGTTCGACCTCGAGAACCAGACCCGCGAGTCGCAGGAGAAGCAGTTCGGCTACAACTCCGACTACCTCAACGTCATCGTCGACGACGAGGAGGGCACCACCGGCTATCTCGTGAACAACCACGAGTACACCAACGAGAACATCATGTTCTCCCCGGAGTACATCGCCTCGAACCCCGAGGACGTCGTGGGCGCCGCGATCGCCGCCCACGGCCTGTCGATCGTGGACCTCGCGCGCACCGGCCGGGGCGAGCCCTGGTCCTACGTCGTCGGCGGCCGCCGCAATCGGCGCATCACCGGCTTCACCCCCTTCACCGTGGACGGCCCCGCCGCGGGCTCGGACCTGCTGAAGACCGTCGAGGACCCCGAGGGCATGACCGTGCTCGGGACCCTGAACAACTGCGCCGGCGGCACCACCCCGTGGGGCACCGTCCTCTCGGGGGAGGAGAACTTCGACCAGTACTTCGTGGGCACCGCGGGCGTCGAGGAGCAGGAGCGCGTGGGCATCTCCCCCGGCCCCACCTCGCGCCGCTGGGACCTCGTCCACCCCCGCTTCAACCTCAACAACGAGGGCTACGAGAACGAGGCCAACCGCTTCGGCTGGATCGTCGAGATCGACCCCGACGACCCGACCTCGACCCCCGTCAAGCACACGGCGCTGGGCCGCTTCAAGCACGAGGCCGGCACCGTGCACATCGCCCGCACCGGCCACGCCGTCGTCTACTCCGGCGACGACCAGACGGACGACTACATCTACAAGTTCGTCTCCCGTCGCGTGTACCGCGAGGGCGACAAGGCGAACAACATGAAGCTGCTCAGCGAGGGCACGCTCTACGTCGCTCGCTTCGAGGGCAACTCCCCCGCCGGCGAGATCGACGGCTCCGGCGACGTGCCGTCCGACGGCGCCTTCGACGGCGCGGGCACCTGGGTTCCGCTGGTGCGCAACAACCGCTCCCTGGTCCCCGGCTTCACCGTCGAGGAGGTCCTGGTCAACACCCGTCTCGCGGCCGACACCGTCGGGGCGACCAAGATGGACCGCCCCGAGGACGTCGAGCCCAGCCCCACCAGCGGCAAGATCTACGTGGCGCTGACCAACAACTCGGGGCGCTCCCCCGACTACGTCGACGAGGCCAACCCCGTCGCCGTGCCCGACGGCGGCAACCGCGACGGCCACGTCATCGAGATCACCGAGCAGCGCGACGACCACACCTCGACCCGCTTCAACTGGTCGATCCTGCTGCTGGCCGGCGATCCCTCCACCTCGGAGACCGCCTACTTCTCGGGCTTCCCGAAGGACCAGGTCTCCCCGATCTCCTGCCCGGACAACCTGGCCTTCGACTCGAAGGGCACGCTGTGGATCTCCACCGACGGCCAGCCGGGCAAGATCGGCTACTCCGACGCGCTCCACAAGGTCACCCTCGAGGGCGAGGACCGCGGCAAGGTCGAGCAGTTCCTGGCCGTCCCCGCCGACGCCGAGACCTGCGGCCCGGTCATCCACGACCTCGACGACTCGGTCTTCGTCGCGGTCCAGCACCCGGGCGAGGGCGGCGAGTGGGGCGCCCACACCTCCTACTTCCCGGACTTCGCTCCCGGCGGCGGGCTGAAGGGCGACCTGGTCGCCGTGCCGCGTGCCGCCGTGGTCCAGGTCTACCTCGACGTCCTCGACTCCGACGGCGACGAGGGCTGACCTCCTCCTGCACGCCGCCTGATGCGGACGGGCCTCTCACTGCGGTGAGGGGCCCGTCCCGTCGTCCGGGGCGCAGCACGGGCGGGGAACGGTGTCGACGGGCCCGTCCGGTTCGTCCCGTCGGCGGGCCCGTCCGGTTCGTCCGGTCGGCGGGCCCGTCGTCGCTCAGCCCGTCGGCGGGCCGTCCATCGCCTGGCCGACGAAGCCGGGCTCCCCGGCCTCGCGGGCGAGCGCATCGAGCCGTGCCAGCAGCGCCTCGGCGCGGCGTCGGCCCTGCGCGTCGTGCGCCTCGACCCGTGCGTCCCCGTGCGGCACGTCGCGGGTGAGGCGGAAGGAGCCGGGCTCCGCGGGCAGCGGGTCCACATGGCCGACGAGTCCGACGATCAGGTCGCGCGGCACGGGGTCGAGGCCCAGCTCCGCGGCGTGGGCGGCGCTGCGTCGGGCCCGGGCGGCGGGGCGCTCGGAGAGCTTCACCCGCAGCCCGGAGCGCAGCAGGATCCGGGTCAGCTCGCGGTCGCCGACGAAGCTCACCCCGGCGGCCTCGAGATCCTCGCGGGCGGAGGCGGGCCAGTCGTAGTGGTCGAGGTCGAAGGCGCGCGGGGGCAGTCCGCCACGGGCGGCGGCCTCGTGCAGCTCCTCGAGGGAGCGGTCCGAGACGAGATGGCCCCACACGGTGCCGTGGCGGGGCCAGCGCGGGGTGTCGGCGAAGACGGTCATCGGGTTCCTCCGCGGGCTCGGTGGGCGTCGGCGGTGTGGGGTGTGCGCGGGGTGCGGGGCGTGCTCGATCCTGCCAGAGCGCGCAGCACGTGCTCCATCGGCCCGCGTCGTCCGCTCCGGCGCAGCAGCACGGCGGGCGGGAGCATGAGGAGCCAGCCAGCGAGCACCAGCGCCGAGGCGCCCGCGCTTCCGAGCTGCGCGCCGAGGTCGAGGGTGTACGGCGGGAACAGGAGCAGGCACAGGACCGACTGGGCGAGATAGGCGCTGAGCGAGACCGCGCCGAGCGCCTCGACGGCGCGCACCGCCGCGCCGAGGGGGCCGCGGGCTCCGGCCGGGGGCGGGCCCGTGGCGGAGGCCGTGGCCGTGACCGTGGCCATGACCGTAGGTGTGGCGGCCGCGAGGCCGCCGTCGGCGCCCGGTGCACGCGCCACGGGGCGCGGATCCCACCGCGCGGCCAGCAGCGCGGTCCCGGCGGCGAGGCCGACGGCCCCGGCGAGGCCGCTGACCTGGTGGAGCACGCCGAGGATGCCCAGCACGATCTCGGCGTCGAGCCGGGCATGGGCGGGATCCAGGACCAGCACGGCGGCGAGCGGCACCGCGCCGACCAGGCCGATCGCGAAGCCCCACCGGGCGAGCCGGCCGAGCCGCCGGCGATGCGCGGGAACGTCCTCGAGCAGGGCGCTGCGGGCCATGAGTGCGCCGAGCGCCATCGGGGAGAGCAGTCCGATCTCCTCGATCGGGGCGAGCATCAGTCCGTGCAGGGCGTCAGGCGCTCGAATCCCGACGCCGGCGAGATAGTCCGCCGCGGAGGCGGCCGCGTAGCCGCTGCCGCCGCCGAGCCCGACCGTGCCGTCCACCCATCCCCACACGCCGAGCGCCGGCAGCGTCACGATCGCCGCGGCGGCGAGCACCACCCGTCCCCGGGTCATCAGCAGCGCGCAGAGCATCCCGATCACCGCGTAACCGACCAGGATGTCCCCGCTGAACAGCAGGATCGCGTGGGCGAGGCCGATCGCGAGCAGCACGAGATGGCGGCGCAGCATGCGCCGGAGGAACCGTCCCGTACGCTCCCCGCGCTCGAGGGAGCGGCGGCGGAGGATCCCGATCCCGTACCCGAACAGCAGCGCGAACAGCGGGAAGCCGCGGTTGTCGACGAGCAGGGCGAGCAGCACGTCCACGACGCGGTCCGCGGCGCTCGCGTCCTGCTGCTTCAGCAGCGCCGTCCAGGCGGAGCCGTGCAGCCAGCCCACCAGGTTCGCCAGCGCGATGCCGAGCAGGGCGATCCCGCGCGCGAGGTCGGGACCGCCCGCACGGGCGTCGAGCGGGACGGAGACGGTCACCGTCCTCCGGCGCTCTCCGGAGTGCCCTGGTGGTGGCGCAGCAGCCAGCGGCCCCTCTCCTTCACCCACACCGAGCTGCGGCGGACGGTGCCGTCCGGGCCGGTGGTGACATAGCGCAGGAGGATCGCGCCGGGCGCGATCTCGTCGGCGAGGAACTCCTCGGCCTGCACGTCCACCAGCGGGGCGAGGGCGGAGATGATCTCGTCCCGGTCGTAGCTGCGCCCGCTCGCGCCGATCTCGGTGAAGGCGGGGTGCAGCAGCTCGGCCGCGCTCGGGGCGTCGGCGCGCAGCGCGTCGGTGAGCAGCGCCTGCTCACGCGTGATGACCTGCTCGAAGTCGCTGGTGCCGGGGGCGTCGGCGACGAGCACCGTGTCCTCGACCGCGGTGGAGCAGGAGGCCGCGGGGGCGGGATCGGCGGTGTCGAAGAGGCTGAAGAGGTCATCCGGATCGCCGGCCGCGCCGATCTGCGAGGAGGACGGCGCGGTCGACGGGGAGCCCGTCGACGAGGAGCCGGCCGACCGTGCGTGAGAGGAGCCGCCCTGCGCGGCGCCGCTCCCCCGGTACCCGGGCCCGACCTGCGGGTCCTGCTTCTTGGAGAACGCGGTCGCGGCGGCATTGGCGCGCCGGTCGGCGGCCTCGTTCATCGCGTGCCCGGCATGGCCCTTGACCCACTCGAACTCGACGCTGCGCCCGGCGAGCGCCCGGTCGATGTCCTTCAGCAGCTCGACGTTCATGACGGGCTTGCCGTCCTTCTTGCGCCAGCCCTTGCGCTTCCAGCCCGGCATCCACTTGGTGATGGAGTTGATGACGTACTGGCTGTCGCACAGGATGTGCAGGTGCTGGTCGGCGTCGACGGCCGTCGCCTCGAGGAGGTCCAGGACGGCCTTGAGCTCGCCCATGTTGTTGGTGCCGTGGGGCCAGCCGCCCGCACGCCAGGTGTCCTCGTCGATGTACCAGGCCCAGCCGGCGGGTCCGGGATTGCCGAGGGCGGAACCGTCGGCCGCAGCGGTGATCGTCATGGGCGCAATCGTTCCACAGCCCGGCGACGTCGCCGGTCACGACGGCCGGGCCGGTGTGGCCCTCCGCTCACCCGTCGACCCGCCGCAGCGGCCGGATTCGGATCACGCCGCGGACATCGCCCGAGCGGCGACACCGGAATCGAGCCGACGGATCCAGGCGCGGACGCGCCGGCGCAGCACCAGGAGAGCCACCGCGAGCAGCACGGCCACCCCGGCGCACACGAACAGAGAGGTCGCCACGGCGCCGTTCGACAGCTCGACCGCCGCGAGCGGCAGCCCGATGAGCATTGAGCTGAGCAGTCCCGCGCCGAGATACACGACGAGGCTCAGCAGCGCCATCGAGCGGGCGGAGCGGTGGGTGAGGCAGTCCCCGCCGACAGCGATCCCGGTGAGCGCGAGGACCAGCGCGGCGTGGAGCGTGCCCGCCAGGGCGATCAGGGCGCCGGACAGGCCAGGGGGCCCGGAGACGACGAAGGTGGGGCCGGGGGTCACGGACGTCCCGAGCCCCGTCGCCGACGAGACCAGTGCGGCGAGCACGGCGGTGCCCAGGAGCATCCCGGTCTCGAGCCCGATCAGCGCCACCCGCCCGCGAACGCCGTCCGCACGGGAGAGCCCGAGCGTCGCTCTCAGCTCTGCCCGCTCGACGGTCTCCGGACGGCCGTAGCGGTACCAGGCGAGCGCTCCCCAGATCGGGAGCGCCGCCACCAGCGCGTCCGTGATCGCCGCCGCGAGGACGAGGGTCAGCGCGCACAGGGCGACCGTGAGGGAGAAGCGTCCGCTGTTCAGACGCAGCTCCATGGACATCGCCTGCCGGATCGGGGTCATTCCGCTCCCCTCCTCGGGGTCGTGGCGGGCGAGGGAGCCCGGCGCCCGGAGGTGTCTGCGGCGCGGAGGCAGTGGGTCACCAGCTCGTTCATCGTCGGTCGGCGCAGCGAGGCCTCGGGAGCCTGCCCGGCGGCGTCGTCGACCGCGACGAGGCCTCGCGTCGTGCCGCCGGCCGTGGTCGGGCCGATCAGGTCTGGTCCGCTCTCCCCGCTGGGCTTCGCCTCCCGGGCCTGCTCGACCAGCAGGAACTCCTCGCAGAGGGTCTCGACGTCCCCCTCGAGGACCGCACGGCCGTCGGCGATCACCACGAGGTGGTCGACGAAGCGGTCCATGCCCTCGAGGTCGTGAGTGGAGAACAGGAGGGTGCGGTCGTCGTGCGCCATCAGATCGCGCAGCTCGTCGACCAGCTCGGTGCGTGCCAACGGATCGAGGCGGGCGAGGGGCTCGTCGAGGATCAGCAGGCGGGGGCCCTGGGCGAGCGCTGCCGAGATCGCCAGCTGGGTGAGCTGGCCGCGCGAGAGGCGGCCGACAGGGCGATCGAGCGGCACCTGGTGAGCGGTGAGGCGGGCCTCGAACAGTGCTGGGTCGACGGGGCCGACGGTGCTGTGCGCCCGGGCGACCGTGCGCGCCGTCCAGCGGTCCGGGTAGTCGGGGGTGTCGGGGACGACCGCGACCCCGGCCGGCAGGGCCACGCCGGCCGCCCCCATCTCGGTGCCGAGCACCTCGATGCTCCCGGCCACCCAGGGCAAGGCTCCGATCATCGTGCGCAGCGTCGTGGTCTTGCCGGCGCCGTTGGTGCCGACGAGGGCAGTGACCCGGCCGGCCGGCACGCTCAGGTCGAGCTCCCGGACGGCCCGGATCGGAGCGGCGTAGGGGCGGTCGCGGGACGGCAGCTCGACGGTCACGCCCTGGACGCGCACCGCCGTCGGCGGCGTCGTGATCGCGGTGGACGGCTGATGGTCTCCCTGGTCGTGAGGCTCGGGACGCACGGCGCTCATCGCTCCTCCTCCTGGGCATGAGGGTCTTCCTCGTGGACGCGCTCGAGGCGGGCCCGGAGCTCCTCGGGGGCGATCCCTGCCGTCCTCGCCGCACGGACGGCCTCGCCGAGCGCGGCGTCGACGCGCTCGAGCGCCCGCAGACGCACCCCATCGGGCTGCTGGGCCCGGACGAACACGCCCTTGCCGCGCACCGCGTCCACCAGACCGTCGGCCACCAGCTCGTTGTAGGCGCGGGTGGTCGTGATGACGCTGACCCGCAGGTCACGGGCGAGGACGCGGATCGACGGCAGCGCCTGCCCGGCGCCGAGGTCGCCGCGCAGGATCGCCTCGGCCAGGTGCGCGCGGATCTGCTCGTAGATGGGCTCGGGCGCGGAGGGGTCGATCGGGATGTGCATCCTCGCCCCCTTTCCGTCCGGTGGAGCGATCGTCCACGACGGCCGCACCTACTGTCCATAGACACTATGGACAGTAGGTGCGGTGGAGGTCAAGGGGGCGCGCGGGGAGGCCGCGCCGGACTCCGCCTCAGCCCACCGGCTTCTCGTAGGTCGCGTAGACGTGCGCGCGCTCGAAGCCGACGGCATCGTAGAGCCGGGTCGCGCCGGTGATGGACTCGGCATCGACCTCGAGGACGGCGGCGGTGAAGCCGGCCTCCGCCCCGGAGGCGAGGGTGCGGGCGAGCACCGCGCGGGCGAGGCCCCGGCCGCGCGCCTCGGGACGGGTGCCGACGAGCGCCACGTGCAGCACGCCGGGGCGGTCCTCGGAGGTGACGGCATAGGCGAGCACGGTGCCGTCCGGGGCGAGGGCGATCGTGGAGTGCTCGGGCCGGGAGGTGTGGGAGGTGGTCCACAGCTGCCAGGTCTCTGCATCGATCGGGGCGGAGCCCCAGTGGTCCGCGAAGGCGGCGACGTGGGCGAGCCGCACGGCCTCGCTCTGCTCCGGGGCGGGGGCGAGGATCCGGGCCCCTTCCGGGGCGCGGAGCTCCAGCGCCGGCCCGGGCAGCTCGCACTCCATCTCGAGCCAGGAGCGGACCCGCCGGTACCCGCGCCGCTCGAGCACGGGGCGTATGTCGGCCCCGCCCGGGCCGGCGCCCGGCTCGGGATCGCGACCGCCGCTCGTGCGCAGCACAGCGGGCAGTCCGGGATGCCGCTGCGCGGCGAGGGTGCTGCCGCGCGCCTCGAGCAGCTCCAGGATCGAGGTGCCGATCCCCTGACGCCGATGCTCGGGGTGCACGGCGCCGCTGAGCTGGACGCGGGCGCGGCTGTCGCGGTCGGGATGCGCGGAGACGGTGACCAGTCCGAAGCCGACGATCTGCTCGCCGGCCCGCAGGGCGACCGTGTCCTCGGCAAGGTCCAGGCGCGGCGTCTGCAGCCATTCGCGGATGCTCGGCTCCTCGACGGGCTCTCCGAGCTCGTCGTGGCCGTCGACCGTGTTCAGCAGCGCGGTGAGCGCGGGGACGTCCTCGAGGGTCAGCGCGTCGCGGTGGAGGGCCGCCGGCGACCCCGCGGGGCGGGCCGACGAGTCGAGAGCGGGACGGGTCACGGGGTTCCTCCGGGGAGTCGGTAGACGGTGACGTGGCTGCGGGAGTCGGCGGTGAACTCGCTGCGGTCCCAGCCCGCCCAGCGGGACTCCCTGGTGAATCCTGCCAGCTGCGCCATGAGGTCGAGCTCGGCGGGCCACGCGTAGCGCTGCGGGGTGCGGCCCAGGCGGGCCCCGCGCGCCCCGTAGACCGCGGGGTCGAAGCCCACACGATGGGAGACGAGCTGCTGCGAGACGGGGTCGCGACGCGGCCGGTGCCGATCGCGAGCTCGGCCAGCACCTCGACCGTCGGCCCCAGCACCTCGGGCGCGAACACGCCCAGGCCGGGGGTGTCGTACTCGGCGGCGGCCTGCGCGTCTTAGAGGCGGCTCTGATCGATCACGCGCCCATGGTCACGCCCCGTCGCCGTCGGCGCCACGGATCTCTCCGGCACCGACGCCGACGGGGCGGGAGAGCGCCCGGAGGCTCAGCCCTCGGTCTCGTACGCCGCGGGCCGCTCCTGGACCGCGCGGAGCCGGGCGAGGTCGAGCTTGCGGCCGCGGGCGAAGTCGACCACGCCGTTCTTCTCCTGGAACACGTCGGTCATCTGCGTGTAGCAGTAGCCGAACATCAGCGGGTCCTCGAGCAGCACGCGGGTGAGCCCCTCGAAGCGGGCATAGAGCTCCTCCTCGCTGGTGATCCGCTGGCCGTAGCCCCAGGACTCGGCGGCGTTGTTCCCGGCGCGCGCCGCTTCGGCGGCGTCCTTCGCCTCCTGCTCGTTCCACCAGATGCCGCCGTACTCCGAGACGAAGTAGGGCTGGCCGGCGAAGGGCAGGGAGAACTCGCCGTCGGCGAAGGGGTACTCGTCCGGGGCCAGGTCGCGGCGGTTGGCGAAGGGGCGGCCCTCGGCGAGCCCGGCCTGCTCGGCGCGGAACCGCTCGGGATCCTGCTCGTAGGAGTGGGAGTCGTAGACGTCGGCGCCGCGCACCCGGTGGGAGTAGCCGGAGGCGTCGAGCACGGGGCGGGAGGGGTCGGCGAGCTTGGTCGCGTCGTACATCGCCTGGGTGACGACGTCGAGCTGCGTGAAGCGGTCGTGGAGGATCTGGTGGGTCTCGTTCAGCGGGCACCAGCCGATGATCGAGGGGTGGTTGATGTCGCGGGCGACCGCCTCGATCCACTGCCCGATGAAGGAGGCGGTGGGCTGCTGGTTGTCGCCGAGCGGGCCGAGGCCCGAGACGCCCCAGTCCCCGAACTCGCCCCAGGTGAGATAGCCGTGCAGGTCCGCCCAGAAGAGCATGCGCTGGTCGAAGACCTTCTGGTGGAGACGGGCGCCGTTGAAGCCGGCCTCCATCGCGAGGCGGATGTCGGTGGTGAAGGCATCGTCCGACGGGGCGGTCATGAACGAGTCCTCCCAGTAGCCCTGGTCCAGGACCAGGCGCTGGAAGACCTTCTCGCCGTTCAGGCGGTACTCGTGGGCGTTCAGGGAGGTCGAGCGCAGGCCCGCGTAGGAGCGGACCTCGTCGAGCACGGCGCCGTGGGCATCCAGCAGCCGCACCTGCAGGGCGTAGAGCTCGGGCGCGCCGGCGCCCCACACGCGCACGTGCTCCTCGGGGATCGTCAGCGCCAGGTGCGGGGCGAGGTCGAGGTCCGCGCGGACGCTCGTGCGCGCGACCTCCTCCCCGCCGGGCACGGAGGCGATGACCTCGAGGGAGGTGCCGGGGGTGCTGCGCGAGAGCGGCACGTCGATCGCGAAGGACGCGGAGGCGAGCGAGGGGATGATCCGCAGGGAGCGGATCTCGTCGGCCGGCACGCCCTCGAGCCAGACGCTCTGCCAGATGCCGGTGGTGCGGTGGTAGTTGGCGTGGGTGGGGCGGAACCAGGTGGACTGCTTGCCGCGGGCCTGGGGCGCATCGTGCGGATCACGGGCACGGACGACGACGCTGACCTCGCTGCCGGCGCCGACGCCGGGGACCTGCGAGAGATCGGCCGCGAAGGGCGTGAAGGCGCCGCGATGGCGGGCGACCTCGACGCCGTTCGCCCAGACGGTTGCGTCCTGGTCCACCGCCTCGAAGCGCAGGATCGGGCGCAGTCCCTCCCAGCCGGCGGGGATCGTGACCGTGCGGCGGTACCAGACGGCCTCGAGGAAGTCGCGGTCGCCGATCCCGGAGGCCGCGGTCTCGGGCGCGAAGGGCACCGTGATCTCGTCCTCGAGCGCGCGGTCCAGCAGGCCGCGCTCCCGGCCCGTGTCGCCGCGATCGATCTCGAACTCCCAGGTCCCGTTGAGGTTCAGCCAGGTGGGGCGCTGCAGCTGGGGGCGCGGGTGCTCGGGGCGGGGCACGTCGGGTGCGGCGGGGAGCGGGGCGTCCAGCTGGGCCGCGAGCTCGTCGGCTCGCGTGAACAGCGCGGCGAGCGCCTCGGGCAGCGCGGGGGTCGGAGGGGTCATCACAGAGGCTCCTGGCGCGTGATCGGCGGTGATCTGTCGGGAGCCAGTCAACCCCATCACCCCAGAATGTGCAACGTTGGAAATCTGGGGCGGGCGGCCGACGGGGATGCAGGCCGCGGCAGGAGGACCCGGTGGTATCTCACATGCGGGGAGCCGCCCGTCGCCTGCGAGGTGACCGCCGCGTAAGGTGGGCAGGAGTGCCGTCCTCCCGCCGCGGCACAGGTCCCGTCCGGGCAGCCCCGCACCCCTCGACGCACGGCGTCGGGCACGAGGAGCGGCAGGCCCCGCCGACGGCGACAGCGTCGGCCGGAGAGGACCACCTCGAGCGGTCCCCGACGCGACGACGACGTGCGGGGTGCAACGCACAGAGAACGGATCACCCTTCGTGACCACCCCTGACTTCGCACGCCTCGGCGTGCCCGCCTCCCTCACCGCCGCCCTCGCGCCGCTGGGGATCACCGACCCCACCCCCATCCAGGCCGCGACGCTGCCGGACTCCCTGGCCGGGCGCGACGTGCTGGGCCGGGGCCGCACCGGCTCGGGCAAGACCTACGCCTTCCTGCTGCCGCTGGTGGCGCGCCTGCTGGAGACCCCGAAGCGCCGCACCGCCCGTCGGCCGCGCTCGCTCGTGCTCGCCCCCACCCGCGAGCTCGCCTCGCAGATCGCCGACTCGCTGAAGCCGCTGGAGAAGGCCGCCGGCCTGCGCAGCGCCGTCGTCTTCGGCGGCGTCGGCCAGAACCCGCAGGTGAACGCCCTCGCGGGCGGCGTCGACGTGCTCATCGCCTGCCCCGGACGGCTCCTGGACCTGATGGGCCAGGGCCACGCCGATCTCGGCGCCATCGAGATCACCGTGATCGACGAGGCCGACCACATGGCCGACATGGGCTTCCTGCCCATGGTGCGCCGCATCCTCGAGGCGACCCCGCGCCGCGGCCAGCGCATGCTGTTCTCCGCGACCCTCGACTCCGGCGTGAACAAGCTGGTCAAGGAGTTCCTCCACGACCCGGTCACGCACTCCGCGGACCCCGCGACGAGCCCCGTGGGCACGATGGAGCACCACGTGCTCGAGGTCGACAAGGAGACGCGCTTCGACGTGCTGCGCGACCTCGCGGCCGCCCCCGGCCGCACCATCATGTTCACCCGCACCAAGTACGGCGCGAAGAACCTCGCCCGCAAGCTCTCCGCCCGCGGCGTGGACGCGGTGGACCTGCACGGGAACCTCTCGCAGAACGCCCGCACCCGGAACCTCGAGGCCTTCGGCTCCGGCACCGCGACGACGATGGTCTGCACCGACATCGCCGCGCGCGGCATCCACGTGGACGAGGTCGCGCTCGTGGTCCACGCCGACCCGCCCGTCGAGCACAAGGCCTACCTGCACCGCTCGGGCCGCACCGCGCGCGCCGGCGAGTCCGGCACGGTCATCACCGTGCAGACCCCGGACCAGAAGCGCGACGTGAACGACCTGATGCGCAAGGCCGGGATCACCCCCACCTACCACCAGCAGGTCGTCTCGACCAGCCCCGTCCTCACCGAGCTCGCCCCCGGCGAGCGCGTGGCGACCCATGAGCCGCGCCAGCCGGAGGAGCCGCTGGACGAGCGCCGCATGGCGGGCGAGCGCCGCGGCGGCGGCCAGGGCGGTCGCGGTCGCGGCGGTCAGGGCGGCGGACGCGGCCAGGGCGGCCGCGGCCAGGCCGGACGCGATGGCCAGGGCCGCGGGCGCGGCGAGGGTCAGCAGGCCGGTCGCGGCCAGGGCGGCCGCGGCGGCGAGGGCGGCTCCGGCGGCCAGGGACGTCCGGGCGGCCAGGGCCGCTCGAACAGCCAGGGCCGCTCGAACAGCCAGGGGCGCAGCGGCGGCCAGGGCGGCGGGCGCCGCGGCGGTCAGGGCCAGGGCTCCGGCGGCGGGCGCCGTCAGGGCCGTCCGGCCCCCACCACCTACTCGACCAGCTCCGAGGGCTCCGGCAGCGGGAACACCGTCGGCGGCGGCCTCGCGGCCTTCTCCTCCGGGCGGCGCCGATGACGGAGCCGTCGGCAGCCCACGGCCGTCGGCGCGCCGAGGCGTCCGCCGGCCACGGGATCGACGAGGTCCTCGCCGCCGCGCGTCGGGGCGTGGACCGCGTCGAACCCGCCGACCTCGCCGCCGCGCAGGCGGCCGGGGCGCACGTGATCGACATCCGCTCGGCCGTGACGCGCGAGCCCGAGGGGCACGTCCCCGGGGCGACCGTGGTCGAGCGCCTCGTGCTCGAGTGGCGGCTGGACCCCTCCTCCGCGCACCGCATGGACGGCGGGCCGGGCCACGACGAGCTCGTGATCGTGCTGTGCAACGAGGGGTACTACTCCTCGCTCGCCGCCCGCGACCTGCGCGACCTCGGCTTCCACCGGGCCACCGACCTGGTCGGCGGGTTCCGCGCCTATGCGCAGGCCGGCCTCCCGGTCGACGAGGAGCCCACCCGCTACGTGGACTGAGCCCCTCCGCTGCACGACCCGAGCCCGCCCGCGGCGACCGGATCACCGGTCCCTGCGGGCGGGCTCTTGTGCGCCCAGTGCAGTGCCGCTCGGTCCGACACCGCACGCTCCGGCGCCGGCGGCGTCAGCGCAGCTCGCGCTTGAGGATCTTCCCGGTGGAGGTCATCGGGAGGGACTCGGCGAGGACGATCTCGCGCGGGTACTTGTAGTCCGCCATCTGCTCCTTCGCCCAGGCCCTCAGCTCCTCGGCGGTGGCGGTCGCGCCGTCGACGAGGATGAGGTGCGCGACCACCTCCTCCCCCAGGCGCTCGTGCGGGACGCCCACCACGGCGGCGAGGGAGATCTGCTCGTGGGTCAGCAGCACCTCCTCGACCTCGCGCGGGTACACGTTGTAGCCGGCGCGCACGATCATGTCCTTGGAGCGGTCGACGACCCAGTAGAAGCCCTCCGCATCGCGGCGTCCGAGATCGCCGGTGCGGAACCAGCCGTCCCGCAGCACCGCGGCGGTCTCCTCGGGGCGGCCCAGGTAGCCGGTCATGACGTTGTGGCCGCGCACGATGATCTCCCCGATCTCGTCGACCTCGCCCACGCGGGCCCAGTCGGGATCGGCGGGATCGATCAGGTCCATCTCCACGCCCCACACCGGCAGGCCGATCGATCCGGGGCGCGGGCGCTCGCGGCGGGAGAAGGAGGCGACCGGGGAGGTCTCGGACAGCCCGTAGCCCTCCATGATCGAGATCCCGAGGTGCTCCTGCACGCCGCGCAGGATCTCGACCGGCAGCGGGGCGCCGCCGGAGATGCCCAGGCGCAGGTGCTCGGAGAGCCCCTCGGCCGCGGCGCCGCCGGTGAGCAGGCGCAGCAGCGCCCACCACATTGTGGGCACGCCCGCGAAGACGCTCACGCGGTGGCGCAGCAGCAGCTCGAGGGCCTGCTGCGGTTCGAAGCGGGGCAGCAGCACGAGGGTCGCCCCCATCGAGAAGCCGGCATTCATGTTCACCGTCGCCCCGAAGGTGTGGAACAGCGGCAGGACGACCAGGTGGGTGTCCTCCCCCGGCCGCGAGTCGAACAGCCGGTTGCAGGTCAGGGCGTTCATGAGCTGGTTGGAGTGGCTGAGCTCGGCGCCCTTGGGCCGCCCGGTGGTGCCCGAGGTGTAGAGGACCACGGCGGTGTCGGTCTCGGCGCGCTGCACGGTGGGGAAGGTCCCGGGCCACTCGGCGACGGCGCCGGCGAGGGTGGGCACCCCCTCGTAGGGGCTCTCGGCCGACGGGTCGGCGGTGATCAGCACGATCTGCGGCGGACGCGCCGCGGCCGCGGCGCCCTCGACCACGTGGCGGCCGATGGGCAGCTCCTCGGTGCCCTCGAAGCAGAAGGCGACCGCGGCGTCGGTGTCGTCGAGGTAGTAGGTGATCTCGCGGGGCTTGTTCAGCACGTTCAGCGGGACGACGACGGCCCCGGCCTTGAGGATCCCGAAGTACACGATCGGGAACTGCGGCAGGTTGGGGCAGCTCAGCGCCACCTTGTCCCCCGGCTCGACCCCGAGCTCGACCAGGAGGTGCGCGACGCGGCAGGCGGCGGCGTCGACCTCGGCGTAGGTCAGGGAGGTCTCGCCCAGCACCAGGGCGGGACGGTCGGGGGCGGTGCGGGCGCTGTCCTCGAGCACCACGGAGAGGTTGTACATGCGGCGGTCTCCTTCGTCGACGTCACTGTGACGGGGGCCTCACAGTACGCCGCGCCGTCGCCGCTCAGGGCGCACTCCCCGTCGGGCGCACCACATCGTCCATTTCGTCAGTTGCGCGAATGACGAAACGTTAGGGAGGATGGCGGGCATGACGACACCCCCGGAGGGCCGCGCGCCCACCGAGCCGCAGCTCGCCGCGGCCGCGGACACCTTCTCGATGCTGGCCAGCCCTGCTCGCCTCCATCTGGTGCAGCTGATGAGCACGGGCCGCTACGACGTGGGCGAGCTCGCGGAGCGGGTGGGCCTGAGCCTGCCCACCACCAGCCAGCACCTGCGCAAGCTGCGCCTGACCGGCATCGTCTCGGCGACCCGCGAGGGCCGCCACAGCTACTACACCGTCGAGGACCCGCACGTGGTCCAGCTCGTCGAGCAGATCTTCGAGCACATCGCCCCCGACGGCTCCCTCGCCCCCGACCCTCCCCGCAAGGACCATCCATGAGCAGCACCGAGACCTCCTCCCGTCCCGTCCGCCAGAAGGTGGACCTGACGAAGTTCGCGTGGCTCTCGATCGCCGCGGCGATCGTCACGATCACGCTCAAGGCCGGCGCCTGGGTGATGACCGGCTCCGTCGGCCTGCTCTCCGACGCGGCGGAGTCGGTGGTGAACCTCGTCGCCGCGGTCGTCGCGCTGATCGCGCTGCGCGTCGCGTTCCGCCCGGCCACCGAGCGCTTCCTCTACGGCCGCGCGAAGGCGGAGTACTTCTCCGCCGCGGTCGAGGGCGTGATGATCTTCGCCGCCGCCGGCGTCATCCTCGTCACCGCCGTCGAGCGCTTCCTGAACCCGCGGCCCCTCGAGAACGTCGGCTGGGGCCTGGCGATCTCCGTGATCGCCTCGCTGGTCAACGGCGGCGTGGCGCTCGTGCTGCTGCGCGCCGGGCGGAAGCACAGCTCGATCACCCTGCGCGCCGACGGCAAGCACCTGATGACCGACGTGGTCACGAGCGCGGGAGTGCTGGTGGGCGTGGCGCTGGTGGTGCTGACCGGCTGGGAGCGACTGGATGCGCTCGTCGCCTTCGCCGTCGGCGTGAACATCATCGTCACCGGCATCGGCCTGATCACCGAGTCCGTCTCCGGACTGCTGGACAAGGCGCTGCCGGACGAGGAGCACGAGGTGATCACCGAGATCCTGCGCCGCCGCACCGACGGGACCGTCACCTTCCACGGCCTGCAGACCCGCGAGGCGGGGCAGGAGAAGTACATGAACGTGCACGTGCTCGTGCCCGACGACTGGACGGTCAAGCGCGGCCACGACTACATCGAGGGCCTCGAGCACGAGCTGATGGGCGTCATGCCGACCCTGCACGTGCTCACCCATCTCGAGCCGATCTCCGATCCTGCGAGCTACGAGGACATCCCCGAGGCGCACGTCCCGATCCACGGCGAGGACGAGACCGCGCTGCGCCCGCCCCGGGACGACGCGGACGCGCAGGGCTGAGCCCGTCCACATCCTCGTCGGCCCCGGACAGGTGTCCGATCCCGCCCGTACGATGAGCGGAGTCGACCGAGGGGGACGCCGATGACGCATCCGGGGCACGACGGGCACGGGCCCGTGATCGAGGGGACGACGGTGCCGCCGCGCGGCCTCGCACCGCAGGGACGGGAGTACGACCCGTTCGCGACCGGCGCGCCAGGGGGCGCGCACGGCGGGCCGACCGGCGGAACCGTCCCGCACGGCGCGGTGCAGCCGTGGGTCCCGGCGCAGGGCGCCTACGGACCGCCGCCGACGGTCGTGATGCCCGCCGAGAAGAGCGTGGGGGTCGCCTTCGTGCTGACCTTCTTCTTCGGGGTGCTCGGCATGTTCTACGCGACCGTGCCGGGGGCGCTGATCCTGCTCGGCATCACGCTCGGCGCGATCCTGCTGGCCTCGCTCCTGATCGGCGTGCTCTCGGTGCTGACCCTCGGATTCGGGGCGATCCTCTTCACCCTGGTGCCGCTGATCGGGATCGCCGCATGGATCGCGAGCATCGTCTGGGGGTGCCTGGCCGCCTCCCGCCACAACGAGCGCGTGCGCGCGCAGTACACACAGGCCGGGTTCCGCCCGCCCGGGCGCTGACCAGGATCTCGAGAGGTCCTCTCGACGAGGCCTCGCCGCTCTGTGACCGGCGGGGCCTCGTCACGTCCGGACGCGGGAGGTCGGACCTGGAGGGGGGGACGCGGAGGGCACGGACACGGAGAGGGCCGGCGCAGAGCAGGTCGACGCGGAGAGGGCGGACGCACCCTCCGGGATGCCGCAGATCACCCACCGTGACGACTTATGACGGTCAGCACTTGCACTTATGAAGGGCGAGGGCGCACCCTGGGCCACGACCACAGCCCGGCCCACCTGGAGTCCCGCCCCGTGACCAGCCTCGCCAGCCCCCTCACCGACGCCCGCCCCGCCGAGCGCCTCGCCGAGCTCGCCGCGCACCTGCGCCCCCTGCTCGGGGACGAGGCGGTGATCGAGGACCCCGCGCCGCGCTACGCCGGCGACACGGCTGTGCAGGCTCCGGACGGCACCGCCTTCCTCCTGGTCCTGCCGGCGGACACCGCCGGGGTGCAGGAGGTGCTGCGCCTGGCCCACGAGACCCGCACCCCCGTCGTGCCGCGCGGCGCAGGCTCCGGCCTCTCCGGCGGCGCCGCCCCGAGCACCGGCGCGATCGTGCTGGGCCTGGAGCGGCTCACCCGGATCCGTGAGATCGACCTGCTCGACGAGGTCGCGGTGGTCGAGGCCGGGGTGATCACCGCCGACCTCTCCGCCGCCCTCGCCCCGCACGGCGTCTTCTACGCCCCCGATCCCGCGAGCGCGCGCCTGTCCACGATCGGCGGGAACATCGCGACCAACGCGGGCGGGCTGCACTGCGCGAAGTACGGGGTGACACGCGAGTCCGTGCTCGGCCTCGAGGCGGTCCTCGCCGACGGCACGCTGCTGCGCACCGGGCACCGCTCGATCAAGGGCGTTACCGGCCTCGACCTCACCCAGCTGCTGATCGGCTCCGAGGGCACCCTCGCCGTCATCACCGCCGCGACCGTGCGGATCCGTCCGCTGCCCGTCGCACGACGCACCGTCATGGCGCGCTTCGACTCGGCGGGCGCCGCGGCCGAGGGGGTGAACGCGATCTCCCGCAGCCCCGTCCGGCCCGCCGCGACCGAGCTGATGGACGGCCCCACCCTCGCCGACATCGACGCGCATACCGGCTCCGAGCTCGCCCGCGGCGAGAGCACGATCCTGCTGATCGAGCTCGACGGATACGGCGTCGACGAGCAGCTCGCGGACCTCGCCGCCGCGCTAACCGCGGCCGGCGGCACCGTGCGCGAGATCGAGGACGAGGCCGAGGCGGAGCACCTGTGGGAGCTGCGCCGCTCCGGCCGCGGCTCCGGCGCAGGCGGGCACCGCCTCGGCGAGGACGTCGCGGTGCCGAAGTCCCGCCTCGGCGAGATGTTCGAGGCGCTGACCGGCATCGGCCGCCGCCACGGCGTGGAGACCTCCGCGATCGCCCATGCCGGCGACGGGAACCTCCACCCCTCCCTCGCCCTCCCCCACTCCGACAACCACGCGCCCGGGCAGCTGCCCGCCCCGCTGCTGGCAGCGGCCGACGAGCTGGTCCGCACCGCGCTCGCACTCGGCGGCACCGTCAGCGGGGAGCACGGCATCGGCACCGCGAAGCGCGGCTGGCTCGACCTCGAGCTCTCCCCCGCCTCCCGCGACCTCCAGCACCGCCTGAAGTCCGCCTTCGACCCCCATCAGCTCCTCAACCCCGGGAAGGCCCTGTGATGAGCACGACCGCCCTCGACCCCGCCGCCCTGACCCCGGAGAGCCTCTCCGCGGGGCTGCTCTCCCGACTCGGCGCACGCGAGGACCTCGCCCGCGGCTTCGGCCCCGTCGCCGCTCCCCTGCCCGGCGCCGTCTCCCTCCTCGGCGGTGCGCCGAGCGCCGGGGACCTCCCGCTGGAGGCGCTGCACCGCGCGGCCGAGGACCTCACCTCCGATCCCGCCGCGCTCGTCGGCGCGCTGCAGTACAGCACCCCGGCGGGCATCGCGCCGCTGCGGGAGTGGATCGCGCGCCGCGAGGGCGTGGACGCCTCCCGGGTGCTGCTCACCAACGGCGCCTTCCACGGCCTCTCCCTGCTGTTCGACGCGCTGCTGGATCGCGGCGACCGGATCGTGGTGGAGGACCCGACCTATCCGCTGATCTTCCGCGACCTCCAGCCCCACGAGGTCGAGGTGCTGCCCCTGCCGCTCACCGCTGAGGGGCTGGACCTGGACGCCCTCGAGGACCGGCTCGAGGCCGGTGCGCGGCCGAAGCTGCTCTACACGGTGCCCGACTTCCACAACCCGACCGGCCTGATCACCCCGGCTCTGCAGCGCGAGCGGCTGACCGCCCTCGCCGAGCACTACGGCTTCGTGATCGTCTCCGACAACGCCTACGCGGGCCTCGCCTTCCCCGGCGTCCAGGTGCCCGAGGACTATCCGACCGACTCGGAGCTCGTGGTGCGCGTGCGCACCTTCTCGAAGATCCTCGGGCCCGGGCTGCGCCTGGGCTATCTGGTGCTGCCGAGCTGGCTCGTCGGCCCCGTGACCCGCCTGCGCGCCAACCAGGACCAGCACTCCTCCGTGCTGGTGCAGTCGGTGGTCGAACGGGTCGTCGGCGCCGGGGGACGCGAGGGGCTCGACGGAGGCCTCGACGCGATCGCGGACCGCGCCCGCACCCGCTACGCCCTCCGCGCCGACCTCCTCGCGCACCTGCTCGAGACCGGTGTGCCCGGCGGCGTGCGCATCGAACAGCGCACCGGCGGGATCTTCCTGTGGGCGCGGGTGCTGGACGACGGGATCGACCTCGCCGCGGCGCAGCGCCTGGCCCGCGAGCGCTTCGGCACCGACATGGCGCTGGGGCGGTACTTCTTCCTCGCCGGGGACGACGAGGACCACGGCCGCCTGCGCGTGGGCATCAGCCACCTCGACGAGGCCGCGCTGACCGACGGCGCCGAGCGCCTGATCGCCGCCCTGACCGCCCCCGAGGCCCGTCGATGAGCGCCCGCCGCCCCGATCCGAGCCGCCGCCGTCTGCTGCAGGGCCTCGGCGCCGGTGCGCTCGGCCTCGCCGCGCTGCCCCTGGCCGGCTGCGCCCTGGACGGCGCCCTCGCCGACGGGGGCGGCCGCGGCGGCGCGGGCGACGACCTCGAGCTGTCCTTCCTCATCTCGAACCTCGACGGCGGCTGGGTCCCCTCCAAGAGCGCGATCTCCAGCTACGAGGCGAACGTGTGGCAGCAGCTGACCGACAAGCTCGTCCACACCGATCCCGAGGGAGCCGTCACCCCCTGGATCGCGACGCACTGGGAGCAGAACGAGGAGGCGACCGAGTACGTGCTGCACCTGCGGGGCGGCGTCACCTTCTCCGACGGCACCCCGCTGGACGCCGAGGCGGTGCTCGCGAACCTCGAGGCCTGGGCCGTCGGCCGCCCCGACGAGGGCCTGGCGCGGGTGGGCCTGTTCCCCGGCGGCACCTACGAGGGCGCCGAGGCGCTGGATCCGCTGACGGTGCGGGTCACCTTCACCGCGCCGACGCTGTCCTTCCTGCCCACCCTCGGCTATCACGGCTGCCAGCTGATGGCCCCCTCCTCCCTCGCCCTCTCCCTCGAGGAGCAGGCCGACCTGGCCCGCCAGATCGGCTCTGGACCTTTCGTGCTGGAGAGCTGGGAGCCGCGGCAGCGCGTGCGCCTGGTGCGGCGCGAGGACTACGACTGGGCTCCGGAGGCGCTCGGTGCGAGCGGGCCGGCGCAGCTCGCCGCGATCACCTTCACCGTCCTGCCCGACGACACCCTGCGCGCATCGGCCGCCAGGGCCGGCCAGACCGATCTCTCCTACAACGTGAACCCGCAGGTGCTGGATGCCTTCACCGAGGCCGGATTCGTGATCGAGGTGCCCCGCTACCTGGGCTTCGTGCACGGCTACAGCCTGCGCACGCAGGTGGCGCCCTTCGACGACGTGCGGGTGCGGCAGGCCGTCACCCGCGGCATCGACCGCGCGGAGATCCTCCGCACCGTGTTCACCGACGCCTGGGAGCCGGCGACCAGCTGGCTGCAGGCCGGGGTGCCGGAGACCACCGACCTCACCGAGCTGTTCTCCTACGATCCCGAGCTCGCCGCGACCCTCCTCGACGAGGCGGGTTGGACCGGCCGGAACGAGGACGGCTTCCGGGAGAAGGACGGGGTCGAGCTGGGCTTCACCATCTACCCGACCCCGTATCTCACCGGCTCCGTCCCGGAGGCGGAGCTGATCTCCCAGCATCTGGGACGTCTCGGGATCCGGGTGGCCACCCAGAAGCTCGACATCCCCACCTGGACCGAACGGGTCACCAACAACCCCGAGCAGGGCGTGAACGAGGTGACGCGCAGCTTCGTGGACGTCGGCACGGTCGCCGGGGTGATCACCGATGAGGGCGAGGACTGGTTCCAGACCGGCTCCTCCGATGCGGAGCTGGTGCGGCTGCGGGACGAGGTCGCCGGCGCCGCGACCCGCGAGGAGCGGGCGCCGCTGGTCGAGGAGCTCTCCCGCCACGTGCTCGAGCAGGCGTACTTCATCCCGCTCGAGCAGAACGTGCAGCGCATCTACGTCCAGTCCCCCGACCTCCGCGGCATCACCTTCAACGCGGTCGCGATCCCCTCCTATCACGCCGCCCGCAAGGAGGCCTCATGAGCGCCCTGTCCCCCAGCGCGACCCCCGCCGCCCCGGGCGGGCCGACGGGTGCCCTCGCCCCCGCGGCCCCGTCGGCCGCCGCGCGCACCGCCCGCCGCTACGCCTCCTTCGCCGCGCGCCGCACCGGGCAGGCGCTGATCGTGGTGGTGCTCGCCTACGTGCTGGTGTTCGCGGTGCTCGCCGCGATCCCGGGTGATCCGATCTCGGCGCAGCTCGAGGACCCCCAGGCCGGGTACACCGAGGAGGAGAAGGCGCAGATCCGGGCCTTCCACGGCCTGGACCGGCCCGTGCCCGTCCAGCTCGTCGTCTCGCTCGGCCATGCGCTGACGGGCGACCTGGGCACCTCGCTGTCGACCTCCCAGCCGGTCACCGCGATGCTCGCCGCGGCGATCCCCTCGACGCTCGCGCTGGCCGCGACCGCGCTCGTCCTCGCCGTGCTGATCGCGTCGGTGCTGGCCCTGGCCTCCCGGCTGCTGCCCGAGGGTCCCGTGAACACCCTGGTGCGCGCCCTGCCCGCGGTGTTCCTCTCGACCCCGAACTTCCTGATCGGCCTGGTGCTGATCCAGGTGCTGGCGGTGACGCTGGGGCTGTTCAGCCTCGTCGAGCCGCACAGCCCCGGCTCCACCCTCGCCGCCGCCCTGACCCTCGCGATCCCGGTCTCCGCGCAGATCGCGCAGGTGTTCATCACGGCGCTGGACGAGGCGGCCGGGCAGGACTACGCCGAGGTCGCCCTCGCGCGCGGCCTGCGCCCGGGCCAGGTGGTGGTGCGGCACCTGCTGCGCCCCTCCCTGCTGCCGACGGTGACGATCATCGGGCTGGTGCTCGGCGAGGTGCTCGGCGGCTCGCTGATCACCGAGGCGATCTTCGGCCGCTCCGGCGTGGGCACGCTGGTGCAAAAGGCGGTCGCCGCGCAGGACGTGCCGGTGCTGCTCGCGGCCGTGGTGCTCTCCGCCCTGGTGTTCGTGGTGGTGAACCTCGTGATCGACCTGCTCTATCCGCTGCTGGACCCGCGCCTGCGCGGGAAGGAGGATCTGCGATGAGCGTCCTGGATGCCACCGCCCCCGGCCCGGTCGCGGGCGGTCCCGTCGCCGCCGCGACGGCCCCGGCCCGTGCCCTCTCCCGTCGTCTCCCGCCCGCGAGCGTGCTGGCGAGCCTCGCCGTGCTCGCCGTCGTGCTCCTGTGGTCGCTGGTCCCGGGCCTGGTCACGGGGCACGATCCCGCCGTCGGCGTGCCGGACGACAAGTTCACCGCGCCCGGCGCCGAGTACTGGCTGGGCACCGACCACCTGGGCCGGGACCTGCTCACCCGCATCGTCCACGGCTCCGCCTCCTCGATGACCAGCGCCCTGATCGCGGTCGCGATCGGCGTGCTCGCCGGCGGGCTGCTGGGCCTGCTGGGCGGGTACCTGGGCGGCTGGGTCGACGCGGTGATCGGCCGCGTGGTCGAGGTGCTCCTGGCGATCCCGGGCTTCCTGCTCGCGGTGGTGATCGTGACCGCGCTCGGCTACGACACCCGCAATGCGGCGATCGCGACCGGCGTCTCGGCGGTGGCGGTGTTCGCGCGGCTGATGCGCTCGGAGGTGCTGCGGGTGCGCACCAGCGTGTTCATCGAGGCGGCCCGCCTCAGCGGCGCCTCGGCCGGATACGTCCTGCTGCGCCATGTGCTCCCGAACGCGGTGCGCCCCGTGCTCTCGCTCGCGGTGCTCCAGTTCGGCATCGCGATCCTGGTGATCGCCGGCCTCGCCTTCCTCGGCTACGGCGATCCGCCGCCCGCCTCCGACTGGGGCCTGCTCGTCTCCGACGGCCGCGAGCACCTCCTGCACGCCCCGTGGCTCGTGATCGCCCCGGGCCTCGTCATCGCCGTCGTCGTGCTGTCCGTGAGCCGCCTGTCCAGCTGGCTCGACCTCGGGAGGAACCGATGAACTCCACTGCCGCATCCACCGCCGACGCCTCCGCCGCCGAGGCTCCCGACGCCACCGCAGCGACCGCCGACACCGCCGCCCCTGCCCCGCCGCTGCTGCAGGTCGAGGACCTGCGCGTCGCCTACGGCCCCGCCGAGGTGGTCCACGGGGTCTCATTCGCCGTCGGCGCGGGCCGGGCGCTGGCCCTGATCGGCGAGTCCGGCTCGGGCAAGTCCACGATCGCGCGGGCCGTGCTGCGCCTGCTCGGCACCCGCCGCGCCCGCGTGGACGGGTCGATCCGGATCGAGGGCCGCGAGGTGACGGGCCTGCGCGAGCGGGAGTTCCTGCCGCTGCGCGGGAGGGTGCTGGGCTTCGTGCCGCAGGACCCGGGCTCCTCCCTGAACCCGGTGCGCACGATCCGGGCGCAGGCCCTCGAGGCGGCGGCGCTCCTGCCCGGCGCCCGTCGCGGCGAGGAGCGCGAGGCGCTCGTGCATGCGGCGCTCGAGCGGGTGGGCCTGCCCGAGCCGGGTCGGATCCTCGACTCCTTCCCCCATCAGCTCTCCGGCGGGCAGCTGCAGCGGGTGCTGATCGCGCTCGCGATCCTGCCCGGCCCGCGGCTGCTGATCGCCGACGAGCCCACCAGCGCCCTCGACGTCACCGTCCAGAAGCAGATCCTCGACCTGCTCGACGAGCTGCGGGCCGAGCTCGGGATCGGGATCCTGCTGATCACCCACGACCTCGCCCTCGCCGCCTCCCGCGCCGACGAGGTGGTGGTGCTGCAGCAGGGCGAGGTGCAGGAGGCCGGCCCCACCGCGACCGTGTTCACGGCGCCCCGCGCGGAGTACACCCGTGCGCTGCAGGCCGACGTGCCGGGGCTGAACCCGGACCGCTTCGCCCCGCTGCGCGCCGAGCGGGACGAGCGCCACCCGGCCGGCGTCGCGCACGTCGAGGCAGGCCGCATCTCTCGCACCTTCCGCACCCGCGACCGGGAGGTGCGCGCCCTCGCGGAGGTCTCCTTCGCGATCCCCCGCGGGCGCACCCATGCGCTGGTCGGCGAGTCGGGCTCGGGGAAGTCCACCGCGGCCCGGGCGCTGCTGAGGCTCGAGACGCTGGATGCCGGCACCCTCTCCGTCGGCGGCCGTCCCGTCGACCCCGCCGATCCCGTCGGGCTGCGGGCGCTGCGGCGCGACCTGCAGCTCGTCCACCAGAACCCCTTCACCTCGCTGGACCCGCGCTTCACCGTCGAGCGGATCGTGCGCGAGCCGCTCGAGCACTACCGGGTGGGCGACCGCGCCGACCGGGCGGAGCGGACGGCGTGGGCGCTCGAGGCGGTGCGTCTGCCCGAGGCGCTGCGCGGCCGGCGCCCAGGGGCGCTCTCGGGCGGGCAGCGACAGCGGGTCGCGATCGCCCGCGCCCTCGCGCTGCGTCCCGAGGTGCTCGTGCTCGACGAGCCGACCAGCGCCCTGGACGTGACGGTGCAGGCCTCGATCCTCGAGGTGCTCGCCACGCTGCAGCGGGACCTGGGCCTGACCTACCTGTTCATCTCGCACGACCTCGGGGTGGTGCGTCAGTTCGCGGACACCCTCACCGTGCTCCGACGCGGCGAGGTGGTCGAGTCCGGGAGGGTCGAGGAGGTCTTCGCGGCACCGCGCGAGGAGTACACGCGAGCGCTCATCGCCTCGATCCCCGCGCGTGAGGACGTGGGGGTGGGCGCATGACGACCACGGCGACCGGCACCGTCGACCTGCCCGGCGGCCGCGTCCTCACCTGGGCGGAGACCGACTGGGACGATCCGCGGGCGGCGGCGCTGCGCGCGGCGATGGACGGGGAGATCGCGCCTCGCTACGCGGCCCTGCGTCAGGGCTCCCCGCCCCCGGCCCCGCCGAGCGGCGAGGACGTCGCCGTGGTGGTGCTCGCCCTGGTCGACGGCGCCCCCGCCGCGACCGGGACCCTGCGCCGCCTGCCGGACCGCTGGGAGGTCAAGCGCCTGCTCGTCGACGCGGACCATCGACGGCTGGGCCTCGCGGGCCGGGTCCTCGCCCGGCTCGAGGACGCGGCCCGGGACCGCGGCGCGGACGAGCTGTTCCTCCAGACCGGCAACCGCCAGCCCGAGGCGATCGCGCTCTACGAGCGCGAGGGCTGGGAGCGGATCGAGGTGTTCGCGCCCTACGACCCGGCCGACGGGATCAGCGTGTGCTTCCGGAAGGCGCTGCGGGCGGAGCCCTGAGTTCCTTACGGCTCAGCGAGTCCACGGGTCGAAGAGCGCCACCGGAACCCTGGTGAAGTCCTTGATGTTCCGGGTGACCAGCGTGAGGCCATGGACCAGCGCGGTCCCGGCGATGAGCGCATCCATCTCCGGCATGGGGTCCGGGACGTGCAGGGCTGCTGCCGCGACCGCGACGTCGTCGTCGACCGGGAGCACTCGCCGTGCGAAGGTCGCGCGAACGTCCTCCTCGAGCCATCGTCGCAGCGGGCCGGCGCCGACGGGATCCGTGCGCTCCTTCCGACGGACTCCACGCTCGAGCTCCAGCAATGTGATGGCGCTGAGGCGGAGATCGACCATCGGCTGCTCCTCGAGCCAGGCCATCAGCTCGGGCGACCTCTTCGCTCGGGCATCGCTGAGGACGATCGTGTCCAGCAGATATCTCACAAGTCGTCCCCGCGAGGAGCTTCGATCCGTCTCGGCGGCAGCTCGAGGTCGATCTCCTCCGTCCCCCGCGCCCAGAGCCGATCCCCCAGATGCTCGCGCGCCCCGCTGAGCCGGTCGAACTCCTCGGCTGTCAGGAGCACGTGCGAGCGCCGGCCGTGATCGGTGATGGTCACCGGCCCGTCCTCCGCGGCACGCTTCGCCGCCGAGACGTCGCGATTGAACTCCCTGCTCGTGATCGTGGTCCCCACGCCGCCCTCCTCCCGAGATGTACCTTCAGTAGGTATTTTACGAGGGGTCGAGGCAGGGCGCCGGAGCCATGACAGCTGTCATGGAATCGGGCGAATCACCCCCGCGCAGCTCTCGGGGTGCCACGATCTGGGCATGGCTCGCGCCGACAGAGATTCCATCCCTCCCCTCCGCCCGCACGCTCCTCGTCAACAGCCTCGTCGCCGCGCTGATCGCGAGCGCGCTGATGATCTTCCTGCACGAGCTCGCTCATCTCGTCACCGGCCTCCTGTTCGGGCACGGCGGGACCCTGTACCCCTTCGGCGTCCTCCACCACGGCGATCTCACCGTCTCCGCGGAGGTCGTGGCCCTGCTCGCCGGACCGGCGTTCAGCCTCGTCACGGGTGTCCTGCTGCAGCGGTGGGCCCCGCTGCGGGGCCGCGGGGACCTCGCCCACCTGGTCTGGGTCTGGTTCGCCTTCGTCTCCGTGCAGGAGGGCGTGACCTACCTGTGCCTGACGCCGTTCGGCGCCGGGGACACGGGAATGGCAGCGCAGTTGCTGGGCCTGCCGATCGTGGCCCAGTTCGCTCTGCTGGGCGTGGGCGTCGGCGGGATGTTCGCCAACGCCTGGGCCTTCGCCCCGTACATGGCGCGCTTCGCGGGTGAGGACCCCGTGCGGCGTAACGCCGTGACCCTGTTCCCCTGGCTGTGGGGGATGATCGCCTCGGTGCTGCTGGCCCTGCTGTATCTCGTGCTCAGCGGGGCGGAGATGGGAGCGGGCGAGCAGATCGCGATCCTCGCGGCAGGCACGGCCACCTTCGTGTTCGCGCCGATGGCGCACCTCTTCTCCCGACGGGTCCGGGAGGTGCGCCCCGAGCCGCTGCGGCTGCGGGCAGTGCCTGTCGTCGGCCTCGTGGTGCTCGCGGCGATGATCGCCGGGAACATCGCGCTGAGCGCCGGGCTCGACATCGGCTGAGCGGCGGACGGGGGTCGGCAGGCAGGCGGAGCCGGCTGGCAGGCATGTCGGGCCGGCACACAGACCGGGCCGACGCCGCTCAGCCCAGCAGCTGCATCACCCGCGCATCGGAGTCGGCGAGCGCAGCGCGGTCGAAGGTCGCCCCTGCGGCGAGGAGCTCGTCGGCCCCGGTCGCCTCGAGCACCCGCTCCACCCGGGGCCGCAGGTTCGCTGGGCTGCCCGCCCACGCGCTGGCGAGGCCCTTCTCCACCCGGTCGCGCTCGCGCGAGGAGAGCTCCTGTGCCCGGATGCGGGCCGGGTCCTCCAGCGGCGGGAAGGCGCCGGTCTCCCGGGAGCGGACCATCGCCCACACCTCGGGGAGCGCGAGCTCGCGGGCCTCGGCGTCGGTATCGGCGACGAGCAGGTCCATCGAGACCATCACGTGCGGGGCGCTGCCGCGGTGCGGGCGGAACGCGCGCCGGTAGGCGGCGACGCGCTCGCCCACGTCGCCCATGTGCAGGACGGGTCCGCCGAGCACCACGCCGAGCCCGAGCCGGGCGGCGATGCCGAGCCCGGCGCCGGTGGCGAGCAGGTGCATCGGCGGGGGCTCGGCCGTGACGGGCCGGGCGGTGAGCGGCGCGGTGCCCTCGAGCAGGTCGCGCACCTGCCCCACCTCGGCCGCGAAGTCCTCCGTGCTCGCCTCGGTGCGTCCCAGCGCCTCGCGGACCGGGGCGGTGAAGCCGAGGGAGCGGCCGAGCCCGAGGTCGATGCGTCCCGGGGTGAGCGCCTCGAGCATCAGGAACTGCTCGGCGACGACGAGGGGACGGTGGTTCGGGAGCATCACCCCGCCGGAGCCGAGCCGGATCCGCTCGGTGCGCTGCCCGATCGCGGCGAGCAGCACGGCCGGAGCGCCGCTGGCGATGCCCGGCACGGTGTGGTGCTCGGCGACCCAGAAGCGGTGGTATCCGAGCTGCTCGGCGGCGACTGCCCGCTCGACGCTGTCGGCGAGGGCGGCCTGTTCGTCGCGGCCGGCGCGCGTGCGGGAGCGGTCGAGCAGGGAGAACCTCATGTCGCCGGGAACGCATCCGAGGTGCGGAAGCTTCCCGCCGACGGGGTCGAGAACCTCTCACCCTGCGCTCCCCCCGCCCCGCACCCGCGTCGATAGCCTGAGCAGTATGAACGCTCCTCACGTGCCCCTGTCGATCCTCGATCTCGTCTCCATCTCCGACGGCCAGAGCACCCGCGACGCCATCGCCGCCTCGATGGAGGGCGCGCAGGCCGCGGACCGGCTCGGCTACGAGCGGTACTGGTTCGCCGAGCACCACAACACCGACTCCCTCGCCTCCTCGGCGACCTCGCTGCTGATCGACCGCGCCGCCTCGATGACGAAGCGGATCCGCGTCGGGTCCGGCGGGATCATGCTCCCGAACCACTCGCCGCTCGCGGTGATCGAGCAGTTCGGCACCCTCGTGCAGTTCCACGGCGACCGGATCGACCTCGGCCTCGGCCGCGCGCCCGGCACCGACCAGCTCACCGCGCAGCTGCTGGCCCGTACCTCCGCCGAGCCCGGCGCCTTCATCGCCGCGGTCGAGCAGATGCGGGACTGGTCCCGTGAGACGCCCACCTCCGGCGGGCTGCCGATCACCGCAGAGGTCGCCCGCGGCACCGAGGTGCCGATGTGGATCCTCGGCTCGACGGCGAACGGTGCGCGACTGGCGGCGCAGCTGGGCATGCCCTTCTCGGTCGCCTCCCACTTCGCGCCCTTCCAGTACCTGCACGCGCTGGAGACCTACCGCGCCCACTTCGACCCCGACGCCGCCTCCGCGCAGATCGAGCAGCCCCACACGATGGTGGGCGTGAACCTCGTGGTCGCCGAGACCGACGAGGAGGCGCAGCGCCAGTTCACGACCCTGCAGCAGATGTTCCTCGGCGTCGTCACCGGGCAGCGGCAGAAGATCCAGCCCCCGCGGGACATCACCGAGGTCGCCCCGGAGCACCTCCTGCAGAAGGTGGACCAGACCCTGTCGATCAAGGCCGTCGGCTCCCCCGCCGCCGTCGTCTCCCAGCTCGAGGAGATCGTCGCCGCGACGAAGGCCGACGAGCTGATCCTCACCGCCTACCACTACGACCCGGCGGACCGGCTGAGGAGCCTCGAGCTGCTCGCCGAGGCCTGGGGGCTGGGGCTCTGACCCCCGCGCCCCGTCTCCGCACCTGCCTCACCGGCGCGCTCGTCACCGCGCTGCTGCTCGGCGGCTGCGGGCTGAGGGGCGGGGACACCGACCGGGACGAGCCCGACTGGGTGCAGGACGAGGCCTCCGAGCGGTACTTCCGGCCGGACCTCGTCGGACACTCCCCCGAGCTCGTCGAGGTGCACTTCCCCGTGCTCGAGGGCGTGGGAGCGGTGACCGTCGCCGAGGGCCGGTTCACCGACCCGTACGAGAGGGTGCCGATCCCCGCTCAGGACGACTACTGGTGGCAGGCGGTGATCGAGCTGGAGCCCGCGCAGGTCGACGAGCTCGTCTCCGCCACGGCAGCGGCCGGCGCCTCCGACCACGGCGGGGCGGGCGCGCCGGAGCCGGTCTCCGAGGACGAGGTGCTCGACGCGCTCGTCCCCACCCTCGAGGGCGAGGTCCAGGACTGCCCGGGCGGCTGGGTCGACGTGTCGCCCGCGCTCGCCCAGGAGAAGGGACCGGACGTCTCCGACGCGGGCGACCTGCTCGAGCTCACCGCCGTGTGCGCGGGCGGGTCGCAGCTGCTCACCTCGGCCCGCGACATGTGAGACGGGACGGGCGGCGCGTCAGCGCCCCGTCGGCCGCACCCGCGCGGTGACCGTCGCGTGGTCGCTCGCCGCACGGCCCTCCAGCAGCGGCACGCGGGCCGCGTACTCCTCGACGACGAGGTCGCGGACGAGGATCCAGTCGATCCGGGTACCGCCCACCTCCGGGGTGCCGTAGTCGGGGAAGGTGCCGATGTCCTCCCCCACCTGCGCGGCGGCGACGTCGTGGGCGTCCTCGAAGCCGGCGTCGCGCAGCACCCGCCACGGGATGCTGTCGCCGCCTGCGGCGTTGAAGTCGCCCAGCAGCACCACGGGAACGCCGTCGGCGGCTTCGCGCAGGTGCTGGGCGAGCAGTCCGGCGCCCTTCGCCCTCGCCTCGTGCCCCTCGTGGTCCAGGTGCGTCACCGCGGCGACCAGCTCGCCGCCGCTCTCCCGGTCCCGCACCCGGGCCCACACCGCGATCCGCGGGCACATCCCGTCCCAGCCCGTCGATCCGATCCGGTCGGGCTCCTCGGAGAGCCACAGCTGGTCCCAGTCCAGCAGCTCGAAACGGTCCCGGCGCAGCAGCAGGAGGTTGTGCTCCCCGCGTCCGCCGCCCTCGCGGCCGATGCCGAGGCGCAGGTGGGTGGCGGCGAGCGTCTCGTCGATCACGGGGATCTGCGAGGCGAGCACCTCCTGCAGGCCGACGATGTCCGCGTCGGCCTCGCCGAGGAGCCGGGCGAGCACCGGGGCCCGCTCGGGCCAGTGGTCGGCCTGCCCGGGGAGAGTGCTCTCGTCGTGGTACCGGATGTTCTGGGTGAGGAGCGAGAGGGCGGGCAGCTGCGCGTCGGTGGGTGCCATCGCTCCATCCTCGCGCACGACGGGCGCGGCCCGATTCGGCGGGAGCGGTGCCGCCGCCGCGCCGCGCCTGCCATGCTGAGGCCATGACGACGCCGTCGGCCGACGCCCCCGCGGATCCCGCGGACCCCGCGGAGCCCGCCCCCGCCTCGCGCCTCGCGCTGCTGCCGGCGATCGGGGTATCCGCCTCCGCGTTCCTGCTGTTCGCCCTGCAGCTGTCCGGCTGGGGTCACCTGCTGCTGGCCCTCAGCCTGCTCGGCGCGGTGCTCGTCTCCCGGGAGCTCGCGAAGGACCTCGCCCTGATAGGGGTCGGCATCACGATCGTCTCGACCACCTCGGTCGTCGCCTCGGTGGACTGGGACCGCTTCCTCACCATCGGGGCCGTGCTGCTGCTGGCGGTGCTGGTGCCCGTGCTGGTGGACCGCCTGCTGCTGCGCCGGCGCGCGATCCGGTTCCCGCTGCGCACGGGCGAGCCGTGGACCCGCCTCGAGAAGGGCTACATCGTGGCCGTGCCCTTCCTGGGCTGGCTGATCCTGCCGTTCTACTTCATCACCTCGGGCGTCTACCGCAACTGGCCGCACCTGGCCGACGGCGGGGAGGTGGCGCGCTTCTTCGCGGGCGTGAACTTCGTGGGCACCTGGGACGAGCTGTTCTTCATCTGCACCTGCTTCGCGCTGCTGCGCCGGCACTTCGGGGTGTGGACCGCGAACCTGCTGCAGGCGACGATCTTCGTGTCGTTCCTGTGGGAGCTCGGCTACCAGGCCTGGGGGCCGCTGCTCACCGCGCCCTTCGCGCTGCTGCAGGGCTGGCTGTTCGCCCGCACCGGCTCGCTGCTGTACGTGCTGATCGTGCACCTGCTGTTCGACGTGGTCGTCTTCCTCGCGATCGTGCACGCCCGTCACCCGGGCGCGATCCCGATCTTCCTCGTCTGAGCGGCCGCGGACCGGACGGCGAGGACCCCGCCGCCCGACCCTCCCTGCGAGGATCGGACGACGGGGTCCGCGACGGCGACGGCGGAAACTACTCCGCCGCGCTGCTCATGCCCAGCAGGTCCGGCAGCAGCATCGTGATCTGCGGGACGAACACCACCAGCAGCAGTCCGATCAGCAGCGCCGCGAAGAAGGGCAGCATCTGCCTGATCACCGGCTCGACCCTCACGCCTCCGACCTTCGCGGCGATGAACAGGATGTTCCCCACCGGCGGGGTGATCGTGCCCAGCGAGAGGTTGAAGGTGATCATCAGGCCGAAGTGGATCGGGTCCACCCCCAGCTCCAGCGCGATCGGCAGGAAGATCGGCGTGAAGATCAGGATCGCCGGCGTGGGGTCCATGAAGGCGCCCACGATCAGCAGGATCACCATCATCAGCAGCAGGATCACCGTCTTGGAGTCCGCCAGGCCCAGCAGCGCCGAGGAGATCGACTGCGGGATCATCGCGTAGGACAGCACCCAGCTCAGCGCCGAGGACACCGCCACCAGCAGCATCACGACCGCCGTGGTGCGGGCAGCGCCCGCGATCACGGTGGGGAGGTTCTTCAGCGTGAGCTGGCGGTAGACGAGCCCGAGGACGAACGAGTAGGCCACGGCGATCACCGCGGACTCGGTCGCGGTGAAGAACCCGGCCAGCAGGCCGCCGATCACGATCACGATCATGAGGATCGCGGGCACGGCCTTCAGCAGCGTGGTGTTCGCGAGGCCGAAGGGGACCTTCTCGCCGCGGGCGCTCATGCCCGGACGGGTGCGAGAGAGGATCGCGACGACCACGAGGCAGGCGAGCACCCACACGAGGCCCGGGCCGTAACCCGCGACGAACAGCGTGGCCACGGAGGTCGAGGAGACCAGCGAGTACACGATCAGGGTGTTCGACGGCGGGATCATCATGCCGGCCGGGGCGGAGGCCGCGTTCACGGCCGCGGAGACCGAGGTGTCGTAGCCCTCGCGCTTCATGCGCGGGCCGAGGGTCGAGCCCATCGCCGCAGCCGACGCGACGGCCGCGCCGGAGACGGAGCCGAACAGCGCGTTGGCGACGACGTTGGTCTGGGCGAGGGAGCCAGGCATCCGGCCGACCAGCACCTTGGCGGCGTCGATGAGCCGTTCGGCGATGCCGCCGGTGTTCATCAGCGATCCGGCGAGCACGAAGAACGGGATCGCCAGCAGCGTGAACGAGCTGGCGCCGGTGAACATGCGCTGGGAGGCGACGAACACGGCCTGCTCGGTGCCGACCACGGCGGCGAGCGCCACGATCGAGGGGAGGCCGATCGCGATCGCGATCGGGGCGCCGACGCCGATGAGCACGACGACTCCGGCGATGAGGATGACTCCGGCGAGAGTTGCGGGATCCACGGCTCAGGCCTCCTTCTGCTCGGTCGGGCTGGTCGGGGAGGCCGGGGTCGGCCCGTCGGCCGACGCGCGCCCGCCCTCGGGCGCGCCGTCCGCGTCGGCGCCGGCCGACTGGAGCGCGGCCTCGGTCTGGGCGTCGTCGCCGGCGAGCATGTCGTCGCCGCGCGCGGCGCGCACGAGGTCCTCGAGGGCGAACAGGGCGATGAGGACGCCCGCGATCGGCAGGGCCAGGTACATCTGCCCCACGGTCACCGGCAGGCCCGGGATCGCCTGGTCGAAGGAGATCGACATGCCGCGGATCCCGCCCCAGACCAGGCCCAGCAGCGCGAAGGCGAGGACGGAGAGCTCGACGAGCACGGACGTGATGCGCTGCGCGGGACGGGGCACCAGGCGGGCGAAGAAGTCCACCGCCACATGGCCCCGCTCCCCGAACACCATCGCGACCGAGAACAGCACCAGCCAGATGAACAGGTACTGCGAGACGGTGGTGGTCCAGCCGCTGGGCGATTGCAGCACCTGGCGGGTGAACACCTGCCAGAACACCACGAGCACCAGCACCACGAACAGGGCGATGCTGATCCAGGTCAGGCCCTGGACGGTCCTCCTGCGCGGCGCGCTCATCGCTCCACCCCCATCTCGTCGGCGAGCGCGCGTACGCGCTCGTACAGGTCCTCGTCCTCGGGGCTGTCCAGGAAGGAGCGCCCCACCTCCTCGATCGCCGGGGTGAACGCCTCGGGATCGGGCTCGGTGATCTCCACGCCGGCCTCCTCCATCGCCAGGATGCTGGCCTCGGTCTCCTGCGCCCACAGCGTCACGAAGTCCTCCTGCGCGGCGGCGAAGGACTCGGTGAACGCGGTCTGGTCGGCCTCGTCCATCTCCTCGATCCGGTCCATGTTGGCCATGACGTAGTCCAGGCCGACGAGGTGGTTGGTGAGGGTGAAGTGCGGGGCGATCTCGTAGTGGCGCTGGGTCACGTAGCTGACCTCGTTGTTCTCGGCGCCGTTGAGCACCCCGGCCTGCAGGGCGGTGTACACCTCGCCGTAGGCCATCGGGGTGGGCGAGGCGCCGAGCGCGCGGGTGAGCGCCATGAAGACGTCGGACTCCTGGACACGGATCTTGAGCCCGGCGAGGTCCTCGGGTCCCTCGATCGGACCGCGGTCGGTGTAGACGTGGCGGGAGCCCTGGGTGAAGCCGCCGAGCACGCGCAGGCGGCGCTCGTCCTCGAGGGAGGAGAACAGCTCGCCCACGATCGAGTCGTCCTTGAGCACGGCGGTCTGGTGCTCGATGTCCACGAAGGCGCCGGGCAGGTTCAGGGGCCGGAACGCCATGGAGAGGTTCTCGACCTGCGGCGCGGAGATCACGGCCATGTCGACGCTGCCGTCGGAGACGAGCTGGACCACCTCCTGCTGCGCGCCGAGCGCCTCGTTGGCGTAGACGCGGGCGCCCCAGCGTCCCTCGGTCGCCTCGGCGAGCTTCTCGCCGAAGGCCGTCAGCGCGAGATAGCTGGGGTGCGTCTCGGTCTGGTTCAGGGAGATCGTCAGGATGTTCTCGACGTCGGTGGCGGCGCCGGCGTCGTCCGGTGCGCAGCCGCCGAGCGCGAGCGCTCCGGCGCCCAGCAGCGGGATCCCTGTCAGCAGTGTGCGCCGCGCCGGGCGTGGCGTCGGCGGTCTCGGGGTCGTCCTCGACCTCATGCGTTCCTCCTCCTCAAGGCGTCGAGGAGTCGCACAGCGGCGTCCTCGACGGGGTACGCCGCCCATCCTGACCGCGAACGCGGCGGACCGCCGGTCCTTGCCGGAGGTTTCCCGAGTGGTCAGCGGGCGGTGAGCACCTCGCGGATCGCAGCGAGGGTGGCGGGGATGCCCTCCCGTGCCGCCGCATGGCGGATCGCGATCTCCTCCTCCGCCCGCTCGCCGTAGCGCTCGACGAACACCTCCTCGAGGCGCGCGGTGGTGCGGGTGTACTCGATCAGTTCGGTCCCGCCGCCCGGCGCGGGACGCATCCGGTACCCCCATTCGGCACGGCCCGGCCCGACGGACCAGGCGAAGTGCTCCCCGGGAACGTCCGCGACCACCTCGGAGACGGTCTCCCACTCCCGCTGCGGGGTGCGGTTGTGGCCGATGAACCGGGCGCCGACGCCCCGCCGCTCGTCCTCCCACTCGCAGCGGTGGCACTGTCGGCTCCACTCCCCCGTCCGGGTGACGTCGCTGAGCAGCGCGTGCACCTCCTCCGGGTCGGCGTCGACGTGGATCGAGTCCTGCAGCTCGTAGGTCATGGCGACATTGTGTCGTGCCTGCCGACCAGCGCACTGTGCGGCCGCTCGCTCATTCACCGGGCGGAGTCGTCCTCCGGCCCTCCGGGGGAGACGATCAGCGGACCTCGCTGAGACGTACCCGGACGGTCCGCGGGTCCGCGTCGTCGACGAGCACCATGCGCTCGAAGGCGCTCCCCTGTATCGACGTCTCCTCGATCCGCCAGGTGTCCGGCACATCCTCGATGTCCATGGCATCCTTCACCTCCTGCGGCGTCACCCAGGCCCGCCCGATCCCGCCGGGGTCGCCGTAGCTGTCGACCATCCAGCGCTCGAGCTCGTCGGCAGGTGCCTCGAACCTCACTTCGACGGCCCATGCCTCGAACTCCGAGATCGTGGCGCTCTCGACCAGCTGCACCTGCGCACCCTCGGGGGGCGGGGCGAGTTCCGCGCACTCGAGGACGCCGTCCACGGTGTTCGGCACGTCGTGCGACGCCGTCGTCGACGGCCCCGGGTCCTCGGCATGGTCGACGCATCCGAGGAGCGACAGCACCAGGGCCGATCCCGCGGCGACGAGGACCCGACGTCGCCTCACCGCATGCGCTTCTCGGACCATTGCTCCCCCGGTGTCTTCCGCCCCAGGTGCTCACCGTAGGCCTGGCCCGGGCCCCCGTCGATGGGGAGGACTCCCCTCCTCGGCGCCACAGCGACGAGCCCCGACCCTCGCCAGAGGATCGGGGCTCGTCGAGCGCTCGGGTGGAGCGGCAGGTGATCTCGCGATCTGCTGGTCTCCTACCGGCTCGCTGCGCTCGCCAGTACGTCGACCAGCGAGATCACATCATGCCGCCCATGCCCCCCATGCCGCCCATGTCGCCGCCGGCGGCCGGGGCCTCGGGCTCCGGCTTGTCGGCCACGACGGCCTCGGTGGTGAGGAATAGGCCCGCGATGGACGCCGCGTTCTGCAGCGCGGAGCGGGTCACCTTGACGGGGTCGATGATCCCGGCCGCGACCAGGTCCTCGTACTCGCCGGTGGCCGCGTTCAGACCCTGGCCGACGGGAAGGTTCTTGACCTTCTCCGCCACGACGCCGCCCTCGAGACCGGCGTTGACCGCGATCTGCTTGAGCGGGGCCTCGATGGCGACCTTGACGATGTTGCCACCGGTGGCCTCGTCGCCCTCGAGGGCGAGCTTGCCGAAGGTGTCCGCACCGGCCTGCAGCAGCGCGACGCCGCCACCGGCGACGACGCCCTCGTCCACGGCGGCCTTGGCGTTGCGCACGGCATCCTCGATGCGGTGCTTGCGCTCCTTGAGCTCGACCTCGGTCGCGGCGCCGGCCTTGATGACGGCGACGCCGCCGGCCAGCTTCGCGAGGCGCTCCTGGAGCTTCTCGCGGTCGTAGTCCGAGTCGGAGTTCTCGATCTCGGCGCGGATCTGGGAGACGCGGCCGGCGATGCGGTCGGCGTCGCCGGTGCCCTCGACGATGGTGGTCTCGTCCTTGGTGACGACGATCTTGCGCGCCTGGCCGAGCTGCTCGAGACCAGCGGTCTCCAGCTTGAGGCCGACCTCCTCGGCGATGACCTGGCCGCCGGTGAGGATGGCCATGTCCTCCAGCATCGCCTTGCGGCGGTCGCCGAAGCCGGGGGCCTTGACGGCCACGGACTTGAAGGAGCCCTTGAGCTTGTTCACCACGAGCACCGCGAGAGCCTCGCCCTCGACGTCCTCGGCGATGATCGCCAGCGGCTTGCCGGCCTGGATGACCTTCTCCAGCAGCGGCAGAAGGTCCTTGACGGAGGACACCTTGGAGGAGAGCAGGAGGATGTAGGGATCCTCGAGCACGGTCTCCTGGCGCTCGGCGTCGGTGACGAAGTACGGCGAGATGAAGCCCTTGTCGAAGCGCATGCCCTCGGTGAGCTCCAGCTCGAGGCCCATGGTGTTGGACTCCTCGACCGTGATCACGCCCTCCTTGCCGACCTTGTCGAGGGCCTCGGCGATGAGCTCGCCGATGGCCGGGTCGGCCGCGGAGATGGCGGCGGTGGAGGCGATCTGCTCCTTGGTCTCGATCTCCTTGGCCTGCTTGAGCAGGGTCTCGGAGACCGCGGCCACGGCCTGGTCGATGCCGCGCTTGAGCGCGATCGGGTTGGCGCCCGCGGCGACGTTGCGCAGGCCCTCCTTGACCAGGGCCTGGGCGAGGACGGTGGCGGTGGTGGTGCCGTCGCCGGCGATGTCGTCGGTCTTCTTGGCGACCTCCTTCACCAGCTCGGCGCCGATCTTCTCGTAGGGATCGTCGAGCTCGATCTCCTTGGCGATCGACACGCCGTCGTTGGTGATGGTGGGGGCGCCCCAGGACTTCTCGAGCACGACGTTGCGACCCTTGGGGCCGAGGGTGACCTTGACGGCGTCGGCGAGCTGGTTCATTCCCCGCTCGAGGCCGCGCCGGGCCTCCTCGTCGTAAGAGATGAGCTTGGCCATTGTGGAATCTCTCCCGTGTCTGTGATGTCCACCCGGCCCAGTGCCCGCGACGGACGGGAGCCGGCTCCGTGTTCATGTCCCACGGCGCCGACGCCCTCACGGGGCCGGAATGTTCAGGTCCCGGTGCGCGGAGGCTATGCGCGGGGGCTGTCACTCCCGTGCACCGAGTGCCAGATCATCATAAGCACTCTGCCCCTGAGAGTGCTAACTCTCCGCGAGGAGCGGACACGGCCCCGTCGGTCGGGCCGGACGTCGCCCGGGGGACATCTCGCCGACCGGTGCCGGCGGGCTCGCCGGACGGCGCCGACGGGCGCGCGCCCCGACCCGGCCGCACTCCCCGCACGCGCGGACGCGCCGCCCCTCCCTGAGGAGGAGCGGCGCGTCGCGGGGCCGCAGCGGCGTGCGGGGAGGGGTCAGCCCTCGCCCTCGCCGCCCTGATCACCCTGGTCGCCGTCGCCGCCGTCGCCCTCGTCGCCGCCGTCACCGGGCTCGGTGACCGCGATAAAGGTCAGGGGCGAGTCGTACTCGTCGCTCTGGCGGGCCTCGCCGGCGCCGACCTGCTCGGCGAGCGCCTGGGCGGTGTCCGCGTCGGCCTCGTCGCGGTAGAACACGACGGGCTCCTGCTGGGGGCTGTCGGCGGTGGCGACGCTGACGTCCTCCCAGCCCTCGCCCTGCAGCTCCTCCTGCCAGGTGCCGGCGAGGCCGTTGATGCTGCCGGCGTTGATCACCTGGACGGGCACGGAGAGGTCGGGCTCCGGGGCGGGCTCCTCCGAGGGGCTCTCCTCGGGGGCGGCCTCGCTCGAGGCGCTCTCGGACGCGGAGGCCGGGCCCTCGGCGCCGTCGTCGCCGCCGCCCATGCCGCCGATCACGAAGAGCAGCACCACCAGCAGCACCACGGCCGCGCCGATGATGATGATGTACAGCAGGTTCTCCCGCCAGAAGGGGAGCTCGGCGCGGTGGGCGCCGTGGAAGGTGACGGCGTCCGCCTCGTCGTCGAATCGGTCCGGCGGGTAGGGATACTGGGAATCAGCCACGGACCCATTTAACATGGTCGACCCGGATCGGGGGTGGAGCACACGCCCCGGAGACGGATGGCTCAGGCCACGCGATGGTCGCCGTCGAGGGAGGCGCCGCCGTCCTCGGAGGTGCGCCGGGCGCGGAGCCGGTTGACGACGGCGGGGGCCGCGCGCAGCGCCGCCGGCTCGTCGAGCAGGGCGTTCAGCCGCACGTAGTAGGCGACCTTCGACAGCCCGATCTCCTCGCGGATCGCCCGCTCCTTCGCGCCGACGTAGCGGAAGGTGCGCCCCTCGAGCGCGAGGATCCGCCGGTCCCGCTCGGTGAGCGCCCCCTGCGGCCCCGGCAGCGCGACCTCGGACGGCACGCGCTCGGACGCCGAGCTCTCCGACGACATGCGCTCCGACGACGGGGCGTCGGAGGGTCGCGCGTCGGCGCGGGCGGGCTCGTCGGAGGCGGAGGGCATGGACCGAGGCTACGCACCCGCGACCGCTCCCCCGCGCTGCCACGCCGCCGACCTGCGCAGGTCGTGAGGGATGCCTCGCCGGGAGGGGCCGACGCGCCCCGACGGCGCCGCCCGCGGATGGTTGACTGCCTCCATGGCTGCTCCCCTGACCGAGATCATCGCCCCCGACTGGGCCGAGGCCCTCCGCCCCGTCGAGGACCGCCTCCACGAGATCGGCGGCTTCCTGCGCGAGGAGGTCCGCGCGGGCCGCGGCTACCTGCCCGCCGGCGAGGCGGTGCTGCGCGCCTTCACCCGGCCGATGTCCGAGGTGCGGGTGCTGATCGTCGGCCAGGACCCGTATCCCACCCCGGGGCACCCGATCGGTCTGTCCTTCGCGGTGGAGCGGCACGTGCGCCCGCTCCCCCGCTCCCTGACCAACATCTACAAGGAGCTCGAGAGCGATCTCGGCATCGCCCCCGCCGCGCACGGCGACCTCTCCTCCTGGCAGGACCAGGGGGTGCTGCTGCTGAACCGGGTCCTCACCGTCGCGCCCGGCGCCCCGGCCTCCCACCGCCGTCGCGGCTGGGAGGAGATCACCGAGCACGCGATCCGCGCCCTGGTGTCCCGCGGCGGGCCGCTCGCGGCGATCCTCTGGGGCCGCGACGCGCAGTCGCTGATCCCGCTGCTGGGCGAGGTGCCGCATGTGGCGAGCCCGCACCCGAGCCCCCTGTCGGCCTCCCGCGGCTTCTTCGGCTCCCGTCCCTTCTCGCAGGTGAACGCGCTGCTCGAGGCGCAGGGCGCCGGACCCGTGGACTGGCGGATCGCGGACTGAGACCGGGGCGGGAGGAGACCGCACGGTCCGTCGGCCGCCGAAGGTGTCCGCGCCGCCGCGGCGGACACTACTGTGGGGGCATCGCGTCCGCCGTCCCAGCCGCCGTGGAGGTCCCGATGCCCCTGAACCCCGCCCAGTTCTCCCCGCAGGGCCCGGGGGTCGACTACGACCCGCACTGGTACCGCAAGGCCGTGTTCTACGAGGTGCTGGTGCGCGCCTTCGCCGACGGCAACGGCGACGGGACCGGGGACTTCACCGGCCTCATCGAGCGCCTGGACTACCTCCAGTGGCTCGGCATCGACTGCTTGTGGTTGCCGCCCTTCTTCGCCTCCCCGCTGCGGGACGGCGGCTACGACATCTCCGACTACGAGCAGGTGCTGCCGGAGTTCGGCTCGATCACCGACTTCGAGCGACTGGTCTCCGAGGCGCACCGGCGCGGGATCCGCGTGATCATCGACCTGCCGATGAACCACACCTCCGACAAGCACCCCTGGTTCCTCGAGTCCCGCTCCGACCCCGAGGGCCCCTACGGGGACTTCTACGTCTGGTCCGACACGGACGAGAAGTACCAGGACGCGCGCATCATCTTCGTGGACACGGAGGAGAGCAACTGGTCCTTCGACCCGGTGCGTCGGCAGTTCTTCTGGCACCGCTTCTTCTCCCACCAACCGGACCTGAACTTCGAGAACCCCGCGGTGCGCGAGGCGATGTTCGAGGTGGTGCGCTTCTGGCTGGACAAGGGCATCGACGGGTTCCGCGCCGACGCGATCCCATACCTCTTCGAGGAGGAGGGCACCGACGGGGAGAACCTGCCGGCCACCCACGAGTTCCTCGCCGAGCTGCGGGAGTTCGTGGACGAGAGCTGGCCGGGCCGCGTGATCATCGCCGAGGCGAACCAGTGGCCGGCCGACGTGGTGGAGTACTTCGGCACCCCTGAGCGGCCCGAGTGCCACATGTGCTTCCACTTCCCGGTGATGCCGCGGCTGTTCTACGCGCTGCGCGAGGGCAGCGCCCGGCACATCATCGACATCCTCGAGGACACCCCCGAGATCCCCGCCGGCGCCCAGTGGGGCACCTTCCTGCGCAACCACGACGAGCTGACCCTCGAGATGGTCTCCGGCGAGGACCGCTCGGCGATGCTCGGCTGGTACGCGCCCGATACGCGGATGCGCGCGAACGTCGGCATCCGTCGGCGACTGGCGCCGCTGCTGGACAACTCCCGCTCCGAGCTCGAGCTGATCCACGCCCTGCTGCTGTCCCTGCCCGGCTCCCCGTTCCTCTACTACGGGGACGAGATCGCGATGGGCGACAACATCTGGCTCGAGGACCGCGACGCGGTGCGCACCCCGATGCAGTGGACCCCGGACCGCAACGCCGGGTTCAGCGAGATCACCGACCCGGGCAAGCTCTACCTGCCGGTGATCCAGTCGCTCGTCTACCACTACTCGACCACCAACGTCGAGGCGCACATGGCGCACTCCGGCTCCCTGCTGCACTACGTGCGGTGGATGCTCGCGGTGCGCAAGGAGCACGACGCCTTCGGGCTCGGCGCGTACCGGAACATCCCGGCGGACTCCGAGCGGGTGCTCGCCTTCACCCGCACCTACGACGGCGCCGAGCACGGCGAGGACGCGGAGGCGCACGCCGAGACGCTGCTGTGCGTGTTCAACCTGTCCTCCCAGCCGGTCACCGCGAGGCTCGAGATGACCGGGATGGACCGGCGCACCGTCCGGGACCTCTTCGGCGGGCACGAGTTCCCGGCGGTGGACGAGGCCGGCACCCTCACCCTCACCCTCGGCGGGCACGGCGTCTACTGGCTGAAGGTGCGTCCGCTGGACGCCCACGGCGAGCCGATGACGACCACCACCGCGCTGCCGGTGATCGCCGCGGGCTGACCGCGCTGGACCCTGCCGGCGGGCGACGGCGCCCGCGCCCCTTCTGCCGCCTCTACGCGCGAGACCCCCGTCACATGTCTGCTCCGCGGGGCATCGAGAGGGCTGGGCGCGTGGTCGCCGCAGGTCAGGGTGCACCCCGGCCGGTCCGACGAGTGGGCCACGAGACCCCGGTGACCTGCAGGTCACCGTTGTGAGGGGCGGTCTCGCAGTGCCTCGGAGCGCGCCGGTGTGCCATTCTCATGGATCGGCAGGCCGCCCCCGCGAGCCGTGAGCGCCCTGCCGTGACCCCGTAAGGAAGGGAGAGCACGGTGGCAGAGCACCGTTCGACGGCGGAGGAGGCGGCCGATCCGGGCACGAGTCCGGAACGCCTCCTCGAGCTCACCGAGAAGCACCCCCAGCTGCATCGGCTGATCGTCATGAACCCCTCGGCCCCCGAGGTCGCGCGCCAGTGGATCCTGGCCACGAACCAGTGGGCGAAGCAGGCCTACGAGGCCGGCACCCTGCCGTCCGACGAGGACGGCGCCGCCGCCGAGACCGCGGGCGTGCCCGAGGGCGGGAGCACGGACGCGAGCGCCGTCGGGACGGCGGCCGCCCCCGCCGGCCCGGCCTCCGGCGATGCCCCGTCCGACGAGGACGACGACCTCGACGAGGGCGAGCCCACTCAGCTGCACCAGGTGGTCCCCGACGAGGATCAGGCGCCCGCGGACCCGGAGCAGACCGCCGCGCAGGAGTCGCAGTCCCCCGAGGAGCAGCCCGCGTCGCCCTCGCAGCCCGGACCCGATGACGACGCCTCCGCCTGGGACGAGGTCCCCGAGGCGCTCGTCTGGGGCACCGCCGCCGGAGCGACCGGCGCCGCCGCAGCCGGCGCCGCGGGTGCGGGAGCCGTAGGAGCCGACGCCTCCGCCGACGAGCGCCTCGGCACGACGCCGCCCCCGGCCCCGCCCGCGCAGCAGGCCCCCGTCGGCGGGCCGGCGTCTGCCGCGCAGCCGTCGCCCTCCACACAGGGCCCGACCGAGGGATCGCCCTCGGTACGGCTGTCGCCGAAGGCCTCCGTGGTCCCGCTCGGCGCCGCCCCTGGCATGCAGACGTCCCCGTCCGCGCAGACCTCTCCGGCACCGCGGGCCTCGCCCGCCCCGCAGGCCGGCCCGCCGACCCGGCAGATGCCGGCCGTCGCCGCATCCGCCGCCGCCACGGGCGCCGCCGCCTCACCGCACCCGACCGGCACCCAGGGCCCCTACGGACAGCAGCAGTACCCCTACGGAGAGCAGGGCCCGTCGTCCCAGGGCCCGGCGGCGCAGGGGCCCGCCTCGGCCCCGCCGCCCGTCGGCCGACCTCCCCAGGACGACGACGATTCCGACGACGGCAGCCGGAAGCGGGCCCTGATCGCCTGCGGCGGCTGCCTCGTGCTCGCCCTGATCCTGCTGCTCGTGATCGGGCTGGGTGCCCGCGCCCTGTTCGCTCCCGACGAGGAGCAGTACCAGCGCGACAGCTCGACGACCAGCGCCGAGGCCGCGCCGGAGGAGACCACCGAGGAGGAGACGACCGAGGAGACCACCGAGGATCCCGTCTCCCCGGCCCCCGAGGGCGCCGAGGAGATGTCCGAGCTGCGCTCCCCCACCGGCAACATCAGCTGCCACCTCGAGGAGGACTCCGTCTCCTGCTCCCTCGTGGAGCGTGACTTCTCCGAGGCGGGGCTCGAGGACTGCGAGAACGGACCGTTCTCGATCACCGTCGCGGGCGAGGACGCCGAGCGCGCCTGCGGCACGTCCTTCCTCAGCGACTCCGCGCCCACCCTCGAGTACGACCGCAGCGCACAGCGCGGCGACGTGGCGTGCACGAGCCGCTTCGACGGGATGACCTGCTGGAACGTCATGACCGGCAAGGGCTTCACGGTGAACAAGGTGTCCTACGAGACGTTCTGACCCACCGGGCCCGCCCCGTACGAACGAGCCCCTCGCCGGAGTGATCCGGCGAGGGGCTCTGCGCTGCGGGGCTGCCGCGCGGTCCCGAGGGGACCGGGGAGAGAGCTGGAGACGGTGTCTGGATCCACGACATCGTTGACGGGTCCGACCTCGGGCTTTCCGGGTGATTGTTGACCGGTGAGTCGGGGCATGGGCGACGGTTCGAGGCTCGTGATCGTTGACCGGTGAGTCGGGACATCGACGACGCCCTTGTCGCGGGTCGACGATGACGCATGAACAGCCGGGACAAGAACCTCGTCATCGTCCGCTCGGTCCTGGATCAGGGCCTTTCCATCGCAGAGGCCGCTGCCCGCTTCTCCGTCTCCCGCCAGTGGATCCACGTCCTCCTCGCCCGCTACCGGCTCGAGGGCCCCGCCGGCCTCGAACCCCGCTCCCGTGCTCCCCGCACACACCCCGGCGCGACTCCCGAAGCGCTGCGCCAAGAGATCCTCCGACTACGACGTTCGCTGATGGCCGATGGCGCCGACGCCGGCCCTCTCACCATCGCCTGGCACCTCGAACAGGCCGGCCTGCACGCCCCCTCGACCTCCACGATCCGCCGTCTCCTGCGCGCCGAGGGCCTCATCACCCCCGCCCCGAAGAAACGCCCCCGCAGCTCCCATCGACGGTTCCAGGCCGAGCTGCCCAACGAGTGCTGGCAGGCAGACATCACCCACGCCTTCCTCGCCACCGGGCGACGAGTCGAGGTCCTCGACTTCCTCGACGACCACTCCCGCTACCTGCTCCACCTCCGCGCCGCTGCCGCGTTCACCGGCCCGATGATCGTCGACGCGATGAACACCCTGATCACCACCAACGGGGCACCGGCCTCGACCCTCACCGACAACGGACTGGTCTTCACCGCCCGCCTCGCCGGCCGCAAAGGGGGACGCAACGGCTTTGAGAAGCTGCTCCAAGCCCACCGGATCCGGCAGAAGAACGGCCGTCCCGGCCACCCCCAGACCCAGGGCAAGATCGAACGGTTCCACCAGACCCTGCACCGCTGGCTCGACGCACGGCCCCGCCCCGAGACCATCGAGAAGCTCCAGGACCTGCTGGATCAGTTCCGGAACTGGTACAACGCCGCCCGCCCCCACCGCGCCACCGGCCGTCGCACTCCCGAGCAGGCCTACACCGCCTTGCCCAAAACGACCCCCGACACCCTCGCAGAGCCCGAGTGGCGCACCCGAGTCGACACCGTGGACCGCAACGGGAAGGTCTCACTGCGCTACGCCGGAAAGATGCGCGACCTCGGCATCGGCCGCGCCCACATCGGCGAGCACATCCTCATGCTCATCCACGACGATCAAGTCACCGTCACCAACGCCGCGACCGGATACCGGAGAAGTCCTCGCCGAACACCTCATCGACCCGATCAAGGACTACCAGCCCGCGCTCGAGCGAACCCACAGGCCACGCCGCCAGAAGCCCCCACCCGACCGGACAGCGAACCCACGCAAAAAATCCTGAGCCGCGACACCCTCCGTAAAGGATGTCGCGACTCAGGACAAGAGAGCTGGAGACGGGAATCGAACCCGCAACCACCTGTTTACAAGACAGGTGCGCTACCGTTGCGCCACTCCAGCGAGAGGGGACCGACCGCGGTGCGGCCGGTCCCCTGAGAGTGTAGAGGCCCGTGGGCCCCGGGGTGGCCTGCGGCTCAGCCCTCGCCGCCGTCGGAGGCAGACCCGCCGCCCGCGGAGAGCACGGCCTCGCGCAGCTGGCCGGGCTGGGACCACTGGTCCGAGCCGAAGGTCTCGCCGTCGATCTCGACGTACGGGGTGCCGCCGCCGGTCTCCTCGCCGTAGGGGTCCACGACCTGGCGCACCCACGGCTGGTAGGTCTTCGAGCTCATGCAGGACTGGACCTCGTCGGAGGCGCCGGCCTCCTGGGCGTAGCCCCAGATCTGCTCGTCGGTCAGGCCCGCGCTGCCCTCGGCGGGCTGGTTGGCGAACATGAGTTGCTGGAAGCCGATGGCGTTGTCGGGGTTGTCCTCCCACACGCAGGCCAGAGCGTTCGCGGCGCGGGAGGAGTAGTCACCGGTGGTGGACTGGGTGTCCAGGAAGCGGCGCGGCACGAGGTGCACGGTGGCCTCCTCGTTCTCGACGATCTGCTGGAGGTCCGCGCCGTTGATCTCCTCGAACTGGCCGCAGACGGGGCACATGAAGTCGAGGTGGATCTCGAGCACCGGCTTGCCCGAGTCCTCGGGGGCGCCGATCGGGAGATAGGGCTGGTCCTCGGCGACGCCCTCGGGGGTCGCGACGGGGCCTGCCGGCTGCGCCTGGCGGTAGATGAACAGGCCGGCGGCGGCGACCAGCACGAGCGCGACGACGGTGACCGCCGCGATCACGATGGTGCGGACGGTGCGCTGACGCTTGAGCTCTGCCTGGCGCTGCGTGCGCAGGGCCTCGCGCTGTGCTTCGCGGCGCTCCTGCGCCGACTGGGACGGACCGGACGCGGCCATGTGATCTCCTCGCCCCGGGCTGGGGCAGCGGTCGGTGGTGGGTCGTGCAGAGTTTAACCGTGGCCGCCTGGACGGGGCCGGACGGGATGAGCGACCTCACCCGCCCCCGCGCGGTGAGCACCCGCGCCCCCGTGCAGGAGGGCCGTCGTCACCGTCTCCACAGCGCGATGTCATCCAGCCGCGGCCCCTGCGGGAAGGGGAGGTAGTCCACCATCCCCTCGCGGGCCACCAGCGCGAAGACCACCGCGCCGAGCAGCAGCAGGAGCAGCACCAGCACGATCGCGCCCCACAGCATGTCGGGCGCGGCCGCGTCGAGCATCCGGTGGGCGCCGTCGCGGGTGGTGCGGCTGCTGATCCCGACCCAGGTGATCAGCAGGGTGATCGCCATGGCGGTCGCGAAGGCGACCCCGTCGGGCAGCGGCGAGCCCTGCAGCAGCGTCCAGGCGGCGTCGAGGGCCAGACCCACGAGCAGGCCGAGGATCAGCGGGAACAGTGCCTGCAGCGCGATCTCGAGCAGTCCCAGCAGGAAGCGGAAGGGGCTGGCGAGCCCTGCCGCCCAGGTCGGCCCCGAGCCGGTCGAGCCGCGCATCCGCTGCGCGGTCACGGAGCGGTGGCTGCGCTCCCAGGTGCGGGCGAGCGCGCCGAGCAGGAGCAGCACGCCGAGCGAGATGTAGGGGGCGAGCGCGGCGAGGGCGACGATCAGCAGGTGCCCGGTCCACACCAGCAGCGGTCGGCGGGGCGGGGCCGGCGGCGCCGCCCACATGCCCTGCTGCGGCGCCATCTGCCCCGGCGCCATCGGGTGGGGCGCCATCTGCTGGGGCGCGAGCTGCTGCGGAGGCACCCCGTGCTGGTGAGCGAGCTGCTGAGGGGCGAGCTGCTGGGGCGCGGTCTGCCCGCCGCCGTGCGCGGGCCGCTGCGTCGGCGCCGGCTGCGGGTACGGCTGCGAGTGCTGCTGCGGGGCCGTCCGCTGGGGCGATGCGGCCGCGTCGTAGGGCGAGGCGTCCTGCGGCGCGGAGCCGTACGGGTCCGCGGCTCCGACGGGCCCGGCCGACGGCGGCACCACGGGCAGCGCCCGGGTGGGCGTGCCCGTCACCGGGATCACCTCGGTGGGCGGATCGTCCGGGGTCGCGAAGCGGGGCAGGGCCTCCGTGGGTTGCTCTCCCGCGTCCGCGACGCGGGGCAGCGCCTCGGTCGCGGTGTCGCCGGCCGGCAGGGCCTCGGTCGCGCCGTCGGCGCCCGTCCCGTCCAGCTCGTCCGTCGGGGTCGCGGCACCGGCCGCGGGGGCGCCGTCCGCAGGGGCCCCGTCCGCCCCGAGGACGGGCAGCACCGCAGTGCGCGGCCCGGCCTCGAACGCCTCGGTGTCGCCGGGGTCGTCGTAGCGGTCCAGGTCGAGCTCGGCGAGGCGCGCCAGCAGCTCCTCGGGCGTCGCGCGCTCGGCGGGGTCGGCACACAGGGCCGAGCGCAGCCAGTCGCCGAGCTCGGTGGGCACGCCGTCGATGTCGATCTCCCCGCGCTCCGCGCGCAGGAACACGAGGTCCGCCCGTCCGGTGCCGAAGGGCTCCCGCCCGGTCGCGGCGAAGGCGAGCATCGCCGCCCAGGACCACCAGTCCCCCGCCTCGACGGTGCGGTCGGTGCGCACCACCTCCGGGTCGAGATAGGCGGCGGTGCCCATCACCAGGCCGGTCGAGGTCAGCCGCGACTCCTCCGCGGCGATCGCGATGCCGAAGTCGATGATCACGGGGTCCAGGCCGTCCCCGTCGGGGTCGAAGCCCGAGAGGTCCCCCTCGGTCGCGCCGCGCAGCAGCACGTTGCTGGGCTTGAGATCGCGGTGGATCACGCCCGCCTCGTGGATGACGCGCAGCGTCTCCCCCAGCACCAGGCCCACCTCGCGCACCGCCTCGGGGTGCAGGCCGCCATGCGTGCGCACTGCGTCCTCGAGCGTCGGCCCGGGCACGAACTCGGTGACCACGAAGGCGTCGGAGGACTCCAGCTCCGCGTCCAGGATCCGCACGATGTTGTCGTTGCGCACCCGCTGCTGGGCGGCGACCTCGCGGGCCAGCCGCTCCCTCGCACGGGGGTCGTCGGCGATCTCGTGGCGCAGCATCTTGATCGCGACGTCTCTCCCGTCGGCGTCGTGCGCGCGATAGACGATGCCCATCCCGCCCGCGCCGATCCGCCCCAGCACCTCGTAGCCGGAGTCCTCGGCGAGCGCCTCCAGCCGCGGATCGCTGGCGGCCGGAGGTCGTCGGGGCGTGCGCGAGTCGGACATGGGCCCCATGCTACGAGGCCCTGCACGGGCGAGCGGCGGCTTCACCGCACCCCCACAGGGTCCCCACGCGGCCCCGGACGTGAGACGATCCCACCGCGGCGCGGTGGGCGTCGCAGGGAATCCATCGACCGATGCCGGTCGACCGACGAGATGAGGGGCCATGCGCTCGAACCTGTTCGACGCCTCCAACCAGGAGCGCCAGACCAACGACCGATGGGCGCTGCAGTCCTCCAAGATGCTGCGGTGCGCGCTGAACCCGCAGGCCCCGGAGATCATCTCCGCCGCGGGCGCGATGGTCGCCTACCAGGGGCAGATGGACTTCTCCTACCAGGGCTCCGGCGGCGGCATGAAGCTGCTGAAGAAGATGGCCACCGGCGAGGGCGGGAACATGATGCGCACCCGCGGCCAGGGCGAGATCTTCTTCGCCCGCCAGAACAACGAGATCTTCCTGCTGCAGCTGGAGGGCGACGCGCTGACCCTCAACACCCGCAACATGCTCGCCTTCGACTCCTCGATCCAGTGGGACATCCGTTCGCTGGGCGGGGCGGGCTTCATGGCCGGCGGCCTGTTCAACCTGTTCCTGCAGGGGCAGGGGATGGTCGCGGTCACCTCCGACGGGCCGCCGATGCTGCTGGACTGCTCCCAGCAGCCCACCTTCGTGGATCCGCAGGCCGCGGTGTGCTGGTCCGCGAACCTCCAGCCGCAGATCAAGAACGACTTCAAGATGGGCTCGCTGATCGGCCGCGGCTCCGGGGAGTCCTTCCAGCTGGGCTTCCACGGCCCGGGCTTCGTCGTCGTCCAGCCCTCCGAGGGCGCGCCGGTGGTCGCCGCCTCCTGAGCGTGCCCGCGGCGACCCGGCGGGGCCGACCGCTCGGCCCCGCCGTCACCGCACGTCCGGGCGGCGTGTCTACGATGTCCCGGTGACCATCACGCATCCGCAGGCCCTGGCCGAGGAGCTCACCGCCCTCGGCCCCACGGGTCGACGGCGGGCGGCAGCGAGCGCCGCGACGATGTTCGCGGCAGACGTCTCCGCCCCGTCCACCGCCCTCGATCCGGTGCCCGTCGTGCTGGACGCGGAGTCCTGGGCGGAGCTGTCGGCGGGGCTCGTGCAGCGGGTGCGGCTCCTGGACGCCCTGTACGCGGACCTGTACGGACCGCGCACCGTGCTCGACACCGAGGTCGCGCCGGCGGCCGAGCTGCTCGCGGACCTCGCCTACCTGCGCCCCGCGGTGGGGATCCCCGCCCGCGGCGCCCATCACCTCTTCGCCGTCAGCACCACCGTCTCCCGCACCGCCGAGGGCGCCTGGGTGGTGCACGAGGACGCGGTGGACGTCCCCCGCGGCGCGGGCCTCACCCTCGAGCTGCGGCGGGTGCTCTCCCGCAGCGCGCCGTCGCTGTACCGCAGCACGGAGATGCGCCGCCTCCATCCCTTCTTCGACACGCTGCGCACGTCCTTCCATCAGCGCACCCGGGCCGACGGGCGCGCCGGACGGCCCGTCGTGCTCCTCGACGACGCTGAGGAGCCGCTGGCCGCCTTCGACCACAGCTGGCTGGCGAACCTGCTGGGCGCGCCGACGGTGTCGGTCGGGGACCTGCGCGCCGGTGCGGGCGCCGTGACCCTGCGACTGTCGGGCCTGGCCTCCGCCCCGGGCGAGCCGGTCGACGCGGTGCTGCGGCTGGTCCCCTCACATCTGCTGGACCCCCTGGACCTCGGGCCGACGCCTCTGGGCGGGGTGACGGGCCTGGTCGAGGCGGCGCGCTGCGGCGACGTGGAGATCGTGAACCCGCTGGGCGCGGGCCTGCTCGAGAACCCGGCCCTGCGCGCGGCGCTGCCCGACCTGTGCCGGCAGATGCTGCACGAGGACCTGCAGCTGCGCCCCGCTCCCGCCGACGCCGCCCCCGCGCTGTGGCCCTCCCTGGACCCGTCGGGCGGCGAGGAGCTCACGGGACGGCCAGTGACGCTGAGCCTGCTGGTGATGGGCACCGAGGACGGCTTCGAGGTGCTGCCCGGCGGGATCGCGCGCACGGCCGACGAGGGCCCCGAGGCGCTCAAGGACGTGTGGGTCGCCGTCCCCGACACGTCCGCGGTCCCCGACGAGGAGCCGGCCGGCCGCCCGGTCGTGGAGCCGGCGTCGCGGCGCGCGAGCGTCTCCGCCTATCCGACGATGACCCGCTCGGTCGGCTCGGACCTGTTCTGGTTCGGCCGCTATCTCGAGCGCGTCGACTCCACCGCCCGCCTGCTGCGCACCGTGCTGGACACCTCCAACGACCTTGACGCCGAGCACAGCCGCAGCGCCCGCACCGCCCGCACGGTGCTGCTGCGGGCGGTGACCGAGGTGACCACCACCTATCCCGGCTTCCTCGACCTGGACCTCCGCGACGCCGAGGCGGTGCGGCTGGAGATCGAGAGCCTGCTGAGCGACGTCGGCAGGCCCGGCTCCCTCGCGCAGTCCGCCGCGGCGCTCGCCCACACCACCCGCACCCTGCGCGACCTCATCTCCGACGACGTGTGGCCGGTGATCACGCGGATGCGGCTCCAGGTGCGCGGCGGGAGCGTGGACCCGCGCCCGCTGGAGCAGTGGCTCACCGACATCGTCGACGGCTGCCTGACCCTCTCCGGCGCGGTCGCCGACGCGATGCCCCGCAACCTCGGCTGGGACCTCACCGAGATCGGCCGCAAGATCGAGCGGACGATGAGCCTGCTGGCGCTGCTGCGCGCCGCCCTCGGCCATCGCCGCGGCCGCGCCGCGGAGGAGCGGATCGCGGGCGCGGTCGCGCTGATCACCGAGTCCGGCGCCTCCTACCGCCGCTCCTTCCACGCCGCCGTGCAGCCGGAGCTGCTGGTCGAGCTGCTGCTCAGCGACACCACGCTGCCGCGCTCGCTCGCCTTCCAGCTGGACCGGCTCGGCCAGGCCCTGGACCGGCTGCCCGAGACCGCGCCCTCCCCCGAGCTGCGCGCCCCGATGTCGGCGCTGCGCACCCGCCTCGCCGCCTGGGAGCCGCACGAGCTGCTGCGTCCGCTGCCGGGCGCGCCCGCCGGCGAGGACGCGCCCACCGCGCTGCTGGCGGAGATCGACGCCGCGACGGAGTCCCTGCGCTCCCTCGCCACCGCCCTCGAGGACCGCTTCTTCCGCGCCTCGGAATCCACCTCGCGATGGGGGGTCGACGATGTCTGAGAACGCCGCCGGCGCCCGGCCCGGACAGGACGGCGGGACCCCTCACGGCGCACGGCCGCTGATCCCGCTGCGCCAGGAGGACGCCCCCGCCCTGGACCCGGTGCACTACCGGGTCCACCACCTCACCTCCTACCGCTACGCGAAGCCGGTCACCCGCAACTACGGCCGCGCCCACGTCGAGCCGCGCGCCACCCCGCACCAGCGCGTGCTCTCGCACGAGGTGGTCGTCGATCCGGCGCCCGCCCGGCTCACCGCGCACACCGACTTCTACGGGAACTCCTCGACCTACCTCCTGGTCGACGCCCCGCACGAGCAGCTCGACGTGCACTCCCACGCCCGGGTCTCCGTCGCCGAGCGCCGCTACGGGCTCGAGCCGATGTCCCGTCCCTGGGAGCAGTGCACCCCCGAGCACTGGGGCGCGCCGATGCCCGGGGCGAGCCTGGACTTCGTCCACCCCTCCCCGCGGGTCCCGGGCGGGACCGCCGCCCGGGAGATCAGCGCCGAGGTGTTCCGGCCGGGACGCGCCGTCGGCGAGTGCCTCGCGGAGCTGACCGCGCTGATCCACACCGAGTTCACCTACGACTCCGCGGCCACCACCGTCACCTCCACCCTCGAGGAGGTGCTGGGGGCCCGGCACGGCGTCTGCCAGGACTTCTCCCATGTGGGAGTCGCCGCGGTGCGGGAGGCGGGGCTCGCCGCCCGGTACGTCTCCGGCTACCTGCGCACCGCCCCGTCGGCCGGCGGGGCGCTGGGCACCGAGCCGGCCGGGGAGATGATCGGCTCGGCCGCCTCGCACGCCTGGCTGAGCGTGCTCGTGCCCGGCACGGGATGGGTCGACATCGATCCCACCAACCGCACCTTCGTGGACCAGCGCTTCGTCACCACGGCCTGGGGCCGGGACTACGCGGACGTGCCGCCGCTGAAGGGCATCGTGGTCGGCCCGCCCGGGGCCAGCAGCACCCTGAGGGTCGCCGTCGGCGTCGTGCCCGAGACGGCGGGGACCGAGTCCGCCGACTGACCGGCCGGACGGCCGGAGCCGGGCGGGAACCGGCACCGAGGACTCGCCGGTCCCACGGTGCGGGCGTACCCTGACTCGCGGTTACCGCCAGGGAACACGGCGGGCTCCTCACGTGCCGCGCCCTCGCAGCACGGCGGCCGCCCCTCGAACCTCCGTCCCCGACAGCGCGGGGACGCCCCCTGCCCCCCCCAGAGAAAGACCTCCTCCGATGACCAGTCCCGCCCCCGGATCCCGCACCACCGCGCCGGCGCCCGCACCGTCCACCGCCGCGACCGCTCCGAAGCCCCTCACCAAGGCGCTCGAGGACGCGATGTTCGCGAAGGCGACGGCACCGCTGGGAAAGATGTTCCTCGCATCCCTCAGCGGCGGCGCCTTCATCGCGCTCGGCTTCGTGTTCATGGTGACCTCGCAGCAGGGCATGGGCGAGTGGCCGGTCGGGATCGCGAAGCTGATCGGCGGCGTCGTCTTCTCCGTCGGCCTGGGCCTCGTGGTGATCAGCGGCTCCGACCTGTTCACCGGCACCACGATGACCTCCATGCCGCGCCTGTCCCGCCGGATCACGACCGGCCAGATGCTGCGCCACTGGGGCGTCTCCGCGGGCGGCAACCTGATCGGCTCGGTCACCGTCGCGCTGCTGGTGTTCCTCGCCGGCACGCACGCCACCAACGGCTCCGCCTGGGGGATGGTGGTGCTGGACACCACCCAGGCGAAGGTCTCCCACGACTGGCACCAGGCCTTCTTCCTCGGCGTGCTCGCGAACTTCGCCGTGTGCCTGGCCGTGTGGGCGGCGACGGCCGGCAAGACCGTCGCCGACAAGGTCCTCGCCGTCGCCGGCCCCATCGCGCTGTTCGTCGCCACCGGCTTCGAGCACTCGGTCGCGAACATGTTCATGCTCCCCATGGGCCTGCTGGTCAAGTACGGCGCCGGCGCCGGCTTCTGGGAGGGCGAGGCGCTGACCGAGGCCGGGAAGTCGCTCGGGGACTACTCCTCGATCACGGTCGGCGCCGCGATCTGGGACAACCTCATCCCCGTGCTGCTGGGCAACATCGTCGGCGGCGCGGTGCTGGTCGGTGCGTACTTCTGGTCGATCCACCGCCGCGGCGCAGAGGACCTCGCGGAGGGCTGAGACCCGCCCGGCGGCTCCCCCACGATCGGAGGAGCCGCCGGTCGTGGCGTCGAGCGGCTCACAGTGACCGGGGTGATGACGAATTCCGCGTATAGAGTGGTGCGGAAATCATTGCGACCCGGCGCCACGGCGCCACGAGACCGAGGTGTGATGTCCTCCTCCCAGCAGCCCTTCCGCCTGGCCGTCATCGGCTCCGGCCCCGCCGGTGTGTACGCCGCAGAGACCCTGCTGCGCTCCGCTCCGGTCAAGAGCGGCGAGCTCGAGGTCAGCATCGACCTGTTCGACCGCTTCCCCGCCCCGTTCGGCCTGATCCGCTACGGCGTCGCCCCCGATCATCCGCGCATCAAGGGCATCATCACCGCCCTGCACCGGATCCTCGGCCGCGGTGACATCCGCTTCCTCGGCGACGTCGAGTTCGGCACCGACCTCACCGCCGAGGACCTCCGCACCCACTACGACGCGGTGATCTACGCGACCGGCGCACTCAAGGACGCGGACCTCCGGATCCCCGGCATCGAACTCGAGGGCTCCCACGGCGCGGCCGACTTCGTGGCCTGGTACGACGGGAATCCCGACTACCCCCGCACCTGGGAGCTCGACGCGGAGTCCGTGGCCGTGATCGGCAACGGCAACGTCGCCCTCGACGTCGCCCGCGTGCTCTCCAAGAGCGCCGACGAGCTGCTGCGCACCGAGATCCCGGCGAACGTGCACGAGGGCCTGCAGGCCGCGCGCACGACGGACGTGCACGTCTTCGGCCGCCGCGGCCCCGCGCAGACGAAGTTCTCGCCGCTCGAGGCGCGCGAGCTCGCCCACCCCAAGGGCCTGCAGGTCGTGATGGACCCCCGCGATCTCGAGCAGATCACCGAGGCGCAGTGGGAGGCCATCAAGGCCGACAAGCGCACCGACCAGGTCGTGCAGACCTTCGTCGGCTGGCTCGAGGAGCAGCAGCGCCGCGAGGCCGCGGGCGAGGAGCCGACGGACCGCGAGGGCGGGCCGGTCCAGCGCCGCCTCCACATGCACTTCTGGCACCGCCCCGTCGAGGTGCTCGGCGAGGACGGCAAGGTCACCGGCATGCGCTTCGAGCGGACCCGCCTGGACGAGGACGGCGAGCTCGTGGGCACCGGCGAGATGATCGACTACGACCTCGGCGCCGTCTACCGGGCCGTCGGCTACCACGGCTCCGAGCTGCCGGGCGTGCCCTACGACGCCCGCCGCGGCGTCATCCTCAACCAGGCCGGCCGCGTCACCGAGGCCGACGGCTCCGTCATCCCCGGCGCCTACACCAACGGCTGGATCAAGCGCGGCCCCGTCGGCCTGATCGGCGCGACGAAGTCCGACGCGATCGAGACCATCACCTGCCTGCTCGAGGACATCGAGGCCGGTCGCCTCTCCCCCGCCCCCGAGCGGGACGACGATGCGATCCTGCGCCTGCTCGAGGACCGGGGCGTGCAGTACACGACCTGGGACGGCTGGATGGCGCTGGACGAGCACGAGAAGAGCCTCGGCGCCGCCGCGGTGGACGCCGACGGCGAGCCCCGCGCACGCATCAAGGTCGTCGAGCGCGAGGAGATGGTGCGCGTCTCCCGCGAGGGCGCACCGCAGCCCACGCACGCCTGAGCCGCGCACGAGCAGCAGGCACCCGGCCGCAGGGCCGGGGGTCGGACCGGAGCACCGGTCCCGACCCCCGGCCCTTCTGCATCGCCCGGCGCCGTCGCGGCCGCGGCTGTGAGACCCGGAACAGCACGGCCCGCGCACGGTGCAGGGAGGCGCCCCGCCGCTATAATGGAATGACTGTTCCACAATCGAGAGGCGATCCCATGCTCACCGTCACCTACGACCGCTTCGGCGATCCCGCCGACGTCCTGCGCACCGCCGAGACCGATGCCCCTGTTCCGGCCGCCGGCGAGGCCCTGCTGAGGATGTCGCTGAGCCCGATCCACCACCACGACCTGTGGACGATCCGCGGCTCCTACGGCGTCCGCCCCGCGCTGCCCTCGGGCGCCGGCAGCGAGGCCGTCGCGGTGGTGGAGGCACTCGGCGAGGGCGTCGCGGGCTACGCCGTCGGCGACCGCGTCGCGGCGACCGGGATCACCGGAGCCTGGGCGGACCTGTTCACCGCCCCCGCCTCCTCGCTGATCCCGCTGCCCGCCGAGCTGCCGGACGAGGCCGCCGCCCAGCTCGTGGCCATGCCCTTCAGCGCCGTCTCCCTGCTCGAGCACCTCGACCTCGCGCCCGGCGAGGTGCTCGTGCAGAACGCCGCGACCGGGGCCGTCGGCCGCCTCGTCGCGCAGTTCGCACGACTGCGCGGGATCCGCGTCATCAGCCTGGTGCGGCGCGGCAGCGGGGTCGAGGAGCTCGCGGCGCAGGGCATCGGGGACGTCGTCGCCACCGATCGGGAGGACTGGCAGGAGCAGGCGCGCGCCCTGATCGGCGAGGCGCGCGTCGCGGCGGGGCTGGACTCCGTGGGCGGCGAGGCGGCGGGCCAGGTGCTCTCCCTGCTCGGGGACGGCGGTCGCCTGGTGGTCTTCGGGGCGATGGGCGGCTCGACCATGGCGCTCCCCTCGGGCCCGATCATCTTCCGCGATCTGAAGGTCGAGGGCTTCTGGGGCTCCCGCGTCTCGGCGGAGATGGCGCCGGAGGTGCGGCGCCGGCTCATCGGCGAGATCCTCTCCGGGCTGCTCTCCGGCGAGGTCACGCTGCCGGTCGCGGCCACCTTCCCGCTGGACGAGGTCGTCGACGCCGTGGCGGCCACGCTGACCGACGGCCGACAGGGCAAGGTGCTGCTGCGACCGTGAGCGGCATCGCCGCAGGACGAGGAGCCCCGGCGGGAGCGATCCCGCCGGGGCTCCTCGCACCTGCCCGACGCCTGCAGGCAGGACGCGGAGCGGTCAGTCGTCGGTGACGGTGACGACCACCGGGATGTTGCCCCGAGTGGCGTTCGAGTACGGGCACACCTGGTGCGCGGCGTCGGCCAGCGCCTGGGCGGTGTCGTGGTCGAGCTCCGGGATGACCACCTCGAGCTCGACGGCCAACGAGAAGCCGCCGGACTCCTCGGAGCCGATGGTGACGCGGGCGCCGACGCTCGAGCCGTCGATCGCGACCTTCTGCTGCCGGGCGACGGCCTGCAGGGCGGAGTGGAAGCAGGCGGAGTACCCGGCGGCGAAGAGCTGCTCGGGGTTGGCGCCGGCGCCAGTGCCGCCCATGGCGGTCGGGACGGCGAGGTCGAAGGCGAGATCCGACTCGGCGACATCGACGTGTCCGTCGCGGCCGCCGCCGGTGGCCAGGGCTTCGGTGGTGTAGAGGGGCTTCATGGGTGTGTGTGCTCCTGATGCTGGATTGCGGTGAGGGCGGAGTCGAGCGCGGCGGTGGCCGCATCCCGGTCCACCCGGGTCATGACCAGCGCGCTGATCAGCAGCGCGACGCAGGTCTCGACGAGCTGCGCGCGCTCCTGCGGCGACTGGTCGGGGCGTCGGGCCTGCGCGCCGCGGGTGAAGGCGGCGAGCAGCTCGGCGCGATAGGCGCGCACGGCCTCGGCGATCCCGTAGTCCCGGGCGAGCCCGGAGCAGGCGGTGTTCACCAGCAGGCATCCGTCGGGGAGGGTGCGGCCGGACGGGTCCGCGAACAGCGCGCGGGCCGAGAGGAAGTAGCGCTCGAGAGCATCGGGGGCGACCTCGGGCGCGCGCAGCGGGGCGAGCCCGGGACGGACGGCGCGCTCGAGGTAGTCCTCGATCGCGGCGTCGAACAGACCGCGCTTGGAGCCGAAGGCATGGTAGATGCTGCTGGCGTTCAGTCCGGTGGCCCGCTGGAGGCTCGCCATGGAGGCACCCTCGTACCCTTCGCTCCAGAACACGTCGCGGGCGGAGCGCACGGCGTCCTCCCGCACGAAGGCGGACTGTCGTCCCATGAGCCCTCCTGCTCGCTACCTGCTCGTCGTCGTTCCTCGCCCGGGCTGTCGGCACCGGGCACGCCCCACTATAGTGGAACGATCATTCCAAGAGACCTCGGAGGTCGCGATGCTCACCCTCGGCTCGATCCTGGCCCTCGCCGCAGCCGCTCTCCACGTGGTCATCTTCCGTCTGGAGTCCCTCGCATGGGGCGGGACGCAGGCGCAGAAGGTGTTCGGCGAGCAGAGCCCGCAGGAGGTCGCCGCGACCCGCGAGCTGGCTTTCAACCAGGGCTTCTACAACCTGTTCCTCGCCGTGCTCGCGGCGCTCGGCGCGGTGCTCGTCCTCGTGGGCACGACGATCGTGGGGGCGACCCTGCTGCTGGCCGGGACCGGGTCGATGCTCGCCGCCGCGAGCGTGTTGCTGCTGAGCTCCCCGGCGCACCGCGCCGCCGCCGTGAAGCAGGGCGCGCTCCCGCTGCTGACCGTGCTCGCGACGGCGATCGGCCTGCTGCTCTGACCCTCCCCGTCCGCGGAGCGCCCGGGCGCCCTCAGCGGCGGATCGAGGCGAGGTGGTCGGCGATGCGGTCCACGGCGTCGGCGAGCACGTCGGCCTGCGGGAGGGTCACTAGGCGCAGGTGGTCGGGCTCGGGGTAGTTGAAGCCGGTGCCGTGGTTGACCAGCAGCTTCTTCGAGCGCAGCAGGTCGTAGGCGAACTGCTCGTCATCCTCGAGGCGGTACATCTCGCGGTCGATGCGCGGGAACATGTACAGCGCCCCCGAGGCCTTCACGACGCTCACGCCGTCGATCGCGCTGAGGCCCTCGTAGGCGACGTCCCGCTGCTCGCGCAGGCGGCCGCCGGGCAGCAGCAGCTCGGTCACGCTCTGGTAGCCGCCCAGCGCCGTGGCGACCACGTGCTGGGCGGGGACGTTCGGGCACAGGCGCATGTTCGAGAGCACATCGAGGCCCTCGATGAAGCTGGCCGCATGCTCCTTCGGCCCGTACAGCGCCATCCAGCCGGCGCGGAAGCCCGCCACCCGGTACGCCTTGGACAGCCCGTTGAAGGTGATGGTCAGCAGGTCCGGGGCGAGCTTCGCGATGTGGGTGTGGACCGCGTCGTCGTAGAGGATCTTGTCGTAGATCTCGTCGGCCAGGATCATCAGCCCGTGCTTGCGGGCGACCTCGACGATCTCCCGCAGCACGTGCTCGGGATAGACAGCGCCGGTGGGGTTGTTGGGGTTGATGACCACGATCGCCTTGGTGCGCGGGGTGACCTTGTCGGCGATGTCGGAGACGTCGGGCCACCACTGCTGCTCCTCGTCGCAGCGGTAGTGGACGGCGCGTCCGCCCGCGAGCGCGATCGAGGCGGTCCACAGCGGGTAGTCCGGGGCGGGGACGAGCACCTCGTCGCCGTCGTCCACGAGGGCCTGGCAGGTCATCTGGATCAGCTCGGAGACGCCGTTGCCGAGGTAGATGTCGTCCAGCCCCATGCCGGGCATGCCCTTGGTCTGGTAGTACTGCGCGACCGCGCGACGGGCGGAGACGATGCCCTTGGAGTCCGAGTACCCCTGCGCGGTGGGCAGGGTCCGGATCATGTCCACGAGGATCTCGTCGGGCGCCTCGAAGCCGAAGGGGGCAGGGTTGCCGATGTTGAGCTTGAGGATCTTGTGGCCCTCGGCCTCCATGCGGGCGGCCTCTGCGGGGACCGGCCCGCGGATCTCGTAGCAGACGTCGCGCAGCTTGGAGGACTGGGTGAAGATCATGCGGGGCTCCTGGCCTTCTCGGGGTGGGCGACAGGGTATCGCCGCAGGCGCGGCGACGCCGAGCCGTCTCGCACCGCCCCGCCCGCCGGCGCCACTCAGCCCAGGCGGATGCCGTTGCCCGGACCGACGGGGAGGTCCAGCCCCCAGAACACCAGCAGCACCGCGGTCCACGCCGTGAGGAACACGAGCGTGAAGGGCAAAAGGCGCGCGACGAGGGTGCCGAGGCCGGCCCCGGGCTCGTAGCGGCGCACCATCCCCAGCAGCACGATGAGATACGGACTCAGCGGCGTGATGATCTGGGTGGAGGAGTCGCCGATGCGGAAGGCGGCCTGCACGAAGGCGGGCTCCAGCCCGCTGAGGGCGAGCATCGGCACGAACACCACCGCCATCAGCCCCCACATCGAGGTGCCGGAGGTGATCAGCAGGTTCGTCAACGCGCACAGCACCACGAAGCCGAGCACCACGGGGAGGCCGCCGAGGTCGGCGTGCTCCAGCAGCGCGGCGCCGTGCACCGCGAGATAGGTGCCGATCCCGCTCCAGGAGAACAGGGCCAGGAACTGGGCGAGGGCGAAGGCGACCACGAGGAAGCCGGTCATCGAGCGCAGACCCTGGCCCATGAGGGCGGCGACGTCGGCCCCGGAGCGGACCGTGCCGGCGATCGCGCCGTAGACGATGCCGGTGACGGAGAAGGCGACCACCAGGTAGAACACGATCGATCCCATGAAGGGCGAGTCGGGCAGCAGTCCCCCGCCCTCCTTCTGCCACGGCGAGCCGGGCACCGTCGCGAGCGCGGCGATCAGCACGACGACCGCGACCAGCGAGGCCGCCGCCCAGCGCAGCCCCCGCCGCTCCAGCGGGCTGATCGAGCCGTCGGCGCTCGCCTCGGAGCCCGCGGCGGCGCCGTCGTCCTCGGGGGCGAGGGTGCGGGGCACGCCGGCGCGCTCCAGCCGCGGCTCGAGCACCCGGTCGATCAGGAAGCCGCAGGCCACGACCAGCACGAGGGAGGAGGCGAGGTTGATCCAGTAGTTCGAGACCACGGTGACCGGGGCGGCGCCGAGCGAGGCGGGCAGCGACTCCATCACCGAGGCGGTGATGCCGGAGAAGTTCGCGTCGATCGGCGAGGGGATCATCGCGGTGGAGAAGGAGGCGCCGACGGCGGCGAAGCCCCCGATCATGCCGGCCAGCGGATGCCGGCCCGCGGCGGCGAAGACGAGGGCGGCCAGCGGAGGGATCACCACGAAGGAGGTGTCGGACATGAGGTTGCCGTTGACGCCGACGAGCGCGACCACATACGGCAGCAGCCAGCGCGGGGCGGAGCCGAACAGGCGCCTGATCGCGGCGCTGAGCAGCCCGGACCCCTCCGCGATGCCGACGGCGAGCACGATCGGCAGCACGTTCACCAGCGGCGGGAAGCCGATGTAGTTCTCCCCCAGCGTGGTGGTGAACCAGGTCAGCCCCTCGCCGCTGAAGAAGGAGCGCACCGGCTGCGGCTCTTCCTCGCCGGGCACCTGCACCTCGGCGCCGGAGGCGGCGAGGAGCGTGGTGAGCAGGGCCGTGACCAGGAAGAGCCCCGCGAAGAGCACCAGCGGGTGCGGGAGCCGGTTGCCGGCCCGCTCGACGAGGTCGAGCACGCGGTCCAGTCGGCGCGGCCCGGCGGCCGTGGTGGTGGAGGGCATCATGCTCCCGCGGGGATCGAGGACGGCGTCCGACGGTGCGGGCGGAGCGCGCGGGGGCGCGCACGACCCTCCACCATAGTCGGGCGCCGCCGACCTCTGCGGGGCCGCCCGACCTTGTCGGCGCAGGCGATGGCAGAGCTCTCGACGAGCATTACTTTCATGGTTATAGTTAATCCGTCGCGCTGTCGCGCCGCCGCTCGGCGACCGTCCGCGACAGCACAGAGAGCCGCAGACCGGAGGTCATCGATGTCCCCGCAGCCCGCCGCACCCGACCGCGAGGTGACCTCGCCCCGCCCCGGGGCCGCCCACCGCGTCCACCTCACCGTGAGCGGGGTCTCCGTGCTGCTGGACGTCACCGACGGGCGCGTCCCCGCGATCGCGCACTGGGGCCGTGCTCTCGGCGCGCTCGGGCCCGAGGGCCTGGATGCGCTGTGCGAGGCGACGACCCCGCCGGTCCCGCAGAACCTCGTGGACGTCCCGGTGCGCGTCGGCCTCCTCCCCCAGGTCTCCGACGGCTGGCTCGGGCGCCCGGGCCTGGCCGGCTCCCGCCCGGACGGCTCGGGCTGGACCCCGCGCCTGATCACCCGCGGCCTGCGGATCGACGGGACGCCGCTGGCCGACGCGCACGCCGAGACGGGCGCGGCGCACGTCGAGATCGACCTCGAGGACCCGGAGGAGTGCCTCGCGGTCCTGCTCGAGCTCGAGCTGCTGCCCACGGGCCTGCTGCGCCTGCGCGCCCGCCTGACGAACACCGGCACCGACCCCTACCGCCTCGACGAGCTCACCCTCTCCCTCCCCGTCCCCGCCACGGCCGACGAGCTGCTGGACTTCGCGGGTCGCTGGACGAAGGAGCGCACCCCGCAGCGCCGCGCCTTCACCGTCGGCACCCATCTGCGGGAGAACCGACGCGGCCGCACCGGAGCGGACTCCGCCCACGTGCTCCACGTCGGACGGCCCGGATTCGGCTTCCGCGAGGGCGAGGTGTGGGCGGTGCACACCGCCTTCTCCGGCAACCACCGCCACCTCGCCGAGCGCACGAGCTCCGACCAGCGCCTGGTCGGCGGCGGCGAGCTGCTGCTGCCCGGCGAGGTCGCCCTCGAGCAGGGAGGGACGTACGAGAGCCCATGGCTGTACGCCTCCTACGGCGACGGCCTCGACCAGGTCGCCGCCCGCTTCCACCGCCACCTGCGCTCGCGCCCCCATCACGTCGACGCCCGCCGCCCCGTCACCCTGAACGTGTGGGAGGCGGTCTACTTCGACCACGACCTGGAGCGGCTCACCGACCTCGCCGACCGCGCCGCCGCGCTCGGGGTCGAGCGCTTCGTCCTGGACGACGGGTGGTTCGGCTCCCGCCGGGACGACACCTCCGGCCTCGGCGACTGGGTCGTCTCGCCCGAGGTGTGGCCGGACGGGCTCGGCCCCCTGATCGACCACGTGCGGGCGCACGGCATGGAGTTCGGGCTCTGGTTCGAGCCGGAGATGGTCAGCGAGGACTCCGACGTCGCCCGCGCGCATCCCGAGTGGATCATGGCCCCCTCCCCCGACCGGATGCCGCTGCGCTCGCGCAGCCAGCAGGTGCTGAACCTGTCGATCCCCGAGGCGTACGCGCACGTGCGCGACCAGATGCTCGCCCTGCTCGGCGCCCACGAGATCGGCTACATCAAGTGGGACCAGAACCGGGACCTGCTGGAGTCCGCGACCCGCGCCACGGGCCGGGCCGCCGTGCACGACCAGACCCGCGCCGCCTACCGCCTCATGGACGAGCTGCGCGCGGCGCACCCGGGCCTGGAGATCGAGGCCTGCGCCTCGGGCGGGGCGCGCGTGGACCTCGGCGTGCTCGAGCACACCGACCGGGTGTGGGTCTCGGACTGCATCGACCCGCTCGAGCGCCAGCAGATGCACCGCTGGACCTCGCAGCTGATCCCGCTGGAGCTGATGGGCAGCCACATCGCCTCCGGCCGCTCCCACACCACCGGGCGCCTGCACACCCTCGGCTTCCGCGCCCACTCGGCGCTGATGGGCCACCTCGGCATCGAATGGGACCTCGCCGCCGCGAGCGAGGAGGAGCTCGCCGAGCTCACCGCCTGGATCACGCTCTACAAGGAGCGCCGCGAGCTGCTGTTCACGGGCGATCTCGTGCGCGCCGACCGCGGCGAGAGCCCCCTGTGGCTGCAGGGCGTGGTCTCCCCCGACCAGGGCGAGGCGCTGTTCGCGCTGAGCGCCGTCGGCCGCGCCGACACCGCCCAGCACCCGCGCCTGGTGCTGCCGGGCCTGGATCCCGCCGCCGCCTACCGGGTGCGCGCCCTGCTGCCCAGCGGCCAGCCCTCGCATCTCACGCCCCCGCCCTGGCTCGCCCGCGTGCTCGAGGCGGACGGGGCGGTGCTGCCCGGCGCGGCGCTGGCCGTCGCCGGCCTCGCCGCTCCCCTGCTCGACCCCGAGCAGGGCCTGCTGCTGTCCCTGACCCGCGAGACCGCCGCCGGCGCGTCCCGCTGACCCGTCCCCCACCACCACGGAAGAAGGCACCCATGTCCACCGCGACGACGTCGACGCGGTCGGCCCCGACGAGGCGCCGCCGGAAGGACGACACGAAGCTCGCGCTGCTGTTCATCGCGCCCGCCTCGGTCGGCCTGCTGGTGTTCCTCGTCTGGCCGCTGCTGACCGGCCTGTACTACTCCTTCACGGAGTACACGACCCTCACCCCGCCCACCTGGGTCGGGCTCGAGAACTATCGCCGGCTCCTGGCCGACCCCGTCTTCTGGAACTCGCTGAAGGTGACGGTGCTGTACGTCGTCATCAACATCGGCGTGCAGACCCTCGTCGCGCTCGTCATCGCGGTGCTCATGCAGCGCCTGACCCAGTCCACCGTGCTGCGCTCGCTGGTGCTGGCGCCCTATCTCGTCTCGAACGTGGTCGCCGCGATCGTGTTCCTGTGGATCCTGGACACCCAGCTGGGCATCTTCAACATCCTCCTGCAGTGGATCGGCTTCGACCCGATCGCCTTCTGGGCCAGCGAGACCTGGGTGATCCCGACGGTCGCGCTGGTGAACGTGTGGCGGCACATGGGCTACACGGCGCTGCTGCTCTTCGCGGGCCTGCAGTCGATCCCCGCCCACCTCTACGAGGCCGCGCGCACCGAGGGCGCCGGGGAGATCGCGATGTTCCGCCGCATCACCCTGCCGCTGCTGCGCCCGATCCTGGCACTGGTGCTGATCATGACGATCATCGGCTCCTTCCAGGTGTTCGACACCATCTCGGTCACCACCCAGGGCGGTCCCGCCGACGCCTCCAAGGTGCTGCAGATGTACATCTACGAGAACGCCTTCGCCCAGTACGAGTTCGGCTACGCCTCGGCGCTGTCCGTCGCGCTGCTCGTGATCCTCATGGTGATCACCTTCGCGCAGTACTGGATGAGCCGTGCCGGCCAGTCGGACCTGGACTGAGAGGACAGCGCGATGACCACGACCACGCAGCGGCCCGACAGCGCGCCGCGCACCGACGCCGACCGCCCCGCGCCCCGGCACCGCCGCAGCATCCCCTGGGGGAGGATCGCGGCCTGGGCCGTGATGGTGATCTTCCTGCTGATCACCCTGTTCCCCTTCTACTGGATGCTGCGCACGGCGCTGTCCAGCAACAACGCCCTGGCCACCGACCCGGCCAGCCTCCTGCCCGTCGGCCTGAACACGGGCGGCTTCGAGCGCGTCTTCGGCCTGCAGGACGTCGAGACCGCGATCTCGCAGGGCGGCTCCGGCGCCTCGATCACCTTCTGGCGCTACCTGCTGAACTCGGTGATCGTCGCGACCACGATCACCGTGGTCCAGACCTTCTCCTGCGCGATGGCCGCCTACGCCTTCTCGCGCCTGCGCTGGCGCGGCCGGGACACCGTGTTCATGATCTTCCTCGGCTCGCTGATGATCCCGCAGATCTTCACCCTGCTGCCCAACTTCATCCTGATCAAGAACCTGGGACTGGTGGACACGCTGCTGGGGATCATGCTCCCCACCCTGTTCATCTCGAGCTTCGCGATCTTCTTCCTGCGCCAGTTCTTCAACAACATCTCGCGCGAGGTCGAGGAGGCCGCGCTGATCGACGGTGCGAGCAAGGCGAGGGTGTTCTTCACGCTCATCCTGCCGATCGCCTCCGCGCCGCTGGCGACGCTGGCGCTGCTGACCTACATGACGGCCTGGAACGAGTACTTCTGGTCGCTGATGGTCTCCTACACCGACCAGTCCCGCGTGCTCACCGTCGCGCTCGGCGTGTTCCGCGCCCAGGCCCCGGGCACGGGCCCGGACTGGTCCGGGCTGATGGCGGCGACCCTCGTCGCGGCCGCGCCCATGCTGATCCTCTTCGCCCTGTTCGCGAAGAAGATCGTGAACTCCATCGGCTTCAGCGGGATCAAGTGAGGTGCCCGAGATGACACAGAACCGCCTTCCCCTCCCGCCCTCCGACTCCCCCGCCGGCGCCCCTCCACGCGGGCTGAGCCGTCGCCGGCTCCTCACGGGCACGGCGGCGCTGGCCGCGGGCGCCGCGGGCACCGTCGCGCTCAGCTCCTGCGGGACGAGCGCCGCCCCGCCCGGCGCCACCGAGATCGACTACTGGCTGTGGGACGCGAACCAGCTGCCCGCCTACTCCGCCGCGATCGATGCGTTCATGGCCCAGAACCCCGACGTCTTCGTGCGGATCACCCAGCTCGGCTGGGACGACTACTGGACGAAGCTCACCGCGGGCTTCGTCGCGGGTGCCGGCCCCGACGCCTTCGCCGACCACCTGGCGCGCTTCCCGGAGTTCGTCAGCCTCGACGTGATCGCACCGCTGGACGATCTCGCACCGCTGGCCGACGTCACCGCCGACCGCTTCCAGAACGGCCTGCAGGAGCTGTGGACCGGCCAGGACGGCAAACGCTACGGCGTCCCGAAGGACTACGACACCATCGCGGTGATGTACGACAAGGGGATGCTCGAGGAGGAGGGGCTGAGCGAGGACGACCTCGCGAGCCTGGACTGGAACCCCGAGGACGGCGGCTCCTTCGAGCGCCTGCTCGCCCGGCTCACGATCGACGAGAACGGCGTGCGCGGCGACGAGGAGGGCTTCGATCCGACGCGCGTGGCGCGCTACGGCATGGGCGCCGACGCCGGCATCGACTACGTCGGCCAGTCCACCTGGTCCGCCTTCGCCTTCTCGACCGGCTGGACCTTCACCGACGCCGACACCTGGGGCACGACCTTCCACTACGACGACGACCGCTTCGCGGCGACGATCGACTGGTACTTCGGGCTCGTGGACAAGGGCTTCTTCCCGCCCTTCGGCATGTTCGGCGACTCCAGCCCCGTCCAGACCCAGGTGCAGTCCGGGAAGGCGGCGCTGGGCCTGGCCGGGTCGTGGATGATCACGACCTGGGCGAACCTCGAGGGCGTCGACCTCGGGATCGCCCCGCTGCCGACGGGGCCGATCGGCACCCCGATGTCGATGTTCAACGGCCTGGGCGACTCGATCGCCGCGCAGTCGGAGAACAAGGAGGAGGCGTCGCGGCTGATCGCCTTCCTCGCCTCCGACGAGGCGCAGCGGATCATCGGCGAGCGCGCCCCGTTCTTCCCCGCGACCGACGTGGGCACGGAGACCGCGATCGCGGCCTATGCGGAGCGGGGCCTGGACGTCACCCCGTTCACGGACCGGGTCGCCGAAGGCGAGACGGGCCGGTACCCGCTGGTGGAGAACTCCGCCGCGATCATGTCGATCATGCAGCCGGCCTTCGACCAGTGCTGGATGCGGCGGATCGACGGCGCGGACTTCGCGGCCTACAACGAGCGGGTCAACGCGCTGTTCCAGTGACGGCTGCGTCCACGTGACGTCCATGCCCGGGCTGCGATGCCCGGGAGCCGGGGCGTCGGCGGCGGGGTCGCTCAGACCTCGCCGCCGACGAACTCCTGGATCGCGATGACCGCGGCGCCGCGCGCCCACTGGTCGAAGTCCCCGCCGAGCTCGCGGATCACGAGGTCCTGCTGGGCGGTGGGGAGCGAGGCGCGCAGGGTCCGCTCGAACTCCCCGTCGGCCGCGAGCACCAGGTCGATCGTCTCCCCGCCGAGCACGATCGCCTCGGGGTCGACCACGGCGACCACGGCGGCGGCGGCGCGGGCGAGGGTGCGGGCGAGGTCCGCGCTGAGGGCGCGGGCGGCGGGGTCGCCGGCCGCGAGCAGGGCCCGCAGGCGCTCGACGCCCTCGCCCTCCCCCAGCACCCCGGCCTCCCGCGCCGCCTCGACCACCGCGGCGGTCCGCGCCGAGCGCCAGAAGGGCTCGGGGGCGCCGTCCTCCCGTGCGGCGACGGGCAGGCGGCCGGTGAGCCCGGCGAGATGGGAGCGTCCCTGCAGCAGCCGCCCCTCGACGACGGTGCCGATCGCGACGCCGACCCCGATCGTGAGGACCGCGAAGGTGCGATAGGCGCGGCCGATCCCGAACCAGTTCAGGCCGTGGATCATGGCGGCGATGTCGTTGTCGACGGTGACCGGCAGGGCGAGGCGCTCCTCGAGCCGATCCGCGAGGTCGACGGGACGCTCCCAGCCGAGGATCCAGGAGGAGTCCACGCGTCTCCGGTCGGCGACCCGGCCGCCGATGCTGACGCCCACCCCGGCCACGTGCGGATGCGCGCCGGCGAGGGCGAGGACCGGGTCGACCACCGCGTCCGCGACCGCCTCGGCGGAGGTGTCCGGCAGCGGCATCACGAGCTCCTCGAGGGCGTTGCCGCGCGCGGTGGTGACCACGGCGTGGACCTCGTCGGCCGTGACCTTGACCCCGATGAACCGAGGGCCGTGGTTCTCCTCGATGTCCAGCGGCTGCTGGGGACGGCCCTTGGCGAGCGCCACGGTGTCCAGCGGGTGGAGGTGGCCGGCCTCGAGCAGATCGCGGGTCACGCGAGTGACCGTCGGCGCGGACAGGCCGAGGCGCTCGGTGAGATCGCGGCGGGAGCGGGGGCCGAAGCGCAGCAGGTCCCGGTACACGGCCCGGGCGCTGGTGCCGCCGAGGTCGGGCACCGCCGTGACGTGCCCCGCGACGTGCTCCGCGTGCTCGCGCTGCTCCCCGTGCATCCCGCGAGTCTAGCTGCGGGAGCAGGTCGCACCCTCCCGGCCCGATCTGCGATGCTTTCGTCGACAGCTGCGCCCGGCCGCCGCAGGAGGCGGCCGGCTCCACGACGCCCGAGGGGGAACACCGATGAGCGAGTCCGCGTGCGCCGGCACCGACCGTCCCGAGGTCACGATATACACCGCCTACGAGATCGACTTCATGCTCGGCCTGCGCGACACCGAGAACGCGCGGATCACGCGCGAGCAGATCGGGCTGCGCAGCGCCCCGGAGCAGGCGCGCGAGTTCGTCACGGCCGCGGTCACCTCGGGGCTGCGCGCCCGCGGGAAGGTGGAGCGCTCCGCGGACGGCCAGTGGCTGCTGGGCGAGGAGGGCCAGGTCATCGCCGGCGCCCTGACGGCGGCGGACCGCTGGCTCGGGATCGCGCTGGCCGAGGGCGAGGCGATGCGGATGGCCTTCATCATCAAGGCGAACGACGCGATCCTCATGCTCACCCAGGACGAGCTGGACTCCTTCGTGGTCTCGGCCCTGCCCGACGCCGCGCACGTGCCCGCCTCTGTCTCCGACATCGTCCTGGCCTTCCTCGAGGACGGCGCCGAGCGCACCGTCTCGCTGCGCCGCACCGAGATCTCCTCCCCCGCCGATCCGGTGCCGCTGATGGTGCACGTCGAGGCCGACGGCTCCTGGCGCCTCGGCCACCTGCCGCTGGACGACCAGGGCGTGCTGACGGTCTCCGAGGTCGCGGCTGCGCAGCTGCCCGAGGTCGTGCGCGCGCTGTGGGAGGACGGCACGAGCGCGGCGCCCGCCGCCTGAACGCGGGCCACGACGTCGTCGGCGACGTCCGCCGGCCGGTCCCGGACCGGTCTCAGGCCGATCTGTGGGTCCCGTCCGCGCGTCGGGCCCGGGCCTCCCGCAGCCGGGCGCGCAGGTCCCGGTAGGCGCGATGGATACGCACTATCGCCCAGATCCCGAGGCCCAGCAGCACGAGTGCGAGCAGTGCGGCGGCCGCCGGGAACACGATCGCGAGCAGCCCCATCACGACCGCGGCGACGTCCTCCCCGGTGGAGACCAGGACGTTCGAGACCGGCTCCGGGGAGACGTTGACCGCCGCCCGGGTCGTGGTCTTCGCGGCGTGGGAGCCGAAGGCCGCGGCCGCGCCCAGCACCGCCATCACGATCGCGGAGGTCGTGTCCGTCTCCCCGCCGAGCAGGAAGCCGATGGCGCCGCCCGCGATCGGCCGCACCACGGTGTGCAGCTGGTCCCAGAAGGAGTCGAGGAAGGCGATCTTGTCCGCCGCGAGGTCCACCAGCAGCAGGATCCCGGTGATCACCAGCAGGTCGGTGCGCTGCAGCACCTCGGGGACCTGCTCGAGGGAGAAGAGCCGACCACTCAGGCCCAGCAGGAAGATCATGAAGTACGGCCTGATCCCGCTGACCCAGCCCGAGCCCAGGGTCATCATCAGAGCTTCCACGGCTTCCCCTGTCGTCAGTCGCTGTCGTGTCCGGCGCCCTGGCCTCTCAGCGCCGCCCGGGGCCCGACTGTCGGCGCCGGTGCAGCTCCGTGCGCAGCGCGCGGATGTCCTGCCCGGAGGGCCGAGTGTAGGTCCATACAGCGCGGTCGAAGGCGGGCATCACGATCCGAGTGCCGTCCTCGAGGCGCAGCGCGGCGGTGAGCCAGTGCACCGGATGCACCACGCGGGACTCGATCGCCGCGATCCGCTCCCAGGCCACGTCCCGGTGCCGCACCGGGCCGAACACCCGCAGCCCGTCCGCGGAGATCTCGACCCGGGCTCGCGCCGTGCCCAGCGCCACGATCCCGAAGCGGACCCCCAGCAGCCCCAGCAGCAGCGCGAGCGCGCCCAGCGCCGCGACGACCGCCAGCAGTCCGAGCCCCGGGGAGCGGCCGTCCGGCACCGTGCCCAGCAGCAGCACCATGCCCAGCACGCTCACCAGCGCCGTGCCCAGCAGCGCGGCCGCGACGACGGCGCGCGCGGCGGTGTCCCGCGTGGCGTGCGCGGGCAGCAGCGCCCGCACCCGTCCCCGGTCGCGGCCCGTGCGGGCCGGATCGAGCGCGGCGACCATCCGCTCGACGGTCGCGCTGCTGCGGGAGTAGTCGGGCAGCGCGGTGCGCGGCCCGGTCTCGGGGCCGAGCCGGCGGGGGATGGTCATGGACCCAGCGTAGGGTGCGGGGCATGTCCCCGCACGACTCCTCCGCCCCTCGCTTCCGCCGTCCCGCCTCGATGTATCCCTCGGTCGCCGCGTCGATCCCCGGCGAGCCGGATCCCGCGACCTCGATGGATCTCGCGCACGACTCGGCCCGGGCGCTGCTGGACGGCGTGTTCCACAGCTCCGATCCGGAGGTGGTGCGGCGGGTCGTCGCGCTCGCGGCCGACGATGGGCTGACGGAGCTGGCGGCGCTGTGGTCGGCCGCGCCCGCCTCGACCCTGCCCGGGGCGCTGTGGCGACTGTACGTGCTGCACACCTGGGTGCAGCGCAGCGGCGACGAGGTCGCCCGACGCTACCGCGCCGGCTCCCGCACCGTCCCCGGGCTGCGCTATCTCACGGGCTTCGCGGAGCCGCCGGAGGTGACGCAGGTGCAGGAGACGATGGACGACATCCTGCGCGGCGCGTTCACCGGCGATCTCGGCCTCGCCCTGCGACGCGCCGGAGCGGTCGCGACGCTGCTCGCCCACGGCACGGCGCACCTGGCGGACGAGGATCCCGGGGAGGAGCGGACCCGGCAGGCGGAGCGGCTGCTGCGCACCGGCGAGGAGCTCACGGAGGCGGGACGGCACGCGGAGGAGGGTCGCCTCGACTGATGCCATGAGGCACGGCCGCCGCCCCGTCGGCCGATGCCCGTCGGGCACTGCGATCTGCACGGACTGAGGTCCTCGCCATACTCCCCGGGGGCGGTGCTTGCACCGTCTCGGGGCCCGTGCTCTACGATGGGCGGGCGCCGGGCCGCGGTTGCCCCGGGCTCCAACATCTGCCGCTTCGAGCGGCCTTCGCGCCGACAGGCGCATCCCGGTCCGGCGCCTCAGCATCACGAGCAGGAGCCCGCGTCCCACCGCACGGACCGCGAGGCGTTCAGGCGCCCACGGCGCGAGGAGGCGACGCGAGGTGGTGCAGTTCTTCTCCCGGCTGTTCCCCGCGCGCACGGAGCGCCCCCTCAGCGATCTCCTCTCCGAGCTCGCTGAGCTGCTCGTCCAGGCGGCCGACACCCATTCGAAGCTGCTGGGGAACGGCTACCGCGAGCGCACCCGCATCGCGCCGACGCTGCACGAGCAGTCCACGGTCGCCGAGGAGCTGTGCCGCCGCATCGCCCAGCGTCTCGCGCACTCGCTGATCACCCCATACGAGGCGGAGCTGCTCTACGACTTCTCGCTCACGCTCGCCGACGTGGTCGACGCGATGGAGCACACCGGCGAGCTGCTGGTCGTCTCCCAGGTGGGGACGCTGCCCACCCCGCTGCTGGATGCGGCCAAGGGGATCGAGCGCGCCGCGGAGCTCACCGTCGCCGCGTCCTGGAAGCTCAACGACACCCAGGACCTCGGCGACTACTACGTCCAGATCCGCAAGCTCAAGCGTCAGGGCGAGCGGCTCGTGCGGCAGTCCCTCGGCGCGCTGTACAAGCGCGGCGGCTCCACCCAGGAGCTGCTCCCCCTGCACGACGTCTCCGAGTCGATCCGCCACACGATCGCGCTGCAGGAGCGGGCGGCGCGGATCGCGGACCTGCTGCGGATCAAGGACGCCTGAGTGACGCCGCTGCTGCTCGCGCTGGTGGTGGCCCTGGCGCTGGTCGTGGCCTATATGAACGGCTTCCACGACGCCTCCAACGCCATCTCGACCACCATCACGACCCGTGCGCTGAAGGCCTCCTCGGCGCTGTGGGCGGCGGCGATCCTCAACACCCTCGGCGCGCTGCTGGGGATGGCGCTGCTGGTGATGACCGTGCCGTGGGCGGTGCGCCTGCTGGGCCTCGGCCCGATCGTCGAGCAGCTCGCCGCGAGCCCCGACACGCTGGGCGCGGCGCTGCTGGTGCTCATGCTCGGCACCTTCCTCTGGGACCTGCTGACCTGGTGGATGGGGCTGCCGGCCTCGACCTGGCACGCCTTCTTCGGCACCTCCTTCGGCGTCTCCCTCGTGATCGGCACCTCGGCCGCCTGGGACCGGCTGGGACTGATGCTCGCGGTCTCCGTCGTGGGCCCCGTCATCTCGGCGACGGTCGCGTACCTGCTGATGCAGCTGATCCTGCGCATGGCCCGGTCCGAGCTGCTCGGACCCGGCCACATCCGGTTCGCGCAGACCTTCTCGGCGAGCACGGTCGCGGCGGGGCACGGCCTGAACGACGCCCGCCTCCCGCTCGCGGTGGTCGTGATCGCGCTGGGCAGCGCCGGGACGGACCTGTCCGGGACCACGACCACGGTGCTCATGAGCACGGTCGCGGTCGCCGTCGGCGCCGGCACCCTGATGGGCGGGCACCGGATCATCCGCACCCTGGGCCGCCGGCTCACGGACCTCACCGCGGCGCAGGGACTGGCGGCGGAGTCCTCCGCGGCGCTGACGATGTCGCTGGGCGTGTTCGGGCTCGAGTCCCCGGTCTCCACCAGCCAGGCGCTGGCCTCGAGCGTGGTCGGCGCGGGCGTCGCCCGGGGCCGGCGCACCGTGCGCTGGTCGGTCGCGCGGGAGATCCTCATGATCTGGCTGGTGACCCCGCTGGCCTGCGCGGTCGTCGGGGCCGCCCTGCTCGGCGTCGCGCTCGAGCTGCCCGGTCTCTGAGCGGAGGGCCCGCCCGGCCCGCGTGCAGGCGGGACCACTATCCTGGGCGGAGCCGAACCGAGAGGGAGCCGATGTCCGACGGTGAGTCCACCCCGCCCGCCCCGAGGAAGCGCCCGAGCTTCGGGCTGCCGGGGCCGACGACGCCCGCTCCGGGCGCGGACCCGCAGCAGGGCGCCCCGGCCCACGACCCCTACGGCCAGGCCCCGCAGCAGGGGCACGGCCAGGCCTCGTACGGGACCTCCTTCGCCGACGGCCCGCAGACGGGACCGCTGCCGCCCAGCGCCCTCGCCGCCTCGCACACCTCCGGCTCCTCGGCCTCCGGTCCCGGGCGGTCCGGCCGGTCCGGGCGCCGGCGCGGCGTGCTGCCGCTCGTGATCGGCCTGGTGCTCCTGCTGGTCATCGCCCCGGCCGCCACGATCATCGGGATCGTGTGGTCGCTCGGATCGCTCGTCGGCGATGCGTCCGAGGGGCCGACGCCGATGGAGGCGAGCTCGGCCACGCTCGAGCTGTCCGCCAACGAGATGGTCATCGTCTACGTGCCCGCGGCGGACGCCGCCACGGCCGAGTGCACCGCGGAGGGCTCCGATCCCGGGGCGGTCACCACGGTGCCGAGCTCGACCGCGACCACCTTCGGCAACGGCGAGGAGTACGTGCAGGTGCTCGGGGTCGCCTCCCTCCAGGACACCACCGCCACGATCTCCTGCACGGGCACCGACGCTCCCGCCCATCTGGGCCCCTACAGCCTGTTCGGGATGATGGCCCCGCTGGTCATCGGTCCGATCATCGGCGTGGTCGCGGGCCTGGTGGGCCTGGTGCTGACGATCGTGGGGATCGTGCTGCTGGTCCGCTCCCGCCGCGCCTGAGGCCCGGCCGGCCCGCCGCCGTCTCACTCCCGGCGCTCCCGTGCTGAGGTCCCCTCGAAGGACCTAGAGTGGCGATCAGCCCCAGCTACCGAGGATGGAGTGGTGATCATGCACCCCCGTGCAGGCCAGAAGGCACAGCAGGAGGACCTCGTCGACGTCGACGCGCTCCTCGACTCCTACTACGACCTCCACCCGGATCCCGCGGATCCCGACCAGGCGGTCTCCTTCGGCACCTCCGGGCACCGCGGCTCCTCGCTGGACGTCGCGTTCAACGAGGACCACATCGCCGCGACCACGCAGGCGATCGCCGAGTACCGGGCGGCGCAGGGCATCCGCGGCCCGCTGTTCATCGGCCGGGACACCCACGCCCTCTCGCGCCCCGCCTTCGACACGGCGCTCGAGGTCCTCGCGGGCAACGACGTGGCCGCCCAGGTCGACGCGCTCGACGGCTACACCCCCACCCCGGCGGTCTCGCACGCGATCCTGGTCCACAACCGAGGTCGGGCGGCGAACGATCCCGGCCGGGCCGACGGCATCGTCGTCACCCCGAGCCACAACCCGCCGCGCGACGGCGGCTTCAAGTACAACCCGCCCCACGGCGGTCCCGCGGACACCGAGGCGACCTCGTGGATCGCCGACCGCGCGAACGAGCTGCTGCGCGACGGGCTCAAGGGCGTGCGCCGGCACGGACGGCAGAAGGCCCTGCAGGACGCCGCTCGCTACGACTACCTGCGCACCTATGTGCAGGACCTCCCGAGCGTCGTCGACATCGAGGCGATCCGCCGGGCGGGCGTGCGCATCGGCGCGGATCCGCTGGGCGGCGCTGCGGTGGACTACTGGGCCGAGATCGGCGAGATGCACGACCTCGACCTCACCGTCGTCAACCCCGCGGTCGACCCGCAGTGGTCCTTCATGACCCTGGACCGCGACGGGAAGATCCGCATGGACTGCTCGAGCCCGTGGGCGATGGCGTCGCTGCTGGAGAAGCGCGACGAGTACGACATCGCCACCGGCAACGACGCGGATGCGGACCGCCACGGGATCGTCACCCCGGACGGCGGCCTGATGAACCCCAACCACTACCTGGCCACGGCCATCACCTACCTGTTCGCGCACCGCCCGGACTGGCCGGCGGGCGCGAAGGTCGGCAAGACGGTGGTCTCCTCGAGCCTGATCGACCGCGTCGTCGCGGACCTGGGTCGGGAGCTGTTCGAGGTGCCGGTGGGCTTCAAGTGGTTCGTGCCGGGCCTGATCGACTCCTCGGTCGGCTTCGGCGGCGAGGAGAGCGCGGGCGCCTCGTTCCTGCGCCGCGACGGCTCGGTGTGGACCACCGACAAGGACGGCATCATCCTCGCACTGCTGGCCTCGGAGATCCTCGCGGTGACCGGGCGCTCCCCCAGCACCCTGCACGCGGAGCTCGTGGAGAGGTTCGGCAGCAGCGCCTACTCCCGCACCGACGCCCCGGCGGACCGCGAGGCCAAGGCGAAGCTCAAGGCGCTCAGCCCCGCACAGGTGACCGCGACGGAGCTCGCGGGCGAGCCGATCGTCTCGGCGATCACGGAGGCCCCCTCCGGCGGCGCGATCGGCGGGCTGAAGGTGTCCACCGAGTCCGCCTGGTTCGCGGCGCGCCCCTCGGGCACCGAGGACATCTACAAGATCTACGCCGAGTCCTTCAAGGGCGAGGAGCACCTCGCTGAGGTGCAGCAGGCCGCGAAGGACCTCGTGGACGGGGCGCTCGCGGACTGAGCGCAGGGGCGGACCCGACGGTCCGCGCGGCGCCGCGGAAGCGGCTGTCGGCTCCCCGGCCCCGATGCGGTCGCTGCGACCGCACCGCTCCTGGCCGACCATTCCTCCACATCCTGATCCTCGGCCCCGCCCCTGCACCACCCGATGCTGTCGACGGACGGCGCGACACTCTCGCGCCGTCCGTCGACGCGCACGGAGGCTTTCGAACACCCGGCGCTGACCTGCAGGTCCGTAACGTTTCAGCAACGACCGCAGCCTCCGGGCGGCAAAGGGACGGTCAAGCGCTCCCCAATTTGAGGTATGTCACCCGGCGGTGGCGCCGTCCACACGCCCCTTGCGCGGCCCAAGGAGCCCGTGAAGCATGGGGTGGGTAAGTAAAGGATCAGTAGGGTAGTGTGCTTCGGCGGACCCGCCGGCAAGCACGCCGACCGCAGCGCTCGCGCGCGGAGAGAACGACGGAGAGGGGCACGACATGCGACTGCGGACACGCGTCTGCGCGGCCTCTGCCGCCCTCGCCCTGACCGCTCTCCCCTTCGCCACCACCAGCGCGCTCGCCGACGGGACCGGTGACGCCGCCGAGAGCACGGACGTCGCCCCCGCGGACGACGACCCCGCGACGGCCACCGTGGACGGGACGATCGCGCCCGAGGCCACCACCCTCACCTCCCCCTCGGAAGCGCGCACGGACGACGACGCCGCCGAGGACGAGGAGCCCTCCGAGCAGGACGAGGACAGCTCGACCCCCGCCGAGGACGATCCGGAGTCCGAGGAGGACGATCCCTCGGGCACCGACGGGGTCCCCGAGGAGCCCGAGCAGCCGCCCGAGGATCCCGAGGTCTCGGAGGATCCCCCGGTCGAAGACCCCACGACCCCCACCGCCCCCACCACGGAGGGCGACAAGACCACGACGACGGACCCCGGGACGCCGACGGCGACGGAGTCCGAGGCCCCCACGGCGACGAAGGCCGGGACGCCGACGAACACCGAGGGCACGGGCGACTCCACCACGACGCGCACGGATGACCCCGACGGGGAACCCACGGATGGCTCCACCGAGACGGTGACCGACCCCGACGACGACGCCACCTGCGACGGCGGAGCCGGCGACAACTCCGCGGGAGACACCTCTGCACAGGAGCCCGCGCGCGATGTGGAGGGCGCCATCCTCCCCCGCCTGATCGCGCAGCAGAGCGCGACGACCGAGAAGCAGCAGTCCCAGAGCCCGACCGCGAGCACCGACGGCGACGCCACGGACTGCCCCTGCAACTGCCCCACCGAGAGCGGGGACGGCGAGTCGGAGCAGCCGACCGACGACGAGGAGTCCCCCACCCCGAGCGAGACCCCGACCGGTGAGGACACCACCGGCGGAGGCAGCGGCGAGACGACCGACGACGAGAAGACCACCCCCGCGCCGGACCAGGGCTCCACTCCGACCGCGAGCCCCTCGGCTACCCCGGAGATGTCCGAGCCGTCGACGCCCGCGCAGCCGGACCCCGAGCCCGAGCGGCGCGCACAGCCGCTCCCCGCTCCCCCGCCGAGCGAGGACCCCGAGCCCACCACGGAGCCGGCCCCCGAGCCGACCCCGGAGGCTCCCTCCGAGACCCCGGTCCAGGAGCCCGAGACGACCGCCGAGTCGAGCACCACCGAGGAGACCGAGGTCGCCGGCGTCGGCACCGAGGAGCCCAGCACTCCGGCGCCGCAGGCCGCGCAGCCCACGTCCTCCGGCGACGGCGGCCCCGTGGTGCGCCTGTTCAACGCGATCTCCGACGACTCGAACACGGCCTTCGGCCAGATGCGCCAGGTCCTGATCGCCGCGCTCGCGATCGGCTTCCTCACCACGGCCGGCTTCGTCGGCGCGACCTGGCACTCGCGCCGCAGCAACCACCGCCGCTGACCCGTCGGCCCACGGCCGGACAGGCGCGCCACCGCTGAGCAGGTGCTACCGCCGGCGGGCGGGTCCACCGCTCAGCGCTGGGCGAGCAGCTCGCGCACGCGCTCCAGGATCCCCGGCACGGCGCGCTCCATGTCCTTCACGGTGCGGTCGAAGGCCGCCTGCCCCTCGTACCAGGGGTCCTCGACCACGAGCTCGGTCTCCGCGAGCCCCTCCGCCCCCGGCTCGAAGGCGCGCCACATCGTGATCAGCGGCGGGGTCGCCCCCTCGGGGGCCTGATCGGCCATGCGACGCATCGTCTGGGCGTGCTCGGGCGTCATCGCCAGCACGAGATCCCAGGCCATCAGCTCGGTGAGGTGGATGGTGCGGGCGGTGTGCTCGAAGGGACGCGGATAGCCGGCGCGCTCCAGCGAGAGCTCGATCCGGTCGTCCATCGGCATTCCCTCCACCTCCCAGGTGGTCCCGGCCGAGCCGACCTCGACCTCTGAGTCGAGGCCCTCGAGCTCGAGGGCGCGGCGCAGCACCACCGCGGCCGCTGGGGAGCGGCAGACATTGCCGGTGCACACGGTGAGGAGTCGGAGCGGCTTCATCCCCCCATTGTGTCAACCTCCAGGCGGTGGGAGCGTGGAACCGCCGATCGCCGTACACTGTGAGGCGGAGTGCATGCGGTTCTCGGGTCAGCACGAGAGCATGATCGCCAGGGCATCACGCCCGTGACCACGCCACCACGGCTCAGGAGGACACCGATGGCCGAAATCATCCGCGCCCACGACGAGGACTGGTCGCTCGTGCGGGAGATCCGACTCCGTTCGCTCAGCACGGACCCCAGCGCCTTCGGGCAGAGCTGGGAGAAGGAGTCCACCTACGAGGACTCCGTCTGGGAGCAGCGCGTCTCGGACGCCGCCTGGTTCCTCGCGGTCGAAGGTGATCAGCCGGTCGCGGTCGTCGCCGTCCGCCAGGAGGAAGACTCCCCCGCCAACGAGCGGGAGCTGCAGGCCATGTGGGTCACCCCTGGCTCGCGCCACTCCGGCATCGCCGGTCGCCTCGCGGAGGCCGTGTTCGAGTGGGCCCGCGAGGACGGCGCCGACACGATCACCCTCTACGTCGGCCCCGAGAACACCGGCGCCCGCGCCCTCTACGAGAGCCTCGGCTTCTCCGACAGCGGCGAGCGCTGGCAGATCGTCGAGGACGATCCCGACGGCGCCTGGCTGAAGATGACCCGCGGCCTCTGAGGCCCGTGCGCATCCCCGCGCCCCTCCCCTCCGCCCGCTCCGTGCTGCGTCACGACGCCGCCGGGGCGGGCTCCGATCGTCCCCACTGGGCGGCGCGCGCAGAGGACGTGAAGAACCGCCTCGTCGGCAGCACCCTGCGCCGTCTGCACTGGGACCTGCGCCTGCAGCCCTTCCACGGATACGGCTCGGCGACGCAGGCACGGGTCCTGGCGAAGGTCCTGTACGCCTCCCCCCGCACCTCCGCGGACTTCCACGACCAGCCCGTCCACGACATGCGGACCGTCGCGGTGCGCGGCTGGCGGAACTTCACCAGCCAGGTCGCGCCGCACCGCACCGTCCACATCCGCCTCGGCGGCGAGGAGTTCACGGTGCGGGCGGACCGCTCCGGCATCGTCGACGCGACCCTCGAGGTGTCCCTGAGCCCCGGCAAGCACCAGGCGGTGCTGTGGACGGTCCCCGGCAACGAGGTCACGGCCGACGTCACGATCGTCCCGCCCGAGGCTCGCGTGGGCATGGTCAGCGACATCGACGACACCGTGATGGTCACCTGGCTGCCCCGTCCCCTGCTGGCCTTCTGGAACGCCTTCGTGGTCCATCAGTCCTCCCGCCAGGTCGTCCCCGGGATGCCGATGCTGTACCAGCGCCTGGCGCGGGAGCACCCGCACATGCCGGTGTTCTACCTGTCCACGGGCGCGTGGAACGTGTTCCCCGTGCTCAAGCGCTTCCTCTACCGCAACGGGTATCCGGACGGGCCGCTGCTGCTGACGGACTGGGGCCCCACCCACACCGGCTTCTTCCGCTCCGGCCCCGAGCACAAGACACGCTCGCTCGAGCGCCTCGCCGCCGCCTATCCGGACGTCCGCTGGATCCTGGTCGGCGACGACGGCCAGCACGACCCCTCGCTCTACGCAGCCTTCGCCGAGCGGCACCCGGAGCTCGTCGAGTCGATCCTGATCCGCCAGCTCACCGAGCCCGAGCAGCTCCTCGCCCACGGCACCCTGCGCCCGTTGGTCGGCTCCAGCCCCGGCGGCCGGGGACCGCTCGCCCTCGCCGCCCCGAACGGCCACGGCCTGCTCGCCGCCCTGCAGCGACACGGGAGGATGTCCCGATGATTTCCCTGCGACCCGCCGCCGGGACGGACGTCCCCCGGATCGTGGAGCTGGTCCAGGCCGCGTACCGCGGCCAGGGCGGCTGGACCACCGAGGCGCACCTCGTGGACGGCCACCGCACCGACGCAGCGGAAGTCCGCGCGATGCTCGCCGACCCCGCGGTGACGCTGCTGGTCGCGACCGGGGACGGGAACGGCGCGGACGACGGAGGAACGGGCCTTGAGCGCGGGAGCGCCGCCGAGCGGGTGCTCGGATGCTGCTACACCCGCCGCGAGGCGCCCGACGAGGACGGAGAGGTCCGAGCCGAGCTCGGGCTGTTCGCGGTCGACCCCGCCGCGCAGGGCGCGGGGCTCGGCGGACGCCTGCTGGAGGCGCAGGCGGCCTCCCTCGCGGCCGACGGGGTGGACGTGCTGGTGATCCAGGTGCTCCAGTCGCGCCCCGAGCTGCACCGCTGGTACGAGCGCCACGGCTTCACCGGCACCGGGCAGGCCGTGCCCTTCGCGGGCGATGCGGCGCTGCTGAAGGTCGAGGGGCTCGGGATGGACATCATGGAGCGCCGGCTGCCCGTCGAGGACCGGGTCGCCCGCCCCTCCGCCTGAGCCCGGCGCCCGATCCCCGGAGCACGAAGCACCGATCGCGAGCACCCGGCCGGCGCGGCGGCCTGCGCACCGCACACCGACATGACGACGGGGCCGGGCCGGGCGTCTGCCCTTCCCGGCCCCGTCGACTGCCGCGATGGCGCGGCCCGGGAGTGACTCGGTGCCGGCTCAGCCGGTGTTCTTCAGCCCCGCGGCGACGCCGTTGATGGTGGTCAGCAGCGCGCGCTGCAGCTCGGGCGAGAGCTCCTCGCCCCGCTCCTTCGCCGCGCGGACCCGCTGCAGCATCGCGACCTGCATGTAGGAGATCGGATCCAGGTAGCGGTCGCGCACGGCGAGGGTCCGCTTGAGGATCGGCTGGTTGTCCAGCAGGTTCAGCACGCCGGTGAGACGCTCGATCTCGGAGACCGCGAGCTCGTACTCCTCGCGGATGCGGTCGAAGAGGTACCAGAGGTTCTCCGGCACCAGCGAGTGCACGTAATGCGCCGCGATCTGCATGTCCGTCTTCGCCAGCGTCATCTCGACGTTGCTGATGACGGTGCGGAAGAAGTGCCAGGAGCGGTACATCTCGTGCAGGTCCGGCTCGAGGCCGGCCTCGCGGGCGGCCTTCAGGCCGGAGCCGGCGCCGAACCAGCCGGGCACGATCTGGCGCGACTGGGTCCAGCCGAACACCCACGGGATCGCCCGCAGGCCGTCCAGGCCCTTGTCGGAGGTGGTGCGCTTGGAGGGGCGCGAGCCGATGTTCAGGTCGCCGAGCTGCTCCACGGGGGTGGAGGAGACGAAGTACTCGGGCAGGTTCTCGTCGTCCACCAGGGTGCGGTAGCGGGAGAACGCCGCGTCGGAGACCGACTGCATCACCTCACCGAAGCGCTCCAGCTGCTCGGCGGTCGAGCGCGGGGCGGTGTGCAGGGCCGAGCCCTCGAGCACCGCGGCGAGCGACAGGTCCAGGTTCTCCCGGGCGAGGGAGGGGAGCATGTACTTGTCGGAGATGACCTCGCCCTGCTCGGTGAACTTGATCGCGCCCTCGAGCACCCCGTAGGGCTGGGCGAGGATCGCGTCGTAGGTCGGGCCGCCGCCGCGGCCGACGGAGCCGCCGCGGCCGTGGAAGAGGCGCAGGGTGACGCCGTGCCGGGCCGCGGTGTCGCGCAGGGCGCGCTGGGCCTGGTGGATCTCCCACTGGCTGGTGATGACTCCGGCGTCCTTGTTGCCGTCGGAATAGCCGAGCATGACCTCCTGGAGGTCGCCGCGCAGGCGCACGATCTCCCGATAGGAGGGGTCCGAGAGCAGCTGGTCGAGGATCTCGCCGGCGTGGCGCAGCTCGGAGACCTCCTCCAGCAGCGGCACGAAGCCGAGGTCGGCGCGCTTCTCCTCGCGACCGGTGAGGTCGAGCAGTCCGGCCTCGCGGGCGAGCAGCGCGGCGGCGAGCACGTCGTCGGCGCCGTGGGTCATCGAGATGATGTAGGTCTCGATGACGGAGGTGCCGTACAGGCGGTGCGCGTCGCGGATCTCGCGGAACACCCCGTAGGTGGTGCGCGTCGCGTCGTCGAGGATCGACTCGTCCTCGGTGATCGCGGAGCCGACCAGCGGGCGCCGGCTGCCGAGCTCGCGGGAGAGCACGCGGGTGCGCTCGGCGCGGTCGAGCTCGGTGTAGGGACGGTCCAGCTCGCCGACGCGGTCGAAGAGGCGCGCGACGACCTCGTGGTGCTTCTCGGAGTGCTCGCGCACGTCGAGAGCGGCGAGATTCAGACCGGAGGCGGCCAGGACCTGCTGGGCGATGGCGAGCGCCCCGTCGGCGGCACGGCGACCTCCGTGGCGGCGCAGCGCCTCGCGCAGGACCTGGAAGTCGTCCTGCAGCTCCTGGGTGTCGCCGTAGTCGGCGCCGTGGACGTGCGCCTCGCCGGAGCGGATCCGCTCGCGGGTGGCGTTGAGCTTGGAGCGCATCGCGCCGAGCTTGAGCCGGTAGGGCTCCTGGTCGTAGAGCGACTGCTGGGTGCTGTCGACCTCGGAGTCGTGGGAGAGGTCCTCGGCGAGGCTGGCGCGCAGCTCCTCGTCGTCCCCGGTCAGCTCGGAGGAGACCGAGAGCTCGAGGATCAGGTCCGAGATGATCTCCAGCGACACGTCGATCGCGGCCTCGGCCTGCAGCTTCAGCACGTCGCGGGTGACCTCGGCGGTCACGAACGGGTTGCCGTCGCGGTCGCCGCCGATCCAGGAGCCGAAGCGCAGCGGCACCTGGCCGTCGTGCAGGTCGGCGCCGTGGGCGCGCAGCTCCTCGCGCAGGTCGTCGAGCACCTCCGGCATGGTCTGGCGGAAGATCTGGCGCAGGTAGTAGAGGGCGTTGCGGGCCTCGTCCTGTGGGGTGGGGCGCGAGCGGCGCAGCTCGTCGGTCTGCCAGAGCGTCTCGATCAGCTCGGCGAGGTCGCGGTCCTGGCGACGGCGCTCGGGGGTGTCCTCCTCGGTCTCCTCGGCGAGGAGGTCGGAGATGCGGCGCAGCTTGGTCAGCACGGCGCGGCGCGAGGCCTCGGTGGGGTGCGCGGTGAACACCAGGCGCACGTCGAGGGAGTCGACGGCCTTCTGCAGGCCCTCGGCGCCGAGCTCCTCGTGGACGGCGCGCACGGTGCGCGGCACCCACGACTCGCTCGAGGGCCGCTCGTCGAGGGCGCGGACGCGGTAGACCTGCTCGGCGGCGTTCGCCAGCAGGAAGTACTGGGTGAAGGCGCGGGTCAGCGCGGTCGCCTGCTCGATGGGCAGGGAGGCGAGGCGGGCCTGGACGTCCTGGGCGCTGGCCTCGGAGTCGGCGGACTTCGCCTCCTTCGTGAGCTTGCGGACCTGCTCGACGAGGTCGAGCATCTCCTGACCGTGCTGGTCGGCCAGGGTGCGGCCGAGCAGGGTCGAGAGGCGGCGGACCGTCGCCCGCAGCGGGGCGTCGATATGGGGGTCGTCGCCGACGACGGGGAACTCGCTCGTCAGGGTCGGGACGGCGATGGCGTCGGAATGTGGCACAGGGCCTCCTGGGGTCGGCACGCCGACGGACGGCCGCCTGCCGACGCGCCGAGGGCGCGCTCAGAGCGACCGCGTCGGCGCGGAACGAACGGGCACAGACTACAGGCGCTCGCAGCGGAGCCGTCCCGGTCCTCACTGGGCGGACACGAGCCGACGGGCCCGCGCGGCGGAGGACGGGGCGTCCGGCGAGGGCGGACGGGACGAGGACGGAGTCGGCCGGTGGGTGCCTCCCCCGTCGGCCGCACCTGCTCAGAGCACCGCGCGGAGGAAGTCGCGGGTGCGCTGGTGCGCGGGCTCGGAGAAGATCTGCGCGGGAGGACCCTCCTCCACGATCGAGCCCTGGTCGAACATCATCACGCGATCGGAGACGTCGCGGGCGAACTGCATCTCGTGGGTGACGATGAGCATCGAGATGTCGGTCTCCGCGGCGATGTCCTTGAGCACCGCGAGCACCTCCCCCACCAGCTCTGGGTCCAGCGCCGAGGTCACCTCGTCCAGCAGCAGGATCTCGGGGTCCATCGCGAGGGCGCGGGCGATGGCGACGCGCTGCTGCTGGCCGCCGGAGAGCTGCGAGGGCTTCATGTCCCGCTTCTCACCCATCCCCACCTTCGCCAGCAGCCCCTCGGCCTTCGAGACCGCGTCGGCGCGCGAGAGTCCCTTGACGTGGATCGGCGCCTCGACGATGTTCTCCAGCACCGTCATGTTCGGGAAGAGGTTGAAGTGCTGGAACACCATCCCGATGTCCGTGGTGGTGCGGCGCCGGCGCTTGTCCGGGATGCGCACCCGCTTCCCGCCGTGCTCCTCGTACTGCAGCGGCACGCCGCCGACGTGGATGTACCCGTCGGTGAGCTCCTCGAGGGTCATCACCAGGCGCAGGATCGTGGTCTTGCCCGAGCCCGAGGGGCCGATGAGGGTGACCCGCTCCCCGCGGGAGACGGTGAAGTCCAGGCCCTGCAGGACGGTGTTGTCGCCGAACCGCTTGACGACGTCGCGGAACTCGATGTGGGGCGCGCTCCCGGCGGCGGGCGCGGCGGTGTTGTCAGGCAAGCTTCTTCTCCAGTTTCCGGATCAGGAGGGAGGTGGGGTAGCTGGCGGCCAGGAAGATCAGGCCCGCGAGCGTGATCGCCTCGGTGTAGCGGAAGTAGGTCGAGCCGTAGTTCTGCGCGACCCGCACCAGCTCGGGGATGTAGATGACCACGAAGAACGGGGTCTCCTTGAACATCGAGATCGCGTAGTTGCCGAGCGCCGGCAGGGTGTTGCGGATCGCCTGCGGCACCACGATCGCCCGCCAGGTGCGCAGTCGCGGCAGGGACAGCGCGGTGGCCGCCTCCCATTGGCCCGTCGGCACCGAGTCGATGCCGGCGCGGTACACCTCGGCCATGTAGGTCGTGTAGTGGATGCCGAGCACCCAGATGCCGATGGCGAGGGTCGAGTCGATGTACGGCGAGAGCACGAGGTTCGCGAACACGAGCTGGACCACCAGCGGCGTCATCCGGATGAACTCCACCACCCAGGTGAAGGGCGTGGCGATCACGGTGGGGGCGGTGCGGCGGATGATCGCGACGGCCAGGCCGAGCACGAGCGCGATGAGGGTGCCGAGCACTGTCGCGATCAGCGTGATCTTCAGGCCCTCGAGGAGGAGCGAGGGCAGGACGGCGGCGGCGTGGCTCCAGTCCCACCAGGACGTGGACGGGTTCATGCCGCAGCTCCTTCCTTGGTGTTCGCTCCGGGCGCCTGGAAGAGCGCGCGCCAGGAGGAGGTGAGGGCGGGGCCGCGTCCGATCTTGTGCTTCGCTCGGATCTCCAGGCCGTTCATGATGATCACGATGACCCAGGCGATCAGGTAGTAGGCCAGCAGCGCGAAGAGATAGGCGAACCAGGTGCCCGTCCGGTCACGGACCTGCTCGACCTGGAAGAAGAGGTCGTACAGCGAGACGGTGCCGACGATCGCGCTGCCCTTGAGCAGCTGGATCCAGAGGTTGGACAGGGAGGGCAGCATGAGCGCCCACGCCTGCGGGATCACGATCCGGAACATGCCCCGGGCGGGGCTGAGGCTCAGCGCGCTGATCGCCTCGTACTGCCCCTTGGGCACCGAGCCGATCGATCCGCGCACCACCTCGGCGCCGTAGGCCCCGTAGTTCAGCCCCAGCGCGAGCACGCCGATGAGCAGCGGCTCGAGCTGGAAGCCGAAGGGATAGGGCAGCTGCGGCAGCACGAACGCCAGCCAGAACAGCTGGACCACGAGCGAGGTGCCGCGGAAGAACTCCACGAAGATGCGCGCGACCACGCGCACCGCGGAGAACTTCACGACCTGCGCGATGCCGAACACGAACGAGATCAGCAGCGCGAGCAGGCCGCCGAGGATCGTCGCGAGCACCGTGATCTGCAGGCCCTGCAGGATCTGCGGCGAGCGGTCGAACAGGATCTGCAGGTTCGGCCCGAGGTCCTGGAAGAAGCCGATCACGCCGTCCATCGGCACCTCACATCGTGCGTCGGGAAGTCCCGGTCGGGCCGCGCGAGGCTCACTGCAGGGAGGAGAGATCGCCCGAGCAGAGGATCTCGGCGGTCATCTCCTCCGGCGGCAGCTCCTGCTCACCGAAGCCGAACTCGCCGACGATGGAGAGGTACCGCTCGGGATCGGCGATGATCTCGGCGAGCTTCTCGTTGTAGGCGTCCAGCAGCGAGGTGTCCTCCTGACGGAACACCGTGCCGCCGGCGCCGACCTGCTTCACGCCGTCGATCTCCTGCACGAAGCTCTCGGTGACCTCGACGTCGTCGACGGTGTTGTCCGCGAGGTAGTTCAGGGAGATGGCGGTCAGGGCGAAGGCGTCGGCGTTGCCGGACTTCAGCGCGTCCACGCCGTCCTGCGGCCCGCCCACCTCGATGCTGTCGAGCTCGAGGGCGGCGACGTAGTCGGACTCGACCGCGCCGGCCATGGTCGCGACGGTCAGGCCCGAGTCGACGAAGGAGTCCATGGTCTCGAGCCCCTCGGGGTTGCCCACGGGGACCATCAGCGCGGTCGTGTACTGGAACTCGGGCTCGCTGAAGGCGGCCTGCGCGCAGCGGTCGGGGAGGATCGACATCCCGGCGCTGACCGCGTCGAACTGGCCGGCGTTCAGGCCGGGGATGAGCGAGCCCCAGTCGGTGAGCTTGCCCTCGACGGTGTCGATGCCGAGCTCGCCGAAGATCTCGCGGTGCAGGGCGACGGTCGCGCCGATGACCTCGCCGCCCTCCTCGAAGCTGTAGGGCGCCTCGCCGGCGAAGCCGACGGTGATGGTGCCGGCCTCCTGCAGACGGCTGAGCAGGTCGTCGCCGCCTTCGTCGCTGCCGGACTCGCCCCCGCCGCCGGTGCTGGTGCGGCTGCAGGCGGCGAGCCCGCCGCCCAGGGCCGCGGCGGAGAGCACCAGGCCCGTGCCGCGGAAGAAGGTTCGTCGGTCGTGCGTGCTGCGGTGCGTCGTGCGGCCCATCTGCATGGTTTCCCTCTCGCCGGGAGATCCTTGCCGTGCACGCTCGTCGTGTCGGACAATCGGATCTCTGGATATCGGATTCCTGGTCACCGTACCGGTGGGTCGACAGTCGTCCACGACCTGCGGCTCTTTTGTGATGGGGTCGTGATCCTTCCGCGACGCCCGTGACTGTGACAGCGATGACTCCCTCTGCGCGTGCGCCGGGGCGGGGAGGGAACGGATGATGGTGTCCTCGCACGCCCACCGGCGGCGCACCGTCACAGGAGGACCCATGCCCCCTCGTCAGGACTCCGTCCGGCTGCCGATGATGCAGCCGATCCGCCGTCCTTCGATCATCGACCAGGCCGAGCTCGAGCTGCGCAACGCCATCTTCGTCGGCGACCTCCGCCCCGGGGACACCATCCCCGAGGTCCAGGTCTCCAAGCAGATGGGCATCTCCCGCTCCTCGCTGCGCGAGGCGTGCCAGCGCCTGGTGCGCGACGGGCTGCTCACGCAGATCCCGGGCCGCGGCCTGTTCGTGACGACGATGGACGCAGGCACCCTGTCGGACTTCATCGACTACCGCCTCGGCATCGAGATGCAGGCGGCGACCAACGTCGCCGAGCACGTGGCCGCGCTGCGCGCCGACGGCGACGAGGAGCAGATCCCGGCCCTGCTGTTCCCGCTGCGGGAGTGCGTGGAGCGGACCCGTCGCGCGCTCGCGGCGGGCGAGGTGATCGAGGCGGGCAACGCCGACCTCGACCTCCATCAGCGCCTCGCGGAGATCTCCCGCAACCGCTTCCTGGTCACGGCGATGAACACGATCGTGATCCTCACCCGCATGGGCACCTTCTCCGATCCTCGCGGCTACGGCGTGCGCGCGGACCTCACCGACACCCATGAGCAGCTCGTCGCCGCGCTCGAGGCGGGCGACGCCTCCACCGCGCGCAAGCTCCTGCGCGAGTCGCTGCGGGCGCTCGCGGCACGGCTGCGCGGGGACGAGGAGGAGCAGGACCTGGTGCGCGACCCGGACCTGCTGGAGTCCGACGGGCCGGAGTGGACCACCCTGGAGGGCGAGTCGCCGGCCCTGTGAGGGCCGGACACGAGAAGGGCCCCTCCCGGCGAGATCATCGCTGGTGAGGGGCCTTTTCGGCGGAGACGAGAGGATTTGAACCTCCGAGGCGATTGTAGTCGCCTACTCCCTTAGCAGGGGAGCGCATTCGGCCGCTCTGCCACGTCTCCTGGCGCCGCGGTGTCGCGGCACGCCGAGCCAGCATACGGGAGCGAGCGGGGTGCGCCAAAGCGAGGCGGAGCGGTTCGCGTCACACCTCTCCCCGCCCGGCCGCGGCTCAGAGGCTGAGCTTCTCCTGCAGCAGGGCGATGTGCTTCGGGGTGCCGACGCGGTACTTCACGAAGGTGAGGACGCCCGCCTCGTCGATCGCGAAGGTCGAGCGGATCGTGCCCTGGACGATCTTCCCGTACATGTTCTTCTCGCCCCAGGCGCCGTAGGCGGTCATCACCTCGTGGGACTCGTCGGAGGCGAGGGTAAAGGGCAGGTCCTGCTCGGCGACGAAGCGGTCGAGCTCGGGGACCGGATCGGGCGAGATCCCGATGACGCGGTAGCCGGCGTCGAGGAACATCCGGTGGTTGTCGCGCAGGTCGCAGGCCTGCTTGGTGCACAGCGAGGTGTTCGCGGCGGGATAGAACCACAGCAGCGCCGGCGCGCCGCGGAGGTCCTCGAGGGTGATCCTGCCGCCGCCCGCGATGGGCAGGTCGAGGGCGGGGGCGGCATCGCCGACGGCGAGCTTGACGGGAGCGGACGACATGGTCCTCCGAAACGGGTCAGATGCGGGGCAGGACGTCCAGCCTAGCGACGGCGCAGGCCGCGTCCGAGATAGGTCTCGCGGAAGCGCCGCTCGGCGTGGCGGTCCCCGAGCAGCAGCAGCTGCACCTCGGACGAGGCGGGGATCGACTCGGTGTCGTAGCCCAGGGTGCCGTCCGCCTCGAGCACCGCGACGATGTCGCAGCCGGTGCGGCGGTGCACCTCGTCGTCCCGGAGCGGGCGGCGCATGAGGGAGGCCGGGCAGGGGGCGAGGAACAGCTCGTTGCCCTCGGCCAACAGCACTCGGTGGCTGAAGCCGGCGTGGTTCCACAGGTCGGTGGCGCCGATGGTGGCATAGGAGAGCACCCCGTCGGCCCCGGCCCGGTAGAGGGTGGCGACGTTGCGCTCGTAGGTGGCGCGGGAGACGATCTGTAGCTCGGGCCGCAGGCGCCGGCAGAACAGGGTGAGGTAGACGTTCAGGTCGTCGTCGCGCGGGGTGACCAGCACGGCGGAGGCGTGCTCGAGGCCGGCGCGGCGCAGGATCCGCTGGTCGGCGGCGTCCCCGTGGACCACGGCGTAGCTCGCGGTCCCCTCGAGCACCGAATAGGAGTTCTCGACCCGGCCCGGTGTGATCTCGACGATCGTGTTCGGGACGCCTCCGTCGCTGAGCGCCCGGGAGGCGGCGCGGCCCACGCGCCCGCCGCCGAGGATCACGACCGGCTGCTCCTCGGAGACCTCGCCGCACTGGAACCGGCGGTCGTACTGGGCCAGGTCCTCGGCGGTGCCCGCCAGGACAAGCACGGTCCCGTCGGTGATCCGCAGGTCCGGGGTCATCGCGCGCAGCCGGCCCTTGCGCAGCACGGCGAGGATCCGCACCCGGGAGCGCTGCATCTCGACGGCCTCGCCGAGGAACTTCCCCACCAGCTCGGTGCCGCGCGCCGCGGCCTCGGCGATGATCGTGTCGCCGATGGTGCCGATCGCGTGGACGCGGCCGGTGGAGCCGAGCACGCGGGAGGCCATCTCGCGGCCGAGGACCTGCCCGAGCTCGAGCACGTGGTCGGCGCCGGCGAGGTTCAGCACGTCCACCGAGGCGGGCTTCGAGGCGGTCACGGCCACGGGCACGGTGGCGGCGGCCTGGCGCACTGTGAAGGCGACGTTGGTGTTGGCGTGGTCGGAGAGGGTGGAGATCACCAGCCGCGCCCGTGCCGCGCCCGCGTTGCGATAGGTGAACGCGGAGTCGAGAGGGCCGACCACGACCTGCCGGCCCTGGTCGTGCAGCTCCCCCGCCTTCACGGCGTCCTCCAGCAGCATCACGGCGGGGATGCCGGAGCGCTCGGCGCGGGCGGCGAAGGCCTGGGTGACGGCGTCGGAGCCGACCAGCAGCACGTGGTCGCTGACCCCCGGGGCGACCTTGCGCGGGGTGCGGGTGGCGCGTCGATGGTCCAGCCACGGCGTGACCAGGTACTGGATGACGAAGAAGGGCAGCAGCACGAGCATGTAGACCACGCCGCTGAGCAGCACCCAGAGGGAGAACACGCGCCCCGCGTCGTCGTCGAAGGTGATGTCGCCGTAGCCGAGCGTGGACATCGTGGTGATGGTCCAGTAGATCGCGCTCGGCCAGGAGTGCTCGTCGCCCTCGAGGTGCATGAGCAGCTTGAAGCCCGCGGCATGGGCGATGACCATCGCCGCTCCGACGCCGAGGATCACGAATCCTGCTTTGGAGCGTCGGCCGACGAGCGGATGCCGCTCCGCACGTCGGCGCTCGCGCGCCGTCTGGCCCATGGCTGCCCCCGCTCTCCGGTCGGTGTCCGCGGCCGCGCGGTCGCGGCCGCTCGAATCGTAGGCCCACGGCGGGCTGAGGACGACCCCTCTCCCGATGCCTGAGCCGAGCCTCACCTCGTCCCCACCCCGCCCGGCGCCCGGAGGGGCGCGGCCGACCAGATCGCCTTCACCCTGATCGACCGGCTCGGCCGGGCGATGGTCTACGATATAGCCTTCATCGTGCTGGCTCGTTGATCGTCGCGGTGGCGCACCAGGCGAGGATGCCGTTCATGAAGCTGGCGATCCCCGCCGGTGGGCCTCGGGATGGTGCTGCTGCTCTCGCTGTTCGTCGCCTGATCCGAGGGTGCGGGCTCAGCACACGGTGCCGGGCCCGCTCTCCCAGGCATGGGCGACGAGCTCCTCGAGCACCGCCTCGTCGATGTCCGGCAGCTTTTTCACCCACACGCAGCCCACGCCGCGGCGGTGCTTGCCGAGCTTCTCGAGCAGCTCGTCGGAGCGGGGGAAGCCCTGGATGCCGTAGAGGGCGAGGTCGGCCTTGCGGGGGCTGAAGCCGAGCTGGAAGGTGTCGCCCTCACGGCCGGTGGCGTAACGGTAGTGCACCTCGCCGTAGCCGATCATGCTCGGCCCCCACATCGTGGCCTGCTCGCCGGTGGCGCGGCCGAAGAGCTCCAGCAGCCGTGCTCCCTCCTCGCGGCGCCTGCCCTCGAGACCCGCGACGTACGCGGCGGGGTCGACGGCGGTGGCGTGGGTGACGATGTCCTTCGCGTTCTTCCCCGTCGCGCCCTTCGTGACGGTGGAGAGGCGCCGGTCCGGCGCAGGCGGGTTCGTCATCCCCTCGCCGTGCTCGAGCAGCAGGGCCTGCAGCCGCCTGCCCGAGGCGGGACCCACCCCGTGCAGCTCGGCGAGCTCGGCCCAGTCCCGACCGACGAGCTGGTCGACGGTGGTGATCCCCTGCTCGGCGAAGGCGCGGGCAGCGGGGGCGCCGACGCCGGGGACGTCGCCGATGGGTGTGCTCGGTGTGCTCATGCCAGGAAGTATGACCGAGCCCCGCGGCCGACGGGAAGGCGTCGGCGGCGGGGCTCGGGACGGTGCGGCGGGCAGGACCGCCGGGGATCAGCGGCGCTCGTCGAGGGCGCGCACGCCCTTCCACGCGGCGGGGATCAGCAGCGCGGCGAGCGCGGCCTTGACCAGGCCGCCGGGGATGAAGGGCCACAGGCCCGCGGCGAGCACGGCGCCGAGGTCGGCGCCCGCGCCCATCACGGCGTTGAGGATCATCGCGAGGTACGGCACGCCGACGAGGAAGGGCACGACGCTCGCGGCGACGAAACCGGTCATGGCGAGCACGGGGCGGCGGTCCCAGGCACGCTCGGCGAACCAGCCGGCGACGAAGGCGGCGGGGATGAAGCCGAGCACGAAGCCGAAGCTCGGCGAGAGGACCATCGCGGGCCCGCCGGAGAACTCGGCGAAGACGGGCGCGCCGGCGAGGCCGACGGCCATGTAGGTCGCCAGCGAGATCGCCCCGCGACGGGAGCCCAGCGCCGCGCCGACGAGGATCACGCCGAGGGTCTGTCCGGTGATCGGCACGAGCGGCAGCGGGATCGTGACCTGGGCGAGGACCGCGACGACCGCGGCGCCGACGGCGACGAGCAGGGCGTCGCGCAGCAGGGTGCGGTGCGGGGCCAGGGCGTCGGCCAGGACGGGACGGCGAGCCGGGACGGCGATCGCGGACATGGGACTCCTCGGAGGCTGGAAAGCTACGGCGAGGTCCCAGGGTACGCACTCACCGCCGCGCGATCACCCCGAGGTCCGTCGCGACCCATCGTGCGCCGCCGCCGCTTCGCTCCTCGCGGCGGGCGAAGCGGTAGAGGCTGTACCGCACGCGCAGCGCCGTCGGCGCTCGGCCGTCGAAGGGGTCGCGCGCGAGCAGGCGGCGCACGCCGGGGTCCCCGTCGGCGAGGCGTTCGAGCAGCGCCACGAACCACGGCTCGGCGCCGGGCCGCAGCGCGAGGAACCACATCTGCCAGTCGAGCCGCAGGTGATACGGCGCGACCTGGCGGGGCAGTCGGCGCAGGTCACCGGGCTTCCCCCGGAACTCGTAGGCCCGCCAGGTCTCCTCCGCGGCGTCCTGCCCCGCGGCGTTCTCGGTCCCCTCGATGAGCACCTCGTACCGCCGCTCGGTCATCGAGCCGAAGGCGCCGTAGGCGTTCACGAGGTGGAAGCGGTCGAAGCTCGCATTCATGAGCTGGTGCGAGGAGAACAGGTTCGCGAGCGGCTTCCGGGAGAGCACGGCGAGCAGGGCGAACGCGACGGCGACCAGCACCGTCCACCACAGCGGCGAGGACACATCCGCATCCGCGCCGCCGCCGTCGGCCTTCAGCGGCACCCCGAACCAGCTCCACCCCGGGAACGGGCCGCCGAGCAGCCAGCGCCAGACCCCGTCGGAGATGGCGGCGCAGGCCACGAGGATCGTCAGCCAGTTCAGCCAGGCGTAGTTCCCGGTCATGACCAGGAACAGCTGGGTGGCGATCACGGCGCAGGCAGCGAAGGACGCGACCGGCTGCGGGGCGAGCACGAGCCAGATGATCCCGAGCTGCACGGCGTGGCTGCCGAGCACCTCGGCCCGGTGCCACCAGCGGGGCATCAGGTGGGCGGTGCGGCTGAGCGGGCCGGGCATCGGCTGGGTCTCGTGGTGGTGGTCCATGGCGGTGAGGTCCCGCCAGGAGCGGTCCCCGCGCATCTTGATCATCCCGGCCCCGAACTCGAGGCGGATCAGCAGCCAGAGGAGGAACAGCATCATCAGCTGCGGCGGCGGGACGGCGTGCGAGCCGAGCAGGCCCACGAGCGCACCGCACTCCAGCAGCATCGACTCCCAGCCGTAGCCGTAGAAGATCTGCCCCACCGAGACGATCGACAGGTACATCGCCCACATCGCCCCGAACACCGCGAGCATGCTCCAGGCGGGTCCCTGCTGCGGCAGTCCGAGCACGACGGCGAGCCCGAGCAGCATCCCCACCAGGCACATCCCGCGCAGCAGGGCATCGCTGTAGGGGACGTGGCGGAAGAGCGTGGGCCCGGCGCGCCTGCCCGCCCGGTCCAGGAAGGCGGGGACGGGCAGCAGTCCCCTCTCCCCCAGCAGCACCGGGAACTGATGGAAGGTCGAGAGGAAGGCGAGCACGTACACCGCCGCGACGCCCCGCTGCACGATCTCGCGGGCGATCCACGAGTCCTGGGCGTCCAGCAGGCCGATCCAGCTCGTCCAGTCCATGCTCCTCACCTCCGCGCCTCGGGTGCTCCCCGATTCTCACCCTCGCCGCCTGCGCGCGCCATCGCGTCGGCCGCGCGCCGTGGCGAGGGAGTTCTCGGCGGGCCTCAGCGCAGCAGATCCACCAGCGTCGCGCCCGCCCACCAGCTGCCCAGCGCGATCACGAGCGCGAAGCTGAGGTTCCACAGCGCGGCCGGGAGAGGCGTGAGCTGGGCGAGCTGGCCGGGGTCGTCCTGCCGCCCGCCGCGGCGGAGCACGGAGCCGAGGTGGCGCCAGGCCCCCAGCAGCAGGAACACCCCGGCGGCGAGGGTGAGCAGGGCGGTGAGCGCGGGGCTGCCCCACCACCACAGCGCCCCGAGCCCGGCGGCGCTCGCGAGCACGGCGAGGACGGTGTGCCCGGAGCGGGTGAACACGAGGGAGACCACCAGCACGACGAGCGCCGCGAACAGGGCGGTGCGCGCCCAGCCGTGCAGCGCGATCTGCACCAGCAGCGCGCCGACGACCGCGGGCGCCGGGTAGCCGGCCCAGGTCGAGAGGATCCGGCCGATCCCGCGGCGGGGGCCGACGGTGACGGCGTGGCCGGACATGTCGGCGGAGACGACGAAGCCGGTGAAGCGCCGGCCCATGAGGATCCCGACGGCGGCGTGGCCGAGCTCGTGCACGATCGTCACGCCGGGTCGCAGCAGCCGCCACAGCGGCGGCACCACCACGGCGAGCACCGCGACGGCCAGGGCGAGCAGGATCCAGGGCCCGTCGTCGGGGACGGGTCCGGGCGCGAGGCGCCCTCCGATCGCGTCGAGGATCTCGCCGATGTCCATCGGGCCATGGTGGCACCGGTGCCCCGGAGGCGGCTGGGAGCGTGGAAGACTGACGGGACCCGTCGTCGAGGACTCCAGGAGCAGGTGGCACCGCATGTCCCCCCGTGATCGCCGCATCGATCCCGCGCTCGCGTCCTGGATCACCGCCCCCGGTGAGGACCCGCAGAACCCGCTGCTGCGGCTCTCCTTCGCGCTGGACTCCCCGCCGGTCTCGGCCCGCCTGCTCATGACGGGGCTCGGCACCTTCCGCGCCGCGCTCAACGGCGCCGCGGTGGACGATGCACGCCTGGACCCCGGCCTCACCGATCCCCGTGCGCGCATCCAGGTGCGGGAGCTCGAGGTGGGGACGCTGCTGCACCGCGGCGAGAACGTGCTGGGCATCGAGCTGGGTCGCGGTTTCCATGCGATGACCACCCCGAACGTGTGGCGCTGGCACCTAGCGCCCTGGCGGGGCCCGGTGCGGGCCTGGGCGCATCTGCGGATGCATCTGGCCGACGGCTCCTCCCGCGCGGTCGCCACCGGCTCGGACTGGCGCACCCGGCCGGGCCCGGTGGCCTTCGACTCGATGTACGAGGGCGAGACCTTCGCCCCGGACGAGGACCCGGAGGCCTGGCTGCTGCCCGGCTACGACGACTCGGACTGGGCGCCGGTGCTGGCGGCGTCCTCGCGGCGCGGCGCCCGACGGGGCGGCCACGGCCGCGAGATCGCTGAGCCGCTGATGGTCCGGCAGGTGCAGGAGCCGATCCGGGAGCAGCAGGAGATCACGCCCGTGGTCGTCTCCTCCACGCCCACCCGGACGGTGCTGGACATGGGCCGGGTGATCGCCGGCTGGTGCCGCTTCTCGCTGCGCGAGGACGTCCCGGCCGACGCCTCGCCGCTGCTGCTGGTCGCCCGCCATGCGGAGAAGCTGCGGGACGACGGGAGCGTCGAGGCGTTCGACGAGCACGTGCACACGGACCGCTTCCAGGAGGACCGCCTCCGGCTGGAGCCCGGATTCGCCCGCGCCTTCGCACCGCGCCACTCCTACAAGGGGTTCCGCTACGTCGAGGTCGAGACGGCGCCGGGGGAGCTCGACCGTCTCGAGGTCACCGGCATCCTCGCCCACGCCGACCTGCGCCCCGCGAGCGCGCTGACCAGCTCGGACGCGCACGTCAAGGCGATGGACCGCGCGATGCGAGCCTCGCTGCGGAACAACATGCACCACGTCCCCACCGACACCCCGAGCCTGGAGAAGAACGGCTGGACCGGGGACGCGCTGACGTCTCTCGCGGCGATGACCACGAGCTTCGACATGCGCCGGATGCTGCTCAAGTGGCTGGAGGACCAGGTGGACGGCCAGCGGGCCGACGGCTCCCTCGCGGTGATCTCCCCGAATCCCGGCTGGGGCTATGAGGAGCTCTCCCCCGCCCCGGAGTGGACGTGCCTGCTGCCGGTGCTGCTGGACGAGATGGTGTGCGAGTACGGGGAGACGGGCCTCGTCGCGCGGCACGCTCCGGCCGCCGCCCGGTACCTCGCCCATGAGCTGGGCCGACGGGACGAGGACGGGCTGATCTCCTCGGTGCTCGGCGACTACCTCTCCCCCGGCAGCCCGGGCCCCGCCCCAGAGGACAGGCGTCTGTCGGGCACGCTCCTGGTGGCCCACGCCCTGCGCCGCCTGGCCCATGCGCTCGAGCGCGCGACATCGGCCGGCAAACCGCTCGCACCGGACCTCCCCGCCCCGGACACGCTCCGCACCGACGCCTCCACCCTCGAGCAGGCGGTGAACTCCGTCTTCCTCGACGCGACCCGCGGCCTCTACCGCGACCCGGGCACGGCCGCGGAACCCGGCACGAGCACGTACCGCCAGACCTCGAACATCCTCCCCCTGGCCTTCGGGATCGTCCCGCCCGAGCACAGCGGCGCCGTCGTCGATCACCTCGTCGCCGACCTCACCGCCCGCGGCGACCACCACGACTGCGGCCACCTCGGGGTCCGCTTCCTGCTCCCGGTCCTCTCCGCGCACGGCCACGGCGCGCTCGCGTGGCGGGTGCTCTCGAATCCGACAGCGCCCGGCTGGCGGGCCTGGCTCGAGGCCGGCAACTCGACCTTCGCGGAGATGTGGGAGCAGCCGCGCTCGCACTCCCACTACTTCATGGGCACGCCCGTGACCTGGCTCCACGAGCACGTGGCCGGGCTGCGCCGCGGCGCCGAGGGCTGGGAGGAGTTCGTCGTCGCCCCGGACCCGGACGTCCCCGTCGGCCGCATCGCGATGACCCGCGCGACGAACGCCGGCGAGATCACCCTGGACCTCGACCGCGAGGCCCGCACCCTCGCCCTCACAGTTCCGGACGGCACCCGCGCGACGGTGGTGCTCCCGCAGGAGCCGGGCACGGCGGCGCCGCAGGAGCTCGGGCCCGGAGAGCACCTGCTCCGCTGGTGACCGTGCCGCGGCCGCGGGCGCTGCGCGGCTCCCCCGGGAACGACGACGCCCGCCGCCCCGGCAGGTGCCGGGACGACGGGCGTCGAGGTGGTGCGGAAGCTCAGATGCCGCGGATGTTCGTCGCCTGCAGGCCCTTGGGGCCCTGCTCGACGTCGAACTCCACGCGCTGGTTCTCCTCGAGGTCACGACGGCCGGTGCCGACGATCGCGGAGAAGTGCGCGAACACATCAGCGGAGCCGTCCTCGGGGGCGATGAAGCCGTAGCCCTTGTCGGAGTTGAACCAGTTGACGATGCCAGTAGCCATGGCGGTATTTCCTTCGTTGTCGTGAGTCACGGTCCGTGACCCGTAGATCCGTGACGGCGGCGCCGTCGCGGATGGGAGCATCCCGGGAGCACGGCGACCGGTGTGGTCGTCGCGGCGGGGTGCGGGGGCGGCCACGGGGGCCGCCTGAGCCGCGGCCGACGACGTGACGTCGCCGATGCGGCCATTCTGGGGCCCGAAGGCCGTGGGTGCCCCTCCGGCGAGCGCGGCGACGAGGGCGTCGGCATCGGCTCGCAGCCGGGAGGGGGCGGAGCGCTCGGCGGGGACTGCGAGCGACCGGGGATGGTGCGGAGAGGAGTTCGTGGGCAGTGCGGAGGAGGTGATGGAGTCCCTGTCTCGTCGGTGATGCGCGACCGTCGTCGGTCGCCCCCGAGGGAGGCATCCTGCGCCGTGCACGCCAAGACTACGTCATCGGCGGGGCTGCGGGGGCTCGGGTGTGATCCAGGAGACCCCGCCATGAGCCCGGGCCCCCTCATGTCTCCCACCGCACCTGCTCGGCCCGCTTGTCCGGGCGCCATCCGCGCCACACGGGATGGCGCAGCCGGCCGTCCTCGGTGCGTTCGGCATGCTGCACCTCCCCCACCAGGTCGGCGCGGACCCATTCCGCATCGCGCCGGTCCTCGGAGGGGACGTCGTCGACCGGCGGGGTCTTCCGGGAGCGGGAGCGGAGCCGGCCCGCGATCTCCTCGAGATCGCGAGTGGAGAACCCGGTGCCCACGCGGCCGGCGTAGTGCAGATCCCCGCTCGGGTCGGGGACGGCGACCAGGAGGGAACCGATCGTCCCGGAACGCTCCCCCTTGCCGTGGCGCCACCCGATCACCACGACCTCCTGGTGACGGGCGTTCTTGAGCTTGATCCAGGTGCGGGTGCGCTTGCCCGGCCGGTAGACGCCGCTCTCCGTCTTCGCCATCACCCCCTCGAGCTGGAGCTCCTTCGACAGGGCGATCGCCTGGTCCACGTCGCCGTGATCGGCGTGCGGCAGCTGGACGTGGTCGGTGGCGTGCACCGCCTCGAACAGCCGGTCGCGCCGCTGCCGGTAGGGGGTGCGCAGCAGCGAGTCGCCTCCCTGCACGAGCAGGTCGAAGAGCATCACGTGGACCTCGACGTCCTTCCGGGCCCGCTCGACGTCGCGCTCCCGGGTGAGGCCGAGCCGCTGCTGGAGGCGGGAGAAGGAGGGCCGGTCACGGCCGTCCAGGGCCACGATCTCCCCGTCGAGCACGGTCTCCCCCGCCTCCCGCAGGGGCGGCGCCACGGCGTCGACGAGCTCGGCCAGCTCGGGGAACGTGACGGTGAGGTCCTTGCCGCCGCGACTGGTCAGACGGACCCGGTCTCCCAGGACGGTCGCGATGACACGCACCCCGTCCCACTTCATCTCGAAGGCCCACTCGTCCTCCTCGCGGATGTCCTCCCGGCTCCCGAGGGTGGCGAGCATCGGCGCGATCGGCTCGCCCATCTCGACGTCCTCCGACGGCACCGTGGGGGCGGGGCCTGGCCCCTCTGCGCCTTCGGCCTCGGGCTGGTCCTTCATCAGATGCAGCAGCCAGTTCGCCTCGGCCTTCTCCTGCGCCGCCTCGGAGCGGCGCGATCCGCCCATGCCGCCGGTGTGGAGGAGGGCGAAACGTCGGGGCACGCCGCCGAGCCCGCCGTCGGGTCGTCCGTGGCAGACCACGATCACCTCGCGCCCCTCGCGCCACTTCTCGATCTCGATGGTGCCGGTGTCCCAGAGGGTGACGTCGCCGCCGCCGTACTCGTCCTTCGGGATGGTGCCCTCGAAGGTGCCGTACTCGAGCGGGTGGTCCTCGGTCTGCACGGCCAGACGGTTGACGCCCGTCTCGAGCGGCGGCCCCTTGGGCACCGCCCAGGAGACCAGCACACCCTCGTGCTGGAGGCGGAAGTCCCAGTGCAGGCGGCTGGCGTGGTGCTCCTGGACGACGAACATCGGCTCCGCGTCCTCGAGCGCCTCCTGCGCGGCGGCGCTGCCGACGTCGGGGGCGGGGACGGGTTCGGGCGTGCGCTCGGGGTCGCGCTTCGATCGGTACACCTCGAGCCGGTCGCGGGCCCGCCCGGCCGACGCGGCGCCGCCCTCCTCGTCCTGCCCGAGGGGCGCGAGGAGGTCGATCCCGCCCTCGACCCGTTCGAGCACCTCGGCCATCTCGAGGTGCGCGAGCGCGGGGTCCTCGATCTCCTCCCACGTGCGCGGGGCGGCGACGGTGGGCCGCAGGCGTCCGCGCAGCGAGTAGGGGCAGACCGTCGTCTTCTTGCCGTTGTTCTGCGACCAGTCCACGAGGACCTTGCCGGTGCGCTTCGAACGGGACTGGGTGCTGATCACCTCCTCGGGGTGGTCGGTCTCGAGAGCTCGGGCGAGCTCGTGCGCGACCTGGTCGACCTCCTCGGAGCTCGCGCTGCCGTCCAGCGGCGCGTAGAGGTGGATGCCCTTGGAGCCGGAGGTCACCGGGAAGCTCTCGAGGCCCATGTCGGTGAGGATCTCGCGGCACCAGGCCGCCGCACGGGCGCACTCCGCCAGCCCGGCCCCCTCGCCGGGGTCGAGATCCAGGACCATCCGATCGGGGCGTGCGGGCTCGAGGTCCGCGTCGAAGCGCCACTGGGGCGTGTGGACCTCGAGCGCGGCGAGCTGGGCGAGCCAGACGAGGACGGCCGCCTCGTCCACGAGCGGGTAGGTGGAGACGCCGTCGCTGTGCTCGATGTCGGCGCGCGGGATCCAGTCGGGGGCGTGGTCCTCGAGGTCCTTGCGGAAGAACACCTTGCCCGGCGACTCGGCGGTGCCCACCCCGTCCACCCAGCGCTTGCGCGTCGCCGGGCGACGCGTCGCCTGCGGGACCATCACCGGGGCGATGCGGTGGTAGTAGTCGATCACCTCGCCCTTGGTGGTGCCCGTGGCCGGGTAGAGGACCTTGTCGAGGTTCGACAGCCTCAGCCGGCGCCCGTCGATCTCCACCTGCTGCTCTCGAGTGGCCATGTCCCCACTGTGCCCCCGATCACCGAATCCGTCACGCGCCGGGCCGCGGCGCCGACCGATCGTTCCTGGCGGCGCGCCGCGCCCCGTGGTGTCATGGGGCATGCGTGCGATATGGAGCGGTGAGATCACCTTCGGACTCGTGAACGTGCCGGTGAAGCTCTACGGGGCGACACGTTCGCACGACATCTCCTTCCACCAGGTGCACGACGACGACCAGGGGAGGATCCGCTACGAGCGGCGCTGCGAGGTGTGCGGGCGGGAGATCGACTACGAGCACATCGACAAGGCCTACGAGGACGGCGACAAGACGGTCGTGCTCTCCGACGAGGAGCTCGATGCTCTCCCGGCGGAGGAGAGCGACGAGATCGACGTGGTCCAGTTCGTGCCCTCGGACCAGGTGGACCCGATCCTGCTGGGCACCTCGTACTTCCTCGAGCCCGTCGGCCGCTCCTCGAAGGCCTACGTGCTGCTGCGGCGGACCCTCGAGGAGACCGAGCGCACCGCGATCGTCACCTTCACGCTGCGGACGAAGACGCGCCTGGGCGTGCTCCGGGTGCACGAGGACCTGCTGGCCCTGCAGACCCTGCGCTGGCCGACCGATCTCAAGGACGTCGACTTCGGGCCCTCGAGGTCGAAGGTCTCCGCGAAGGAGATGGAGATGTCCGCCGCGCTGGTCGAGCAGTTCAGCGACGACTTCCATCCCGAGCAGTTCACGGACGAGTACCAGGCGGAGCTGCGCCGGCTGCTCGAGGCGAAGCTCGAGGAGGGAGACACGGTGGACACCGACGCGACCTTCGGGAAGCAGAGCTCCGGGGAGGACTCGGAGGAGGGCGGCAAGGTCATCAGCCTCATGGACGCCCTCGAGCGCAGCGTGCGGAGGCGCCGCGGCGGCGACACGGGAGCGAGCGACAACGAGACGTCGCGCGACACCAAGAAGTCCGGCGGCACCAAGAAATCGGGCGGCACGAAGAAATCCGGAGGCACGAAGAAGTCCGGCAGCAAGAAGTCCGGCAGCACCAAGAAGTCCGGCGGCAAGAAATCCGGCAGCACCAAGAAGTCCGGTACCGCCAAAAAGTCAGGCGCTTCGAAGAAGTCCGCCTGAGGCAGAGCGCCGACGGACAGGAGCGCCACGCCGGCACTCGAGGGCTGTGCCTCGCGGACATCGTCCGCCGAGGAGCACGGCTGACCGACCTCGTGGGACGCGGTGGAACGGTTCAGTCGAGCACGGCACCATGGGGGACGATCAGTGTTCCTGCACCCCGAGGAGTTCCCATGACCGTCGTCGTCACCGCCGTCTTCCAGCCCAAGCCCGGCAAGCAGAAGGAGCTCGCGGAGGCCATGCGCCGCGGCATCGAGGCCGTCCACACCGAGAAGGGCTGCGAGCTCTACGCGATCCACGACGCCGAGGACGGCACCGTGACCATGATCGAGAAGTGGACGACGGTGGAGGACCTCGACGTCCACGGCGACAGCGACCAGGTGAAGATCCTCCGCACCGACATCGCCGACCTCATCGAGGGCCCCGCGACCGTCACCCGCATGACCCCGATCCCCGCGGGGACGGAGTCGCAGGGCGCCCTCTGAGCACCTCCGAGCGCACGAGCCCCGGGGCGGAGCGGGACAGCACGCCCTGGGGCTCCATCGCGCGCAACGTCGCGCTCGTCGCAGCGTCGCTGGCGATGGTGTGGCTCGCGCTGAACGTGCGCCTGCCCTCGCTGGACGAGCTGCGCGCGGACATCGACGACTTCGGCGCCTGGGCACCGCTGGCCTTCATCGCCCTCTACGCCCTGGTGGCGCTGACCCCGATCCCGGTGACGATCATGGCGGTCGCCGGCGGGATGCTGTTCGGCCTGGGTCCCGGCACGCTCCTGTCGATGATCGGGGTGACGGCCGGCTGCTTCGGCGCGTACTGGCTCGCCCGGGCGCTGGGCCGCGAGACGGTGATGCGGGCGCTCGGCTCGCACCGTGACGTCGTCGAGGAGCGCCTGGAGGGCGGCGGCTTCTACGCGGTGTGCACGCTGCGGCTGATGCCCGGGATCCCCTACTGGCCGGTGAACTACGGCAGCGGCGCGCTCGGCATCCCGAGCCGTGAGTTCCTGCTGGCCACAGCGCTCTCGGCGCTGCCCGGCCAAGTCTCCCTCATCGCGATCGGCGCCTTCCTCGCCTCCCCGGACGTGCTCCACGGCGCGTTCGTCGTGGCCTCCTGGATCGTGGTGCTCGTCCTGACCGTCGTGTCGTACCGGCGCTGGCGGGAAACGCGCCGCAGGACCGGACACGCGGACGGGTCGGCCGACGGGTCGCCCGTCGGCGCCTGACCCCGCCGCTGCTCGCTCACCTCGCACGACGCAGGACCGGCGACCGCCGTCAGAGCCCGCTCCGGGTCTAGACTGCGGGGCACGCCGACGGAGCAGGCCCACGGTTCCTCGAGAGGGCACGGCCCCGACCGGCCGCAGCGGGCCGCCCGGCCCGTGCCGTCGCCCACCGAGGACCAGCCCCGTGGTCCCGCACCCCCGTGAGGATGGCTCATGACCGCCACGACCGAGACCAAGAGCGGGGCCAGCCCGCGCGTCGTCCTGCAGAAGGTCGGCACATCACTGTCGAACATGGTGATGCCGAACATCCCGGCGCTGATCGCCTGGGGCATCCTCACCGCCTTCTTCATCCCGGACGGCTGGACCCCGAACGAGCCGCTCGCCGCGGTCGTCGGCCCGATGATCCACTACCTGCTGCCGCTGCTCATCGCGAACACCGGCGGCCGGATGGTCTACGAGGCGCGCGGCGCCGTCGTCGGCGTGATCGCGACGATGGGCGTGATCGGCGGCTCGGACTGGCTGATCGCCCAGGAGAACGCGCAGCTGCTCGAGCAGTGGGTGGCCTCCGGCAAGGACGCCGCGGACTACGCCCCGCTCGGCGAGGTGCACATGTTCATCGGCGCGATGATCATGGCGCCGCTGGCGGCCTGGATCATGAAGAAGCTCGACCGGCTCTGGCAGGACCACATCCCCGCCGGCTTCGAGATGCTCGTGAACATGTTCTCCGCCGGCATCATCGGCTTCGGCCTGCTGGCGGCGGGCTTCTTCGGCCTCGCCCCGCTGGTGAACGGCCTGATGACCCTGCTCTCCAACGGCGTCGCGGCGCTCGTGAACGCCGGTCTCCTGCCGCTGGTCTCGATCCTGATCGAGCCCGCGAAGGTCTTCTTCCTCAACAACGCCATCAACCACGGCGTGCTCACCCCGCTGGGCATCTCCGAGGCGGCGATCAACGGGAAGTCCGTCCTGTTCCTGCTCGAGTCGAACCCCGGCCCGGGCGTCGGCATCCTGCTGGCCTACACCTTCTTCGGTCGCGGTGCTGCAAGGGCCTCCGCCCCTGGTGCTGCGATCATCCAATTCTTCGGCGGCATCCACGAGATCTACTTCCCCTACGTGCTGATGAAGCCGCTCCTGATCCTCGCCGCGATCGGCGGCGGCATGACGGGCGTGGCGATCAACGTCGCCTTCGGCACGGGCCTCATCGCCCCTGCCTCCCCCGGCTCGATCTTCGCGATCTTCGGCGTCGCGGCCCGCGACTCCTATCTGGGCATCGCGCTCGCGGTCGCAGGCGCCGCACTGGTCAGCTTCCTGCTCTCCGCCCTGTTCCTGAAGATCGGCAAGCAGGACGACGGCGACATCGCCTCCGCCACCGCCAAGATGGAGCAGATGAAGGGCAAGAAGTCCTCCGTCGCGGGCGCGCTCACCGGCGCCGGTGCGGCGGGCGCGGGTGCGGCCGCCGCGGCCGACGCCTCCGGCCACACCGGCCCGATCCGGAAGATCGTCTTCGCCTGCGATGCGGGCATGGGCTCCTCCGCCATGGGCGCGACCGTGCTGCGCAAGAAGGTGCGCGCGGCCGGCTTCGACGACGTCGAGGTCACGAACAAGGCCATCTCGAGCCTGAACGACGAATGGGACGTGGTGGTGACCCAGAAGGAGCTCACCGACCGCGCCCGTCAGCGCACCGGCTCGGCCGTGCACGTCAGCGTCGACCAGTTCATGAACTCGCCCCGCTACGACGAGGTCGTGGAGCTCGTGGGCAGGCGCAACGATCCGGAAGCCCAGACCGACGGCGACACCGGCGCTGGGGCGAGCACCGCCGCGGCGGCGGGCGCTGGGGCAACCGGCGCCGGAGCGGCGACCGCCGCGACCACCCCGTCGGCCGACGAGTCCCCGCGCGGCCGCCACGCGGCACCCCGCCCGGACGAGGAGAAGACGGCGAAGGACTCCGCAGACTCCGCCCCGCAGATCCTCGCCCCCTCCAGCATCGTCCTGGACGGCACCGCCACCGATTCCGCCTCCGGCATCGACGAGGCCGGTGCCCTGCTGGTCGCCGCCGGCGCCGTGGACGAGGGCTACGTGCGGGCGATGCACGACCGCGAGGCGACGGTGTCCACCTTCATGGGCAACGGCCTGGCGATCCCGCACGGCACGAACGAGGCGAAGTCCTCGATCACCCGCTCGGCGATGTCCTTCGTGCGCTACCCGGGCGGGATCGACTGGAACGGCAACCCGACCACCTTCGTGATCGGCATCGCCGGGGTCGGCAACGAGCACCTCACCCTGCTCCAGAAGGTCGCGATGACCTTCTCCGACGCCGCCCAGGTCAAGCGTCTCGAGGACGCCACCACCACCGACGAGATCCTCGAGATCCTCGGGGACGAGAAGGAGTGAGCACCATGAAGGCAGTGCACTTCGGCGCAGGGAACATCGGCCGCGGCTTCGTGGGCCTGCTGCTGCAAGAGGCCGGCTACGAGGTGGTGTTCTCCGACGTCGCCGCGCCGCTGGTCGAGTCGCTGCAGGCGGCGGACTCGTACACGGTCCGGACCGTCGGCCAGCACCCCACCTCGACGGTGGTCGACGGCTTCCGGGCGATCAACTCGAGCGAGGACCCGGAGGGCCTTGCCGAAGAGATCGCCTCGGCGGACATGGTCACCACCGCCGTCGGCGCCCGGATCCTGCGGTTCGTGGCCCCGAACATCGCCGCCGGCATCGCGGCCCGCCCCGCGGGGGCGCCGCGCATCGCAGTCCTCGCCTGCGAGAACGCGATCAACGCGACCGATCTGCTGGAGGCCGAGGTGCGCGCCGCCTACCAGGGCGAGGACCTCGACGAGAAGGCTCTGTTCGCGAACACCGCCGTGGACAGGATCGTCCCGGTCCAGGCCGAGGGCGCGGGCCTCGATGTCACCGTCGAGGACTTCCACGAGTGGGCCGTCGAGCGCGGCCCCTTCGAGGGCACCGAGCCGGACGTCCCGGGCATCACCTGGGTGGACAGCCTCGGCCCGTACATCGAGCGGAAGCTGTTCACGGTGAACACGGGCCACGCCACCACTGCCTGGCACGGCGCCCGCACCGGCCACGCCACGATCGCCGAGTCGATCGCGGACCCGGAGGTCGCCGCGCAGGTCGGGGCCGTGCTGGAGGAGACCTCCTCGCTGCTGGTCGCTAAGCACGGCTTCGCCGAGGAGGAGATGGCCGCCTACCGCACGAAGGTGCTCGGCCGCTTCGCGAACGAGGCGCTGCCGGACCCGGTCGAGCGCGTCGGCCGCTCCCCGCTGCGCAAGCTCTCCCGCCAGGACCGCATCATCGGCCCCGCCGCGGAGCTCGCCGAGCGGGGGCTCGGCCACGACGCGCTGCTGGACTCCCTCTCCGCCGCGCTCGTGTTCACGCCCGAGGGCGACGAGGAGGTCGATCGCCTGCAGGAGATCCTCACCTCCGCCGATCCGGACACCGCGACCGCGGAGATCACGGGCCTCGAGCCGTCCCACCCCCTGTACGCCGAGGTGCGCGAGCGGATCGCGTCCCCGGTATATTCGCGTCACACGGACTGAGCACCCCGCCCGAGCCGTCCCCGACTTCTCGCCCGCAGCCCGCGGCCGCGGGACCACCCGATCGAAAGGCATCCACCATGGCAGAGCGCACCGTCACGATCGCCAGCGCCTCCGGGCTCCACGCCCGCCCCGCCGGCATCTTCGCCCAGGCCGCTGCGCAGCAGCCGGCCACCGTCACCATCGAGAAGGCCGGCGGAAGCGCCGTGCAGGCCTCGAGCATGCTGATGCTCATGACCCTCGGTGCCGGTCACGGCGACGAGGTGACCCTCCGCGCCGAGGGCGAGGGGGCCGAGGAGTCGGTCAACGCGCTCGCGGACCTGCTCGAGAAGGACCTCGACGCCGAGGAGTGAGCGAGAGCCCCCGCGACGAGGAAGGCGCCCCACCGACCAGGTGGGGCGCCTTCCTCGTTCAGGAGCGCCGAGAGGCGGAGCTCAGCCCCTCACAGCCCCAGCTCGCCCAGGATCGGCAGGTTCGCGCGGACCAGGCTCACCGCGTCCTCGGAGGTGCGGGCCGCGAGCGCCTTCGCGGCGAGGTCCTTGGCCTGCTCGAGGGGGACGGTCGAGAGCACCTTCGCGACCGCGGGCAGGGAGCGCGGGGTCATCGACAGCGAGTTCACGCCGAGGCCGACGAGCACCACCGCGAGGCCGGGGTCCCCCGCGGCCTCGCCGCACACGCCGACGGGCTTGTTCGCGCTCTCCCCGAACGCCTCGGGGTCGCCGCCGGCCGTGCGGGCGCCGTCGCAGGTGGCCTTCACCAGCGCGAGCACGGCGGGCTGCCAGGGCGAGTTCAGGTGCGCGAGGGAGCCGAGCTGGCGATCGGCGGCCATCGTGTACTGGGTGAGGTCGTTGGTGCCGATCGAGGCGAAGTCGGACTCGGCGAGGTGGCGGTCGGCGGTGATCGCGGCCGAGGGGGTCTCGACCATGATCCCGGCCGGCTCGAGGCCGCGCTCGCGGCACAGGCCCACGAAGTCCTCGGTCTCGTCGACGGTCGCGATCATCGGCGCCATCACCCAGGGCTTCGCCTCGGTGCTCTTCGCGGCGGCGGCGATCGCGTCGAGCTGGTTGGTCAGCACCGAGCGCTTCTCCCAGGAGGTGCGATAGGCGCGCACGCCGAGGGCGGGGTTGGGCTCGTCGGCGTCGGTGAGGAAGGGCAGGGGCTTGTCGGCGCCCGCGTCGATCGTGCGCACCACGACCTTCTTGCCCGGGAAGTGCGCGAAGGTCTCCGAGTACGCGGCGGTCTGCTCCTCCACGCCGGGCTCGTCCTCGCGGTCCAGGAACAGGAACTCGGTGCGGAAGAGGCCCACGCCGTCGGCGTGCGCGGCGGCCGCCTTCTCGGCGTCCTTCGCGCCGCCGATGTTGGCCAGCAGCTGCACGCGGGTCCCGTCGGCGAGGACCCCTCCCCCGCCCTCGTAGGTCAGGGGGTTGCGTTGAAGCTCGGCCCACGCCTCGGAGAGGCGCTGGTGCTCCTCGGTGACCTCGTCGGTGATGGTGCCGAAGCCGGCGTCGATGAACACCTCGGTGCCGTCGGAGAACTCGTGGATCCCCTTCGCGGCGACGATCGCGGGCAGGCCCAGCTGGCGGGCGAGGATCGCGGTGTGCGACTGGGGGCCGCCGTCGGAGGTGACCAGGGCGAGCACACGCGCGGGGTCGAGGGTGGCGGTGTCGGCGGGGGCGAGGTCGATGGCGGTGAGCACGAACGGCTCGTCGACCTCGGGGATGCCGGGGGCCTGCTCGCCGCGTAGCTCGGCGACGATGCGGGCGCGGACGTCGCGCACGTCGGTGGCGCGCTCGGCCATGTACCCGCCGAGGTTCTCGAGCATGGAGGCGACCTGGTCGCCGGCCTCCCACACGGCCCGCTCGGGCGTCTTCCCGCCGGAGAGGACGAGTCCCTGGGCGGTCTGTGTGAGGGAGGGGTCGGCGGCCATCTGCGCGGTCGCCTCGAGGATCTTCTTCCCGTCGCCGTTCGCGCGCTCGGCGAGGCGGACGAGGGTGGCCTGCACGGCGGCGGCCGCGGCGGGGATCCGCTCGGACTCGGCCTGCGCATCGGCGCCCTCGGGGAGCGTCGCGTCCGCCGCGGGCTCGGCGACCGGCGGGGCCATCGTGCGGATGGTGCCGATCACCCGTCCGGGGCTCACTGCCACACCTGTGTACTGCGCCATCGTCGTCATCTCCTCGATCCGGCCGGATGCTCCTGCTTGGCGCACATGCTACGCGGCGGAGGGAGGACCGGCTCAGTGCGGGGAGCCGGGCGACTGCGGGGAGTCCGCGGAGACCGGGCTCGGAGCCGACGGCGCGGACGGTGCCGACGGGGCGGAGGGCGGGGTCTGCGCCGTGGGCGCGGACTGCGCGGTGGGCGCCGACCGCGCCGACTGCACATCGCCGGCCTTCGCAGGAGCGGGAGCGGCCTTCGCAGGCGCGGGAGCCGCCGAGGCCGCACTCACCGCCGTCGGCGCGCTCACCGCCGTCACGGCGCTGACCTCGCCACCAGCGGTCCCCGCGCTCTGCATCGTCTCCGTCGCCGGCAGCGCGACGGCGGGCTCGGCCGGGCTCGGCGCCGACGGGGCGGAGCCCGCGGTGGCCTGCGCGTCGCCGTCGGCCGGCTGCACGACCGCGTCCTCGGACGTGCGCGGGGCGCTGTCGCCGCCGCCGACCATCGCATAGGCCACGCCCGGGATCAGCACGGCCGCGGTGGTGCCGGCCGCCACGGTCCAGATCGTCGTCTTCACACGCATCGTGATCACTCCTTCGTCTTCCCGGTCGCCCGGGTCCTCTTCTCGATGACCACAGAGAACACGGGCCCGATGAGAGACGCCCCAGATGGTGATGAGGCGCCTCTCATGCGACGTCGTTGACCCGTCCGCGGCGCACCGCTAGCGTCCGCCGCAGCACGCGTTGCCGCCGCACCCCTCAGGAGCCCCCGTGATCCGGTCCCGTTCTGCACGCTCCGGCACTCCGCTGGGCTGGGAGCACCTGCCCGCCCCGGACCTGCGCGGCAGGACCCTCGTCATGACCGGCGCGAGCGACGGGCTGGGCCGCGAGGCCGCGCTGCAGCTGGCGCTCTGGGGTGCCGATCTCGTGCTCGCGGTGCGCAGCCGGGACAAGGGCGAGATCGTCCGCTCCCGCGTCACGGCGGAGACGGGGCGGCCCGGGGCGGTGCGCCTGGTCGACCTGGACCTCGACGACCTCTCTTCCGTCCGCGCGGCCGCCGAGGCGATCGGCCGCGAGACCGCCGGGACCGGGATCGACCAGCTGATCCACGTGGCGGGCCTGGTCACCCGCCGCCGGGAGGAGACGGCCGACGGCTTCGAGCGAATGCTCGGCGTCAACGCCCTCGCGCCGCTGCTGCTGACGGACCTGCTGCTCCCCTCGGTGCGGGACCGGGTCGTGGTGGTGGCCTCCCACGCCCACACCTTCGGTCGCGTCGACCGCGCCGATCCCCACTTCCGCCGCGGCGGATGGTCGCTGCGCGCCGCCTACGGCCGCTCGAAGCTGGTCACGATGCTGTGGGGGCTCGACCTCGCCGAGCAGCTGACCGCGACGGGCTCCCCGGTGGACCTCCAGCTGGTCCATCCCGGCTGGGTGCTCACCAACCTGCAGAACGCGACCGGCTCCGACCGGTTGGACGCCCTCGTGACCGCCGCCTCCCGTCCGCTGGCGATGACAGCGCAGGAGGGCGCGGCCCCGGTGCTGCTCGCGGCGACGCAGCCGCTCCCGCCCGGCTCCTACCTCGGCCCGGACGGTCCCGGCGCGCTGCACGGCCGGCCGACCTTCCTGCGCCGCTCCCCCACGGCGCTCGACCGCGACCTGGCTCGGGAGGTCGCCGCATGGGCGCGCGCGGAGGTCGACGACGTCGGCGGATGACCGCGCATGACGCGGGCCCTCGACGTGCGGGGTCCGAGGGAGCAGACTGCGAGCGTCCCGTCCGAGACCTGCAGGAGGCTCCCATGACCGCATCCGCTCCCGAGGACTTCCTCGCCTTCCGCGACCGTCGCGACCGCGGCCTCGCCGAGCCGCACGGGATCCTCTCCCAGGTGGGACTGCACTGGATCGACCCGGCCGACGGGGCGCACGAGATCGAGGGCGTGCCCGGCACCTGGCGGCGCGAGGGCGACGTGCTCGAGGCGGAGTGGGAGGGCGAGGCGCTCGAGCTGCTGGCGGACGCCCCCGAGGCGCTCGTCGAGCACCATGGTGAGCACACCCGCGTCACCGTCGGCGCGGCCGCCGACGTGCGCCTGGCCCGCTTCGGCGAGGACGTGCAGATCGACGTGATCCGCCGCGGCGACCGGATCGGGCTGCGCCTGCTGGACCCGTCGGCCCCGCGCCGCACCGCCTTCGAGGGCGTGCCGACCTTCGACCACGACCCGGACGCGGTGCTGACCGGCACCTTCGTCCCGCGCCCGACTGAGGTCACGGTCGGCTCGGTCCTGCCCTGGCTCACCTCGGAGATCCCCTCCCCCGGCGTCGCGCGCCTCTCGGTCGGCGGACAGGACGTGGAGCTGGTGATCACCGGCCGCTCGACCCTCATGTTCACCGACGAGACCTCCGGCACGGAGAGCGCGGACTGGCGTCAGGTGGAGGCGCGGATCGACGGGGACCGCATCAAGGTGGACCTGAACCGGGCGCTGAACTTCCCCTCGGCCTTCAGCACCTCGGCGACCTGCCCCCGCCCGCCGGAGGGCAACCACCTGCCCGTCCCGGTCCGCGCCGGCGAGCGCCGCGTGGAGCCGACGGACCGCTGAGCGCGCAGGTCAGTGCAGGGCCCACGGGTCCTGTCGACCCTGCATCCGCGCGTTCGTTGCGGCGATCCAGCGGCGGTGCGCCTCGATGGCGGCGAGGGTGGGGCAGCGCGGTGCATTCCCGGCTCGGACGGTGTCGAACGGGTTCTCCCCGCGGTACAGCATCATGCGATCCGTGGTCGCGAGCGCGGTGATGCGCCGGCCGGCGGGCTCGCGCAGCACCACGACCGCGGCGCCCGTGGTCCAGTAGGAGCTGCTCTGCTCGATCACGGCGACCTGCTCCCACGGGATCCGATGGGTGCGCACGTGGTGGACGATCGCGAGCCCCTTGTCGTCGACGAGGAACTGGACCCTGGTGCCCACGAACCAGACCAGGCCGATGAAGAGCACGAGGGACAGGCACAGCAGGAACCCGAGCACCCCGGCGACGGACTCCGCGGTGAGCAGCATGACGCCGCCGCCCAGCACGAGGAGGGAGACGGGCACGAAGACCACGCCGAGCGCGGCCCGGACCCACCAGACCCGCATCGCGCGATACCTGACCTCGGCCACGTTCCCCCTTCACCACGACGTCGCCCGCCCCCGCGCGACTCTTCCCCTGCGACGGACACTAGAAGCGCAGGTCGGCGGAGGGTGCGGGATTCGAACCCGCGGTACAGGGTCACTGCACAATGGTTTTCAAGACCATCTCATTCGGCCGCTCTGACAACCCTCCCGGTGCCCGGAGGCACCCGCGGAAGTCTACCGTCCGGCCGGACCGCGCCCCGACCGCTCAGCGCGTCTGGGTGCGGCGCACCAGCAGCAGCCAGACCCCGGCGGAGGCCGCGCCGATCACGGTGATCACGGCCACGGGTCGACGTCGAGGGCGGGATCGGTGTCGAGGTCCGGGTCGAGGTCAGGATCGGGGTCGGGGGGCATACGCTGGTGCCGACCGTGATGCCCGACCGTGAGGAGCCTCGAATGCGCGCGATCCTGATCGACTCCGAGGGCGCGGCACCGCGCCTGCTGGAGGACGCCGACGAGTCCCTGCTGACCGGCGAGGTGGCGCTCGACGTGGAGTTCTCCTCGCTGAACTACAAGGACGCGATGGCCCTGGCCGGCAAGGGCATCGCCCGCACCCACCCGCTCATCCCGGGCATCGACCTGGTCGGCACGGTGACGGAGTCCGCCGATGCCCGCTTCTCCCCCGGCGACGGCGTCGTCCTGAACGGCGACGGGATCGGCGAGTCCCGCCACGGCGGCTTCGCGACCCGCGCCCGCGTGCGGCCCGACGCGCTCGTCCACCTGCCCGCGGCCCTCACCCCGCAGCGCGCCGCCGCGCTCGGCACCGCCGGCTTCACCGCGATGCTGGCCGTGCTGCGACTCGAGGACGCGGGGCTCACCCCGGCCGACGGGGACGTGCTGGTCACCGGCGCCTCCGGCGGCGCCGGCTCGGTCGCGATCGCGCTGCTCGCCGGTCGCGGCCACCGCGTGATCGCCTCGACGGGCCGCGGTGAGGAGCACGGCGAGTACCTCCGCTCCCTCGGCGCCGCCGAGGTCGTGGACCGCCGCGAGCTGTCGGAGGAGCCGGGCCGTCCCCTGCAGTCGCAGCGCTTCGCCGCCGCGGTCGACGGAGTCGGCTCGACGACCCTCGCGAACGTCCTCGCGCAGACCGCATGGGGAGGCACCGTTGCCGCCTTCGGCCTCGCGCAGGGACCGGACCTGCCCACGACGGTGCTGCCGTTCATCCTGCGCGGCGTCACCCTCGCCGGCATCAACTCCGTCGAGTGCCCGCTGCCGCTGCGCGAGCGGGCCTGGGCGGCGCTGGCGAGCGAGCTCGACCTGGCCCTGCTGGACTCGATGACCACCACCATCGGCCTCGCCGACGCGATCCCCGCTGCACAGCAGGTGCTGGCCGGGCAGGTCCGCGGCCGCACCGTCGTCGAGGTGGGACGATGACGGCGAACCCGACGACCGAGAAGAAGACCATGCGCGCGATCACCATCGTCGGCGAGGGCGAGCTCGATCTCGCCGAGCTGCCCGAACCCACGCCCGGCCCCGGCGAGGTGCTGGTCGACGTCGTCGCCGCAGGCGTGAACCGCGCCGATCTGGCGCAGGCCGCGGGCCAGTACCCGCCCCCGCCCGGCGCCTCCGAGCTGCCGGGCCTCGAGGTCTCCGGCCGACGCCGCGACACCGGCGAGGAGGTCGTCGCCCTGCTCGCCGGCGGCGGCTACGCCGAGGTCGTCGCGGTCCCCGAGGAGCAGCTGCTGCCGGCCCCGGAGGGCATGGGCCTGATCGACGCGGCCGGGGTGGTCGAGGCCGCCGCGACGGTCGTGTCGAACCTGGTGCTCGAGGCGGGGATGCGCGAGGGCGAGACGGTCCTGGTCCACGGCGGCACGGGCGGCATCGGCACGGTCGCCATCCAGCTCGCGAAGGGCATGGACGCCCGGGTGCTCACCACCGTCGGCAGCGACGACGCCCTGCCGATCGTCGCCCAGCTCGGCGCCGACCAGGCGTGGAACCGCCGGATCATCGACCTGCCCGCCGCGGTGCGCGAGGCGGGCGGCGCGGACGTCATCCTGGACGTCGTTGGCGGCTCGGCGCTGGCCGACAACGTCGCGATGCTCAACGAGGGCGGCCGCCTGGTGATCATCGGGACGCTCGGCGGTGCGATCGGCGAGCTGCCGATCGGGCAGCTGATGGCCAAGCGCGCCCGCGTGATCGGCTCGACGCTGCGCTCGCGCCCTGTGGAGAACAAGGCCGCGATCCTCGAGGCGACCCGTTATCTGGTCTGGCCGCTGCTGGCCTCCGGGGAGCTGCAGATCCCTGTCCACGAGCGGCTCCCGCTGGCCGAGGCCGCTCGCGCCCACGAGATCCTTCGCACCGGCGGCCACCTGGGCAAGGTGATCCTGGAGGTCGAGGAGTCGGCCGACGGGCATCGTCGGGGGCGCCGCCGCCGGAGCGCATGAGCGATCAGCTCACGACCCGACTCCTCGTCGCCGCGGGCCTCACGCTCGTCGGCGTCTTCTGCCTCGCCTACACGGCCTGGGCCCGGCGCGGCCGCTCCGAGCGAGCTCGCGCCTGGATGGGCAGCGAGTTCGGCGAACGCCTGCGCGACGAGCGCTGGGCTGTGCTCGGCGCACCGATGTTCGGCGTCATATGCCTGTGCTTCGCTGCCTTCGTGCTGCCGGTGGTAGGGATCTACCTCGGCCTCGTCACACTGCCGCTGGCCGCACTGTCCTTCGTCTTCTTCCTGTGGGCGATGATGTACTTCATCCCGCTCCCCGACCTTTTCTACCCCCGCTGGGCCCGCCCGCTGCGGGAGCGGAACCGTCGCGTCGAGGCGGCCTGGAAGCGGGAGTTCCGACGACGAAGTCGCCGGTGACCCTGCGGGCTCAGTTCCGCGGGTCCTTGACCTCGTCGCTGCCGGGGAGCACCCGCACCATGGTCTCGAAGGCGGTCACCGACGGCACCGGCACCAGGGACAGGGAATCCTCGGCCTCGACCAGCACGAAGTAGTGATCGCCGGCGCGAAGGTGGACGGACATGTCCTCAGCCGCCTCGCCGTCGACAGCGACCCACCGGCAGTACGAGCGGACGAGCTGCCAGGATGCATCGGCCTGCTCGACGTCGATGTGGCCCTCGAGCAGATCTCGGACCGTCTCCCAGGCCGCGATCCGCTCGTTTTTCGTCTCCGCGGCCAGTGCGACGACCGCATCTCGCGGAACAGCGACCGACGCGTCCGGGTGCAGCGGGAAGTCACCCGGTCGGAATCGCACGAGGCGTGCCATCCCGCCGGGCAGCAGCGGGAAGGGCGACGCAGAGAGCTCGGCGAGATCCGGGCGTGCGATGCTCCACCGCACCGCTGCCGCGTTGATCCCCGCATCGATGACGTGCCGTTGCTCCCCTCCGGGACCGGACACGGTGAGCTCGACGGTGAAGATCGGAGTCCCGAGTGCGACGCGCACGGCATCCAGGAACTGGTCGTCCCCAGCCACGGGAGGCGTGACCCCAGCTTCCTGCATGGCGGCCGCGAGCTGCGAGGGATCACGGAGGCCCTGCAGGCGGGAGCGCAGGTCCTCGATGGCGCGGGCATCTCCCCGCAGGGTGCCGGCGACGTGGTCGTAGGCGATGGACATCAGGCGTCCCCCTCGGTCGTCACGACGGTGCAGGAATCCAGGATGTTCTGGAAGAGGCCATCGACCTCGCGATCACGCAGCGCCATCGTCGTCAACGAGATCGTCACGAGCAGGTCTCCTCGCCGTGTGAAGACCTGCCGGTTCACGGCGGTGATCCCGGGGGGTGCGGTCTGCAGGGAGGCGCGCAGCCATCCTTCGTCCCCGGCCACCTCCAGGGGCCGGTCATCGATCGTGTGGAAGTCCGGCACGTTCGCGAAGGCCTGCGCGTAGAAGAGGCCCTGCAGCTCCTCGAGATCCTCGGGAGCGTCCGGGCCCAGTCGCTCGATCCCGACCACGAGGTTGTCCCCGAATGGGCCCGCATCCTCGGAGGGCATGTGCGCGAGAAACGACCGCGGCTCGTCGAGCTCGCGGGTCACCCAGGTCGCGGGCACCCCGATGGAGACGCTGGCCTCCTCGATGCCCGGGATCCTGACATCGTGGGTGATGAGTTCAGACGGCATGCGGTTCGACTTCCTCGATCGATGGGGTGATTATCACAGGGAGGCAGGTCAACCCAAGACCCAGTCTATGGCCGCGTCCGCGAGCCCCCCGCCCGCGATACCGCCGACGATGCCGCCGACCGCGCCGCCGACCACGCCACCGATCGCGGTTCCTGCCCCAGGGAAGATGGAGCCGATCGCGGCACCGGCGATCGCGCCGCCCTTCGCTCCCACCGCAGCACCGCCCAATGCGCCGGCGAGATTCACGCCACCGTCCAGACCTGCTCGGACACCGCGCTCGGTGTCGCTGAGACTCGGATCACCGGCGTCCTCGTTCCATCGGTCGTTCGCGGCGAATCCGAAGGTCAGGACATCCCCGAGCGGCCCCAGGTACTTGGCGGCGGCACGCAGCCCGTGCGCGTTGCGCAGCCACGGGACGATCGCGTCCTCACCGCCGTGGGCGAAGATGTCCGCCGCGGCATCGAGCATGCGGTTGCCGGAACTCTTGAGGACCCCGAAAGCACCCGTCGCCCAGTTCCTGGGGTCGAGGAAGGCGAGCAAGGGGTTCTCGAGCGGCCCGTTGCCCGGAAAGAGGTCCCGAATCCTCTCCCCGATGGCCCCCAGCGCATCCTCGGCGGAGGCGACGTCCTGCTCCTGTGCGTGCTCGGCGATCTCCCGCGCCAGCTCCATCAGGCGATCGACGGCGGTCTCGATCTGTGTGATGTTGACCTGTCGCCAGTCTTCGCGGAAGCTCGTCGCATCGGAACCACGCCAGAACGAGTCGATCCCGGAGATCACTCCATCGATCTGTGATGCACGATCCTCGATCGCCCCTCGTCGATCCGAGATCAGCTGGGCGAAGGACTCACCCTGCGCCGTATCCATGCCATAGAAACCCATGAGACTCCCCGTGTCCTGTCCTGTCAGTTACATGGTTCCTCATATGGCATCGCCGCGACATGGGGAGTACTCCCCATGATGAGAGACTGCTTCCCATGGACGACCAGGTGACCATCCGGCTGCTGTTCTTCGCAGCCGCCTTCATCGTGGGAGCGGCCCTCTTCGCCTTCGCCATCTGGCAGCGCCGTGGACGCTCCCCTGCGGCCCGGCGGTGGATGGGCCGGGGCCGCGGGAATCCAGACTTCGAGGAGCGCATGTCGCTGATCGGGTTTCCAGCGCTCGGGGTGCTGTGCTGGTGCTTCGGCGCGGTGGTGCTGCCGGTGATCGGCACCTACCTGGCGCTCATCGCCGTACCGATTGGCGTCCTGTTCTTCATCCCGCTGATCATCTGCCGGCTGGACTTCATCCCGATCCCGGACGCCGTCTACCCGAAGTGGGCCCGCCCGATCCGTCACGCCAACGAGCAGGCCGTCAAGGACTCCGAGGCCTGGCTCCGCGCGTACCGTCGTCGTCAGCGCTGAAAGCGCTCCAGCACCAGCACTGTCCCGTCCTCGTAGATCGACTCGGTGACCACGTCCGCGACGTCCTTGACACCCTGCGGCGCCTGCCCCATCGCGACCCCGACCTCGGCCCAGGTGAGCATCTCGGTGTCGTTGAAGCCGTCGCCGACGGCGACGGTCGCGCGCCGCTCGATGCCGAGCCGGTCGCGGATCACCTCGAGGGCGCTGGCCTTGGAGATGCCGGGCGCGGCCATGTCCAGCCAGGCGGTCCACCCGATCGAGTATTCGACGCCGTGCACCCCGGACTCGGCGATGACCTTCGAGAACTCCTGCGGGGAGAGGTCGGGGACGTGGACGACCACGCGCACCGCCTCGAGCTCCATCAGGTCGTCGAGCGCGGTCTCGGTCGCCTCGACGCCGAAGCTCGCGTCCTGGAAGCCGGTGGTCGAGTGGAAGCCGCCGTCGGCCGTCTCGACCGCGTAGTGCGCGTCGGGGGCGACCTCGCGCAGGGTGCGCAGGGCGTGGCCGGGCTGGAAGGAGCGGGTGTCGACGATGCGGTGCCCGCCCTCGACCTCGGGGTCCATCTCGACGGTGACCGCGCCGTTGGAGCAGACCGCGTAGCCGCGCGTGATCCCGGCGGCCTCGACGATCGGCAGGGTCGCGCCGAGGGAGCGGCCGGTGGCGATGACGACGGTGTGCGTGCTCGCGGCGCCGCGCAGCGCGTCCCGCATCTCGGGGGTCATCCGCCCGTCGTGGTCGACGAGGGTGCCGTCGACGTCGAGGCCGATCAGCAGCGCCTTCCCGTCGAGCCGGTCGAGGTGCTCGGCCAGGCGCTCCCGTGCAGCGGTCCGGTCGGTGGTCGTGGTGGAGGCGCTCATGCGCGGCAGTGTGCCATCGGCCGCCGACGAACGGGTGAACCGACGGTGACGAAGAACCGCGCGCAGTCGCTGGAGGGGACGGGGGAAGGGCATCTCAGGCAGCGCCGCCCACGACCTCGAAGACCTCGCGCCCGCCGAGATAGGGCCGCAGACCCTCCGGCACGACGACGGAGCCGTCGGCCTGCTGGTGGTTCTCGAGGATCGCGGCGATGAAGCGGGTCGTGCCGAGCGTGCCGTTGAGGGTGGCGACGGGGCGCAGGCCGTCCTCGGTGCGCTCGCGGATGTTCAGCCGGCGCGCCTGGAACTGGGTGGTGTTCGAGGTGGAGGTCAGCTCGCGGTAGGTGTTCTGGCTGGGCATCCACGCCTCGCAGTCGTACTTGCGGGCGGCGGAGGTGCCGAGGTCGCCGGCGGCGGTGTCGATGATGCGGTAGGGCACGTCGATCCGCGCCATCATCTCCCGCTCCCAGTCCAGCAGCCGCTCGTGCTCCTCGTAGGAGTCCTCGATGCGGCAGTAGGAGAACATCTCGACCTTGTGGAACTGGTGCACGCGGATGATGCCGCGGGTGTCCTTGCCGTAGCTGCCGGCCTCGCGGCGGTAGCAGGCGCTCCAGCCGGCGTAGCGGATCGGACCGTCGGAGAGGTCGAGGATCTCGTCCTTGTGGTAGCTCGCCAGCGCCACCTCGGAGGTTCCGACGAGGTAGAGGTCGTCGCCCTTGTCGAGGTGGTACACCTCGTCGGCGTGCTCGCCGAGGAAGCCGGTGCCCTCCATCGCCTCGGGCAGCACCAGGGTGGGGGTGATCATCGGGGTGAACCCGGCCTTCGTGGCCTGGTCGATCGCGGAGTTCAGGATCGCGAGCTCGAGCTGCGCTCCCACGCCGCGCAGGAAGTAGAAGCGGGCGCCGGAGACCTTCGCGCCGCGGGCCATGTCGATCGCCTGCAGGCCCTCGGCGATCTCGAGGTGGTCCTTGATCTCGAAGTCGAAGCTCGGGGTCTCGCCGACGGTCTCTCGGAGGACGAAGTCCTCCTCGAGGCCCTCGGGGGCGCCCTCGGCGAGGTTCGGGATCTCGCGCAGGGCCGCGTCGCGGACGGCGAGCGCTTCGCCGGACTCGGCCTCGAGCCGCTTCACGTCGGCGGCGAGCTGCTTGACCTCGGCCAGCAGCGCCTGCTTCTCCTCGCCCGTGGCCTGCGAGACCTTCTTGCCGAAGGCCTTCTGCTCGGCGCGCGCCGACTCGAAGGCGGAGGTCGCCTCGCGCCAGCGGGAGTCGGCCTCGAGCACCGCATCGACGGTGGAGGCGTCGCGCCTCCGGGCCCGCTGGGCCGCTCGGACGACGTCGGGATTGTCTCGCAGGAGCCGCAGATCGATCATTGCTCCAGGGTACCTGCGTGCGCGGGCCGATCGCGGCGGGGCCGCGCCGCTACTGTGAGCACATGGATCTGACCCTGCTGCTGCTGAGCATCGCCTCGGTGGTCACCACGATCATCGCCGTCGTCCTGCTGGTCGTGGTGCTGCGACGCCTCGGCCGGCACCGCCGCGAGCTCTCCGCGCTGAAGTCCGAGAGCGCAACCCGGGCGGAGGCGCACGAGAATCCGGACGACGGCGAGGACGCGGAGGCCGCCGACCGCCTGCGCCGCATCGCCGTGGTCCTGAACCCCTCGAAGTTCGAGGGCACCGACGACTTCCGCCGACGGATCTCCGAGGTCGTCGAGCGGGTCGAGGGCGCGGAGGTCGAGTTCTACGAGACCACGATCGACGACCCGGGGCGCGGGCAGACGGAGCGGGCGGTCGCCGACGGCGCGGATCTCGTCATGGCCGCGGGCGGCGACGGGACCGTGCGGATGGTCGCCTCCGTCCTCGCCGGCACCGACACCCGCATGGGCATCATCCCCTCCGGCACCGGCAACCTCCTGGCCCGCAACGTCGACGTTCCCCTGGAGGACCCGGCCGCGGCGATGGTCGCGGCGCTGACCGGCAAGGACCACCAGGTCGACGTCGGCTGGCTGCGCTACGGGGACTCCCCCGCGGCGGCGCAGTCCGCGCCGAAGCAGATCTTCCTGGTGATCGCTGGCTTCGGCGCCGACGCCGAGATGATCGGCTACACCGACCCGCGGATGAAGAAGCGCATCGGCTGGGTCGCCTACGTCTTCGGCGGGGTCCGCACGATCCTCGGCCGCTCGGTCGACGTCGTCGTCGAGCTGCCCGACCGCACCCGCCACGCCCACAAGGCCCGCACCGTGCTGCTGGGCAACGTCGGCAAGCTGCCCGGCGGCTTCGTGCTGATGCCGGATGCGACGATCGACAACGGACGCCTCGAGGTGGTCGTCGCCGGATGGCGCGGCGCGGCGGGCTTCAGCCAGGTCGCCACCCAGGTGATCAACCCGAAGCTGGTGCCGAAGGTGGGGCCGAAGCTCTCCACGATGGAGCGCTACCTGACCACCGGCATCCGCGTGACCACGGCGAAGGCGCAGCCTGTCCAGCTCGACGGGGACACCGACGTCGAGGCGACGCACCTGATCGCGACCGTCGATCCAGGCGTGCTGCGGCTGCGCGTCCCGGAGAGCACGGAGCCCTCGAAGCACTGAGCGAGGCCGACGGGGTGCGGGAGCCGGCGGTTCAGGCGTCGGGATCCTCGAGCCGGGTTCCCCGCTCCTCGTCCCAGACGAGCTGCGTGCGCGGGCCCCACCAGGTCGCCGCTCCGTGCGCCAGGTTCTCGAAGGGCAGGGGCACTCCGCGCACCGCCTCGCCGTCCTGGTGGAAGACGTACAGGACCTCCTGCGTGGAGTAGCGCTCGCCGGTCTCGACGACCACCCCCGACTCCTCGTTGATCGTCGTCGCGGGCGTGCCGATCGTGTAGACGGTGAAGCGGTCCCAGTCGAACTCGTCGCCGATGGCCGTGGCGACGTCACGCGGCTCGTGGTCCTCGCCGACCGCGATGACGGCATCGGTGAGACCGCTGCTCGCAGCCACCTCGATCTCCCGTCGGCGCCCAGGCAGGAGCCCGCAGCCGCCGAGGACCAGGCCGACCCCCGAGAAGACGGCGACGGCCGCGAGATCACGTCGCGAACTGCGGCGCTGCAGCACTGCCACCGTTCCGCTCACTCCCGCAGCTTGCCGCTGCGGGCGAGCTCCGGGTCGGTGCAGGAGGAGAGGTCGAAGCAGCAGGGGCGGCGCGAGCCGTTGCGGAGCTTGTCGATGGAGACGTCGACCCTCTTCGCGCGGGTGCTCTCGCTGCGGGTCGAGCCGACCCAGCGCACCCACTCCCAGCGCGCCATCGGAGTGAGCGACGGCCACGTCTCGGCGAGGTCATCGGCGTCCTCGAGCGCGGTGGCGAGGTCGGCGGGGACCTCCGGCTCGGGCCAGTCCTTCGTGGTGGTGAGGGTGAACTCGACGGTGCTGCCCTCGCTCGCCTCGAGAGTATCGACGAGCTCCGCGGCGAGGTCGAGCCAGTGCCCCTTGCGCCCGTCGGGCTCGACGACCAGGTCGCGCTCGTGTCCGTCGAGGGAGGCGTGCACGGCGACCTGCCCGCGGGAGGGCAGCTGCGCGCTCGCCTCCTCGGGCAGCGGCAGGATCAGCCGCTCGTCGATCGCGCGCACCTGGGCGGTGCCGGTGACGGTGACGGGTGCCTTCGGGGCCATCTCAGATCTCCGTGGTCGGATCGGCGGGGGTGATCATGCCGGTGAGGCGCTCGAGCCAGTCGTGCGCCTCGTCGTAGGCGCCGTCGGCGAAGTCCTCGCGCACCTCGGGCTGCTCGCCGTCGACCCGCGGGTAGGAGCCGAGGTAGTGCACCACCGGGCAGAGGCGGTGCAGGGAGCGCAGCGCCGCGGAGACCCGCCGGTCCTCGATGTGTCCCTCGAGGTCGAGGGAGAAGGAGTACCGGCCCAGGAAGTCGCCGACGGGCCGGGACTCGATCCGGGACATGTTCACGCCGTTGGAGCCGAGGATCTCGAGCGCCTCGAGCAGGGCGCCGGAGCGGTTGTGCGGCAGCTGGATCACGACCGTGGTCTTGTCGGAGCCGGTGCGGGCGGGGATCCGGCCTTCTCGGGTGACGAGCACGAAGCGGGTGATCGCGCCGGCATGGTCCTCGATCCCGTCGGCGAGGACGGTGAGGCCGAAGTGCTCCGCCGCCAGCGGCGAGCAGACCGCGGCGCGGCCCCAGGCCCCGTCCTCGCTCATGCTCGCGAGGTCGCGGGCCGCGGCGGCGGTCGAGGAGGCGGCGGCGATGTTCGCGTCGGGCACGTTGCTGCGCAGCCAGCCCTGCACCTGCGCCTGGGCGTGCGGGTGGGAGGAGACGGTGGTCAGCTGCTCGAGCGCGGTCTGCTCGCGGGCGGCGAGCACGAAGGTGATCTGCACGGTCTGCTCGGCGACGATCGTGATGGAGTCGGTCGCGGCGAGCACGTCGAGGGTCCCGGAGACGCCGCCCTCGACGGAGTTCTCGATCGGGGCCATGAGCGCGTCGATGTCTCCGGCAATCAGGTCGGTGGTGGCGGTGGCGACCGACGCGAAGGGCACCAGCTCGGGCTCCGTGGCCCGGAACTCCTCGGGGATCTCCGTGAGCGCCTGGAGGAGTGCCTGGTGGGTGAAGGTCGTCTCGGGACCGAGGAATCCGTACCGCATGGGGGAAGGGTACTCGGGTGCCTCGAACGGGCCGCGGTCCGTGTCAGCGCTGCACTGGCCGCTCGCCCTCGCCGATCCAGTAGCGGCGCTTCCCGTCGCGGATGTCCTCGAGGGTGCCGCCTGCGCCCTCGATGGTGCGGCGGGAGGCGGTGTTGTCGGTGTCGCAGGTGATCAGCACGGGGTCGATGCCGAGCCCGGCCGCGATCTCCAGACCCTGCGCGAGGGCCGCGGTGGCCACGCCCCGGCGGCGAGCACCGGGGCGGACGGAGTAGCCGATATGCCCTCCCACCTCGAGGAGGAAGGGCGTGAGCTGGTGGCGGACGGCGAGGAAGCCGAGCACCTCGCCGGTCGCGGTCTCTCGAATCCAACGGCTCGTGCAGTGGACCCAGCCGTCGGCGAGCTCCGTGGAGGGGTCCTCCTCCGCCAGGCGCCGGGCGACGAACTCGCTGAGCTCGTCGTCGGTCCGCGGCGTGCGGGAGGGGTCGGTGATGCCGGATCCGTCCACGGCCGTCCCGGCGAAGTCGGCGAGGCAGTCCGAGACCTCGTCGCGCAGGGCGAGGGTCGGGAGCACGAGCTCGATGTCCACAGGCATCGGATGATCGTACGGGGTCAGAACGGCGGACCCTGCTCCCAGTACTCGCCTCTCTCGTCCTCGGGGTCGGGCGGTGGGTCGTGCAGAGGGTCCGCCGGTCCCCACTCCTGCAGGATCCGGTCGATCTCGCCGATCGCCTGCATCTGGTCGAGGTCCCGGTGCCAGCAGAACTCCTCCCACGACTCCATGAGCGCCTTCGCGTGGTGGGGCGCGGCGAGGTCACCACGGGGTGCGACGCGGGTGGTGATCAGAGCCGGGGAGCCGACCGTCCAGGTGGTGGCGCCGTCGGGCTCCCGCACGGGATCGATGCGCCCGGCGGTCTTCAGATCGTGGTGCCTCCAGTCGAGGCGGTGGAGGTTGTGGAGGCTGGTCGGTCCGCCGCGGGCGGGACCGGCGTGGTCGAACTCCTCGATGTGGTCGTTCTCGGCGTCGTCGGTGGTGGTGTGCGTGCAGCAGGGGGCGGCGCAGCGCGGGTGCAGAAGCCGCAGATGCTCCACCTGCTCGGCGGAGGGGCGGTAGCGCTCGGCGGGCAGCGGGAGGAATCCGCCGTCCGCGGGGTCGGCGAAGACGCGGTGCCAGACAGGCTCGGCGGCAGCGAGGTCGCGGGCCATCTGCGCGGGCAGCGGGTGGATCCCGTCGTACAGGGCCGGGGTGTCGCTGAGGCCCATCAGGGTGAGGACGGGGACGACGATGTTCACGCGGTGCCGCGGCGCAGGGATCTCGACCCCGCCGGTATCGAGCTCGGTGCGCAGGAGGATCGCATAGCGCAGCGCCGCCTGGCTCATGGCCTTCCCGTCGCGGGCCACGTCCCCGTCGAGGTCGAAGGGGATCGGCTCGCCCCGCTCGAGAGCGCGGCGCTGACGCGCCTGGACGGTCTTCGCGGAGCGGTCGAGGCGCCGGGCGAGGTCGAGGATCTCGGGGATCGGGCCGGTGATGCGCAGACAGGCGGTGCCGTCGTCGTGCAGGGAGTTCTCGAGGGACACGTCGCGCAGCGACTCGGGCTGCGGGGCGCTCATCTCGCGGTCGAACCAGGAGCGCAGCTGGCGCAGCTCGTCGCGGAAGCGGTCCGCTGGCACGGAGGCAAGATCCCAGGAGGCGATGATCTCGTCGACCTGGGCGCGCTGGACGGCGGTGAGGTCGCGGACGGCCTTCAGCATGCGCGTGTGCCATTCGACGGGCATGTCCCCGGCGGCGAGCCGTTCGAAGGTCGCGGGCATCTCGGTGACGGCGGTGTGCGCGTCCGCGATCCGGTAGGACGCGATCGCGGTGGTGGTGCGGGTCGCGATCGCGACGGCGAGGCTGCGCTCCTCGCGGTCGTCGTCGAGGTCGGGGTCCTCGTGGTCGATCCAGAAGGGGGCGAGGTCGGCGAGCCGGCGCGCGTGGCGCCGGGAGTCCTCTCGCTCCTCCTCGAGCAGGCGCGCGATGGTGCGAGCGTCGGCGCCGGGCTCGACGCCGCCGCGGCGCAGGAGGGAGTCCTCGGTGAGCCGGGCACGTGCCCGCACGCGGGCACGGGGAGGGGCCGTCGCGGTGCGCGGCACAGGGCCGCGCGAGGCGGGAGCGCGGGAGGCCGAGGGTCCGGACGACGGTCCGTCCGACGAGCTGCGTGAGGACCGTGCAGTGGCGGGAGACGGCACGGGCCTAGGGTCCGTCGTGGTCATCGCCCCCACCTCCTCGTGGACTCGTCGTCGATGCCGCTGTGCTGGGTGTTCCAGCTGGTCATCACCCTACGGACCCACCCTGACATTCGAAGCGGCCAGGCGCCACGGGCCGTCGGAAGATGTGGATTCGGAGGCGTTGTGGAGGAACGGTCGCGGGGCGTCAGGAGTCGAGCGGAGGCGGAGCGTCGCGACGGGGTCCGCCCGCCGAGGAGTCGTCCCCGCGAACGGGGCACGGCACGCCGCGGGGCCGTCGGCGCGAACGGGCGGCGTGGCGCCGAGCTGCGTTCGTGCCTACGCCCGCAGGTCCAACACCCATCGCTCAGCCCGACGCGGGCCGCCAGCGGGGTGCGGGACGAGCTCTCCCGTCGGCCGGGCGCCGAGAGTGCGGGCCACTGACTGCGAGGCGGTGTTGTCCGGGGCGATCAGGAGCACGGCCTCGGTCGTCGTCGTCCCGCGCCGTGCAGGCAGATCCCGCGCCCGGTCGGCCAGTGCGGCCGCGAGCGGCGCCCCCATGCCGCAGCCCCGGGCCTCTGCGAGCAGCCAGTAGGTCAGCGCCACCTGGCCCGGTTCGACTCCCGGGGCGAGCCGGTTCAGCCCTCCCCCGCCGAGCAGCCGGCCGCTGCCAACCTCGAGTGCCGCGAGCTCGACGACCGGGCCGTCCTCGCGCCAGCGCGCGCAGCGGGCGAAGAACTCCTCGAGGCGCTCCCGGTCCCAGGGGCGGCCGACGATCTCCCTGGCCAGCGCCTCGTCCTGGCCGGTGAGGATCTCCTCGGCATGGCGCGGGCCCAGGCGCTCGAGGCGGATCCTCACGCCGCGCGGCTCGACGACCGACTCCTGGGCCGCCTCACTGCGCGCCCGCGCTCTCCCCCGCGAGCACCGCCCGCACGGTCGCGAGGATCTCGACGTCGCGGGCGCCGCGGGTGCGGGCCTCGGCGACGGGGCCGGCGAACAGGGAGAGCAGCGCCGGATCGACGGGGCCGCCGTCCTCGCGCTCGGCGGTCTCGGCCTCCCGTCGGGCGTTCTCCACGGCGCCGGGCGCGATCGTCGTGCCCGCGCCGCGGCGGGTGACGATGATCTGCGCCTCCTCGAGCATCTTGTAGGCGCGGGCGACGGTGCCCGCGGCGAGGCCGAGGTCCGCGGCATGCGCCCGGATGGCGGGGAGCCGGTCGCCGGGACGCAGCTCGCCGCCGCGCACCTGCTCGAGGATCTCGCGACGGACCTGCTCGTACGGGGGCTGGGGTGAGGGCATGAGGACACGATAGGCGGAGGACGTGGAGGCCTCGTGCACGTCACGGCCGGTGTCGAGGAGCGCCCCGTAGCATCGGGGCGTGCCCGCCTCCCCCGCCCGCTCCGCCTCCCTGCCCGTGCCCCGCGCCCTCCGGGTGCTGCTGCTCGCGCTCCTCGCCGCGCTCGCGCTGCTGCCGGGCGCCTCCGCACGGGCCGACGGCGGCGCGGAGGCCGACGCACCCGTGCGCCTGGTCATCGCGACCGCGGGGCTGACCTGGGAGGACATCGACGCGGAGAGCACGCCGACGCTGCAGTGCCTCGCGGACCGCTCCGGCGTGGGCGCCATGAACACCACCTCCACCACCGTCGTCTCCACGAAGCGGCAGGGGCTGGAGACGCTGCACACCGGCTACCGGGGCCTGGCCGAGGAGGCGCCGCGCACCAGCGGCATCCCCACCCCGCCGACCGACCAGTGGGAGCAGCTGCCGGGCGAGGTGACCGAGACCGACGACCCCGCCGCTGTCGCCGGCGCGCTCCAGGACGGGGACGTGGTCGAGCTGATCACCCCGTCGGTCCCCGACCACGACGACCTCTCGCGCGAGCAGGCGCTCACGGAGCTCGACGGCGCCGTCGCCGCGGCGCTCGAGGACCTCGGCGGCTGCGAGGCCGCGGACCTGCAGCGCACCCTGCTGGTCTCCGTCGCCGCGACCGACCCCGAGCATCCCGAAGAGGTCGAGCGCACCGGCGCGGTCGCCTCCCGCACCGTCGGCCTGCAGGTCGCGATGGACACCGCCCTGCCCGGCCAGGCCCTGACCTCCGGCGCCACCAAGCAGACCGGCGTCGTGATGATCACCGACGTGGTCGCGACCGTGCTCTCCTCCCACGACGCGAGCGCCGACGGGCTGATCCCCGGCCAGCCCTTCCGCGGCACCGACAGCGAGGAGGCGCAGCAGCTCGCCTGGGACCGCTCCGAGGCGGCCCGGCTGGTGGATGCCGCGACCGTCCCCGCGCTCGGGTCCTGGCTCGCCCTCGGCGTGATCGGCCTCGTGATCGTGCTGGTCCCGGAGCTCGCCCGACGCCAACGCCTCGCCGCCGTCGGCCGGGCGCTCGCGGCGGTCGCGCCGCTCGCCCTGCCGGTGGGGCTGTGCGCCTCGCTGGTGCCGTGGTGGCGGGCCGACAGTCCGACGCTCGCCCTCGCGGGCGTGGTCTGGGGCGGGTGCGCGCTGCTGTCCGTGCTCGTGCTCGCCGGGCCCTGGCGCCGCAGCCGATTCGGCCCCGTCGGCGTCTCCGCGGCGCTGGTCGCGGGGATCATCCTGGCCGAGTCCGCGTTCGGCTCGCGGCTGCAGCTCTCCTCTCCGCTCGGGGCGCAGCCGATCTCCGGCGGGCGCTTCTACGGGCTGTCCAACCACCTCTTCGGGATGGTGCTGGCCGCGGCGATGATGGCGCTGCTGTGCCTGTTCACGGCGGTGCGGACACCCCGGGCGCGGGTGCTGTGGACCGTCGGCGTCGGCCTCGCGGTGGCCGCTGTGTGCGTCGCGCCGTCGATGGGTGCGGACTTCGGCTCGGGCCTCGCCACGGTCCCGGCGTTCGGGCTGCTCGCGCTGCTCGTCTCCGGGATCCGGCTGCGGGTGTGGCACGTGCTCACCCTCGGCGTCGGCGGGGCGGCGGCGGTGCTGTCGGTGTCCTTCCTGGACTGGCTGCGCCCGCCCGAGGACCGCACCCACCTGGGGCGCTTCATCGACGAGCTGCTCAGCGGCGAGCTGCTCTCCGTGATCGTGCGCAAGCTGGCCCAGAACATCCAGATGGCGACCGGGTACTGGGCGCTCGCGCTGGTGCTGGTGCTCGCGGTGCTCGCCTCGATCGCGATCCTCATGCCGCGCCGGCTGCGGTGGCGGCGGCTCGCCGCGCTCGATGCGGCCCACCCCGTCGCGCACCGGGTGCGGATCGCGCTCGTGGTCGGGGCGTGGGTGGGCTACGCCGTCAACGACACCGGGCCGGTGCTGATCGCCGCGATGTTCGGGATCTGGCTCGCGCTGCTGCCGCCGACGCTGCCGGACCCGCTCCCGGCCGACGGGACGACGGAGCAGCGCGTCTGATCAGCTGTTCTCGGCGTCGACCGCGGCGTGCACGACCAGGGAGGTGTACTCCTCCGGCGCGAGCGGCGCGGTGAGCGAGGCGGGGATCTCCGGCTCCCCCACCTGCAGGTGGGAGGCGATGATCACCGCGTGCGCCGGCTCGAAGCGGCCCTCGACGGGCGCGGCGTCCAGACGCTCGGCGAGCTGCTCGAGATCGGTGCCGGCGAGATAGACGATGTCGTCGGGCGCGAAGTCGCCCTCGACCTTCAGGGCGCGCAGCAGCGCGTCGAGCTCGGCCGGGTCCACATCGCCCAGCGCCCGGGTCTCGTCGTCGGAGAACTCGCCGTCGACGGGGAGGTCCGCGAGGGTGAGCCGTCGCTGCTCGGCCAGCTCGGCGTCCGGCTCGTCGAGGTCCGCGAGGCCGGCCCAGACCTTCGCCTCGTCGTGGTCGGGACGGCCGGTGGGGAGCGGGGCGGGGGTTCCGGCCGACGGGGCGGGGTCCGCCTCCGGCGTCGTCGCCTCGTCCGCCGCGGGGGCGGCCTCCGTGGTCGGCGTCGTCTCCGTGTCGGCTGTCGACGGAGCCTCGGACGGGGCGGCGTCCTGGCTCTCGGACGTCGTCGCCGGGAGGGCCGCGGGCGTCTCCGCCGCCGCGGTCTCCTCCCCCTCCTCCTCGATCTCCGGGCTCAGGTGGCGCGTGCGGGCGAGCGCGCGCAGCACGTCGCGCAGCTGGGCGGCGCGGTGCAGGCGGCCGCGCAGGTCGTTGCCGGTGGCGCGGTGGTGGAGATCGGCGGGGACCTCCTTGACCCAGAAGCCGGCGGTCAGCGCGTCGATCGTCAGCGAGGTCTCCACGCCCCAGCCGGGGGCGAGGGGCTGGCAGGCGTCCCAGGTCTCGCGGGTGATGCAGCGGGTGCCGGACAGCGGCTGCGTCGCCTCCCAGCCGGTCGCGCGGAGGATGCCTCGGCGGGCGGTGCGCACCACGACGCCCATCCCGCCGGCGCCCGACTGCGGCGGCAGCAGCGCGATCGCCATGTCGACGCCCTCGCCGAGGACCGCCTCGACCAGCGGCTGCGCGGCGGCGGCGCTCTCCCCCATGTCCGCGTCGAGGAACAGCAGGGCGCGGGGCTCGGAGGCGCGGTCGTCGATCACGGGCAGCGGGCCGGTGTGGCCGGGCGAGCGGGGTTCGGCGTGCAGCTCCTCGGAGAAGTCCGCCCCGCCGTCGGCCCGCTCGGCGCCCTCCTGGATCGCGACCATCTGCGCGCCGGTCGCCATCGCCGCGGCCTTGCCGCGGTTGGTCTTGTGCCGCACCACCAGGGCGTCGGCCCCCATCGCCACGGCGGAGGTGGCGTCGGACGAGCCGTCGTCGACGACGACCACCAGGTCGACCCCCGGGATCCCCCGGGCCGACGCGATGGTCGCCTCGATCCGCTCCGCCTCGTTCTTGGCGGGGATCACGACGGCGACCCGCTCGGGGCGGTGCGCCGTCAGCGGCCCCGCGGCGCTCATCGCAGCGTCACCTGACGGGCGACGATGCCGCCCCGGGCGCGACGCTCGATCGCGGTGAGCGGCTCGGTGGAGGTCAGCGCCTCCTCGAAGCGGGCGCGGAAGGACTCGGCCTCCGCCTCGGCGGCCTCGACCCCGGCGCCCTTGGGCAGGTCCCAGACGGGGATCGACAGACCCTCGGCGCGGAAGGAGCCGACGTACTTCGCGCCCTCGCAGAGCGCGGACTCGCGGCGGGCGTGGAGGCGGGTGACGGCGTCGATGACGCGGTCCTCGTCGGCGTCCAGCACCCAGCGCACGTGCTCCTTGGGGCCGGCGTCGACCCAGTAGGCGTGGGGCAGGCCCTCGACCGGGCGGGTGGGCATGATCGAGTCGTTCGCCTGGGTGATCGCCTGCTCGATCTCGCCGGTGCGCTCGGCGCTCGGGTCGAGCCAGAACTCGAAGGTGTCCTGGACCCGGATCGCGAAGTCGCCGGAGAGGTCCAGCACGTCCTGCAGGCGCGGGGAGTCGTCCTCGAGGGTGACGGAGGTGATCGGGTTGCCGGGCTCGAGCGCGACCGCCTGGCGGATCGCCTGGCCGAGCCCGCGGGAGAGGTCGCCGCCGGGGAACGGGGCCTGCACGCCGACGGTGACGGTGCCGTCGGTGCGGCGCACGGCGGGCCAGGCCATCGGCAGGATCGTGGCGAGCTCGACGTCGACCGCGCCGTACTCCTCGGTGGTCCTCGCCGACATGGTCGCCGCGGGGATCAGCTGGCGCATCGCGACGAGGTCCTGCTCGTTGGGCAGGCCCTCGAAGGGGCGACGGACCAGCTCGTTGCGCGAAGGGGAACTCATGGCGGCGAGTCTACCGATCGGGAACGTGCTCCCGCATCGTGCTCACGGATGCGTCCCCGCGTCCATCAGCTCGCGGGCGCACTCCTCGAGATCGCGCGGCTCGACGCCATCGAGCATGTGGAGGGCGAAGTCGGCGCTGAGCCGCTCGAAGAAGAGCGTGCCGCGCACGGAGTTGCCGTGCAGGTCCAGCTGCGGGGCATAGCTCGCGACCCCGAAGCGTGAGGGCAGGCCCGCGATGATCCCGCCGCCCACCCCGGACTTCGCCGGCAGGCCCACGTCGCTGACCCAGTCGCCGGCGTTGTCGTACATGCCGCAGGTGAGCATCACCGAGAGCACCTGGCGGGCGGCGACGCGGGAGAACACCTCCTGGCCGGTGAGCGGGTTCGTGCCGCCGGAGGCGAGGGTCGCGGCCATGACGGCGAGGTCGGTGACGGTCGTGAGCACCGAGCAGCCCTCGATGTAGCCGTCGACCACCTCGATCGCGTCCTCCCTCATCGAGCCGGCGGCGCGCAGCATGTAGGCCAGCGCGTAGTTGCGGTCGGCGCTCTTGAGCTCCTCGCGCCAGGTCACCTCGTGCGGGGCGAGCGGGCGGCCCGCCGCGGCGTCGAGCACCGCGCGCAGCCGCTGCGTGCGCTCCTCCCGGGTGGTGCCGAGCATGGCGTGGGTGCGGATCGCACCGATGTTGACCAGCGGGTTCTTCGGCTTCTTGGTGTACGGGTCAAGGCTGAGGGCGTTGAACTCCTCCCCCGTCGGCTCCTCGTCGACGAGGGATTCGACATACTCCGCGCCGTGCAGGTCGATCGCCGCGCCGTAGGCGAACGCCTTCGAGATGGACTGCATCGGGAAGGCGTGCCCGGTGCCCGAGGCGGTGATCTCGCCGTCGATCGTGCAGACGGCGACGCCCAGGTGATCCTCCCGGGCGCCGGAGAGGAAGGACAGCTCGGGGATGTCGCCATCCTCCTCCGCGCTGCCGGAGATGCCGCGGTCGGGGAGCACCAGGTCGCCGGGGCCGTGCGCATCGGCGACATCGGAGGTCTGCGCGGAGGCGAGGGCCGCGGTGAGTCGGTCGAGGTACGTGGTCAGTGCGCTGGTCACTCCTCGACGGTACCGCCCCCACCGCCCTGAAAGTTCTTGCAGGTTCTGCGGGTTCCCTTGAGCGTGCGACCTGGCCCGCCTACGGTGGTCGACGCGTCGGCCGCACAGGAGCGGCAGATGCACTGCAAGTTCTTGCAGGTCGGGTGCTCCGCACCGCCTGCCTCTCCCGTCGGCCCCGGTCGACGCTGCTGCCCGGACAGAGGAGTCCCCGCATGTCGATCCAGCCCTCCGCCCGCCCGATGAGAACCCGTCTGCTCGCGATCGCCGGAGCACTGGCGATGGGCACGGCGACGATGCTGAGCACCGCCCCGCTCGTGCACGCCGTCGGCCCCGGGCAGCCGGTGCTCACGGGCTCCCTGCAGGACGAGCTGGGCTGCGGCGAGGACTGGGACCCGGCCTGCGAGGCCACCGCCCTTTCCCCCACCGACACGGCCGGGCAGTGGGAGTCGACCTTCGAGGTGCCTGCCGGGCAGTTCGAGGTCAAGGCCGCGATCGGCGGCGGCTGGGACGAGGCCTACGGCCTGGACGGCGGGGAGGACAACATCCCGCTGGCCGTCGCTGCGCCCGCCGAGATCACCTTCCGCTTCGATGCGGAAACCTCGCGGCTGTCCGTCGAGTTGGCCGAGCAGGACGGGGAGTACACCGAGGCGGACGACGAGCTCGCCGCGGCCCCCTACCGCCATCCCGGCGGCGGGCAGACCTTCTATTTCGTGCTCACCGACCGCTTCGAGAACGGCGATCCGAGCAATGACACCGGCGGCCTCGAGGGAGACCGCCTCGACCACGGCTTCGACCCCACCGACAAGGGCTTCTACCAGGGCGGGGACATCGCCGGGCTCCACTCGCAGCTCGACTACATCGAAGACCTGGGGATGAGCGCCATCTGGCTGACCCCGTCCTTCACGAACAACCCCGTGCAGGGCGAGGGCGCGGACGCGAGCGCCGGCTACCACGGCTACTGGATCACCGACTTCACCACCATCGACCCGCATCTGGGCACCAACGAGGAGCTCAAGGCGCTGATCGAGGACGCGCACTCGCGCGGCATCAAGGTGTACTTCGACATCATCACCAACCACACCGCGGACCTCATCGACTACGAGGAGGGCGAGTACGGCTACGTCGACCAGGCCACCGCCCCCTACCTCGACCAGGACGGGAACCCGGTGGACGTCACGGCACTCGCCCAGTCCCCGGACTTCCCGGCCTTCGATGCGGAGACCTCGTTCCCCTACACCCCGGTCCGCTCGGAGCAGAACCGAGTGATGGTCCCCGAGGCGCTCAACGACGTGACGATGTACCACAACCGCGGCAACTCGACGTGGGAGGGCGAGTCCGTCACCTTCGGCGACTTCGACGGCCTCGACGACCTGATGACCGAAGACCCGCGCGTGGTCGAGACGATGACGGACATCTACACCACCTGGATGGACTTCGGGATCGACGGATTCCGTATCGACACCGTCAAGCACGTCGACTTCGCGTTCTGGCAGACCTTCACCTCCGCCCTGGTCGACCACCAGGCCGCGACCCCGGCCGGGGACCAGTTCTTCACCTTCGGCGAGGTGTACGACGCCGACGCGACGCTGCTGTCCCCCTACGTGCGGGACACCGAGATGGACTCGGTGCTCGACTTCGCCTACCAGGCCTCCGCGACCAACTGGGCCAAGGGCTACACCGCGCAGGGCATGGCCGGGCTGTTCGCCGCCGACGACCACTACACGACCGCCGACTCCTCCGCCGCGGACCTGCCCACCTTCCTGGGCAACCACGACATGGGCCGCATCGGGAACCTGCTCAGCAGCTCCGACCGGCTCGACGAGCGCGCCGCCTTCGCGCACGAGACCATGCTGCTGACCCGCGGCCAGCCCGTCATCTACTACGGCGACGAGCAGGGCTTCGTGGGCGACGGCAACGACAAGGACGCCCGTCAGTCGATGTTCGCCAGCCAGGTGCCGTCCTACCTCGACGACACCCTGATCGACGGCACCCCGTACGGGAGCGGCGAGCACTTCTCGACCGAGACGCAGCTGTACCCGCTGATCAGCGAGCTCGCCACACTGCGCGGCGAGACGCCTGCGCTGTCCACGGGCGCGCAGATCGAGCTGTACGCCGAGGACGGCGCCGGCGTCTACGCCTTCTCCCGCGTGAACCGCGACGAGAAGATCGAGCACCTGGTGGCGCTGAACAACGCACCCGAGGAGCGCACCGTCACCCTCACCGCCCTCACCCCGGGCGCGAGCTACTCGCCGCTGTACGGCGACCACGCCCCGGTGACCGCCGCGGCCGACGGGACCCTCGAGCTCACGGTCCCCTCGCTCGGCGCGGCGGTCCTGGTGGCCGATCAGCCCGTCGCCCCGGCCGGTGACGCGCAGGCGATCACCCTGGATCTGGCCGACGGCGGAAAGGTCGAGGGACACGCCCCGATCTCCGCGACCGTGGCCCAGGACCGCTGGGCCGAGACCTCCTTCAGCTGGCGGGCGGCCGGTGAGACGGCGTGGACCCCGCTCGGCACCGCCGAGGACGACACCCCGCGGATCTTCCACGACGTGGCGGACCTGCCCGTCGGCACCCTGATCGAGTACCGCGCCGTCTCCACCGACGCGAGCGGCGCGCGCGTGGCGGACTCCGTCACCGCGGTGGTGGGCGCGGACCTCTCCGCGACCGGCTCCCAGGACGGGAACAGCGGCGGCGAGGTCGACGGGCAGACAGTGACCCTGCCCGGCTCGCACAATGCGGCGATGGGCTGCGCGGGCGACTGGCAGCCCGACTGCACCTCCGCCCAGCTGGACCTGGACGCCGACTCCGGCAAGTACACCGGCACCTTCGACCTGCCCGCCGGCGACTACGCCTTCAAGGTCGCCATCGGCGGCAGCTGGGACGAGAACTACGGCGCAGGCGGTGTGCCCGGCGGCGGCGACATCACCTACACCCACGACGGCGGGCCGCTCACCTTCTGGTACGACCCGGTCACGCACGTCGTGCAGAACAGCGCCCAGGGCCCCTTCCTCACCCTCCCCGGCTCGATGAACGCCGCGCTCGGCTGCCCCGAGGACTGGATGCCCGGGTGCATGCGCACCTGGATGCAGGACGCCGACGGCGACGGGATCTACACCTTCTCCACCGAGGACCTGCCCCGCGGGTCCTACGAGGTGAAGGTCGCCCATGGTGGATCGTGGGCGGAGAACTACGGCGTGGACGGCGTGCCCGACGGCGCCAATCACACCTTCTCGACCCAGGACGGAGACATCGTGACCTTCGAGTACGACCCGGCCACCCATCAGCTGACCATCGAGGCCTCCGATTCGCTGACCGCGGGCTCCGGCAAGCAGCTGGCCCACTTCGTCGACACGGACACGATCGCCTGGCCCGCCGACCTCGTGGCCGATGCGGGCGCGACCCGCTGGGAGCTGTTCACCGCGCCCGGCGGCGGGATCTCCGCCGACGGCGACGAGGTCACCGGTGGGAGGAGCCTCGGCGAGCTGACCCTGCGGGACGGCGGCCTCGCCGAGGACGAGCTCGTCGGCCGCGCGCACCTGGACGGCCACCTCGCCCTCGACCTGCCCGAGCTCGAGCGCGGAGTGCTCGAGAAGGCGCTGCGCGGCCAGCTGGTCGTCGCCCAGCACGGCCCGGACGGACTCGAGGTGCTCACCGGGCTGCAGATCCCCGGCGTGCTCGACGCGCTCTACGCCGAGGCCGCCGCGGAGCAGCAGCTCGGTGCGAGCTGGGAGGACGGCGCGCCGAGCCTCGCGCTGTGGGCGCCGACCGCCCGCGCCGTCACCCTGCAGCTGCACGGCCCGGCGGACGAGGCGACCGCCCCGTCGGACCCCGTGCGGACGTACCCGATGCGGCGCGGCGCGGACGGCGCGTGGACGTTCGAGGGCAGGAGGCACTGGACCGGCCAGGCCTATACGTTCGCGGTCGAGGTGTACGTGCCCGCCCTCGACCAGGTCGTCACCAACGTCGTCACCGACCCGTACTCCGTGGGCCTGACCGTGAACTCGACACACTCGGTGCTCGTGGACCTGGACGACCCGCGCTGGGCGCCCGAGGTGTGGACCGACACGCCCGCCCCCGAGGTCGCGCAGTTCGCCGACCAGACCATCTACGAGATGCACCTGCGGGACTTCTCCGCCGGCGACGAGGCGCTGCCCGAGGGGATCCGCGGCTCCTACGCCGCCGTCGGCCACCCGGACTCGGCGGGCTCCGCGCGCCTGGCCGAGCTCGCCGAGGCGGGCATGACCACCGTGCACCTGCTGCCCACCTTCGACATCGCCACCATCGAGGAGGACCGCGCCGCACAGCTGCGCCCGGACATCCCCGCCGACGCCGGCCCCGCCTCCCCCGCGCAGCAGGAGGCCGTCGCGGCCGTCGCGGGCGAGGACGCCTACAACTGGGGCTACGACCCGCTGCACTACATGGCGCCCGAGGGCTCGTACGCGACCGAGGGCCACCAGATCGGCGGCGAGCGCACCCGCGAGTTCCGCGCCATGGTGGGCGAGCTGCACGGCATGGGCCTGCAGGTCGTGCTCGACCAGGTGTACAACCACACCGCCGCGCACGGGCAGTCCGAGCGCTCGGTGCTCGACCGCATCGTCCCCGGCTACTACCAGCGCCTGGACCTCGCCGGCGGCGTCGAGAACTCCACCTGCTGCTCGAACATCGCCACCGAGCACGCGATGGCGCAGAAGCTGATGGTCGACTCGACCGTGACCTGGGCGCGGGACTACGGCGTCGACGGCTTCCGCTTCGACCTCATGGGCCATCACAGCCGCGAGAACATGCTCGCCGTGCGCGAGGCGCTGGACGAGCTGACCCTCGAGTCCGACGGCGTGGACGGCAAGGGCATCTACCTCTACGGCGAGGGCTGGGACTTCGGCGAGGTCGCCGGCAACGCCCGCTTCACCCAGGCCACGCAGGGGCAGCTGGGCGGCACCTCGATCGGCACCTTCAACGACCGGCTGCGCGACGCCGTCCACGGCGGCAGCCCCTTCGACACCGACAAGCGCACCTCCCAGGGCTTCGGCAACGGGCTCGCCACCATGCCCAACGGCCACGCCGAGGTGGGCGAGGCGGAGCAGCTGACCGACCTGCGTCACCGCACCGACCTGATCCGGCTCGGGATGGCGGGGAACCTCGCCGACTACGAGCTGCTCGGCTCCACCGGCGAGGTGGTGCGCGGCGATCAGCTGGACTACAACGGCGCCCCGGCCGGGTATGCGACGGCGCCCGAGGAGACCGTGAACTACGTCGACGCGCACGACAACGAGGCGCTGTACGACATGAACGTGTGGAAGCTGCCGCAGGACGCCCCGATGGACGTGCGCGTGCGGATGAACACGCTCTCGCTCGCGACCGTGGCGCTGGGGCAGTCGCCCTCCTTCTGGGCCGGCGGCACCGACCTGATGCGCTCGAAGTCGCTGGACCGCGACAGCTACGACTCCGGCGACCACTTCAACGCCATCGACTGGACCGAGCAGGACAGCGGGTACGCGAACGGCCTGCCGCCCGAGGGCAAGAACGGCGAGGCCTGGGACCTGATGGTGCCGATGCTCGAGGACCCGGCGAAGAACCCCGCCCCCGAGGACATCGCGTCCAGCAGCGAGGTCACCCTGGACCTGCTGCGCCTGCGTTCCTCCACGCCGCTGTTCACCCTCGGCGATGCGGAGCTGATCCGCCAGAAGGTCACCTTCCCGAACGCCGGTCCCGAGGCGACCCCGGGCCTGCTCGTGATGCGGATCGACGACACCGTCGGCCCCGACGTCGACCCGGCGCTCGACGGCGCGGTCACCGTCTTCAACGCCTCCGACGAGCCGCTCACCGAGCAGATCGAGCACATGGCCGGACTCGGGTACGAGCTGCACGAGGTGCAGGCCAGCGGCGCCGACGAGGTCGTCAAGGGCGCGAGCTGGGACGCGGAGACCGGGACCGTGAGCGTGCCCGCGCACACCGTCGCCGTGTTCGTCGCCGAGCAGGGCACGGGCGAGGACGGGAAGCGCACGGGCCCGCCGGCGCACGCCGGACAGCCGGGGAAGCCCGGGCACGTTGGGGAGCAGGGCCCGCCCGCTCACTCGAACGGCAAGGCGAAGGGGCGCGCCGCGGGCGAGGGGTGAGCGGGAGCGCTCAGCCGTCGCACTCCGACGGCTCCACGGGGACGCCGGACAGGCGGATCACCGTGGAGCCGGGCACGGAGTACAGCTGGAGGCGCGCGCCGTCGGGGCGTGTCGTGTCGAAGCCGTAGGCGGGGGCGCCGCTGCGGCGGCCCGCGTCGCCCACGGGGTCGAAGCCGTGGGATCGCGTCATGCGGCGCGGCGGAGCCCGTCGCCATGGACAGCGCTGCGGTGAGACGGTCGAGGTACAGGGACAGGGAGGTCGGTGCGCTCGTCACGCACCGACCACACCGCCCTGCGCCTCGTCCCTCTCATTCCGGCGGGTCGAAGGTCCCGCGGTCGGTGCGGAACGCACGCCGGCGGGCGTAGGCGTGGACCGCTTCGAGCTGCTCGAACTGGTGCAGCGCCTGCTCGGCGAGCTCGCGGAACCGGTCCTCGTCCAGTCCGAGCTCCTGGGCGTTGTCGGCGAGGGTGAGCCAGCTGCCCCGCTTGCCGATCACCGCGCTGCGCATCAGCTCCGCCTCGAGCACCATCGTCATCGGGGAGCGCGCGACGAGCCGCCCGTTGCTCTTCAGACGGCCCGCATGCTCGCCGAGCCAGGCCGCGGCCTGCCGGTAGCGCCGGCGTCGCAGTCCTAGGTCGTCGATCAGCTGGTGGAGGAAGCGCCGCTCGGCACGGATCTGCTCGGCGATCGAAGAGAGCACGGGGTGGACGGGCGTGTCCACGAAGTCGGCGGCCATCCGGTCGATGCGGGCTGCGCCGGCGGCGGCCCCGGTGAGGTGGTCGGACAGGTAGAGCCCGAGCAGCCCGGTGTCGATCCGCGGCGAGGCCCCGGCGTCGCCGCCCGCGCCCTCGCCCGCGGAGGTCCCGTCGACCGCGAGGCGCGCCCGTCGGCTGTCGCGCGCACGCATCGGCACCGAGCCGGTGCCCCGGCCGTCGGCCATCCCCTCGAGCAGCTCGGAGAGGGCGTCGGCGGCGCTGTGACGGGGCCGCCAGCCCAGCTCGCGGTCGGCGCGGGCGTTGTCCATCACGGGGACGTTCATGCCCATGTCCAGCCATCCGGGGTCCGCGGCGACCAGACCTGCGCGGTGCGCTGTGGCGAGCGCGGCGCGCACCGCGGGCACGGGAAGCTCGATCGCTCGCCCCGTGCCCACGAGGTGAGCGAGGTCCCGCACGTCGAGTACATCGTCCGCGCAGATGTTGAAGGCGCCGGGCACCTCTGCCACGGCCGCGGCGGCGTATGCCTCGGCGACGTCGCGGGCGTGCACCGCCTGGATCCGCAGCCCGCGCGGCAGCGGGAGCAGCGGCGGCCGCCCGGCGCGCAGCAGCTGCACGGGCATCCATCGGCCCAGGAAGTAGCGCTGGATCTCGGAGCCGGCGTCCCCCTGGAAGATCAGCGCGGGGCGCAGGCGCGTGAGCGTCATCGCGGGGTGCATACGCTCGATCTCGTCGAGGACCTGCTCCTGGGCGACCTTGTCCACGCTGTAATGGGAGGTGCGCACGCCGCCCGTAGGCCACGACTCGTCACGGACCTCCCGTCCCGGGGACGGAGAATAGGCACCGACCGAGGAGGCGACCACCAGGGTGCCGACCCCCGCCTCCGCGGCGGCCCGGCCCACGTGAGCCGTCCCGTCGACGTTCACCCGGCGCAGGAGGTCCCGGTGAGAGTTGGGCTGGATCAGCCAGGCGAGATGGATGACGGCGTCCGCTCCACGCAGCGCCTCGGTGAGCTCGGCGATCGCCTCCTGCGCAGGCGTCGCGCCCCCGATGTCGATCGCGGCCCACTCCGCGCTCGCGTACGGCTCCTCGGTGCGCACGGGGAGACGCCGCGCGATTCCGAGGACCGAGGTGACCTCGGGCCGGCGGGCGAGGGCTGCGAGCACCTCGGTCCCGACGTTCCCGGTGGCTCCGATGACGGCGACTCTCATGGCGTGCTCCTCCTCTGACCACCGGGTATGCGGTGGGGCGATGGCACCTGCGGTCTCCTCCCAACCTAGGTCGCCGGGACCGCACGGAGAAGGGAAGGGCTCGGACGCCGACCGCTCGGTCTCCTCCCGTCCCCGTGTCCGGCCGCGCCGGATCTCGTTGCGACCCCTCCCTCGCCGGGGTACCGTCATCGCACCTGTGGCACGAACGACGACGAGGTGGATCGTGAGCGAGGCAGGATGACCGTGACCGACTGGTCGCCGACGAATTCCGACTACCAGGCGCAGCTGCGGCGAGCGCACGAGGATCTGCGCGCTCAGAGCGTCCCCGACGAGACGCCGTGGCCTGTGCGCGCCCCGGTACTGGACTCCTGGCGGCGCTCGCTGGCCGCACTGCCCGACGGCACGGGCACCGCACGCGCCGTGCTCGAGGGCGACGAGCTCGCCCGGGCGCGCCGCGCGCATCCCTTCTCCGCGATGCTGCCGCTGCTGCGCTCGCGACTGATCGAGCCGGCCGTCGACGCGGGGCTCATGGTCGCGCTCGGCGACGCGGAGGGCCGGCTGCTCTGGGTCGAGGGCCGCTCCTCCGTGACCTCCCGAGCCGATGCGATGGGCTTCGCCGCCGGCGCCGACTGGTCCGAGCCCGCGATGGGCACCTCCGCCCCCTCGCTCGCCCTCACCACCGGCTCCCCCACCCAGGTGGTGGGCGCCGAGCACTTCAACGAGGCGGTGCATCCGTGGAGCTGCAGCGCCGTGCCGGTGCTGGACCCGCGCACCGGGTCGACGATCGGGGTGCTCGACGTCACCGGCAGCGCGGACGCGGTCGCGCCCCTGGTGCTGCCGCTGCTCCAGGCGACCTCGCGCGCCCTCCAGGCGGAGCTGCGCGCGCAGGGCGCGGGACGCGCCCCCGCCGCACCCGCCCACCTGCTGCTCACCGGGCGCCGCACCCCGCAGCTCCTCCTCGGCGAGGACGCCGTCGAGCTGAGCGGCCGCCACGCCGAGCTGCTGACCCTCCTGCACCTGGCCCCCGACGGGGTGCGTGGAGCGGAGCTCGCCGAGGACCTCCACGGCGGCGCCTCCGCCGAGAGCACCGTCCGCGCCGAGGTGGTGCGCCTGCGGCGCGTGCTCGAGGTGAACGGCGGGCCCGCGATCGCCTCACGCCCCTACCGACTTCAGGGCGAGGTCGACAGCGACCTGCAGCAGACACGGTCCGCCCTCGCGCGCGGCGACCTGGACACGGCGCTCGCACACTGGAGCGGCGAGCTGCTGCCCGGTTCCGACGCTCCCGTGATCCGCCGTCTGAGCGCCCAGGTGGACGACCATCTGCGAGAGCTCGTGCTCGGGAGCGGCGGCGCCGCGCAGCTGTGGGCCTACGCGCAGCGGCCCGAAGCCGCGCACGACCTCGAGGTGCTCATGACGATCCTGCAGATCGCCCCGGCCGACGCCCCCGAGCGGACGGCCGCCGCGACCCGGGCTCGGGAGCTGCGGGGCGAGACGGCCTGACGTCGCGGTCGCAGCGCCCGCGCAACGTGCATGCAACGTGATGTGGATTACGTTCTACGCACCGACGACGACGTCGACCGCAGAAGGGAACGCCATGACTGTCTACGCACACCCCGGCACGGAGGGCTCGAAGGTCACCTTCAAGCCCCGCTACGAGAACTACATCGGCGGGCAGTGGGTGCCGCCCGTGAAGGGCGAGTACTTCGAGAACCCCACCCCCGTCACCGGCCAGATCTTCACCGAGGTCGCCCGCTCCACCGCCGAGGACGTCGAGCTCGCCCTCGACGCCGCCCACGCCGCCGCCCCCGCCTGGGGGAAGACGTCGGTCGCCGAGCGCGCGGTGATCCTGAACAGGATCGCGGACCGCATCGAGGAGAACCTCGAGATGCTCGCCGTCGCCGAGACCTGGGACAACGGCAAGGCGATCCGCGAGTGCCTGAACGCTGACCTGCCGCTGGCGGTGGACCACTTCCGCTACTTCGCCGGCGCGATCCGCGCCCAGGAGGGCGCGCTCTCCCAGATCGACGACGACACCGTCGCGTACCATTTCCACGAGCCGCTCGGCGTGGTCGGCCAGATCATCCCCTGGAACTTCCCGCTGCTGATGGCGGTGTGGAAGCTCGCCCCCGCCCTCGCCGCCGGCAACGCCGTCGTGCTCAAGCCCGCCGAGCAGACCCCCGCCTCGATCCTGGTGCTCGCCGAGCTGATCGGCGACCTGCTGCCCGAGGGCGTCCTGAACATCATCAACGGCTTCGGCGTCGAGGCCGGCAAGCCGCTCGCCTCCAACAAGCGCATCGCCAAGATCGCCTTCACCGGCGAGACCACCACGGGCCGGCTCATCATGCAGTACGCGAGCCAGAACCTCATCCCGGTCACGCTGGAGCTCGGCGGCAAGAGCCCGAACATCTTCTTCGAGGACGTCGCCTCGCAGGACGACGCCTACTACGACAAGGCGCTCGAGGGCTTCGCGATGTTCTCCCTGAACCAGGGCGAGGTGTGCACCTGCCCCTCGCGCGCCCTGGTGCAGGAGAGCATCTTCGACTCCTTCGTCGCCGACGGGCTGAAGCGCGTCGAGGCCACGAAGCAGGGCGACCCGCTGGACACCGACACCATGATCGGCGCGCAGGCCAGCAACGACCAGCTCGAGAAGATCCTCTCCTACATCGACATCGGCAAGCAGGAGGGCGCCGAGCTGCTCACCGGCGGCGAGCGCGCCGACCTCGGCGGCGACCTCTCCGGCGGCTACTACGTCACCCCCACCGTGTTCCGCGGCGACAACTCCATGCGGATCTTCCAGGAGGAGATCTTCGGGCCGGTGCTGGCGCTGACCTCGTTCAGCGACTACGACCAGGCGATCTCGATCGCGAACGACACCCTGTACGGGCTGGGCTCAGGCGTGTGGAGCCGGCAGCAGAACATCATCTACCGCGCCGGCCGCGCCATCCAGGCCGGACGCGTATGGGTGAACAACTACCACTCCTACCCGGCGCACTCCGCGTTCGGCGGCTACAAGTCCTCCGGCATCGGCCGCGAGAACCACCTGATGATGCTCGACCACTACCAGCAGACCAAGAACCTCCTGGTCTCCTACTCGGAGAACAAGCTCGGCTTCTTCTGAGCCGACCCACCCCGCAGCATCCACCCCGCTACCGCAGCGGCCCCTCGACGATCTGTCGACGGCCCGCCCTCACCCCCTGCCCGAGAACGGGCCGACCAAGGAGCACGAGATGACCACCACCATGACCGCCGCCGTCGTCCACGAGTTCGGGAGCGACCTCGCCGTCGAGGAGTACACCCTCCCCGAGCCCGGACCGGGCCAGGCCCTCGTCAAGCTGATCTCCTCCGGCGTGTGCCACACCGACCTCCACGCCGCCGAGGGCGACTGGCCCGTCAAGCCGTCCCCGCCCTTCGTCCCCGGCCATGAGGGCGTGGGCACGGTCGAGAAGGTCGGCGAGGGCGTCACCGACGTGAAGGTCGGCGACCTGCTCGGCAACGCCTGGCTGTGGAGCGCCTGCGGCGACTGCCAGTACTGCCGCACCGGCTGGGAGACCCTCTGCGAGGAGCAGCAGAACGGCGGCTACAGCACCGACGGCTCCTTCGGCCAGTACATGCTCGTGGACACGAAGTTCGCCGCCCGGATCCCCGAGGGCGCCGACCCCTACGAGATCGCCCCCGTGCTGTGCGCCGGGGTGACGGTCTACAAGGGGCTCAAGCGCACCGAGGTGCAGCCCGGGCAGTGGGTCGTGATCTCCGGGATCGGCGGGCTCGGCCACATCGCGGTGCAGTACGCGGTCGCGATGGGGATGCGCGTGATCGCGGTGGACATCGCCCAGGAGAAGCTCGACCTCGCCACCAAGCACGGCGCGGAGATCGTCGTGGACGCGAGCCAGGTCGACCCGGTCGAGGCGATCCAGGAGCAGGTCGGCGGCAGCCACGGCGTGCTCGTCACGGCCGTGCACCCCAAGGCGTTCGGGCAGGCGATCGGCATGACCCGCCGCGGCGGGACGATCGTGTTCAACGGCCTGCCCCCCGGGGACTTCCCCGCCCCGATCTTCGACATCGTGCTGAAAGGCCTGACGATCCGCGGCTCGATCGTCGGCACCCGCCAGGACCTCGCCGAGGCGATCGAGTTCTACGCGGCCGGGAAGATCCACCCCACCTATTCCCGCCGCTCGCTGGAGGACATCAACCAGATCTTCGGCGAGATGAGGGAGGGGAAGATCGACGGCCGCGTGGTCATCGAGTACTGAGCAGGACATCCAGAGACCGGGCCCGGCGGGGGCGGAGCAGCAGCTCCTCCCCCGCCGGGCCTGGTCCGCGTCTACCCTGGGAGCGGGAGCGACCCTCGCTCCGGCGCGACGAGGCGCCGACCGAGAGGAGAGGACCATGCCGCACCTGCTCGACGTCCCCGGGACGATCCGCTGGATCCGACGCGACGGCATCGAGAACATCCTCGCGGGGATGGTGAGATACCTGGAGTCCGACCTGCTGCGCTGGGAGGAGTTCGAGAAGGTCCCGCGACTGGCCAGCCACAGCCCGCACGGGGTGATCGAGCTGATGCCGACCAGCGACGGATCGCTGTACTCCTTCAAGTACGTCAACGGCCACCCGCACAACCCCGCCCGCGGGCTGCAGACCGTGACGGGCTTCGGCGTGCTCGCCGACGTCGACAACGGCTACCCGATCCTCCTCTCCGAGATGACGCTGCTGACCGCGCTGCGCACCGCAGCGACGTCGGCGCTCGCCGCGCGGGAGCTCGCCCTGCCCGGCGCCGGCGTCCACGCCCTGATCGGGGCGGGCTCGCAGGCCGAGTTCCAGGCGCTCGCGATGCGGACCGTGCTCGGGATCGACCGTCTGCGCGTGCTGGACCTCGACGAGGCGGCGGTGGAGAAGGTGCGGCGCAACCTCGTCCCGCTCGGCTTCGAGATCCACGCGGCGAGCTCGATCGAGGACGTGCTCGAGGGCGCCGACGTGGTCACCACCTGCACGGCGGACAAGGCCCGGGCCGCGGTGCTGCACAGCGAGCAGATGCGTCCCGGCATGCACCTGAACGCCATCGGCGGCGACTGCCCGGGCAAGACCGAGCTGGACCCGACGATCCTCGAGGAGGCGCGGGTGGTGGTCGAGTACGAGCCGCAGACCCGGATCGAGGGCGAGATCCAGCAGCTGCCGGAGGACTTCGAGGTCACGGAGCTGTGGCGGATCCTCGCCGGGGACGCCTCCGGGCGCACCTCCGACCAGGAGGTGACGGTGCTGGACTCCGTCGGCTTCGCGCTCGGGGACTTCTCGGCGCTGCGCTGCGCGCTGGACGCGACCGAGGGCACGGACCTGCTGGGATGGGTGGACCTCGTCGCCGACCCCGACGACCCGAAGGACCTCTTCTCCCTCGTGACATGACGACGGCCGGCGTCCAGAGCAGGACGCCGGCCGTCGGCATGCAGTGCGTGCGCGAGGGGTCAGTCCTCCGCGGGCGGAGCGCTCGGCGCGCTGGGCGCGCTCTTCCTGCCCTCGACCCGCGTCCGGTGACCGCCGCGACCGATGCCGCCGCGGGTGCGGGTGAGGCGGTAGTCGATGCGGTCGTCGACCAGCGAGGCGATCTCGTCGGTCGAGGCGTGGGTGCGGCTCACCTCGTCGGTGATGTGCGCGGTGACCCGCTCCAGGCGGGCGAGGCGCTCGTGCTCGGCCAGCACCGCCCGGTCCAGGCTCAGCGCCTTCACCAGCGCCACGCACATCAGCAGCAGGATCACGCTGAACGGCAGCGCGGTCATCAGCGAGCCGGCCTGCAGGGAGGTCAGGCCGCCCGAGAGCAGCAGCGCCGCGGCGAGCAGGCCCTCCAGCAGCGCCCACAGCACGCGGGACCACATCGGCGGGTTCGGATGGCCGCCCGAGGCGAGCATGTCCACCACCAGCGAGCCGGAGTCCGAGGAGGTGATGAAGAAGACCGCGACCACGATGATGCCGAGCACCGACAGCAGCTGTGTGGCGGGGAACTGCTCGAAGATGCGGAACATCGACTCCTCGGCGGTGATGTCGCCGAGGTCGCCGGTGCCGAACCACTGGCGGAACAGGCCGTTGCCGCCCCAGATCGAGAACCAGATCATGCCCACCAGGGTGGGGACCATCAGCACGCCGGCGACGAACTGGCGCACGGTGCGCCCCTTGGAGATGCGGGCGATGAACACGCCGACGAACGGCGCCCAGGCGATCCACCAGCCCCAGTAGAACAGGGTGTTGCCGGCGAACCAGCTCTGCGCCTCCTCGGAGCGGGTGTACGCGCCGACGTCGAGGGTCAGGTGGAAGACCTCGCTGAGGTAGATGCCGAGGGACTCCACGAAGTTCTGGAAGATGAACACGGTGGGGCCGAACAGCAGCGCCGCGACGGCGAGCAGGCCCGCGAGGGTCAGGTTGCCGTTGGAGAGCCACTTGATGCCGGCGCCGACGCCGGAGACCACGGAGAGGGTCGCGATGAAGGTGATCACCACGATCAGGATCACCAGGAAGTTCGTGGAGACCTCGTCGACCAGGCCGATGACCTGCATGCCGGCGGCGATCTGCTGAGCGCCGAGGCCCAGCGAGGTCGCGATGCCGAAGACGGTGCCGAAGATCGCGAGCACGTCGATGACGTCGCCGATCCAGCCCTTGACCCGGTCGCCGAAGATCGGCTCGAGGGCCCAGCGGATCGAGACGGGACGGCCGCGGCGGTGGATCGCGTAGGCGATGGCCAGGCCGATCACGGCGTAGGCGGCCCAGGGGTGCAGGCCCCAGTGCAGGAAGGTCTGCGCCATCGCGAGGCCCGAGGCCTCTGCGCCCTCGACGTCCCAGCCCGGCTTGGGGCTGTTCGTCGTGTAGCCGAGCGGCTCGGCGACGCCGTAGAAGACGAGCCCCACGCCCATGCCGGCGGAGAACAGCATCGCGAACCACGACATCAGCCCGAACTCGGGCTCGTCGTCGTCACGGCCGAGCCGGATCGAGCCCCACCGGGACAGCGCGACGATGATCGCGAAGGCGACGAAGATGCCGATGGCCAGCATGTAGAACCAGCCGAGGTTCGCCACGATCCAGTTCTGGGATTTCTCCATCACCGACCCGGAGGTCTCAGGGAAGACGATCGCCAGCAGCGCGACGCCGAGCACGACGACCATCGCGGGCCAGAACACGGCCGGGGCGATGGTGCCCTTGCTGATGCGCGCGCCCTGTCGGCGCAGCTTCTCCGTGATCTCGTCGTCGGAGTCGTCGGTGGCGATCTGCTGGGACCGGGGAAGATGAACGGTCCTGGGGAGCTCTTCGGGCCATGCGGAGATGTCGGAGCCCTGCGCGGGCGCCTCCGCTCCCTGGCCGTGACCTGAGCTGCTCATAGCGGTCCCTTCTTGTCGATTATCGGATTCCCACCAACTGTGCAGGATGCCCGGGGTATGGAGAGAATAGGCCGATCCGGAGTCCGAAGGTCGGACAACCGGCATCTGCGCAGTTCAGCACGCTTCCCCGCGCTGTTGCGCCGTCCGTCGCGACGGTCGGGGAACTCACATGCCCGACCCGGCGCACGTGGCGCATCACACTCGCGAGCGCCAGAGCAGCCACTCCAGGTACGGCGCCTCGATCAGCGAGACCATGAGCCCGGCGGGGACTTGGGCGGGGGCGATCAGGGGGCGCCCGAGCACGTCCGCGAGGGCGACGAGGCCCACGAAGCCGACGACCCCGACCGTGAGCACGCTGGTGTGCTCCAGTCGCGCCTCATCGCCGGCGTCGAGCAGGCTCCCGATCCTGGTCGGCGCGCCCGTCGGCCGGGCCGCGCTCGGTGCCGGTCAGGCGGCCGATCCCGCGCATGCCGTGGAAGACGACCAGCGCCGCCACCGTCCCCAGCGCGATGCCGGTGAAGGCGAAGCCGCCGACCTCCCAGTGCAGGTCCGCGATCGCGATGACGAGGGCGACGCCCGCGGTCATCTGGTTCACCGGGCGGGCGAAGTCGACCCTCCCATCGATCCACATGCGGAAGCCGACGATCGCGATCAGCCCGTAGAGCACGAAGGTCACGCCGCCGAGCACGCCCGGCGGGATGGTGTTGATCAGCGCGCCGACCTTCGGGGAGAGGGACAGGCCGATCGCCACCAGGCCCGCGACCCAGTAGGCGGCGGTGGAGTAGACCCGGGTCGCGCTCATGACGCCGATGTTCTCGCCGTAGGTGGTCGTCGGCGAGCCGCCGAAGGTGGCCGACAGCGCGGTCGCGGCACCGTCGGCGAAGAGGGTGCGCCCCACCATGTGGTCGAGGTTCTTCCCGGTCATGGTGCCGACGCTGGTCACGTGGCCGACGTTCTCCGCCAGCAGCACCACGATCACGGGCAGGAAGATCGGCAGCAGGCCGAGGTTGAACTCCGGGTGGTGGAACTCGGGCAGACCCAGCCAGGCCGCCTCCCGCACCGGGGTGAAGTCGACCTCGCCGCGGGCGAGCGCGATCAGGTAACCGACGACCACGCCGACCAGCACGCTGATGCGTCCCAGCAGTCCGCGGAACAGGGCGGTGCACAGCAGGATCGCGATCAGGGTGAGGGTCGCGGTGACCGGGGCCTGCGAGAAGTTGTTCTGGTAGGTGGTGGGCACCAGGTTCAGGCCGATCAGGGCGACGATCGAGCCCATCACCACCGGCGGCATGAGTCGGCCGATCCAGCCCGTGCCGATCCGCTGCACGAGCAGGCCCAGCAGGGCCAGCAGCACGCCGGTGACGAGCACCCCGCCGAGCGCGGCGCCCATGGAGTCCGCCTGGGTGGAGGCGGTGATCGGGGCGATGAACGCGAAGGAGGAGCCGAGATAGCTGGGCACCCGGTTCTTCGTGATCGTGAGGAACAGCAGGGTGCCGATGCCGGAGAAGAGCAGCGTGGTCGAGGGCGGGAAGCCGGTGATGACAGGGACCAGGAAGGTCGCGCCGAACATCGCGATGACGTGCTGGGCGCCGATCCCGATCGTCAGCGGCCAGGCGAGACGCTCCTCGGGCAGGACGATCGCGTCGGGGGCGACGGTGCGGCCGTCTCCGTGCAGGCTCCAGCGGAACATGGTTCTCCAGGGGTGGGGAGGGGCGGGGCCGGCGGGCCGGCCGGCGGCCGGTCAGCGGCCGGGGAAGATCTTCCGCTCGGCGGTGGCGCCGGAGACGTCGGGGACCAGGTCGAGGAGGGAGACGCGGCCGTTGTCGCGGGCGCGGAAGTCGGCGAACATGCGGGTGATGTCCGGGGCGCCGAACTCGTCCCGCACGGGAGCGGGGACGGTGAGCATGAGCGAGGTGGCGATGCCGAGCACGAGGGCGACGCCGCCGGTGACCAGGCCGGCGCCGCTCGCGGTCGCGATCGAGCTGACGATCACGTCGAGGAAGCCGACCACGACCAGGACGAGCGAGGCGACGACCCCGCTGGCCCGGGCGCTGACCGCGGGGCGGGAGAGCAGCGCGGTGCGGCCGAAGACGGAGACCAGCACGAAGCAGGCGCAGACCACGGCGTCGACCAGGTGGAGGACGGGGCCGCCGGGGCGGGGCACGGAGGTCGCCGCGAGAGCGCCCATCAGGTGCCACAGCACCGCGGCGGAGTGCATCAGGGCGCTGAGCTCGAGGGCGCGCACCGAGTACACCAGCCAATCGGTGCGCCGGAACGACAGCGGCATGGAGCGCACGAAGGAGCGCGAGATCATCAGCCCCAGCGCCGCGAGGAGGAAGGGCAGGTAGACGAAGCCGCGGGCGACGCTGATCGGGGCGGCGAACTGCAGCCCGAGGGTGTTGTCGGCCAGCGCCGCGATCGCGAGCCCGGCGACGACGGCGGTGGAGAAGACGTACCAGGAGCGCTCCCGGCGCAGCGCGGAGGCGAGCACCACGGCCAGCAGCAGCGCGGAGATCAGCGTGTTCGCGAAGGTCATCAGCGAGAACGCCCAGCCGGTGGTGAACAGGCGGCCGATGATCATCACCAGCGCCAGCAGCAGCGCGGCGGCCGCGGCGATCCCGACCCCGAGGAGCAGCCGTCGAGCGGCGCGGCGAGCCCGCTCCTGCGGGAGATAGCCCTCGTGGGCGCGCGGCTCGATGCCGAGGATCGCGCCGAGCAGCAGCAGGGAGACGCCCACGCCGACCCCGACGGGAGGCCCGTCGGGCAGGGGGGCGAAGAGCACCGGGAGGGAGAGGACGAGGTCGGCGCCGAGCACGAGCAGGGCGATGGCGAGGGCGGGGGCCATGCCCGCTACGCGCAGCGTCCGGATCGCGCGCAGCGGCGGCGCGGCGGGGATCCAGCGCAGGGCGTGGACGGCGACCAGCGCGGCGAGCGCCACGCCGATCGAGATCCGGCCCAGCAGGTCCAGGACCGGGTTGTCCGCGACGGTGAAGGTCGTGGTGAGGGCGGAGGTGAGGCAGATCAGGGCGAGCACGTCGCGCAGCGCGTCGAACAGGCCCAGGTCCTTGAACCGCTCCGGCAGCTGGAAGCCGGCGATCGGGATCTCGTCGTCCTCGGCGTTCGGGGTGGTGCCCGAGCGGGCGTAGGAGACGACGCGGGGGCGGGCGAGCGGGGCGACGGTGTCGTCGTCGGTCCCGTCGGAGCCGTCCTCCTCGCCCTCCACCGCGGGGATCGCGCCGGTGACCGCGTCGGGCTCGGTGCCGGGACGGTCCTGGTCCGGCAGCGCCGGGCCCTGACCGCGGCGAGCGAGCAGCGGCTGGGCGTAGCGGTCGAACTCCTCGCGGCCGGGGAGGCGGTCGGTGGGGAGGCTGTGGGGGTCGTCGATGGCGAAGATCCAGTCGGCGTCCTGGTCCTCCTCCGAGCGCGGATCCCTGTCCATCGACCTTCTCTCCTGCTGTTCGTCGCCCGGACGGTCGCCCGGGCGCTGGTCTGCCCCTCGAATCCTAGGGAGCGCGGGCCCGCAGGAGCCGTCGGCGCGCCGTGGGACCTTCGCTACAGGTGCAGGCGTGTGGCCAGCTCCTGCCGCACCGCGCCGCCGCGCACCGTCAGCAGCAGCACGATCGAGAGCACGCTCAGGCCGCCGCAGATCGCCGAGGGGATCACGGTGCCCACCCAGCCCAGCGCCAGGAACACGATCGGGGTGAGCCCCAGCAGCACCGTCAGCCCGAGATAGACGATGTAGTCGCCCACCTGCATCCGCACCACCCGCACCGTGATCACCAGGCCGATCAGGGAGGCGGCGCACAGGATCGGCACCACGAAGGTGAGGGACCACGCGTCCCAGCCGGTCAGATAGTCCCAGTACACGCACACGCCGCCGGCGAGCGCGACGAGATAGACGATGAACTTCGCGAGGTTGCGGCGCTTGCCCACGGCGACCAGCACCACCAGCCAGGTCGCGACCACGCCCAGCCACACCGAGCGCAGCGCACCCAGGCCCTGCTCCTCGGGACGGAACAGCAGCTGGGCGAGGAAGGACAGCGCGATCACCGCGAGCGAGGTCAGCGTGAGCACGCGCAGCACACGGCGGCGCCGGAAGCGCAGCGGCACCGCCGGATAGGGGCTCTGCGAGGCGGCGCCCTCGAGCGACGCCGCGCACAGGGGGCAGCGGGTCCACTCCCCCTCGACGCCGACCGCGCAGTCGGGGCATCTCCTCATCGGCCGACCTCCGCGAGCTCCGCCTCGGTGGTCCGGGACGCGGCCACGGACACCTCGATGCCGGCCTCGGTGAGGATCCGCGCGTACTCCCGCACGTGCTCCGTCTCCACGAAGGGCGAGGTGAAGGAGATCGTGAGCAGGCCGGCGTGGGAGATGGCGCAGAACTGGGGTCGTGCGGCGGAGACGTGGAAGAGCATCCGGCCGACGTGCGGGGCGGCGGCCTCGGGCAGCGTAACCCGGCCCAGGTTCGAGATCGCGACGGTGAGCGAGCGGTTGTTCGCCCGGTTGGCCAGCCCCAGCAGCACGTCCTTGAGCGGGCGGGGGACGATCCGGGCCAGTGGAGCGCGCTCCACCCGGATCAGGCGGCGCAGCCTCCCCTCGAGCGCCTCCGGCCTCGCCTCGGCGCCGAAGTCCTCCTGGAGCCGCCGCGCGACCTCGCCGAGGGAGTCGCCGCCGGCGCCGTAGGTGTGCGAGACCGTGATCGTGGCGAAGAAGTTGCGGGCCGAGTCGGAGGGGAAGAACTGGCGGAGGTTCACCGGCACCGAGGCGGTGAGGGTGCGGGCGCCGCGGGAGTCCCGCTCCAGCGCGCCGGTGCGGCGGATCGCCTCGAAGAACGCGGCGGTGAGGAACATCGACATCGCCACGCCCTCCCCCTTCGCGAGGGCGAGCACGGGCGCCACGGGCATCGTCAGCTCGAGGACGCGGGTGCGGTGGTCGGGGGTGCGGGTGCCGCGCAGGCGCAGCACCCGTCGCGGCGCGGGGTCGGGGGCGTCGGACTCCTCTCCCGCGGGCTCCTCCGCGATCTCGGGCTCCTCCTCCTGGGCGCGCAGCATCGCGGAGGCGGCCTCGCGGGTGAACTCCTCCTCGTGCGCGGCCCGCTCCTGCTCCTCCCGCGCCCGGGCGGCGCGCTCGGCCCGTGTGCGCCGGCGGAAGTGGTGGGCGAAGGAGTCGGCGGCCAGCTCGTGGACCTCGGGCTCGACCGAGCCCGCCGCGTCCGCCGTGTCCTCGGGGGCGAAGCGGCGACGGCAGTACTCCTCCAGCAAGGCGGTGAGGAACCACAGCGCCCCGGTCCCGTCGGAGAGGGCGTGGAACACCTCGAGGCTCACCCGGCGTCGGTGGTGGACGACGCGGAACAGCAGGGTGCGGCGGTCGGCCTGGTAGATCGGGGCGCAGGTGTGCTCGGTCTCCGGCTCGAGGACGGGGCGGAGGTCGCTGTCCTGGAGGTAGTACCAGAACACGCCGCGCCGCAGCACCGCGTGGTAGAGCGGGAAGCGCTCGTAGGTCGTCTCCAGCGCCTCCTGCAGCAGCGCCGGGTCGACCTCGTGGTCCAGCTCGGCGGCCATGCGGAAGACCTTGGTGTCCACGTCGCTGCGCGCGGCGAGGAAGATGTTCGAGGCGTTGTCCAGGCGCACCCAGTGCCGCCGCCGGACCGGCAGGGAGAGCTTCACGGCCCCTGCTCCAGGAACTCGTCGATCACCTCGTACGCCTCCTTCAGGGGGCGCGCGAAGCGGGGCAGGGTGATCACCCCGTGCAGCGCCTCCTCGAGGCGATGGACCCGCACCCGGTTCCCGGCCGCGGCGAGCGCCCGGCCGTAGGCCTCCCCCTCGTCGCACAGCAGGTCCAGGCCCGCGCTGAGCACGAGGGTGTCCGGCTGCCCGGAGAGGTCCTCGGCCATCAGCGGGGCGACCAGGCGGCTGCGGCGCAGCGCGGGGTACGGGACGTACAGGTCGAGATAGTCCTGGACCTCCGTGCTGGTGAGCCGGTAGCGGTCGCCGAGGCGGCGCACGGACTCGAAGGGGGAGGTGGCGGGGTCGTGGTCGTGATGGGTGACCGGGTAGAGCAGGATCTGGCGCGAGGGGACGCGGTGGCCGCTCTCGCGCAGCAGCAGCGAGACGGCGGCGGCGAGATTGCCTCCCGCGGAGTCCCCGACCAGCACGATCCGGTCCGGGTCCGTCAGACCCGCCCGGCCCGGGTCCTCCAGCAGACCCCGCGCGACGCCGTAGCAGTCCTCGAGCCCGGCGGGGAACGGGTGCTCGGGGGCGAGGCGGTAGTCGACGGAGGCGACGTGGCAGCCGGTGAGGTCCGCCATGGTGGCGCAGGCGGGGGTGTAGCTCTCGATGTCGCCGGTGACCCAGCCGCCGCCGTGGAAGAACAGCAGCAGGTCCTCGCGGCGCCGCTCGGTCGGCGCGAACACCCGCACCGGCACGCGGTGCCCTTCGGGGGCGTCGGAGAAGGTGTCCCAGGTGGGGGTGCGGTAGCGGGCCGTCGGCAGCGAGGCCAGGCGTCGCTGGAGGGCGCGGACGCGCTGGTAGTCCTCGCGCACGTCGAAGCGGCCGGCCCGGGCGACCGCCCGCAGGGCCAGGCGCAGCAGGGCGCTCACGGCCGCAGCTCCCGCTTCTCCCCCGCGAAGCGGATCGCGGGGCCCGCCTCGGCGCCGCCCTGCCCCATCTCGACGACGGGACCGATCAGCAGGCGGTGGGTCGCGGCGTCGACGCCCTGCTCGATGCGCAGCGCGAAGTGGGCGAGCGCGCCGGGGAGGATCGCGTCCCCGTCGGCGGTGCGCCCCGCCTCGATCCCGGCGAGCATCCCCTGCAGCGGCGCGCCGGGAGTGCCGAAGCGGTCGGCGAGCGCCTGCTGGTCCTCGGCGAGCAGGCTCAGGCAGCAGTGGCCCGCCTCCTCCACCGCCTCCGCGGCGCGGGAGAGCCCGTACAGGGCCAGGCCCATCGTCGGCGGGTCGTAGGAGATGTCGAGATAGGAGTCGACGGTGACGAGCAGATCGTGGGGCCCCTGCCGGGTGCTGACCACGGCCAGGCCCACGGCGAGCAGGTCGCTGAGGCGGCGGTACTCGTCCTGGTCGACGCCGTGATGCGCCATGCTCACCGCGCGGTGGGGAGCATGCGGGCGCGGGCGGAGTCCGCGTCGAGGATCTCCTTGCCGAAGGGGAAGCAGGTCACGGGGATCAGCTTGAGGTTCGCCCACGCGAGCGGAATGCCGATGATCGTGACGGCCTGGGCGAGCGCGGTGACGACATGGCCGAGCGCGAGCCACCAGCCGGCGATCACGAACCAGATCACGTTGCCGATCGTCCCGGCGGCGCCGCCGCGGCCGGTGTCGACGACCTCGCGGCCGAAGGGCCAGATCACGAAGCCCGCGATGCGGAAGGACGCGAGTCCGAACGGGATCGTGACGACGAGGAGGCAGGCCAGGATCCCGGCGACGAGATAGCCGAGGAAGAGCGACCAGCCGGCGGTCAGCAGCCAGATGATGTTCAGGACCAGGCTCAGGAGGGAACGCATGGGGCCAGGGTAGGCACCGCTGCTGTCCGCGGCCAGGGGGCTGTCCCCCGACCGTGCGGGAGGGCCACTACCCTGGGACGCATGCCAGCTCCCGAGATCGCGCTGACCGAGCGCTTCCAGTCCGCCTTCGCCGCCGCCTTCGGGCCCGAGTTCGCGGACGCCGATCCGATCATCCGCCCCTCGCAGTTCGCGGACTTCCAGTGCAACGCCGCGATGGGACTGGCCAAGCGCCTCGGCCGCAAGCCCCGCGACATCGCCGCGGACATCCTCGCGGCCGTGGACCTCTCGGACATGGCGGAGACCCCGGAGATCGCCGGTCCCGGCTTCCTGAACATCCGCCTGCGCACCGACTGGGTCGCCGCGCAGGCCGCCGAGCTCGCGGCCGACACCCGGCTCGGCGTGCCCGCTCCCGAGCACCCGGACACCGTGGTGCTCGACTACTCGGCGCCGAACGTCGCCAAGGAGATGCACGTCGGCCATCTGCGCACCACGGTCGTCGGCGACTCGATCGCTCGCACCCTCGAGAAGCTCGGCCATACCGTGGTGCGCCAGAACCACATCGGCGACTGGGGCACCCCCTTCGGGATGCTCATCGAGCACCTCCTCGAGGTGGGCGAGGACAGCGCCGAGGCGGAGCTGCTGACCACCGACCCCAACGCCTTCTACCAGGCGGCGCGCGCGAAGTTCGACGCCTCCGAGGCCGCCGCCGACGGCGGGTCCGGCTTCGCCGCGCGAGCGCGTCGGCGCGTGGCGACCCTCCAATCCGGGGACGCCGAGTCGCTGCGCATCTGGACGCACCTGGTGGGGCTGTCCAAGGAGTACTTCCACCGCATCTACGAGATGCTGGACGTGACGCTGACCGACGAGGACCTCGCCGGCGAGTCGACCTACAACGACCAGCTCGAGGCCACCTGCACCGATCTGGAGGCCGCCGGGATCGCCCGGATCTCCGACGGGGCGCTGTGCGTGTTCCCGGAGGGCTTCACTGGGCGCGACGAGCAGCCGCTGCCGCTGATCATCCGCAAGTCCGACGGAGGCTACGGCTACGCCACCACCGATCTCACCGCGATCCGCCATCGCGTGAGGGACCTCGGGGCGGACCGCATCGCCTATGTCGTCGGCACCGCGCAGGAGCTGCATTTCCGGATGGTGTTCGCCACCGCGCGGGAGGCGGGCTGGCTGCCGGACGAGGTCGAGGCGACCCATGTGAAGATCGGCTCCGTGCTCGGCGAGGACGGCAAGATCCTGCGCACCCGCTCCGGCGCCTCCCTGCGGCTGATGGCGCTGCTGGAGGAGGCCGTGGCGAAGGCCCGCACCGTCATCGACGAGCTGCGCCCCGACCTCTCCGACGAGGAGCGCGAGAAGATCGCGCACGCGATCGGGATCGGCGGCGTGAAGTACGCCGACCTCTCCACCGCGCACGACTCGGACTACACCTTCGACCTCGACCGGATGCTGGCGCTGACCGGCAACACCGCGCCGTACCTCCAGTACGCGGTGGCGCGGATCCGCTCGATCGGCCGACGGGCCGAGACGGCCGGCGTCACCGCCTCGGCCGCTCCCCTGGTCGTCAACGACGCGGAGCGGGCGCTCGCGCTGCAGCTGCTCGAGTTCGGCCCGGTCCTCGCCTCCGTCGGCGCGGAGTACGAGCCGCACCGCCTGTGTGCCTATCTCTTCTCCCTCGCGCAGGCGTTCACCGCCTTCTACGACGCCTCCCCGATCCTCAAGGAGGACGACGCGGAGGTGCGCGCGGGCCGTCTCGCCCTCGCGCAGCTCGCCGAGCGGGTGCTCGTCGAGGGCCTCGACGCGCTCGGGGTGGAGGCGCCGCAGCAGATGTGAGGGCACCCCCGGCGCGGCAATTCGGACATCCCTCCCCGGTCGTGACCGAACCGTGTCCGCCGTTACCCAAACGTGCCCCAGTCCGGCGGTCGATCCCTGGTCAGAGCCAGGATCTGCTTCCTACGCTGGGACGGTGTCCACGATCCGCTCGGCCCATCGCGCCCTGTGGGGGGCCTATGCGCTCCTCGCACTGGTCCACCTCGGCGCGCTCCTGGCCGACGCGGATCTGATCGGCAGGATCACCCAGCCGATGTTCGCCCCGCTGCTCATCGCCGTGGTGCTCACCGCGGCCCCGTACCGCTCCCGCACGACGGGGCTGATGCTCGGTGCCCTGGTCTGCGCTTGGATCGGCGACAGCGTGGGGCAGGTCCCCGTCGAGGGCAGCGGGATGCTCGCCGTCGTCGGCTTCCTGGGCGCGCTGATCTGCTACTCGGCCGCCCTCGTGCCGCTGTGGGCCCGATCCCGCGACCCCATGCGCATCGCGCTCGCGATCCCCTACGGTGCCGTGGTGATCGGGCTGTTCGTCGCCTGCGCGGACGGGGCCGGCTCCCTGCTGCCGATGGTGGCCGCCTATGCGGTGGCGCTGGCGACGATGGCCTTCCTCTCCGCCGGTGGCAACGGCCTGACCTGGACGGGAGGCACCCTGTTCCTGCTGTCGAGCTCGCTGCTGGGGATGGACTGGTTCCTGGCCGGCGCCGCGATCGCGTTCAGCACGGAGCTGGTGATGCTGACCTACCTGGTGGGCCACGCCCTGCTCGTGGCGGGGCTGGTGAAGGCGATGCCGCGGCACCGCTGGACCGTCGCCGCCCCCGCCCCCTCGCTCGTGATTCTCGAGGGCTGACGGGGCCGCTCAGCCCTGCCGGCCCTCCCGGTCCTTCCGGCCCAGGGCGCGGCCGATCAGCTCGGACTGCTCGCGGTGCAGCCGCTCGATGTCCTCGCCCTTGCGGGGGATCAGCTGCAGCCCGAGACGACCGCCGATCTCCCGATAGGCGACCTCCTCGCCGTTCTCCTCGAGCTGGAGACGCGCGACCCGCGCGTCGGAGGCGAAGAGGTCCTTCTGGCCGACGCTCAGGTGCAGCGGCGGCAGGCCCTCCAGGCCCCGGTTGATCGGGGAGAGGTCCGGATCGTCCAGCGGAGTGCGCCCGGCATAGCGGCGCGCCGCATCGCGCAGCAGGCGCCGCTCGTGCACCGGATCGGACTGGTCCGTCTCGCTCATCCACGCGGCGGACAGCTCCAGGTCCAGCCAGGGAGACATGAGCACGATCGCGGCCGGGGCGGGCACCGGCGCGAGCGCCTCGGACTCCTGCTCGACCAGTCGCCGCGCGACGACCACGGCGAGCCCGCCGCCGGAGTGCTGGCCGCTGAGGACCCACGGGCCCTCGCCCAGCCGCCCGTCGGCCGCGAGCGCGGCGAGGACCGCCTCGACGTCGTCCCGGGCGACGGGGTGCTGGTGGTCGGGGGCATTGCGGTAGTCGACCATCAGCCCGGCGCAGTCCTGCGCCTCGACCTGGCGGGAGAGCCACGCCCAATCGCTGGTGAAGGGGCCCGAGACGTAGGCGCCGCCGTGCAGGTGGATGATCAGGCCGTTGCCGCGGTGGTGGCGGTCCAGCCAGACGGTGCGGGTGCGGCCGATCATCTCCTGCTCGATCGCATGGGACTTCAGCACGTGCGAGGGAGGCTGCGGGCTGCGCGCCTCGCGCAGCGCCTGATGGGTGAGGGCGGAGGGGATCGGGATCCTCGCGGCGGCGCGAGCCCCCGTCACCACGGCGTCTCGGATGCGACCCATCGCTTGCCCTCCTGTCCGCGGCCGCTCGGGCCGCCTCTGTGCCGGTCCGCCCAGACTAACGAACGCGCCTGGACGGTGCGGGAGCGGCACCGGCCGGGCTCCGGCTCGCCGGTACGCTTCGAGCATGCCTGAGACCTCCGCCCCCGCTCCCCTGCTGGTCCTCGTCGCGATGCCCGAGGAGGCCGCGCCGCTGACCTCCCGCCTCGAGGACCCCGCCCCCGTCGAGGTCCCCTTCCCCGCCCCGGTCGCGGCCGTCCGCGGCCGTCTCGGCGGGTCCGAGGCCGTCGTGGTCACCACCGGCATCGGCGTCGCCGCCGCGACCGCCGCTGCGACCTGGGGCGTCCTCGCCCTCTCCCCCGCCCTGGTGGTCGCCGCCGGCTCCTGCGGCGGCCTCGCCGCCGACGTGGAGGTGGGCACCGTGATCGTGGGCGAGAGCTTCGCCTGGTCGATCGCGGACGCGACCGCCTTCGGCTACGCCCCGGGGCAGCTGCCCGGCGGGCCCGAGCGGGTCCACGCCCCCGCCGACTGGGTGGACCGCGCCGAGCGGGCCGCCCGCACCGACCCCGCCGCCCAGGTGCGGCGCGGGCTGATGCTCTCGGGCGACGCCTTCGTCACCGCCCCGCTCGCGGACCCGATGCGGGAGCGGTTCCCCGGCGCGCTCAGCGCCGACATGGAGACCACGGCGAGCGCCCGCACCGCCGAGGCGCTCGGCGTGCCCTTCGTCGCCCTGCGCGCCGTCTCGGACCTGTGCGGCCCCGTCGCCGGACAGCAGTTCCACCTCGAGCTGGACCAGGTCGCGGAGACCTCGGCCCGCGCGGTCGAGGCGCTCGCGGGATCTGTCGTTCAGGCGTGACCCCAGCTACTGTGCCCTACACCCGTCCCACAGTCCCCGACCATGCAACGGAGCATCGTGTCAGCATCGACAGCCCGTCCCACCCCCTCCTCGCCTCCTGACCCGCCGCAGGACGGCCCCGGCGGCCCGAGTCCCGCGTACGGCCTGTCGAAGCCGGTCTTCTACATCGCCGGGAGCATCATCCTGCTCGCCGTGCTCTTCGCACTGCTCCTGCCGGACGTGTTCAACTCGGTCATCTCGACCCTGAACTCGACCGTCGTCGACAGCATCGGCTGGTACTACGTCCTGGTCGTCACCGGCTTCGTCGGCTTCGGCATCGTCGTCGCCGTCAGCCGCATGGGCGAGATCAAGCTCGGCAAGGACGGCGACGAGCCCGAGTACTCGGTCTTCTCCTGGTTCGCGATGCTCTTCGCCGCAGGCATGGGCATCGGCCTGGTGTTCTGGGGCGCGGCCGAGCCGCTGACCTTCTTCTCCGAGAACGGCGCCCCGCCGAACGCGGCGGACCTCGAGGCACCGGCCCGGGCCGAGCGCGCGCTGGGCCAGACCTTCCTGCACTGGGGCCTGCACGCCTGGGGCATCTACGTGGTCGTCGGCCTCGCCGTCGCCTACGCCGTGCACCGTAGGGGCCGCCCCGTCAGCATCCGCTGGGCGCTCGAGCCGGTCCTCGGCCGGCGCACCAACACCTGGATCGGCGACCTCGTCGACATCATCGCGCTGGTCGGCACGCTCTTCGGCATCGCGACCTCGCTCGGCTTCGGCGTCAACCAGATCGCCGCGGGCCTCGACCACCTCGGCGTGCTCCCGAACTCCACGACCGTCCAGGTCGTCATCGTCCTCGTCGTGACGGCGCTGGCAACCCTCTCGGCCGCGAGCGGCGTGGACAAGGGCATCAAGCTGCTCTCGAACCTCAACATGGGTCTGGCCGCCCTGCTGCTGGTCACCGTGCTGATCCTGGGCCCGACGCTCTTCCTGCTGCGCGACGTGGTCTCCAACATCGGCTACTACCTGCAGAACTTCCTGCAGCTCGCCTTCCAGACCCTGCCCTTCCGCGGCGAGGACGGGGCCTCCTGGATCAGCGGCTGGACCACCTTCTACTGGGGCTGGTGGATCTCCTGGTCGCCCTTCGTGGGCGTGTTCATCGCCCGCATCTCGAAGGGCCGCACGATCCGGGAGTTCATCACGGGCGTGCTGCTGGTGCCGACGGCGCTGACCTTCCTGTGGTTCACGATCATGGGCGGCACCGCGCTGTACAAGTCCGTCCTGGAGGGCGTCGACTTCACGGGCGGCACCGGGGACATCGACCCCAACACCGCCCTGTTCGACACCTTCGCGCACCTGCCGGCCGGGGCCCTGCTCTCCGGCATCGCGGTCGTGCTCGTCTCGATCTTCTTCATCACCTCGGCCGACTCCGGCGCCTTCGTGATGGACATGATCGCGCACAGGGGCGATCCGAACCCGCCGCGGATCACCCGCATCTTCTGGGCCTCCGCCTCGGGCGTGATCGCCGCGTCCCTGATCTGGGTCAGCTCCCTCTCCGGGGACGGGGATGCCTCGGGCATGACGGCGCTGCAGTCCCTCGCACTGCTCTCGGCCCTGCCGTTCTCGATCGTCATGATCGCGATGTGCATCTCGCTGTGGCGCTCGTTGTCCAACGAGGTGAAGGTCATCGAGCGGCTCGAGACGCGCCTGCGAGAACGCGAGTTCATCGAGCACTACTCCAGCGAGATCACCGATCGGGTCGACGCCCGTGTCGAGGAGACCGTCCACGACCACGTCGTCGAGCACCTCGCGACGATCACCGGCGAGTTCCCGCTCCCGAACATCGAGGGCGAGTCCTCCGGGGACGCCGGGAGCCCCGTGACGAACCGTCACCGACGGGACGCCCCGGAGGCCTGACGGGCCCCTCCCCCACCGTCGGGCGCGGCGGCGCGCAGCTCAGCGCGCCGCCGCGTGCTGCATCTCCGTGCCGTCCACGAGGGCGCGGAGGCTCGTCGCGATCCGCTCGTCGGCGCCGACGGGCCGGCCGCCCGCGCCGTGCGGGGTGATCAGCAGGCGCGGCGCGCCCCACAGCGGGTCGCCCTCCGGCAGCGGCTCGGGCTCGGTGACGTCGAGGCCGGCCCCGCCGAGGGTCCCCGCCTCGAGTGCCTCGCGCAGCGCGACCTGGTCGACGGTCGCGCCGCGGCCGACGTTGACGAGGAGCGCGTGGTCGGGCAGCGCGGCGAGCACCTCGCGACCCACGATCCCGGCGGTCTGCTCGGTGGCGGGCAGGATGTTCACCAGCACGTCGGTGCCCGGCAGGGCGGCGGGCACGTCGGCCTCGGCGATCACCTCGACGCCGGCGCGGGTGCCGGCGCTGCGGGCGGCGCCGCGCACCTCGGCACCGAGGCCCTGCAGCATCGGGGCGAGGGTCTGCCCGATGCTGCCGAAGCCCCAGATCAGCACGCGTGCGCCGAGCAGCGTGGTGAGGCGTCCCTCGGGGTGCAGGGGCTGCAGACCGCCGAGCTCTCCGCTCCACTCGTGGCGCTCCTGCGCCTCACGGGCCTCGGGCAGGCGCCGCACGAGGGCGAGCAGCAGGGCGAGCGCGTGCTCGCTGACGGTCCTCGAGTGCAGGCCCGCGCCGGTGGCGACGACGACGTCGTCCGGGAAGCCGGCGGCGAGGATCCCCTCCACCCCGGCGGCGAGGGACTGGACCAGCCGCAGCTGCGGCAGGTCCGCGGCGGCGGAGGCGAGGTGGCGGCGGGAGGAGCCCCAGACCACGAGGGCGGCGGCGTCGTGATGGGCGGCGGGGATCTCGGCGCGGGCGTCGACCACGACCGCCTCCCAGCCCTCCGGCAGCGTCGGGTCCAGGGGCATGGTGTCGGGAAGCAGGATCTTCATGCCCCCAGGGTACGGAGGAAGCGCATCGCGCCGGTTCGACGTCCTCCGATAGCCTTCCCCCCATGCGCTTCGGCCCCGCCTCCGCACTGTCCTCCCTGACCGGCCTCACCGGCGGCGCCGCGCGAGCGCTGCGCCGCACCACCCGCCGCGCGCGTCGCGGGGCGCGCCGCTCGGCGATCACCGCCCCGCTGGACACCGGCGGCTTCCTCGGCGCCTCGCTGACCGCATGGATCTCGACCTCCCCGAGCCTGCTGCCCCGCACCTGGTGGATGTGGGCGGTGAACATCGGGCTGTCGGAGGTCTACGGCTATGCCGCCGGCACCCTCGCGGGCCGTGCCGTGCGCCGCGCCGGCGCCGCGATCGGCCTCGAGGTGGACATCGCCCCGGACCACCGCCGCCGCGCCCGCTGGGCGGGGGCGTGCGCCCTCATCGGCATCACCGCCTACTCGTGGGTGCGCGGGGTGATGCGGCAGCGGGAGATCAGCCATCTGGTCCACCAGGAGCCCAAGAATCTCGCCACGCACCTGGTCGGCACCGCGGCCGGGGCCGGGTTCTCCCTCGCCGCGCTCGTCGCCGCCCGGTCCACCGTCGCGACCGCGCACTTCTACCGCTCCCTGCTGCGTCCCTACCTGCCGGCGCGGGTGGTCGGCGTCGCCTCGCTGCTGCTGACCGCCGCGACGGTCGCGGTGGTGGTGGACCGGCTGATCCGCGGGCGTGTGCTCGAGGGCATGATCGAGCGAGCCGACGCCGCGAACCGGCTGATCTCCCCCGACGTGCCCCGCCCCACCTCCGCGCTGCGCTCGGGCGGGCCGGGATCGCTGGAGACCTGGCAGTCCCTCGGCGCGCCGGGCCGCAAGATCGTCTCCGCCGGCGCGGAGGCGGCCACGATCTCCCGCACCGTGGGCCGGCAGGCGGCCGAGCCGATCCGCGTGTACGCCGCGAAGTCCGGCTCCCGCACCCTCGAGGACACCGTCGACGCGGTCATCGCGGAGCTGGACCGCACCGGCGCCTGGGACCGGGAGGTGCTGGTGCTGTTCACCGGGACCGGCACCGGCTGGCTGCAGGAGTGGTCGCTGTCCGCGATCGAGTTCCTCACCGCGGGGAACTGCGCGACCGCCTCCCTCCAGTACTCGTACTTCCCGAGCCCCCTCACCTATCTCGCCGACCGCCGCTCCCCGCAGCGCGCCGGCGCACTGCTGGTCCAGGGCGTGCGGCGCCGGATGGCGCAGCTCCCGCCCGAGCGGCGTCCGCGCCTGTACGTGGCCGGCGAGTCGCTGGGCGCCTTCGGCGGCACCGCCGCGTTCCGCGACCTTCCCGAGCTGCTGCGCACGGTCGACGGAGCGGTGTGGACGGGCACCCCGAGCTTCACGCCGCTGTGGGAGCAGCTGACATCCCGTGCCCGGCCCGGCTCCCCCGCGGTCGCGCCGATCATCGACGACGGCCGGCACGTCCGCGTGGTCACCCGCCCCCGGGACCTGGACCGCAACTACTGGGGCGGGCTGTACGTGACGTGGGAGAGCCCGCGCGTGGTCTTCGCCCAGCACCCCTCGGACCCGGTGGTGTGGTTCGACCCCTCGCTGCTGTGGCGGGAGCCGGCCTGGCTGCAGGAGCGGGTGGGGCACGACGTCACCCCGGCGATGCGCTGGTTCCCGTGGATCACCTTCTGGCAGATCGCCTCGGACATGCCGCTGTCGATCGCGGCGCCCGGCGGGCACGGGCACTCGTACCACGAGGAGATGGTCCCGATCTGGGCGGCGGTGCTGGGCCAGGACGTGCCCGAGGAGCAACGCCCCGCGCAGCGACGCCGGCACCGCGAGATCATCGCGGCGATCCGGGAGATCCACCCGGGAGCGTGAGCGGGAGGGAGCTCAGGGGTTCGGACCGACGGCGACGGGCCGTCCGGGGTCCGTGCTCCACTGCGACCAGGAGCCGGGGAAGAGCCGCACCCGCCCGAAGCCCGCGGCCTCGAGCGCGAGCAGGTCGTGGGTGGCGGTGACGCCGGAGCCGCAGTACACGACGGTCTCGCCGTCCGCGGTGACGCCGGCGGCCGCGAAGCGCTCCCGCAGCTCCTCGGGGGGCAGGAAGCGCCGCTCCGCATCGAGGTTGCCGGCATAGGGCAGGTTCACGGCGCCGGGCACGTGGCCGGCACGCGGGTCGATCGGCTCGACCTCGCCGCGATAGCGCTCGGGGGCGCGGGCGTCGATCACGACGGCCTCGTCAGAGGCGGCGAGCTGCGCGACCTCGTCGGCGCTCGCGATCCGGTCCGCGGGCCAGTCCCGCACCGGCACGTCCCCGGGCTCCGGGGTGACGGGCCCGCTCTCGAGCGGTCCGTTCCAGGCGTGCAGGCCGCCGCTGAGCACGGAGGCCTCGTGGCCGAGGGCGCGCAGCATCCACACCAGGCGGGCGGAGGGGCCGCCGTCGGTGTCGTCGTAGGCGACGATGCGGGAGTCCCCGGTGACGCCGAGACGGCGCAGGGTCGCGGCGAAGTCCGCGGGATCGGGCAGCGGGTGACGGCCCGCCTCGGGGCGCGCCGGGGCCGCGAGCTCGGTGCCGAGATCGACGTAGACCGCGCCGGGCAGGTGCCCGGCGAGGTGGTCGTGCTCGCCCTTGCTGCCGTCGAGCGCCCAGCGCACGTCGAGCAGGACCAGGGGACGGTCCTCCTGCCCGATCTCGTCGATCAGCGCGTGGAGCGCGGCGACGTCGAGGAGCGGGGCGGAGGTCGGGCTCACGCCTTCACCTGCAGGTCCACCCGCACCAGGCGGTGGTCGGAGGTGGGGAAGGGGTGACTGCCGGTCAGCTCGCTGCCCGGCTCGCCCCGGCGCGGCCAGTACACGGCCGAGGAGGCGATCTGCAGCCCGCGGGCGGGCAGCACGTAGTCGACGCGGAGGTTCCCCGGGGCGGGCTCGGCGAAGTCGGCGGTGTCGTACCGCGCCTCGCCTCCGTGCTCGGCGTTCGCGCCGACCTGCAGCTCGGCCGCCTCCACGGCGCCGTCGCTGCTGGGCTTCGGGTCCTGGACGCGGGGATGGCGCAGGAGCTGCTCGATCGCGCCGGGCCAGGAATCTCCGTCGGCCGGATCGGAGTTGTAGTCGCCGAGGATCACGAAGGGGGCGCTGGGCTCCAGGCCGCCGCGCGTCCCGGCGTCGTCGACGATCCACTGCGAGCGACGGCCGGGCTGGAGGTAGTCCACCCACAGCCGGATCTCGTCGTGGTTGCGGCGCTGGTTGCGCTTCTCGGGTCCGTCGAAGCTCGGCGGGGTGGGGTGGGCGACGAGGACGTGGAGGACGTCCGTGCCGATCTGCACCGGCACGTCCCAGTGCGACTTCGAGCTCAGCCGCAGCTGCGGGGAGATCTCCGGCCCGTAGAACTCGGTGGGCAGCAGGTTGTGCGGCATGTCCGCCCAGCGCAGGTTCTGGAAGGTGCGCACCTGATCGGTGAGGATCGGGTAGCGGGAGAGGACCACCATCCCGTACTGGCCGGGGAACTGGCCGAACCCCCAGGCGTCGTCCGGGCCGCCGACGGTGCCGTCGCGGTTCAGGTCCAGGCCGGAGGGCACGCCCGTGTTCACGGGGGCGGTGAAGGCGTAGGGGTAGAAGGCGGGGCTCTGCCCGTTCTGCGGCACCTCGAGGTACTTCTCGCGGAAGAGGTCCACGCCGCGACCCTCGTCGTCGTGGTCGAACTCGTTGAGCAGCAGGATGTCGGGGCTGTTGATCTGGATGACCTCGGCGACCGCCCGGATCTGGGCGTCCTCCCCGGTGGCGAGGTCCTCGAGCAGCTGCCCCTCACGGCCCCGGTTCAGGGAGGCGTTGTAGGTCGCGGCGCGCAGCGACTGGAACGGACCGCCCCGACGCGAGGGCTCCGCCGCGGCGGCGGTGGCGGCGGCGGGCAGTCCGAGCCCGGCAGCAGCGGCGGCGACGAGCGCCCGGCGACGGGAGAGGCGAGGAGTCATGATCTCCATTGTGCACGTTCCCCGGACCGGACGACAGGCCGCTGTGGACGGCCCGGTGGCACACTGGCGGCATGAGAATCGCGTTCCTGGGCACCGGCCGCATGGGCACCGAGCTGGCCCTCCATCTGCTCCCCGACCACGAGCTCACCGTCTGGAACCGCACCGCCTCCCGCACGCAGCGCCTCGCCGAGGCGGGCGCCGCCGTCGCCTCCACCGCCGCCGAGGCCGTCGCGGACGCCGAGCTGGTCGTCACCTCGCTGTTCGGCCCCGATGCGGTGCGGGAGACCGTGATCGCCCCGTCCCTGATCCCGGCCGGCGTGACCTGGGTGGACACCACCACCGTCTCCCCCGCCGACGCCGAGGAGTTCGCCGACGCCGTCCCCACCTACGTGGGCGCGCCCGTGGTGGGCACCCTGGGCCCGGCGCGCAGCGGCAGCCTCGGCGTCTACGTCGGCACCCCCGACGACGCACGGCGTGAGCAGGTGCTCGACCTCGTCGCCCCCTGGGCCGATCCGGAGCGCCTGCGCGGCGTCGGCTCCGGCCGCGAGGCCGCCGTCGGGAAGCTGCTGGCGAACCTGGCGCTCGCCGTCTCCGCGCAGGGCCTGCGGGAGGCGCTCGCCCTCGGCGAGGCGACGGGCACCTCCGCGGAGGCGACCCTCGACATGCTCGGCTCCACGGGGCTCGCGTTCATCGCGGGGATGAAGGGCCCGTTCGTGCGCGGAGAGCGCAGCACCGAGGGAGGGGACTTCACCGCGGACGCCATCGCGAAGGACGCCCGGCTGATGATCGACACCGTCGACGGCGCTGCGTCCGACGGCTCGTCTCGCCCCGGCAGCGACCTGCCCGCGCTGCGCGGCGCCCTGGCCTCGCTCGACGCGGAGATCGCCGCCGGCCACGGCGAGGACGACTTCTCGACGATCCTGCTCTCGGAGGCCGAGCGCACCGGCGAGTGAGGCCTCAGCGCAGGTCGGCCAGGATCCCCTGCCCGGCCTGGCGACCGGAGAACAGGCAGCCGCCGAGGAAGGTGCCCTCGAGCGCGTTGTGGCCGTGCACGCCGCCGCCCCCGAAGCCGCTCGCCTCGCCGGCCGCGTAGAGGCCGGGCAGCGACCCGCCGCCGGGGACGCCCTCGCGCTGCACGCGGCCGCCGAGGTCGGTCTCGAGACCGCCGAGGGTCTTGCGCAGCAGCACGTGCAGGCGCACCGCGATGAGCGGACCCGCCGAGGGGTCGAGCAGCCGGTGCGGGGAGGCGGTGCGGATCAGGCGGTCGCCGAGATAGCCGCGCGCGCCGCGCAGAGCGGTGATCTGGGCGTCCTTCGAGAAGCGGTTGCCCACCTCGGCGTCCCGCGCCCGGATCGTGCGCTCGAGCGCGCGGGCGTCGATCAGGTCCTCCCCCACCAGCGCGTTCATCTGGTCGACGAGCCCCTCCACGTCGCGGGCCTGGAGGAAGTCCTCGCCGCGGTCGAGGAAGGCCTGCACCGGGCCGGGCGCGCCGGGGCGCACCCGTGCAAGCACCTGCTTCCAGTCCTTGCCGGTGAGGTCCGGGTTCTGCTCGCTGCCGGAGAGCGCGAACTCCTTCTCGATGATCTTCCGGGTGAGCACGAACCAGGAGTGGTCGTGGCCGGTGGTGCGCAGATGGCGCAGGGTGCCCGTGGTGTCGAAGCCGGGATAGGCGGGGGCAGGCAGGCGGTGGCCGCGCGCGTCGATCCACAGCGAGGACGGTCCGGGCAGGATCCGGATCCCGTGGCCGCGCCAGACGGGGTCCCAGTTGCGGATCCCCTCGGTGTAGTGCCACATGCGGCTCTTGTGGATCCAGCGCGCTCCGGCCCGCTCGGCGGCGAGCATCCCGGAGCCGTCCACGCTCGCCGGCACCCCGTGCACGACGTCCTCCGGCATGGTGCCGAGCTCCTCGGGCCACAGCGAGCGCACCAGCTCCTCGTTCCCGCCGATCCCGCCGGTCGCGAGGAGCACCGCCGCGGCGCGCTCCTCGAAGTCGCCGACGACCTCGCGGGTCGAGCCGGCACCGCGCGGGGAGCCGTCGGCCGCGAGCACGCTGCCGCGCACCCCGACCACGCGCCCCTCCTCCACCAGCATCTCCTCCACCGCGTGCCGGGTGCGCAGCGCGATCCGCCCCGCCTCGCGGTGCGCGGCGAGACGTCGGGCGAAGGGCTCGACGAGGCCCGGCCCCGTCCCCCAGGTGAGGTGGAAGCGGGGCACGGAGTTGCCGTGCCCCTCGGCGCGGCCGTCGCCCCGCTCGGCCCAGCCGACGACGGGGAAGACCCGGTGCCCCATCGACCGCAGCCAGTCGCGCTTCTCCCCCGCCGCGAACTGCAGGTAGGCCTCCGCCCAGCGGCGCGGCCAGGTCTCGTCGGCGCCGTCCTCGAACGCGGCGGAGCCCAGCCAGTCCTGACGGGCGAGCTCGAGGGAGTCACGGATCCCGAGGCGGCGCTGCTCGGGGCTGTCCACGAGGAACAGCCCTCCGAAGCTCCACCACGCCTGCGCGCCGAGGTCCTGCTCCCCCTCGCGCTCCAGCAGCAGCACGCGCCGTCCGCCGTCGGCGATCTCGGTCGCGGCGACCAGGCCCGACAGCCCGGCGCCGACGACGATCACCTCGGCCTCCATGGTCACTCCACCCTGATCCGTCGGACCCGCTCGAGATGGTCGCGGCTGTTGACGCCGGACATGGTGCGGCTCTTCTGGCGGTTGTTGCTGCCGACGCGGCGGTCGTCGGTGCGAAGGTTGCCGACGGCGACGTCGGTCTTCTTCTCGAACTCGTGCCGCTTGTCCCGGTTGCGGTAATAGCGGTAGATGCCGATGTAGGTCCCCAGGAACACGGCCGGCCCCAGCAGGAAGGGGAAGGCGATCCCGGCGGCGCCGTCCCCGGAGTCGGCCAGCAGCATCGCGGCGGTCGGGTCCGCGGCGAACTCAGCGAGCAGCGGGTGCATGCGGGCCTCCTCGGGGGCGGTAGGTCGTGGTCGGCGTGCTCATCAGAAGAACATGTAGGCGAGACCGGCGAGCGCGCCGACTACGGCGGCGACGGTGCCCGCGGCGCAGGAGGCGGCGAAGATCTTCGGATGGGAGACGGGCACGGAGCCCATCGTGGTGCCGGTGCGGCCGTTGACGGCGATGTAGTGGGTGAGCGCGCCCTCGCCCTTGGCGGAGTCGGCGTAGCTGTACAGCCACACCGGAACGTAGATCGACACCCAGCGGGTGCCGTGCACGGCCACGCCCTCCTCCTTCCAGCGCACCCCGCGGTCGTAGCGGGAGATGGTGGGGGTGGCCTTCGCCCGGGCGATCGCGAGGAACTTGTCCTCCACCTCGGCGTCGACGTCCCGGACGTTCAGGTCGCGCCGCTCGGAGGTGAAGCCCTTGAGGTAGTTCGAGTTGTAGGTGACCGCGTTCTCGGTGTCGTAAGGCTGGACGGCGTTGAGGATGTTGTTGGTCGCCTGCTCGTTCTCGTCCGCGTCGAAGCGGCTCGCGGACTCGACGGTGAGGTCGTCGACCAGCAGATCGAAGGCGCGCTGGACGGCGTAGACGTCCGCGTCGTAGTAGGTCTCGGTGACGTAGTTGTCCTTGCCCACGCGGCGTCGCACCGTGTACTCGCGGGTGGTGACCTCGCCGGTGCCTCGCAGCACGGCGTGCATGTTCCCGTCGACCACGAGATACGGGATGTACACGCCCATCACGTTCTCGGGCACGAACTCCTGCGTGAAGCGGCCCAGCGCGAAGGTCTTGCGCTTCCCGGCGAAGGCGTCGATCCGCTCGACCGCCTCCTCGCGGGTGAGCAGGAAGGGCAGCACCGCGTCCGGCACCGCGCCGTTGGGGATCTGCGAGTTGATCGAGAGGGTCTGGCGGCACCAGTGGCAGCGGGCCTGCATCTGCTGGTCGACGTTGAGGACGATCTCCGCGCCGCAGCCCTGGCACTTCAGGGTCACGGTGGTGAGGTCCTCGCGCACGTCCGCGGTGCCGGAGGCCATGGTGTGGCCGCGCAGCTCCGCGATCGAGGAGTCCAGGCCGAAGCGCTGCTCGGCGACGTCCTCGTTCCAGCTGTGGCGGCAGTACGAGCACACCAGCGCCTTCGCGGTCAGCGAGTACTGGATCTCGGTGCTGCCGCAGCGCGGGCACTTGTTCAGTCCGTCCTCACGTCCGGAGCTCGTGTCGATGATCCGCTCGGAGCTGTGGCCGGCGGCGGCCTCGGCGGCGCGCGCGACGGCCTCGTCCCCGAGCATGGGGGCGTCGGTGCTCGACGACGCCGCGCCTCCGGGCTGCGGGGCCCGGGGCGGCTGCGGCGGGCGCGCCCACGGCGGGCCCTGCGGATCCTGCGGAGGAGGTGAGGTCATCGAGAGGGTGCTCCAGGCGTGCGGGCGCGGCTCAGAGGCCGAGCGCGGCCTTCTTCGCCGCCTCGTAGTCCTCCTCGCTGATCAGCCCCTGCTCCAGCATCTGCTTGTACTGGGCGAGCTTCGCGACGGGGTCCTCCTGCGCGGGGGCGGGCTGCTGCTGCGGGGCCTGCTGCCCCTCGGCGGGGGCCTGCTGCTGCGGGGCGCCCTGCTGGCCGGGCGGGGCCCACGGCTGGACGGGGTTGACCATGCCGCCCGCGGCGCCCATGCCCGCCCCGAACATCGCCAGTCCCGCGCCGCCGCCGTTCTCGCCCGCGGCCTGCACGCCGCGCGCCGCGGCCTGGTTCATGAAGGACTGCGAGCGGGCGCCGGAGAGCGCGTCGGCCTTCTGCACGTCGGCCAGCAGCTCGCGGGTGCGCTGGTCGTACTCGATCGAGACGATCGCGGTCTTCACGATCGCGAGGCCGCGGTCGCTGGACCAGCGGTACCCCTCCTCGACGGCGGCCGAGAGCGACTGGGCGAAGCCGACCGAGTCGCCCTGGATGCGGGAGATGCGGTTGCCCTTGTCGGGGTCGTTCGTGTAGCGGGAGAACGCCTGGGCGAGGGAGCCGACGACCTCCTGGAACATCTGGTTGCCGGCCGCGTTGTCGGGATCGGAGAAGTCGAACACGGGCGCGTTCGCGGAGATGAACGAGGCGGGCACGAAGTTGTGCACGAACAGCAGCGGGTCGATGATCCGCATCGTGTAGGAGCCGCGCGTGACCGCGCCGACCTGCGCGTTCAGATACGCGTCGTCCCAGTAGATCTCCGACTGGGTGCCGAAGCGGTTGTCGGGGATCTCCTTGAGGCTCACGTAGAAGGCGAGCTGCTGCGAGGAGGGGCGGCCGCCGTACTTGAAGCGCTCCCAGGAGGTGCCCACGGTCGAGGCGAGCAGGTCGTCGCCCGCGAAGACGGAGCGGGCGTCCGGGGAGGAGTCGTTGAACTCGTAGCCGCCGGCCTCGGTGATCAGGCCCGTCGCGCGGCCGTCGACCACGGTGATCAGGCCGTAGCCCTGGGGCACGAGGATCTTCGAGCCGTTGGTGATGACGTTCTCGGAGCCGCGGGTGTTCGAGCCGCGGCCGGCGTTGGTGCCCTGCGGGACCGCCGGGAACAGCGCCGCCGTCTGCGGCAGCCCGTTCGGGACGGTGAGGAAGTCCTTCCACTGATCGGCGAGCATGCCGCCGACCGCGCCCTTGAATGCCTGGATGAATCCCATGTGAGCTCCTTCGTCGCCCCCGACGTTGTGATCGCGGCCATGCTACCGCCCGTCCCCGGACGCCCGCTGGGCGCCCGGCTACAGTTCCCCCATGGACCTGCTGCCGCTGCTCGAGCGCCGACAGGTCCCCCTCTATCTCGCAGCGATCGCGGCTGGGGTCCTGCTCGGTGTCGCGGCCCCGGGCACCGCCCCGACCCTCGAGCTCGCCGTCGAACCCGCGATCGCCGCGCTGCTGCTGGTGACCTTCCACGGCATCCCCCTCACCCGCCTGGGCGCCGCCCTCGCAGGCCCCCGCTTCCTGCTCGCGCTGCTGGCGCTGAACCTGCTCGCGGTGCCGCTGATCGTGTGGGCCCTGACCCGCCCGCTCGCCGGCTCGCCCGATCTGCTCCTCGGCGCGCTGCTGGTGCTGCTCGCCCCGTGCATCGACTACGTCGTGGTGTTCACGGCGCTCGCCCGCGGGGCGCACGAGAAGCTCCTGGCCGCGACTCCCCTGCTGATGCTGGGGCAGATCCTGGCGCTGCCGGTGCTGCTCCCGCTGCTCGGCGGCGGCGCGGCGACCGCCGCGATCGACCCCGCCCCGTTCCTCCGGGCGCTCGTTCTGCTGGTGCTCCTGCCGCTGCTGGCCGCCGCGCTGCTGCAGCGCCTCGTCCCCCGCCTCGACGTCGCCCCGGCGATGGTGCCGCTGATGATCCTGGTGCTGCTCGCCGTCACCGCCTCGCAGACCCCGCGGGTGCTCGGCGCGGGCGGCGCGCTGCTCGCCCTCGTGCCCGTCTACGCGGCCTTCCTCGTGCTCGCCACGGGAGCAGGCCTGCTGATCGCGCGCCTGCTGCGCCTGGACGCCCCCACCGCCACCGCCGTGACCTTCTCCGGCGCGACCCGCAACTCGCTCGTGGTGCTGCCGCTGGCGCTCGCGATGCCGACCCCGCTCGCCCCCGCGGTCGTGGTCGCCCAGACCCTCGTCGAGCTGATCGGGATGGTGGTGCTGGTGCGGGTGCTGCCGCGGCTGATCAGCCGGTGATGTCGAACCGTGCCAGGCGCTTGCGGTCGCCGCTGTTCTGCAGGTCCAGCAGCTGGGCGTAGATCCCACCGGAGGCGGCGAGCTCGGCGGGGGTGCCGATCTCGTCGATCCGCCCGTCCTCGAGGGTGATGATCCGGTCCACGGCCGCGATGGTCGAGAGGCGGTGGGCGATGATCAGGGAGGTGCGGCCCTCCATCAGCTCGTCCAGGCCCTTCTGCACCTGCCGCTCCGCCTTCGTGTCCAGGGCCGAGGTCGCCTCGTCGAGCACGAGCACCGGCGCGTCCTTGAGGATTGCGCGCGCCACCGCGATGCGCTGGCGCTGCCCGCCGGAGAGCTTCAGCCCCCGCTCGCCGATCACCTGCTCGTAGCCGCCGGGGAAGCGGCGCACGAAGCCGTCGGCGTTCGCGCGGCGGGCCGCGTCGGCCACCTCCTCGTCGCTCGCGCCGGGCCGGCCGTAGGCGATGTTCTCCCGCAGGGTGCCGGAGAACAGGGAGGCGTCCTGGAAGACGACGCCGATGCGGGAGCGCAGCTCGTCCAACGGCAGCTCGGTGCTGGTGCGTCCCACCACCTCGACCTCGCCGACCCGCGGCTCGTACAGGCCCAGCAGCAGGTTCACGATCGTGGACTTCCCGCCGCCGGACTCGCCGACCAGCGCGATCTTCTCCCCGCGGGCGACGGCGAAGTCGATCCCGTGCAGCACGTCCTCGTCGTCCTCGTAGGCGAAGGACACGTCCCGGAAGCGGACCACCGGGGCGCCGGGCACCGGCTCGATCGCCGGCGGCGGCACGTCCTCCTCCGCGCGGGCGAGCATCGCGGCGGTGCGCGGGTCGACCTCGGTCCCCATCACGCGGAAGTAGTCCTTCGACCCGGCGATGGCGCGCTGGGAGGAGTCGATCACCCAGCTCATCGACTCCACCGGCGCCTTGGCCATGCTCATCAGCTGCACCAGCAGCACCATCTCGCCGAGCGTGAAGGCGCCCTGCACGGTGCGCACGAAGATGATCACGTAGATGCCGAAGAACACCAGGTTCAGCACCGCGCGGCGGATCACGTCCATGCGGTGCCAGTGCGTGGACTGGGCGCGGGTGGTGGCGTCGGTGGACCAGAAGCGCCGACGGAAGTCCTCGAGCTCCGAGCGCTCCCGCACGAAGGACTTCACGACCCGGATCTGGCCGACGACCTCGGCGAAGCGGCCGGAGGCGATGTCGACCTGCTCGTTCTTCTCGCCCTCGAGCCGCTGCCACTTCACGGAGGTGAGGGAGGTCAGCCACACGTACAGCGGGAACACGATCAGCAGCAGCACCGTCAGCGGCCAGGCGTACCAGGCGCTGATCGCGAGCACCGCGACCGTGGTGATCAGCATCGACGCGAAGGAGTTCGACATCATCTTCGCGAAGTTCGTGATCTCGGTGATCGAGCGGTTCAGCCGCGCCACGATCGTGCCGGTGATCTCCCCGTCGAACCAGCGCTGGGGCAGGTGGAGGAGCTTGTCGTAGTAGCGCACCGAGAGGATCGTGCGCATCCGGTTGCTCATCACGTCGCCGAACCAGCCGCCGATGTTCGACACGACCGTGTTGAACAGCTCCGCGACCAGCACCGCGGCCGCGATCAGCACCACGGCGCGGACGGCGGCGGAGGTGGGGGTCTGCCCGCCGACGGCCCCGGCGACCGTGTCGGTCGCATGGCCGATCAGGAAGGGGACGGCGAGCGCCGCCGCCGCGGTGAGCACCGAGCAGAGGATGACCGCGGTGTACAGCGGGGCGAGAGCACGGGTGAAGCGCACGATGCGCAGGAGGGATGCCACGTCCCACCACCTTACGGAGGCGGCGCGGCGCGGTCCATGAGCCGCCTCACCCGGGCGCGACGCCCTGAGCGAACCGGCCTGCTCCCCCGTCCCTGCTCAGTCGTCCTTCGGTCCGACGATCCCCAGCAGCACCCCGAGGGTGGCCCGCTCCCCCGCCCGGCGTCGACGGACGAAGCCGGTGGCGAGCGCATAGGGCACGAGCATCACGAAGCCGACGGCGCTCAGCAGCAGGATCGCGACGACGATCGAGCCGGTCTGCGCGCTGCCCTCGGCCCCGGTGCGGGCGACCAGGAGCGCGGCGGCGATGTTGCGCTGGCTGGTGAGGATCGCGGGTCCGTCCGGGACGGTGAGGGTGTCCCCGGCGAGGTCGCCGGCGAAGCGGCCCGCCACGAAGGCGAGCGCGACGAGCCCCGCGGCGACGAGGAGCACCGGGGAGAGCAGCAGGTCCAGCACGAGGCCGGAGTTCGCGCCGAAGCCGGAGAGGAACATCAGCACCGCCGAGACCGCGGCGACGCCGCCCGCGATCCGGGCGAAGAGATCGGCGCGGCCCGGCCAGACCGCGGCGATGACGATGCCGGCGATCATCGGGGAGAGCATCGTGCCCAGCAGCAGCTGGGCGACGGACCAGCCGTGCACCTCGACGTCCCGCAGCAGGAAGGGGACCACCAGCGGCATGAACGCGATCGAGCCCAGCAGCAGCACCGCCATCGGCCCCGCGGTCTCGCCGTAGGGGATGCGGGCCATCGCCCCGAGCTGCAGCACGAACGGGGCGCCGGCCGCGCACAGCGCGATGACGAACCCCTCCCCCGTGTGGTGGGGCAGCAGCCCGGCGAGCAGCCAGATGAGCAGGGTGCCGACGGCCGGGACGACGACGAAGTTAGCGCCGAGCACGGCGAGGACGGTGCGGCGGTCCCGCAGCTGGTCGCGGAAGGCGCGCAGCGGGGTGCGCAGCCCCATCGAGAGCATGGAGGCGATCGCGAAGGCGGGCACGCTGATGTCGATCAGCGCGCCGAGCAGGGCCTCGATCGCATCCACCCCGGCAGACTACGCGTCACCGGAGGCAGGGGCTCAGATCCAGCCGTTGTCGGAGGCGGTCCTCACGGCCTCGGCCCGGTTCGCGACCCCCAGCTTCCCGATCGCGGCGGAGACGTGGTTGCGCACGGTCCCCTCGGAGAGGAACAGCCGCCCGGCGATCGCGGCGGTGGTGCCGCCGACGGCCGCGGCCTGCAGCACCTCGGTCTCCTTCGCGGTCAGGGGGCTCGGGCCGACGGCGAGGGACTGCGCGGCGAGCTCGGGGTCCACCACCCGCAGCCCCTGGTGGACGCGGCGGATCGCGTCGACGAGGCGCTCGACGGGGGTGTCCTTGACCATGAACCCGCTGGCCCCGGCCTCCATCGTGCGGCGCAGGTAGCCGGCCCGACCGAAGGTGGTCAGCACGATGATCCGCGGGGCGCCGTCGGTGCCCTGCAGCTGCTCGGCCACGCCGATCCCGTCGGCCGGTGCGCCGTCGGCCCCGGCGGGCATCTGCACGTCCAGCAGCAGCACGTCGGGCTGTGCCTGCCGGACCAGCTCGAGGGTCCCGGCGCAGGTCGCGGCCTCCCCCACCACCTCGAGGTCGGGCTCCAGGCGCAGCAGGGCGGCGAGGCCGCCGCGGAGGATGGCCTGGTCGTCGGCGACGGCGACGCGGATCATGCCGCCCGGTCCATCGTCGCGGTGAGAGTGGTGCCGGTCTCGGAGGTCTGGACCCGGAGCCGTCCCCCGGCGAGCGCGACGCGGGCCTCGAGGCCCTGCAGACCGCTGCGGGAGGCGCCGTGGGGGATGCCGATGCCGTCGTCGGCGACGGTCACCGCGTCCTCCTCGACGGTGATCCGGGCGCGCGTAGCGCGGGAGTGGCGCACGATGTTGGTGACTCCTTCGCGGATCACGTAGCCGAACAGCTCGGCGAGGTCCTCGTGCAGCGGCGGCAGGGCCGTGGGGACCTCGGCCTGGATCCCGACGGTGCCGAGCACGGTGCGGGCGGAGGCGATCTCGGTCGCGGCGCGCACGGTCTGCATGCCGGAGGCGGTGGCGCGCACGTCGGCGAGCGCCTGCCTCGTCGTGGTCTCGATGTGCTCGAGCTGGGCGCGGGCGGCCTCGGGGTCGCTCTCCAGCAGGCGCCGGGCGAGCTGGGCGGAGATCGTCAGCGAGGTCAGGGAGTGGCCGACGAGATCGTGGAGGTCCCGCCCGATCCGCTCCCGCTCCGCGGCGACGGCGAGCACGGCGTTGCGACGGTGGGCGGCCTCGAGCTGCTCCTGCAGCACCTGCTGGCGGATGCCGTGCCCGATGCCCCAGGACATGATCGTGCCCATCACGGCGAAGCCCGCCGCGATCGGCTGACCGGCCACGAGCGCGATCGCCATGACGGCGAGGCTCATCAGCAGCATCGAGGGCACCGCCCACCGCCAGGGCAGCAGCAGCACATGCGTCATGGCCTGGAACATCACCATGTAGAGCACGTTCAGGCCGATCACCGGGATCAGCACGAGCAGGATCCCGGTGCACAGCGCGAACCAGATCAGGCGCACCCGCCGCGGGTACAGCGCGATCCCGGTGGTGGCGGCGAACATCGCCCCGTACAGGAGCAGCAGCGCGGTGGCGAGCACCATCGTCGGCCCGGGCGCCTGGATCCAGCCGAACACGATCGGGACCAGCACGAACATCACCGGCGGGAGGGAGAACGCGAGCCCGCCCGACTCCCGCGCGGCCCGGAGCACGCCGCGCGGGGTGAGTGGCCGGGCGGCGGCCTCCTCCCCCGGAGGCGCGGGGTCGCGGGACCACCGCCCCCAGTCCGGGGCGTCGGGGGTGCTCATGGCGGTCATTGTGCCAGCGTCCCTCATCGCCGCTGCAGACCCACCGCCCGGGACATGCTCACCATGCACAGCACCCCGAGCACGAGGGTCCACGCCCCGATCACGACCAGGCCCGTCACCGGCAGCTCCGCCCCCTGCAGGGACCACTGCCCCAGGCTCGAGATCCAGTAGGTGGGCAGGAGCCGGCCGAGCTCCTGCATCCACTGCGGGAACAGCTCCAGCGGCATCCACAGCCCGCCGAAGATCGCCATCGCCATCATCGTCACCACGCCGCCGGCCATCGCGGCGGCGCCCCGGAGCACCATGCCGAGCACGAGCCCGATGAGGATCGTGGGCAGCAGGCCCAGCCACAGCACCACGAGGGTGAGCAGGAACCGGTCGGGAGTGGCCTCGACCCCGGTGGCGAGCCCCACGAGGCCGACGGCCGCGAGCGCGGGGACGATCACGGCGCTCGCGGCGATCACGGAGCCGATGAGGAAGGAGCGGGGCGAGAGCCCGGCGACGACCAGCTGGCGCAGGAAGCCGTTGCGCTGGTCCTCCTGGATCTGGGTGCCGGCGGTGACCGCGGCGCCGAGCCCGCCGTAGGCGGCCATGTTGATCATGATCTGCCCGCGCGCCTGCCCCTCGGCCTCGGCGCCGAACATCATCGAGAACAGCAGGTACATCCCCACCGGCAGCGCGATGGTGAAGACCGTGAAGGCGACGTTCGTGAGCGTCATGGCGGTGGTGTGGGCGGCGTAGCGCAGGGTGCGGGTCGCGGCCGAGGGCGCGGCGGCGGTGCGGGGTGCGGGGGCGGAGCTGAGGACGGTCAGGTCGGAGGGGGCGGTCATGGCGGGGCTCCTGTCGTGGGCGGGGCGGGCGGCGGGGTCGGCGGCGCTCATCGCGCTCCCTCGTCCTCGTGCTCGGTGATCCGCAGGAACGCCTCCTCGAGGCCCGGGGCGGACACGAGCACGTCGTGCACGTCGCTGGCGAGCGGACCGGTGAACAGCGCGGCGAGGGCGGCATCGGAATCCGCGCACACGGCCCGCACCCGTCGGTCGTCGGTCTCGTCGACGGCGGCGCTGTCCACGCCGGGCAGCGCCGCGACCTGCTCCGGGGCGACCCCGCGCAGCGTGATCACGCGCCCGGCGACGACGGCGGCGATCTCGGCGCCGGTCCCGTCGGCGACGACGCGGCCGCGGTCCATGACGACCACGCGGCCCGCCTCCCGCTCGGCCTCCTCGAGGTGGTGGGTGGCGAAGACGACGGTGCGGCCGCTCGCGGCGACCTGGCGCATCTGCTGCCAGAAGGCGCGGCGGGCGCCGATGTCCATGCCGACGGTCGGCTCGTCCAGCAGCAGCACCTGCGGGTCGCCGAGCAGTGCGATCGCGAAGCGGACCCGCTGGGACTGGCCGCCGGAGAGGGCGCTGATCCGCCTCGGCATGAGCTCGGCGATGTCGGCCTGGGCGACCACCTCGGCCATCGGCATCGGATGCGCCTGCAGGGAGTGGAGCATCCGCAGCATGGTGCGGACCCTCTGGTCGGGCAGCAGCGCCCCGGCCTGCAGCATCGTGCCGATCAGTCCGGTGCGGGTCGCGGTGGTGGGATCGGCGCCGAGCACGCGGACGCTGCCCTGCTCCGGGGTCGCGAGCCCCACCATCATCTCCATGGCGGTGGACTTCCCGGCGCCGTTCGGGCCGAGCAGCGCGACGATCTCGCCGGGGCGGATCTCGAGGTCGAGGCCGTCGAGGGCGCGGACCTCGCCGTAGCTGCGGGTGACGCCGCGGAGGCTGAGTGCATCCGTGAGGGTGGTGGTGGTCATGGCTCCACGATCCCGTCGGCGGAGCCGTCTCCCCAGCCCCCGCGATCACGTCCGCCCCATGACAGTCGTCATGGGCGCGGCGGGCTAGGCTGGATCGGTGCTGATCAGACAGGTGCTCACCCTCGACTCCGCCGTCCCCGCGGACCTGCGGATCGACGACGGGGCGATCGTCGAGCTCGGTGCGTCATTGCCGCGCCGCGCCGGCGAGGAGGTCCTCGAGGCGGGCGGTGCGCTCGCGATCCCGGGGCTGTGGGACCAGCACGTGCACACCGGGCAGCTCGCCCAGGCCCATGCCCGCCTCGACACCACCGGCGCGGGCAGCGTCGGCGTGATCCTGGAGCGGGTGCGGGCCGAGCTCGCCGCGCGGCGCGAGAGCGCGACGGACCCGGGCGCGGCGCTGATCGGCTTCGGGCACCGCCTGGTCGACTTCGCGATCCCGCCGACCGTCCCGGCGCTCGACGAGGCGACCGGCGCGGTGCCGACGGTGCTGATCGGCGGCGACGCCCATCACGCCTGGCTGAACTCCGCGGCGCTGCGCGCCCTGGGCCTGCCGCCGCGGGACGGGATCGTCGCCGAGGAGGACTGGTTCGCGCTCGCCCCGCGCCTGCCCGAGCTGCCGGGGGTCGCCGAGTCCGTCGCGACCGGTGCGGCGATGCTGCAGCGCCAGGCCCTGCAGCGCGGGGTCGTCGGCCTGGTGGACATGGAGTGGGGCCGGCCCTGGGAGACCTGGCCGCACCGAAGCCCACGGATGCGGATCCGCACCGCCGTCTACCCCGAGGAGCTCGCCGCGGCACCGGGCCCTGCGGGCACGGTGCTGGATCCGTCGGGCCTGGTGACGATGGGCCCGCTGAAGGTGATCGTCGACGGGGCGCTCGGCTCCCACTCGGCGTACACCCGTGAGGCCTACACCGACGGGCACGGCTACGCCGGCCACGGGGTGCTCAGCGTCGGCCCCGAGGCGCTGCGCGAGGCCCTCGCCGAGGCGGAGCGGCGCGGCCTGACCGCCGCCGTGCACGCGATCGGGGACGCCGCCGCGCAGGTGGCCCTCGCCGCGATCGCCGAGGTGGGGATCGCGGCGCGGATCGAGCACGCCCAGATGCTCACCGACGACGACATCGACGCCATGGCCGCGCTCGGGGTGGCGGCCTCCGTGCAGCCCGCGCATCTGCTGGACGACCGGGACGCGACCGAGGCGATCTGGCCCGGCCACGGCACGCAGGCCTTCCGCCTCCGCGACCTGCGGGAGGCCGGCGTGGAGCTCGCCCTCGGCTCCGACGCGCCGGTCGCGCCGCTGGATCCGTGGCTGGCGATGGCCGCCGCCGTGCATCGCAGCGCCGACGAGCGCCCCGCCTGGCATCCCTCCCAGCAGCTCCAGCCGCGCGAGGCCCTGGCCGCCTCGACCGACGGGGTCGGGACGCTCGCCGTCGGCGGCCGCGCGGACATCGCCCTCCTCGAGGAGGAGGACGACCTCTTCGCCGACGTCCCCGTCGGCGCGGGCGGCCTCATGGTGGAGCCCGCGGCCCGCGAGGCGGCGGCGCGGCTGCGCGCCGTCGACCCGCTCGCGACCGTGGTCGCCGGGCGCCTCGAGTCGCAGCGGTAGACGGAGGCAGCGCTCAGCCCTTCATGTCTCAGCCCTTCATGCCCGAGTGCGCGAGCCCCTCGACCACCCGGCGCTGCAGCACGATGAACAGGATCATCAGCGGCAGCATCGCCATGAACGCCGCGGCCATCATCACCGGGTAGTCGGTGGTGAACTGGCCCTGCAGCGTGGACAGGCCGACGGCGAGGGTGGTGCGGTCGTCGTAGGTCGCCACGATCAGCGGCCACATCAGGTCGTTCCAGGAGGCGAGCGCCGTGAGGATCGCGACCGCGCTCAGCGCCGGGCCGGACAGCGGGAACATGATCCGCCAGAAGGTCTGCCAGGGGCTCGCGCCGTCGAGCCGCGCCGCCTCCTCGAGGGAGCGCGGCATGCCCAGGTAGTGCTGACGCATCAGGAAGGTGCCGAAGGCGCTGAAGATGCCCGGCGCCGCGATGCCGGCGACCGTGTTCAGCCAGCCCAGCTCCTGGATGATGTCGTACTGCGGGATGAGGTAGATCTGGTACGGGACCATCAGGATCGACAGCACCAGCGCGAACAGCAGGTTCTTCCCCCGGAACTCCATCCGGGCGAAGGCGTAGCCGGCCAGCGCGCACAGCAGCAGCTGGCCGATCACCCGTGCACCGGTCACCGCCGCCGTGTTCAGGAACTGGTTCCAGAACGGCACCTGCTCGAACACCGCCGGGTAGTTCCCCCACTGCGGTTCGGCCGGCAGCCAGGTCGGCGGGACCGAGGTGACCTCGGCCTGCGTGGACAGCGACATGCTCAGCTGCCACAGGAACGGGAAGACCATCACCAGCCCGCCGAGCAGGAGCACCAGGTGGGTGCCCCAGCGGGGCCGCGCGGTCCGGGTGGGGCGCTCACTCATAGTGGACCCACCTCCTCTGCATCCGGAACTGAGCCAGCGTGAACACCCCGATGATCAGCAGGATCAGCAGCGCGATCACCGAGGCGTAGCCCTGGTCGTTCTGTCGGAACGCCTCGGAGTAGAAGAGGTACACGAGCGACTGCGTGTCGGCCATCGCGGGGTTGGCCTGCCCCATCATCGCGAACAGCAGGTCGAACAGCTGGAAGCCGTTGATCGCCGTGATGATGGTCAGGAAGAAGATGCTGGGGGTCAGCAGCGGCACGGTCACGGAGCGGAACTGCCGCAGCGCGCTCGCGCCGTCCAGCTGCGCGGCCTCGTACAGCTCCGACGGGATCCCCTGCAGTCCGGCGGAGAGGATGATGATCGCCAGCGGCAGGCTCGCCCACAGGCCGACGATCGACACGGCCAGCAGCGCCCACCAGGGCGCCGTGATCCAGTAGGGCCCCTCGATCCCGACGAGCGAGAGCGCCCAGTTGACGACCCCGAACTCCTGGTTGAAGATCATCCGCCACACGAGCGCGACCGCGACCGGCATCGACACGGCCGGAAGGAAGAACAGCACCTGGTAGAAGCGCGTCAGGCGCAGGCCCTTCTGGTTCATGAGCGAGGCGACGCCGACGGCGATCGGGATGCCCAGCAGCACGATTGCGGTGTAGATCGCGGTGTTCAGCACGGCGCGGGGGACGAAGGTGTCCGACAGCAGCGCGCGGTAGTTCTCCAGCCCGGCGAAGCTGCGGTCGCCGAAGGGGCCGAAGCTCGAGAAGGAGTTCAGGAACGTGGCCAGGATCGGCCAGAAGTAGAAGACGATCACCCCGATCATCAGCGGGGCGAGGAACACCAGCGGCCACAGGCCCTCGCGCGAGCGGCGTCGGCGCGAGGTGTCGTGCGAGGTGTCATGACTCATCGGCGAGCACTCCGTCCATGCGCTCGGCGAGCTCCGCGGCCGTGGCCTCGAGCCGCCCGTCGCCGCCGAGGATCTTCGGGAACAGCAGCTCCTCGAGCTGCAGCCACGCGCTCGTGTTCTGGCTGGCGGGATAGGCCCGGGCGGTCTCCGCCGCGTCGACGAACACGTCGAGGGAGAACTCCGGGATCGCCTCGACGTAGGCGTCGTTCGTGCCGAGGAACGCGGGATTGGCCGCGCCCGCCTCCGCCTGGATGCGGTGCGCCTCCTCGGAGCCGAGGAACGCCAGGAACGCCGAGGCCGCGGGCTTGTGCCGGCTGCGCGCGGACATGGCGCAGCCGATGCCGTGGATGACGTTGGCCTGCTCGGCGCCGTGGATCAGCGGCGCGACCCCCAGCTGCTCGCGCACCGGGGAGTCCTGCAGGAGGGCCGCCTCCCAGTTCCCGGACAGGTACAGCGCCGCGCGGCCGTTCGAGAACAGGTCCTTGGGCTGGTTCTCGGCGGTGTAGCGCACGTCGGGCGCGATCCCGTCGCGGATCATCCCGTCGAGGAACCGGAAGGCCTCGATCGCCGCGGGCTCGCCGTAGCCGGAGCGGGTCTTGTCCTCGGAGAGGACGAACCCGCCAGCCTGCATGATCAGCGGGTAGATCATGGCCTGGTTCGCGACCCCGCCCGGGTTGCCCCAGATCTGCTCGCCGCCCAGCGCCCGGGTGACCGCCTCGGAGGCGTCGCGGTACTCGTCCCAGGACCAGCTGCCGGTGGGCTCGTCCACCCCGGCCCGGTGCAGCAGGTCCCGGTTGAACCACAGGGCGATGGTGTCGAAGTCCTTGGGCACGGCGTAGGGCGTGCCGTCGTAGGTGTAGAGCTCCACGAGGTTCGGCGGGTAGTTCGCCGGGTCGAAGCCCTCGAGCTCGCTGAGGTCCTGCAGCATCCCGTGGGAGGCGTAGAGCTCGAAGTTCGGGCCGTTGATCCAGAACACGTCGGGCAGGTCGTCGCCCTGCGCCTGGATGCGGAGCCGTTCGAAGTACGGGCCGAAGGCCGTGGTCGAGATGCTCACGCCGATGCCCGGGAAGTGCTCGTGGAAGGCGTCGACGATCTGGAGCATGGCCGGCTCCTGCGCCTTGTCCCAGATGCCGAAGGTGATCTCGTCCTCGGTGTCGGCGGTCGCCGGCGGGCCGAGGGCGGCGTCGATCTCGGGCTCCGACGAGCACCCGGCGAGCGCCGCCGCGCCCGCCGCCCCGGCGAGGCCGAGGAAGGTTCGTCTGGACGTCACGTGAACTCCTTTGTCCGTCCGATCACACGAGCGGCCACGTTAACCCATTCACGGTCTGTTCCGCGCGACGTGGAGGGCCTGTGCGATGAGCACGCCCTGCAGCGGGAGGCGACCGACGGCGATCATCCGCTTCCGCGGCCGGGCACGGCGCCAGTCGTACGCCATCTGCACGTTCGCGGGGAACACCGCGACGAACAGCGCCGCCGCCGCGGCTCCTCCCAGGCGCCTGGTCCGGGGCGCGGCCAGCAGCCCCGCCACGGCGAGCTCGGCGACGCCCGAGGCATAGGTGTAACCGCGTGCGGGTCCCGGCAGCGCGGGCGGGACGATCGTGTCGAAGGGCTCGGGCCGGAGCATGTGCAGCGTCCCCGCCCCGGCGAGCAGGGCGCCGAGGAATCCGGCGGTGCGGCGGCCGCGGCTCATGCGCCTGCTCCCACGGCCGGCAGCACGCAGAGCTCGTTCCCGGAGGGGTCGCGGAACACGCGCCAGGGCAGCTCGCCCCAGTCCGGGAAGAGCTCCTCGCCTCCCCGTGCGGAGATCCCGGCCGCGACGGCGTCCGGGTCGTCGCCCGGCTCGAGCCGCACGTCGAGGTGGATCGGGTTCTTGGCCCCGGGCTGCTTCGGTGCCGGCTCCGGGCACAGCTCGAGCAGGGGTCCGCGTCCCGAGGGGTGGCGCAGGGTGCGCGGCGCGACGCCCGTCGCGGGCGTCCAGCCGCTCAGCCAGGCCCAGAACTCCGCATCCCGAGCGGGCTCGGCGGAGTCCATCGGCAGGGCCGCGATCGGTCCGGTGCCGGTGTACGCCTCGCGCTCTTCCATCACGCAGAACGCGCCGCCCTCGGGGTCGCCGAGCACGATCCAGGGGACTTCGCCCTGTCCGATGTCGAGGTCGCTCGCGCCGAGCTCCCGCAGCCTCTGCGCGATCTCCGCCTGCTCGGCGCCGCCGCGGAGGTCGAGATGCAGCCGCTGCGGGGAGTGGTTCGGCTCCGGGACCCGCGCGAAGCACAGGTCGAGATAGGCGTCGCCGCGGATGCTCAGCCTGGTCTCGAAGATGTCGGGCGCATCGGTGAGGGTGGTGGTGCCGAGGGCCGCCTCCCAGAAGCGGCCCAGGCGCTGCGGGTCCAGGGCGTCGATGCCGAGGTTCTCGAGGAACATCCCGCCACCCTATGGCCGCATCGGCTCACGACGGAAGGACGGTCAGGTCGGAGAAGGACCGTGCGAGCCGTGCGTCGAGGGTGAGCACTCGCACGGCCCGGACACCCGCCCACCCCGTCGGCCGAAGGGCCACCACCGCCGGCGCCGGGCCGGCGGCGCGGCATCCGGCGGGGAGGGGGCCGACGGCACGGCAGGACCCGCTGCCCGCACCTCACGCCACCGCGCCACCGCGTCGTCCCCGTCCCACGCCGGCGCCAGCATCCGCTGGAAGGGGTTCGCGCGCCGGTCCTCGTGGACGCGCTCGGTGAAGTCCGCGGCGTACTCGCGCACGGCCTTCTCGTCGGGCAGCGCGGCGAGGGTCTCGTCGCGGCGCTCGTACTCCTTGCGCAGCAGCACCACGACGGGCAGCAGCGCCTCGGAGTCGATGTCGCCGCTGGCGATGCGCTGGTTCACCCACCAGTCGGGGTCATGGGTGTCCGGCAGGTCCAGGGGCTTCCCGGCGCCGGGCAGGTCGTCGAAGTCGCCGCGCCGCGCCGCCGCCTCGATGGCGGACTCGATCCTGGCGACGTCCGGGTCCATCGACGGCGTGCTCACGCGCCCTCGGCGAGCTCCGCGAGGCGGTCGATCGAGGCCATGAGCTTCTCCGGCGTCATCTGCCGCGCCTTCGCGAGACGCGCCTCCTGCGAGGCGGGCAGGTCGGAGAAGTCGTAGACGTGGGTGACCAGGGTGCGCCCGTCCTCGAGCGGCTCGAGGACCCAGCCCCACTGGTGGCCGGCCGGCTGCTCGCCGTGGGGCGCGGGGCGCCAGGCGATCTCGCGACCCTCGACGACGGCGACGACGTGGTTGTCGCGCACCCCGCCGTTGCGGTTGGTCATCACGAACACGTCGCCGACGGCGCGGACCCGCTGGCCTGCCTCGGCGCCTGCGAGGTTGTCGTTGCCGTCCCAGCGCGGCTGCTCGGCCGGGTCGGCGATGAGGTCGAAGAGGGCGGCGGCGGGGGCGGCGATCTCGCGGGAAGCCGTGACGACGGCGTGGGCGTTCATGGCTCCATCGTGCCATCACGCGGGGCGGTGTCGTCGAAGACGTCGATCGACCCGGCATAGTTCGCGACCCACACCCGGCCGTGGGTGGGCTCGTAGGTGATGCCGATCGGGTTCTGGCCCACCTCGACGGTCTGGATCTCCTCGAGCGTCTCGGCGTCGAACTTCGTCACCGTGTTCGCGTAGTAGTTCACGACGTACAGCGCGAGCCCGTCGGGCGAGATCGCCATGGTGCGCGGCTCCCGGCCGGTGGCGACCTCGCGCAGCACCTCGCCGGTGGCGGTGTCGAGCTCGAGCAGCCGGTCGTCCCCGGACTCGGTGAGGTACATGCGGGACGCATCCGGGGAGAGCACCAGATGGCGGGGCTTGCGGCCTGTCTCGAGCACGAGCTCGCTCTCGCCGGTCTCGAGGTCCACGCGATACAGCTCGTCGGCGTACATCGCGGTGACATAGGCGGTGCGGTTGTCGGGCAGGACCACGGAGCCGCGCGGTGCGGAGTCGACGGGGATCTGCCGGATCTCCTCGCCCTTCTCCAGGTCCACGACGGAGACGCTCGAGTCGCACCAGTTCGAGACCAACGCGACCGAGCCGTCGGGCGAGAGGGAGATGAACTTCGGGACCCGTCCCACCTCGATGACCTGGTCCCATTCCTTCGTCTCGAGGTCCAGGCGGTACACGGCGCTGTTCCCAATCGCGTCGCCGGCGGCGCAGTCGTCGGTCGCGGTCTCCCCCGCCCCGGGCCCCTTGAGCGAGTACTGGGAGACGTAGGCGAACCTCCCGTCGGGCGAGAACACCGCCTCGACCGGCGCACCCGTCGTCTCCCCGGCGCGGTCGGGGTACCCGAACTCGGAGAGGTCCACGGTGTCGGGGACCGTCGCGGCGAGCTCGAGGCTGCTCGCGTCGTACAGCGTCGAGGTGTGGTTGTACATCATGTTGTTCGCGATGACGTCCCCGGCCGGGCTCGCGACCACGGACTTCGGCGAGATGTCCCCGGTGATCCGGTCGCGGTGCACGAGCCGGGTCGTGTTCGAGGGGTCGCCGATCGGCTCCTGCACGGCCGCCTCGGCGGGAGAGGCGGCGTCCTCAGGACGCAGCATCGAGGTGCCGAGCCCCGTGACCGCACCGCCGGCAAGCACGAGCGAGAGGATCGCCATCGCCACGGTGAACTGGTGCGAGCTGCGGCCGCGGCTCGGCGGCTTCCTGCGATGCTTCGCCTCCACAGCGCCCCCTGACCGCTCTGCCCGAATCCTCAGGCATGAACCTACGGGGCGGAGCAGGGCGATGGTGTCAGGCGCGCACGGCAGGCGTGTCGCTCAGCCCGCCCGCCTGCCCTGCATCACGACCTCATGGAAGAGCAGCTCATACCCGAGCTTCTCGTTGACCTGGATCATCCACGGGTTCACGTGCGAGTTCCAGGTGACCAGCGAGCGCAGCTGCGGAGCGAGCTCGGCGAGGCGCCGGTGGGTGGCGACCTTGAGCCCGAGGCCCAGCCTGTGCCCGCGGTGCTCGGGCATGACCAGGGTGTTCTCCTGGTAGCCGAGGGTGCTGCCGGGCGCCTCGTGCACGTGCACCTCGGAGTTGCCGACGAACTCGCCGTCCGGCGCGACAGCCACCGCGACGATCCGGATCGTGCCCGCCTCGCGCATCCGCCGCTCGCTCACGCGGATCCGCTCGGGGGTGTACTCGGCGGGCTCGTGCTCGACCTCCTCGTCGGGCTCGTCGATCTCGAGCTGGGTCAGTAGCCGGCCGTAGGCGCTCAGGTGCTCCTCGGGGATCTCCCCGACCCACTGCTCGATCCGGTACTCGCCGCGCTTCTGCGCCGACTCGGCCTCGAGCGCGTCGAGCCGGGCGGGGTCCAGCGGCAGCGGCAGCGCCCGGCACACGGCGAGGTTCTTGCGGGTCACGCCGAGCCGGGCGGCGATCCGGTGCACGGGGTGGGCGGCATCCTCCGGGTCGACGCCCGCCTCGATCTCGCCGTACGCCTCGACGAGCGTGCGGCCGGACTGCGCGATCGCGGGCAGCAGCGCCTCCTCGACCAGCGCGGTCGCGATGCCCTGCCCCCGGTGCGCGGGATGCACGGCGACGCCGACGGAGATCGACTCGAGGTTCTCCTGCTGCGGCGTGAAGGTCATCGCGCGGCCGACGAGCATCTCCCCGCCCTCGAGCGTCTCGGCGAGCGCGATCCAGCGCCGCACCGTCCAGTACGGAGTGTCCTCGAGGCCGGCGCGCAGCTGCGCGAGGCTCTCCTCCTGATGACCGCCGTAGACGTGGTCGTCCAGCGCCTGCTCGAGGGCGCGGTACTGCTCGAGCTCCAGGTCGGAGGCGGCGTCCAGGGGACGGATCGTCAGCTGCATGTGCGCAGTCCACCACGGCGCGGGACCGCCGGGCGACGGAATATCCTCGAGCCTCCTTCACCCTCCCCTCGGGGCACGGACGGGCGCGTGCGCGCTACTCGACAGCATGAACCGGCCTCAGCGGGCGGCCCGCACCATGCGGACGATCCCCACCGCCGACGCGCCGATCAGCCCGGCGATCCCGAGCACGAGCAGCGCACCACCACCGCCGAGGATCACCGACCACGCGATGCCGAGGTAGAGCACCTGCATCCCGAGCAGCGTCCAGACCATCAATCGCTCACCCTCGCGGTACATGGTCTGGGCGTTGCTCCCGGTGATCTCGACCGGATAGTTGAAGCCGCGCGGCCGGGTGGAGATCGCGGCGAGCGGGAGCGACAGCAGAACCATCACACCGGAGATGACCAGCAGCGACCACTTCGGACCCCAGTCGTCGGCCTCTCCGGCGGGGCCGAAGTGGGTCGCGACGGTCTCCGGAAGGGACGGGTAGGCGATCAGCAGCCAGGCGGTGATCGCGGCCATTGCCAGCACGGAGATCCACCGCAGCACGCGCGTGACCGGCCCGGTGCGGTAGGTCCGGGCGGGCCGGTCGGCCTTCGTCGTGGGGGTGCCCGTCATGCGCGCCTCCCGCGATGGGACCGTCGGACGCCGCGATCGGGTTCGACGTCGGCCCCCACGCCCTCCCGCTCCTCGTGACGCAGCGCCTCGTCGAGATAGGGCAGCGCGTACTCGACGAAGCCGCGCCCGGCGGGGCGGATCAGGTCGTCCTCGATGAGCCGCTCGCGGTAGGTGGACTGGTTGCGCGGGTCGATGCCCATCCGTCGGGCGATGTCGCCGACGGCCGACGGGCCCTCGTCCTCGAGCATCGCCAGCAAGTACTCGCGCTTGCGGGCGCTGAGGCCGCGCAGCGCCGGGCCGTGGACGTTCTTGATCATCGCCGCGACGACGGTGTCCCGCGCCCCGCGGACGTCCTCGACCTCGATCACGTCGGCGTCGCCGCTGTTCTGCCAGGCCTTGGAGCCGATGAGCTGGATCAGGTAGGGGTAGCCGCGGGAGATCTCGCCGGCGAGCACCGCGGCCTCCGGGGTGATCGACTTCGCGGTGTCGGCGACGGTCATCCGGATCGCCTCGGCGGCGGTGCCGACGTCGACGCTGCCCACCTCGAGCCGGTGCGCACGGCGCAGGAAGGTGGTGCGCTCATGGTCCAGCAGCGCATCGACCCCGGTGCGCACCCCGGCGGCGAGGAAGGCGACGGCGTGCCCGGAGCCGATGAGGTCCTGCACGTGCTGGGTGAGGGCATGGAGCTGGTCGCGGTCGGCGGACTGCAGCTCGTCGAGGGTGATCAGCAGCCCGCCGCCCTCGGCCTCGGCGAGCGCGGCGAGGCGGTCGAGCACGACGGTGAGCGGCTCCCCCTCCCCCTCGTAGCGGTGCACGATGTCGCGCTGGGCGGAGACGTTCATGACGCGCGCGGAGGTGAGGCGGGAGGTCTCCGCCTCGGGATCGATCTCGCGCAGCCGGGAGATGGCCTGGCCGCGCAGCTCGTCGAGCAGCGAGGTCGACGAGGTGTGCATCCTGAGGTCGATCCAGCCCGCCTCCAGGGCGAGCTCGCGGAACTCGGTGAGCAGCACGGTCTTGCCGGCGCCGCGCTGGCCGGAGATGAGGATCGCCCGCGCCTCGGGCACGGTACCGGCGAGCGCCGCGGCGAACTCGTCGATCGCGATGTCACGGCCCGCGAGGATGATCGGCGTCAGGCCGAAGCCCGGGGTGAAGGGATTCGTCATGGAGCCATCGTGCCGTGTGTGTCGGTGTATGTACAGGCGTGGGGACGGGGAGGAGCGGACCCGCTCGGCCCCGCCCGGCTCGACGAGGCGGCCGACGGGAGGTCGCGACACCATGACGACTGATCGACGGACCACTCCTCCATATTCACAGAAAGGGCAATTCCACAAAAGTCTTTTCATTGAGCCCCGAGAAGCATCCACGACATCCTCGTCAGAATCATTTTCACCCCACGCTCACCAGACCACCACCAGATCGCCTGCGCGTCGACCCGACGGTCCCACCCACCACACCCCTCAACCTCCGAGCACCCGCGCCACCAGCAGACACGCCGTACCACACAGGTCCGACAGTCGAGCCCGCCCATCCACACCTCCACCCCCCCCCCAGCCATGACCCTCCCTCCACACACCTCGGTTATCCACAGATTCATCCCCATTCCATCCCACCCCTTCCCCGGTGGCGCCTTCTCGAATATTCTGGAGGCGTTACGCGATGGAGCGATCCGGCATTCTCCCAGGCCGAGGAAGGAGGGGGCACGATGGGCGAGTTCGACCAGCCAGGTGACTGCGTGGCACAGCAGTCCGAGCACGGTGCGGCGCCGGCAGCACAGCGGGCTGCCGCCGCGGCCTCCGTCAGCCCCGCCTCGACCCCGACGTCGGCCCCGACACCGCGGTCCGGCGCCCTCCTCCCGCCCGTGACGGTCCCGGACCTGCCGGCATGGCGTGCCCGCTCCCGTCGGCCGCTGACCACGGAGCGGATCCTCGAGGAGGTCGGCGAGGGGACCGTCGAGTCAGGGCGCGTGATGGCACTGCACCGCACCGCACTGACCCGCGCCCGGCTGTACGCCCACCACCTGCGGCTGCTGGAGACCTTCTTCCGCGAGGACCCGGAGGTGCAGGGCCGCCCCGAGGACGCGGACATGGCCGCGCTGAAGATCGCGGCCGGACTTCGCTGCACGTACAACCAGGCCTGGAGCCAGGTGCTCGATGCGCACCGGGCGGTCGAGATCATGCCGCTCACCTTCGAGTACCTGCGCCGCGGCGATCTCACCGAGGCGATGCACCAGATGCTCCTTCGTCGGGTGCGGCGACTGACCGACGAGCAGGCCGCCCAGGTCGACGCCCACATGGCGACGATCGAGCTGCCGTCCGTCCCCCTCGACACCTTCTCCCGGCACCTCCGTCTCGCCGTCGAGCTCGCGACCGCCGGTGCCCTCCCGGCCCCGCCCTCGCAGAGCCGCGACGTGGAGATCGTCGACGTCGACTCCACCACCGGCACCGCCTCGCTTCTGGTCACCGGCCCGATCCTGGAGATCAAGGGGCTCGCCCACCGGCTTGACGTCGCCGCCCGCGACGTGCAGCGCGCCCAGCGAGCCGTCCTCCAGGACGGCGCCGAGGGACCACTCCCCTTCGACCTCGACGGCGACCTCGCCGAGCGCGGCGCACCGCTCTCGCTGCGCACCCTGCGCTACGCGATCCTCGCCCACACCGTGCTGGACACCGACCCGGTGCAGGAGACGGCCTCTCCGTACAAGCTCCTGGTGACGGTGCCGGTGATGACGCTGCTCGGACGGGACGACGCCCCGGCCCCGCTCGAGGGCACCACCCCGATCCCCGCCGAGCTCGCCCGGGACCTCGCGGCCGGGGAAAGCGTCTGGACCCGGATACTCACCGATGCGGTCCGCGGCACGCATCTTCCCGTGCTGCCCGAGACCTACCGGCCCAGCGCTGCGATGCGGCTGCAGCTGCGATTGCGCCACCCCGTCTGCGCAGCGCCCGGCTGCACCCGCCCCACCGCGACCGCCGCCGAGGACGACCACATCCTCGAGTACGACCACGAGCACCCCGAGCGCGGCGGCCCGACCTCCCTGGCGAACCTCCATCGACTGTGCTGGCAGCACCACCAGATGAAGACCGCCGGCCTGATCGACCCGACCCGCGAGCCGGTCGACGACAGCGCGCCCACCCGGCCGCTCACCACGCACTGGACCCTGGGCGAGGACCTGCGCACCACCACCGAGGAGGCCACCGACCTGCTCACCCCGCACACGGTCAGGCTCCTCGAACATGCCGCGGCCGAGCACGAGCGCCTCACCGCCGAGGCCCGCAGCCTCCACGCCGAGGAAAAGGCCCGACCCCGCACGGAACGCGTCGCCGAGGACCGGCGGGCCGCTCTCGCGAAGGCCGCCGGCCGGAAGGTCATCCCTCCCGGGAACCCGCCGCCGGATCTCGGCGATCCACCGTTCTGACCACCTCGACACCCGCCGCGGCAAGCTCCTCCTCGAGCTCCGCGACGCCCGAGGGATGCACGGCGGCCGTCATCTCCCGCAGCACCCGCACCGACGCGCCGGCCTCGCGGGAGCCGAGGGCCGTGGCGCGCACGCAGAAGTCGTAGGCGAGGCCCACCACGTCGATCTCGCAGCCAGGGACCAGCGCCTGCACCGAGTCGCCCGTGCCGACCACGGTCCCCTCGAGCACGCTGTACGACGGGACCCCGTGTCCCTTGTGCACGACCTCCACCCGGTCCTCCACCGCCATGATCGCCGGATGCAGCGCCGCGCCCTCCGTGTCCGCGACGCAGTGCACGGGCCAGGTGTCCATGAAGTCGGGGTTCACCGCGAAGTGCCCGCCGTTGTCGGTGTCCCCGCGGTGCCAGTCCTGGCTGGCGAGGATCCGGTCGTAGTCCCCGCTCCGGGTGCGGAGGTACGAGGCGATCCGCTCCGCGACCGCGCCGCCGCCGTCGACGCCGAGCGCACCGCCCTCGCAGAAGTCGTTCTGGACATCGACGATGATCAGCAGACGCGTCGTCATCGAGGGCTCCTCGCAGCAGTGTGGGACCGGTCCGTTCCAGCGTACGCGGACGAGCTGGCAGAATCGCAGGCATGTCCTCCCCTCAGCACTCCGCCGCAGCGTCGCGGTACCGATCCCTGCTCTCCCCGCTCGACCTCGGCCCCTTCGAGGTCCGCAACCGGATCGTGATGGGGTCGATGCACACGGGACTCGAGGACGATCCGTCGGACGCGAAGAAGCTCGCCGCCTACCTCGGCGAGCGCGCCCGCGGCGGCGCGGGGCTGATCGTCACCGGCGGCTTCTCCCCGGACCGCAGCGGCCGACTCACCCCGCGCGGCTCCCAGGCCGACGCCCGCACCCTGCGTGCCCACGAGCTGATCACCCGCGAGGTCCACGAGGCTGACGGACGGATCGTCCTGCAGCTCCTCCACGCCGGCCGCTACGCCTTCCACCCGCTGTCCGCCTCGCCGAGCGGCGGGAAGTCGCCGCTGTCCCCGTTCCGCAGCCGTCGCCTCACCCGCAGCGGGGTGCAGCGCACCATCGATCACTTCGCCGAGGCGGCCCGTCGCGCCGCGGACGCCGGCTACGACGGCGTCGAGATCATGGGCAGCGAGGGCTATCTGCTCAACCAGTTCCTCGCCCCGGCCACGAACCATCGCCGGGACCGCTGGGGCCGCACCTCCGAGGGCAGGCGCGCGGTGCCGCTCGCGATCGCCGCCGCGGTCCGGGACGCGATCGGGAACGACGCACTGCTGAGCTACCGCATCTCCCTGCTGGACCTGGTGCCCGAGGGGCAGACCTGGACCGAGACCACCGCGCTCGCGCAATCCCTGGTCCGCGCCGGCGTGGACGTGCTCTCCACGGGGATCGGCTGGCACGAGGCCCGGGTGCCCACCATCGTCACCTCCGTGCCGCGCGCCGCCTTCGCCGAGCAGACCCAGCACCTGCGCGAGCTGGTCGGCGTCCCCGTGGTCGCCTCGAACCGCATCCACGACCCGGACGTCGCCGAGCAGGTGCTCGCCTCCGGGCAGGCGGACCTGATCTCGATGGCGCGCCCGCTGCTGGCCGATCCGCAGCTGCCGAACAAGCTCGCGGACGGCCGCGCCGGACAGGTCGTCGCCTGCATCTCCTGCAACCAGGCCTGCCTGGACAAGGTGTTCGACGGGAAGCGGGCGAGCTGCCTGGTGAACCCGCGCGCCGCCCACGAGACCGAGCTGGTGCTGACGCCGGTGATCGAGCGCCGCATCCGGAAGGTCGCCGTCGTCGGCGCGGGCCCGGCGGGGCTCGAGGCGGCGCTGGCCGCCGCCGAGCGCGGCCACATCGTCACCCTCTACGAGGCGACGGACGAGATCGGCGGGCAGCTGCGGCTCGCGGCACGGATCCCGGGCAAGGAGGATTACGCGCAGGCGCTGCAGTCCTGGCGGATGCGGCTGGCCGCGGCGGGCGTCGGGATCCGGCTCGGGATGCGGCCGACGGCGACCGAGCTGCAGGGCTTCCATGACGTCATCGTCGCCACCGGCGTCGCGCCGCGGGAGATCTCGCTGGAAAGGAGCGGCGGGCCGGAAGTGATCAGCTACGCCGACCTGCTCGAGGGGCGGGCCGAGGCCGGGGACCGCGTCGCGATCATCGGCGCGGGCGGGATCGGCGTGGACGTCGCCGAGTACCTCACCGCGCCGCGCCCCTCCCCCACCCTGGACGTCGCGCGCTGGCGGGAGCACTGGGGCGTGGTCGACGCCGACTCGACGCGCGGCGGCGTGATCACCCGCCCCCGCGAGGAGACGCGACGCGAGGTCCACCTGCTGCAGCGCAAGGAGACGCGGATCGGCGCGGGGCTCGGCCGGACGACGGGGTGGGTGCACCGGGCGGAGCTGCGCCATGCCGGCGTGATCCAGCACCGCGGCGTGACCTACGAGCGGATCGACGAGGCGGGACTGCACATCACCGAGGACGGCGAGGCGCGGGTGCTCGATGTGGACACGGTCGTGGTGTGCGCGGGGCAGGTCAGCGTGAACGCGCTGGCCGACGAGGTGATCGCCGAGCGGCGCGGCCGCGCGCCGCGGGTGCACGTGATCGGCGGGGCCGACGTCGCCGCGGAGCTCGACGCGGAGCGGGCGATACGCCAGGCCGTGGAGGTCGCCGCGGGGCTGTAGTCTCGGCGGTCCCGGCCCCGAGGAGGCCCGCGATGGACCATCCCGATCCCACCGAGACCCTGCAGCGCACGATCGCCCTGGCCACCGCCAACGTCGCCGACGGCGGCGGACCGTTCGGCGCCGTGGTGCGCCTGCCCGGCGGGGAGCTGGTCGAGGGCGTGAACCGGGTGACCGCCACGAACGATCCCACCGCCCACGCCGAGGTCGCCGCGATCCGGGAGGCCTGTGCACGCAGCGGATCACCGGAGCTGCGCGGCGCAGTGCTGTACGCGAGCTGCGAGCCGTGCCCGATGTGCCTGGCCGCGGCGCTCTGGGCGCGGCTGGACCTCGTGGTGTTCGCCGCAGGCCGCGGGGACGCCGCTCGGGCCGGCTTCGACGACTCCGCCTTCTACGACTACTTCGCCCAGCCGGGCCGCCACGCCGTGCTCCCCGTCGAGCAGCACCGGCACGCGGACGCGGTCGCCCCGTTCGACGCGTGGCTTGCCCGCGAGGGGCGCACCGCCTACTGACCCGCGAGCACCTCGCGGGCGATCGGGCCGGCGGTGACGGAGCCGTAGCTGCCGTCCTCGACGAAGGCGGCGACGACCAGGTCGCCCTGGGCGACGATCACCCAGGAGTGCAGGGCGAGCTCGCCCTCCTCGTTCGTGTACTCGGCGGTGCCGGTCTTGCCGATCACGGGCTCGCCGGGCAGGTCCGCGAAGTCGTCGAGGCTGCCGTCGGTGACCACGCCGCGCAGCATCTCCTGCATCTGCGCGGCCTCGTCCTCGGTGAGCGGGGTCGGGATCTCGGGGGCGGTCGGCTCCTGGTCGGCGAGGATGCGCGGGGTGACCGTGGAGCCGTTCTGGACCGAGGCGAGCACGGTCGCCATGGCGAGCGGGGAGGTGAGCACGCGGCCCTGGCCCATCATCGCCGCGGCGTGCTCGACGCCCTCGTCGGTCGGGTCGATCGAGCCCATGAAGGCGTCGAGCCCGGCCGGGGCCTCCTGGCCGATGCCGAGGGTGGTCGCGGCGTCGGCGAGCTCGGCCTGGGTGACGGTCTCGTGCTGCAGCAGCAGTGCGGTGTTGCACGAGTGCGCGATCACCGAGCGCAGCGGCATGGTGCCGAACAGGGAGGGGTCCATGGAGTCGGCGTTCTTGAAGGAGCGTCCGGCGACCGAGGCGGTCTCGGGGCACTGCAGCTCGGTGTCCGGGGTGACGCCGGCGCGCAGCAGCGACAGCGCGGTGACGGTCTTGAAGGTCGAGCCGGGCGCGTACTGGCCCACGAAGCCGACGGGATAGGACTGGCCGGTCGGGCCGAGCGCCGCGGCGAGCACGTCGCCGGTGGAGGCGCTGAGCGCGATGACGGCCGACGGGGAGTCCTCGTCGGCGATCGCGGCGGTGGCGCGGCGCTGCAGGTCGTCGTCCAGGGTGGTGCGCACCGTGGTGCCGGCGACGGGCTCCACCTGGTGGAGCGGGCGCTCCTGCTCGCCGCCGGTGGCGACGATCTCGAGGCCGGAGGTGCCGAGGATCGCGTCCTGCTCCGCCGCGAGGACGCCGCCGGTCGCGACCTGGTCGCCGGCCTGGATGTCGCCGCCGGAGTTCTCGACGTCCTCCGCGGTCGCCTCGCGCAGGGAGCCGAGCACGCCGGGGGCGTAGTCCCGCTCGAGGGCGAGGGGACGCTGCTCCTCGAGGGCGTGGAAGCCGGGGACCTGCCCGGCCTTCGCGAGGTCGTACTCCCCCTCGTCGCTGACGCGGATCGTGAGCGCGGGGACGAAGGCCTCCTCGCCGGCGCCGGCGACGCTCTCGGCGTAGCGGTCCGCGTCGGTGCCGAGCGCGGCGGCGAGGTCGCGGGCGGAGGAGTCGAGCTGATCGGCGGAGAGCTGGGACGTGTCCAGGCCGAGGACCTTCACGTCGCGGGGGCCGTACAGCTGGGTGCCGTCGCGGTCGGTGATGGTGCCGAGCTCGGGGTCGACGGAGCGCACGGCGAGCGTCTCGCCGTCCTCGAGCTCGGGGCCGAGGGCCGCGGGGGTGAGCTGCGGGGCCCAACCGTCCTCGCCCTTCGTCAGGGTGGCGGTGGTGGTGTACTCCCAGGTCCCGGCGTCGTCCGGGAGGGTCCAGGTCCAGTCGTAGGTGGCGGTGCGGCTGCCGTCCTGGGCCTCGCCGGCATCGGCGAGGGTGACCTCGGGGGTCGCTCCCGCGTCGCGGAGGGCGCCGAGCACCTCGGCATCGAGGTCGGAGCCGCCCTCGGCGAGGGTGCCGGCGAGCTGCTCGGCGGCGTCCGTGCCGTCGTCGGCGGCGGAGCGCCAGAAGGCGATGCCGCCGAGCACGAGGGCGATGACCGCCAGCGCGGCGATCACGATGATGACGGGGGTGCGGCGGCGGGCGGAAGCGGGGGCCATCGGGCCATGCTCCCACCTACACTCGGGCCATGTCCCGTGTGCTCCACACCGCCCAGGCCCTCGTCGACGTGATCCTGGAGGTCGACGCGCTGCCCGCGCGGGGCGGGAACACCAACGCCCGCACCGAGCGCCGCTACGCCGGCGGGGCCGTGACCACGCTGCTCGCGGCGGCGCGCACCGGGGCGGAGGCCGTCCACGGGGGCGCGCACGGCACCGGCCCGAACGGGGACCTGATCCGCGAGGTGCTGGGGGCCGACGGGGTCGCGGTCTCGGACGTCCCGCGCGAGGACGCCGACACCGGGTACTGCGTGGTGCTGCTGGAGCCGTCGGCCGAGCGGACCTTCCTCACCGTGTACGGGGCGGAGCGGGAGGTGACCGCCGAGTCGTTCGCGCGGCTGGCGCCCCGGCCCGGGGACCTCGTGTGCGTCTCCGGATACAGCCTGTTCGAACCGACCCGGGAACCGCTGCTGGAGTTCCTCGAGGGGCTCGAGGAGGGCGTCGACGTGGTGCTGGACCCGGGCGACCCCTTCGCCTCCTTCCCGCGCGCGCTGCAGGACCGGATGCTCACCCTCACCACGGTGTGGACCTCCAACGCGGACGAGGCGCGGGCGCTGACCGACCTCGACCACCTCGAGGACACGCCGCAGGCGATCCGGCGCCGACTGCGGCCGGGCGCCGTCGTCGTGGTGCGCGACGGGGAGCGGGGCTGCCACGTCTTCCATCACGGGCGCGGCACCGAGATCCCCGCCTTCCCGCAGCCGCCGGTGGACACCAACGGCGCCGGCGACACCCACACCGGGGTGCTGCTCGCGGAGCGCGCGCTCGGCGCGGATTGGGAGTCCGCGGCGACCCGCGCCAACGCCGCCGCGGCGATCGCGGTGACGCGGCGCGGGCCGCAGAGCGCCCCCTCGCGGGCGGAGGTGGACGAGTTCCTCTCCTGACCTACGATGGCGTAAGGACGGCCACGGGAAGGAGATCATGGACGACCGCACCTTCCACGACTTCTCGGCGACGAGCATCGACGGGGAGCAGGTGGACCTCGGCGAGTTCCGCGGCGGCCCCGTGCTGGTGGTCAACACCGCCACCCAGTGCGCCTTCACCCCGCAGCTGCGGGGCCTGCAGGAGCTGCACGAGCGCTTCTCCCCGCACGGCTTCAGCGTGCTGGGGTTCCCCTCGGACCAGTTCCACCAGGACCCCGGCAGCGACGAGGACACCCGGGAGACCTGCACCTCCCAGTTCTCGGTGACCTTCCCGCTGTTCGCGAAGACCGACGTGAACGGGCCCGACGCCCCGCCGATGTGGCGCTGGCTGTGCGCGCAGAGACCAGGGGTGATGGGCGGGAGGATCGCCTGGAACTTCACCAAGTTCCTCGTCTCCGCCGACGGGCACGTGGTGCGCCGCTTCGCCCCGCCGGTGCCGCCCGTCCGCATCGCCCGCAGGATCGAGGCGGAGCTGGCCCTCCGGTGAGTTGGTAGCGTGTCTCACACGTTCCTCCCACTCGAAAGGGGTCCCCGTGGAAGGCCTCGTCATCACCATCGTCGTGCTCGTCGTGATTCTCGTCGTGCTCGCGATCCTCGCCGCGCTGCTGTTCGGCGGCCTGCGCACCTCTCTGATGTTCACGGTGCACACGCAGGAGGCGATCATCGTCGAGCGCTTCGGCAAGTTCCGCCGCGTCGCGCACGCCGGCCTGAACTTCAAGACGCCGTTCATCGACAGCACCACCAAGCCGGTCTCGCTGCGCGTCCAGCAGCTCGAGGTCAACATCGAGTCCAAGACCAAGGACAACGTCTTCGTGACGGTGCCCGTCGCGGTGCAGTACCGCATCCGCGAGGAGCAGGTCGTGGACGCTTACTACAAGCTGTCCAACCCCGAGGCGCAGATCCGCTCCTACGTCTTCGACACCGTCCGCTCCGCGCTGTCCGGCCTCGAGCTGGACGCGGCCTTCGAGTCGAAGGACGACATCGCCCGCAGCGTCGAGAACACCCTCTCGACCCGGATGCAGGAGTTCGGCTTCAACATCATCAACACCCTGGTCCAGGACATCTCCCCGGACTCGCGGGTGCGCGACTCGATGAACTCCATCAACGCCGCCCAGCGCGACCGGGTCGCCGCCCAGTCCCTCGCCGAGGCGGACAAGATCAAGCGCGTCACCCAGGCGGAGGCCGAGGCCGAGTCCAAGCGCCTCCAGGGTGAGGGCGTCGCCGCGCAGCGCAAGGCGATCGCGCTGGGCATCGCGGAGCAGTACGAGATGCTGCGCAAGGTCGGCATCGAGAACTCCGCCGAGCAGCTGCTGCTGATGACGCAGTACTTCGACACCATGCAGGACGTGGCCCGCAACGGCCGCTCCAACGTGCTCTACCTGCCCAGCAACCCCGGCTCCGTCGGCTCCATGGGCGAGGAGATCCGCTCGGCGATGCTGCAGTCGCAGGCCGCGGCCGAGGCGAGCCAGAATGCCGACGCCGCGGATTCCGTCCAGCGCCAGCGCGCCTCCGCCGAGCAGCAGCGCCAGCGCGAGGAGGCCCGCGCCCAGCGGGCCCGCCAGGAGGCCGAGCAGAAGGCGCGCGAGGCGCAGCGGCAGGCCCAGCAGCAGGTGCCGGACGGCTACCCCGGCGGCGACGTGCCGCCGTGGGCGCACCCCGGCAGCGCGAACCAGGGCTGACGCCCCTCTCCCGGCGTGGATCGCCCTGCCGTGAGCGGTCCGCGCCGGTCGGCGCAGCTCGCCGTGCTCGACGCGCTGCTCGCCCTGGTCGTCCTCGGCCTGGCGCTCGCCGTCGCGGCGATGACGGCGTTCGCCGCGGCGATCAGCATCGGCGAGATCTTCACGCCCACCCCCGACGGGGTCGAGACCATGCGGCGGGCCGAGGCCAGGACCGCATGGCTCGGCCGCCTCGCCGTGGCCGCCGGGATCCTCCTGCTCCTGGTCGATGCGCTGGTCGTCGTGCTCTCGCTGCGCCGCCTGCGCTCCGGCGACCCCGCCCGCCCCGCGGCGATCCTCTCCCTCGTCGCGATCGCGACCGGATCCGTGCTCCCGCTGCTGGTGCTGCTCACGAGCGCTGACGGCGTGCTGGCGCTGCTCACGCTCGCCATCGCCCTGCCGCCGGTGCGGCTCGCACAGCTGATCGCAGGAGCGACGGCGACATCCGCCCAAGGTCGTAGCGGAGTCGAGACCGCCGGGTGATCAGCGCGGCCGCCCGCGATGATGGGCTGGGGGCATGGCCAGAACCGATGACCACGCGCCCGCCCCCGCCGACTACTCCACCGAGAAGCGCCTGGCCCGCACCGCCGGGGTGACGCTCGCATGGTGGGCGCACGGCGGGGTGCGGCTCGCCCTCGCGCTGGTGCTGATGTACTACGGCGCCGCGAAGCTCGTGTTCGGCCAGTTCGGGTTCTCCGATGCGGGAGACGCCCTGATCGCCCACGGGGAGATGAGCCCGATGGGGCTGCTGTGGCGGATGGTCGCCTTCTCCCCCGTCTTCCAGTTCCTCTCCGGCCTCGCCGAGTTCGGGGCCGCTCTCGCGCTGCTGTGGCGGCGCACGGTCGTGCTCGGCGCGCTGATCGGCGCGGCCTCGATGAGCTTCGTGCTGGTGCTGAACATCGGCTACGACGTGATGGTCAAGACCCCGTCGGCCGTGTACATCGCGATGTCGCTGCTGGTGCTGATCCCGTGGATGCCGCGCCTGTGGCGCGCGGTGCTGGGGCGTGGGGAGATCGGCGAGGCGCCGCGGCCGCGCCTGGTGCCGTGGCGACCGGCGGAGCGGATCGGGGCGGTGGCAGGGCCGGTCGCCGCGGCGGTGATCGCGGGCCTGGTGCTGTGGGGCGTGTCGACGATGTACCCGCCGCGGAGCGTGGACGAGTCGGCGCCGGCCGGGGTGTGGGCCGTCAGCGAGGACACCGCGCAGCCTGCCGCGCAGCTCTCCGAGGACACGCGCTGGAGCCGACTCGCGCTCGGCTCGATCTCCTACGGCGGCGCCGCCCAGGCGCAGCTGCGCACGGCCGACGGGACGCTGCGCGCCGGCTCCTGGACCCGCGGCGAGGACGGCACGATCGAGCTGACGCTGAAGGACCTGCGCGAGGAGGGACAGCCCGTGCAGGAGTACCTCGAGGACGAGGGCGAGACGCTCACCCTGAGCGTCGAGGAGCAGGACGATGGGACACTGCACGTCACCGGCGAGGGGCAGGACCTGGTGCTCGCGCCCGACCCCTCCGGCGAGGTGCTCCACGAGCGCGGCTTCTCCTGGGGGATCCGGCCCGACGATCCGTTCAACCGGTGAGCGGCCTATGCTCCGGCCATGGAACCGACGCCGCACCGCCGCCTGGTCCTCGCGGGCCTGGTGCTGTGGGGCGTGCTCGCGGGCCTCGCCGCGGTGGGGATGCTGCTGCTGATCGTGATGCTGACGCTCCTGATCCCGTCGATCATGTCGGGGCCGACGGACGACGGCGCTGACGTCCCGCTGCTCCTCGGAGTCCGGACGATCGGGGTGATCGCGGCCGTGGTGTGGGCCGGGGCGGCCGTGTGCGACCTGGTCATGCTCCCGGGGATGGTCCGACGGGTGCGTCGGCCCGGTCGGTCCGCGGCGGTGTTCGCGCTCGTGGCGATCGCGACCGGGACGGTGCTGCCGGTGCTGGCGCTGTCGGTCCTGCTGCTCGGGCCCGAGGCGACGGGGGCACTGGGGGCGCTCGGGCTGCTGCTGCCGATCCCGCTCGCGGCCCGATTCGGGGCGGTGTGGGAGATGCGGCGGGAACGTCAGGCCTCTCGCCTACTGTGAGGTCATGCGTATCGAGTTCGGCTGGTCCCTGGACGGTGCGGCCTGGGCCGACGGCGGCGGGGCCGCGGGCATCGCGCGGCTCGGCCCGCGCGGCCTGGTGCAGCTGCTGCAGGGACGGCTGGGGCTGACCCGGCCCGCGGTCGAGCCGGCGGTGCGGGTGGCGCAGTACCTGCGGCTGCTCGAGGAGCACCCCCAGCCCTGGCCCGCGCGGTCCTTCGCGGTGGATCCGTGGAGCACCGCCGCCCAGCTGCTGCGCTGGCGGGATGCGGCGATCGAGACGGGATGGCGGCCCGCCCGGAGCGAGGGTCCGCTGCCGGAGCGGCTCGCGACGGTGCGGGAGCTGGAGCGGGTCGCGGAGGTGGGGGTGACCGGGGATCTGGCTCCGTCGGGCGCCGACGATCTGGCCGAGGTCATCGAACTGCTCGAGGAGGCGGGCGGGGCCTGGCCGCTCGGGATCGAGGAGATCGTCCTCGCGGAGGAGCCGGAGGCGCTGCCGGGGATGTGGCCGCAACTGCTGGCGCTGCTGGAGACGGCGGGGGTGCGGCTCGAGCAGCCCGCGCGCACCGCCGGGGGCTCGCCGGACCTGACGGTGCTCGAGGCGCTCGACGAGTGGACCGCGGCGGATGCCGCCGCCCGGTTCCTCGCCGCGGACCCGGCCGCCGCGGTGCTCGCCTCGGCGGACACGGACGTGCTGGACCGTGCGCTGCACCGGCGGGGCATGCCCGCGCTCGGCGCCGTCGGCCCCTCCCGCGACCGGGCCCACCACCAGGTGCTCGGCCTGTTCCTCGACGTGGCGACCGCGCCCGTGGACGTGCACCAGCTCGCGGCGCTGCTGGACCTGCGGGTGCTGCCCGGCGCCGAGGCGGAGGCGGAGCCCGTCGGGCTCGTGCCCGCCCTCGCCCGCCGCGAGCTGCTGCGCGCCCTCGGCGCCGAGCCCGGCGTCGGCGGACCGGCCTGGCGCTCGGCGCTCGCCCGGATCGCGGAGGGCGACAACGAGCGAGCTCTCGAGGCCGCGCGGGTCATCGATCGGCTCGTCTCCGACCCCCTGCCCGCGGACGCGCTGCGTCCGCGCGAGATCGCGCAGCGGCTCGACTGGCTCGCGGAGCGGCTGCGCGCCGTCGGGCGCGGGGACGGGGACCTCCTGGCCAGCCTCACCCAGGTCCAGGTGCTGCAGCGGGTGCTCGGCATGCTCGCCCCCGAGGCACCGCTCTCCCGGCGCACGCTGCAGCAGGTCATCGACAGCTGCGGCGGCTCCGGACCGTCGCCGCGCGCGGTGCGGGAGGTGTCCGATCGGCAGGTCACGACCTCTCCCGCCCAGGTGCGCGGCGGCGCCGTGCTGTGGTGGGGGCCGAGCTCCGACGACGCCCCGCGCACGCAGCGCTGGGACCCGGCCGAGGCCGACGCGCTCGCAGCGGGCGGAGGGCGCGTGCTCTCCCCTGCCCAGCATGCGGCCCTGCAGGTCGATGCCGCGCTGCGGGGGCTGCGGCGGGCCGAGCAGATCGTCGTCGTGCTGCCCGGGAGGCGGCTCGAGGAGGTGCCGGGGCCGAGCGGCCTGCTCGCGCATCTCGGCGCGGATGACCGGCAGCGCCCCGAGGAGCTGATCGAGGACGGGCGCTGGACTCTCGCGGGGAGGTCGCTGGAGGTCGTGGCACCGGCGCAGGAGGAGGAGCCCGCCGAGCCGCCGACGGAGCACCGGATCGCGCCGGCCCCGCACCTGCTGCCGCGGAAGCTGTCCTTCACGCAGATCTCCTCGCTGCTCGCCTGCCCGCACCACTGGGCGCTCGAGTATGCGCTGGACGTGCGGCCCGCGGACGTCGCGGTGCTGCCGAAGGGTGCGCGGATGATCGGCACGCTCGTCCACGCCGTGGTCGAGACGCTGGTCGATAAGCGCTACGACCCGGGCCTCGGCGGCACCCCGCTCACCGCCCCGTCGGCCGGGGAGATCGGCGAGGTGCTGGACCGCCTGGTGCCCCAGCTCGCCTCCGAGCTCGACCTGCCCGGACGCGCGGCCGCGCGGGAGGACGTGCGCGACCGGGCCGTGCGCTCGGTCGGGGCGCTGTTCTCCGGGGCGGCGGAGGCGGGCCTGCGCATCACCGGGACCGAGACCCGCTTCGAGCTCCCGCTGACGCTGATGCTGGCCGATGGTGAGCGGACCGTGCCCTTCGTCGGCAGCCGCGACGTCGACGCGATCGCGGCCGACGGGCGGCGCACCGTGCTGGACCTGAAGTGGTCCCGCAGCCGCAGCCGCTACGGCGACCTCTTCGACACCTCCGAGGCGATCCAGCTCGCCTCCTACGCCTGGGCCCTCGCGCAGGAGCACCCCGGCGAGCAGCCCGCCGACGTCGGCTACTTCCTGCTGCGCAGCGGCGAGTTCGTCTCCGCCGATCCGGCGCTGGATCCCCACGACCGCGCCCCGATGGACACCGGCGAGGCCTGGCGGCGCATGCTCGCCGCCGTCACCGCACGGCTCGACGAGGTCGCCGCGGGGCGGATCCGCTGCGGCTGCCGGGAGCTGCAGGAGCGGACGGGCCTGGACGCCTCGGCGAGCTGGTCGGCCAGATCGAGCGCGCTCGCGAAGGCGCGCGCGGCCGAGCGGGAGGCCGGCGGGCTCCTCGTCGAGGAGCACTGCGGGACCAGCGAGCACGCACAGCTGTGCGGGACGACGGGAGCGATCCGATGACCTCGACCTTCACCTTGATCAACGCCTCGGCCGGCTCCGGGAAGACCCACACCCTCACCCACCAGATCGCCGACCGGATCGCGCAGGGGCTCGATCCCTCGCAGCTGATCGCGACGACCTTCACCACCAAGGCCGCCGCCGAGCTGCGCGACCGGGTGCGCCGCACCCTGCTCGAGACCGGGCAGGTCGACGCCGCCCGCGCCGTGGACAGCGCCCTGATCAGCACCGTCAACTCCGTCTCCGGGGAGCTGCTGCGGGAGTTCGCGCTCGACGCCGGCATCTCGCCCGATGTGCAGGTGCTCGACGAGGACCGGCAGAAGGCCGCCTTCCGCGCCGCGATCGACGAGACCGCCGCGGAGGCCGGCGCGCGGGCCGCGGACCTCCTGGCCCGCACCGAGCACGACGGCGAGGAGGAGCCCGAGATCCCCTGGGGCGTCTCCCCCTCGTGGCGGGGCCATGTGCGGGACCTCGCCGGTCGGGCCCGGACGAATTTGCTCGATGCGGAGGCGCTGCGCCGCGGAGCGGAGGCGTCGTTCGAGGAGTACCGGGCGGCGGCGCTGCCGGCGGCCGCGGAGGCGGATCGGCGCGAGGCGTGGCGGTCCGAGCTCACGACCGCGGTGCAGGGGCTGTGGGCTCAGGTGCGCAGCTCCGAGACCGGGGACGGGCCCTTCACGGAGAAGGGCGCGGGGACCGTGCGCAAGCACCTGAAGACCCTCGACGGCCTGCTGCGGGACGTGGCTCGGCTCGAGCGGGCGCCGTGGAGCGTGTGGGCGAGGATCGCCCGGGTCGCGGGCGGCAAGGCCGGGGACCCCGAGGCGAAGGGGTACGTGTACAGCAAGGACGTCGATCTCGCCCTGGTCGGGGTCGCGTCGAGTATCGCCGAGGAGCTGCTGGCGAACCCGGCCCTGCAGGAGGACGTGCGCGCCCTGATCGCGCTGGTCATGGACACCGCAGCCGAGTCCCTCGAGGCGTACCAGCGCTTCAAGGACGAGCTGGGGCTGATCGACTTCATCGACCAGGAGGTGCGCACCCTCGAGCTGGTGCGCAGCAGCGGACGGGCCCGCGAGGTGATCCGCGACCGCTTCCACCTCCTGGCCGTCGACGAGTTCCAGGACACCTCCCCCGTGCAGCTCGCCCTGTTCCTCGAGCTGTCCCAGCTGATCGACGACAAGATCTGGGTGGGCGACCCGAAGCAGGCGATCTACGGCTTCCGCGACGCGGACCCCTCCCTCATGCTCGGGATCATCGAGCGGATCGAGGCCGGCACCGCCGGGCTCGGGGACGCGGAGGTGCTGGACCTCAAGCACTCCTGGCGCTCGCAGGAGCCGGTCCTCGACCTCGTCACCGCGGTGTTCCCGCAGGTGTTCCGCGAGCTGCCGCGCGAGCGGGTGGTGACCACCGCGGCCCCGGAGGCGGTGGCGCGTCGGCGCGAGACGGGGCATCGTCCCGGGCGGCTCGAGGCCTGGGCGCCGGAGGTGCCGAAGAAGCTCACCTACCCGCAGCACGCGACCGCGATCGCCGAGGGGGTGCTGGAGCTGCTGCGCGAGCCGGGCACCTCCCCCGCCGATGTCGCCGTGCTGGTCCGCTCGAACCGTCGGGCCCAGGACGTCATCGCCGCGCTCACCGAGCGGGGCATCCCCGCCTCCGGGGAGGGCCGCCCGATCCTCGCCACCCGCGAGGGACGCCTCGTCCGGGCCGCGCTCGCGGTCACCCTCGACCTCAGCGACACCCTCGCCCTCACCGAGCTGGTGGACCTGCTCCCGGACCATGCCGCGCACGGGACCTGGTTCGCGGACCTCGCTGCGCAGGCGGACCGGGAGGCGCGACGGGCGCTGTTCGATCGGTGGTGGCGGGACCCGGTGCTCGACGGGCTGCGGGACCTGCGCACGCAGTGCATCTCCCTCTCCCCCGTCGAGATGATCACCGCGCTCGTCGACGCGCTCGACCTGCCCGAGCGGATCCGCGCCTGGCCCGCCCCCGATCAGCGCCTGCGCACCCTCGACGCGCTGCGCGCCGTGGCCGGGCAGTACGCGGACCGGGCCCGCGCGAACTCCGCCCCGGTCACGCTGACGGGGCTGCGGATCGCGGTGGACGCGGTGGACCGCGGCCCCGACCTCACCGGCACCCCGGACACGGTGTGGGTGGGCACGATCCACGGCGCGAAGGGCCTGGAGTGGCCGCACGTCGTGGTCATGCTCGACCACGACCCGAGCGAACGGTCGCAGACCTCGGGCGGCTTCGTGGTGCCGGCCGCTGAGCTGGATGTCTCCGCGCCGCTCGCGGGACGGGTCCCGCGCTACTGGCCCGCGCTGCTGACCTCGCAGGCCGCGCTGCAGGAGGGGCTCTCCGCCTCGGAGCACGCGCTGCGGCGCACGGACCGGGAGCGAGAGGAGTCCGGGCGCCTGCAGTACGTCGCCCTCACCCGCGCCGCGGACGTCACCGTGCTGAGCGGCGACGGCTCGGCGCCGGTGCTGGACGCGCTGGTGCCCGCGGCGCACGAGGACGCCTCGCCGCTGCTGTCCTGGAGCGTCGGCGGGGAGGGGATCGCGGTGCGGGGCGGCGGAGTGCTGCCCGCCGTGGTGCGGGCCCCCGCCGGGGTGCTCGCCGAGGGCGCGGAGCGCTTCGATGCACGGCGCAGCCCGCTGGCGGCGAGCGATCTCGTCGGCCCGCGACCGCGGGAGGCGCATGTCGCCGCCCGCTTCCAGGCCTCCGGCGTGGGCTCCGAGGGGGTCGCCGGGACGGTCTCGGAGCCGCGTCGGATCGGGCGGCGGATCGTCGCCGGCGGCGGTCCGCAGTGGGAGCGCGTGGGCGAAGCGATCCATGCCTATCTCGCGATGCCGCTCGCGCACCTCGACGCGACGCAGAGAGATGCTGCCGCGGCACGGCTCGTCGAGCGGTGGGCGGTCGCCCGGGCCGTCGAGCCGTCGGTGCTGATCGAGGCGGGCGAGGCCTGGGCGGGATTCCTCGCCGCAGAGCTGCCCGGCGCGGAGGAGCTCACCGAGCAGCCGATCACCTGGTGGAACGAGGACGACCAGGTGATGGAGGGCTGGATCGACACCCTGCTGCGCCTGCCGGACGGACAGGTGGTGCTGGTGGACCACAAGAGCTACCCCGGCGATCACCCGGTGGAGCATGTACGGGAGAAGTACCTCGGGCAGATGGCGACCTATGCGCAGGCTCTTGCGGCAGCGGGGATTGCGCCGTCGCGCGTGCTGATCCATCTGCCGCTGCGCGGCGAGGTGGTCGAGGTGGAGCTCGGAGCAGCCGATGGGGTGCCGGTCGATGCCCACTGAGCTGAGCGCCGAGCGGGCGGTCGACGCAGCGCGAACCCTGCTGGACGAGGCGCTGCGCAGCGGGAGCCGACGGATGCTGGGCATCGCCGGGGCGCCCGGCGCAGGGAAGTCCACCCTCGCCGCGCGGCTCGCCGAGCAGCTCGGTACGCAGGCGGTGCTGGTGCCGATGGACGGGTTCCACCTCGCCGACGTCGCCCTCGCGCGCCTGGGGCGTCTCGCGCGGAAGGGCGCGCCGGACACCTTCGACGCCGGCGGCTACGTGGCGCTGCTGCAGCGCCTGCGCACCGCCCGGCCGCAGGATGCGCCGGTATGGGCGCCGATGTTCGAGCGGGAGCTCGAGCAGCCGCTCGCCGGGGCGATCGAGGTGCGCGCCGAGGTGCCGCTGGTGATCACCGAGGGGAACTACCTGCTGCTCGAGGATGGGACGTTCGCGCAGGCCCGGACGATGCTGGATGCCTGCTGGTTCGTCGAGGTGCCGGAGCGGGTGCGTCACGAGCGGCTGATCGCCCGGCACGAGCGCTTCGGGAAGTCGCCGCAGGCGGCGCGGGACTGGGCGCTCGGACCGGACGAGGACAACGCCCGCCTGGTCGCGGCGACCCGCGACCGGGCGGACGCCCTGGTGGGGGTCAGCTGCGGCTGAGCACGCTGCGCACGAACGCCGTGGAGCGCTCGCGCAAGCCCTCGATCTTCTGCTCGCGGTGGTAGGCGAGCAGGGCCGGGTCCTCGGAGCGGAGCTCGAAGGAGCTCGGCTCCCGGCGCACGTTGCGGGAGCAGCGGAAATCCGCGCAGATCGCGGTGCCGACGGTGTTGCCGCGTCGGCCGGAGGCGCCGGCGAGCGGGGCGACGAAGCTCGCCGCGTGCACGCCGTCGACGATGTCCTCGCACCACGCGCACAGCATCTTCTTCGCCGGCGGGTTCTCCGGGCCGCGCAGCAGCAGCACCGCCACCTCCCCGTCGAGCTCGAGAGCGACGTAGTGATGGCGCGGCTTCTTCGCGTCCTGCCATCCGAGGTAGTCGAGGCGGGAGAAGTCGACCTGGTCGAGGTCGGGGATCATCGCGCGCTTCGCCTCGCCCTTGGAGGCGTTGACGAAGGCGTCGCGGAGCTGGGATTCGGTGAGGGTGTTCATTCGGGGTCCTCGCAGAGGGCACGCTCCCGCATCGGGGCGTGCTGAAGTCGGGGGTGGTCGTCACGGCGCGCTCGAGGGCGCGCGGGCTCAGACCGAGCAGGCCGCTCGGGCCGCCTCGCTCCCTGCATGCGCGGTGGGCATGCCGACTCCTCTCCGTCCGTGGACGGGTGCCACCCTACGCCCCTCGCCGGCCGGGCGCGAAGGGATATCTGTCAGGTCACCGGGCGAGTATCAGGCGCTGATGCGGTCGAGCTCGGCGCGCCCCTCGTCAGCTCGGGGGAGAGCGCTTCGGCGGAGTCGGCGATCGAGGCCTCGCCCGAGGAGCGAGCGATGTCGCCCTTCGTGGCGGTCAGCTCTCGACCTTTCTCAGCGCCGACTCCTTGTGCGCGGCGATGTGGTCGGTCTTGTCGCTTGCGATCTCGTACTGGGGCTCGTCCTCGCTCGCGCGTCGGCGATGGCCCTTGTAGTCGAAGTCGGCGGTGTGCACCTTCGTGATCGTGCCGGTGACACGGCCGGCCTCGGAGTCCCAGCTGACGTGGTCGCCGACGGCGAACTCGGTGCTCATGTTTCCTCCTGTGCTTCCGGTGGATAGATCACGGTGCCGTCCTCGCGGACGAGGGGTCGGGCCCCCCAGGCCCCCAGCTCATGCACGGCGGGGGCACTGCCGACGCGCAGATGCACGACCTCCCAGCCGCGCGCGACCAGGGTATTCGAGATCAGCAGCCGGTGGCAGCGCCAGGGCATCGGCTCCCCGCACATCACCGCCACGTGGCTCTCCGCGGCCAGAGCCTCGAGCTCCTCGATCCCCTGCTCGTACTCGGCACTCAGGGTGTGGTCGGCGTAGTTGCGGAAACTCGTGTTCTGCCAGCCAGCGTTGAGCTGCGGGTCGACATCGCGCTGCTTCGGGCGGCGCCCGGTGAGCTCGGCAGAGCGCCGGTAGCCGATTCCCGCCCCGCCGAGCCAGCGGGTCATCTCCTCGGCATCGAACTGGGGGCTGCGGCGGGAGCCGGGCAGCTTGCGCACGTCGACCAGCTCGTCGATCTCGACGCCGCGGAGTGTCGCGAGCACGGCGTCCACGGGGCTGGTCCAGTGGCCGAGGGTCCAGATCGTGCCGGCCATCGCGCCTCCTTTCGTCTGCCCTCCATCATGCCTCGGCGCGGATCTCCAGCGGGCGGATCGTGAGCTCTCCCCTGCCCCAGCCGCCGCCGGTGATCCGGATGCTCAGCCCCGCCCGGGCCGCGGCAGCAGGGCGACGGAGAAGAACACGGCCGCCTGCGCGTCGCGGGCGCGGTAGCGGTAGGGGCCCGGGGAGGCGATCCGGGCGGAGCCGCCGGCCTCGATCACCTGCAGCCCGTCGGCGTCGTCGATCTCGAGGGCGCCCTCGATGACGTGGTGCATGATCCCGGGCAGGGCGATGCCGGAGCCGCCCTCGTAGCAGTCCTCCCCCACCAGCTTCCACTTCCAGGTCTCGACCGACAGCGCGTCGGTGTCCACGGCGCCCAGCAGCACCGCCCAGCTGCCGGAGTCGGTGGACCAGATCTCCACGCCGTCGGGAGCGTCGTCGGCGCCGACGCCCATCAGCGCGGCGAAGGTGGTGCCGAGCCCGGCGGCGATGCGGTCGAGGATCGCGACGGAGGGGTTCGCCTGGCCGAGCTCGATCTGGGTGAGCATGCGGCGGGAGACCTCGCTGGCCTCGGCGAGCGCGCCGACGGAGAGGTCCAGCTCCTGGCGGGCGGAGCGGATCCGCTCGCCGAGCCGCTCGACCACGGCCGGGCGCATCCCACCGCTCATCAGGGCCTCCTGGTCGCTCGGGCGTTCCGTGCCCGGAAGCCTATCGCCGACCGGGGTGACGGGAACTATATTGCGCATCCTCGGCGTTGCGCACTATGTTGCGCAGTAGCGGCCGGTGCGCCCTGCCGCCCCCTCTCCCCTGCGCCCTGAAGGAGGTTCCCCATGACCGCGCCCGCCCCCGCGCCCGCGACCCCCGCGATCGCCCGGCCCGAGTCCCGTCTGCTGCGCTGGTTCGGCTCCTACGGGACCTTCGCGGTGCCGCAGGCCGCCGCCCCCATCGCCTTCTCCCTCATCGCCCTGCCGCTGACCGGCAGCGCCTCCGCCGGCGCCGCGATGATGCTCGCGATGACGATCGCGCAGGTCCTCGGCGCGGTCCCGCTCTCCCGGCTCGGCCGACGCTTCGCCCCGGTCCCCTTCGTCCGCGCGCTCATCGGCCTGCGCACGCTCGCGCTGATCGCGATCGCGGTGCTCGCCGGGCTCGGCGCCCCCTTCGCCCTGGTCATCGCGGGCGCGGCGCTCGCGGGACTCGTCAACGGCGCGGCCTACGGCACGCTGCGCGCGGTGCTGAACCACCTCGTGCCCGCCAGCCGCCTGCCCCGCTCCCTCGGCATCGCGGCCACGCTGAACGAGGTCACCTTCGTGGCCTCGCCGGTGATCGCCGCCGCCCTCGGCGGGATCTCCCCGCAGCTCGCCGCCTGGGCGATGGTGGTGCTGGGTGCGGCGCCGCTGCTCCTGCTGCCGTCGATCCCCTCGGCCACCCCACCGGGCCCCGAGCAGCGCGGCAGCGCGCTGCGCCTGAGCCCGATGATCGTGCTGTGGCTGGTGTGCGGCGGGGCGAGCGCCGCCTCGATCGCCGCGATCGAGATCGGTGCCGTCTCCCTCGCGGTCTCCTTCGGCATGCCGGCCGCCTGGGGTGCGCTGTTCCCGGTCGCGATCTGCGTGACCTCGGTAGCGGGCGGCGTGTGGGTGAGCATCCACAACCGCGAGCCGCGCCGCCGCACCGTGCTGGTGTGGCTGGGCGTGACCGCGCTCGGCGTCGCGATCGTCGGCTTCGGCCACTCGGTCGCCGCGACAATCATCGGCGCGCTGCTGGTCGGCGCGGTGCTCGCACCGCTGGCGACCTACTACTCCCTGGTGCTGGACCGGCTCGTCGCCCCCGAGCACCGCGCCGAGGTGTTCGCCCTGCTGCGCACCGCGAACGCGCTCGGGATCATCACCTCCTCGGCGCTGATCTCGCTGGTCTCCCTGCAGGCGACCTTCACCGTGGTGATCGCGGTGATGGCCGTGGTGCTGGCGGTGACGGGGGCGGTCTTCACCTCCGGCTGGGTGAAGGCCCGCCGCCGTCGCCTGGCCCGCAAGGCCGCCGAGGCGCGGGCGCACGGAGAGGCCGCCGACACGATGGATCAGCAGAAGGGGGCCTCCAGCGGCACGCGCTGAGGCTCAGCGCCGCACCGTGCCGCTGGAGTCCCGATTCTGCAGGCGGAGGGCCGAGTGCCGGTTCAGCCGAGCCCGTGGCCGAGCGGGAAGGCCTCCCCCGTCCCGTCGGCCGTGGGGATCGCGACCGGCAGCTTCCCCCGCGCCTTCACCTCGCCCGCGAGCACGCCGGCGAGCGCGCGCAGGGAGGCGTCGGCGTTGCCGTAGGCCGCGAGCGAGGCGGCCACCTCCCCCACGTGCACCACGTCGTAGGGATTGCGCAGCGAGGCGTGCACGACGGGCGTGCCGGTCTCGGCGAGCGCCCGCACCAGGGAGACCTGCGCGGCGGGGGTGGTGAAGCCGGAGGACGAGGTGAGCACGAGGACCGCGTCGACCGCGGACGCGGCCTCGGCGGCCTGCTCGGGCGTCGCGCCGGCGAGCGCTGTCGCGGCATGGCCCAGCGAGGTCAGCGCGTCGACCACCACCTCGAGCTTCGCCGCCGTGGGGGAGCCGGTGACCAGCACCGTCGCGCCGTCCGCGAGCGGGAGCGCGCCGTCCTGGGCGGTGATCAGGGTGATCGAGTCCTCGGCGATCCGCTCCGCGGTCGCGAGCGCGCGGGAGGTGCCGATCGCGCCCTCGGCCCGGGCGGCGTCCACGTGCACGTCGTCGAACAGGCCGCGGCGCAGCTTCTGGGCGAGGATGCGCCGCACGGACTGATCCAGTCGCTCCTCGGTGATCTCGCCGCTCGCGACCGCGTCGCGCACCCCGCCGATCGCGACGACGAGGTCCGGCGGCATGAGCATCTGGTCGGCGCCGGCGAGGATCGCCTCGACCGGGACGCGGTCGTCGCCGAACAGGGTGCGCACCCCCTCCATCGCCAGGGAGTCCGTGACGATCACGCCCTCGAAGCCGAGCTCCTCGCGCAGCAGCCCGGTGAGGATCGGACGGGACAGCGTGGCGGGGACGCCGGAGTCGTCGAGCACGGGCACGACGATGTGCGCGGTCATGATCGAGTCGATGCCCTCGTCGATCGCGGCGACGAAGGGCGGCAGGTCGAGGGCGTCGAGCTCCTCGCGGGTGTGGTCGATGACCGGCAGGCCCAGGTGGGAGTCGGTCGCGGTGTCGCCGTGGCCGGGGAAGTGCTTGGCGGCGGCGGAGCAGTCCGCGCCCTGCAGGCCCTTGATCTGGGCGGCGGCGAGGCGGGAGACCGCGCGGGGGTCGGCGCCGAGGGAGCGCACCCCGATCACGGGGTTCTGCGCCTCGACGTTCACGTCGACCACCGGGGAGAAGGCCTGGTGGAGGCCGGCGGCGCGCATCTCGGCGCCGACGATCTCCCCCGCCTTGCGGGCATGGGCGCGGGAGCCGGTCGCGCCGAGCGCCATCTGACCCGGCAGCGGGGTCGCGGGGGCCGGGAGGCGGTAGACGACGCCACGCTCCTCGTCGGCGCTGATGATCAGCGGGATCCCACCGCTCTCGAGCGCCGCGTCCTGCGCGTCGTTGGAGAGCGTCGCGACCTGCTCGATGCTCAGGAGGTTCTCGCTCCACACGAAGTAGATCAGCCCGCCCACGTGGTGGGTGCGAACGATCTCCGCGATCGTGTCCACGCCGGTGGTGGAGGTGTTCGAGGCATGCGCCTGGTCGGCGCGGGAGCCGTAGCCGACGGCGACGAAGAGCTGGCCGATCTTCTGCTCGACGCTCATGCCGGCGAGGATCTCCTCGATCCGGTCGGCGTGCCCCTTCGAGGGCGCGGCCTGGGCGGCGACGGGCAGTGCGACGGCGGCGCCGGTACCGGCGAGGGCCGCGGTGAAGGCGCGGCGGGAGAGGGATGACATGGGGATCTCCTGGGGTTCTCGGGACGTCGGCGGGCTCAGTAGAGGCGGTAGCGCTTGGAGGTGACCTCGAAGCGCCTCGCCTCGCGGCGCCAGGCCGCGACGATCGCCTCTGGCGACTCGCCGTCCTCGAGCATCGCCCGGGTGCGCTTGGTGCCGGTGAGCTTGTCGATCCAGCACACGTCGTCCTCGGTGCGGCAGTCGTCGCCCTCGCGCCAGTCGACCTCCTCCACCGTGCGCAGCAGCGCGGCGATCACGTGGATGCCGGTGCGGACGGGCTCGTAGGCGGCGGCATCGGTGACGTGCAGCTGCAGGCCGCCGCAGAAGGTGCCCGCGTGCTTGGAGGTGGTGGGGGTGGCGAACATCGGCCGGTACAGCACGCCGGGCAGCTCGGCGGCGCGGAGGGTCTCGATGATCTCGTCGACCTGGGCCTCGGTGATGAAGGGGGCGCCGAACCAGAGGAAGGGCGTGGTCGTGCCGCGGCCCTCGGAGATGTTCAGCGACTCGATCAGCCCCGTGCCGGCGTAGACCACGGCGGTGTCCGGGGTGGGGATGTTCGGGGAGGGAAGCACCCAGGGCAGGTCCTGGACGGGCGGCGTCTCGGGGTCGTAGCCGCTCATCTCGACCACCTCGAGGGTGACCTCGCCGTTCAGGAACTCGCCGTTGAACAGGCGGGCGAGCTCGCCGACGGTGAGGCCGTGGGTCTGGGGGATCTCGCGCAGCCCCACGAAGGAGGACAGCTCCGGCTCGAGCACGAAGCCCTCGATGTCGGTGCCCAGCGGGTTCGGCCGGTCCAGCACCACGAACCGCTTGTCGTTCTCGCCCGCGGCCTGCATGGCGTAGTAGAGGGTCCAGATGTAGGTGTAGAAGCGGGCGCCGATGTCCTGGATGTCGAAGACGAGCACGTCGACGTCGGCGAGCATCTCCGGGGTGGGCTTCTGGGTCGCGCCGTACAGGGAGCGGACCGGCAGGCCGGTCTTCTCGTCGATGTAGTCGCCGACGGCGCCTCCGGCGGGCTCGGCCCCGCGCACCCCGTGCTCGGGCCCGAACAGGGCGGTCATGGTGAAGCCGCCGGTGCCCTGCGCCTCGACCAGGAGGTCGATCGTGGAGCGCAGCGTGCGGTCCGCGCCGGTGGGGTTCGTGATCAGGCCGACGCGCTGGTCGCGCAGGGTTTCGAGGGCGGCGGGCTCGAGGAGGTTCTCGACGCCGAGGCGGAAGTCGCCGTCAGCCCTCTTCCCACGGGAGGGGGCGGCCTGGGCGGAGGCGGCGCCCGCGAGGACGGCGCCGGCGGGGAGCGCGCCGAGGGAGGCGAGCACGCGGCGTCGTCCCGGTCGGGCCGACTGCGCGGCGGGATGGGGCGAGGGTGCAGGGTTCACGGGGGACCTCCGTCGTCGTCGTCGGATCGTGGCGCACAGGCGCGATCCACCACGCTACCGGCGCGTGGTGCGGGTCACAACCGATTCGGGGAGGTCCGAGGCAGATGTCAGGAGAGCTCGGCGGGGCCCGTCCCCCAGCGGCGTCGGAGCTCCTCGACATAGCGTCCGAGCTCGCTGGGCATGTCCACCGAGGGATCCAGGAGCCACTGCACCTGGAGCCCGTCCATCAGGGAGATGGTGGTGCGGGCGATGTGGCGGGCCGGGGCGTCGGCGGCGATCTCGCCGGTGCGCTGCCCCTCGCGCACGGCGTCCTCGAGCAGCGCGAGCGAGACCTCGAAGTGGCGGAGCATCCAGTCGTGGGCCGGATGGTCCGGGCCGACGGCCTCCCCGATCACGGTCGTGTACAGGGCGACGAGCTGGCGACGGCCGGCATTGATCCGCGCGAGCTCGACGAGTCCGTCGAAGACGGCCCAGGTACCGGCGTCCTCCGAGACGGGGACGTTGTCGGTCGCGTCGCGGTGGTCCAGCACCGCGCCCAGCAGCGCGGCCTTCGAGGGGAAGTGGTGGGCGAGGCCGGAGGGCGAGATCCCGGCGGCCTCCGCGACCTGCGCCATGGAGGTCGCGGCGTAGCCGTGCTCGGCGATGAGATCGATCGCGGCGCGCAGCGCCGCCTCGCGCACCACGGAGGAGTCCTGACCGCGGGGCCTGCCGGGTCGTCGGCGGCCGGGGCGGGGCTCCGTCGTGCTCATGGCGCTCCTTCGAGAGGGTCGAAGGACAGTGTTCCACGAGCGGCGAGGGACCCCGGCCGCCGAACGTCCGGTCAGGTCAGGGGGTCACTTCACGCCGCGGATGAACATCGTCAGGATCGCTCCGATCACCGCGGCGATCAGGGCCGCGACCAGCAGCGCCGTGAAGTCGGTGCCGCCGCCGAGGTTCGCCAGCAGGAAGCCGCCGAAGGCGGGGGCGAGGGACTGCGGGAGAGCGTTGGCGATGTTGAAGACGCCCATGTCCTTGCCGGCCTGCTCGCGGTCGGGCAGCACCTCGAGGACCAGCGCGAGGTCGACGGCGATGTAGGTCCCGTACGCGAGGCCCATGATCGCCTCGACCACGTAGAAGGCGGTGACCGTGTCGGCGTGCAGGAGCAGATAGGTCGCCAGGCCGAAGATCAGGATCGAGGCGGCGACGAGGATCTTGCGCCGGCCCAGCAGGTCCGAGAGCCAGCCGGCCAGCAGGCTCGCGACCATCGAGGTGACGGTGTAGATCGTCACGCCGGTGGCGACGGCGAGGGTCGCGGAGCCGGCGTCGAGCCCGAGGTGGTTCTCCATGTACAGCAGCCGGAAGGTGGTGAACATGTAGGAGGCGAGGATGATCGTGAAGCGGCCGCCCCAGGCGAGGCCGAAGTCGGGGAACTTCACGGGGTTGCGCCAGAAGGTGAGGGCGAGCTCGCGCAGGTTGAAGGGCAGGCGGTTCTCGCGCAGCACGGGCTCGGGGAGCATGAAGGCGAAGGCGAGCACGAGGACCATGCCGATCAGGCCCGGCACCAGGAACAGGGTGAGCATGTTCCCGGCGAAGGCGGAGGCGAGCCAGGTCGCGATCATGACGGCGAGGTTGCCGGCGATGCCGACCAGGCCGGAGGCGCGGCCGTACTGGGCGGGCGAGAGCTGGTCGGAGATCGAGGCGATGTAGGCGGCGAGGGCCAGGTTGCCAGCGGCCTGGGCGAGGAACCAGCCCACTGCCATCAGCGCCGCGCTGGGGGCCAGGGCGATCAGGACGAGGCCGACGAGCATGCCGAGGGAGCCGATGATCAGCCAGGGGCGGCGCCGGCCGAAGCGGCTGGTGGTGCGGTCGGAGATGCGGCCGCCGAGGGCGTTGAAGATGACGGCGGCCAGCGCCCCGGGCGCGACGGCGAAGGCGGTGATCGAGGCGGCCTCGGCCGGGCTGCTCGCGAGCTGGCTCGCCTTGATCTGGATCGACACGGTCGCGGGCCCCATCAGGGCGATGAAGATGCCGAGCTGGCCCAGCATGATCCCGAGCACGAACCACCAGGGGCGGGGTTTGTCGTACGCGATCCCGAGATGCGGGATCGGCAGCTTCGGGCCGATCAGGTTCGGGCTGCCGACGGGGTCGATCGTCGGGTCGGGGGCGAATCCCGGGGCGGGCGCCTGTGTGCTCACGCGGACTCCTTCGTCTGGTCGAGGCCCGCCGTCCGCGCTGCTGTGCGGGATCGTGGCGAGGCCGTGCCGGACATTATTAGTGGACGCCCTCTAATACGTCGACCAGATCTTGACCAGTGGTTGTTTTGTATGGATGACGAGAAGTCGCCGCCTGGGGGGATTCCCGGGCGGTGTGCGCGAGATCACAGATGGGGCGTCGGAGGATCGGGCGTGCAGCGGCACGGTGAGGACCTGGCAGGGGTGACGTCTGCAGGAACGGGACTCCAGCGGCACGGTGAGAAGCTCAGCGCCGCGGCGTGCCGTGAGAGTCCCCTTCCTGCAGGCCGGCCCCTCCGATGCGCTGCCCCCGATGCACGCGCCGCCTGATCAGCGTGTCCAGCGCTACCCTGGTCTCCTCCCAGCGGAGCCAGATGTCCTCCCAGGTCAGCCGCAGCACCAGGCTGCCTTCGAGCAGGGTCGCCCGATCCCTCGACCGGTCCGCGTAGTACCGGGACCGCTCTCCGTGGTGGCGCACGCTGTCGCACTCGATGACGAGACGGTCGACGACGAGCAGATCCACCCGCCCTCCCTCGAACACGGCCACCTGCTCCCGCACGCGCACCCCGCGCCGCTCGAGGTACCGACGCACCCGGGTCTCGGACCCGGAGCCCGCGAGCGCGCTGACCCGACCGATCGCACGCCGTCGACGGGCGGGTGCTCCGGCGAGCAGGAGGTCGACCTGCGAGGGGACGAGCAGCCGGCGCTCGAGGGCCGATTCGAGGAGCACCGCCGCGGAGTCGGCATCGAGGCAGGTGAGGGCGTGGGAGAGGGCCACCTCCAGCGACAGCACCGGTTCGTCGTCCGGCCAGCAGCGAAGCGCTGGACGGTGCTTCGAGACCACCCCTGCATGCTCCTCGCTCGTGGGGCGGCGGGAGGTCTCGTGCACGTCGGGGCCGAGGTCCGGCGCCCACAGCCCGAGGATCCGCGCGGCCGAGAGACAGGTCAGGCGATTACCCCGGGAGAGCGCACCGGCCACGTCGTCCGGGGTCTCGGCGACGCCGAACCAGCCGCCGCCGTACGCGCGCAGCGCCCCGTCGGCGACGAGGCGCTGCTGCCGGTGCCGGGAGATGCCGGCCGTGCGCAGGTCGGCGGTGGTCCAAACATGCAGGCGTCGACGGAGCGGGGAGCGCGGATCCATCCCCGGAGCGTGCCCGGATCTCGATCTCGCCGGGGCCGTGGGGCGCGAGATGTGGACTGTGCGGAGTGGGGAGGGACGGTGGACCCCTGCCGATCGGGGGCGGAGGTCAGGCGGCGCGGAGCCCCGTGGCGAGGTCGAGGAGGTGGTCGAGCACGCCCTCGCCGCTCGCGCGCAGGCCGTTGTGCTCGTACTCGCTGGTGACCCAGGTGCGCACACCGGGCAGGAGCGCGGCGGTGGTCATCGAGTGCTCGCGCGGGACGTAGGCGTCGTCGTAGTAGACGGCGGCGGCGCCGGGCACCTCGGCGGCGCGCAGGGCCTGCTCGTCGTAGAGGCGGGGCCACTCGTGCGCGGCGAGGAGGTCGGCGGCCTCGGCCCAGACGGCGAGCTCGGGGTCCTCGGCGAACAGGTCGCGGTGGATGTGCTCGCCGGCCAGGAGCGTCGGGTCCTCCGCGACCGCGGCGGGCATGGTGCGGTCCGCGGCCCAGCGGGTGGCGACCCCGTCGGCCCAGCAGCTCTCGTGGATCACGGCGTACAGCGGGTTCCGGCCGGAGAAGGGCAGGGCCGCGGCGAGGTCGTGGGCGAAGGCCGGCGAGGCGGGGTCGAGGTCCAGCAGGAGGTGGAGGCGCTCGGCGCCCTGGGACGCCCCGAGCAGGTGGCCGAGCCGGCGCAGGGACTCGACGCCGATGCGCCGCCCGCCCGGGGCGCGCAGCCGGCCTGCGGCGGCGGCGTCGGCCAGGCGGCGGAAGCGGTCGCGGTCGCCGGGGAAGCGGGCCCAGTACCGCTCGGAGCGGGCGACCATGCCCTCCCAGGTGGTCCGGTAGACCTGGTCCATGTGAGGGCCGACGGTGGGGAGCCCACCCGTGAACAGGGCCTTCTCGACGCTTCCGGCGGCGGCGGAGAGATAGCGCAGGGTGGTGAACCCGCCGAAGGACTGGCCCAGCAGCGACCAGCGCGGAAGGCCCAGCGCCTCGCGCAGCAGCTCGGCGTCGGCCACGATCGCGTCGGCGCGGAATCGGGCCAGGTAGCGGGCCTGCTGGTCGGGGCTCGCCTCGCGCAGGGTGCGGGCGCCGGGGATCGCGCCCTCGGGCAGCGGGGCGTCGGGGCCGACGGGGGTGGAGCGGCCGGTGCCGCGCTGGTCGAGCATGAGCACGCGGTGCTCGCGCAGGGCGCGCGGCAGCCAGGGCGGGGAGGCGGGGTCCAGGGGCCTCGGCGCCTCGGAGCCGGGCCCGCCCTGGAGGTAGACGAGGACGGGGAGGTCCTCGCCGCCGGGCCGGGTGACGAGGCGGGCGAAGAGCTCGATCCGGGGCCCGGCGGGGTCGGCGTGGTCCAGCGGGACGGGGAGGGTGAGGTCGGCGAGCGCGAGGCCGGGCAGGGTCCAGTCGGTGCGTGCGGGGCGGGCGGTCTCAGCGCTCATCGGGGCTCCTGGGCGTCTCGTCGTCGTGGGTGGTGGTGCCGGGGAAGTACTCCCAGTCGAAGCGGTGCAGGCGGCCGGGGCGGTCCCCGCGCTCGACGGCGCGGTCCACGACCACCCCGGACAGGCGTGCGAAGACGTCGTCGACGCCGTAGTAGCTGATCGGTCCGAGCAGCTCGGCCTCGGCGGGGACGTCGCCGATGGCGATGATCTCGAGCTCCTCGGGCACCTCCACCCCGGCCCGCTCCGCGGCGAGGCGGAGGGCGACGGCCTGGTAGCCGGTGTAGCAGACGACCGCGGAGGGGCGGTCGGGGCCGTTCAGCCAGTCCAGGGCGATCTCGAAGGTGCCGCGGGTGCCCTCGGGGGTCAGGCGCACGCGCTGCTCGGCCGGTCCGTCGTCGTGGACGGCGACGGCGTCGACGAAGGCGGCGGTGCGGGGCACGCTGAGCACGCCGCCGGGCCGGGAGCGCAGATCGGGGGCGAGGAAGTGCACGCGGTCATGGCGGGCGCGGAGGCGGGCGTAGGCGTGGTGCACGGCGGGGACGGGGCTGGAGCTGACCACGTCGAAGCGCTCGGGCTCCATCTGCGCGCTGAAGGCGACGAGGCCGCTGCGGGTGCGGCCTGAGAGGCTGCGCACGCGGCGCGGACCGTCCTGCTCGAGATCGATCGCGGTGAGCAGCGCGGCGTCGGCCTCGGCGCCGAGGAGGTGCTCGTACCAGCGCGGGTCGGTGAGGACCAGGGTGGACAGGCCCGTGCACAGGGCGTCCTGGCGCACCTGGCTGGTGAGCTGGACGCCCCACGGATCACCCAGGCTGCTGAGCGCCAGGACGACGCCTCCGCCCCGGCTCGCGGCGGCCGGGGGCGCGACGCCGTCGTAGTTCGCTGCGACCACCGGGATGCACCTCCGCACCAAACGGGCATTGCGGCCGAAATGACCACGAGGTAGCAGAGTACACGCTGGTCACAGCGATGTCCCGTTCTTCGTCGCAGAGACCCCTCACGATGTCAGGCGATGGCGCCCCCGCTCAGCCAGCCGATCGCAGGACCTGCGGTGTTCAGCAGCAGGATCACCCCGATGATCCCCACGGTCCAGGAGAAGGCGCCGCTCGCGTGGCGGATCGCCCGGTCGTGGACCCGCTCGAGGAATCGGTCGCCGCGCTCCCCCAACAGCACCCGCGCCCCGCACAGCAGGAGGGCCGGCAGGATCATCACCGCGCAGTAGCCGACGAGCACGAGCGCCCCGCGGGGCAGGCCGATGCCCATGTCCGCAATGATCCCGAGCGCCGCGAGATAGGGGATCATCGAGGCCGCCTCGATCAGGCCCGCGCCGAGGGCGAGGGTGATCAGCGCGGAGGGCCGTCCCGAGGCGCGGCGGGCGCGGGCGGTCCATCGCCGCGCGGACGCCTCCGGATCCCCGCCCCGCTTGGCGATCGCCTTCGGGTCGAGGCGGAAGGACCACCACAGCAGGGCCGCCCCGGCGGCGGCGAGCAGCACCATGGTCTGCGGGGCCGCGAGCAGGTGGCCGAGTCGCTCCATGAGCGGGAGCAGGCCGGCGAGCAGCGCCACGCCGAGCAGCAGGTAGAACACCCCGATCACCGCGAGGTACAGCAGCGTGCGCCCGGCGACGCGGCGGGCCCCGCCCTCCCCCACCACGAGCAGGATGAGGGGGATGACGAGGGTGCCCATCGAGGTCGAGTCGACGAGGGCGAGCACCACCAGCCCGAGCGGGCCGGCGAGGGAGGCGAGCTGGTCCATGGATCCATCGTGCGCGGCGGGGAGCGGGCCGGTCCTCCTCCCTTGGGAGGAGACCCGGCGGAGGCCCGGGGCCGGGCGGGCGCGGCCGCGTAGGCTCGCACCATGCCCGCCGACGTCCGCGCCGACGCCTCCGCCGCCCCCGATCCCGCCGCCGTCGGCGCGCCGCGGGTCACGCGGCGCGACCTGCTGACCGCGGGGATCTATGCGGCGCTCGTCGTCGGCCTGGCCCTCTCCGGGGTGTCGAACACGGGCTTCCTCGGCGAGGGCCCGCAGTGGTCCCGCGGGGTCTCGGTCGCGCTGCTGCTGGCGGCCTGCGCGAGCCTGTGCTGGCGACGCAGCCGCCCCCTGGTGCCCTTCGTCGTCGCCGGGCCGCTCGCGACCGCGGAGATCATCGGAGGCGGGCAGATCTCCGCCTACTTCCTGCTGTTCGAGGCGCTGTTCGTCCCGGTCATGCACGGTACTCGGCGCGTGGCGCGCACCTGCACCGCGATCGCGATCGCCGCCGCGGCGGCCGCGATGCTCGCCTCGCTGCTCGGGGGCCTGCCGGGACCGGCGGTGTTCCTCGTGGCGATGATCGCGGGGCTGATGGCGAGCACGCCGCTGCTGTGGGGCTGGGAGGTGCGCCACCACCGGGAGGCGCGCGGCGCCGCCGAGCGGCTGGCGGGCCTCGAGCACGAGCTCGCCGAGAGCCGAGCCGCGCAGGCCGTCGAGGCGGAGCGTCGCTCGATCGCCCACGACCTGCACGACGTCATCGCCGGTCATCTCAGCGCCGTCGCCCTCCACTCCTCCCTCGCCGCCTCGCTCGAGGATCGCGAGGCGAGGGAGGGTTCCCTGGCCGCCTCCCGCTCCTCCGCCCAGGCCGCGCTGCGCGATCTGCGCTCGATGATCGGGGTGCTCGCCGACGAGGGCACCGGCACCCTGCCGAGCGCCACCCTGGACTGGCCCTCCCTCGCCGCACGGCTGCGGGCGCGGGACCCGTCGGCCGAGATCGAGATCGCGCCCGCGCTCACCGATCCCGCCCGGGTGGGGCCCGCGGTGCAGGCCGCGGCGCTGCGGATCGGAGCGGAGGCGGTGACCAATGCGGTGCGGCACGGCCGGACGCCGATCCGGCTCACGGCGGGGATCCAGGAGGGCGCGGTGCGGATCGAGCTGGTCAACGGCCGCGACGGTGAGGAGCCGCTGGGAGCCGGGATGGGTCGTGCGGCCCTCGCGCACCGGGCGCTCGCGGTCGGCGGGACGGCGAGCACGGGCCCGGTCCCGGACGCGGACGGGTCCCCGGGGTGGCGCGTGGAGGCGGTGCTGCCGCTCGACGCATCGGGCGACCCGCCCGCCGAGCCGCCCCTGACCGGCACGACCCTCACCGCCACGGAGGCCTCACCGCGATGACCGATCCGTCCCCCTCCCCTGCGGCGTCCGACCGCCCGTCGTCCTCCCCCGCCGCCCCGATCCGGGTGGTCGTCGCCGAGGACCATCCCGCCGTGCGCTCGGGGCTCGTCGCGCTGCTGCGCTCCGCCCCGGACATCACCGTGGTGGCCGAGGCGGCCGACGGGCCCGCCGCCCTCGAGGCCGCCCGTGCCCACGGCCCCGACGTGGTGCTCACCGACGTGCGGATGCCCGGGGCGACCGGCATCGAGATCACCCCGCGGCTGCGGGAGACCGGGGCGAGCGTGCTGGTGATCTCCGGCTTCGACCTCGACGAGTTCGTGCTCGGCGCGCTCGCGGCGGGGGCCGACGGCTATCTCGTGAAGTCCGAGGACCCGCAGCGGATCCTCGCCGCGGTGCGGGACGTGCACCGCGGCGACGCGGTGCTCTCGGCGGCCGCGACCCGCACCGTGCTCGCGGCGCTGCGGGGCCGGGAGGGCGGCGCCCCCGACGAGGCCCCGCCCGCCTCCCCGGCGCCCACCGCCCCGGAGCCCGCGCTCACCGGGCGGGAGGAGGACGTGCTGGCGCTGGTCGCGCAGGGGCTGACGAACCAGCAGATCGCCCGCGAGCTGTTCGTCGAGATCACGACCGTGAAGTCCCATCTCTCCCATGCGCTGATGAAGCTGGGCTTGGATTCCCGGGTGCAGGCGGCGCTGTGGTGGCAGCAGCACCGGGGCTCCTGATCGTCCCTGCCCAGGCGCCTCCCTGTCCCTGATATCACGGTGACGAGAAGCGGGGTCGCGTGGGACGATCGGTGCGGGCCCGGACCTCGTCCGCCGCCCCTCCGACGGGTGGCCTCCCGGTCCCGGCCCGTCGGACCGCACTCGACGAAAGCGCGCCTGCCATGCACGCCCCCTCCCCCACCCCGACCGGTGAGCTGCCCGCCGTGGACGCCGGCCCCTCGACCTCCGCCCCCGCGCCCGCCGCGACGACCCGGGTCACGCCGATCATCGCCGTGCTCGTGGTCTCCGCCTTCGTCATGATCCTCAACGAGACGCTGCTCTCGGTCGCGCTGCCGGTGCTGATGGAGGACCTGTCGATCACGGCCGTGACCGCGCAGTGGCTCTCCACCGGCTTCATGCTCACCATGGCCGTGGTCATCCCGACCACCGGCTTCCTCATGACGCGCCTGTCGGTGCGCTCGGTGTTCCTCCTGGCGATGGCGCTGTTCCTCGCCGGGACGGCGCTGGCCGTCATCGCGCCGAGCTTCCCCGTGCTGCTCGGGGCGCGCGTGATCCAGGCGGCGGGCACCGCGATGGTGCTGCCGCTGCTGATGACCACCGTCCTCGCGCTCGTCCCGCTGCGCTCCCGCGGCCTGGTGATGGGTCTGGTGGGCGTGGTGATCTCGGCGGCGCCCGCGCTCGGGCCGACGATCTCCGGCGCCATCCTCGCCCGCGGATCCTGGCATTACCTGTTCGTGATGATGCTGCCGATCATCGTGGTCGCGCTGGTGATCGGGCTGTTGTTCATCCGCAACTACACCGAGCCGCGCGCAGTGCGCCTGGACGTGCTCTCCGTGGTGCTCTCCGCGATCGGCTTCGGCGGCGTGATCTACGCCCTCGCCTCGATCAGCGCGATCGTCGACGGGCATGCGCGCCTGGTGCCGCTGCTCGCCGCCGCCGCGGGCCTGCTCTCCCTCGCGGTGTTCGCGGCGCGGCAGGTGCGGATGCGCGCGCGGGGCCGGGAGCCGCTGCTGGACCTGCGCCCGCTGACCGTGCGCACCTACCTGGTCTCCCTGCTGGTGATCCTGCTGTGCTTCGCCACGATGCTCGGCACCGTCGTGGCGCTGCCGCTGTACATGACCGGGGCGCTCGGCATGTCGACCCTCGCGGTGGGGCTGACGATGCTGCCCGGCGCGGCGGCCTCGGGGCTGCTGGGGCCGCTGGTCGGCGCGCTCTACGACCGGGTCGGCCCGCTGCCGCTGGTGCTGCCCGGTGCGGCGCTGATGGCACTGGTGAGCTGGGCGTCGATGCTGCTGCTGGACGGCGACGCCACCCAGGGTCTGGTCATCGCGCTGAACGTGCCGCTCGGGATCGGCATGTCCATGGTGATGACGCCGCTGATGGCGCTGTCCCTCGGCTCGCTGCCGAAGGAGCTGTACGGCCACGGCTCCGCGATCCTCAACACCCTCCAGCAGCTCGCCGGGGCGCTCGGCACCGCGGTGTTCATCGCGCTGCTGACCCTCGGCGCGGCGGTCGCGGCGGAGTCCGGGGCGGGCCCCGAGCTCGCCCAGGCCTCGGGCGCGACCTGGGCCTTCGTCGCCGGCGGCGTGATGTGCTCGATCGCGGCGCTGCTCGCGACGACGCTGCGGCGGCCGCAGGCCCTCTGACCGCTCAGGCGTCGTCGGCCGTGGTGGTGCCGGGGAAGAAGCGCCAGTCGAAGACGTGCTTGGTCCCGGGCCGGTCGGTGCGGTCCACCGCCCGGTCCACCAGGATCCCGGCCAGCCGCGAGAAGACGTCCTCGACGCCGTAGACGCTGATCGGGCCGAAGAACTCCGAGCTGGCGGGGATGTCGCCGATCGCGACGAACTCGAGGTCGTCCGGGACCGACAGGCCCGCCCGCTCGGCCGCGAGCTGCAGCGCCACCGCCTGGTAGCCGGTGAAGCAGACGACACTGCCTGGCCGGTCCGGGCCCGCGAGCCAGTCGAGCGCCGCACGGTAGGTGTCGTGGCTGCCCTCGGGCACGACGCGCACGAGCGCCTCGGCGTCGTCGCCGTGGGCGCGGGCCGCCTCGAGGAAGGCACGGGTGCGCTGATGGGCGAGGACGCCGCCGGGCCGGTCGACCTCCGGGGCGAGCAGGTGCACCCGCTCGTGCCGTGAGCGCAGCCGCGCGTAGGCGCTGCCGATGGCGGGCAGCGGCGAGGAGGAGACCACGTCGAAGCCCTCGGGCTCCATCTGCGCGCTGAAGGCCACCAGCCCCGTCTGGGTCGAGCGGGCCAGGCGCCGCATCTGCTCGGGGCCCTCGGGCACGAAGTCGATGCTGGTGACGAGGGCGGCGTCGGCGGAGGCGCCGAGGAGGTACTCGTACCAGCGCTCGTCGGCGAGGACCAGGGTGGACAGCTCGTGCGCCAGGGCCCGGTCGCGGACCCGGGTGGCGAGCTGCACGCCCCAGGGGTCCTCGAGCGTGCCCAGCGCCAGCACGATCCCGCCGCCGCGGCCGGTGCGCATGGCCTGCGCGTGACGGTTGGGGACGTAGCCGAGCTGCTCCGCGGCGGCGCGCACCTTCGCCTTCGTCTCGGCGGAGCCCGCCGAGCGCAGGCCGCCGCGGCCCGAGAGCACGAAGGACGCGGTCGCGATCGAGACGCCGGCCTCGCGGGCGACGTCCGCGAGGGTCACGGGGCCGCGCGGCGGCCGACCGCCGTCGTCACTGGTCATGCGGCGGTCCTCCTCGGCACGTCTCCTCGCGCCGGCCGGCGCGGGTCCCGCGAGTCTAGCCGCGACGCGGCCCGGGGCCGTCGGCGGTCGCGGGGTCGAGCAGCCCGGCGAAGCGGGCGAGCGCCGCGGGGCCGACGACGTCCTCCTCCCCCAGTGGGACCTCCTGGCACGGCACCTCGGGCAGCGCGGTGCGGAGGGTGGCGAGATGCTCCTCCTCCACCGCGCGGCGGCGGGCGAGGAAGTCGCCGCGGTCCGCGGGCGAGCGCTTGTTCACCACGAGCGCGCCGACGTGGACGCCGGTCCGGGTGAGCTCCTCGTGCAGCTCGATCGTCTCCAGCACCGGCAGCCGCTCGGCGGCCAGCACGATCGCGAAGGAGGTCGCGGAGGGGTCGGTGAGGGTCTCGCGCAGTCCGGCGAGCCGGTCGCGGCGGCGCAGCAGGATCGCACGGATCTCCTCGTCCCGCTCCTCGAGCGGGTCCCGCGGCGCGGTGGAGCCGAGCACGGAGGCGCCGAGGTCGCCCTCCACGCGTCGGCGGGGTCCGCGCCGCTCCAGTCCGCGCCGTGCCGCGCCCAGCCGGGCGGACTTCTCCCGCCGGGCGAGCAGCCCGTCGGTCCAGGCGGTCATCACCTCCGGCAGCGCCATGAGGCGGGCGGTGTGGCCGCTCGGGGCGGTGTCGAGGACGACCAGGTCGAACTCCTCCCGCCCCCGCTCGACCAGCTCGGTCATCCGCTCGAGCACCGCCGCCTCGTGGGTGCCCGGGGAGCGGCGGGAGAGGTCCATGTGCTTGTCGACCTCGCCGTGGAGGGTGCGGGGCATGAGCCGCTTGAGGGTGGTGGCGACGTCGCGCAGGTGCTGGTCGGTGGTCGCGTCGGGGTCGATCTCGATGCCGTGCAGGGAGCCCCCGTCAGCCCCGTCGGCCAGCGGCGTGACCCGGTCGCCGATGCGCCGCTCCCACAGATGGCCGAGGTTGTGGGCGGGGTCGGTCGAGATGACGAGGACGCGCCTGCCGGACCGGGCGGCGTCGAGGGCGACCGCCGAGGCGAGGGTCGTCTTGCCGACCCCGCCCTTCCCGCCGAGGAAGAGCACGCGGCGGGACTGCGCGAGGCTCAGCAGCATCGGTACTCCTCCAGGGGCGAGCGCTCCATCCCCATCCTGCGGTGCCAGTCGTGGAAGCCGTCGTAGAGGACCGGGAGCAGCTCGGCCGTGTAGTAGGAGGCGGGGTTGGGGACGCCGAGCATCTCGCTCATCACGAGCATGCGGAACAGGTCGTCCTCGTCCCGCTGCGCGCGGGCGAAGGTGCGCCGGTAGGGGCCGACGTAGAACTCGTGCAGCCCCTCGGCCAGGGCGCGCAGGCGGGACGAGACCGTCATCGGGCCGAGGAGTCCTCGAGCGGCTCCTCGTCGGCGCCCTCGACCTCGGGCGGCTCCGTCCGCGCGCGGGTCAGCGCGATCGCCGACTCGACGATCACCCACACCGCGGCCACGAGGATGATGACGTCGAGCACCAGCAGCAGCCAGCTGCCCTCGGCCGCGTACTGCCCCACCTGCACCAGCAGCGCGAACACGCTCACGAAGAGCACGAACAGCAGCGGCAGCAGGACCGGCAGCACCGGGCGGCGCTTGCGGGTGAGCATCACGGCGAGGATCGCGAGGGTCAGCGCCGCGAGGATCTGGTTGGTGGTGCCGAACAGCGGCCAGATCACCATGCCGCCGGTTCCTCCGGAACCGGCGCCGAAGGCGAGGGCCAGGCACACCACGAGCACGATCGCGGTCGCGACCAAGGTGCCGAGCCGCAGGCCCAGGATCTGCCCGATCTCCTGGACCACGAAGCGCTGCAGGCGCACCCCGGTGTCCATGGTGGTGGCGGCGAAGAGCACCGCCATGGTGGCGAGGATCGTGGCGGACAGGGAGGTCGGGATGCCGAGGCCCGCGTTCAGGATGGAGCCGCCGCCGGCGACGAACGCCTCGACGCCGCCCTCGTTGAACGCGGAGTAGACCGCCTCCCAGTCCGCGAGGGTGCGGAAGCCGGCGGTGGTCGCGATGATCGCGCCGAGCGCCAGCAAGCCCTCGCCCACCGCGCCGAAGTAGCCCACGAACCGCGCGTCGGTCTCCTTGTCCAGCTGCTTGGAGGAGGTGCCGGAGGAGACGATGCCGTGGAATCCGGAGATCGCGCCGCAGGCGACGGTGACGAACAGCAGCGGCATCATGCCCGGGGTCCCCTCGGGCACGGCCCGGTTGACCATGGGGGCGACGACCTCCGGGCGGAAGATCAGCACCGCGCCGTACAGCAGGGCAAGGCCGACGAACAGCTGCAGGCCGTTGATGTAGTCGCGCGGCTGCAGCAGCACCCACACCGGCAGCATCGAGGCGATGCCCGCGTAGACGAACAGCACCAGGATCCAGAACGGCTCCGCGCCGATGCCGAGGAAGCCCTCCGGCAGCACGACGGGGAACCGGTCGCCGAGCAGGATCAGGCTGTACAGGGCGACCACCCCCACCACCGACACGATCGGCAGGCTCCACTTCAGGCGGTAGATCGCCTGCCCCACCAGCACCGCGACCACGAGCGCGCCCCAGGTGGGGAGCACGGCCGACGGGGTGGAGACCAGCAGCCCGGAGATCACCACGGCGAAGACGGTGTTCACCATGAGCAGCAGCAGGAAGATCACCACGAGGAACAGCCGGCTGCCGCGGCGGCCGATGTATTTCGCGGCGAGGGTGCCGATGGACTGGCCGCGGTTGCGGGTCGAGGCCCACAGCGCGCCGAGGTCGTGCATGCCCGCGAAGAACACGGTGCCGAGGGTGACCCAGAGGAAGGCCGGGCCCCAGCCCCAGATCACGGCGACGGCGGGGCCGACGATCGGCGAGGCGCCGGCGACGGAGGTGAAATGGTGGCCCCACAGCACGAACTTGTTGGTGGGGACGTAGTCGACCCCGTCCTGCAGCTCATGGGCGGGGGTGCGGAAGCCGGCGTCGAGCCGGTACACCTTCTTGGAGAGGTAGCGCGAGTACAGCAGGTAGCCGGCGATCATCATGCCGACTCCCACGATGGCGAGGACCAGGGAGTTCACGAGGAGTCGTCCTTCGGGGCGGGTGCGGGGAAGCGCGTCCGCCGTGGTGCGGGGACGAGCGACCTCCCTCGGCCTCCGGCTCCTCCGCGTCCTCGTCGAGCGCGTGGGTCCACCTTAGAGCAGGCCACCGGCCGACGGGTGGAGCTCGGGCCGCGATCAGGTCAGCGCGCGCAGGTACCGCTCCGTGACGCGGGACTGGACCAGCCGGGCCACGGGCGCGCCGAGACGCGCGTACCAGGTCGCCGGTCGGGAGACCGCGTCGAGGTGGAGCCGCACCAGGCCCGTCGGGGTGCGGGTCAGCAGGAACTGCTCGATGCCGGCCTCGGGATGGCCGGGGAGGGTGCCATAGGCGAATCCGGCGCAGTCCAGCTCGTCGATCACCCGCAGGACGCGGCAGGGGGCAGTGAGGTGCAGCGGTCCCAGGCCGATCCGGAGGTGCACCTCGGCGCCCTCGCGCAGCGGGGTGTGCGACGCGGCGACCTCCAGCCCGGCGCGTCGGTGCAGGTCCCCGGTCAGGAGCGTCTCGCGGGCCCGCTCGAACTCCGCACCGGGCAGCACGGTGCTGCGGTGCAGGCGGTGGAGACCGGGCGGCGGGAGCTCGAGGGCGTCGAGGGGGACGGTGACCTCCGCTCCTCCTGCGCTCATGCGCGGTCCTCCGGCTCGAGCATCGGATCCATCGGTCGCGGCGTCCAGCCCTCGACCCAGGGGCCGGCGATGAGGTGGGCGGACACGGCGGGCTGATCGGCGCTCCAGCCCGACGACGCGTGGAAGGAAGTGCGCTCCCGCCGGCCGTGCGGGGAGATCTCGACCTCGAAGGAGCCGTCGACTATCGAGAGGACCGCCTCGTCCAGCTGCTCGAGCAGGTCGCGGGAGCCGGAGTCGCAGGCGTCGCAGCCGCAGCCCGGGATCGTCTCGACCGGGAGCGGCGGGTCGCCGAGACCGACGACGAGCCCGGGCAGCAGTGCGTCGGCCGAGGCCAGATCACGGTCGCCGTCCTGCCCGTCGGGGGCGGTGCGGGCCAGCAGCAGGGGCTGCGCGCCCGGTCGGTGCGGGCGCAGAACCGTCGCACGGTGAGTGGTGACCAGCGGGTCGGTCAGCCAGGACAGGGCAGCGCTGTCCGCGATCTCCTCGCGCTCGGCCCAGCCCTTCGCGACGAGCACCTGGGCCCAGGCCTCGGCGCGCGCGGCGAGGATCCTGTGCTTGCCGGGGTCGAGGCAGCGGCTGTACTCCTCCTCGCGCACGGGGAGGTCCTGCCCGTCGGGCCCGAGATGCGGGTCTGGCCAGGGCGGGGTGTCCGCGCCCGTCACCTCGAAGGCGCGCTCCACGTCGGCGAGCAGGTCGAGCAGCTGCGGTGAGAAGGGCGGGCCGGCATCGACCTCGCCCTCCTCGGCGCACTCCTGCAGGAAGGCGTGATGCTCCTGCCACCAGGTGGGTGTCTCGTCGTCGGTCATGAGGCGGAGGCTATCCGCGGCACCGGGCGGAGTCCACGTCTTTCAGCCGGCCGTGCGTCCGCCCGCCGAGGCGATGCCGAGCCAGGTGTGGCGGTTGTTCCACCAGCACCAGCCGAGCTTCGGCGCGTCCTTCCGCTCCTTCCCGTCGCGGCCCGTGCCGCCCGAGATCCACAGCGCGGGGGTGCGCGAGTCGAGCCGGCCGCTCGCCGTGCGGGTCCGGGAGCCGATCGTCATGAAGCAGTGGTTCCGCTCGAGGACCTCGGGGACCTGCAGCACCCACAGCAGCCCCTCGGTGAGCAGCAGCGGGCTCCGGCCGGCGGCGGTGATGGCCTCGAGCGCCTCGGCCGGGGAGGCGTTCTCGAACTCGTCACCGCGGTCCGGGGCCTGGACGAGATAGAGCGGTGCGTCGGGCAGGTCGACGCCGGTCGGGGCGAAGGCGTCGACGTCGGTCATGTCCTCGACGACGAAGCCCGGCTTCTCGCCGCGTCGCATGAGCGGGGCGAGGGACGAGGGCGGGGCGAGGGCGGGGTCGATCGCGAGGAGCGCGTCGGTGCGATCGGCGCCGGCGCGGGCGGCGAACTCGCGCAGCGCGTCCGCCGAGAGACCCGCACGGGTGTGGAGGTCCAGGTCGATCAGGTGCTCGGCCTGGGCGGAGAGGGTGGGCAACGCTGTGGAGGCGGTGATGGGAGCTCCTCGGGGGGCGCGGCGGGCGGGGTGAGACGGACCGGGAGCAACGCGGGCGTTGACGGGAATGTTCCCCGCCGCGATGCTGCCGGGCAGTGGTCGGCGCGAGGCGGTGCACACTTCTGCGCTCCCTGCGTGACCTCAGCGCCTCTGGCGGTCTGAGGTCACGCACAGGACGCCGAAGTGTGCGCGCGGGGGTTCGGTCCCCTCGACGAGCGGGGCCGGGTGGGGAAGAGTGGGCGGCAGCGCCGGGACCGAGGAGAGGGTCAGGATGAGGATCGCGATCGCCGGGGGCACCGGCATGGTCGGACGACGCATCACCGAGGCCGCCCGCGAGCGCGGCCATGACACGGCGGTGCTGAGCCGCCGCGAGGGCGTCGACGTGCTCACCGGGCAGGGGCTGGACGCCGCGCTCGAGGGGGCCGACGTCGTCATCGACGCCCTGAACATCAGCACCCAGAACGCCCGGAAGGCGACCGAGTTCTTCACCGCCACCAGCAGGAACCTGCTCGGGGCGGAGGAGCGCGCAGGCACCCGGCACCACATCGTGCTCTCGATCGTGGGACTGGAGGCGGCCGATGCCGCCTACTACGCGGGCAAGCTCGCCCAGGAGCGTCTGGTCGAGGCCTCCGCGCTGCCGCACACCATCGCCCGCGCCGCCCAGTTCCACGAGTTCGCCGGCCAGATCATCGCGCAGACCACCCTCGGCTCTCTCACCCTCGCCCCGCGGATGCTCTCCCGTCCGGTCGCCGCCCACGAGGTCGGGCACCACCTGGTGGATCTCGCGGAGGACGGCCCCTCCCGGCGCGCCCCGGACCTGATCGGGCCCGAGGAGACCACCCTCGCCGCGATGATCCGCCGCCAGTACGCGCACGACGGGATCTCCCGGCGCGTGCTCGAGCTGCGCCTGCCCGGCACCTACAGGCGGGGACTGGCCTCCGGGTCGCTGCGCGGCGACCCCGCGACCGCGAGGATCGGCGAGATGACCTTCGAACAGTGGCTGGGTTCGGAGGACCGCCGCGGCTGACGGGCCGGGAGACCGAGTCGCTCAGCCCCGTCGGCGGCGCGCCCCGGCGGCGAGCTCGCGCAGCGCCTCCTCGGTCGCGTCCCAGCCCATGCAGGCATCGGTCACCGAGCGGCCGCGGACGAGCCCGACGGGGCCGACCTCGGGATCGAGCTTCTGCGCACCGCCGAGCAGGTTGCTCTCGAGCATGATCCCGGCGATCGCGGCGCCGCCTGTCGCGACCTGCTCGGCCAGCAGCCCCGCGACCTCCCGCTGGCGCACGTGGTCCTTGCCGCTGTTGGCATGGGAGGCGTCGATGATCAGGCGCTGCGGCAGTCCGGCCGCCTCCAGCCGCCCCGCGGCCTCCGCGACCTGGGCGGGGGCGAAGTTCGGCCCGCCCGACCCGCCGCGCAGGATGAGGGAGAGGTCGGGGTTGCCGGTGGTGGCGACCAGCGCGGCCCTCCCGTCGGCCCCGATCCCGAGGAAGGACTGCGGGGCGGAGGCCGCACTGAGTGCGTCGAGCGCGACCTGGATCCCGCCGTCGGTGCCGTTCTTGAACCCGATCGGCATGGACAGTCCCGAGGCGAGCTGGCGGTGGATCTGCGACTCGGTGGTGCGCGCCCCGATCGCTCCCCAGCTGATGAGGTCGGCGATGTACTGGGGGCTGATCGGCTCGAGGAACTCGGTGGCGGCGGGAAGGCCGAGCGCGGTGACCTCGCGGAGGAAGCCGCGGGCGGTGCGCAGGCCCGCGGCGATGTCGTGGGAGCCGTCCAGGTGCGGGTCGTTGATCAGGCCCTTCCAGCCGACGGTGGTGCGCGGCTTCTCGAAGTAGGTGCGCATCACCAGCAGCAGGTCGTCCTGCACCTCGGCGCGCAGGTCCGCGAGACGTCGGGCGTAGTCGAGCCCCGCCTCCGGGTCATGGATCGAGCAGGGGCCGACGACGACCAGCAGCCGGTCGTCGGCGCCGGTGAGCACGTCGCGGATCTGATCCCGGTGCGCGGCGACCTGGGCGGCGGAGACGCCGGTCAGCGGCATCTCGGCGCGGAGCTCTGCGGGGGTGGGCAGCGCGGTGAAGCCCGCGATGTGGCGGTCGGGGGCGACGTCGGTGTCGGCCTGGACGGGGGTGGTGGCGAGAAGGGTCATGGGTCCTGTCCTCCGGGTGGGGGCGGACCCGCTGCCGCAGAGCCCGCCGGGAATGGCGAAGGGCAGAGCGGATGCTCTGCCCTTGTCGGCTCTGGAGAGGGTCGGTGGCGCTATACGGCGGCCGGCCCCTCCGGAGCCGACTTCGCATAGAACTGCCAGCGCTTCTGCATGGGAGGGACCCTACACGTCTCCGGCGCCCGCGCCATCCCGGGCGTCGAGGAGCGGACAACAGCGCGGGTCCCGCGTACGGTGGGGGCAGGTCCGCCGACGGGCCTCGCCGGCGGTCCGACCCGTGAGGAGGACGGATCCATGCCGCGCAACGTCGCCCAGAAGCTGATCGCCGACCATCTCGTCGAGGGCAGCGCCGATCCCGGCCAGGAGATCGGGCTGCGGGTGGACCAGACCCTCACCCAGGACGCGACCGGCACCATGGTGATGCTCGAGCTCGAGGCGATGGGCCTGGACCGGATCCGCACCGAGCTGTCCGTGCAGTACGTGGACCACAACCTGCTGCAGACGGACTGGAAGAACCCCGACGACCACCTCTTCCTGGCCTCGGCCGCGCAGCGCTTCGGGCTGTGGTTCTCCCAGGCCGGCAACGGCGTCTCCCATCCCGTGCACCAGGCGCATTTCGGCCGCCCCGGGGCGGTCCTGATCGGCTCGGACTCGCACACCTGCGCGGCCGGGGCGCTGGGGATGCTCGCGATCGGCGTGGGCGGGCTGGAGATCGCGATGGCGATGGCCGGCCAGCCGCTGTACGTCACCATGCCGGAGATCTGGGGCGTGGAGCTGACCGGTGAGCTGCCCGCCTGGGTCAGCGCCAAGGACGTGGTGCTGGAGATGCTGCGCCGCCACGGCGTGAAGGGAGGCGTGGGTCGCATCATCGAGTACCACGGCGAGGGGCTCGCGCAGCTGACCGCGATGGACCGCCACGTCATCGCGAACATGGGCGCGGAGCTCGGCGCGACCGCGACCGTGTTCCCGGCCGACGACGCGGCCCGCGACTATCTGGACTCCGTCGGCCGCGGCGGCGAGTTCACGCGGATCGAGGCCGACGAGGGCGCGGGCTACGACCGCACCGAGCACATCGACCTCACCGCCCTCGAGCCGCTGATCGCCCGGCCCTCCTCCCCCGGGAACGTCGTGCCCGTCGCGTCCGCGGCCGGGGAGGAGGTCTCGCAGGTCGTCGTCGGTTCCTCGGCGAACCCGGGGCTGCGGGACTTCGCCGTGGTGGCCGAGATCCTCGAGGGGCGGCAGACCGCACCCGGGGTGTCCCTCGACATCAACCCCACCTCCCGCGAGGTGCTCGCGGACCTGATCACCGGCGGCTGGCTCACCTCGCTGGTCACCGCCGGGGCACGGATCCACCAGTCCGGCTGCATGGGCTGCATCGGGATGGGGCAGGCCCCGGCGACCGGCCGCAACTCCCTGCGCACCATGCCGCGGAACTTCCCCGGCCGCTCCGGCACCGAGGAGGACTCCGTGTGGCTGTGCTCTCCGGAGACCGCGGCCGCCGCGGCGCTGACCGGCGTGATCACCGATCCGCGCACTCTCGAGGACAGCCACGGCGTGGCATATCCGCGCCCGACGATGCCGGAGCGCTTCGCGCGGATCGACGACATGCTGCAGGCGCCGCTGCCGCCCGAGGAGGCCGCGCAGGTCGAGCTCGTCAAGGGCCCTAACATCTCCACACTGCCGGAGTTCACGCCGATCGAGGACGATCTGCGGGTGCCGGCGCTGCTGGTGATGGGCGATGACGTCTCGACCGACGAGATCATGCCGGCCGGCTCCCGGGTGCTGCCCTTCCGCAGCAACATCCCGAGGATCGCCGAGTTCTCCTTCACCCGGATCGACGAGACCTATCCGCAGCGGGCGAAGGAGGCGGAGGCAGGGCACGTGGTGATCGCCGGGGAGAACTACGGACAGGGCTCCTCCCGCGAGCACGCCGTGATCGCGCCCCGCCACCTGGGGCTTCGCGCGGTGATCGCGACGTCCTTCGCCCGCATCCACTGGCAGAACCTCGCGAACTTCGGGATCCTCGCCCTCGAGTTCGACGAGCCCGCCGACCACGACGGGATCGAGGTCGGTGCCGAGGTGGTGCTCGAGCGGATCCATGCGGCGCTGCGGGCCGGGAGCTCGCTCACCGCACGGATCGGCGGGAAGGACGTGGGGCTGCACCACCGGCTCTCGCCGCGGCAGGTGGACATGGTGCTCGCCGGAGGACGGATCCCGCTGACCGCGCAGGAGATGTGAGGCCGGGCCGGGCCGATCGACCGGAGGGTCGGACGGCCTGCAGTGTCGGCGCGTAGTCTCGAGGCATCGCACGGGAGCCGTGCGTCCACTCGACCGAGGAGGTCTGCCATGAGCACCGACGAGAAGTTCGAGAACAGCAAGGACAAGCTGGGCGGCCAGGCCAAGGAAGGCCTCGGCAAGCTGACCGGCGACAAGGAGACCGAGACCGAGGGCCAGGCCCAGCAGGGCAAGGCCGACGTCAAGGACAAGCTCCAGGACGCCCGCGACACCGTCAAGGGCGCGGTCGACGGCCTGCGCGGCAAGGACTCGCAGGACTGATCGTCCCGGGCCGAGGCCCGAGCCACGACCGTCGACGAGGGCGGCCCCATCGGGTGGGGCCGCCCTCGTCGTGCGCTCCGGCATCTCCGCCGCGGGCGCTCACTCCAGCCGCGTGACCTCCTGCCCGTCCTCGACCGCGTACTCGCCGGTCCGGAACGGCTCGGGGGCGAGCACGAGATGGACGGCGCCGCTCGCGGTGGTGCGGGTGCTGCGCACCGCGAAGCCGCGCGGCGGCGACCCGTCGGCGAAGAGGCGCTTGCCGCCGCCGACCACCACCGGGAAGACGATCAGGTGGTACTCGTCGATCATCCCGGCCTCGTGGAGGGCGGAGGCGAGCTGCGCGCTGCCGCTGACCTTCAGCTCCCCCTCCCCCTCCGCCTTCAGCCGGGCGATCGCGGGCAGCGGGTCGGCGCTGTCGATCACGGTGGTCTCGCCCCAGCCCGGCTCGTAGCCGGCATGGGCGACCACATAGCGCCGGGAGTGGTTGATGGCCCGTGCCACGGGGTCGCTGTCGTCGACCTGCGGCCAGAAGGCGCGGAACATCTCGAAGGTGGTCCGGCCCAGCAGTGCCGTGTGCGGGGTCTCGAGCCACGAGGTGACGATCTCTCCGAAGTCGGCGTCGGCGGTGTACGGCACCTGCCAGCCGCCGGCGGTGAACCCGCCCGAGGGGTCCTCATCGGCGGCGCCCGGCGCCTGCATCACCCCGTCGAGGGTGAGGAAGGTGTTCACGGTCAGAATCATCATCGGTCCTCTCCGAAGGGGGTGGTCGAGGTCGAGTCTCGGCTGACGGGGACGGTCCGGTCTTGGACGGGAGCGACACCCGCCGCGTCGGGGCCCGCAATAACGCCTCGACCCCGGGCGGCCGCGCGGCGACAATGAGCCGATGCGACACCGCCGCCCGGACACCGGTGCGCGATGATCCGGATCGAGCACCGGCCCTCGGTCTCGCCGTTCGTCGCGCAGGTGTGGCGCGCCCACGCCGCCGGGGTGGAGACGATGACCTCGGTCGCGAACTCGACGTGGGAGCTGGTGGTCTGGACCGAGGGCGAGCAGCTGCTGACCTCCGTGCGGGGCCCGGAGACCTGCGCGAGCACCGCCCCGGTCTCGCACGACTCCTCCTCGCTCGGGATCCTCTTCGCGCACGGCGTGCACATGCCGCACCTGCCCGTGACCGGGCTGGTCGATGCGGAGACCCCGCCGCGGCCCGTGCAGGACGGCGCGTTCCGGCTGCGCGAGGGCTCGTACCCGCTGCCGACCTACGGTGCCGCGGAGCAGCTCGTGGAGCAGCTCGTCGCCGACGGGGTCCTCGTGCGTGACTCCCTGGTCGCCGACGTCCTCGACGGGCTGGCGCCGACGGTCTCTCCCCGCACCGTGCAGCGCCGGGTCCACGCGACCACCGGGCTCACCCTCGGCACGATCCGGCAGATCGCCCGGGCCCGCGAGGCGGCGCTGAGGCTCGGCGACGGGGTCCCGATCCTCGAGGTGGTGCATGAGCTGGGCTTCTACGACCAGTCCCATCTCTCGCGAGCGCTCGGCCGGTTCATCGGCCGGACCGCGACCGAGCTCGCACAGGGACGCCATGCCCGGCCGCTCTCGCTGCTGTACAGCCCTAGGGCCGTGGCCCCGGACCCGTCGGGACGCAGACCATGAGCAGATTCCCGTCGAGGTCGCGGAAATGGAGCAGCTCGACGCTGCCGATGTCCAAGGGCCCCCTGACGACGTCGATCCCCAATCGTTCGAGGTGTGCGAGCACCGAGCCCATGTCGTCGGCCCACCAGAAGAAGCGCGGCGGACCATCGGCCGTGAAGGGCGCGTTCGCATCGAGGCTCAGCCCCGGCCCCGACTGCATGGGGATGTCCACGATGGTGGCGTCATGGGTCGGTGCGGCGACCTCCGTGCCCAGCAGCTCCGCGTACCACGGTGCGGCGACGTGGACGTCGCGCACGGGAATGAAGACCTGGCCGATCTCTAGTCGGAAGGGGGTTTCCATCGCCTCATGGTAGGTCGCCCTCCCTGCGCGGCGGATCGCGGCTCGGCCCAGGAGACCGACAGGTGACAGGTGGCGCTGCGAGGCGCACCATGGAGGCCCCTTCCGAGAGGTCTCCCCATGGCCCAGCGTGTGCGTGTGCAGAACTTCGGCGTCTCCCGCGACGGGATCGGCGCCGGCGAGGACCAGACCTTCGAGCAGCCCTTCGGGCACGTCGACCCCATGGCGCTGCTGGGCTGGGGCTTCGCCACCGCCAGCTTCCCGTCCCATGAGCCCGGCGTCGGCACCCGCGGCTTCGAGGACCGCCTGACCCGGGACTTCGACCACGGTATCGGTGTCGAGATCATGGGCCGGCACAAGTTCGGCCATCAGCGCGGGCCCTGGACCGACGACGGCTGGATCGGCTGGTGGGGCGAGGAGCCGCCGTTCCACACCCCGGTCGTGGTGCTCACCCACTTCGAGCGGGAGCCGCTCGAGGTGGGAGATACGACCTTCCACTTCCTCGACGCCTCCCCCGCTGAGGCGCTCGAGCGGGCGAAGGAGCTCGCCGACGGACAGGACGTGCGGATCGGCGGCGGGGTCGCCACCGTGCGGGAGTTCCTCGACGCGGACCTGATCGACGAGCTGCACGTCTCGATCGCGCCGGTCGAGTACGGGCACGGGCTGCGTCTGTGGGAGCGACCCGAGGAGCTCGAGGACCGCTTCCACCTGGAGAAGGTCATGGCGCCGAGCGGCGTCGAGCACTGCTTCCTGTGGCGGCGGTGACAGCGCCCTGCGTCGTCACGCCGTCGGCGTCAGTCCTGGGGGTACCCGATCGCGTCGCCGATCGGTCCGCCCGTGAGCGGGGCGGAGATCGGACCGAACACCGGACCGTCCGGCAGCGGGATCTCCGGGACGTCGGGGAGACCGCCGTCGGGAAGCGGAGCCGAGATCGGACCGAACGCAGGACCACCCGCCAGCGGATCCCCCAGCCCCTCGAGGAAGCCGCCGTCGACCGGCCCCCAGGCGGGACCGCCGCTCAGGCCGCCCCCGGGGAGCGGGGCGGAGATCGGACCGCCGATGGGCGGGAACGCGGGGCCGCCCTCGAGGCCTCCGGCCGGGCCGCCGAGGATCTCGCCGATGCCGCCTCCCCCGAGGCCGACGACGGCTTCCCCCGCCGCGCCGCCGAGGGCACTGCCGAGACCGGCACCGATTCCGCCACCGATCACACCGCCGGCGACCCCGCCGAGAGCGCCGCCGATGCCACCGCCGACCGCGCCACCGGCCACCCCGCCGACAGCACCCCCGATGCCACCGCCGACCGCGCCACCGGCCACCCCGCCGACAGCGCCCCCGATGCCTCCCTCGCCGGAGGCGCCGTCCTGCTCGGAGGCGTGGCCTGCGACTTCGTCCGCCTTCGTGTCGATGTCCCCTGCGACGCGCTCGGAGGCCTGCAGCGCGTCGGACTGCCAGCGCTGACGGAAGGAGTCCGCGTCGCTGCCGCGCCAGATCGCCTCGTCCATCACCAGGGAGGAGAGCTGCTCCTGGAGCTCCACGAGCCGCTGCGCGGCGGTGCGCATCGCCGTCGCGTGCTGCTCCAGCTGATCGGTGTCCGCACCCCAGAAAGCGTTCATCGCCGCGTTCCTCTCCCCTGCTCCGTCATGGTCGCGCGTTTCCGAGCGCGATCAGGGTCGATGCTAGGGAGCGCCGAGCGAGTTGGCGATGGGGAGAGGTCCCCATGCCCGCCGGCGCCGACCGGGGACGGGGCGCTCGGCCACGGCGACGTTCAGTCGAGATCCTCGAGCATCTCCAGCGCGCCGTACGCCTCGACCAGCACCTCGACGGTGCCGACATATCGGACGGCCTTCCCTTCGGGGAGCGGCTCCCGCTGCAGCAGCCCGTAGGCGGCGAGCGTGCCGAGGTCCCGCTCCGCCTGCCAGTACCGGTTGATCTCGTCCATGTCCGGGTCGCCGGCGGGATCTGCCGGCACCAGGCCCTGATCGAGGGCGGTGCGGATCGTGGCCGGGAGCAGCAGCCCGTCGGGCGCGACCGTGTGCAGCAGGGCGGTGAAGGTGTCCGGGCCGCCGAACAGCCCGCCCTCCTCTCCGCCCTGCCGGAGGCTCTCCAGGACCAGCAGCACGATCACGGCGCGGGCGAAGCGGACGAAGGCCGCCGGGTCCTCGGCCTGCGCTGCCGCGGGCACCATCCCCTCTCCCGGCACGACCTCGCCGCCGCTCACGCTCAGCCACGTCCCGGCGACCAGTGCGTTCCAGGGGCCGACGATCCCCCCGACCTCCCGCATCGAGACCGTCTCCTGCTCGCCGAGGTCGAGGTCCATGGCCACGGCGAGAGCACGCACGTCGGCCGGGTCGAGCTCGCCCTCCGAGGTGAGCGGACGGCCGGAGCCGATGTGCTCGAGCAGGGTCACGGCCCGGCGCACCAGAGGGATCCGTGCGAGCGACTCGGCCGCGTCCCGCGGGTCCTCGTCGACCGCATGGACCAGGTCCTCGTGCCGCAGCCCGTCCTGGGGGAGGAACCAGGGCCAGCCGGTCAGTGCGGCGGCGTCGACGGGCGCGGCCTCCTCGGCCTCCGATGCCGGGGCGGCGGAGAAGACGACCGACAGGTCGTTGGGAACGGGCTGGTCGTCTCGCGAGCTGTGCGTCTCCATCATGACGTCAATGATGACGGCGCGCCGTGCCGGAGGCGATTACCGGGAACGCGAGGGGTCAGCGCTCCTTCGGGGTGCGGGTCTCCGCGCTGATGAACCAGGCCTGCTGCTCGAGCTTCTCGATGATCCCGTGCAGGATGTCCGCGGAGGTGGGGTCCGCCTCGTCCACCTCGTCATGGACCGAGCGCATCGTGCCCACGGTTCCCTCGATGGACGCGGTCACGAGGTCGATCGCATCGTGCGTGAGCACCTCGCCCTGGGGGAACTCGGGCAGCGTGGTCTGCTCGGCGACCACCGCCGGACGGGCATCGGGCGTGGCGTGGAGGGCGCGCATGCGCTCGGCGACGTCGTCGGCGCTCGCCCGGGCGATGGCGACCACCTCGTCGAGGTTCAGGTGCAGGTCGCGGAAGTTCGGGCCCACGATGTTCCAGTGCGCCTGCTTGCCCACCAGGTGCAGGGCCGTGAGGTCCACCAGGACGGCCTGGAGGTTCTTGGAGAGTGCGGCGGGGGCGAGGAAGCCCTGCTCAGCGTTCTCGCGTCCGGTGCGCGTGGATCCTGCCGGATCGGGCACGGTGACGGTCTCGTTCATGGGAGGCCCTCCTTGTCGATGACCTGCGCGATCCGCGAGGGCCGCGGGCCGCGATCACTGCTCGGCAGGCTAATCAGCGGCACCGGGCACGGCAAGATTCCGGGCCGAGCGGTCGAGGCGGCGCCCGCCGGCGGACGCCGGAGGAGGGACGAGATCCGGCACGGCAGGAATGACGGCGCGTCCTGATCGGGCGGGGCCGTGCCGTGCAGGCCCGGCCCAGTGCTTGCGAGCCGCGTGCCTGTGATTCCGGTGCCGCGCGCGCCTCGGCTCTTGTCCGCGGCTGCGGGCCCGGCGCCTCGCACCCTGGGCCTCGAGCCCCGTTCCTCGCACTCTGGTCCTCGAGCCCGGTTCCTCACGCCCTGGTCCTCGAGCCCCGTTCCTCGCGCCCTGGTCCTCGAGCCATGGTCGAGTACTGGCGTGTGGCGTACCAGTACGCCTATATAGGCATAGCGGTACGCCATACGCCATCACCTGACCACGTGCGGCACGCACCCGCGGCGGGACGATGCCGGGGCGGCCGCCACCCGCCTCAGATCTCGATCTCCCGCCCGTCCTCGGTGCGCAGCTGCAGCACGAAGCGGGAGCCGGGGCCCTCGTGGACCGGGGCGACGCCGTCGCCGAGGTCGAGCGCGGCCAGCGCCTTCTTCAGCGGCTCGGGCTTGACCTCGATGCGCTCGAAGGAGACCAGCTCGATCGTGGGCAGGTCGGTGAGGCCTGGCTGCTCGGTGGTGCCCCAGTCGATGAGGAAGGGCACGCCGTAGTTGCGCGGGGCGCGGGCCTGCGTGAGCCGCCACTGCAGGAGCTCGCCGCCTGCCGTGGTGCGGGAGAGGTCCTCCACGGGGCCGGGATCGAATCCGGCGGCGCGGGCACGCTCGGCCACCTTCTCGATCCCCTCCGGGTGCACGGCGTAGGTGATCAGGGTGGGGCGCTTCAGGCGGTTGATGCTGAAGGTCTTCGGCAGCTCCTCCCCCTCGCGCTCCGGATCGGGGCCGATCAGCTCGAGGTAGTGCGGGCGTCGCTCGCCGCCGACGGTGAGGGCGACCAGGGTGTTCGCGGTGCCGGTGGGGTGGCTGCCGCCGGGGGCGGGGGTGACGCCGGTGAGCTCGCGGAACCACTCGACGGTCTCGGCGAGGTCGGGGCCGGCGATGACGATGTGGTCGAGCAGGTGGGGGACGGACATGGTGCTCCTTCGTCCGGGGTGGGGCGGGTGTGCCCAGCCTGCCACCTCGTGCGGACGGGAGGAGCATCGGCCGCGTCGGCGTGGTCATAGGCGTCGACGTGTCCGGGCACCACGAGCGGGAGGCCCGTTGCCCTCCCCCTCGCCGCGCAGTACCGTCGAGATCAGCTCCACCCGCCTGCCGACGGGCCGCCCGCCCGCTGGTCAGGCACAGTCCGCGGAGGGCGCCCGGGCGGTGCGTCCCGGCACCCTTCCTTGGTCATGGGCGCTCTGTTCGCCCACCATTCCAGGAGGTCGCCAGGCCATGACATGGAAGACGGGCGAGGATCCGATCCCGGAGGCACGCGAGGCCCTGGACAGGCTCCGCGACCGGGTCGCCGGCGAGGTCGTCGTCCCCGGGCATCCGGACTACGACGCGGCGCGGGCAGTGTGGAACGGGCGCGAGGAGCGCTTCCCCTATCTGGTGGTGCGCGCCGCGACGATCGACGACGTCGCGCCCGTGCTGGACGCCGTGCGGGAGACGGGTCTGCCGCTCGCGGTGCGCGGCGGCGGGCACTCCGTCGCGGGGCTCGGCACCGTCGACGACGGGATCGTGCTCGATCTCGGCGCGCTGCGGGAGGTCACCGTGGACCCCGCGACCCACCTGGTCACGGCCGCTCCCGGGGCGCGGGTCGGTGATGTCGACGCCGCGACCGCGCCGCACGGGCTCGCCGTGCCGCTGGGCACCGTCCCCTCCCCCGGCATCGCCGGGATGACCCTCGGCGGCGGCGTGGGCTGGCTGTCGCGGCGGGCAGGGCTGAGCCTGGACCGGCTCGAGGCCGCCGAGGTGCTCCTCGCCGACGGCCGACGCGTGCGCGCCAGCGAGGAGGAGCACCGGGACCTGTTCTGGGCCCTGCGCGGCGGGGGCGGGAACTTCGGCGTGGTCACCGCATTCACCTACCGGGCCGTGCAGATGCCGGAGTCGGTGCTCGGGGCGAGCCTGTACTACCGACGAGCGCAGTGGCGGCGCGCGCTCGGCGCCTTCGAGCGCTGGAGCCGCGACCTGCCCGACGAGCTCGCCGCGGTGGTCTCGATCGCCTCGCCGCCGCCCGAGGACGGGCTCGGGGACGACCCGTGGCTCGCGATCCACAGCGTCTGGATCGACGAGGACCACGCCCGCGGCGAGACGCTGATCGGCGCGCTGCGCCGCGCGCTGCCGCCGGACCGCGAGCTCAGCGGGCCTGTCAGCTGGGAGGCCTGGCAAGGGGCGCGCAGCGAGGCGGTGCCGACGGGGGCGCGCGGACTCTGGCGCAACGCGAGCTTCCGCCGCCTGGACGAGGAGGTGCTCGACGCTCTCACCGCCGTCGCCGAGGCGCTGCCCGGGCGGGGCGCGAGCCTGGAGCTGCATCTGCTCGGCGGGGCGTTCGCCCGCGTGCCGGAGGGCGCGACCGCCTTCCCGCACCGCGGCGGACGGCTCATGGTCTCGATCCATCTCGCCTGGCAGGACCCCGGGGAGGACGCCCGCTTCCGCGCCTTCGCCGAGCGGGCCGCGGCCGAGCTCGCCCGGCTGCGGGAGCGCGGCGAGTACGTCAACTTCCGCTCCATCGAGCGGACGCGGCCCGTGCCCGAGGTGACCCGCGAGGCGTACGGGGCGGAGACCTACCGGCGCCTGCAGCGCATCAAGCAGGTCTACGACCCGGGGAACATGTTCCGCCGCACCCTCAACGTGGCGCCGTAGCGGTCAGGAGAGCCGCAGCCCCCGCCACCGGTTCACCGCGGCGTGGATCTCGAGCGCGCGCGGCCGAGCGAGATGGCCGGGATGGCCGCGATGGGGCGAGAGGGTCTCGAGGCCGCCGTGCTCGATCCGGTCGACGAGCACCTGGACCGCGTCCTCGAGCGGGAGCGGGCCGTCCTCGGCGAGCAGGTCCGCGAGGCGGTCCAGGGCGTGGGCGACGGCCTGGGTCTGCGCGGGGTCGAGCAGCTGGGAGACGGCGGAGAGGTCGAGGTGCTCGCGGCCGAGCCGGATCGTATCGCGGCCGCGGGCAGAGGCGGGCTTGCGGGCGTCCGCGGGGCGGAGGGAGACCGGGTCCGGTAGCCGGGGCCGCGGCGCGGTGAACACCGGCGCTGCCGGGGGCTGCGCCTTCTCAGCGAGCGCGCGGGCCTCGGCGGTGACGTCGCGGGGGACGTAGGAATCCATCGCGATCACGTGGTCGGCGACGTCGAAGAAGGCGCCGGAGCCGCCCGCGACCAGCACGGTGGAGACCCCGCGCTCGGTGTGCAGGGGCCGGACGCGGTCCACGAACGGGGTGATCGGCTCGCGCTCCGCGGGGATCAGGGCGCGCATCCGCGCATCGCGGAGCATGAAGTTCGTGGCGGAGGTGTCCTCGTCGATCAGCAGCGCCGAGGCGCCGGCGTCGGCCGCCTCGATCAGGGACGCGGCCTGCGAGGTGGAGCCCGAGGCGTTCGCGGTGGTGAAGGAGCGGGTGTCGGTCCCCGAGGGCAGGCCGCTGATGAACGGGGAGATGTCCACGCCGGTCACGGCGCGGCCGTCCTCCGCGCGGATCGCCGCGGCATCGGCCCGGGTGATCACCCACTCGCGGCCGTCGCCCGCCACGTGCGGGTGGATGCCGCGCTCGAGGGCGCGCAGCAGCGTGGACTTGCCGTGGAAGCCGCCGCCGACGATGACGGTCACCCCCTCGGGGATGCCCATGCCGCTCACCCGTCGGCCGCTGGGCAGGTCGATCTCGACGCGCAGCGAGGCCGGGCTCTCGAAGGGGATCGCGCCCTCGGTGAGCGGCAGGTCGGAGTCTCCGGAGCGGCGGGGCAGGATCGCGCCGTCGCCGACGAGGGCCACGAGACCGCGGCCGGCGAGCCGGTCGCGCAGCGCCTCCTGGTCACGGTGGAGGGCGACATGGGCGCGCAGCGCCTCCGCGTCGTGCCGTGCGTGGAACAGGACGGCCTCGGCGATCCGGGGCAGGTCCTCGGTCAGCAGGCGCGCGGCGCGTCGGCCCTGGATGCGGCGACCGGAGGCGGGCAGCTCGGCGGCCAGGCGCGCCTCGATCGAACCGTCGGCGACGGCGATGGTGGTGCGCTCGAGCACCTCCTGCCCCGGGGCGCCGACGTCGACCCGCTCCCCGCTGCGGGCGGCGGTCTCGGCGAGCGCCCGCGCCAGGAAGTCAGAGGTCGCGACGCGTCCGCGCCGGTCGGCGAGCAGGTCCTCCGGGAAGCCCGCCGCGGCCCGGTCCACGACCAGGCGCATCAGCGAGGGCGGCGCGTAGGGGTCGGCCTGCACGTGGTCGATCACGAGCCGGCACGATCCCAGGTCGTAGCTGCCGCGCAGCTGCTTGTAGGAGCCGTAGCCTCGGCCGTCGATCGAGGAGAGGAGCTGGGAGAGGCGGGCGGAGTCGGAGGTCATCGCCCGCCATGCTAGGGGTGGACGAGTGAGCGGACGACACCGCGACAGTCCGCCGGCGGTCACTTCCTGCCGGCGGAAGCGTCCTCGCCGAGCTCGGCGACATACGCGGCGAAGATGTCCTGACGCAGCGAGTCGATCTGCTTCTTGAGCGTCTTGCGCTGTGACGCGGTGGAGCCCGGGGCGGCCAGGAGCTTCGCGGCACGGGTGGCGGCGTCGAGCTTGGCGGACCACGCGGCAGCCTGCGCGGCCTCCTGCCCGTCGTCAGCCGACTCGGTCAGCAACGTGACCTGCTCGCGCAGGGCCTCCAGCGTCGCGAGCATCGCCTCCGGCGTGGCCTTGTCGTGACGCCGGAGCTTCGCGAGCTGCTCCTTCACGAAATCCGAGATCTCCGGGTTGTCCCTCATGGTCTGCACGACCCGGATCACGATCGGTGTGGCCGCGCTGAGGAAGGCGAGCGCCTTCTTCAGACTGCTGCTCTTCGTGTCCACCTGTGAGTTCTTCTTCGCCGCCATCGCTGCTCCCCTCGCCGCGTACACGGTCACTGTAGACGGACCGGGCCCGCCCCCGGCCCGATCCCCCCGGCTCAGGACGAGCGCAGCACCGCGTTCGCGATCAGCAGGTCGAGCCGGCGCACGTCGATGTGCTTGCCGACGGCGATCTTGATCCGGCCCGCGCGCGTCCACAGCTCGATCTCGGCGTTGAGGTCGAGGGTGCCGGCGTTCTCCGAGGACCACATGTTGATCGCGGAGTAGGGCAGCGAGTAGATCTCGACCTTCTTGCCGCGGATCCCCTGGGCGTCGCGCACGATCAGCCGCTTCGTGGTGAACACGGCCGAGTCGCGGAACGTCTTGTACGCCGCGATCGCCCGCTCCTCGGGCACGAGCAGGGCGGTGACGTCCTGCGGGATCGGGCACTCCTCGACGAAGGTCCACGACGTGATCGCCGATACCGATGCGTCCAACTGATTCTCCTCATCTCCCCTGGCGGCGCGCTTGCGCCGCAGTGACGAGATCGAAGATAGCGCCACGTGGGGACGGACGAATCATCGATGGTCCCCACGCGGACAGCGCCTCCTCTGTCCCCGCCCCCTGAGATGATCGAGCGATCACCACCCCTGCCCGGAGAGGATCCTCGTGGGACTGCTCGATCGCTTCCGCGGACGTGCCTCGGCGCCGTCGGCAACGCCGCCTCCCACCCCGTCGGGCGCTCCTCGCTTCGCGGTGATCGACGTGGAGACCACGGGGCTGGATCCCGAGCGCGAGCGGATCCTCGAGCTCGCGATCCTGCGGGCCGACGAGCAGGGCCGCCCGATCGACCAGTGGGTGACGCGCTTCCACCCGGGCGGCCCGGTGCGCGCCACCCACATCCACGGCATCACCGACGCGGACGTCGCCGGTGCCCCGCGCTTCGCGGACCTCGCCGTCCAGATCGGCACCGCGCTGCAGGGCCTGGTCCTCGTCGCGCACAACGCCGAGTTCGACCTCGCCTTCCTGCAGGCGGAGTTCGCCCGGGCCTCTCTGCCGATGCCGCAGGTCAGCACCTACTGCACCCTGCAGGGCAGCACCGTCTACCTCCCCCACCTGCGGCGGCGCACGCTCGCCGAGTGCTGCGCAGCGCTCGGGGTGACCCATCAGCAGGCGCACTCCGCGCTCGGTGATGCCTATGCGGCGGCAGGGCTGCTCGAGCGGTACCTCGCGATGGATCGGCAGACGGGGTACGACGCCCCGCTGACCGCGTCGCGGGCGCTGCGGAGTGGGGCGGCTCCTCGACCGTTCGCGGCTCCCGTGCCGCCGGGGCCGACGGCCGCGGCAATGCCGCCGCCTCCGCGCCCGGCCTCCGCGGTACAGACCTCCGCACCAGTCCCGCCCTTGCCCGGCAGCGCCCTCAGACCCACGTCATCGTCTGCGGCGATGCCGCGTCGAGCGGTGCCCGCAGCTTCGGCAACTACGTCGACTCGCGGGAAGCCTGCCGGCGCGGCACAGGCCGCCGGTTCGAACCCGGTCGACGAGCTGGCCCCGGACGTGGACCTCTCCCCCACCGTGATCCGTGCGTGGGCGCGGGAGCAGGCAATCCCCGTCGGCGACCGTGGGCGATTGAAGGCCGAGCTCGTGGCCCAGTATCGGGCGGCGATGGGGCTGGAGCCCGAGGCTCCGTCGCAGGTCCGTCGACCCGCATCAGCCGCCGCGACCTCCTCGCGGACGGATCGCGTACGCCCCGAGAAGTCGCCGGAGCTGACGGACGGCCCGACGCCCTCAGATGTCGCGTCGGCGGCGCCCGCCGCTTCGACGTTCCGGTCCGAGGCCCCTGCGCCGTCGGCCCAGCCGGCGGCCTCCGCGTCCGCTGAGACGTCCACGGCCCCGCTGGTGATCACCGACGAGTTCGCCGCCGCGCTCGAGCATCTGCACGCCGGGCACCACCTGTTCCTCACCGGCAAGGCCGGCACCGGCAAATCGACGCTGATCAGGCACTATCTCGAGCAGACCGACCGCTCCACGATCACGGTCGCACCCACCGGCATCGCGGCGCTGAACGTCGACGGCTACACCATCCACCGCCTGTTCTCCTTCCCGCTCGGCGTCACCGAGGAGCACGTGCGCGGCGGTTCCTACTACCCGGGACGCTTCGCGAAGGCGCTGAAGGAGCTGGACACGCTAATCATCGATGAGGCGTCGATGGTGCGGGCGGACCTCTTCGATGCGCTCACCGCCGCGCTCGAGCAGTACGGCCCGAGACCCGGCACCCCCTTCGGCGGGGTGCAGCTGGTGCTCGTCGGCGACCTGTACCAGCTGCCGCCGGTGGTGACCGATCACGAAGCGGGCTGGATCGAGGAGCGCTACGGCACGCCGTTCTTCTTCTCCGCTCGCTCCTTCGACGAGGACACCTTCCCGGTGGTGGAGCTGTCGACCGTGTTCCGCCAGCAGGGCGACGACCAGCTCGTGGACCTGCTGAACGCGGTGCGGGAAGGGACGCTGCTGGAGGAGGCACGCGCCGAGCTGAACCGTCGGACGGACCCCGACTTCGAGCCCGGGCTGGACGAGTTCTGGCTGACTCTCGCCACGACCAACCGGATCGTCGGCGCCCGGAACCGGCAGATGCTCGAGCGTCTGCCCGGCCCGGTGCAGTCCTTCACCGCGCAGATCAGCGGGGACACCGACGGGTTCGAGAAGCCCACCGAGGAGACGCTTCGGATCGCGGTGGGCGCGCAGGTGATGCTGCTGAACAACGACCCTCTCGATCGCTGGGTCAACGGGACGCTCGGCCGGATCACTGCGATCGGCGCCGACTCCGACGGGCCGGTCGTCACCGTGCTGCTGCGCGACGGCCGCACCGAGCAGGTGCGCGAGCACACCTGGGAGATCACGCGCCCCAGCGTCGAGGGCGGCTCGCTCGTGCATCAGGTGATCGGCACGTTCACGCAGCTGCCGATGAAGCTGGCCTGGGCGATCACGATCCACAAGTCGCAGGGGCAGACCCTGGACCGGGTGGTCGTGGACCTCACCGGCGGCACGTTCGCCAACGGTCAGCTGTACGTGGCGCTGTCGCGGTGCACGAGCCTGGAGGGGCTGGTGCTGAGGCGCGAGGTGCTCCCGCGGGACCTGAAGACCGATCAGCGCGTGCGGCGCTATCTCGCGAGCGGCACGTCCGGGACCGAGACGCTCGGCGAGGCGTACCTGTCGGTGCTGACCGTGGGCACGACCGGGGATCGCTGGCGGCCGCGGCCGGTGGAGATCGCGGTGGTCACCGACGACGGCGACGAGGTCTCCACCGTCGTGAACCCCACCTCCGACCTGTTCTCCGCACGGGACGAGTTCGGGATCACCACGCGGGACGTGCAGCTCGCGCCGCTGCTGACGGAAGCGTGGCCGGCACTGTCGGCGCTGCTGGCCGGGCGGGTGCCCGTCGGCGTGGACATCGACCGTCAGCTCGCCCACGTCGACTTCGAGCTCAAGCGCAACGGGATCGTCGAGCCGGTGCCGCTCGGGCTCGAGGTCCCGGGCAGTCTGCTCGGCGCCGGCGAGCGCGCCCAGTTGAACGCGCCGACAGCGCTCGAGCGGGCCCGGGCGGTGCGCGACGCGGTGCGGCGCGTGCGGGCCGCGGGAGAGGAGCTGCCCGGCAACGGGATGGCGTTCCGGCAGGTCGTGGCGGGGCACGGCTATCTGCTCGCCCGCACGACGGGGCCGACGGGGACCAGCGCCCCGACGGGCTTCGTCGTCGGCGGGAACCTCGGCGCGCAGGACGACGCCGCCGAGGTGCTCGCCCACCTGCTCGAGGGGACCTGGCAGCGGGTCCTCTCCCCCGATCAGGAGGTCCTCGAGCGCCTGCGCGGGGTCGAGGAGCATTTCGGGGTGCGGGTGCTGCCCGAGGGCTTCGAGGCGAAAGGCCCGACCAGCGCGGCCGATGTGCTGGTGCCGGGGGCGCGGGTGTGCTTCTCCGGCACCGTCCACTCGCCCCGGCACGGCTGGCTGGAGAAGGAGCAGCTGCACGCCATGGCCGAGGCGCGCGGGCTCGTCGCCGTCCCGAACCTCACCAAGACCAGGACGGACGTGCTGGTCGTCGCCGAGGCGGGCTCGCAGTCGAGCAAGGCGAAGAACGCGGCGAGGTGGGAGAAGCCGGTGATCACGGCGGAGGAGTTCCTGGAGTGGGTGGGATGAACCGCAGCGACGAGGCGAGGCCTGACGTGGACGATACGGAGGACGACGACCGTTACCTGGTCATCCGGGGACGGAGATGGCGACGCACGGACCCGGCGCTGGACGCCGACGTGGTCCGGGCGCTGAAGAGCCATCTGGGCAGAGCCCGCTCCCAGGTCGGGCGCGCCGGCCGCGACGACGACCCGGCGAGCGTCCGCTCAGCTCGAGACCGCGTCCAGCTCGCGAAGGAAGGCCTCGGAGAGCGCGGCCCCGCATGGTGGGAGCGCCCCGAGGACGAGCGCCGCCGTCAGGCCGCGGATCGACTCGCTCGGCTCGAGCGGCTGGACCCCTCAGCCCGCGATGCCGACACGGACGACGACGGCGGGGAACAGTCCCACCATGGTGAGCGTCCAGAGGGCGTGGACGAAGAGCGCCCCGGCGAGTGAGCCGGAGGTCTCGCGGGCCCACATCGCCACCGGTCCCAGCAGGAGGGCCATCACTGCGAGAGCAGGGCTGCCGGTGCACAGCGTGACGAGGGCGTACACCGCGGTGGGGACCACCCAGCGGGCCGGGTCGGTGAGCAGCCGAGGCAGCGCACCGCGGAAGAACACCTCTTCAGCGGCGCCCGCCACCAGCGCGACCGCGAGCACACCCCACCGCCCGTCGGCCGCTGCGGCGACGGGACCGGCCACCCACGGGGCAGTCGCCGGGACACCGGCCAGGACCAGACCGCCCGCCAGCGAGGCCGCGGCCAGGCCGACGCCCGCGGCGGCCACCGCGACCTTCGGTGCGCGCCCCGGGGCCCGGCCGGCGAGATCCGAAGGTGCCAGGCGCATGATCAGCAGCCCGCCGACGGTCCAGGTCAGGGCGATTCCCAGAGCCCAGCCGGCGACGGTCCCCGGCCCCCCGCCCTCGGCACGCAGCGACGCGGCCAGGAGCGGCGCAGCCACCACGACGGCGAGACCGGCCACCCACCACGCGCCGGGACGGGAGGCGGGACGATCGGGGCTCATCCGCCTAGCGTACGAGGCCGCCCCCCGCGCCGGGGCGAGTCGCGTCTTGCTCGAGAGCGCCGGCTCGTATACACCTGACGCACGGCTCGCGACACGGGAGCACGAACACGGAGGTAGATCATGCGCGTTCTCGTCATCGGAGCCGGGGGGTATGTGGGGAGCCGGCTGATCCCCGCACTGCTGGAGGACGGACACCAGGTGGTCGCCGGGGCCCGGGATCTCCACAAGCTCGACGCCTTCTGGTGGGGCGACGCCGTCGACAGGGTCGAGCTGGATGCGACCGACGACGACTCCGTGCGTGCCGCGATCGCGGCGGACCCGGCGCTGGAGGCGGTGGTCTACCTGGTCCACGGCATGGGAGGAGAGGACTTCCGGGAGGTGGATCGCGCCGCCGCGCGGCGCGTGCGCGCCGCCGTCGACGCGTCCGAGGTGAAGGCCCTGGTCTACCTCTCGGGCATCATCCCGGACATCCCTCGCGAGGAGCTCTCCGAGCACCTGGCCTCCCGTCTCGAGGTCGAGGAGGAGCTCTCCGCGGCGCGATGCCGCTTCGTGGGCCTGCGGGCCGCAGTGGTGCTCGGCGCGGCCTCGACCAGCTTCGAGCTGATGACGCAGCTGGCCCACCGCCTCCCGGTGACCGTGTTCCCGGACTGGATGGACCATCTGGTCGAGCCGATCGCCGTGGTCGACGCCGTCGCCGCGATCCGGGCCGCCGTGGCCACCGAGAGCGCCCACGGCGTGTACGACATCGGCGGGGGCGAGGTCATCGCCTATCCGCAGCTCGTCCAGAAGGTCCTCGAGCTCACGGACCAGGAACGGCCTGGGTTCTCGGTCCCGGTGATGCCCCAGTCCCTGGTCACGGCGGTGGGATCGTGGCTCTCCGACATCCCCGCCCCGACGGTCACCGCGCTGATGGAGAGCCTGCGCGAGGACATGGTCGCGCGGGACGAGCGGTGGCTCTCCGAGCTGCTGCCGGACGGCCATGCGGCGCGGGTGACGATCGACGAGGCCCTGAGCCGCAGCCTGGCCGCACCGGACGTGAGCCGCAGCCCCCGGGAACGGGATCCGCTCGCGGTCATGCCCGGCGATCCCTCCTGGGCGACCAACGGCGAGGGTCAGGAGCGAGTGCTGGAGTTCAAGCAGGGCTGAGCGCGGGGTCGGATCGCCCCGCGAGGCTGAGATCAGCCCACGAACTGCACCACGAAGCCGAGCAGGGCCATCGCATAGCCACCGATGCGCACGCCGGCGACGAGGCGCCGGGCGGCGGGATCGAGCAGGTTCGCGACGCCCAAACAGAGCATGAACCCTGCGGCCACCAGCGCGATGCCGGGATCCGGCGATGCATCGGAGAAGCCGTCGATCGTGAGCGACACGGTCAGCACCAGAGCGAAGATGATCAGACTGAACACCGGCGCCCAGCCCGGCTGGTGCGGGGCGTGGTGCCTCTCGCTCCGGCGCGACATCTGCTCGGTGCGGGGTTCGGTGGGCTGCTGCATCGGTCCTCTCCTCGGCGGGGCCTTCGAGGCTACGCGGCCTCGATGCCCTCCGCACCCCGGACACGGATGAACACCGGACGGCTCGCGACTATGCCGGCGACGAGCTGCCCGACCAGCACCACGCACAGCACGATCAGCGGCACGGCCCAGCTGTCGGCCGCGGCGTGGAGCGCGCCGATGCCGAGCGGGCCGAACCCGGCGACCAGGTACCCGAAGCCCTGCGACACCGTCGAGAGCTGGCCGGTGAGGTGCGTGGTCGGTGAGCGCCACACGATATACGTCAGGGACAGGCTGATCGAGGCGCCGAGCCCGAGGCCCAGCACCGTCATCCATGCCACGGCGCCGCTCGCGGGTGCGATGATCAGTCCGAGATAGGCGGCGCCGAGGAGCAGCACGGCCACGACGGGCGGCAGCCACGTCGGCCGCATCCGTGCGGCGAGGGTCGGTGCGAGCAGGGCGGCGAGCGCGGCCGGGAACGCGGAGTAGGCGATCATGCCGCCGGCGGCGGTGACGTCCATCCCGGCGTCCTGCAGCATGGTCGGCACCCAGGTCACCGTCGTGTAGTAGCTGACGCTCTGCAGCCCCATGAACCCGGTGACGGCGATGGCGGTGGGGTCGGTGAGGATCGCTCCCAGCGGCGAGCGGCCGTGGTCGACCGGGGCGTCGGCGACCGCACTGCCGGAGCGCAGGCGTCCGGGCGAGCGGAGCAGCTGCGGCAGCCATACGAGAAGGGCCAGCGCGGCCGGGAGCGCCCAGATCGCCAGGGCGGAGCGCCAGCTGCCGCCGAGGACCGGCAGCAGCGGCGCGGTCAGCCCGGAGGCGAAGGCCGCGCCGACAAACAGCGACATCGTGTACAGGCCCATCATCAGCCCGGCGCGGTGGGCGAAGTCCTGCTTGATCGCCGCGGGCATCACGACGTTGCCCACCGCGATCGCGATGCCGACCAGCACGGTGCCGGCGAACAGAGCGGTCATGCTCGGCTCGTGCCGCAGCAGGTTCCCCGCCGCGAGGACCAGCAGCACGAGCCCGAGCAGGCGATGCATGCCGAGCCGCCGGGTCAGGCCCGGAGTGAGGAACGCGAACGCCCCGAACACGAACACGGGGATCGTGGTCAGCAGGCTCACGACAGTCGCCGACAGGCCCAGCGAGGCACGGATCTCGCCGATCACCGGCCCGATCGCGGCGACGCCGATGCGCAGGTTCAACCCGATCAGGATCAGTCCGACGCCGAGCAGCAGCAGAGCCGCGCGGCCGAGGGGCCTCTCGGCGGGCTCGCGCACCTCCGCGGGGGCGGGCGGCGCGCCGGTGGGGACGGGGAACGTCTCCGCCGCGGCGGTGTCCGTGGAGCCGGTCGTCATGGGGGCCTTGCCGATCACGAGGGGGTGGGAGGAGTGCCGGCCTCGGCGGGCCGCTGCGCTGCGGGGTGCCGGGAATCGGTCACTCGTTGCAATCTACGCCCCTTGGTTGGCAGATATGCAACCCTCGTCCGAAATCGTGCGGGCCGCGGTGCGGCATGCCATGTTTCCGGTGCTCGCCGGGAAGTGAGCCAGTCGGGCGGGGCACGACGATCTGTCGGACCCCCGCCCTACTCTCGGCGCATGATCATGATTCTCGGCGACGAGCCGCCGGAGCCGTACTCGGAGCCGCGCGGCACCTGTCCCGTGTGCGGTTCGCACCAGGTGATCCACCATCCGCTCGGCGGTCCGGACCCGCGCCTCGACGAGGAGGATCCGCCGTGGGTCCAGTGGCAGGGGTGCGTCCTGGCCTTCAGCGACCGGACGTGCGAGGACTGCGGTGCCGGGTGGAACGTGGAGAGCGACGAGGACGAGGAGGAGTGAGGGAGCGCTGATCCCGGCATCCGGCTCCGGCCCGCCCGGTGGATCTGCTGGTCAACAGCGCCGGCTTCGGGCTGCGGCTCGACTTCGAGCGCAACGACATCGAGGACGAGGCCCGGCATCTGCGCCTGCACGTCGAGGTGCCGATGCGTCTGATGCACGCGGCGCTGCCGGGAATGCTCGAGCGCCGCTCCGGCACGATCCTCAGCATCGCCTCCGCCTCCGCGGTGATGCCCCGCTCCACCTACGGCGCGGTGAAGAACTGGCAGGTGCAGTTCTCCCGCTGGGCGAATGGTGCCTACAGGGTCGCGGCGTGACCGTCACGGCGGTCTGCCCCGGCTACACCCACACCGACTTCCACGCCCGGCTGCGCCTGCCGCGCGGCGAGGAGGGGATCCCGGACTGGCTGTGGCTGGAGGCGCCGCGGGTGGTCGAGGAGTCGCTGCGCCATGCCGGGCGCGGGAAGGCCGCCTCCGTCCCGAGTCGGCGCTACACCGCGATCCGGACCGCCGCCCGCCTCGCCCCCACGGGCCTCATGGCACGGCTCGCCGCGCGAGGGCGGTGAGCGAGGCAGCCCCCGGGGAGTGCCCGTCGGCCGCCGCTCCCCGACGCGGCGCTCCGAGGTGATGTCGGCACCCGACACGGCGGGCGGACGGCGAGGCGATCCCGGAGCGGCTGCCGATGGGGCGTCGCGGGGCACCGGGCGACGGCGCGCTCCGCCCCGCCTCTCACGCGAGCGTGAGGAACAGCTTCTCGAGCTCCTTGCGGTCCAGGTCCTTCTCCGGGCTGGTCATGCACTGCTCCATGCCGCTGGCGATGATCGCGAAGCCGGCGCGGTCCAGCGCCTTCGAGACGGCGGAGAGCTGCGTGACGACGGCCTTGCAGTCCTTGCCCTCCTCGATCATCCGGGTGACGGCCGCGAGCTGCCCCTGGGCGCGCTTGAGGCGGTTGACCACAGGGGTCATGTCATCGGGGTTCAGGTCCATGGTGCTCTCCTCGGGTCGGTCCGCACGCCCCAGACTATACCCCCAGGGGTGTCTTGCATACCCCCTGGGGTATGTGGCAGGCTCGGCGACGGAGGCGGTCGCGCCGCGAGCCTCCGACCCACCTCTCGAAAGGCCCCTCGTGACACCCACCCTCGCGCTCACCCTGCTGCTGGCCGTGCTCATCGGAGTCTCCCTGGGGCTGCTCGGCGGCGGGGGCTCGATCCTGACGGTGCCGATCCTCGCCTACGTGGCGGGAGTTCCGGCCAAGGAGGCGATCGCCGCCTCGCTCGTCGTGGTCGGCGTGACCTCGGCCGTCGGCGCCGTCAGCCACGCCCGCGCCGGCCGGGTGCGGTGGCGCACCGGGGTGAGGTTCGGGGCCGCCGGGATGGCCGGGGCCTTCCTGGGCGGGCTCCTCGGCGGACACATCCCGAGCACGGTGCTGATGGTCGCGTTCGCACTGATGATGATCGCGACATCGGTCGCTATGCTCCGGAGCCGACGGGGCGCCTCCGCGGAGGAGGGGCCGAGCCGGGAGCCGTCCGCGGGCAGGATCGCGCTCGAGGGGCTCGCGGTGGGCCTGGTCACCGGGCTCGTCGGCGCGGGCGGCGGCTTCCTGGTGGTGCCCGCGCTGACGCTGCTGGCCGGACTGCCGATGCCGGTCGCCGTGGGCACGTCGCTGGTGGTCATCGCGATGAAGTCGTTCGCAGGTCTCGCCGGCTATCTCACGTCCGTCTCGCTGGACTGCGCCCTGGTGGGCGGGGTGACGCTGGCGGCCGTGCTCGGCTCCCTGCTCGGCGCGCGAGCGGCAGGCCATCTCCCCGAGCGGGCGCTGCGCACAGGCTTCGGGGTGTTCGTTCTCGCCATGGGGGCCCTCGTCCTGGTGCAGGAGCTCCCGGGCGCCGCCGGCGCCGTCGTCGGCGGAGTCGTGGCGCTTCTCGCCCTGCTCGCCGCCGGATGCTGGATGCTGGTGTCGTCCTGTCCGCTGCGCACCGCCGGCCCCGCCTCGCATACCCCCCAGGGTACCTGATACCCTCGGGGGTATCCCGTCCGCTGTCCATCCCGCACACCCACTGGAGGAACGATGCTTCTCGAACGGATCTATGACGAGGACCTGTCCCAGGCCGGCTACTTCATCGGCTGTCAGGCGCAGATGGAAGCGCTGGTGGTCGATCCGCGGCGCGACATCCAGGTCTACCTCGACCTCGCCGCCCACCACGGCATGACGATCACGGCCGTGGCCGAGACCCACATCCACGCCGACTTCCTCTCCGGCACCCGCGAGCTCTCCGCCGCCACCGGCGCCACGGCGTACGTCTCCGGCGAGGGCGGCGAGGACTGGCAGTACGGCTTCGAGGCCGAGCGCCTGCACGACGCCGAGTCGATCCAGCTGGGCAACATCACCGTCACCGCCCGCCACACCCCGGGCCACACCCCCGAGCACCTCAGCTACCTGGTCACCGACGGCGCCTTCGCCGACGAGCCCGGCTACTTCCTCACCGGCGACTTCGTGTTCTCCGGGGACCTGGGCCGCCCGGACCTGCTGGACGAGGCCGTGGGCATGGAGGACACCCGCTTCGCCGGCGCGAAGCAGCTGTTCGCCTCCCTGAAGAGCGCCTTCCTCACCCTCCCCGATCACGTGCAGGTGTTCCCCGGCCACGGCGCCGGCTCCGCCTGCGGGAAGGCGCTGGGCGCGCTGCCCTCCACCACGGTGGGCTACGAGCGGAGGTTCGCCTGGTGGGGCCCGTTCCTGGAGAACGACGACGAGCAGGGCTTCATCGACGAGCTGCTGGACGGCCAGCCCGACGCCCACGCCTACTTCGCCCGCATGAAGCGGCAGAACACCGACGGCCCCGCCCTGCTGGGCGAGCGTCCCGCCCCGCGCGAGGTGGCTGCCGGGGAGCTCTCCGGCGGCCTCGCCGACGGCTCCCTCGCCCTGGTGGACACCCGTCCCGTGGCGGAGGTGCATGCGGGCACGGTGCCTGGCGCGCTGTCGATCCCCTCCCTCGGCAAGGCCGCCACCCACATCGGCTGGGCCTTCGACCCCGAGGCCGACGACGCCCAGCTGGTGGTGCTCGCGCCCGACGCGGCCACCGCCGCCGCCTACGGCGACCACTTCGTGCGGGTGGGCGTGGACGCGCTCACCGGCTACATCCCTTCCCTGGACGGGCTGGAGCTGTCCGCCCCCGCCACCGTGGCCCCGGCGGACCTCGCCGCGCTGCGCGCGCAGGAGCCGGATGCGCACCTGCTGGACGTGCGCACGCGCACCGAGCACGCCGCCGGCACGGTGGACGACGCCGACCAGCTCTCCGCCGGCAAGGTGCTCTTCCACCCCGACGACCTGCCCGCGAAGGACGCCGGGCGCCTGATCACCTTCTGCCAGTCCGGGCTGCGCAACTCCGTGGCCGCGGCCGCGCTGCGCCGCGCCGGCTACGACGTGGTGGAGCTGGAGGGCAGCTACGCCGGCTGGTCCCGCTGGGCCGCCGCACAGCACGACCTGGGGACCACCGGAGCGGACGCCCGATGACCGCCACCCCCACCACGCGCACCGTGACCCCTGCCGAGCTCGCCCACCGCCTCAGCACGGACCCCGAGCTGATGGTGATCGACGTGCGCACCCCCGGCGAGTTCGAGACCGTCCACATCCCCGGCTCCCACAACGTGCCGCTGGACCTGCTCACCGCCCACGCCGACACGCTCGCCGGCCGCATGGGCGAGCACGTGGTGCTGGTGTGCCGCTCCGGCGCCCGCGCCGGGAAGGCCTGCGAGGCGCTGCAGCAGTCCGGCCTGGAGGGCATCGACGTGCTCGACGGCGGCATCGCCGCCTACCAGGACGCCGTGGGCGGCGTGAACCGCAGCGGCGGCCGCTGGGCGATGGACCGCCAGGTGCGGATGGCGGCGGGCACCCTGGTGCTCGCCGGCACCCTCGCCGGGCAGCTGGTCCACCGGCGCCTGGGCCTGGTCGCGGGCGCGATCGGCGCAGGGCTCACCTACTCGGCGCTCAGCGACACCTGCGCCATGGCCGCGGTGCTCGCAAGGATGCCGTGGAACCGCACGGCCGACTCCCCCACCGTCGAGACCGCCCTGGTGCCCGGCGGCGTCGCGGCGCGCTGAGGCCACCCGACGAGGTCACCCGCCCCGCGCCGGAGCCCGATGCTCCGGTGCCGGGCGGCCTCCCCCCTCCGCGGGGCGCGCCGGACCGTGCCCCGCACCCCGCTCACACCCCTCCTCTCTCACCTCTCACCTCTCACCTCTCACCTCTCACCTATCACCTCTCACCTCTCACCTCTCACCGAAGGAGCACGCCATGTGCCGAGCCACCACCTGCAACACCTGCGGCAAGACCACCTGGGCCGGCTGCGGCCAGCACGTCGACCAGGTCATGAAGGACGTCCGCCCCGCCGACCGCTGCCCCGGCCACGCCGAGGTGGCCCCGGAGAAGGGCTTCTTCGCCCGGCTGCTGGGGCGCTGAGGCCGCCACCGCTTCGCCCTCCTGCAGGGCGACCGCGTTCTGGCCGTTGACCTGCATCCACACGATCTGCTTCGCCGGCCCCCTGACCCGGCACCGCGGCTCAGCGGGTCAGCGCCTCCCGGGCAAGGGAAGTCGCCTCCGGGAACGAGCAGAAGCCCCGCTCGCTGAGCCGCGACGTCACGGTGCCTGTGTTGGCGAGCAGATGCCAGGCAGGCAGGTCGAGGATCGCCCCGGTGGTGACGGGGCCGGACACGCTCGGTCCGATGATCGCGGTGAGGACGCGCGCGATCTCCTCCATCGGCAGCGGCAGTCCAGGTTTCGTCGTCGCGACGTGGGTCAGGAGCACCACCTGGGCGAGCTCCTCGGTCTCGTACCTGCTCGGGACGAGGGAGTCCAGGAACAGCTCGCGCAGGTTGCCGACCCCGCAGTACGGTTTGGCGCGACGGGTGAGCAGCAGGGCGCCCTTATGCTTCCGCAGGATCCCGGCGCGCTGCAGCAACGTGCGGGACATCTCGAGCGGGACGGCGTGGACCTCGCGGTTGTTCATGCCGATCCAGTCCGCCATCTGTGGCAGGACCGCGCTCGCGGCCTCGACGTAGGCAGGACGGAGGTGGCCGGCGCCGGTCAGCGGGATGCCGCCCTCGGCGTCGGCTCGCTCGAGGAACCAGGTCAGGGCGCGCAAGGCCGACTCGACTGCGCTGTCCGGGAGCGGGGCGAGCGGGGCGCCGAGCAGCAGAGCTCGGTCCATCAGGTCCCGTCCTGCGCGGGCGCGGCCGATCAACGTCAACGGCTCGACGAGGAGCGCGGGCACGACGTCGTCCTCCGGGACGGTCAGCATCGTCGTGCCCGACCAGAGCTCCAGGTCCAGGGCCGCGACGTCGAAGAACGCCGGGTCCTCCAGGAGGGTCTTCAAGTCCTCCTCGTCGCGCAGCCCGCCGCAGTCCTCGGGCGGTGCTGCGCGGCTCCCGCCCGTGGCCCGGGCCGGGGCGTCGCCCGACTCCGCCTCCCGCACGGCCTCGACCATGATCCCGAGGTCCCAGCCGTCGCCGTAGTCGTAGAGGTACTCCAGGGTGTCGCCCTCGCTCTAGAGCAGTTCGCCGAGCCGCACCTCGCCAGCCGGGATACCGTCCGGGTCTTCCCCCTCCTCGACGTCGAACTCGCACAGGAACTGCTGCGCGTCCTCATCGAACGGGGCTCCGCCCGCGGCGAAGCACCACAGGTGGTAGCCCGCCCAGCCGAAGGCGGTCTGGAGCACGGTGTGCACGTCCTCGAGTGAGAGGTCGCTGCGCAGCTCGAGACGCCGCCAGATCGGCGGGGTCGAATGGTGGAGGTCGACGCGGACGGTGAGGACCTGGAGCGTTGCCGGTTGCGGGCGGCGTCGGTCGGCGGATTCCGTCCTGTCGCCGAACACCTCGTGGTTCAGGCCTGCGGTGATGTCCCGGAAGCGGGCGAGGATGCCGTCCTCGGCGTCGTCGGTGGAGGGCATGGGGCACATCATCCGGGGCCGCCCGCCCGGCAAGCAAGATCAGATGCCGCCCGGCCAAGAGGCAAGCCCCAAGATCATGAGGGCGCGCTTCCCCGCCCAGTCAGACGTCGCGGCCGACAGACGGAGATGAGAAGTGGAGACCTAACTGCTGGTCAAGTCGGCGATGACTTCGAACCTCAAGCACTCCAGACTCGGCACCCCGACCCGTAACCGTCGGATATCTTGTGCTACGTGACGCATGCTTCATATGCACCCAGTCCCGATCGCACCGAAGCGGCTACCGCACTTCCCCCGGTCCCAAAGCCCGGCGAGGTCGTCCTGGTGCGCGGGTCGCTCTGGGCGGTGACGAACGTGCGAGTGCAAGGTCTCTCGCGGAGTCCCGCCGATGACGGCCATCAGCGCCTCGATCACATCGTCACCTTGCAGTCGATCGCCGAAGATCGCCTCGGCGAAGAGTCCACGTTCGTCTGGGAACTGGAGCTGGGTCACAGCATCGCCCCGGACCAGGGCCTCCCTGTCCGGATCACACCCAACGGATTCGATGAGCCTTCCACGTTGGGAGCATTCGTCGACGCTCTGCGCTGGGGAGCCGTCACGAGTGCGGACCCCAAAGCCTTCCAGGCGCCGTTCCGATCCGGGGCAAACGTGGAGCCGTACCAGCTCGAGCCGCTCCGGCGTGCCCTCGCACAGCCTCGCGCGAATCTCTTGCTCGCAGATGACGTCGGCCTCGGCAAGACCATCGAAGCCGGCCTCGTGATCCAGGAACTCCTCCTGAGGCACCGTGCGCGAAGCGTCATGATCGTGTGTCCCCCGAGCCTGTCCCTGAAGTGGCAGGAAGAGATGCTCGAGAAGTTCGGACTCGATTTCACGATCGTCGATTCAACGTTGATGGCCGAGGTGCGGCGGAAGCACGGCTTGGACGCCAACCCCTTCAAGATCTTTCCCCGGGTCATCGTGAGCATGGCCTGGCTTCCTGGCGTACGCGCCCAACGACTTCTTCGGGACGTCACCTCAGGGCTCGAGCATCGGGCCTCCGCCCGCCGCTACGCCTTCGACGTCCTCGTAGTCGACGAGGCCCACCACGTCGCCCCCTCGAGCCCGTCCCGCCGCCGCTCGGGGACGGACTACGCGGTCGACTCTCAACGGACCATCGCCGTACGAGAGCTGTCGCGGCTGTGCGAACACAGGCTGTTTCTGTCCGCCACACCCCACAACGGACACACCGAGTCTTTCACTGCCCTCATGGAGATGATCGATGATCGACGTTTCCAGCGCGGCGCATCGGTCGATCCGGAGGCGTTGCAGGAAGTGTCGATCCGCCGCCTGAAAAGTGACATCGCCGAGAAGGGATTCCAGCCTCGACGGCTAGGAACGATTCCGTTCACCCCAAGCGACGACGAGGAGCAGGCCTTCGGCGAGCTCGACAGGATCCTTACCCTCAGCGCGGACCGCAACGGACGCAAGCGCTCCGGGGACATCGTCTCCATGCTCCTGAAGAAGCGCTTCCTGTCCTCTCCCTGGGCCTTCTCCCGAACCATGAGCCTGTACCAGGAGGCCAGCGCCGGCCTCGCGGACTGGGACGAGCTCAGCGAGCCCGATGAGTACTACGCGGAGATCTTCGGATCGGATCAGAGCGACGAGGAGGAAGGGCTCGCCGAGCAGCCTGAGTCCGAGGCTCTGCGTCAGTCCAAGTCCATGAATCCCCTCAGCGCTGCCTCGCCTGCAGAAGTCGCAGCACTGAGCGACTGGGGCAGTCGGTACCAAGCTCGCCCGGACTCACGCCTCCGCGCTCTGATGGATTGGCTCCGAGGCATCGTCCGCATCGGCACTGATTGGTCCAATGAGCGCGTGGTCATCTTCACCGAGTACGCCGATACACTCGAATGGATCCGCACCAACCTCGAGCAGCAGGGCTACGACTCGACCCGACTCGGCGTGATTCAGGGTTCCACCGATAGGGAGGAACGCGAGCGGGTCCGTGCTCGATTCACGACGGACCCCGCCAAGGAGCCCATCCGAGTGCTGCTCGCCACCGACTCCGCCGGAGAAGGCATCGATCTGCAGGACTACTGCCATCGCTTGGTGAACTTCGATATCCCATTCAATCCGTCCCGGCTTGAACAGAGGATCGGCCGCATCGATCGCTACGGCCAGAAGCACACTCCGAAGATTTTCCAGCTCTCGCAGCGTGGGCAGCGCTCGCGGGGCAGGGAGGGGATCTATGGCGCCGACCTCGACTTTTTGCAACGTATCGGGGAGAAGGTCGCGACAGCGGCTGCAGACCTGGGATCGGTGAACCTCGTGATCGACGCGGAGATCCAGAACCACTTCGGCAGTACAACAGTCAAGGTGCCGACCCCTGCAGCCGATGACTCTTCGGCAATCATCAACAAGGCCCTCGCCGGGAGCCGGGACGTCAATCGCAGCCTGACCGAGCTCGCCGAGACCTTCGAGTCGCGTCAGGAACAGCTGCATCTGACACCCCGCAATGCCGAACGAGTGCTGCAGACTGCCCTGCGCCTCACCACACAGCCCCCGCTGGAGCGCGATGACGAGATCCTCTCGGACTTGCCCGAGGATGCACCGCTCGACAATGCCAGCGTCTTCACGGTCCCCGACCTCGGCGGCGACTGGGCGGATGCAATCCAGTCGCTCAGCACCCTGCTCGATCCCGACTCACGCCGTCCGATCACCTTCGACCCCGCGGCGGCCCGCGCGGTGCCGGATGACGGACTCGTCCACGTCCATCTGGGACACCCGCTCCTTCAGAAGGCCGGGCGGACGCTCCGCTCTTCCCTGTACGACCCTCGCCACGATCTGCACCGGGTCACAGCCGTCTCACTTGACGGGATCGAGCAGACGTCTGTCGCCGCGGTGTGTCGGATCGTGCTGGTGGGGCGCGGAGGCGTACGCCTGCACGAGGAGATATTCATCGCGGGTATCCGACTGCGCGGGCAGCAGCTTGCCGCCGAGCGAGCTGAGAGTCTGCTCGGCGCAGCGCTGGACAGCGATCCGGAGCTCGCTGATGAAGCTGTGCGCGCCCAGTGCGCGCAACTGTGGAACGACGGCAGCAGCATCCGCCAACGGCTGCAGCACCGCGTTGACTTCCTGGCGCAGAAGCGCCGTGACGATGTACGGCACGACCTCGAGACGCGTCGAGAGGAGGACTTTCGTCATGCACGCGAGATCTACGCGGCCTTCCGGAGAGTTCTCGACGAGTCCCAAGAACAACTCCGAGAGCGCCAGAGGCAGCTCCGGGAGGAACAAGAGACGACGTTGTTCACGATGGACGAAGCCTCCGGCAGGCAGCTACAGCGCGACATCGACTGGATGAAGGAACGACTTGCAGGACTCGACGCAGAGGAGAGTGCCGAACTGCGAAGTATCGAGGAGCGATACGAGGATCCGCAGCCTTTCGTCACCACTGCGGCCGTCGTCTTCGCCGTGACCCCGCAGGACGCGAAGAAGGGAGTGCTCGCCTGATGGCTGTTACGCCTCGACGCACTCGCACCCGCCGTGATCACTGGCGATGGCTCGAGCTGGTCGACCGAGACGGGCCATTTGTCGCGATCCCCGCTCTGAAGCAGGCGTGGCCGCAGGGCATCATCCCTGAGGACGGGCCTCGAGATGTCATCCGCGATGCGAAGCCGGCTTTCGACCGCGCCTGGGACTCCCTGCAGATTGCCGGGATCGACACCGACCGTGCCCTGGAAGAGTTCCGACCGGCCCGCGACGTATGGGTCGACCGGGTGCTGCGCGACGCGTTCCGATGGGACCGGCAGCTTGTACTCAAGACTGAACAGAGCAAGCAGGACGTGCCAGCCGAACAGTGGCCAGAGGCACATTCCCCAGACCGGCGCCATACGGTGCGGGCGAGCGGACTGTTCGCGCGCAACGGAGAAGAGTATGCGGCACTGCTCGTCGTCGACCCCGTCGCCTCATTGAGAGATCAGGGGACCGACGGGTGGTCGGCGAGTGCTATCGACCGCTTAGAACTACTTCTCCGCAGTAGTGATGTAACCATTGGTGTCGTCACCGATGGCCGCTGGTGGGGAATTGTGAGTGCCCAGGCAGGGCTCATGGTCGCAAGCGGCATCGTCGACGCCCAGACCTGGATCGAGGAGCCTGAGGTCTTCACCGGCATCCGTGCCCTACTCGACCCCGGATGCCTCGCAAGCCGAGTACCCGAGAATCGCCTTGACGCCCTGTTCCGCGACTCCGTGGACGCAGCCGAGGAGATCACCGAGCAGCTCGGCGCCCAGGTACGCCAGGCTGTCGAACTGCTCGTCGCAGCGTTCTCCGACGCAGCCCTTCACGACACGGACGAACAGAGCGGCCCGGTCCTGCCAGAGGACACGGACGAGGTGTATCAGGCCGCTGTCACGACGATGATGCGCGTAGTGTTCCTTCTGTTCGCCGAGGAGCGCGACCTCATGCCAACGTCAGCTCTGTACAGCGAGGGCTACGCGATGTCCGGCAGGCTCGAAGCCCTGGAGAAGCGGTCTACCGAGGAAGGAGGCCAATCCCTCGACGCCACCAGCCGAACCTGGCACCGCTTGTTGGCAACCTCCCGTGCCTTGCACGGCGGGGTTTCGACCGAGGATATGCGCCTTCCCGCATACGGCGGGTCCCTCTTCGACCCTGCACGGTTTCCATTCCTCACTGCCGTGGGGACTAACGGATTGAGGATCCAAGTCTCGGACCGCGTGATGCTCGAGGTCCTTCGTGCACTCCAACGTGCCGAGATCGGAGGCGAGAGGCGTCCCATATCGTTCCGTGACATCGATGTGGAACAGATCGGCTACATCTACGAGGGGCTCCTCGGCTACTCCGCTGCCGTCGTAGAGACGACGACCCTGGGCATCATTGGCGGTTCTCGGAGCACCGGCTCAGAGCCCGAGATCTCGCTTGACCAGCTCGATGACTTCGCCGAAGCGACTGACGGGGACGACGATACGCTGGCCATGGGAATCATCGCCTGGGTGAAAAAGGACCAGCCCGGTTCAAAACCGGCCACGAAGAACCAGCTCGTGAAGGCGCTCGCCGCTGGTGATCAAGTCGCTGAAGCCGACGCCTTGTTGCACGCCGTCACGCGCGATGCGGACCTCCGCGAACGCCTGCGTCCGTACGTGGGGATCATCCGGCGTGATCTGAGAGGACGCCTCCTTGTCGTCGAACAAGGTGGACTTGTAGTCATCGAGACACCGTCGCGAGCCAACTCCGGTGCTCACTACACGCCGAAAGCCCTTGCACAGGAAGTTGTGCAACACGCTCTCGAGCCATTGGTCTATCAGCCCGGCCCATACCAGACCGATGACCGATCGTCATGGGTCCCGTTGCGCTCGAACCAGATCTTGGAGCTGAAGATCGCGGACATCGCGTGTGGGTCGGGCGCATTCCTCGTCTCGGCGGCCGAGTATCTCGCCGACCGGCTCGTGGAGGCGTACCAGCGCGAGGGAGTTGCCCAAGGTAACGCGGCGCAGCAGCGGCGCAGTGCCCTCCGCGAGGTGGTGGCCACGTGCCTATATGGCGCGGACATCAACGCCATGGCGGTGGAAATGTGCAAGCTCTCTCTTTGGCTCGTCTCACTCGACCCGACCAAACCCTTTTCCTTCGTCGATGACAAGATCTTGTGCGGCAACTCGCTGCTAGGAATCACCGACGAAGCTCAACTGAGGGCGGTTGACTTGGACCCGTCTAAGGCTCCGGCCCTGGATGAGGCGCCGCAGATGTTCGCATCGTGGAGCTCGGGGAGGTTCCTCGACTCGCTCGACGTAGACGGTGTTTTGCAAGGCGCAACCGATCTACGTCGACACCTCACCTCGCCCGTGGACGACGCTGATCCCCAGCGTGCAGCGAAGACGAAACGACGCTTGTGGGCCGAATACCACAACAAGGTGGAGACACTTCTTCGCGTTGGCGACGGAGTAGTCGCTGCGGGCCTGCGCACTGGTGCAAAACCGGGGAAGCGCCGCGACGAGGCGTTCGAAGACCTTCGCGAAGCAGTCGATCTAGCATTCGCGCAGGATGGGCCCCGTAACACCACAATGCTGGATGCAATTATCGAGTCAGGTCTGACCCCCGAGGTCGACACTGACTACGAGCAATGGCAACCATTGCACTGGGCGATCGCCGTCCCCGACGTCGTGCGGCATGGCGGTTTTGACGCGATCGTGGGCAACCCGCCGTTTCTCGGCGGACAGAAGCTCACCGGCACGATGGGGACCAATATTCGGGACTGGTTCGTGAACGTCCTCGCCAACGGCCGACGCGGGTCCGCTGACCTAGTGGCGTACTTCTTCTTGCGCGCGATGAGTCTATTGGGGCCTCGGGGGGCACTCGGCCTCATCGCCACGAACACTGTGGCACAGGGTGCCACCCGTGAGGTCGGGTTAGACTACATGGTCAACCAGGGATTCACTATCACCCGAGCGATCCAATCCCGACACTGGCCCGCAAAGAGCGCAAACCTTGAGTTCGCCGCGATCTGGGGAACAAGAGGACAGGTTGCCGATGATGTCTCACGAGATGCCGACGGCGCCAAAGTTCCGAGAATATCAAGCCTCCTTGAGCCAGCGGGGCGTACCAATGGACCGCCACAAAAGCTCAGTGAGAATGCACACATTTCCTTTCAGGGGTGCATCCTCCTCGGAGAAGGATTCATAACTAATGAGCGGGAGGCCAAGGAATGGATCGCAGAAGACCCAGCGAATGCTGACGTTCTATTCCCCTACCTTAATGGCGAAGACCTCAACTCTAGTCCGCGAACAGATGCGTCACGCTGGGTGATCGACTTTAATTCACGGTCAGAAGAAGAAGCTTCCAGGTATGAACTGCCATTCGCCCGCGTAGCAAATAAAGTAAAGCCTGAGAGGGCATCGAAAGCCAGGGAGGTTGCCTCAGCACCCTGGTGGAGATTCCTGAGAACCAGACCAGCACTTAGACAGGCAGTCGACGCATTAAATGAAGTCTTGGTGATCGCCCTCGTAAGTAAGACAGTTATGCCGTTGCGGGTCCCGACCGACCAAGTGTTTAGCCATGCACTCGGAGTCTTCGCGACCGACACGTTCTCAGATCAGGCTCAGTTATCTTCGAACTTCCATCAGCTATGGGCCATACGCTTCGGCTCCGGAATGCGCAACGATCCCAGATATACACCGTCAGACGTTTTTGAAACATTCCCCCGCGCACACGGCAGCGACGGACTCGACTCGACCGGCCGTTCTCTCGATAAAGAACGGCGCGAGATAATGCTGCGCCGAGGACTCGGTCTAACCGATCTCTACAACCTCGTGAACCATCCGGACGTCCGCGACGAGGACGATCGGGACATCAGACGGATGCGACAACTCCATACTGAAATTGACCGCGCACTCCTGGATGCATACGGATGGAACGACATCGAGCTGGATCACGGGTTCCATACGTACCGACAGATGCAGCGATGGACCGTCGGGCCTGAGGCGCGAGTCGAGATTCTCGACCGCCTCCTGGAGGAGAACCACCGCCGCGCAGCGGTCGAAGCTGGTTCGTCGGGCGGCGTCAACTCGGTGCCCGCTACGACAGATACCGATCAGGATGACAGTAAGGCGGAAGGGACCGAGCTCTCATGAGCGATACCACCCATGGAACAACCGATGGAAGCTACTCGGAGCGCTTGCTCGGACTGAGCTACGCACCAGACGGGACTTCCTGGACCGATCGTGAGAACCTCACCGACCTGCTTCAGCGTGACCTACTCGGCCCCACCCACGGTGACGACGAGCTGCTGGACGCTCAACCTGATTCGCTCTACCTCGTAGGTCGGATCGCCCCGGCAAAGCTCGAAGGCACAGCCTCGGACCGACCCGTCACTCAGGGCGTCGACGACGACGCCGACGAAGAGATCATTCCTGCCCTGGAGGCTCGCCTTGGCCGCGGCGTCCCCGCCGGGAATGTCGATGAAGACACCGCCGGTAACGAAGACGAAGGTGCCGAAGACGTTCCCCTGCGCCGAGGACTCATGATCCCCGCGTCCATGGGGCTGCGATTCCAAGTCCCCCTTGACCAGGAGACAGTCACCGTTCACGCGTCCTGGGGCTCATACCGCCCTGAGACGGCACTAGAGGATCCAAGCGACCCGCCGAAGGCGGGAGAGCGGCCGCGTCGAAAGTACCGCCGTACCCAGCACGTACAGTCTCGGCGGGTCAATCTCACGTCCTTCATCGCGGGCAAGACGGCCGAGCTCCTCCTCGAAGACCGCATCGTGTTGCGCATCGACACATTCGTGCAGGGCTCAAAGCGGATCATCGAGATCTCGCTGTGCAACGACCGCGAAACGCCCCGAAAGATCCCCGTGGACGCCTGGCTCTACCAGACCCGGCTCGACGTGGATGCAGGGGGCGATGCAGTCTTTCTCCCAGTCCGCGATATCCTCCTCGAGGATACTCCGGCAGATGATGACGAGGAAGCCCGGCTCGAGCTGCAGTACCGCAACCGACTCGAGTTCGCCATTGGGCGCACGTGCTCCGCGGACTGGACCGCCCAGGAAGGCCAGCGTCGCGCCACTCAAGTGCGCACCACATGGCTGCCGGTCTCCGAAACGCCGCAGACCCAGGCTCGAGACGTCGATGGCGCCCAACTGGATATGACTGTGCTCGAGGAACTCTCGACGCCGCAGAACGCCGAACGGCTGAAGGAGGCCTTGCTACCAATCGTCGTCGGCTACGACGACTGGCTGTCTGTACAGGAAGCGGAGAGCAAGGGGCTTCCGCTCCGGCTCCGGAAGACGGCGGAGACCACGATATCCACCGCCCGGATCACGGCTAAGCGTCTGCGTCACGGTGTCGATTTCTTAACACAGGACGAGGAGGCTCTGCGTTGCTTCGCCTTCATGAACCATGTGATGGCGGAACAGCGCCTCCAGAGTCAGGTGGTCGAGCTTCGGAGCGCAGGCTCAGAACGCGACCCGCAGGAAGCAAGACGGGCCGTCGAGGCTAAGGGACCGCGTGCTCACTCGTGGCGTGTATTCCAGCTCGCCTTCATCCTCTTGCAGATCCGTGCACTGGTCCAGCCCGATCACGAACGCAGGTCCGGGGATCTGGCTCAGGCCGAGCTACTGTTCTTCCCGACCGGTGGTGGGAAGACCGAGGCTTACCTCGGACTGGCTGCGTTCACCTTCGCAATTCGTCGCCGTCAGGGCGTGCGCGACACTCCCGAAGGGCCGATCGATGGCCTCACCGGCGTCTCCGTCCTCATGCGCTACACCCTTCGACTGCTCACCGCTCAGCAATTCCAGCGTGCGACCGCGATGGTCTGCGCAGCCGAACTAGAACGCCGCAACAGGCCGGAGATCTGGGGAACCGAGCCCTTCCGCATCGGGCTCTGGGTCGGTAGCGCCGTCTCCCCGAAGCGCTATGAAGAGGCTCGCGAGCAACTTGAAAACGCGGCCGAGGGAAAGAAGTACGGCTTCACGATCCTCCAGTTCGAACGTTGCCCCTGGTGTGGCACCGAGATCGGCCCTCAGAACGTCATGGGGGACGACACATTGCGCCGTGTCTTCGTGCGCTGTGCGGACCGCACCGGGCAGTGTCCTTTCTCCGTCGGCGCTCAGGTCGAAGAGGGACTACCGGTCCTCACCGTGGACGAGGAGATCTATCGACTTGTGCCCGCGTTCGTCATCGCCACGGTGGATAAGTTTGCACGCTTAGTCCGGGAGGGGGAGGCATCTTCCCTGTTCGGGTACCCGCAGTACAGATGCGATCGGCACGGCTTCGTCCATGACGACTCGACATCGTGCACTATCAGCGTGAATAGCAAGCACCGGAGGGAAAAAGCAGGCACAGGCCAGGAACTTCCCGCTGCGAGCAAGCGCCTGGCTCGTCGCCTGCGGCCCCCGGACCTCATCATCCAGGACGAGCTCCACCTGATCACCGGAGCACTCGGAACGGTCGTCGGTGCATTCGAAGTTGCCATCGACGTCATGAGCACTTGGACCGATGGGCAAGGGCGGCAGGTCCGTCCACTGGTCGTCGCGTCGTCGGCGACAGTGCGTCGTGCCGAGGTGCAGATCCGGAACCTCTACGGACGCGGTACAGCAATCTTCCCACCCCAGGTGCTCGATGTGGCGGACACGTACTTCTCGCGCGAGCTGCCCATCTCCAGGGAAACACCCGGGAGGCGGTACATCGGCATCTCCACGACCGGTGTGCGGCTGACCGCAGCAGAGATCGCTGTCTCCACTTCGCTCCTCTCTTCCGGGCAGCTCCTTCTCGATACCGCCGTGGCCCCGACTAATGGCGCACCGGTCAGCACGGACCCATATCTGACGTTGGTCGGCTACTTCAACGCCACGCGAGAGCTCGCCGGCATGGCCCGGTACGTAGCGGACGACGTCCAGACCGCGTTGAAGAAGCGCCGGCCCGGGAAGTTCTTCCCGCTGCGCTGGGGAACCGCCGGAGGGTTAAACGTCGCCGAGCTGACGTCCCGTGCTGGAAGCAGTGAGATCAACGAGACTCTGGACCAGATGGGCACGGAGTTCGACCACGGATACGACACCTCTGCGGAATTCCGGAAGCGGTCCCGCGACATCCGGGAGGGGCGCAAGCCGTCGCAACGTGAAGGGGCTCGACCGATCGACGTCGTACTCGCCACGTCCATGTTGCAGGTCGGCGTCGACGTGACGCGCCTGGGGCTCATGCTCATGGTCGGGCAACCCAAGAACACTGCCGAGTACATCCAAGCGACGTCTCGAGTTGGTCGTGACCCGTCGCGTCCTGGACTGGTGGTGACCCTCGGGAACTGGGCGCGGCCGCGGGACCTCGCCCACTTCGAGCAGTTCCGCCACTACCACGAGACCTTCTACTCGCAGGTCGAACCGCTCTCGGTGACGCCATTCTCCGAGACCGCCCTCGACCGCACCTTGTCCGGTGTGCTCCTCGCGGCAGTGCGCGTGATGGATGCCCAGGTCAAGGACGGGCTCTCTCCCGAGGCCGGGGCAGATCGTATCCGCACTCGGGAGGCCCGTGTCGAGGAACTCATCGATCGACTCGCCGCGCGTGCGGACCTCGCCTCGACCTCCGATGCATCGCACGATTCCGACGGGGCCTTCAACGTGCGAGATGAAGTACGTTTCCGATTGATTAATCGACTGGACAAGTGGCGCAGCCATCGCAGCAATTCCATCGCCTCGCAGCGCCACCTCGTCTACGAACGGATCGGGAAGAAGGGAGACAAGGTCCCGCTCATCCGCTCGCTCGAGGACGTTCCTAACTCGAGCAACGTGGAGGGGGTGCCGTTCCCGGTAGCCAACTCGATGCGTGAGGTCCAGCCTGAGATCAATATCCTGGTCTCGCCCGTGAAGGAACGTCTCCAGTCCCCTGAGCTGGAAAACGCCCCAGCCTGGACAGCAAGCGCGGAGAAGGGGGAGAACGATGACTGATGCCAACACACAGGACGAAGGCGGCCTTGACCCTCTTGGTGATGCCGAGCAGTGGAAGTCGAAGAACTATGCACGAGTCGGTTCTGCACGCCCGTCCTCGCTCCTGTACACGTACGGGCCCGGGGCGGCGATGGACCTTCCCCACTTCACCGTGATGCCCAGTGGTCTCGACGACTGGAACCGTATCTGGAAGCGCCGTGAGGGAGAGCCCAACACGATCCACGCTCCGAGACTGCTCCACGCTGTTCAGAACTACTTCATGGGAGACTCGGTCCGTGAGCTGCGTCCATTCCCATGGGCGCCGAAAACTTCGTGGGGCGATACATCAGGAAGTGACCTTGGTGTGCCGTCCCGCGTGTTTCCGCAGTGGATGCGTTGCACGGGTTGCGACAAACTCTCCACCGTCGTGCATTTCACCTACAAGAACACCAATCCCTTCCGCTCGGACCTGGCGAGGTTCGTGCACGAAGACTGCCCCGGACACGGAAGGGGAAGCCGGGTGCGACGCGCCCCACGTGTCGCCGACGTCGTGCCGGCCCGTTACTTGCTGGCCTGCCCGAACGGTCACTTGGACGAATTCCCCTACGAGTGGTGGGTGCATCAGGGGGGCCACTGTCCGGATGCGGAGACACCCTCGCTCATGATGACCGAACGGAACGTCGGTAAAGGCTCGACCGCGACAATCCGCTGCCAGACCTGCGGGGTAGCAAGGCCGATGAACGAAGCGCAGGGAGAAATCGGCCGCGCGAAGCTCCCCCGTTGCCGGGGGCGTCATCCGCACCTTGGGCGATTCGACGCCGAAGGCTGTAGCGCCGACCCCCGCCTCATGCTGCTCGGCGCCTCGAACTTGTGGTTCCCCGCGACGCAATCAATCATCGTCATGCCCGGTGCGGAAGCACCTACGTCTCGAAGTATCGGGTTCCAGATCATCGACTCGATCGGGGAGCGGAGGTTCGCCTCGTACAAGGACGATATTGCGAAGATCCGTGAAGAACTTGACCTCTCCGACTCTGGTCTCACCGAGCTCTCGGACGACGAACTCGAGGCCGCGATCGCGGCTGTCGACGCTGACGACGAGGATCAAGTTCAGCAAAGACAGGCGCTTGAGGACTTCGACCCCATCAGCCTGCTCGAGCCCGAGTGGCACTATCTCGCCCGGTCGCTGGACAAGCCGCGCGTCCATGACAGCCAGAGCGGACTCGTGCTCTCACGGCCGGCGGGAGGTGTGGACAGGCAGCTGAAGGAGCTTGGGATCGCACAAGTTCACACCGTAGACAAGCTACGCAAGGTGAACGCTCTCGTCGGCTTCACCCGAATCGACGACATGGAACGAGCCGAAGGGCTAGGACACCGTCTCGTCCCGCTCACGCGCACCCGCAGGCCCACATGGACAGTAGCCACGGAAGACCGGGGCGAGGGCATGTTCCTCCAGTTCGACGAAGAACGGATCAGCAGATGGGAGCGCACTATCTGCGAGAGCGATATTTTCAAGGCCCACAAGGCCGCTCACAAGCGCAACTACGACGCGAGACTCTCTGACACCGCCAAGGCAGAAGACCATCTGAAGCGGTTCCAACCGCCTCGCTACTGGTTGCTACACACGCTCGCGCACGTGCTGATCCGAGAGATGGCCATGGCATCGGGATACTCCGCAGCGAGCATCTCCGAACGCATCTATGCTTGGCCGAAAGATGGCGAGCGCTCCCCCGCTGCCGGGATCCTCCTCATCACGACAGCCAGCGACAGCGATGGGACCCTCGGAGGCCTCGTCCAGCTGTCGACCCGACGCGAACTCGCGCAGACGCTCAGCACGGCGCTACGCAAGGCCCGGCGCTGCTCCTCGGACCCAGTCTGTGCATACCGCACACCACAGGATCCCGAGGACTTCCTCCACGGCGCGGCCTGCCACACCTGTGCCATGGCTTCGGAGACATCGTGCGAGCGAGCCAACAGGTTCTTGGACCGCCGGTTCCTGGTCGACCTTCCCGGGGCTTCCGGCAATGGGTTCTTCGACGGCGATTGGTGATGTGATCGTGGACGATCCAATCGACGCACTTGGACGTCAGATCCGCACTGCGGACGCCCGCATCGTCGTCGGGTCTCTGCAGCAGGGCGAGTCCGTCCTCGGTGCGTTGATGTCGCTCAGTCCCGGTGCGCGGGCAAGCGTCAAAGCGTTACTCAGACAAGCAGACATGCTGTACGACGCCGCAGGGCTCGAGCGAGTGCTGCGCGGGGTCGTTGGAGCACGTTCGGTGGGCTCGCCAAACGAGCTTCTGTGGACTGCACCCGGGCTCCGTGCGCAGTCCGGCGGCCTCACCACATCTCTCGTCGGGCTCGTCGATGACGCTGCGGAGTCGGTCATCTGCTCCACCTACAACTTCCAGACCAGTTCCGGTATGTGGAAGGCGCTTCGTCGTGCTGCACGCAGACAGCTCGACATGCGCATCTACATCGACCGAGAGGCTGCGAAGGGCGCCTCCGGGCCGACGGCGATCGACGTCGCCAAGCAACTGGCACCAGCCACAGTGCTTCAGACCCAGTACGTCGATGGTCGCGCACTCCGCAATCATGCCAAGTTTGTCGTAATCGACCATCGGCTGTTAGTCGTGACCAGTGCCAACTTCTCATGGAGTGCTGAGAACAACAACGTGGAACTCGGGGTGAAGATGACCGATCCACAACTCGCTCGCCGGGTGGAGCGCGAGCTCGAGAACCTTGAGGGCAGCGTGTATGAACATGTAGTGCCATAGGAAGTAGAGGACTGAAACATGGCCGTTCCGAATCGACTTCGTGAACTCGTCAGCTCCGCACAGCAGCCTGAAGACCTGGTTCAACATGCCATGGCATGGAAGCCTGCGTCGTGGGCCCGTCGTTTCGACCGGGCCTCTGAACGCCTTCTGAGCCAGGACTACCGAGCCTTGATCGACGGTCTCGCTCCTTCGGCAGAAGGTGATCAGCCCGAGAGCGGTCCGCGTATCGGCCGGGACGCGGTGCATGCACTCTGCGCACCTGACGTCCTCGGCACCTCCGGTGGGCACATCGATGACACCGCTGTGGTGAGGGCTTTCCTCTCCACCATGATCTGGGGGTATGGCCTCGTCGGGTACGGCCCCTACCGCACGGAGCGCATCCTGACTCGCGACTCCACAGCTCATGACAAAGAAGCGATCGAACAGCTCGTCGAGATCGCAGGGATCGCACATTCCGCAGGCGGTGTGGCGGCGTTCGATTACGTGGCCACGCAGCGCCGCAGCGGCGTCCCCTTCCTGAAGTACCTCGGGCCGGCATTCGGCACCAAGTTCCTCTACTTCCTCACCAAGGCTTCGAGCGTCCCGACGACTCCGGTGCTGGACAGCGTCGTCCATGGCTGGCTTCAGCAGCACGCTCCCGAGGCCGGGAGCTTCTCCCTCTCGTGGTGGGACACCTCGAGCTACGAGAGATACGTCGATCTGCTGCACTCGTGGGTAGACGAGCTCCCTCCCCTCACCGGTCAATCGTTCGACGCCGATGATCTAGAGTTCCTGATGTTCAGTGATCGCCGCAGGCAAGCACCGCTGCTTGCTGAGTCGGAGAACGTCACTGTCGAATCGATGCTCGACGATCTGGGCGCAGAGGCCGACGCCCATGGCGGGGAGAGCGACAGAGTCGGAGCACTGCTGGTCGAGTCGCTTCGCGAGTGGTTCGCTGGTCACCCGCAGAGCGACGCGTGAGCGCCCGAGCTCTACATGAGACCGCGCTCTGCTGAGTCACAGCGCGGAGGCCGCAGGTCGATCCGCGGCCAGTCGACGTCCTCCCCCATCAGCTTGATCAGGTCGTCCTGTCGCGGCTGACCCATCACCGAGCGGTACGCGCCGAGCGTCCGCTGGAGTCGCAGGTACTGGCGTGACTCACGGCTGAGCGGCATGGCGGGCACGTAGCGCTCGATCTTGGCGGGACCGTCGTAGAGCCAGAACGGGCTGAGGCCGTCACTGCCCTCAGGCTCGGCCTTCACGGCGGCGTCGAACATCGCTGCCCAGGGATCGTCGTAGCCCTCGGCGAGCGCCGCACGGCCATGCCAGTGCGAGATGTTGCGACGGATCGCATGCCCCTTGTACCGGTGCACGCGGCCCTCGCGCTGCTCGAGGTCCACGGGCAGCCCCTGGCGGAGATCGGGTGCTGCGAGTCTCCCATGCGTTTCTCGGCCGCGGTTCTCCCGCTACCTACGGCCGAGACGTCACTCGAGCGATCGCCTCCCGGACCCCAGAAGTCGTCACTCCGTGCTCTTCCGCGATCTCGGCGGCAGGCGCCGAGGCCCCGAACGCACTGACGCCGATCACCTCGTCGCTCTCTCTCACGATGCCGAACCAGCTCATGGGATGCGATGCCTCCACGCAGATGCGCGGCAGCGCCGGCGGCGCGAGCTCCTCGCGCACTTCACGAGTCAGCTTCCGGAAGCGCTCCAGGTTCGGCACGGAGACCACGCGCACACGCCGCTCGGTCTGACCGGCAGCCAGGACCGCGGTGGTAACCTCAGTGCCGGTCGCGAGGACGACGACCTCTGGCTCGTCCACGTCGTAGGCCACGTACGCGCCGGAGACGATGTCCTCGGGCATGCGCTCGGACCGGATCTGGTCCACGCCCGAACGGCTGAGCACGATCGCCGCGGGGCGGTCCGGGGTCGCGAGGACCTCGGCCCACACGGCACGGGTCTCGAGGTCGTCGGCCGGACGCCACACCTCGAAGTCAGGGATGGCACGGAGGAACGGCAGCACCTCGACGGGCTGGTGGGTGGGGCCGTCCTCCCCCACCAGGATCGAGTCGTGAGAAAAGACATGGATCGCGCCGAGACGCTGGATCGCGGACATGCGCAGTGCGTTGGCCTCGTAAGTCGCGAACATCAGGAAGGTGGAGCCGAGGCCACGCAGAACGGAGTGGGCGCTGATGCCGTTGGCGATCGCACCCATCGCGTGTTCACGCACTCCGAAACGGATGTTCGCGCCCCGACGGCTCTCGGGGTCGAAGACCGCGCCGTCGGCGATCACGGTGCCGGTGGCACCGGCGAGATCCGCCGACCCGCCGAGCACGCCGGCGTCGAGTCCGGGCACGAGGGCGAGCGCTCGCGAGGAAGAGGCGCGGGTCGCGGCCGGTTCGGTGAGCGCGGGCAGGTCCAGGATCCGTTCCCGGGCGCGAGCTGTCTCCTCGTCGAGCTCGCGGGTATGCCGCTCCCACGCCTCGCCGTGGGCGTCCTCCCACTGCCTGCGCAGGCTGGTTCCGCACTCTCGAACTGCCTGCCAGCGGGCGGCGACGTCGCCGGGCACCTCGAAGGGGGCGACGTCCGTGAGGTCGAGCGCGCGCACGATCTCCTCGTACTCCTCTGCCGTGGGGGCTCCGGAGTGCGAGGCTGAGGTGCCGGCTCGCGGCGAGAGATGGCCGATGACCGTCGGGACGCGCACGAGCGTCGGCCGACCGTCCCCCAGCTCGAAGGCCTCGTCGAGTCCATGGCGCAGGGAGACGCGATCGTTCCCATCGGCGATCTCGACGACCCTCCACCCGAGGGCGGCGAAGGCGTCGACGACGCCCTGTGAGCTCATCACCGAGGACGCTGCGGAGTCGATGACGATGTCGTTGTCGTCGTAGCAGACGATGAGGTTGCCGAGGTTCTGCTCAGCGGCGAGTGCTGCAGCCTCGTAGGCGATCCCTTCCATGAGATCGCCATCAGAGGCAAGCACCACCGTGCGGTGGGAGATCACGTCGGCGCCGAGCTGTGCGCGGAGGGCGGTCTCTGCGATCGCGAGTCCTACAGCGTTCGCGAGCCCCTGGCCGAGAGGACCTGTCGTCACCTCGACACCGGGAGTCTCGCAGCGCTCGGGATGACCCGGTGTGCGCGAGTGCAGGGTGCGGAAGGCACGGAGGTCCTCGACGCCGAGGTCGTAGCCTCCGAGATGGAGGACCGCGTAGAGCATCGCCGAGCCATGCCCGGCCGAGAGCACGAACCGATCGCGGTTCGGCCACTCAGGCGCCGAGCCGTCGTAGCGCAGGTAGCGAGAGAACAGCTCATCGACGAGATCTGCCGCTCCCAGCGGAAAGCCGTAGTGCCCGGACCCGGCGGCGAGAACCTGCTCGGCGGAGAGCTTACGCAGCGTGTGAGCGCATCGTTCGTCGAGAAGTGTGGTTCTCGCTGACTCCGGTCGTGCGGTGGTGGAGGACATGGTGCGTGGTCAACCCTTCGTGGCGCCTGCGGAGAGCCCGGCCACGATGTGGCGCTGGGCGAAGATGGAGAAGAGGAAGATCGGAAGGCTCATCAGCACGGCCGCCGCCATCAGGCCGCCCCAGTCGATCGAGGCGTAGCCGATGAAGTCGAACAGCGCCACCGGCAGGGTCTTGAGACGGGACGAGCCGAGCACCATCGAGAACAGCAGCTGGTTCCAGGAGAAGATAAAGCTCAGAAGAGCGGCGGTCGCGATGCCGCTGCGCACGACGGGAAGGACGATCCGCACGAAGGCCTGTGGACGGGTGAGCCCGTCCATGGAGGCGGCCTCCTCGAGCTCTCGTGGCACCGTGGCGAAGAAGCCCATCATGATCCAGATGGTCATCGGCATGACGATGACCAGGTGGCTGAGGATCAGCGACGCATAGCTGCCTACCAGCCCGATCCGGGTGAAGATGATGTACCACGGGATGAGGTAGATGATGCCCGGGAGCATTCGGATGACAAGCAGCGCGAAGGCCGTCCGGTTCATCGAGTAACGGGCGATGACGTAGGCCGCGGGAAGGCCGAGCACGACAGCGAGCGCGGTCGAGCCGATCGCGACGACCAACGAGTTCATCGCTGCCTCGCCGAGGTTGCTGCTCGCGAGGATCGTCTCGAAGTTCTTCAGCGTCGGGGTGAACACCAGGAGCTTGGAAGCATTGTTGATGTCGACGTTCGTCTTGAAGGCGGACAGCACCATCCACACCAGCGGCAGTGCGCACCAGATGGCGAAGACGATGATGACGGCTGCGCGCACAACCGAGGCCGGTGAGCGTCGCTTGCGGCGAGGATGCACGGTTCCTCCGTCTGTCGAGGTGGCGGCGCGGCGGGTGGACGCAGGCCGTTCGGGAGCACGGGCGGTGAGGGTCATCGGAGGATCGACTCCGCTCGGTTCTGGACGATCGCCAGCGAGGCGGTGATCGCGACGACGATGAGGATGAACCCCACGACGATCGACGCCGACGAGCCGAAATTCGTGTACTCGAAGGCCTGCACGAAGGCGTAGGTGTTCAGCGTCTCCGTGGAGAAGCCGGGCCCGCCCTTCGTGGTGGCGTAGATGATGTCGAAGGTCTTGAGTGAATCGACCAGGCGAAGCATGATCGCCGAGAACATCACCGGGAGCATCAGCGGGAAGGTGATGTGCGTGAAGCGCTGCAGCAGACTCGCGCCGTCCACCTCCGCGGCCTCGAAAGGCTCCTCCGGAAGTGCCGTCAGGCCTGCCAGCAAGATGAGGACCATCATCGGAGTCCACTGCCAGATGTCGATCACCATCAGCCACCCGAGTGCCGCCGACGGATCGGAGAGGAACTGGTGGCCCTCGATGCCGACCACCTCGAACAGGCGGGGCGCCAGTCCGATGCTGGGATCGAGGATCAGCATCCATGCCATGGCCACTGCGACCGGGGTGAGGACCACGGGGATGAGAGTGACGGTGCGGACGATCCCGTCCCCGCGGAACGGCTTCCGGAGCGCCAGGGCCACGACATATCCGAGCACCACCTCGACGACGACGGTGACAGCGGTGAACAGCACTGTGCGTCCCGCCGCGCCGAGGAACCGGCTGCCCGGTTCGAACAGCGCCCGCATGTTCTCCAACCCCGTGAATCGGGGTGGATTGAATGCCGTGCCGCTCCACGTCGTCGTGCTCATGTAGAGCGTGTACACGATCGGGAACGCCACAAGTGCGAGGCTCACGATCAAGGCCGGCAGGAGGAAGGAGATCTTGAATCTCCGCTCCTGCGCGGCAATCCCCTGCCGAGCGGACGGTCGGATGGTACGCGTGGTCGCTGTCGTGGTCACTACTGCTTCCTTCGACGAGTGGAGGCCGAGGTGGTGGTACCGCGGCCGGAACAGGAGCGGGTCAGCTGATCCCGAACTCGGACTTCTCGGCGTCGATCAGTCCCTGGAAGGTCGTGTTCGCCGACTCCGCGGCGGTTGCGACGTCGCCGCCTTCGATCGCGGCAGCGATTGCGTTGCCGATGGCGTCGCGCGCCTCGCCCACCTTCACGATGCGCGGGCGATCGTAAGGAACGCCGTTGGCGTTGCCCTCCTGGACCGCAGCGATCACGTCCTCGGGGAAGGTCTCAGCGGTCTCCGGTGCCTCCCACGCGGAGTCACGGGCACCCATGACTCCCTTGCCCTGCATCGTGGCGGCCATCTCCTTGCTCGAGGCCCACTTCACGAACTCCCAGGCCACGTCCGCCTTGCTCGTGCCCGAGGCGATCCCGAGGGCCTGGGCGGGAACCACGCTGGTGCGGGCAGGGCTCGGGGCATACCCGACCTGGTCCTCCGTTAGGGTGGAGACCTCAGGATCGGTGAACTCCGGCCAGCGGTCATCGCCCTCGATGTACATCGCGACGTGCCCCTGCTGGAACTGCGCCGTGCCTTCGGCCCATGACATGTTGAGGACACCGTCCGGACCCGATTCCCGAAGGATCCGGCCGTAGTACTCCAGCGCCGCGACAGCTTCCGGGCTGCTGACAGCCCCGTCGCCGTAGGGCTCGCCGTCCGCGTTCCAATCGCCGTCGTGGGCGTAGAGGAACTGCGCGAAGGTGGTCACCGCCTGAGCACGCTGTCCGCGCAGCGCGACTCCTCGCACGTCCCCGGACTTGAGCTTCGCGGCGTACTCCTCGAGCTGATCGAGATCGGTCGGCGGCGCGGTGAGGCCGGCGGCCTCGAAGAGGTCCTTCCGGTAGAAGAGCATCTGCCGCGCGGTGCCGACCGGGACCGAAACGATCTGCCCTTCGCGGGAGGTGGACGCTTCGCGCGCGGGGGCACCGAAGTCCTCCCAGTCGTAGCCGTCCTGCTCGACGTACTCCGAAAGATCCAGGAGCCAGCCGTTGTTGACGAACTGAGCCTGGTCCTGGAGCGGACGGAAGAGGAACACATCGGTGTCGAAGTTTCCGGCGCCATACTCCACGCGGAGCTGCTGCGAGACCTGATCCTCATTCAGCGAGGTCAGGTTCACCGTGACGTCGTTGGCCTCTTCGAACTCGGAGAGCTTCTCCTCGATGGTCGAGGTGATCACGTGCGGGGAGACGAGGACGTTGAGCTGACCGTCCGGGCTGCCACCGCCGGTGCCGCCGCAGCCGGCGAGGCCGAGACCGGCCGCGATGGGAAGGGGTGCGAGGAGGAGGGTGCGACGCTGCATGAGAGGCTCCTAGGTTGGTCGGGCGTCGATCGTCAGCGATCGCGCCGCTCCGGGAGGGTGGACTCACGTTCTTGTAAGCCCGCGTGGTGAGCATAGATGTAAGGCTTGTAGTGTCGCAAGTCTCTAAGAGGTAACAACAAGCTCAAGTGCCCATACTGCCCATCGCAGCTCTATCACCTGTGACGTTGCGGGAGATGGGCGAAGTTGCCATCAGGCCTCACAACATTGGAGCAGCTCAGCCTCACCCCGCAGTATCTCTCGTTGTAAATGAGGTATGCTCCACCCACCTTGAGGGACACAGCAGTTCAGTAACGAGGTTCGACGGAACGCATACGCGTGATCGATCTCCTGCACCTCGGAGACCAGTAGGTAGTGGGGCGCACCTGCGCCTTCGGGAGAATGGGCGTCCGAGCTAGCGCCCGACACGGGCCGGCAGAGGGGTCGGGGCCGACGCAGCAGCTGCGAACAGGAAGTGGACGACATGGATCTGCAGGAGTTGCCCAGGATGAGTGCCCTGGTGCACCTGGACCGGGAATCGGCGAGCCCGCTGTACGTGCAGGTGGCTGATGGGATCCGCACCAGCATTGACCAGGGGCAGCTCAGCGAGGGGCAACGCCTCCCCTCGGAGAATGAGGCCAGCGACGAACTCGGGGTCTCGCGACCGACTCTGCGACAGGCGTTCCGAATGCTCGAGAACGAGGGGCTGATCGTGCGGAGCCGCGCGAGCGGTACTCGTGTGCGCCGTCCTCAGGGAGCTGTCGCGGCCCCGGCGCCGCTGCCGGCCGCCACAGAGCGTGCCCGCACCGGGGTGCGATACATCGGGATGGTCGTTCCGGACTGGACCAATCCCTTCTTCATCTCCTTGTGTGCCGGGGTCGAGCGAGCCGCGCGGGTCGCGTCGATGCGAGTCTCCGTCACCGATGTGATGGAGGACCGCCGGGTGGAGAGGCGGACCCTGCGTCAGATGCAACGGGACTGCGACGTCACGGTGGCGGTCGCGCCGAGGCTCGACGATGCCGAGATCACCGAGCTGCTTGACCCGCACCGCACGGTGCTGGTCAATCGGGCCGTCCCCGGATTCCGATCGGTGAACGTGGATGCGACGACTGGCATCAGCCAGGCGGTCGGCCATCTGGTCGCACTGGGGCATGCATGCGTCGGGTACGTCGCCGGACCGGCGAGCTCCCGCGCGAGTGGCGCACTGGCAGAGCACGTGGAGAAGGAGGTCCTCGCCCGAGATGCCGATTTCCTCCTCTTCGGCCCCGTGGAGCCCACGATAGGAGGAGGCGCCTCGATCGCCGACGAGGTCCTCAATTCCGAGGCGACCGCCGTCGTCACGCACAACGACCTCGTCGCGCTCGGGATGATCAGCTATGCGAAGAGCCGAGGGGCATCGATCCCCGGAGACCTCAGCGTCATCGGATTCGACAACATCCCCTTCGACCCGGTCGCCGACCCGCCGCTGACGTCGGTCGCTGTACGTGACCATGAGGTGGGCCGCTTGGTCGTGCACGAGATCTCCGAGATGCTCGAGGGGTCCGGCGGGCACCCGGGCGTTGTCCAGCTCGGGAGCGAGCTCCATATGCGGAAGTCGACGGCACGGCCCGGCGGCTGACTACGAACTCGCTACGAGGTGCTCACCTGCGTGCTCGAAGCCGCATACACAGCCGCGAGGAATCCAGGCCTGCTCGGGAGCGGACCCAAGTAGACCCTTACGGCTTCAGGCTCCTGTCCTTCCTCGTCCACTCCCCCACGGTCGCCCATTCCGCTGCGCGAGCTCCCTGAGTGCGTCCGCGTCGAGCACCTCGGCATTCGGAACTCCCGAGAGACCGACGGCCAGCTTGCACGCCTCTTCCAGCTCGACTGTCGCAGCGACCGCAGCATCCACCGACTCGGCGTAGAGGATGAGTCCATGGTGAGCGAGCAGTGCGGCCCTGAAGTCCAGGTCGGCCTGATCTATCAGCTCCCCGAGCTCAGGATCGCCCGGGTGCCGGTATGGGATGAGCGGAAGGTTCCCGATCGTCATCACGAAGTACGGCGCATGCGGCGGAACTGCACAGTACGGCGCCCACGCGGGCATGCAGGAGCTCTGCACTGCGTAAAAGGAGTGCGTATGCACGACCACTCCTGGCCCGAACCTGCGATACATCGCAGCGTGCATCGGCATCTCTTTCGACGCCCTGGGCCCGCTCTGCTGCGAGAGTGCTCCGTCACCTGCCATCCTCAGCACGCTCAGGTTGTCGGGGTCGAGGCGCCCGAGGTCAGTCCCACTCGGGCTTCCGATGACCTCGCCCTCGGCGGACAGGATTGAGATGTTCCCTGCCGTGCCCCGAGAGAGGCCGAGTTCTACAAGGCGCTCTCCGAGCTCTGCCAGATCGCTCTTCTCGCTCACAGTGCCTCCCAGGCGGTCGTGAAGAGGTCGTCGTTTCCGAAGTTCCCTGATTTGAGGAGGAGGTTGCAGTGCGACGCCGTCTCCGTCTCGCGGGGCCTGATGCGTCCGAGTGCCCAGGAGACTCCGGGGTCCACTTCCTCGCCCAGCTCGAGTCGATCGACGCCGAGCGCTGCGATGACGGAGCCTGACGTCTCACCACCAGCGACCAGGAACTGACGAACCCCTGAAGCGAATGCTCGTCGGGCCAGCTCGGCCATGGTCCGTTCGATGCCTTCAGCCTGCGCGCGGGTCGGTGCCCGACCGCCGAGGGACTCGGCATCGGAGTGGATCAGCACGGGCCTGTCCGGCGAGCGTGCCCATTCCTGGTCGGCCCAAGCGATCAGCTCCGCTGCGAGAGCCCTCGGGTCTTCCGTCGCACGCACGGGGTCGATCGTGCGAGAGGCATAGGCGGCCTCTCCCTCTGAGACCTGCCGTCTGGTGGCAGTCGATGCACTGCCCGCCAGTATGACCTTGCGCCCGTCCATGGCCCGCAACGGTTCCGGCTCGACGCTCGCGGCCGGTGTACCGAGAGCGAGGCCTGATCCTCCCGTGACGAGACGATCATCGGCGGTCGCGGCGCTGATGACCTCAAGATCCGAGGTGTCCACGGCATCGACGACAATATAGAAGTCGCCGCGGGACTGCCGGGAGTCCAAGGCTTGTCGGAGCGCCTCTGCCCCTTCCCTCACGACAGAGAGTGGCACCATCCCGACCTGGCGTGAGGTCTGCGCCTGGAGCAGGCGAACAATGCTGGAGTCTCGCATCGGGTTCAGCGGGTGATTCCGCATTGGTGACTCCGAGAGCAGCTGGTCGTGGACGAACAGATGCCCCTGGTACACCGTTCTTCCGTTCGCCGGCATGGAAGGGACCACGACGGCTCGCTCGGCATCGAGAGCCGTCGCCAGAGCGTCGGCGATCGGACCGATGTTCCCCCCGGGCGTGGAATCGAAGGTCGAGCAGTACTTGTCGTAGACCTGGACCTCAGTCAGAGGGGCGAGGGCCGCCCCGACGCGTTTCGCCGCTTCACTGGCTTCATCTGAATCGATCGATCGGATCTTCAGCGCGAAGACCACTGCGTCCATCGACTTGGCGAATTCGAGATCGTCGGCCGTCGGCTCGCCGAAGATCACCGCGGTCCTCAACCCCCGACGTCGCCAGGATCCCGCGAGGTCCGTCGCACCCGTGACGTCGTCCGCCAGCGCAGCGAATCTGAGACTCATTTCTGGTTCCTCTTGTGTGCTCATGTTCTTCCAGGCTTTCAGCTGCCCTGGATCTCCTCGACCCAGCCCTGCACCGTCGGGTCGGCCGTGTCGTACAGCGGCAAGATCTCCTCGCGCCATCCGGCGGCGTCGATGTCGAAGAACTCGACACCCTTGCCCTCGAGGAACTTGATGTTCTCGGCGGTCTCGTCGATCGAGGTCTGCCTGTACCAGGTCGACACCTCTGCGACCGCTTCGTCGACCACTGCTCGAGTGTCGTCGTTCCAGTTGTCGTACGTGTCGCCCCACGTCTGGAGGTGGAAGTTGCCATAGATGTGGTTCGTGTTGGTGACGTAGGGTGCCACCTCGAAGAACGAGTTGAAGCGCACCACATCGATCGGGTTCTCCTGGCCGTCGATCGCTCCCTGCTCGATGCCCGAGAACACCTCTGTGAGTGCGAGGGGCGTCGGTGCTGCGCCGAGCATGCGCCAGGTGTCGATGTACGTCTGCTGAGTGGGCACTCGCAACTTGAGCCCGGCCGCGTCCTCGAGGGATTCGACGGCATGGACGGAGTTGAGCACGCGGGGACCGCGATACATATCGCCGAGGAGCAGGAACCCAGAGTCCTCGCGGATGGCCTGGATCATCCGCGCCCCCTGGTCACCGTCCCAGACGGAGAGGAAGTGCTCTTCATCGTCGTAGAGGAAGGGCAGTCCCTCGATCGCTGCGAGATCGGTGTAGCGCTCGAGGGAACCGACCGACTCGATGACGAAGTGCATCGCGCCGGTCTCGGTGCTCTCCTGCATGTCCTCCCAGCTCCCGAGCTGGCCCGACGGGAAGATCTCCACGGTGATCTCGCCGTTCGAGCGTGCGGAGACTTCCTCCGCGAAGAGTTCGGAGGCTCGGTTCTGCAGACTGCCGACACCGTAAGCGTGGCCGAGACGCAGGACCGATGGAGATGGGTTGGCCGTCCCGCGGGCACACCCTGACAGGGCGGCCGCGGTGGCGCCGAGTGCGACGGAGGAAAGCAAGGACCTCCGAGAGATTCGAGGCATGAGACGTCCTTTCACGGTCGCCACGTCAGTACAGACCGAGGATCAAGGGGGCGTAGCTGACCACCATCAGCAGGCCGAGAGCTGTGCCGAGCCAGGGGATGACGTCGCGGATGCTCTTCTCCATCGAGATATCCGCGATCTTCGTGGTGATCAGCAGGGAGATACCCACCGGAGGAGTCAGCAGCCCGATGGCCAGGTTGATGACGACGATCAAGCCGAAGTGGACCGGGTCGATGCCGGCGGCCGTCACCACCGGAAGCAGGATCGGAGTGAAGATGATGATGGCCGCATTCCCCTCCATCACCGCTCCGACTGCAAGCAGGAGAATGTTCGTGAGAAGGAGGATCAGGTAAGGGTTCGCCGTGATCTCGAGGATGGTCGAGGCGATCGACTGAGGGATGTTGCCCGCGACGAGCGCCCACGAGTAGATCTGCGCCATCGCGATGATCATCATGATTGCCGCGACGAGCATGAGGGTCTCCCGGAAGACCTCCTTGATCTTCGCCACCGTGAGCTCGCGATATACCAGCCCTGCGAGGATCAGCGCGATGAGCACTGCGACTGCAGCGCCTTCCGTGGCGGTGAAGACGCCGATACGGATTCCCCCCAGGACGACGACCGGGATGGACAGGGACGGGAGTGCCTTGCCGAGCGCGCCGAGTGCCTGGCGGCCGTTCATCCTCGGCTCCGAGGGATAGTTCCGTGCGCGGGCGATCAGCCACCCGGTGATGACGTACACGAGGCCGAAGCCCAGGCCGATGTACAGACCGTGGAAGAAGAGGTCGGAGATCGACACCTCGGCGGTGACGCCGTAGAGGATCAGCGTGATCGACGGCGGGATCACCAGCGCGATAGTGGAGGCCGTCGCGGTCACGGAGGCGGCGTAGCCGGGCGAGTAGCCACGGTTCTTCATCTGCGGGATGAGCACTCGTCCAACCGAACCGGCGTCGGCGACTGCCGAGCCGGAGATGCCGCCGAAGATCATGTTCGTCACGACGTTGACGGCGGAGAGCCCTCCCTTCATGGGACCGACCAGGGCGAATGCGAAGTCCACGAGACGCCGGGTGATTCCACCGGCGTTCATGATCGCGCCGGCCAGGACGAACAGCGGGATGGCGAGGAGCGGGAACGAGCGGAGCCCCGCGAGCATCCTCTGCGAGGCGAGCGCGAGGGGGACGTCGGTGAACAGACCCAGTCCGAGCAGCGAGGCCAGTCCGATAGCAATCGCGATCGGCAGACCGATGACGATGAGGAGGATGAACCCTCCGATCAGCACATAACCCATGTCAGATCAGCCCCTCTTCGGGAGTGCCCACGAGCTCGGCGGAGCTCTTCTTGATGTCACCGCGTGCGAGCTGCACGATTCGCTCGAGGGCGTACAGCCCGGAGGCGAGGCACCCGACGGGGATTGCGAGATACATGATGAGCAGCGGGATCTCGGTTCCTGCCGCCATGGTGAGGCCGGGAAGGACTTGTCTCGCGCCGGAATGGAGTAGGCCGAAGGAGGCGATCCCGACGGCTACCAGGGTGGCGCCGACCACGGCGTTCAGAAGAATCTGTGTCCAGGTCCATCGCGCCCCGGCAAGCCGGTTCACCAAGAACTCCATGGAGATGTGCTCCTGGTGTCGGATCCCCAACGGGATCACGAGCATCACGCACCATACGAAGGCAAGGGTTGCCACTTCCTCGGACCACGACGTCGGGTTGTTGAGCACGTAGCGCAGGAACACCTGGAGAAGGACGACGCCGACCATCACCGTGATCATTGCGGCAGCGACCCAGAAGAGGATCTTCTCGAACCAATCGAGGACAGTTCTGAAGAGTGTCATGGGATGAGCACCAGCTTCAGGACGTCGCCGGGGCCCTCGGCCGCCATCGTCGTGATCAGATCAGCTCCCACTTCGAGGGAGACCGTTCGACTCACGAGAAGGTCTGCGAGATCGGGATGCCGCTCGAGCACACCGAGAGCCGCGATGAAGTCGTCGCGCACGTACATCGCCGTGCCCAAGAACGAGACTTCCTTGACCTGGAGCTCGCCGATCGGGATCTCATGGCCGGACTTGAAGACTGCGACCTGGACGATCGTTCCGCCTGTGGCGACGTTGTCGAAAGCGGTGTCCACGAGAGAGGGGACGCCGGCGGCGATGAAGATCGTGTCGTAGAGGTCGCCGCCGCGCTCGGCGAACTCTTCAGGGGCGAACACCGAGGTGGCCCCCATGGTGCGCAGTGTCGGCGCGAGGAATTCGCGAGGCTCGACGACATCGACGACGGGGACGCCGCGGTCGCTGAGGACACGCACGATGAGCGATCCGATCGTGCCTCCTCCCAGCACGAGCGCTCGCGCAGCATGCGTGAGATCAGCTCTGCCCACCGCGTGGGCCGCCACTGCGATCGGCTCGGCGAGCGCGAGATGCTCATCCCGCACGCCGTCAGGGGCGGGGATCAGCGTGTACGCGGGCACCGCGACGAGGTCGGCGAAGGATCCATCCCATTCGCTGATCCCGAGCATCTGCTTGCTCGGGCAGAGGTGGTAGCGGCCGCTGCGGCAGGTGGCACAGCGTCCGCACACGCGCTGCGGGTCGATGACGACGCGCTCGCCGGGTCGGACGCCCTCGACATCCTCGCCGACGGAGTGGACGACACCTCCTGCTTCGTGCCCGGAGATGAGGGGCGGCTTCCTGAAGATATGGGTTCCCGCGAGTGCAGAGAGGTCAGAACCGCAGACACCTGTCGACGTGACACGGACGACGACGTCCTCGGGCCCGGGGGTCGGTTCGGACAGCGGCACGACCTGTGCCTGCCCGTTGGCTTCGAAACGTATTCCGCGCACGGTTCTCCTCGATGAGCTTCCTTGGTCAGAGTGCGGCATCCTGACGGATCCGGTAGGAGAGTATCCTGTCATACCAGTTTGGGCAACCACACTCTGACCAGGCACTTCGCGAGCGAGGGAGCAGGTGGACGAACTTGTAGACTTGCGCTCGACGAGAGGGGGAAAGCCTGATGAACGGGACCGATGAGATGCTCCCCGGCACCACGCCGCTCGTCCGACAGCCTCGACTTTCGGATCAGGTCGCCCAGCAGCTTCGACATCAGATCGACGCAGGACGAATGCGTCCTGGGGACCCGCTCCCGTCGGAGCGCGAGCTCTGCGAACGCTTCTCGGTGTCGAGAACAGTGATCCGTGAAGCGGTGAAGACGCTGACGGCGAAGGGGTTGGTCTCCTCGGTTCCCGGGTCTGGATTGATCGTGGGAACCACCACCATCGAAGACGTCGCCGAGATCTTCGACCTGTACTTCCGCGGCGAGCCGGATCTGCAGTACCTGGATCTGCACGAGGTGCGTTACGCGCTGGAGCCGGCCATGTGCGCGCAGGCTGCACGGAATATCGATGACGAGCAGGTTGACGATCTCTTCGCTCTCTGCGATGAGCTCGAGACCTTCACTCCCGAGGATCTCGTCGATGCATCTCGTAACGACGCGGTCTTCCACCGGAATATCGCAGTCGCGTCCCGCAACAGCTTCTTCATCATCCTGCTGGACGCGCTGGGCCGCTCCCTGCTGGACACTCGAGTCGCGACGTTCTCCATGGATCCGACGCGACTGTCCACGGTCTCCGCCGCGCACAGAGCGATCGCCGAGGGCATCGCCTCCCGCGACCCGGAGGAAGCGGCTGATGCAATGAGGGCTCACCTCACGGAGGTCCTCGATACCTGGAAACGTTGGACGCCGCCGGCTACTTGACACCGTTCGTCGCTAGTCTGCGCTTCGCGTGTAATGCAGTTGCGGGCGAACTCTTCGATTTACCCCCATGCCCCAGGCCGAGCACATCGCCTGGCATCAAGCCGTGGCGACGCACATCTACTCAAGCTGGACTCTGTCGACGCGCCTCGGGACCTGATCCACCAGTTTCCGCGCGTCGCGGTCGTGGAGTCCTTCCTAGAGCCACCTATTGACTACGCAGTCAATGCTCGCCTACTGTCCACCGTCAACACCAGCCCGTCGATGGAGGAGGTACACATGGTCGCGACAAGCCCGACTCGTCGTGCACGCCGCACCGCCTCCATGACGGACGTCGCCGCACGCGCCCAGGTCTCCCAGAAGACCGTCTCCCGCGTGGTCAACGGGGAGCCCCACGTGCGCCCGGAGGTGCGCGACCGGGTGCTCGCCGCGATCCGCGAGCTCGACTACCGGCCCAATGCCGCGGCCCGCTCGCTCGTCACCCGACGCACCCGCCGGATCGGCGTGGTCACGCTCGGCACCTCCCTGTACGGCCCGCTCTCGGCGCTGACCGCCCTCGAGTCCGTGGCCCGCTCCGACGGCTACTCGCTGTCGATCCACCGCACCGACTCGACCGAGCGCGAGGAGGTGCAGGCCGCGATCGACGCCCTCCTCGGCGAGGGCGTCGAGGGGATCGTGCTCTCCGAGCCGATGGAGATCCCCGGCCCGCCGCTCCGCGTCCACTCGAACGTCGCCGTGCTCACCCTCGGAGGCCGGGGCCTCACCGATCTCGAGGACGAGATCCTCGTCGGAGCGGACGAGCACTCGGGCGGCCGGCTGGCCACGGAGCACCTGCTCGCCCATGGCCACCGCACCGTGCACCATCTCGCCGGGCCCTCCGCCTGGGTGTCGAGCAGATTGCGGCAGGACGGATGGCGCAGCGTCCTCGAAGCGCACGGGGCGGAGGTGCCCGAGCCCGCCGCCGGGGACTGGACCCCGCGCAGCGGCTACGAGGCGATGAACCGCCTCCTCTCGCAGGAGCTACGCCCCACCGCTGTGTTCGTCGCCAACGACCAGATGGCGATCGGGGCGGTCTCCGCCCTTCGCACCGCCGGACTCGGCGTCCCCGGGGACGTGAGCATCGTCGGCTTCGACGACATCGACGTCGCCGCCTACCAGGCCACTCCCCTCACCACCGTGCGCCAGGAGTTCGCACAGTCGGCGCTCCACGGCATGAACCAGCTCATCCGCGCGATCGACGGGATCGCGGCGGACAAGCTGCATCATCGGGTCCCGGTCTCGCTCATCGAACGCGAGTCCGTCGCCCCGCCCTCCGACTCCGGTACCGCGACGCCGCGCTGACCGGAACACGGGGCCGCGTCCCACCAGGACGCCATGCTCCGTCGCACCACACCGCCGACCCCGGCGGTCCGTTGTACCCACCATTGACAGCGCAGTCAGGAGTACATCCGATGCCCCGACCCACCCATCGCGGGCGGCTCTGCCGCCGTCCGTCCCCTTCGACGATTCCCGTTCCACCAGAACCTCGCCGCCGTGACCTGCTGCGCGTCGGTGCCGCGACCGCAGCTGTGCTCACGACCTCCGGAGCCCTCGCCGCCTGCGGGGGCACCAGCACAGCACCGATCCAGTCGGGCGAGGTCCCGCTGGCCCTGTGGACCCATGACGACGGCTACATCGACTTCTTCACCGAGGCGATCGGCCTGGCCGAACAGAACGCGGACTTCGTCTACGACCTCAGCATCACGAAGATCGGCGCCTCGGACCTCGTCACCAAGCTCATCGCCCAGGCCGTCGCCGGCACCGGCACTCCCGACGTCGCCGGCCTCGAGATCGGCGCCTTTTCCCGGATGCTGCGCGGCGACATCGCCCCGGAGCTGCTGGTCGACCTCTCCGAGGACATCGCTCCCTTCGGCGACGACCTCATCTCCGCGCGCCTCACGCCGTTCAGCAAGGACGGTGCCGTGTACGCGCTCGACTCCGACACTCCCGTCACCGTCCTCTACCACCGGGCCGATGAGTTCGAGCGCCTCGGCATCGATGCCGACTTCGGCTCCTGGGAGAACCTCGCCGACGTGGGCCGCTCCCTCGCCGAGACCGAGCAGCTCGCGCTCGGCGCGATCGCGGTCAACGACCCGGGCGGCACGGTGCAGGGCTACCACCTCCACCTCCTGCAGCGGGGAGGCGATCTCTTCGACGCCGACGGGAATCCGACGCTCATGACGGAGGAGGCCGCGGACACGCTGACCTTCCTCACCGACGCGGTGCAGAGCGGCATCTACGCGACCGTCGCCGACATGTACGGCCCCTCCGTCCAGAGCGGCCTGAAGTCCGGGAAGATCCTCGCGGTCAACATGCCGTCGTGGTACTCGAGCTACGGCATCCAGCCCAACGTCCCGGAGCAGTCGGGGCAGTGGCGCGTCGCTGCGCTCCCGCTGTGGGAGAACGGCGGCCACCGCGCGGGCGTCGGCGGCGGCACCGGCTTCGGCGCGCTGCGCGACAAGCCCGCCACCGCAGCCGCCCGGAACCTCGTGATCAGCACATACCTCGATCCCGCCCAGCAGGTCAAGCGCTACCAGGCGATGGGCTACCTGCCCACGCTCCGCTCGGTCTACGACGACCCGGAGCTGCTCGCCCTCGAGGATGAGTACTTCGGCGGACAGCGGCTGTTCGAGATCTTCCGCGACGTCATCGACGACGTCCCCGACGTCCACCAGAGCGCGAACCAGTCGATCATGAACATCGTCCTGGCCGGGCACATCCTGCGCGCCTTCCGCGGCGACGTGAGCCCCACTCAGGCTCTCGCCGACGCGACCGACGATTTCCGCGGCCAAGCGAAGGGCTGAGAGATGACCACCGCCACCCCCACCGCCCCTGCCTCCCGCACGGCGCCTGCGGCGACCTCTCGCCGACGCAGCTCCCTGCGGGGAGGCCTTGCTCCCTACGGCTTCATCGCGCCGTTCTACGTGCTGTACGTGCTGTTCATGATCGTCCCGATCATCGCCGCCGTGTACCTCAGCCTCACCGAGTGGGTGGGCCTGGGGACGCCGACGTTCATCGGGCTGACCAACTACATGAACCTCGCGTCCGACTCGAGCTTCGCCACCGCCCTGGCGAACTCGCTCGTCTACACCCTCATCGCCGTGCTCGTGGTGGTGCCCTGCGCACTGCTCGTCGCCCAGGCGCTGAACACGAAGGGGCTGCGCTTCCGGGACATGTTCCGCGTCGCGTTCTTCGTCCCCATGGTGCTCTCCCCGATCGTGATCGCGCTGATCTACAGCCTCATCTTCGACCGCGACTACGGGCTGCTGAACGCCACGCTGAACGCCGTGTTCGGGCTGCCGAACATCGACTGGCTCGGGGACCCCACCCTCGCCAAGCTCGCCATCGGCTTCGTGCTCCTGTGGCGGACCGTCGGCTACCTGACGATCTTCTTCCTCGCCGCCCTCCAGAACGTGCCCGCCGAGCAGTACGAGGCGGCCGCCCTCGACGGCGCCGGGCGAATGCGCACCTTCTTCGCCGTCACGGTGCCGGGGATCAAGCCGATCTCCGCGTTCGTCATCGTCACCTCGTTCATCAGCGCGGCGCAGCTGTTCGACGAGCCGTATCTGCTCACCAAGGGCGGTCCCGGGGAGTCGACCATCTCGATCGCCATGTTCATCTACCGCGCCGCCTTCGAGCGGCAGCAGTTCGGCTACGCCGCCGCCGCGGGCGTGGTCCTGTTCGTCATCGTCTTCGCAGTCAGCCAGGGCCTGAACCGGCTCCTCGGCATCGGGAGGGACTCATGAGCACCACTGCCACCGACACGGTCACCGCCCCTTCGAGGCCTCGCCCCGTGGACGCCCCTGCGAGAGCGCGCCGTGGCCTGCTGTACCTCACCCTCACCGCCCTGCTGGTCGTGTTCATCTTCCCGATGCTGTGGGCGCTGAGCGGCTCCTTCAAGCAGCGCGGCGACATCTTCGCGACCCCGCCGAGCCTCATCCCGGACCCGGCGACCCTCGAGAACTACCAGAATCTGCTCGGCACCCAGCCGTTCTGGTCCTGGTTCGGGATCAGCATCGGCACCGCCGGCATCGCGACCGTGGTCTCGGTGTTCGTCTGCGCCATGGCCGGCTACGGCTTCGCGAAGTTCCGCTTCCGCGGCAAGCGAATCCTGTTCGCGGTCATGTTCAGCTCGCTGTCGGTGCCCTTCGCGGTCATCCTCATCCCGCTGTTCATCCTGGTGGTCAAGAGCGGGCTCGCGAACCCGTGGTTCGCGCTGATCGTGCCGTGGGTCGCGCCGGCATTCGGCATCTTCATGATGCAGCAGTTCATCGTCCAGGCGATCCCGGACGAGCTGCTCGAGTCCGCCCGCATCGACGGGGCCACCGAGTTCGGGACCTTCCGCCGGGTGGTGCTGCCGCTGCTGCGTCCCTCGCTCGGGGCGCTCGGGGTGTGGAGCTTCCTCCAGAGCTACAACAGCTTCCTGTGGCCGCTGGTGATCATCTCCGACACCGAGCAGTTCACCCTGCCGCTCGGCCTGAACATCCTCTACGCCTCCGAGAACCGCAGCTTCGACCTGGTCCTGCCCGGTGCGGTCCTCGCGTCGATCCCGACGATCCTCGTGTTCATCCTGCTGCGCAAGCAGCTGCTCGAGGGACTCGTCGCCGGCGCTGTCAAGGGCTGACGCCCCGGGGCCGACGGGACGGGGAGGCCCGTCGGCCCCCAACGGGATTCGAACCCGTGTCGCTCGACCTGCCCCCACCACAGACCGATCCTCCGAAAGGAACGCTTCATGACCGCTCTGCCCGACCACGTGCTCTTCGGCGCCGCCTACTACCACGAGTACCAGCCCAGCCCTCGTCTCGAGGAGGACATGCGCCTGATGCGCGACGCCGGCTTCACGGTCATCCGCGTCGGCGAATCTGTCTGGTCCACCTGGGAACCGGAGGACGGGGTGTTCGATCTCGACTGGCTCGCCCCTGTGCTCGACGCCGCACACGAGAACGGCATCGCCGTCGTCCTCGGCACCCCCACCTACGCGGCACCGATGTGGCTGGCCCGTCAGGTGCCGGAGGTCAATGTCGAGCGCACCACCGGGCAGCGCATGGGCTGGGGCGCTCGTCAGGAGATCAACTACGCGCATCCGGCGTTCCTCTTCCACGCCGAGCGGATGATCCGGAAGGTCATCGCCCGCTATGCGGACCATCCCGCGGTGATCGGGTACCAGGTCGACAACGAGCCCGGCAACGAGATCTTCGCGAACGACCAGGTGTTCCAGAAGTTCATCGACCATCTGCGTCGCGAGTACGGCACCGTCGAGGACCTCAACCGCGAATGGGGCCTCACCTACTGGTCCCACCGACTGAGCGACTGGGCGGACCTGTGGCGGCCGGACGCGAACGTGCAGCCGCAGTACACGCTCGCCTGGCGACGCTTCCAGGCGCAGCTGACCACGGACTTCATCGGCTGGCAGGCCGAGGTGGTGCGCGAGTACGCCCGCGAGGCCCAGTTCGTCACCACCTGCATCTCCTACGACAGGCCCACCCTCGACGAAGAGAAGGTGGCTCGCTCCCTCGACGTCACCGCCGGCAACCCCTACTACCGGATGCAGGAGTCCTTCGCCCTGCCCAGCACCGGCCAGGACGCCCAGTTCTGGACCACTACGGGCGTGTGGTCGCTGTTCACCCACGCCGACCGGATGTACGGCACCAAGCAGGCTCCGTTCCTGGTCACCGAGACCAATGCCCAGGCGATCGGCTACCCGTGGATGAACGAGCCCGCCTTCGACGGGCAGTGGAAGCAGGCCGCCTGGGCGCTCATCTCCCGGGGCGCCGCGATGATCGAGTACTGGCACTGGCACACTCTGCACGCGGGAGCCGAGACCTACTGGGGCGGCATCCTCCCCCACGCTCAGGACCCCGGGCGGGTGTACCGCGAGCTCGCGGAGCTCGGTGATGATCTGCGCCGCGCCGGTTCCGCGGTGACAGGGCTCGCGCCGCATGCGGACGTCGCGCTGCTGTTCGACAACCCGAGCAAGTGGCTGCTCTCGCAGTACCCGTCCCTCGCCACCGCCGACGGAGGCCCGGACCGTCGAGCCTTCCAGACCGTGTACGAGGCCTTCTCGCGGGGTGTGGTCGACGCAGGCCTGCAGGGCAACGCCGTGCACATCGCGCAGCTGCGCAGCGAGGCCCCGGCCGAGTTCGCGGCACGTCGGCCGGTGCTGGTCGCCGCCGCGTTCACCATCGCGTCCGATGAGGACCTGCTGTGGCTGCGGGAGTACGCGGAGGCCGGTGGGCATCTCGTGCTCGGCATCCGCACCGGCTATGAGGACCAGGAGGGACGCGCCCGCCTCGAGCGCAAGCCCGCCCTTCTCTCCGAGGCCTCCGGCGCCTGGTACGACGAGTTCAGCAACCTGCGCGCGCCGCTCCCGGTCTCGGCCGGGGCAGGGGCGGAGACCGCTGGGTTCTCGCTGCCGTCCGGCGCGACGGCGACGCTGTGGGCCGATGGCCTGCAGGTCGAGGGCAAGGGCATGGAGGTGCTCGTCGGCTACGAGCACCCGCACTTCGGCCGGTGGCCCGCGGTCACCACTCGGTCCGTCGGCGCCGGGCGGATCACCACGGTCGGCACCGTCCCCGACCAGGAGCTCGCCGCCGCGATCATGGACTGGGCGGTGCAGGTCGGAGCGGGCACGCCGTCCTGGCGCCCCGCCGGGGACTCGCAGACGGTCTCGAGCTCGACCAACAGCGCCGGCGAGCGCGTGCACGTGCTGCACAACTGGTCCTGGGATCCGAGCTCGTACCCGCTGCCGTCGGATGTGCGCGATGCGGTGAGCGGTGAACAGCTCTCCGCGGGCGACGCTGTCGAGCTCGGCGCATGGGACGTGCGGGTCGTGATCGAGCAGCACTGACACAGCCCCGCCCACGACGCGGGGTCCAGCTGCGCCGCGGCAGAGATGGCGCAGCTGGACCCCGTGATCGTCACAGCGCGGCGTGGTCCTCGGGCGGTGCCAGCGCACGGCACCCCTCTGTCCACGCCGTCCACCTTTACAGGCGCCCACTTCCCGCCACCTCGGGTCCTCGCGCCGCCGCGATGGTCACCGACTCGATGACCCTCTACCTCGATGCGGGCACCACCGTGCAGGCGATGCGTCCGCTGCTGCAGGAGCGGAAGGACCTCACCGTGGTCACCAACGACCTCGGCACCGCCGGCGCCTTCCTCGACCACCCGAGCGTGGACCTGATCTGCGTGGGCGGTCGGATCGACGTCGCGAACCAGTCGATGATCGGCCGCCTCGCTGCGCTCACCCTCGCCGAGCTGTCGCTCGACCTCGCCGTCATCTCCACCAGCTCCTGGGACGCAAAGCACGGGATCACCACCCCGGTCGAGGCGAAGATCGATGCGGAGCGTGCCGCGATGGAGGCGGCGACCGAGTCCGTGCTCCTCGCCGACTCCGGGAGATTCGGGCACTTCGCGAAGTACCGCGTGGCGAGGCTCGACGAGTTCGACGCGATCATCACCGATGAGGCTCTGTCGGCCGAGGACGTCGCGGCGGTGAAGGAGCTCGGGCCGCGGGTGGTCGTGGGTTGACTAACGCCGATCCCGGGAGACTGACTGTCCGCCGCTGGGGAGAGGAGGAGTGAACGCACGTGATGTCGCGCGCCGTGGCAATAGCACCATCCCTGCTTGGCATCGGCGCGATTATTCCTTCGCCGCAGCCGGCGCGGGCTAAGCGCGGCGCGGATTTGATTCACACGGTTCGGACACGCGGAAGGTGCCCGGCCGCAGCCGGGCACCTTCCGCGCGCTCACCTCACTCGCTCAGCCGCGCAGGGAGCGCAGATGCTGATCCCTCTCCTGGGGATCCAGGGCGACCAGCTGCGACGCTGTAGCGACTGCCGTCTCGAGCGCCTCACGAGCACCCACCCCCCTGCTGAGCGCTCCGAGGAAGACGGCATTGAAGCTATCTCCCGCTCCGGTCGTGTCCCGAACCTTCACCTCAGGAGCAGTCACGCGGTACAGCTCCTCCCCGTCGCAGAGGAGACCGCCTTCTGCACCCAGCTTCGCCACCACCAGTGCCCCGGAGCGCACGGCGAGATCGCGCGCCGCGTCCTCGACGTCCTCGAGGTCGGTGAGCCCCCGCAGCTCGCTCTCGTTCGGCAGGACGATGTCGGTATGGGGCAGGACGTGCTCGAAGAGCTCGTCACGGAAGTCGTCGCTCCATCCGCCATCCGGGTGGCCGGTGTCGACCGCGGTGGTCGCTCCGCTCCTCTGTGCCTCGCGGAGGAGCGAGGCCGCCGACGCGCCTTGAAACTCCGGAAGGAGGAAGTACCCGCTGAGCAGGACATACCGCGCCTGGAGCGCCTCCGGGGGCACGTCCTCCGCAGTGAACGTGCCCATCGCGCCGAGCGAGGAGAGGAAGGACCTCTCGCTGCCCTCCTCCTCGGCGGCGACCGTCAAGCCGGATCCCTCCGACGGCGCGCTGATCAGGTCGAGTGCGAGCCCTTCGGTCTCCGCGAGGGCGCGCACCATCCGCCCGGAGGCGTCGTCTCCCACCTTCGCTGTCAGTCGAGCAGCGATGCCGAGCTGCGCCGCACGCTGAGCGGCGATCGCGGCCGATCCGCCCAGCCGCACTTCGATCTCCGGCACGATCTGCTCCGTGCCCGCCGGGGGGAATGTCGTCGCCGAATGGACGATGACGTCGAGGTTCGCATTGCCGATGACGCTGAGGGCGCATGTGGCCGATGCGGTCCCCACCAGATCGGTCACAGTGCCGAGCAGTCGCTCACGAGCGTCGGTAAGCAAGCGCCGCCGTTCCTGGAACTGCGCCGACAAAGAGCGCTCCCGCTGCTCGGCGTGCTGGAGGGCGACCGCGATGGCCTGCCGCCCCGGGGACCCGGGCTGCTCGCGCTCGAGGATCCTTCGCGGGTCCCGTCCGGAGGAGAGGACCAGGTCGCGCAGAGGCCCGTCGTCGTCGATGCCGGCTCCAGCGAGCGCTTCCTCCACCTGGTCCGCACTCCACGTGGTCGGGTCCCCTTGTCGGAACAGCGTTCCCACCACGTCGTGAGCGCTGCGCCAGGGCACCGACTGACCGGCGAGCGCCTCGGCCACCGCGGTGGTCGTGGCGCCGGATCGGACGATGTCCTCGTCGGAGGGGAGGTCGGCGGGCTCGATCTCGAGCGTGAGCCCGTCGAGCAGGCGCACGAAGCGGATGATGCGCTCGGTGGAGGACCACAGATGCTTCTGGACATCGGTGGTCGCGTTGTTCGAGTCCTCGTACCAGCCGGCGGCGATCGTCGTGAACACGGCATTCGCCTCCCCGTTGGCGGCACCGGACATGGAGACCAGGTGCTCGAGCACCACAGGGTTCTTCTTCTGCGGCATGATCGAAGAGCCCTGAGTGAACTCGTCGGGCATGCGCACCCAGCCCAGATTCATCCACTCCTGGAGCACGCGCGCCCAGCGGGCGCCTGTCGACGCGATGCGCGCGTGCAGGCCGGCGAGCCTCATGAAGTGCTCGGCGCCGGCAACGGCCTCGTAAGAGGCGGTGAAGGAGCTCGAGAATCCCAGCAGATCGGCCACGCGCTGCGCGTCGATCGCGATGTCCGTGCCGGTGAAGGCGGCGGAGCCGAGCGGCGAGACGTTCATCTCGTCGTAGACGGACAGCAGCTCCTCGGCCTGCGAGAGCATGGCCTCGGCGAGGCCCGAGAGGACGTGGGCGATGGTGGTGGGCTGTGCCGGCCGGCGGTGCGTGTGCCCGATGAGCAGGGCGTCCGTCGTTCGCGCCGCGACCTCCTCCAGATCGCGGACCGTCTGCAGGAGGAGCTCGGCGAGATCAAGGATGCACCGGCGCAGGATCATGCGGAAGACGCCGGCGTCCAGGTCGTTGCGGCTGCGGGCGAGCTGGACGTCCAGGTCCGAGGTGCTGATGCCGCATGCGGCGGCGAGCTGCTGCTCGAGGTAGTAGTAGGGATCTTCCACGGATCCGTCGAAGGGATGCGAGGCGACGCGCGGGCGCCAGTCCTCCGACGGCTCTGCATCGCCCCACCTCTGCCAGAGGGTCAGCAGCCCTCGCAGCAGCCGATCCGCGCGGGGCTCAGGGAGCGCCTTCGTCTCGCGCAGCATCGTGACGTGCGCGAGGCTCGCCTCGACCATCGCGGGCAGATCGTGCGGCGCCGACTGCTCGAACGCGACGCGGAGATGGTTGTCCCAGTAGATCGACAGATCGTCACGGTCTCGCAGCGGCGCGCGACGGCCGGCCTCGGGCTCGGGTGCGGTGTTGTCCTGCGTCAACAGGGTCTCCTCTCACGCAGCGGTGGCTGCGGCGGTTTCAGCGATGTCGCCGGTGCGACGACGACGGCGAGTGAAGCGTCCCGGCTTCTCCAGGACCTCCGAGATGATCAGGACGATCAGAATGGCGAGCACCTGGAGCGAACCGTAGGCGAAGGCCGTGCCCAGATCATTGGCGTACTGACGGTTGTAGATCTCCACCGAGAGCGGCACGAAGCGGGCCGGGTAGATGACCACGGAGGCGACGTACTCGCCGAAGCCCTGGACGAACGCGAGCAGCGCACCGGCGATCACACCGCGCGCCATGAGCGGCAGCGTGATCGTGCGCAGGGTCCGGAGAGGCCCGGCACCGAGATTCTGCGCGGCCTCCTCCACGGAGGGATCGATCTGGGCGAGCGACGCGGCGGCGTTGCGGAAGACCAGCGGCACGAAGCGGATGAAGTACGCCAGCGGCAGGATCCACAGGGACCCGAGGAACACCTGCCCGAGGTTGAACGGAGTCGGGGACGCGAACGCGGTGACGATGTTGATGCCCACGACCGTGCCGGGCAGCGCCCACGGCAGCATGATCATCAGGTCGAGGATTCCCGCGCCCTTGCCCTTCCACCGAGCGATCACCCACGCGGTCACAACTCCCACCACGATCGACGCGGCCATCGCGACCGCCGACATCTGGGAGGACACCAGCAGCGGCCGCAGACTGCGCGGCTCGGTGAAGATGTCGATGAAGTTCTGCAGCGTGTACTCGGGCGGGATGATCTGCGTGGTCCAGGTGCCGTTCACGGTGAAGGCGAGAAGCACGATCGCGGCCACGGGCGCGGCGAGGACCAGCACGATCACGGCGGAGCCGATCGCGGCGAGGATCTGAGGGAGGATGCCCTGCACGGTCTTGACCGTCTGGGGCGTACCCTTCGACATCGAGCGGGTCAGGCGACGGTTCTGATACCAGCGCATCAGGAGAAGGAACAGGATCGACACCACCGACAGCACTGTGGACTGCGCCGCCGCGAGATCGTAGGCGCCGGAGGTCTTGGCCGCGACGATACGCATGGTGAGCGTGTTGACGTTGTAGAACTGCGGCGCGGTGAAGGACGCCATCGACACCATGAACGTCAGGAGCGCGCCGGATACCAGCGCAGGGGTGAGCATCGGGAGGAGCACGGTGCGCCACATCGTCGAGCGGCTCGCCCCGAGGTTCATCGCCGCCTCCTCCAGGGACGCGTCGCTCCCGGAGAGCCCTGCGCTCACGGACAGGTAGAAGTACGGGTACATCGTGAGCGTGTGCACGAGCATCACCCCCGCGATCCCGTCGAAGGACAGGGACGACGCGGGGACGCCGGTCAGCTCGGCCAGCACGCGAGGGATGATCCCGCTCGTGCCATAGAGGTAGTAGAACGAGAGCGCGCCGATCAGCGGCGGCAGCGCCAGCGGCAGCAGCGCGAAGACCTTCAGCACGGAACGTCCGGGGAAGCTGAAACGGGTCAGCAGCACGGCGAGCCCGGTGCCGACCACGCCTGCGGTCAGCACCGAGGCCAGCGAGATCCCCACGGAGAGCACGAGGGCCTGCCGCGAGTTCCCGGAGACGAAGTCGACATAGGCCGCTCCGCCGTCCTCGGCCGAGGTGAACACCGTCGCGATCATCGGGAAGACGATGTAGACGAGCAGGATCAGCACCAACGGGATCGCGAGCACGTAGACGAAGCGGTCCGACGCGGTGAGCTGCAGGCGATTCCGGCGTGGCTTCGGCGCGGTGGCCGCGGCGGGCCGAGCAGTGAGCGTCATGGCGCCACCACCCAGGTGCGAGCAGTGTCGGGGCGAAGCAGCACCTCGTCGCCAGCTTCCGGAAGGTCGTCGGTGTCGGGGATGGTCGCCAGCAGATCCTCGTCGCCGTACCGCAGCCAGATCACACAGCTCGCCCCGGTGAACTCGGTCATGCGAACGGTCGCGCGCACGCCTCCCACGACGGTGCCGCTGCCTTCGGGGACAGCTTCGATGCGCATCGTCTCCGGCCGGACCGAGAGGGCCACGGCATCACCCCCGGCGACCCGTGCGGAGAGGGCCCCCTCCGACACCGGCGCCTGAAGCACCTCGCCCCCGTCGAGGCGGACGGAGAGACGCTCGGTCCCGGCCTCCTCGACGGTCCCGGAGAGCACGTTGGACCGGCCGATGAAGCGGGCCACGAAGCTCGTCGCAGGTCGACGATAGATCTCCCGAGGCGCCCCGACCTGATGCAGCACGCCCGCGTTCATCACGGCGATCCGGTCGGACATCGCCATCGCCTCGGACTGGTCGTGGGTGACGTAGACGCTCGTGGTGCGGGCGCGCTGCTGGATTTGGCGGATCTGTGCACGGGTCTCCTCGCGCAGCTTGGCGTCCAGGTTGGACAGCGGCTCGTCGAGGAGCAGCACGGACGGCTGGATCACCAGTGCTCGCGCGAGCGCCACTCGCTGCTGCTGTCCGCCGGAGAGCTGATCGATGCGGCGGTCCGCGTATCCGGTCAGCCCCACCATCGCCAGCGCCTCATCGATGCGAGAGCGCTTCTCGGACTTCGCGACCCCCCGCATCGAGAGTCCGTAGGCCACGTTCCCGGCGACGTCCATGTGGGGGAACAGCGCGTAGTTCTGGAAGACCATGCCGGTGTCCCGCCGGTGCGGGGGCAGGTTCGTGACGTCGCGCTCGCCGAAGCGGATCCGTCCCGACGTGGGGTTGATGAAACCCGCGATCATGCGCAGGGTGGTCGACTTCCCGCAGCCCGACGGTCCGAGCAGCGTGAAGAATTCACCGTCCCCGACCGTCAGGGTGAGGTCGTCGACGGAGGGCGTGCTGCCGCCGTAGACCTTGGTGACGTTCTCGAGGTCGACTGAGTTCATAGGTTCCTCCGAAGATGAGGGCAGGGGCCCGCCCCGCACGGGCCGGGCCCCTGCCGTTCCAGTGCTGAGCGGTCAGCCCTTGCCCTTGATGCTGCTGGCCCAGTGACCGATCCACTCGTCCTCGTTCTCGGCGATGCGGTCCCAGTCGAGCTCCATCTCCTCGAGCCCGAGCTCGGCGAGCCACTGCGGCTCCTCCTCGAGCTCGATGGCCGGGATCTGGAAATGCTCCTCGGCCATGGCCGTCTGCACCTCGACGCTCATCAGGTAGTTGATGAAGGCATCCGCTCCGGCACCGCCAGGGCCACCGGCGATCTTGGCGAGTCCGTCGACCAGCATCGGCGCCCCCGAGGAGGGGACCACCGCATCGAACATCGGGAAATCCCCGTTCTTCTGCAGCATGATGTCCTGCAGATTCCACAGGGAGAGCGCAGCCTCCTGACGGCTGACCCGCTGGTACATGTCCGTCGGGTTCGCGGCGTAGGTGGCGGTGTTCGCATCGAGTCCGCGCAACCACTCGTATCCGGCCTCGGCGGAGCCCTCGTCGTCATAGAGACGATCGATCATGGCGCAGTAGATCGCGCGCATGGTCCCGGAGGCCTCGACATCGCGGATCACGATGTTGCCCGCGTACTCCGTGCCCAGCAGGTCGTCCCAGTCAGCGGGGACCTCATCACCGCTGATCATCTCGGTGTTGATCATGAACAGCTCCGCCAGCAGCATCTCGCCGACCCAGAGCCCCTCAGGGTCCCGGTATTCCTCGGGCACCGCGTCGATGACCTCCTGCGGCGCCGGCGCCAGGATCCCGTCGGCCGCTCCTTGGGAGAGCTGCTGACGAGTGCCGCCCCACCACAGGTCCCCCTGCGGATTGGACTTCTCCGCTCGCACGCGCTCGAGAGCCTCCTGCGCCCCGAGGGTCAGGACGGTCGCCATGCCCTCCCACTCCGGGTTCGCCGCCTCAAAATCTGCGACGACCTTCTCTGCGAGCTCGCTGTCGCGAGCGGTGTAGATGGTGAAGGGCACCGGACCGCCCTCCCCGCCTCCCTCGCTGCTCCCCGAGCCACCGCCCCCGTCCAATCCGCAGGCAGCCAGAGCCGCCGTCGCGCCGACCAGTGCGGTGCCCTGCAGGTACTTACGTCGGTTGAACATCGTTCTCTCCTTTGAGTGGTGCTTTCAGTGGTCAGGACAACAGTTCTTCGGGAGGTTCCTTGTCGGGCCCTGCCGTCGACCGGTGTGGATCAGCGTGCTCCTCGTCCTCCGGGAGGAAGATCCATGGAGCGCTCTGCAGATGCGAGATCGCGCCGTTGACGATGGCGCCGTCCCCCAGCTCTGCGAAGCGGACCTCGATGGGCGAGGGGCTGCCTGCGAGGACCTTCGAAGTGAGCGCGGCCCGGGATGTCTCGGAGAGGTTGGCGGCGTCGCCTGCGAAGACCACTTGCCCGGGATTGATGACGCAGGTGAGCACGATCCCGGCGTAGGCCCAAGCGTCCATCGCTGCGTCCAGCAGGGCTCGCGCCTCCGGCATGTCACTGCTCTCGAGCGCTTCGACGACGTTCGTCTCGTCCGCGTCGATGCCGATCTCTTCCGCCCGCCTGCGCAGGGCGGAGACGGACCAGTTCGACTCGAGCGGCCCGAACGCGCTGCCCCCGCTGCTCGGAGCCCCGTTCCAGGGCAGGAAGCCGATCTCTCCGGCGGATCCTGAGACGCCGCGGTGGACCTTGCCGTCCAACACCAGCGCGCCGCCGATACCGTCCCCGACGAAGATTAGTCCGAAATCCTTGACGTCCCGGACTGCCCCTCCCATCGCCTCGCCGAGAGCCAGGAGGTTTACGTCGTTCTCGCCAATGGTGTGGAGACCGGAGGCCTCTGCGACGACGTCCTGGATGCGACGATCCGTGGGCTGTCCGAGCGCCGGCGCGAGGGACACATCGCCCTCGGCGGAGACGACCCCCGGCAGGGAGATGATCGCGCAGGTCGAGGGCGATTCTGCAACCCCCTGGAGTGCGTCGATGGCGTTCAGGACGGAGGTCAGGGGGCGCTCGGGGACTAGACGCCGGCGCACCTGGACATGAACGGTTCCGGAGAGATCGACCTGGCGCGCGACCAGATGACCGGAGTCCACCGAGATCAGCATGAGCAGGACGCTCCGTCGATCGAACTCGAGCATCGTGCGTCGGCGTCCGCCAGTCGATCGGCCACGCCCGGTCTCGATCACGTGACCGAGACGCATGAGCATGCGGATCGATCCGGTCATGGAGGACTGCGAGTAACCGGTGAGCTCCGCGAGCTCTGTGCGAGACATGGTCCCGTGCGCCAGCAGGGTACGGACGACGCTCTGCAGGCGCTTCGAGCCCTGCGTGCCGTTCGCTGAGTGTGGAGTCACCATCGACATGCTTACTTTATAGCCTGCAGAAAGCGTCGGAGCAAGTGCCGCTTACGACAGGATCCCTGCAGTTCCAGCGCCCGCGGCCCCAATGGCGACCAGAAGGTCGCATGCCTCGAACACTTGTTTTAGGCGCTTCCTTCAGGCTATGAAGTATGAGGGGCGTCACGTCGAGGTGATGCCCGGACCTCGAAAGGGACATCCATGGAACAGCATCGTCACTGGTCAGCCGCACGACCTTCCCGACGCAGGGTGCTGCAGGCCTCAGGAGCTTTCAGCCTGGCCGCAGCATTCACCGGCACGAACCTCGCCCTCACTCCCGCAGAACGCGCTCTCGCGGAGGAAGGATCGGACTCCGTGAAGCTCAACATCCTGTTCATCGGGGCCCATCCCGACGACGAGGCCAGCACCCTCGCGGCGCTCGGGCAGTGGGGAGAGCTCCACGACATGAAGGTCGGCGTCATCACTGCGACGCGCGGTGAGGGCGGCGGAAACGCCGTCGGGCTCGAGGAGGGGCCCGCGCTGGGGCTCATCCGCGAGGCGGAGGAGCGAGATGCCGTCGGACTCGCAGGCATCGAGCACATCTACAACCTCGACGCCCTCGACTTCTTCTACACCGCCAGCGCACCCCTTTCTCGGGAAGTGTGGGGCGGGGAAGAGCTGCTCGGCCGCATCGTGCGCGTGGTGCGCGCGACCCGCCCGGAGATCATCGTGACCATGAATCCCTCGGCCGTCGAGGGCAACCACGGCAACCACCAGCAGGCGGCGATGTACGCCGTCGAGGCGTATCTCTGCTCCGGCGACCCGTCCGTGTTCCCCGAGCATCTCGAGGAGGGCTTCGCGGCGTGGACACCGCAGCGCATCCTGAGGAGCGGGGCGAACGGCAACGGCACGACCGGTCCCGACAGCGTGGCCGAGGGCTACGTCCCGACGGTCGAGAGCGACCTCGTGTTCGGCTGCTGGGACGGCACTCCCAGCGAGGCCCACGGCAAGCGGTGGTCCGCGATCAAGGATGAGGCCATCTGGACCTACGAGACGCAGGGGTGGGCTGAGCGCGAGGGCAGTCCGTCTGCTCCGGAGAAGATCGCGAGCACGTGGATGACGCTGCTGCACACGCGAACGCCTCTGGTGGATCCGACGAGCGGCGGCGACGCCGCCCTGCGCGGCGCCACCCTGCCGATCGACGGGGGCCTGCCGCTGGGGACCCACCTGGAGGTCGCCCCTGAACGCTACGAGTTCGTCGCCGGCGACCCGCTCCCCGTGAAGGTGGTCGTCACCGCGCCTCAGGGGGAGGGCCTTTCCGCAGGGACCGTCACATTGCAAGGGCCGAACGGATGGGCGGCGAGCGGTGCTCGAGCCCTGCCGGCTCTCGACGCCGGTGAGAGCACCTCCGTCTCCTTCGACGTCACCGTCGACGCATCGGTCGAGCCGGGGACCACCGCGCGGCTCGAGGCGACTGTGTCGATCGAGGCCACGGGTATGGCCGGCACCTCCAGTGCACCGGTGCGAGCCGCCGGGGCCCTTGAGGCGAGCATCGAGCCGCTCGAGGAGATTCGCGAGTTCCGCGAATGGACGGAGAACCTGGACCTCAAGCATCTCGACGCGCTGGTGCCGGAGCTCTTCGCGGTCGGCCAGGGACGCAGTCGGGACCTCGGAATCACCATCAGGAACTATTCGACGCGGCCTCACAACGGCTCGGTCGAGATCACCGTCCCCGATGGCTTCTCCGCCACGCCCTCGACTCTCGAGGTCCCGACCATCGAGGCCGGTGGCAGCCAGCAGTCCACTGTGGAGATCGCCAACACCGATGATTCCGTCCCGACTGCGAACCGCGGGCAGAACGGGGGCGCCTGGCCTGTGGAGCTGCTCGTGCGGGCTGAGGGCTCCACGTCCCGGCGGACGGCGACCATGAACCTCGTGCCGAGCCGGGTCGTCGAACCGGCCTCCACCGCTCCGGTGATCGACGGGGTCCGCGACGAGGAGGAGTATCCCGGCGAGCCGATCCCTGTCAAGACGGTCTGGGATCCGGTCAGCGATGCAGGCGGCACCACGGATTCGGTCAGCGGCGACTGCTGGCTGACCTTCGACGACGAGAACCTCTACGTCTTCGTCTCCGTCGCCGACGACGTGCGGGGCACCATCCTGCCGCTCGACGACAACAAGCGTCAGCGCCGCACCGATTCCGTGGAGATCTACGTGGACCCGCGGGGGAACGCTGCGAACACCGCGGAGACGTTCATCGCCGGCATCATGCCCTCGATGGGCTCGATGACCGGACCGCCCGGAGCAGGTCGGGACCGCGACAACCACCAGGGAATCGCCGAGGAGACCGCACCGGGCATGGAAGTCGCCGTGACCATGGCGGACAGCGAGGAGGAGTACTCGGGCTACGACCTCGAGGTCAAGATCCCCTTCGACGTGCTCCCGGACGCCGTCGATCCTCGCCACATGGGATTCAACGTCCTGATCAACGACTCCGACACCCAGAATCAGGCGGCGCAGGTGCGGGTCGGCTGGTCGACGTTCGCCGGCGTGCGCGCGGACCCCTGGCGATGGGGGCAGGTCTCTCTCGAAGGACTGGAGGATGCGGGCTCCGAGCCGAAGGACGCCGTGCTGCCGTCGACCGCAGCTCGGTCGGTGGACTCGCCGCTGTCGATCATCCAGAGCGCCGGGGACCGTGTGCCGCTCGGCGGCCACAGCCCCACCAGCCCCCATCTGGAGATCGTGTCGGTGGAGAGGAAGAAGGACCGCATCACGGCAGTGGTCCATGCCCCGGTGAAGGGAGCGGCGAAGCTCTTCGTCTGGGACGGGGAGAGCGTCCTGGCCGAGATGGAGCGGAACATGCCCGCGGGAGAACGACGCGTCAACATGCGTGTGCCCGGCCTCCCCTCTGTCCTCGAGACGACCGAAGTGACCGTTCTCGCGTCCTTCCAGTCCGAGGACACGGTCTCCGCCGCTGCGCGGAGGCTCGAGTGAGCCTCGGCTCCCAGACGTCGCCCGCACTGCGTCGGGGGGCTCGCCCGTCGTGAACGGCGTCGCCGGCGAGGCAGGCCGGCCGTCGAGCTGACAAGGCTCACCGATCGACAGTCCTGGGCAACCTGCCCGGGGCCGTCGATCGACCGTCGGTGCTTCGGGAGTGGTCCGTGGCGCGACGCTCGCGGGCTTTATCACCGTTCCGGGGACGCGATACCTCTGGAAACCGACGAGCCGAACGGCGCAGGCCGGGCCGCGACGTAGCGACCCGCCCTGCCCCCGTCTCGGTTCGCAATCGCCAGTCCCCGGATGACCATCATCATGACCGCCGGCGGGTCCGTCGTCGTCTTGAGCAGCGCGTCCTCGACCTCGTGGAGTCTGAGACGACCGATGATCAGCGAGTCGGCGTCGACCGCACCGGAGTCGATCAGGGGCACCGCGCCGGGTACCTCGTCTCAGGCGGGCTCGTTCACGAGCGGGTAGAACCCTTCATCGGCAGATCGCGGTGCTCCCCCGGAGGACCAATGCCAGCCCGCGGCCACGCCACCTATCCTGACCACGTGTCGACACAGCTTCTGCAGGTCTCAGGCGGGCAGCTCGCCGCCGTGGTCCTCGCGGCCTTCCTGCTGGGGGCGCTGTGCACTGCCGGGCTCCTCACCCTGCGCAGGCACCGCGCGCCGGTCGTCCTCCCCCCGCAGGCCGGGGCCGCAGAGGCCGGCGAGGAGAAGTCCTCGGCTCGGCTCCTCTCCCATGAGATCCGCACCCCGCTCACCCTGGTCAAGGGCGCCGCCGACCTGCTCGCCGAGGAGACCCCGGGCCCGCTGACCCCCACCCAGCGCTACTTCGTCGACACGATCGTGGACAACACCTCGCTGGTGGTGGGCATGGCCGAGGACTTCCTGCTCGAGGCACGGCTCGAGGCCGGTGCGCCGACGCTCGACCTGGCGTCGGTCGACGTCCGGGAGCTGGTGCGCGGGACCGTCCTGGAACTGCGCCGGATCCGCAGCGCCGCCGTGAACCTCGACAGCCGCGGGGAGCCGCTCGTGCTCGAGGTCGACCGGGCGATGATCCGTCAGGTGCTGTGGAACCTGCTGAACAACGCCGTGCGTCACGCGGGGCCGGGCGCCGAGGTCACCGTGCGGGTGGAGGCGACGTCCGAGGGCGCCACGATCGCGGTCGCCGACGACGGCGAGGGCATGGATCCTGACCGCCGCGCGGAGCTGTTCTCGCCCCGGTCCAGCGGTCATCCGGAGGGGACGGGTCTGGGCATGGGAGTGATCCGTCAGATCGTCGACGCCCACGGCGGCCGCGTGGTCGTCGACTCCCTGGCGCGCCGCGGCACTCGCATCCTGATCGTCCTGCCCTGGCCGTCACGGGAGGTCCCCGATGACTGACGCCCCGGTCGACGCCGCATCGACGCCGCTCGTGCTCGTCGTCGACGACGAGGAGCAGATGACCGCGATCATCTCCTTCGCCCTGGAGACGCAGGGCCTGCGCACCGTGGTCGCCGCCGACGCCCGCTCCGCTCGAGCGCTGCTCGAGACCGAGCCGATAGAGCTGATCGTCCTCGACGTCATGCTCCCCGGCGAGAGCGGCATCGAGCTGTGCCGCTCCCTGCGCGAGACCTCCGACGTCCCGGTCATCCTGCTCACCGCGCTCGGCGAGGTGGACGATCGGGTGGCCGGATTGACCGCCGGGGCGGACGACTACCTCACCAAGCCGTTCAGCCCGCGCGAGCTCGCGCTGCGGGTGCAGGCGATCCTGCGACGCTCGGCCGGGTCCGTGAGCGTCCCCGACCCCGCCGGGCAGGTGCTGCGCTGCGGCCCTCTGCGGGTGGATGCCGCGGGCGGCGCCGCGAGCTGGGAGGGGGCCGAGCTCCAGCTGCCGGAGACCGAGCTGCGCCTGCTCGCCCGCCTGGCCCAGGACGCCGGTCGAGCGGTGCCGCTGCGCACGCTGCTCCAGGAGGTGTGGGGCACGAGCCGCACCGAGGGCGGGCGCGACATGGTCAAGTCGATGATCTACCGTCTGCGCCGGCAGATGCTCGCCCAAGGCGCGCCCGGGGACCTCATCGAGGCCGTCCGCGGACAGGGATATCGGGTCCGGGTGCTGCCCTCGGCCCGTCGTCGCTGACCTCGCCGCTGAGGTCGTCACCGAACGTCACCGAGCGCCACCCCACGGTTACCGCGCCGTCGGCAGGCTGTGTGCGGCGGTCCTCGAGACTGCCGCCGAGCACCGGCCCCGCCATCGACGAGGGGCATCCCCGGCCGCCCGGCACCTCCCCGATGACGAAGGAGAACCATGTCAGCCCCGACGAAGCGCCGCAGCTTCCTCGCCGCCCCACCGCCCCGGCCCCGACTGGACGACGCCGAGATCGCGCGCCGCTATCCGCGCCGCCGCCTGAACGTCTTCCTCGGAATCTTCGTGGGCTATGCCGGCTTCTACCTGATCCGCAACAACGTCTCCCTGGTCGCTCCGCTGCTGATCGAGGACAAGGGGCTCAGCACGATCGGCATCGGCCTGATCGCGAACGCCGTCCTGTTCGCGTACGGCCTCTCGAAGTTCTTCATGGCCACGCTCTCGGACCGGTCCAACGCGCGGCTCTTCCTGCCGATCGGACTGGCCCTGTCGGCGCTGACGAACCTGTTCGTCGCCTTCGTGCCGTGGGTCTCCGGCACCATCGCGATCTTCGCGACCGTCATGTTCCTCAACGGCTGGTTCCAGGGCATGGGCTGGCCCGCCTCGGGCCGCGTGCTGGTGCACTGGTTCTCGACCAACGAGCGCGGCTGGAAGACCTCCATCTGGAACACCGCGCACAACGTCGGCGCCGCCGGGCTCGGCGTGGCCGCGGCCGCCGCCCTGGCCTGGACGGCCGACGACTGGCGCGCCGCGTTCTGGTTCCCGGCCGTGATCGCCCTGGTGGTGGCCGTGGTCGCCTTCGTCCTGATCCGGGACACCCCGGAGTCCGAGGGCCTGCCGCCCATCGAAGAGCATCGCGACGACCCCGCGAAGGTGGAGATCGAGGAGGACGGCGACGAGCAGCCCTCGATGTGGCAGTTCGTGCGCACGCACGTCCTCACCAACCGCGTGATCGTGCTGCTGGCCGTCGCCAACGTGTTCGTCTACGCGCTGCGCTACGGGGTGCTCAACTGGATCACCGTCTACCTCGCCGACACCCGCGGAGCCGAGATCTCGGACGGCATCACCGGTTTCGTGGTGTTCGAGCTGGCCGGCATCGTCGGCACCCTGCTGTGCGGCTGGATCTCCGACAAGGTCTTCCGCGGCTACCGCGCCGGGACCGGCATGCTGTTCATGGCCCTGACCGCCGTCGCCCTCGTCGCCTACTGGCAGGTTCCCACCAGCGCCCCCCTGTGGATCTCGATCGCCCTGGTCGCGGTGATCGGCGGTCTCATCTACGGCCCGGTGATGCTGATCGGCCTCCAGGCCATCGACCTCTCCCCGCGCCAGGTGGCAGGGACCGCCGCAGGCTTCACCGGGCTGTTCGGCTACCTGCTGGGCGCCACCCTCGCCTCCTCCGGGGTGGGCGTCATGGTCCATGCCTTCGGCTGGGACGTGACCTTCGCGGTGCTGACCGTCTGCGCCCTGCTGGTCGTCGCCATCATGTGGGTGATCGGCAAGGACGAGAAGAAGCTGATGCAGGATCGCGAGCAGAGGCGGCGGGAGAAGGAGGCCGCGGCGAGCACAGCCTCCGACGCCTGAGACCTGGCCTACTCTCGAAGGACCATGACTCCTTCGCTCCGGTCGCCGTGTGCCCTGGCCGCACTGGTGGTGCTCGCACTGCTGGTCGTCACGGGCTGCACGGCGGCCGACGGTCCGGCGGAGCGCGACGAGGTCGCCGTGCTCTGCTCGAACGACGCGGAGATCTGCCGCGCCTGGGCCGCGGCGTTCACCGAACGCAGCGGACGCGACGTCACCCTCGTCCGTCTTCCCACCTCGGAGGCTCTCGAACGGATCCGTCGCGGCGAGGGCCTGCCGGAGTTCGACGTCTGGCACGGCGGCGGCGCCGAGATGTACGTGGAGGCCGCCGAGGAGGGGCTGCTCGCGCCGTACAGCTCGCCGGAGATCGCTATGATCCCTGACGCGTTCCGCGACCCGCAGCGCAGATGGAGCGGGGTGTACTCCTCGATGCTGGCCTTCTGCATCTCGCCGCCCGGCCTGGCCGCGCTGGACTCGCAGACGCCGCTCACCTGGGACGATCTGCTCGACCCGGCGCTGACGGGGCAGGTCAGCACGGCGTCGCCCCGCACATCGGGCACCGCCTTCACCGCGATGTCGCTCCAGATAGATCGCCTCGGCGCCGACGGGGGGCGCGACTATCTCGAAGCGCTGTATGCGCAGGTCCTGCAGTTCACCCGCTCCGGCACCGCCCCCGTCCAGGTGGTGGTGCACGGCGAGGCCGCCGTCGCCCTCACGTTCGCCCCGTACTGCGAGGCCGCGCGTGCCGAGGGGCACGACGTCGAGACGGTGGTGCCCCATGACGGCACCGACTATGAGATCGGGGCGGTCGCCGTGCTGGCCGACGCCCCGCATGCGCGCGGCGCGCGCGAGTACGTCGACTTCGCGCTCTCGGCCGAGGGGCAGCGATCGGGCGCGGACGCCGGGATCCACCAGATCGCCACCCGCTCCGATCTGCCCGGCAACCTCGCCGAGATCCTCGCCTCCGGGCGCTACCCCCTGATCGGGTCCCCGCTCGCCGAGCGCGTCGAGCGTCGCGACGAGCTGCTCGGCTGGTTCACCGCCGAGGTCGAGCGATGACGGAGCGCGGGACGCGCCTCATGGCGAGGGCCGCGCTGGTCCCCGTCGGCGCCGGGGCGCTGATCCTCGTCGGCTGGCCCGTGGTCCGGATGGCGACCCAGGCGTTCGCCGCGCTGGCGACCGCGAGCACACCGGGCCTCGGCCGCACCGCGGCTGTCTCGACCGGGCTGTCCCTCACCGTCACCGTCCTCGCCACCGCTCTCGGGCTCGCACTCGCGATGACCGCCCGCACGCTGCCCATCAGGCCGAGGCGGCTGCTCGACGCGGTCATCGGCGGGCTCCTGCTCGTCCCGCCTTACACCGTCGCCGCCGCCGTCGTCGCGGTCGGCGGGCGCGGCGGGAGGTTCGCCGCCGTGCTGCCGGACGTCTACGGCCTGCCGGGAATGGCCCTGGCGATGGTCCTCGCCCATCTCCCCATCGCCTACCTGGTGATCCGCGTGGCCTGGCGGGTCGTGGACCCGCACCTGGTGGAGATGGCGCGGGTGCACGGGGCTCGGGCCGGCGAGGTGTTCCGTCTGGTCCTCCTTCCGCCGCTGCGCGCACCGCTCGGAGTGACCGCCGCGCTGATGTTCGTCTCGACGCTCTCGGACCCCTCGATCCCGGCGGTGCTGCGCGGCCGGGTGCCGACGCTCGCGCACACCGCCTACATCGAGGTGATCGCGTGGGGCGGCGAGGGAACGGCCTCCCTCATCGCCGTCCTGCTGGCGCTGCCGGTGCTCCCGCTGCTGCTGGTGCTGTGGCGTCGTCCCGAGCCGTCGCTGCTGAGGACCCGGTGGCTGGGCGGCGGCGCCAGTCCCACCCTGGTGCTGCCGTCCTCGCCGCTCGTGAACGTCTGCCGGGCGCTCAGCGTGCTCGTGCTGGCCCTGGTGCTCGTCCTGATGCTGACGGCGGGAACGTCGATGGCCCGAGCTCAGGTCGCTCTCGTGACGCCCGCGATGCGAGCAGTGATCATCTCCACGCTCGGGTACGCGCTGGCGGCGCTGCTGATCGCCGCCCCGCTGGGAGTCCTGACGGCATGGGCCTCGCAGCGCGCCGGGGACCGGGTCGCGCGGGGCGCGGATCTCCTGCAGGTGACCCTGCTGCTGATGCCCGCCACCACCCTCGGCATCGCCTTCTTCCTGGCCTACGGCCTGGAGACCCCCACACCGTGGGGCGACCTGCCGGCACTGGTGGGCGGTGCCTCGCTCGGCTCGGGCGCAGTGGCGCTCCTGGTCGCCTTCGTCGCCCCGGCGGTGCCGCTCGTGCACCTGGCCGTCCGCGCCGGTCAGCAACGCACACCGCAGGCCCTGCACGAGACCGCCCGCGTGCTCGGAGCGGGTAGGCGCCGCCTGGCCCTGCAGCTCGTGCTCCCCCGCGCCGGAGCGCTGGTCGCCGCCACCGCGGCCGCCGTCACCGCCCGCAACATCGTCTCGGTCGTCCCCGTCGTGTTCCTCTCCACCCCGGACGCGCCGATGGTGGCGTCCTTCGCACTGGATCTGCTGGACCGGGCATCCTTCGAGCAGACCTTCGCGCTGACCGGCATCATCGCCGTGCTCGTCACGGCCGTCGGCGCCGCGGTGGCCGCGGCGAGCGCCGCGGTCGTCGGGCGGAGGGGACCGTTGTGAAGGACGAGGGCGGACTGGAGCTGAGCGGCGTGGCAGGAGTGGATCTGCGGGTGCGCTCCGGGGAGATGGTCGCCCTGATCGGGCCCTCGGGGTCCGGCAAGACCACGCTGCTGCGACGCGTCGCGGGCCTGGATCCGCTCCCTGCCGGCACGGTGCGGATCGCAGGGCGCGACATGGCGCAGGTGCCGGTCGAGCGACGACCCGCGACGATGCTCTTCGAGACTCCCGTGCTCTTCCCTCAGCTGACCGTCGAGGAGAACGTCGGCTTCGCCCTCGAGCACGGGCGGACCGATGTGACCGCCGCCGACCAGCTCGACGTGGCGCTGACCTCGCTGGACCTCAGGACGCTGCGCACCCGCTACCCGCACGAGCTCTCGGCCGGTCAGCGCCAGCGGGTCGCCCTGGCTCGGGCCCTGGTGCGCCGACCCGAGGTGATGCTGTTCGACGAGCCGCTCGCTCACGTCGATCCGGCCGCCCGTGCCGGGCTGCTGCGGGAGATCGCACGGATCCATGAGCGACTGGGGAGCGCCTCTCTGCTGGTCACCCACGACTGGTCGGACGCACTGGCCGTCGCGGACCGCATCGCCGTGATGCGCGAGGGCGTGATCGTGCAGGTGGGCACGCCCCGGCAGATCTACTCCCGTCCGGCGAGCGCCTGGGTCGCGACCCGGGTGGGCGTCCCCAACTTCCTCGCGGCGCACGTAGAGGGCGTGCCTGCTGGCACCGACGGACACCGGGTGCGGGTCAGCGCGCTGGGACAGCAATGGGACGTGCCCGCCGTCTCGGATCTCCGAGCCGTGGGCGAGGAGTGCATCCTGCTCGGGCATCCTCACGCGTTCAGGATGAAAAAGGCACCCGAGCACGAGGAGGTGGACCCACGCCGGGGCCGGATCCTCGCCACCACCTTCGGCGGGGACCACGTCGACCACGACGTCGAGACCAACGCAGGGACGCTCGTCATCCGCCGGCCGCTCGGGCCGACGGACGAGCCTTGGCCGACGGGCACCTCGGTCGAGGTCGCGCTCGTCCCCGAGGCGGTGTGGGCGGTCTCCCACTGAGCACGCCGTCCGCTCGGCCGTGTCAGCGCGCGCTCATCGGTCCACGTCCAGTGAGGACGTCGCAGACAACACCAGCTCAGTCGCCCGTTGGGTCCCGGTCTCGGCACGCACCCGCTCAGCGTGCGTGCGGCTCGGGCTCCCTGCCCTACTCCCCGTCCCCACGAAGCCCCCAAGGCCGTCCGTTCCTCCGCGCCGGCTGCGAGAGGTCTGTTCCGTCCAGCACCCGCGCCTCGTCGACGCCCGCGAGGCTGACGGCAAGCCGACACGCCTCGTCGATCTCGACCGGCGCTGGCACGAGTGCCAGTCGCCCCCGGCTCGGTGAAGTTGTACGACTAGTCGATTCCGGCCCGCTCCTCGCCGTCCGAGGGACAGCCGGGGCCGATGCGACGCGCACCGCTGTGAGCGATCAACGTCGCTCACAGCGGGCGGGCCTCACACCTGCGGCGAGTCGCCCCTCCCGGCATGGCGGGAGTCGTCGGACTCCTCCGGCTCGAAGGTGTCCTTCGAGCCGACGGTGCCGCCGACGCCCTCGTCGTTCAGCTCATCGAGATCGGTGTCCGCGGAGTCGGCGTCCTGGGAGGATCGCGACGCTCCCGCGTCGGCGGGATCCTCCGGGCCACCCTGGTGGGAAATTCCCTGGTCCTCCGGGTGGGGATTCGTCTCGTCGTCATCGGGGTGGTACAGCGGGGTGCTGCTCATGTCCGAACCTCCTGAGATGGGGTCGTGCGGACACCCACCTTCTCACCGGCATCTGCCGAGTGCCACGGGAACGCCACGACCGGCGCGTCCTGCAGGAACCGCTCGGTAGCGCGGATCGCCGTCGAGGCGCCCCCGAGCACGCCGAGCAGCGGAGCACCCGCCGCCGCGCCCCGCTAACCTCGAGCGGTGCCCACCTCCCGCCGCTCCCCCTCCACCCGCCGCCGCAGGTCCTCACGTCGTCGTTCGTCGAGCAGCTCGCGCCACGCCCCGAAGGAGCTGCCCGTCGTCGGCCCGGGCGAGCGGCTGTGGATCCTCGACGTCCCCTACGGCACACAGGTCGAGGGCGCCTCCTGGCATCCCGCGGTGAAGATGCACGTGCACGTCGGCCGGACGCTCCCCGAAAATCTCGCGCCCTACTCCCCCGGCCCGCACACCCTCGGCCGTTTCCTGGAGAACCTCCACAACCCCGGCTCCCCCGCCCCGGTGCCCGAGCCGACCGACGGCTTCGAGCCGCGGCAGAACCAGTACGAGGCGGCCGACGCGATCGCGGCCCGCGCCGAAGCCGGCGGGCGGATGTTCCTGCTGGCCGACGAGCCGGGCGTCGGCAAGACGATCTCCGCCGTGCTCGGCGCGAGCGCGGTCGGCGATCTGCGCGGCGCGGAGCGGGTGCTGGTGGTCGCGGACCGGCCGGCGGCGATCACGATCGGGCACTGGTGCCGCACGATCACGGCGCTCGGCGACAGCGGCCTGGAATGGGTGGTGATCACCTGGGACCGGCTGGAGAAGGTCGCCGGCTTCGACTGGGACGTGATCATCGCCGACGAGGCCCATGCCCTGCGCCGCACCACCACGAAGCGGTGGAAGCTCTGGTCGCGGATCTCCGGGCACACCCGCTCGCACGATGCGGCGCCGTTCGTCATCGCGACCACCGCCACCCCGGGCCACACCCCGCTCGAGCTGCCCTATCTCGCCCCCGCCTATGCGCAGTCGCACGGCGAGCCGATGTCCGCCTGGGCTACTGCGAAAGAACCCGCGCACACCTTCACCTCGGCGCTCGAGCGGCACGGGATCGGTCTGGAGAAGGGCCGCTACGGCGCGACCTGGACCACGGATCCGACCCGTCGGGCGGAGGATCTCGCGCGGGTGCGCAGCTGGCTCACGGACGACGAGCCGGCCGCGATGCTGCACCGGTCCGCGCCGTGGGGGCCGGTGCCGATCTCCGGGATGCCGGTCGCGCTCATCCCGGCCGAGCGAGAGGCGTACGAGGCGGAGTGGGGCGAGTTCTGCCGTGAGATGGACCTCGCGCGTCGCGGCCGCAACACCGCGAAGGGGCGGGCGGCGCTGCTGCGCTTCCGGCAGAAGGCGGGGCTGCTCCGCGTCGACTCGACGGTGCAGTGGATCGCGCAGCAGGTCGAGGCGGAGCGGCAGGTGGCCTGCTCGGTCGAGTTCGTGACCACTGCTGCGGACCCGATCACCGAGCGTCTGCGGGACGCGGGCCTCAAGGTCGCGACGATCTACGGCCGGAACCGCTTCGACGTCGAGGCCGAGCGCCTGCGCTTCCAGACCGGGGAGGCGAAGGTCTGCGTGTTCACCACGGTCGCCTCGATCAGCCTCCACGCCGGCGAGTCCCTCCCCGGCGGCAGGCAGGCGTCCACCGAGCCGCGGGTCGGGATCTTCCACCAGGCCCGCTTCTCCGGCATCGCGGGCCGACAGGTCACGGGCCGCACCCACCGCGACCACCAGGTCTCCCCCTGGCACATCGCCTACGCCGAGGACACGGTCGAGGAGCAGGTCAGCAAGGTGATGGTGGAGCGGATCGCCGCCGCCTCCGACACCGTCGGCGGCGACACCGAGGGCCTCTCCGGCGTCGCGCAGCTGCTCGGCGCGGACTGGCTGCCGCAGGCGGCGATGACCGACGGCGCCGGCTGAACGGATGGCCCGAGCCGCGCGTACCCTTCTCGCCATGAGGGGAACAGTCACGCGCGGGGGCGCGGCCATGCTGCTGCTGGGATCGCTGGTGCTCAGCGGATGCACCGAGCACGTGAAGAAGCGCTGCAGCGGCAGCGGGGGCGAGGTCTCCTGCACCGTCAGCTACAAGACCTCCGACGGACGCTGGGACACCGAGCTCGATGCGGACGAGTACAGCGACGAGATGACCATCTCCGGGACCTTCACCATCGAGTCCGGTAGCGGCACCCTCATCCTCGAGGGCGACGACGCCAGCCAGGAGTTTCCGATCAGCGCCGAGGAGCCGGTAGTGGTCGAGGGCCTGACGCTGCCGGTGATCGAGCGGGACGACGAAACCTGGGTCAACCTGCGGGTCATCGCCGATCCGCAGATCGACGGGTTCAGCGGGGAGTACACCTTCCAGCACGACTGAGGCGGCCCCGGGGGCTCCGCGCGCTCAGGTGAACAGTTGCAGGATCAGCGCCGGGATCCGCCCGACGAGCCGTGCCACGCCGGCGATGAGGTCGAACAGCTCCAGGAACAGGGACGCGCCCTCGCTCCGGGAGAATCGTGTTCGTCGCTTGCGTCGTCGTGCCATCACTGCCCCGTTCCCCTCGACGGATCGGCGCCGCCGGGGGCCGCACCGTAGTGCGGGCAACCCTATGCCGAGAGCAGTTCTACGGAGAAGAGCGCACGCCGTCCCCTGCGTTCCAGAAGACCCCGCCATACCAAGCACCGCCCTTCTCGTCGGCCGCCGTGCGAGCGCCGCCGGCTCCCCGCTCGACACCCGCCGCCTCGCCGACCGTGCGGGCTCGGGCCACCTCGGTGACGCCGCCGAGTGGGCCGTGCACAGGTCTCGAGACGCGCCAGTGACGCAGAACCAGGACCGTCGCAGGACGTAGCCGAGCACAGCGCCGAGGGCGAGTCCGGTGAGGATCATCGCGGCCACGACCACATATGAAGCCCGCAGGAGAAGCAGGTGACTCATGGCCCGACACCCCGGAGAGTTCAGTCCGGTGCCCGCTCGCGCAGTTCACCTGGCGAACCCCGCACCGGACCCTGGCATGCGAATCTTTCACAGAATTCCTTGACTGCCGCCGGACATGCGAGATACTTTTTCATCGATGTCGGCACCGTCGCCGGCCCTGGTCACTGTCGACCATTCGCCGACTGAGCGTGTCGGCCCCTCGCTTTCCCACCTCTGCCCCGCCCGTCAGGAGCTTCTCGACGATGAGCACCGCGACCCCTGAGCTCGAGATCGAGCGAACCCGGTCCCCCCGCCGCATCCGGGGGACGGGATTCGTCTGGCTGCTGGTACTGCCCGGCCTCGCCCTGCTGATCGCAGTAGTCCTCTACCCTCTGCTGCGCTCCATCGCCATGGCGTTCTTCGAAGAGAGCCTGCTGTACCCGGGACGCGAGTTCGTGGGGCTGGAGAACTTCACCGTCGTGCTCGGCGAAGACTTCCCGCAGCTGCTGTGGCAGACGCTGATCTTCACCGCCGGGGCGACGGTGCTTCCTTTCCTGATCGGACTCGCCCTCGCTCTGGCGCTGGACACGGGGATCCGCGGCCGTGGAGTGATGCGGGGCATGTTCCTGTTCCCCTGGCTCCTGCCCAGCGTGGTGGTCTCGTTCCTGTGGTCGTGGATCTTCGATGCGAACTACGGCGTGCTCAACGGGTTGCTGCAGTCACTGTCGCTGATCGACGCCCCGGTCGCGTGGCTGTTCGACACCGAAGCGGCCCGCGCCGGGCTGATACTCGCCAAGACCTGGAACAGCTTCCCGTGGATCATGGTCATGTTGCTCGCCGCGCTGCAGACCGTCCCCTCCGAGCTGAAGGAGGCCGCGTCCATCGACGGCGCCGGCGCGATCCGCAGGTTCCGGACGGTCACCTGGCCACACATCGCCGGCGTCACCGGGATCGTCCTGCTGCTCGAGGTGATCTGGAACTTCCAGCACTTCGACCTGATCTACGTGATGACCGGCGGCGGACCCGCCGGAACCACCAGCACCCTGGCCACCGCGCTCTACGAGGCGGCGTTCAGCGCCTACGACCTCGGGGAGGCCGGAGCGATCGGCGTGCTCTGGATCATCCTGCTGATGGCCATGGTCGTGGTCTACGTCCAGCTCTCCGAGCGCAGCGAGGAGCCGTCATGACCACGACGCAGCAGATGACCGGCACCAGGGACGCGGCGCAGTACAGCGGCGCTGCCCCCGCCCCCCGACGCCCCCGCCGTTCCGGCCCCCGGATCGTGCCCTGGCTGGCCGTGATCGTGATCGGCGTCTTCGCCTTCGGCCCGACGTACTGGCTTCTTGTCACCTCGGTGACGCCGGACAGCCAGGTCTACCAGTACCCGCCGCAGTTCTTCCCCACCAGCTTCACCCTGGACAACTACGTCTCCGTCTTCACCGATCCCCAGATCTACGGCTGGCTCACCAACTCGCTGATCGTCGCGGGCGCGACCGCCGTGCTCAGCGTGATCATCTCGGCGTACATGGGGTATGCGATCTCGAAGTTCCGCTTCCGAGGTCGACGACCGTTGCTGCTGTTCATCCTGTTCAGCCAGATGCTGCCCTCCGCGCTGCTGCTGGTCACGCTCTACACCGTCTTCGCGAGCCTGGGCCTGCTGAACAACCGCCTCTCGCTGATCGTCTCGTTCACGACGTTCACCCTCCCGTTGTGCGTCTGGATGCTCAAGGAGTTCTTCGACACCCTGCCGGACGACCTCATCGAGGCGGCCGCCATCGACGGCGCGTCGAGGTGGCGCACGCTCCACGCGGTGGTGCTGCCGCTGACGATCCCCGGGATGGTTGCCGCCGGGCTGTTCGCCTTCATGCGCGGCTGGAACGACTTCATCTTCGCCCTGACCCTGACCAGCCAGGACCAGCGCACCCTTCCGCCCGCGCTGGTGAACAAGTACATGGGCGAGGCCGGGACCGACTGGCCCGAGCTGATGGCCGCATCGTTCCTGGTCGCCCTCCCAGTGGCGATCGCCTTCATCGCCCTGCAGCGCTTCCTGACCGGTGGTCTGACCGCCGGCGCCGTCAAGGGCTGACCCGCCCGCCCCTCCACCGCCCGACATCGCCGTCCCGCACACCCGAGAGGAACCCACCATGCACTCCCCACTCCACCTCCCCCGCCCCGCCGGTCGCCCCGTCGCCGGCGTCTCCCGCCGACAGGCCATGGGCCTGTCCGGCCTCGGCCTCGGAGCACTCGCACTGTCCGCCTGCGGAGGATCGGACGGCGGCGGCGAGGCGCCCTCGGGCGAGAGCGGAGAGGACTTCCACTTCACCTCCTTCGCCCTGTCCGAGGACCCTCCCAGCTCGTGGCTCGAGGAGACGATCGCCGGCTACCAAGAGGACAACAGCCTGACGATCACCACGACGACCGACGCGTACAACGACGCGCTCAACCAGATCCTGCTGCGCGCCCGCGGCGGCGAGATCAGCGGCGTGGTCCAGCTCAACCTTGAGTGGCTCGCCCCCATGGTCGCCACCGGGCAGCTCGTGGACCTCGCCGAGTACGCCTCCGACGTCGACTACACGGAGGCCGCGCTGGCCACCGGGCAGCTGGAGGACACCCAGTACGGACTGCCCTGGACCACTGCGGCGATCGGCCTGATCGCGAACTCCGAGCTGCTCGAAAAGGCAGGAGTCGCCGAGACGCCGGTGACCCTCGACGAGTTCGCCGACGCGTTGCGGGCCGTCAAGGAACTCGGCGGGGACATGGTGCCCTACGCCGCCTCGACCGAGGTCGCCCAGCTGAAGGACTTCATCTTCTGGCTCGAGACCTTCGGCGCCACCCTCATGGAGGACGGCACCTGCACGCTGGGCGACGACCCCTCCGTGGCGGCCATGGAGTGGTACAAGGAGATGTACGACGAGGGCCTGATCGCGGCCGGCACCGACCGCAACTCCGCGCGGAACCTGTTCAGCCAGGGCCGCACCGCCTTCTACGACGACGCCCCCATCGGCGCGTCCATCGTGGTCGCGAACTCCCCCGACTCCGAGATCCGTTCGAAGATGGTGCCGACATCCCGCCCCGTCCTCGCCGAAGGTGACACTCCGCGGGCGCTCGCCTGGGGGAACCTGCTGGTGGTGATGGACGGCCCCGGTGCCGTCTCGGGGGCGGAGTTCACGCAGTGGATCACCTCCGACCCCGAGATCGCCCTGGAGTACTTCGAGGTCACGAGCAGCCCTCCGGTGACCGACACCGGTCTGGCCGACGGCGCGATCCAGGACGACCCCTTCCTGGCCGCCTTCACCGAGAAGATCACCGCCACCGCCTCCACCAGCCCGCTGTGGGCGTACCCCGAGTACGCGCAGCTTGAGACCGAACTGGCCGAAGCGGTCCAGAAGGCGCTGCTCGGTGAGCAGACCCCTGCCGAGGCGATGGCCGGCGCCGGAGAGGCGATCAACTCTCTCCTATGACTGCCGTGCGCGGGCCGGCGGTGCGTCGGCCCGCGCCCGCGGTCCTCACCCCCTCTCGAAGGAGCTCCACCGTGAACACCCCTCCGGCACCTGACGCCGGCGGCCCGTCCGACGGCGGCGCTCCGCAGTCCCCGCTGCGGAGGATCGCCGACGTCCTGCCCTCGCTGAACCCCACGATGTCCCGCGTCGCCGAGGCGGTGCTCGAGGACCCGGCCGTCTCCGGCATGGAGTCCATCACGGCGCTGGCCGAACGGGCGGGTGCCTCGGCCACCACGGTCACTCGCTTCGCCGTGATGATGGGCTACTCCGGTTACCCCGCCCTGCGCGGCGCCATCGCCCTGGACAACGGCCGCAGCGTCCAGTCCGGCTGGGAGCACGACATCGGCACGGAGATCCGTCCCGACCATGCCCCCGACGAGGTGCTGGGCATCCTCGCCGGCACGCAGGCGCGAGCCCTCCGCGACAGCGCGAGCGTCCTCGACGTCGACGCCATCGAGCGCGCCGCCGCCGCCGTCGCCGAGGCCGGCCGGGTGCACCTGTTCGCGGAGTGGGGGGACATCCCCGCGATGCGGGAGCTGCACATGAGACTGCTACGCATCGGGGTGCCGGCCTGGTTCCACGAGAGCCCGCAGGAGGCCGGGCTGGCCGTCTCGACCCTGCTGCGGGAGGGGGACGTGCTGCTGCTGGGCAATCGGTCCGGGGAGAGCGATGCCGCCGTGACCCTCGCGCAGACCCTGAGAGAGACGGCCGGCACCGCTATCGCCCTCCACGGCGACCCCGAGTCCCGGCTGGCCCGGACCGTGCACATGCCGCTGTTCACCGGGATCCGCAACGGCTCGGTGTGGACCCAGTACTTCGCGGGCCGAGCCAGCGACACCCTCGTGTCGAGCCTGCTGTGGGTGCTGGTCGCACAGCGACGCACACGCGACGCCGCGATCTCCTTCCTGGACACATCGATCCTCTTCGAGCACGGGAGACACGAGGCATGAACACCGAGCATCACGAGTACGACATCGTCGTCGTCGGAGGCGGCCTCGCCGGCGTCTGCGCCGCGATCGCCGCCGCCCGGCAGGGCCGACGCATCGCCCTCGTTCAGAACCGGCCCGTGCTCGGCGGGAACTCCTCGAGCGAGGTGCGGGTGTGGGTGTGCGGCGCGACCGCGCACGGCATCCACATGTTCGCCCGCGAGACCGGGATCATGGGCGAGCTGTTCGTGGAGAACCAGTACCGCAACCCCGACGGGAACCCCTACTACTGGGATCTGCTGCTGCTGGAGAAGGTGCGGGCCGAGGAGAACCTCTCCCTGTTCCTGAACACCGACGTCACCGAGGTCGAGGCCGACGGCCCTGCCGGCGAGCGCCGGCTGCGCTCGGTCACGGGATGGATGAGCGGCTCGGAGCGGCGCCTCCGCTTCGAGGCCGAGACCTTCATCGACTGCAGCGGCGACGGGCTCGTCGGCCATCTCGCCGGCGCCTCCTCACGCCGCGGCAGCGAGCCGCGCAGCGAGTTCGATGAGTCCTGGGCGCCCGAGCATCCGGGCGAGGACATGCTCGGCTCGACGATCCTCTTCTACACCAAGGACGTCGGCCATCCGCAGCGCTTCGTGCCCCCGCCCTTCGCGATCGACGTCTCCGCCACCTCGATCCCCGAGAACCGGGTGATCCGCCGGGAGATGAACGGCTGCGACTACTGGTGGATCGAATGGGGCGGCGACCTCGACGTCGTCCGCGACAACGAGCGGATCCGCGACGAGCTGCAGGCCGTCTGCTACGGCATCTGGGACCACATCAAGAACTCCGGCCGCTTCGACGCGGAGAACCTCTCCCTGGAATGGATCGGCGCCGTGCCCGGCAAGCGCGAGTACCGCCGCTTCGTCGGCGACCACGTGCTGACCCAGCACGACGTGCTCGGCCAGACCGAGTTCGAGGACCGGGTCGCGTTCGGCGGCTGGTCCATCGACCTCCACCCCGTCGGCGGGGTGTACGCCTCCGAGCGCGGCTCGCGCCACTGGCACCCCGACGGGAACTACCACATCCCCCTGCGCTGCCTGTACTCCCGGGACGTCGCGAACCTGTGGATGGCCGGGCGTGACATCAGCGCCAGCCACGTCGCCTTCGGCTCCACCCGCGTGATGGCGACCTGCGCGGTCCTCGGCGAGGCCGCCGGAATCGGCGCCGCCCTCTCCCAGCAGCTCGACGTCTCCCCGCGTGCGCTCGCGACCGAGCAGCTCCCGCAGCTGCGCCGCGCTCTGGTCCGCGCCGACGCCTCGACCCTCGGGATCGCCGACGAGGACCCCGCGAACCTGGCCCTCACGGCGTCGGCAACCGCCTCCTCGACCCGGACGCGCCTGGCCTCCACGACCAGCACCGGGGCCCAGGTGCTCGAGAACGATCTCAGCCTGGTCCTGCCCGCCGACCCCGGGATCGACGGCGTCGAGGTGCTCGTGGACGCCGCGGAGGACACCGAGCTCTCCGCCGCCCTGCACACCACCTCGAAGCCCCAGAACTACCTCCCCCACGAGCAGCTGGACACCGTGCGCGTCGCAGTCCCGCAAGGACGCTCCTGGGTGCGCCTGCCCCTGACGCACACTCCCGCGAAGCCGCGGAACGTGGTCGTCGTGCTGCACAGCAACCCGCTGCTCCAGGTGCACCGCGGCGACCACGCCGAGCCCGGCACCGTCACCATGCACCGCCGCCTCCTGCCGCAGGGAGAGGAGTTCACCGAGCAGTGGCGCGAGTGGAAGGAGACCCTGCACGGGGAGAGCATCTGCTTCCGCCTCGCCTCGCCGACCGGCGCCTTCGCCCCCGCCCGCGTGATCGGGGGCTTCGCCCGTCCCTACGGCGGGCCGAACATGTGGGTCTCGGGCCCGGCCGCGGAGGACCCGCAGCCCACGCTCGAGCTCGCCTGGGAGGAGCCGCAGACGATCACCGAGGTGGACCTGCTGCTGGACGACGACCTCAACGAGGACCTCATCAACCTCCACCACCACCGCTCCCCCGACGACATCATGCCCACCCTGGTGCGCAACGCCCGGCTCGAGAGCCGGTCCGACGGGGCCTGGCACCACCTCGCCTCGCTGCGCGAGAACCGCGAGCGCCACCGGGTGCTGCGCCTGGACTCGCCGGTCGTCACGGACGCGCTGCGGCTGGTCGTCGAGGACACCCACGGGGTGCCCGAGGCGCGGGTGGTGGGGTTCAGGGTGTACGGGGACTGACGATGCTCGAGACCATCGACCTCGCCGCGGACCTCGTCCGCATCCCCAGCACGTCCGCCGATGTCGACGGCATGCGCTCTGTCCAGCAGCGCGTCGCCGACGTGATTCGGCACCACGCCGACGACGCGCGCGTCTCCACCGGCGGAGGAGACCGCCCGTGGACCCTGATCTCCCTCGGCCCGGACGGCCCGGCACCGCTCTTCGCATGCCACGTCGACACCGTTCCCGTGGGAGCCGAGGCGCAGTGGTCCCGGCCTCCGCGCGGCGGCGAGATCGACGACTCGCATCTGCACGGGCGAGGTTCCGTCGACATGAAGGGCGGACTCGCCGCCGCGACCACCGCCCTTCTCCGCGCCTCGGACCGCGGGGCCGCGGGGCATCTGCTGCTCACCTCGGACGAGGAGATCGGTTCGCTCGGGGCTCAGCACACCCGCGACGTGATCACCGATCTGGCGCTCACCGGGATCGTCATCCCGGAGGCCACGTCCCTCACCGTGCGGTGCACGCATCGCGGGGCCCTCTGGCTCCGGCTGGTCGCTCGTGGACGGTCATCGCACGGATCCGCCCCCGAGCGGGGCATCAACGCGGTGACGAGGCTCGCCTCGGCCCTCGGCCCGGCCCTGGCCGCCGCACCTCTTCGACACGACCCCGCGCTCGGTGCGGAGACGGCGTCCGTCGGCACGTTCCATGGCGGGGACGCCACGAACATCGTGCCGGACGCGGCCGCTGCGACGGTCGATCTGCGGACGATCGCGGAGCCGGAGCCGCTGCTCGAGCACTGGGCCGGGACCGAGGGGATCGACGAGGTCGAGACGCTCCTCGACCTCTCCGCGCTGCGCACCGACCCGGACTCGCACTTCGTCCGCTCGCTGCCTGCCGAGGTCGATCCGTCCCCGGTCACGTACTTCACCGACGGGTCCGTCCTTCAGCAGTTCCGTCCGGACCTGCCGGTGGTCATCTGGGGCCCGGGCGATCCGGCGCAGATGCACTCCGTGGACGAACACCTTGAGCTCGCCCAGCTGCTGCGGGCCGCTGAGCTGTTCGAGCAGGTGCTGGTGTCAGGACGACGGTGAGGGGCCCGCCCCGACCGACCCTGCGATCCGCAGTTCCATCGGCAGGAGCCGGGCCGCCGGCTCCGCGGGGGCACCGTCGGTGGTCAGGAGGTCGAGCGCCTGCTTGGCGATCTCGGCGACCGGCTGAGCGACGGTGCTCAGCTTCGGCGTGACCCAGGAACCCTGCTCGATCCCGTCGAAGCCGATCAGCGAGAGATCGCCCGGAATGCTGACGCCGTGCATCGGAGCCGCCGAGGACAGGCCGACGGCCACGATGTCGCTCGCCGCGAAGACGGCAGTGGGCGGCTGGTCGAGGCGCAGGACCCGCGAGAGCGCGCTCGCACCGAAGGACTCGGAGTACGGCCCCTCGAGCACCAGCTGGGGATCGGTGTCCAGGCCGGCGTCCCGCATCGCCCGCAGATACCCGCGGAGTCGGTCGCGCGCCGAGCCCAGGCGTTCCGGTCCCGCGAGATGCGCGATGCGTCGATGTCCCTGGCTGAGCAGGTAGGTCGTCGCCCGGTAGGCGCCTTCGAAGTTGTCCGCACCGACGAAGTGTCGCGAGCCGGCGAGCGGCCCGTCGAGCTTCTCGTCGATCACGACGAACGGGAAGCCCTCCGGCACTTCGGTGAGCAGGGCGCCGCTTCCCGTCATCGAGGCGAACAGGATCGCGTCCACCCCCATGCGAGCGCTCTGTGCACACGCAGAGACCATCCTGTGCTCGCGCGCCTCGAGGCCGTCGGAGACGAGGACCGACACTTCGAGATCCCTGTGATGCGCCGCATCGGTGATCGCCTGCGTCAGCTGCGCGAAATAGGGGTTGGAAAGCTCGGGGATGATCAGGGCGAGGTGCCTCACGGAGCTGCGCGGCGACGTGAAGCCGGTGGCGCCCATCGCCGACCGGATGCGGGCCTCGGTCTCGGGACTGACCCGCAGCTCCCCCTTCAGGAAGCGCGAGACGGTCGATGTCGAGACACCGGCCTCACGGGCGACGGCTGAGATCGACATGAGTCCCCTTCCCTTCCTGTGGTGCTGCGCCGACAGGCTACGCGTGATCGGGTTGCCATCTGCACGTCACGGCCCTATGGTCGGTCACACCATGTATTGCGCAATCGTTGCGCAACACTCTACGAGAACTGTTCGAGGAGGAACGAAGATGGCGAAGGTGCTGTTGGCCGGCGAGTCGTGGGTCAGTGCGACCATTGACCACAAGGGATACGACCCCTTCCCCCACACGCAGGTGCAGATCGGATGTGCACGTCTCCTCGACGTGCTGCGCGAAGGTGGGCACGAGGTCACGCACATGCGCTCTCACGATGTCGCGGAGTTCTTCCCGCTCACGCGCGAGGAGCTCGATGAGTACGACGTCGTCCTCCTCTCGGACGTCGGCGCGAACACGCTGCTCCTCCCTCCGCAGGTGTTCGACCACGGGCGTCCTACTCCGAATCGCCTCCACCTGCTGCGCGACTGGGTGCGGGACGGCGGCGGCCTGATGATGGCCGGGGGCTACCTCTCCTTCCAGGGCTTCGGCGCGAAGGCGAACTACGCCGGCACCGCTGTCGAGCAGATCCTCCCCGTCGACATCCACCGATGGGACGACCGCGTCGAGTCGCCCCAGGGCGTCACGGGCACCCTCACCGGTGTCGAGCACCCCGTCGTCGCGGGCCTCGAGAGGTCCTGGCCGATCCTCCTCGGCTATCAGCAGCTCGTGGCGAAGGAGGATGCGACCGTCCTCGCCGAGGTCGACGGAGATCCCCTCCTGGCCGTGCGCAGCGTCGGCGAGGGCCGCACGCTGGCATTCGCCTCGGACGTCTCCCCGCACTGGGCACCGACGGAGTTCATGGACTGGGCCGGCTACGGCCTGCTGTTCTCCCAGGCCATGTCCTGGCTGGCCGGCGAGACGGAGAAGGAGGACTGACCATGCCCCAGACCACGGACAACGTCGTCCACACCCGCCCGCCGACCGCCAAGACCGTAGCAGTCGGGATCTTCGTCCTGTTCACCGTCCTGGCAGGCATGCTCGGCCCCATGCAGTCGGCCGTCAACGGTCGTCTCGGCACCGAGCTCGGGGACGGTCACCTCGCAGCGATCGTCAGCTTCGGATCCGGCCTCGTGCTGATGCTCGTGATCATCCTGCCGCGACCTTCGACGAGACAGGCCTTCCTGTCGCTGCCCGGACACCTCCGCCGCGGAACGATTCCATGGCCGAACTTCTTCGCCGGCCTGTGCGGCGCGGTGATCGTGCTCTCCGAGGGCATCTCGGTCGGCGCGCTCGGCGTCGCCACCTTCCAGACCGCCCTCATCTCCGGCATGGTCATCTCCGGCGTCGTCTGCGACCGCCTCGGGATCGGTGTCCCCTTCAAGCAGGCCCTGAGCATCTTCCGCATCATCGGCGCCGTGCTCGCCGTCGTCGCCACGGTGCTCGTGGTCTCCCCGAACTTCGAGACCCCGCACACCCTGGCGCTCGTGATCCTGCCGTTCGCCGGCGGTCTCCTGGCAGGCTGGCAGCCGGCCGGCAACTCGAACATCGGCAGGCTCTCCGGCTCGATGCTCGTCTCGATCACCTGGAACTTCCTGATCGGATTCGTCGCCCTCACCATCGCTTTCCTCGGTCGGGTCGCCGCCGGGAACGCGAGCTTCGCCCTGCCGGACATCTGGTGGATGTACCTGGGTGGCCCGCTGGGACTCGCGTCGATCGCCCTGATGGCGCTGCTGGTCCGCCGTCTGGGCCTGCTTCTGCTCGCCCTCGCCTCGACCGCCGGTCAGCTCGTCGGCTCGATTCTCATCGATTCGATCATCCCCGGCATGGGGACCGTGCACGTGGTGACCGTCCTCGGAGCGCTGGTCGCCCTGTCTGCCTCCGGCATCGCGATGATCCCCTCGAATCGTGTCCGCGAGGAGGAGACACCCCGCCAGATCGGCCCTCACGACGGCATCGCACCGGAGTCCCAGTCGGACGAGGTGCGCTCATGAGCGGAAAGGGCCCTGTCGTCCAGACCGTCCAGGGACCCGTCGCCGCGTCCGACCTGGGAACGGTGCTCCCCCATGAGCATCTCTTCAACGATCTGAGCCCGTGCCTCGCACCACCGTCCTACGAGTTCAGCCACGTGCTCCTGGACCGTGCTGTGGAGCCATCGCTGCTGTGGGCCCTGCGGCAGGACCCGTACTGCAGCCGCGACAACGTCGCACCGAAGAGCTTCGACGGCGTCCGGGGCGAGGTCGCCGCTTACCAGGCGACCGGAGGCGGCACGATCGTCGACGCCACCGGCTCGGCCGCCATCGGCCGCAGCCCGGCGGACCTGCTGCGGCTCTCGCAGGAGACGGGACTCCACGTGGTGATGTCCACCGGTGCCTATCTCGAGAAGTTCGAGGGAGAGAGAATCACCGGCGCGGGAGTGGATGCTCTCGCGCAGGAGATCCTCGACGAGCTGCACGTCGGCGTCGGGGAGACCGGTCTCCGCGCGGGGGCGATCGGCGAGGTCGGGGTCTCCCCGGGCTTCACCGCCGGCGAGCGCACGAGCCTCCGCGCCGCCTCCCTCGCCCAGCACGAGAGCCCGGGCACGGCGATGAACATCCACATGCCCGGATGGCAGCGCCGCGGCGACGAGGTGCTGGACATCGCCGTCGGAGAGATGGGTGCTGATCCGACTCGCCTGTCTCTCGCCCACAGCGATCCCTCCGGCGACGATCTCGACTACCAGCGGCGCCTCCTGGACCGAGGGGTCTGGCTCGAGTTCGACATGATCGGGCTCGACATCACGTTCCCTGGGGAAGGGGCATCACCGGCCATCGCCGCGACCGTCGCTGCCGTGGCCCGACTGATCGAGCTGGGATACGCGGACCAGATCCTGCTCAGCCACGACCTGTTCCTGAAGCAGATGTGGAGCAGCCTGGGTGGGAACGGATTCGTGCTCGTGCCCACCGTGTTCCTCGATCTCCTGGTGGCGCGCGGGGTCGAGCGGTCGATCGCTCGACAGCTGATCACGGACAACCCTCAGCGATACCTCGCCGGAGGCGCGTCGTGATCGAGGCAGGCTCTGCGCGCTGCGTGACCGCGCAGGACGACGCGTCGCCGGGCAGGATCCTCGTCGTCGGGTCCGCGAACGTGGATCTGGTGCTCGAGGTCCCACGCCATCCGCTGCCCGGCGAGACGCTCTCGAGCACCCGCATACGACGCTCCCCCGGCGGGAAGGGCGCGAACCAGGCCTGCGCCGCCGCCCGCCTGGGCGGCCACGTCAGATTCGTCGGTCGCACCGGCACCGACGACGATGCAGACCTCGCGCTCTCGCTCCTGCGCGAGGCAGGCGTCGAGCTGGACGACATCTCCGCCGTGGAGGACGTCGAGACCGGGCTGGCAGTGGTGACGCTCGACAGCGCCGGGGAGAACAGCATCGTGCTAGCCCCCGGCGCGAACGCCACCTGGACTCCGCAGCTGGTGGAAGCACTCGCTGACGACGTGGCCTCCAGTGACGTGGTCATCGCCCAGGGTGAGATCCCGGCAGAGGCGGTCGACGAGGTCGCGAGGCTCTGCCTCCTCACCGGGACGCGTCTTGTCCTGAACCTCGCGCCGGTGATCGACGTCGCGCGCTCGACGCTCATGAGTGCAGACCCGCTCGTGGTCAACGAGCACGAAGGCCGCCTGGTCCTCGAGATGCTCACCTCCGGTGACAGCCCTCAGGACGACGCCCTCGTCGTGCACGAGCTCCGACGGGCGGGAGTCCCGTCGGTGATCATGACCCGCGGCGCCGAAGGCGCCATCGTCAGCTCCTCGGACATCGAACCCGGTGACGAGGAGATCGCCGGCGGCGCAGTTCTCGACGAGGTCAGCTCGCCATCGGTCTCCGCCGTCGACACGACGGGAGCAGGCGATGCGTTCGTCGGCGCGCTGGGCGTCGCGATCTCTCGCGGTGAGGCCCTTCTCGCCGCGAGCGACTTCGCTGCTCGCGTGGGCGCCTTCGCGGTCACCCGGCACGGAGCGCAGGCCGCCTATCCGTGGAGCAGGGACCCGCTCCCTCGCTGACCGACGGGGCGAGATGCTCCATCGGTCCAGGGCCCTCGGACCGGTGCCGCCCTCACCGCTGCGGCGGCGGTGCCGAGGACGCGCGCTGGATCAGCCGCGGCGGCTGCTCGTCGAGGACGGTCTCGCCCTCGGTCGACTCCTCGATCTGCTCGATGAGCAGGTCCACCGCCGCGCTGCCGATGTCCGCGAGCGGGAGCTGGACGACGGTGAGCGAGGGGGTGAGGTGCTCGGCGAACCAGGTGTCGTGGATGCTCACCACGGAGATGTCCTCCGGGATGGCCGCTCCGGAGGCGAGCACCCCGGCATGCACGCCCAGCGCGCTGGTCGAGCTCGCGACGACCAGCCCCGTGGCCTCCCCTCCGGCCGCGAGAGAGGAGGCGATCTCCGCGCGCGCGGACTCCGCCTCCCAGCCGCCGGCGATCATCGGCAGCGGGGCGAGCCCGCCGCCCGAGAGCGCCTCGGCATAGCCCTGGAAGCGCCTGCGGGAGGTCGCGCCCTCGGCGCCGACGAAGGCGATCCGCGTGTGCCCGAGGTCCATCAGGTGCCGCGTCGCGGCCCTCGCGGCGGCAGCGTCGTCGAGCCGGAGCGTGCGCAGCCCGGGCGTCTCGTCGGCGTTGAACACCAGGGACGGCACCTCCCGGGCGACGTCCTGCAGGCCGGCGTCCACCGCCTGGAACCCGCTCTGGATCAGCAGGCCGTCGACGCGATGCCCGCGCACGAGGGCGCGATGAGCGCTTGGCCGGCCCATGAGGTCCTCGGCGCTGAGCAGCACGACCGAGTACCCGCGCGAGGTGGCAGCGGCCTGTGCGGAGTCGACGAGCTGGGCGTAGATCGGGTCGTTCACCCGGTGCAGCGCGAAGCCGAGCAACCCCGTGCGCGAGCTGCGCAGCGCGCGGGCCGAGGCGTGCGGGATGTACTGGAGCATCTCGACGGCCTCGAGCACGCGCTCGCGCGTCGCGGCGCGGACCTTGAGGGTGGGGTCGTCGTTGACGATGCGCGAGACGAGGCCGGGAGAGACCTCGGCCAGTCGTGCCACGTCGGACAGCCGGGCACCTCTGCGTGACACCGTCCCTCCCCTCCGCTGCGCCGTGCCGCCCTCGGGCGGACGCGTCGGTCTCAGCCCTTGACGTTGAGATGGACCAGGATACGGGCCGGTTCGGCCTCGCTCGCGCCCGTGATCCGCAGGCGCAGCCAGTTGCCGAAGAGCTCGAGGCGGTTGACCGCCATCGTCCCGTCGGCCGGGAGGGTGCTCGCCCGGCCGCACTCGGCCCAGGTGATCCCGTCCGGCGAGATCTCGGTGGTGACGGTCAGCGGCGGATGCGCCCCCTCCACCTGGGTGAAGAACACCGCCTCGGACGCCCACCCGGCCTCGTGGGGAAGGGTGACGTGCTCGGAGCGGATCCGGATCCTGCGGGCGAGGACGGAGGTATGGGTGGTCAGCACAGCGGGTCCTTTCGACGTGCCGGACGGGATCACTCGGTCGAGTAGAGGACCGAGTCGAGGAAGAGGTGCACCTGGCGGTCCGTGTCGGTCTCCACGTAGAAGATGGGGTTGATGAGGTTGTCGATGGCGCGGTAGCGGTCTGCAAGCGTCGGCTGGATCCCCCGCAGGTCGAAGACCCTGTCCATGCTCTGCAGCTCCACGTACTCGCGCTTGTCGACGTCCACGAGCAGGCGGAGGTAGAGCCAGTTGATCTTGTCCGGGCTCTCGTTGTAGAGCAGGTCCTGCTCGCCACCGGGCACCCACTGATAGCCGTCGGTGGAGCCGTCCTCGTGGCGGCGCCCGTACCAGAGGTTGTCGATGCCCGGGGCGCACCAGCCCTTCTCGACGCCGAAGTTCCAGTCGGCGTGGCTGACGCCCTCCTCCGCCTTCCAGTACTGCCATCGCTTCACGAGCTTCCCGTCCAGGGAGTTCACGTAGCGCACGCCGGGCATGTACCGGTGCTCGCCGTCCTGGATGTCGAAGTAGAAGCCGAAGGCGCGGATGTCCTCCTCGCCGATGCCGACGCGGTCCTGCGCAGGGGTGTACGCGTACCAGGTCTCGATCTGGATCTTCGAGGGATCGCCGAACCGGGACAGGCGCTTGACCGCCACCCCCATGGAGCCGTCGGCGGGCGGCTCGGTGGCCGGGGCGGCGGCCGCCCCCGTCGTGAGCTTCAGCGAATACGTCCCCTCCATCGAGCCGTGCGAGGCCGCGAAGCGCATCGGGGCGGAGCTGAGCATGCAGGGCGCCCAGCTGGTGAGGTCCACGGAGCTGTCGAAGGACTCGTAGTCCTCGTAGACGAAGTTCGGCGTCAGATCCATCCATCCGTTGAACCCGCGATCGAAGTCGTCGAAGGTGACCACGCGCTCCAGCGGCTGGAAGCGTGCGAGCTGTGGATCAAGGGCCCGTGTCCTGTGCATGCCTGCCTCGCTAAATCGTCGTAACCCGAAGCTCCTGCTCCCAGGCGGCGATCACCTGGGCCGATCCGTTCGATCGAGCCCCGTTGCGATCAGAAGTATAACGTCATACTCTCGTGGGGCGACAGCGGTGCGACGCAGCGCGCTGCGCAGACAGGAGGCATTGCCATGCGACGACGCACCTTCCTCACCGGGGCGGGCCTCGCCGGCGTCACGGCAGGGTCGACCGGATGCCTGCCGGGCTTCTCCCGCACGAGGCCGGGCTCCGAGGGCATCACCCTGCGGATGACGATGTGGTCCTCGAACCCGGATCACCTCGCCCTGTTCCAGGAGATCGCCGACGACTTCCTGGCCGAGCACGAGGAGGTCTCCGGCATCGAGTTCGAGAGCCTGAGCCTCGACCAGCTCGACATGGTGCTCACCACCGGGATGACCGCGGGCGACCCGCCGGACCTGACCTGGCTCCCGGTGGAGTCCAGCCGCGAGTACATCGACGCGGGAGCGCTGCTCGATGTCGCGCCGACGCTCGCTTCCACCCCCGACTACGACGTGGACGACCTCGTGCCCGAGCTGCAGGAGCGCTGGCGAGCGGGCGAGGCGCAGTACGGGGTCCCGTTCTCCACCGGGCCGCTGATCATGTACTTCAACAAGACCCTCTACGCCGAGGCCGGCGTGGCCTCGCCCGCAGATCTCCTCGCGGCCGGCGACTGGACCTGGGAGTCGTTCCGGGAGACCTCCCGTCAGCTCACCGAGGCCACCGGGCTGCCCGGCTACGTCGTCAACGACTTCGACTTCCAGAACTGGACCCGGCTGCTCCCGATCATGGAGGCCTACGGGGCCTCCCCCTGGGACGAGGACGCCGTGCGATGCACCGCCGACGCCCCCGAGATGGCCGAGGCGCTGGGGCTCTTCCACTCGATGGTGTACGAGGACGGCTCCTCCCCGGTGCCCGGCCGGCAGGTGGACTTCTTCGGCGGCCAGGCGGGCAGCACGACCGCCTTCCTGGGCTCCAGCACTCTCCTGGACGGCGCCGGCTTCGACTGGGACGTGCTGCCCACCCCGGGCGGGCCCGCCGGCGACATCCAGTCGGTGGGCCAGTCCGCGATCGTCGCGCTCAGCGCCGGGCGGCAGCAGGACACCGCGCTGGCCTTCCTCGCCCATCTCACCGCACGCGCGAACGCCGAGAAGATCTCCCGGTTCTTCCCGCCGTCCCGAGCGAGCCTGCTCAGCGCGGAGGTCCTCGCGCAGTCCTCGGGGCTGCTCTCCGCGGAGCAGCTCGAGCCCGTGGTCGAGGCGATCTCCGGCAGCGGGCACATCTTCCCCGTCGCCCCGAACGGGGCCCGTGTCGCCAACGCCCTGGACTCCTCCCTGGACGAGTTCGTGTACACGCCGGAGGCCGACCTCGACGAGGCCCTGCCGCGCGTGTGCTCCGCGATCGATCCGGTGATCTCGGCATGAGCGTCGCGACGCAGGCCGCACCCTCCCGCCCCCGCCGGTCCCTCCGCACGCGGGGGAGGAACCGCTTCGGATACCTGCTCCTGGCACCCCAGATGATCGGCTTCACCGCGGTGGGGCTGGTCGCGATCGTGTGGGTGATCTGGCTCAGCCTCCACGACGTCAACGTCCTCGCCGGCTCGCAGGACTTCGTCGGCCTGGACAACTACGCCCGGATCCTCACCGACCCGAGCATGATCACCGTCCTGCCCAACACCTTCTTCTTCGTCTGCGTGCTGAGCGTGGCCGGCACCGTGATCGCGCTGCTCCTGGCCGTGCTGCTGAACCAGACGCTGCGCGGCATCGGGATCTTCCGCTCGATCGTCTTCATCCCGGCGCTGGTCACGATGGTGGCGTGGGCGCTGGTGTGGAGCTTCATCGTGCAGCCCGAGGGGCTCCTGGACGCGCTGCTCGGCGCGGTCGGGGCCGACGGCCCGCCCTGGCTCCGCGGCGGCTGGCTCACGCTCGTCGTCTTCGCGGTGATCCAGCTGACCAAGAACGTCGGCATCAACGTGATGATCCTGCTCGGCGCGCTGCAGGCGGTGCCGCAGGAGCTGATCGAGGCGGCCAGGATCGACGGCGCGGGGCGCGTGCGCGTGCTGCGCAGCGTGGTGGTCCCGCAGATCTCGCCCGCGATCATGATGGTCTTCATGCTGATGATCGTCGGCTCCTTCAAGGTCTTCGAGGTCGTCATGCTCCTGACCGAGGGCGGGCCGGGCGTGCAGAGCTCGGTGCTGGCCTTCGAGATCTACAAGCAGGGGTTCCTGCTCAACGACGTCGGCTACGCCAGTGCGCTGGCCGTCCTCCTGTTCGCCGTGATCCTGCTGCTCACCGCAGCGCTGTGGCAGGCGAGGAAGCGAGTGGTCTTCCATGAGAACGACTGATCCGCGCCGCACCGTGGCCCGGGGCGCGAACTACCTGGTGCTCGTCCTGCTCGCCCTCGTGGCGCTCGCCCCGATCCTGTGGATGGTCAGCGCCTCCCTGAAGACGCCGGGCGAGATCCTGAGGTACCCGCCCACGATCCTCCCGGAGGAGGTCCGCTGGGAGAACTACGCCGATGTCTTCACGCTGCAGCCCTTCGCGCAGCAGTTCCTCAACTCGGTCGTCATCATGGCGCTCGTCGCGGTGCTCACCCTGGTCATGTCGATCCCCGCCGGCTACGCCCTGGCACGTGTCCGTCCCGTGGCCGCGGGCGCGGTGTTCCTCATGCTGCTGAGCGTCATCTTCATCCCGCCCGAGGCGACCATCATCCCGCTGTTCCAGTACGCGGCGACGCTCGGCTGGGTCGACACCCACTACCCGCTGATCATCTTCACGGCCGCGCTCGTCACCGCGCCGATCGCGACGTTCGTGATGCGGCAGGCGTTCCTGACGCTGCCGGCCGAGTTCGAGGACGCCGCCTCGATCGACGGCTCCGGGAGATGGCGCACCATGGTGCAGGTCTATCTGCCGCTCGTGCGGCCGTCGATCGCCTCGGTCGTGGTGCTCTCCTGCTGGTACAGCTGGAACCAGTTCCTCGAGCCGCTCATCTACCTGCGCTCCCCGGAGAAGCTCACGGTGCCCGTGGCGCTCACGCACTACGAGGATCCGCTGGCCGGCCCGCTGTGGGGAGTGCAGATGGCGGCGACGACCCTGTCGGTGATCCCCGTGCTGCTCGTCTTCTTCCTCGCGCAGCGGCACGTGGTCTCCGGCCTCACGGCCGGTGGCCTGAAGTCCTGAGCCGTACCGCCGCGCTCCCGTCCCCTCGAGAGGTGTCCCATGCCCGCCACGTACTCCGCGCCGCTCCGCCTCGCCTATGACCAGTACACCGTCAGATCCGACCGTCAGATGCTCGAGACGACGATCCGGGTGCTCGAGCCGGCCGGTCTGGACCAGCTGGAGAACCCCCGGCTGCTCTTCCTGCTCCCGGCCACCCCGGAGCTGAGCCACCGCTCCGGCGACGGGCTCGACGAGGTCCTGCGTCACGGCCTCCACGACCGCCACGGACTGATCGCCGTCGCCCCGACCTTCTCCGACTGGCCCTGGATGACTGACCTGCCGGACCGGCAGATGTTCCAGCAGGTGCTCTACTTCGTCGAGGACGTCGTGGGCTTCATCGACCAGAAGTACCCGGATCTGCCCCGCCTGCTGGTCGGCTACAGCAAGGGAGGCTCGGCGAGCCTGCAGCTGCTGCTGCGGTACCCGGAGCTCTTCCGCGCGGCCGCGGCCTTCGACTCGCCCGTCATGAAGGAGCAGCCGGATCAGTGGGAGATGCCCTACTACTGGCCGAACCCGGAGCACTTCCGTGACTTCGCGATCCCTCACTTGCTGAGGACGCGGGGTGGGCTGCTCGGCCCGAACCCTCGCATCGCGCTCTTCGGCCACGCGAACTTCGGAGCGGATCCCCCTCAGTGGTCGAAGGACCACCTCGGGGAGGGCCACGAGCTCATGGAGCAGCTCGGCATACCCCATCTGTACTCCGACGACACCCGGCGCGAGCACCGCTGGGACTCTGGCTGGCTGCCCACGGCCATCGACGCGCTCGACCGCATGTCGAGGTGATCGGGCCGAGCGCGACCGGCCTATGACGACGACCGACTCACGGCTCGCCACTGCGCAGGAAGGGGATCGCACGGCGACGAGTCCGACGCGCAGCTCGCTGGCTTCTCCGCGGCGCGCACCTCGACGCGGACGTGACCGACGTCGGCGGAGGACTACCGTGGGCGCCGTCCCCGTCCGCGCCTCCGAAGGAGTCACCCGCTCATGCCCTGCACCACCCTCCTCGTCGGCCGCCGTGCGAGCGCCGACGGCTCCCCGCTCGTAGCCCGCACCGAGGACTCCTCGGCCGGCAGCTTCGATCCGAAGCGGGCCGTGGTGGTGCGTCCCGAGGACCAGCCGCGCACCTACACCTCCGTGCTCGGCGGGCGCTCTATCGAGCTGCCCGAGAACCCGCTGCGCTACACCGCGATCCCGAACGCCCTGCCCGACGAGGGGATCTGGGGCTGCGCCGGGATCAACGCGGCCGACGTGGCGATGAGCGCGACCGAGACGATCACCTCGAACCCGCGCGTGCTGGCCGCGGATCCGCTGGTCGAGCGCGACGGGGAGACGCCGGGCGGCTTCGGGGAGGAGGACTTCGTGACCGTCGTGCTGCCGTACATCCGCTCGGCCCGCGAGGGCGTGCTGCGGCTCGGGGCTTTGCTGGCCGAGCACGGCACCTACGAGATGAACGGGATCGCGTTCAGCGACGCCGAGGATATCTGGTGGCTCGAGACGGTCGGCGGGCACCACTGGATCGCGCGGCGCGTGCCCGAGGACCACTACGTGACGATGCCGAACCAGCTGGGCATCGACTCCTTCGACCTCGAGGACGCCGAGGGTCCCGGCCGCGACCACCTCGCGAGCCCCGACCTGCGCGCCTTCCTGCGGGAGCACCACCTGGACCTCACCCTGCGCAGCGGCTCCACCGCCGGCGACACGGCGTTCAACCCCCGCGAGGCCTTCGGCTCCCACACCGAGCACGACCACCTCTACAACACGCCCCGCGCCTGGTACATGCAGCGCACCCTCAGTACCCGCGCCGAGGAGTGGGACGCAGGCCGCCCCGGCGCGAGCCCCGAGGCCGACGACCTCCCCTGGAGCCGCCGGCCGGAGCGCCTCCTCACCGTCGAGGACGTCAAGGACGTGCTCTCCTCCCACTACCAGGGCACCGTCTTCGACCCCTACTCCCCGCGCGGCACCGACGCGGAGCGGCGCGCCTTCCGCCCCATCGGCATCAATCGCCACAACGCACTGGCGATCCTGCAGATCCGCGGCGACCTGCCCGCCCCGCACCGCTCGGTGCAGTGGATCGCCTACGCCTCGCTGCCGTTCACGACGCTGATCCCGATGTTCACGAACGTCGAGGAGGCCCCGGCCTATCTCTCGACCACCGGCGAGACGGTCTCCACCGACAGCTTCTACTGGACGTCGCGGATGATCGCGGCGCTGGCCGATCCGCACTTCCACCAGGTGATCCCCCTGATCGAGCGGTACCAGCAGCGCACCATGGCGCTCGGCCGCGCCGCCGTCCGGGCGGCCGACGGGAGGGCCGCGTCGGCCACCGCCGACGAGGACGTGCCCGCGCTGCTCGCCGCGGCGAACACCGAGATCGCCGAGCAGGTGCGCGAGGCGACCGAGGCGCTGCTGGGGCAGGTGCTGTTCCTCGCGAGCGAGGGGATGACCAACCGGTTCTCGCGGTCGGACGGGTGAGTGGCGCAGCACGGGCTCGCGCCCATCGCCTCGACGATGCAGACGTCCTGGGACGGACCTGACCGATCGACGGATCGACCCCGTACTGCCGTGATCGCACCGCGCTGAAGTGCAGCGAGCCTCCTATCCTGGCGGAGTCCTGCCCTGTGACCTCGAGGAGACCGCCCCGTCATGCCCAGCTACGATCGCCCGTTCATCGATTCCCTGCCGAAGGCAGAGCTCCACCTGCACATCGAGGGCACCCTCGAGCCTGAGCTGAAGCTCGAGCTGGCCCGCCGCAACGGTGTCGACATCGGGCAGAGCACGGTGGAGCAGGTGCGTGCGACGTACGACTTCACCGATCTCACCAGCTTCCTGGCCGTCTACTACCCCGCCATGGAGGTGCTGGTCACCGAGCAGGACTTCCATGACCTGGCCATGGCGTACTTCGAACGCGCCGCCGCCGACGGAGTGGTGCGCGCGGAGACCTTCTTCGACCCGCAGGCCCACACCAGCCGCGGCGTGCCCTTCGCCGCCGTGGTCGACGGGCTCTGGTCGGCTGTGCAGGAGGCACGGGGCCTCGGCGTGGAGGCCGCGCTGATCATGTGCTTCCTGCGTGATCACAGCGTCGAGTCGGCCGAGGAGACGCTCGCGGCCTCGCTGCCCTATCGAGACCGGATCCTCGGGGTGGGGCTGGACTCCGACGAGCGCGGCAACCCGCCCGAGAAGTTCGCCGCAGTCTTCGACGCCGCGAAGCAGGCCGGCTACCGCCTGACCATGCACTGCGACATCGACCAGGAGCAGTCGATCGCGAACATCGCCACGGTGCTGCACAGGATCGGCGTGGAGCGCATCGATCACGGGACGAACATCCTCGAGGACGACGCCCTGGTCGCCGAGGCGAAGGAGCGCGGGATCGGGTTCACCTGCTGCCCGCTGTCGAACTCCTTCGTCACTGAGCAAATGAAGGGTCAGGAGATCACCGACCTCCTGCGCCAGGGGCTGAAGGTCTCGGTCGCCTCGGACGATCCCGCCTACTTCGGCGGCTACGTGGGCGACAACCTCGAGGCGCTGGCCATCGCCCAGGAGCTCAGCCGCGAGGAGGTCGTGCAGCTTGCCCGCAACTCGCTCGAAATCAGCTGGGCCGACCCTCAGCGCATCGACGCGTGGGTTGCTCAGCTCGAGGAGATCGCCGCTCGATGAGAGGAGGGAGGGCCGCGGCCGGTCCGGCCGCGCCGCTCACCCCCACCCCTTCTTCGCCGACGTCTCCCCCACCCCGACGTTGAACATGTTCAGCGGGTCCAGCTCCCGGTAGTGGGCGACCAGCTGCTCGGGGGCCGGGTAGATCCGCCCGTAGTTGTGCTCGGCCGGGACCGCAGCCCCGCGGTCCACCAGCAGCTGCGTCATCCGCTTCTTCAACGCGACCGGGTCCACGCCCTTCTTCGCCACATGGTCCTGGTGCAGGACGTGGCAGAAGAAATGGCCGAAGTAGGCGCTTTCGAGCAGCTGGTCGGAGATCTCCTCGGGCAGGCGCTCCAGCCAGTCCTCGTCGTCGCGGCGCAGGGCCACGTCGAAGGTGACCATCTCCGAGGCCTCGGCGCGGCGCATGACGAAGCAGCGGCTCGCGGCGCTGGCGACGCCGAAGCGGATCAGGGTCGCGCTCTGGGCCTCGTCGGCGTCGCACTCGAAGAAAGCACCCTCGTGCTCCGGCTCCGCGAAGAACTCGCGCAGGAACCGCTCCGTCGCCGCGCGCTCGCTGCCGCTGACCACCAGCAGCAGGTGGTGGTCGAAGCGGTCGCGGAAGTCGGTCAGTCGGCGCGGGATCCTCTCCGGCACCAGGGAGAAGAGCTTCTGGGAGATCGCATCGGCGGTGGAGGGTCCGAAGCCGGGCAGCTTCGCGAACACGCCGTTGGCCCAGGCCTTCAGCGCGAACATGCGCACCAGGGTGGCCGAGCCGGCGTGCTTGAGGGAGACGTAGGTGTCCTTGCCGTACTCGGTCGCGAGGTCGAAGGCGTGCGCGCTCATGTACTCCCCGGAGATCGGCAGCGGGCCCTCGGCGGCGAGGATGCGGCGGCGCAGCGCCTCGAGATCGGCAGGGCGGTCGGTGCCGATGTAGAAGGTGGCCTTGTCCTTCTCGAGCGGGAAGGTGCGGGTGCGCACGGCGAAGACCATGATCTTGCCGGCGTTGCCGGAGGCCTCGTGGAGGAAGGTCGGGTCGGCGTTGAAGCGCGCCGGGGTGTCGACCAGCTGGCGCACGTGGTCCGCGTAGTCGGTGCCGGTGGAGTCGGGCGGCGGCGGGGTGACGTCGGCGGCGTCCCAGTCCCCGCGCTCGAGCCGGTCGAGGATGTGCGTGGGGTCGGTGCCGAGATCGATCCCGAGGTGGTTCACCAGGTGGATCCGGCCGTCCTCATCGACGCGCGCGAAGATCGCCTGCTCCGTGTAGGCGGGGCCCTTGCGGATCTGGGAGCCGCCTGAGTTGTTCGCGATGCCGCCGACGACGGTCGCGCCGATGGAGCTCGAGCCGATCACCGAGTGAGGCTCGCGGTCGTGCGCGGCGAGCTTCTCCTCGAGCGAGAACAGGGTGGCGCCGGCCAGGCTGATCGCCTCGCGGGCATCGTTGATGAGGTGGATCCCGTCGATCCGCAGCGTGGAGAGGATGACGATGTCGCGGTCGTAGTCCTGGTCGCCGGGACCGGAGCCGCCGGTGAGACCCGTGTTCGCGGCCTGGGTGATGACGATCAGATCGTGGTCCACGCACACCTGCAGGGCCCGCCACATGTCCACCAGCGAGCCGGGCCGCAGCACGGCGAGCACGTCACCGGCGCCGAAGCGGCCGCCCGTGGTGAACGGCGCGGTGGCACGCGCCGAGGTGAGCACGTGCTTGCGTTCCATGATCCGGGTGAAGGCCTCGACGGCCTCGGCCGATCGCTGGTTCCTCGGTGTGCGCATTTCCGGCTGCTCCTTCGCCTCGGGTGCTGCGAGCACGCTGCGGTGCTCGGGGCCGTCGCGACCCCCTCGACAGCGTAGTCACCTGCGAGCGTCGCATGCGGGGCGGGGGCGACGACAGGGGCGTTCTCGGGCTGTGAGAGGCGCGGACGGCTGCTCAGCTCATGATGCCGTGCCGTCGGCCTCGCCGTTCGCGGCGCGCACGGCCTCGAGGTGCACGGACTTCACCCGGTCCACGGAGTCCGCGAAGTCGTCGTGGCCGCGGACCCAGCGAGCGACGTACGGGCAGACGGGCACGATCCGCTTGCCCTGCTCGACGCTCGCGGCGAGCGCGCCGCGGGTGAGCACGCCGGCCAGTCCCCGCCCGCCGAAGGCGTCGTCGATGACGGTGTGGTAGAAGATCCGCTGGTCATCGGGGTTCTCCGCCGGGGTGGTGAACATCGCGAAGCCTGCCTGGCGGCCACCGACGAGGATGTCGAAGCGCTGCCGCTCGGGGTTCTCCCGCACCTCGACGGTCTCGTCGGCCGGGTCGACGGTCTCTGCGGGGGTGGTGTCGTCGGTCATCGGGGGTCCTTCCTGAGGAGGGCGCGGCGGTCAGCGGGCGCCGGGCACGGGGTGGTGGGAGAGCACGGACAGACGGTTGTACGTGGTCATCAGCACGGCGGACCACTCCAGCGCCGCGAAGGCCTGCTCGCCGAGCACGTCGCGGGCGGTCATCAGGTCGCGGTCGCGGACCATCGGCTCGGGCAGGGTCGTGACCGTCTCGCCCAGCAGCAGCGCGGCGCGCTCGACGGCATCGAAGCTGGGCGAGTCGCGCCAGACGGGCAACTGGGCGACCTGGTCGTCCGGCGCGCCGGCGCGCACGGCACGACGGTGGTGGAGGTCCACGCAGAAGGCGCAGCCGTTGAGCTGGGAGATGCGCAGGTACATGAGCTCGAGCGTCGTCGTCGCGATCCCGGCGGACTCGTTCTGCTCCGCGACGGCGCGGCGCACCTCGCCGAGCAGGTCCCAGGCCTCGGGCGCGGTCCTGTCCAGGAACGGCAGCGGCCGTCTCATCACGCGCTCCCTTCGTCGGGTCCGTGCTCGCACACTAGTTCACCGGTGCCCGGACGCGGGGCGGTTCCGCAGGACGATCGAGAGCACGGACCAGTAGGTCGGCGCCGCCCGGACGATCCCGCCCTCGCCGAGACGCTCCGGATCGCCGCCGAGCAGGTCACGGCCGAGGCCGCAGCGCGACGCCTGCACATGACCCTGTCGGCCATGAGCCGGCGGTCGACGCCGCTCGAGCGGCGTCCGCGACCGATCCCCGGTGAGCGGTCCGACGGCTCCCGGTCCGAGCAGGACGATCGCGTGCGGAGGTCCGGTCTCGACGCGCCCGGGCCGTGACCTCCCCAGCACGGACTCTCCGCCGCACCGGACGGGTCGACGCGGGCAGCGCTCTCCCGCGGCTCCTCTCACACCCGATGGAGGTGCGCACCGCCCTTTCGCTACCGTCGGATGACCGCGTGATGGGGCGCACCGATCCAGTCGCCACGCCCCGGAGCCGCCATGACCCGCCTCGCCCGCCGATCCGTCCTGCAGCGCACCGCCGCGGGGATGATCCTCGCCCCGCTCGTGCTGGGCGCGGCCTCCTGCACCGGGGGCGAGGACGACCCGGGGCCCGCCCCCGGCGACAGGACGGACACGCCCGACGACGGGTCCGAGAGCCTCCGCCCCCGCTTCCATCTCACCCCTCCCACCGGCTGGATCGGCGATCCGCAGCGCCCCGTGCGGATCGGCGACACGCTGCATCTCTACGGGCTGCACCACGGCGAGGACACTGTTCCCGGCCCCACCGCCTGGGCGCACTGGACCAGCACGGACCTGGTCTCCTTCACGCACCAGGGCACGGCGCTCACAGGGGCCGACGGGGTCGACGTGTGGAGCGGCTCCGCGGTGGTGGACGAGCAGGACACCGCCGGCCTCGGCGCCGGGAGGGTGATCGCGCTGGCCACCCGGCCCACGGACGGCCGCGCCGAGCTGCAGGAGCAGTACCTCGCCGTCTCCGAGGACGCCGCGACCTTCGCTCTGGAGCCGGATCCGGTGCTGGCGAACCCCGACGGTCCCGCCGCACGCACCGAGGAGGAGATCGCCCAGGCCTCCTGGTTCCGTGATCCGAAACTGCAGCGGGACGAGGAGCGGGAGCAGTGGGTGTGCGCGATCGGCCGCGACCACCGCGTGTCCTTCTGGACCTCCCCGGACCTGCGCTCCTGGGAGCAGCGTGAGGAGTTCGCCTACCGCGACCTGGATCCCGACGGCCCGGACCTGGGCGGGGTGGAATGCCCGGACATGTTCCCCCTCACCGCGGACGACGGCACCGTGCACTGGGTGCTCGGCGCGAGCCTGGACGGCAGCGGCGCAGGCGAGCCGACGAACTACGCGTACTGGGTGGGCGCCTGGGACGGCGAGCGCTTCGCCCCGGCGGACCCCGCGCCGCGCTGGCTCGACCGCGGAGAGGACTGGTACGCCGCGGTGACCTGGCCGTCCGCGGATGACCCGGAGCACGTGCGCCACGCGATCGGGTGGATGAACAACTGGGCCTACGCGCGTGCGGCCTCTGCGACCGCGGCCTCCGACGGCTACGACGGCCAGTACTCGGTGGTGCGCGAGGTGCGCCTGGTGCGCGACGACGATGGCGCGCTGACCCTCGTCTCGACCCCGGTGCCGACGCTCGCCGCGACGGCGACCGCCGCGCGGGACCTCGCGGACCAGGAGGTCGTCCCCGAGGAGACCGACGGCACCGGATCCGACGACGCAGAGGAGGTCGAGGGGCTCACGGAGCTCGGTGCGCTGGGGCGCGCTGTCGCCCTGGAGATGGACGTGAGCTGGGACGATGCCGCCGAGGCGGCGGTGACCGTGGTCGGCTCCGCAGACGGCTCCCGGGGCACCCGGATCACGCTCGGCGGCGGGCAGATGCGGGTGGACCGCAGCGGCAGCGTGCTCATGCAGAGCGCGGCCGACGCTGTCGACGGCGGAGCGGGCGCCGAGGACGACGCCGACCCGGACGGCGCCGCGGAGCCCTTCTCGGGACTGACCGCGGCGATCGCCCCGATCGATCCGGCCGCTCGCTCCGCGCACCTTCAGATTCTGGTGGACACGCAGAGCGTGGAGGTGTTCCTCGACGACGGCCGCACCGCGATGTCGATGACGGTCCACCCCTCCCCCGGCGAGGAGCACGTGCGGCTGCACGCGGTGGGCGGATCCGTCCGTTTCACGGGACTGCGCCTGCGCGAGCACTGAGTCGTACGGCGCCGCACCCCTTCGGCACCGAATCTGCGCAAACGCTTGACCACCGACCGGCGAGCGTTCTACAGTCCCTGATCAAACGTTTGATCACGAGGGAGTGACATGCACCGCGCGCCGTTCTTCACCCCGACCCCCGACTGGGTCGGTGACACCATTCCGTTCGTCCACGAGGACGTGCTGCACGTCTACTACCTGCACCACCAGCGGGAGGCGCCGGGCCAGGGCACCTCCTGGCACCTGGTCACCACCACCGACCTGGTGACCTGGGAGGACCACGGCGAGGTGCTCCCCCATGGCACCGCGGCCGAGGAGGACCTCAACTGCTACACCGGCAGCATCGTCACCGACGAGGACGGTCTGCACCACCTCTTCTCCACCGCTCAGAACCCCGCGTTCACCGCCCCGGACGGCCGCCCCCTGCAGCGCGTCGCCCATGCCACGAGCACCGATCTGCTGCACTGGACCAAGCACCCCGAGCACACGTTCAGCGCGCCCGAGGGATACGACCCGGCGGACTTCCGCGACCCCTTCGTGCATCGGCCCGACCCGCATGGCCCGTGGGAGATGCTGCTCGCCGCTCGGCACGCCGCCGGTCCCGAGCGTCGCCGGGGCACCGTCGGCCGCCTCAAGAGCACGGATCTGCACACCTGGGAGCCGGCTCCGCCGCTGTGGGACCCGCAGCGCTTCCTCACCCAGGAGTGCCCCGAGGTGTTCCGGATCGGTCAGTGGTGGTACCTGGTGTACTCCGAGTTCACCGATGCCTTCGTCACCCGGTACCGCATGTCCCGCTCCCCGGAGGGTCCCTGGCACGCGCCGCGCTACGACTCCCTGGACGGCCGGTCCTTCTACGCGGCGAAGTCCGCCGAGTGGCGGGGGCGGCGGATCTTCGCCGGCTGGATCGCGACCCGGGAGGGACGGCGCGACGCCGGCCCCTGGCAGTGGGCGGGAACCCTCTCGCTGCTCGAGGCCGTGCCGCGCGAGGACGGCACTCTCGACCTGCGCCTGCCACCGGAGGTGCTCGCCCAGGACACCACCACCGCAGACCCCGGGCTCGAGCCCGTCCTCCTCGAGGCCGCCACCGGCTACGCCTCCGCCGTCGGCCGCACCGAGCTCCCCTCCCGCGCGACGATCCGCGCGGACCTCGCCCTCGACCCGGACGGTCGCGCCGGCGGGCTGCTGCTGCGCACCGACGCCGAGGGCGAGCACGGCTACGTTCTGCGGCTCGAGCCGCAGGCGGGACGAATGGTGCTGGACCGCTGGCCCCGCACCATCACCGGCTCCGAGCAGTGGCAGATCTCCGGGGACGTCCCCCACCTGCTCGAGCTCGAGCGCCCCGCGGATCTCAGCGCCCCGCACCACCGCCTCGACCTGGTGCTCGAGGACGACCTGCTGGTCGCGGTCCTCGACGAGAGCGTGGCCCTCTCCACCCGCCTCTACGACCACCCCGCCGGGCGTCTCGGCGTGTTCGCCGAGGACGCCTCCCTCACCCTCACCGCCCTGCACGTCACCACCGCCTGACCCCACTGCCCGAACCGCTCATCACCTGTCGAAGGAGACATCCCATGAAGCGCAAGCAGTTCCTGGCCCTCGCCGCCGGTGCGGCCTCCCTCCCCCTGATCGCCGCGTGCGGTGGCAGCACCGGGGGTGCGAGCTCCACCGCCGCCGCCGTGGAGGGGGAGATCGAGCCCCGCACCATCTCCTGGCTGCTCTCGCGGCCCGCCAACGGCGCGGTCATCGAGATCATGACGGCCCTGGCCGAGGAGTACGCCGCCGACCACGAGGGCTTCTCCCTCGAGCTCATCACCACCCCGGACCGCCCCAGCTACATCCAGAAGTACGAGACCCTCGCCGCCGCGAACGAGCTGCCCGAGCTGTTCGACACCGACGCCACGCCCTTCGCGGCGAAGCTCAACGCGGCCGAGCGCATGGTCGACGTCGAGGACCTGCTCACCCAGCTCGGCGTGCTCGAGGACTTCCGCCCGGCCGCGCTGGACTACCAGCGCTTCGACGACGGGACGCTGCGGATGATCCCGCTCGAGTTCGGGGTCGAGGTGTTCTGGTACAACAAGGCGCTGTTCGCGGCGGCCGGGGTCGAGGTGCCCACCACGCTGGACGAGATGGTGCCGCTGTGCGAGGCCCTCGCCGCGTCCGGCGTCACCCCCATCGCCGTCGGCGGCGCGGATGCCTGGCCGCTCGAGCGCTACGTCGCCTACCAGCCGTTCCGCATCGCCGGACCCGACTACATCACCGACCTCAAGCGGGGCGACGCCGCCTTCGCCGATGAGCCGGGCAGCGCGTCCGCCGCGTGGCTCGCCGAGCTCGGCGAGGTCGGCGCCTTCCAGCAGGGCTTCTCCTCCGTGGGCTACGCGGATGCGCAGGCCCTGTTCACCTCGGGCAAGGCCGCGATCTACAACATGGGCACCTGGGAGCTGCCCAACCTCGCCACCACCGAGCTGCCCGCGGAGATGCACGAGCAGATCGGCTTCTTCACGCTCCCGGCCGCCGACGGCTCCGTCACCGGGGCCGACGAGTTCGTGGCCCCCTCCGGCATCGGCGTGGCCGTGAACGCCCAGACCTACGACCCGCTGGTGCGGGACTTCCTCCGCTTCGCCCTCGAGCGCTACCCCGAGGAGTACGCCAAGAGCGGCCTGCTGGGCCCCACCAGCATCGACCCGGTGATCCCGGACAACGCCCTGCCGATCTACCAGGAGGCGATCGACGTCGCCGCGGAGCTCGGCGAGGCGACCCTCATGCCCTGGGACACCCAGCTGGATCCCTCGACGAACTCGCGACTCCAGCAGGAGCTGGTGCTGCTGGTCCAGGGAGACATCACCGCCGAGGAGTTCCTCACCACCATGGACGACACCCTCGCGAAGAACGCCCCCAAGTACTTCGAGGACTGAGCGGCACGCCGCCTGTCACGGACGGAGAACCCCATGCTCCCCTATCGCTCACGGCTCTCGGTGGCCGTGTTCCTCACCCCGCCCCTGCTGCTCTTCGGCGGCGGCGTGCTGCTGCCGATCGTGCAGTCGCTGGGCCTGAGCTTCTACGAGTGGGACGGCATCACCGGTCTCGACTTCGTGGGGCTCGCCAACTACCGATCGCTGCTGCTGGACGACGACGTGTTCCGCACCGCCTTCGTCAACCAGCTGGTCTACCTCGTGATCTGCCTGCTGCTGCAGGTGGGCGGCGGTCTGCTGGTGGCGACGCTGCTGATGACGATCACCCGGGGCCGCGAGATGCTCAAGGTGCTCTACCTGATGCCCGCGGTCATCTCGACCCCCGCGATCGCGCTGCTGTTCCAGCGCATCTACTCCTTCGAGCCGGTGGGGCTGGTCAACACGCTCCTCGGCGCGGTGGGTCTGGACGCCCTGGCCCGGCCCTGGCTCTCCGACGTCTCGACGGTCCTCGCGGCGGTCTCCGCCCCCGAGGGCTGGCGCTTCCTGGGGCTCTACACGGTGATCCTCTACGCGGCGCTGCTCGCGGTGCCGAAGGAGCTGGAGGAGGCCGCGTCCCTGGACGGGGCGAACCCCTTCCAGGTCTTCACGCGGATCCGGTTCCCGCACATCATGCCGGTGTTCGTCACCACCCTGATCATGGCGACCACCTACGCGCTGCGCGGCTTCGACATCCCGTTCCTGCTCACCAACGGAGGCCCCGGACAGGCCTCCGAGCTGGTGACCACCTACATGTACAAGACGGCGTTCACCTCCGGGCACTTCGGCTCCGCGAGCGCGATCTCCGTGATCATCGTCCTCGAGTGCCTGGTCGCAGTGGGGCTGATCCTGCTGCTGCTGCGCAGGAAGGCGGACTGACATGACGTCTGCATCCGCACCCTCCCCCGCCCTGCCCGAGCCCGCCTCGAAGGAGCGGAACATGACCCGATCCCCCGCTGACGGCCCCTCCCCCGAAAGCGGCTCCCCCGACGGCTCCTCCACCGACGGGTCGTCCACCGCCGGCGCCGCTCCGCGCCGCCGCCGCCGGCCCACGCCGCTGCGGATCTCGACGATGATCTCCCGCGCGCTCATCGCCGCGGTGCTGGTCCTCCAGGTCTATCCCTTCCTGTGGCTGCTCCAGACCAGCCTTCGCGACCGGCAGGACTTCGCCGCCTCGAACCCGTTCTCCCTGCCCACGCAGCTGACCCTGGACAACTTCGCGCGCGCCATCGAGCAGGGCGACCTGCTGCGCAACATCCTCAACAGCCTGCTCATCACCGGCGGCGCCTGCCTGCTGCTGGTGGTGTGCGGGATGGCCGGGGCGTACGCGATCGCGGTGCTCGGCTTCCGGTTCTCCGGCCTGGTCAAGGGCCTGTTCCTGCTGAGCATCGTGGTGCCGGTGCAGGTGGCGCTGGTGCCGCTGTTCATCGACTACTCGCGCCTGGGCATCCTGGACACGCGAGCGGCGGTGATCATCCCGCTGGCAGGCTTCGCGCTGCCGATGGCGCTGTACCTGTTCCTCTCCTTCTACAGCTACATACCTCGCGAGATGTACGAGGCGGCGACCCTCGACGGCGCCGGCCCCTACCGCATCTTCGCCCGGATCACGCTGCCGATGTCATGGAACACCGTGGTGACGGTGGTGATGGTCAACGCGATCTTCATCTGGAACGACTTCATCTTCGCCAACACCTTCCTCCTCAGCGAGGAGCTGAAGACCATCCCTCTGGGCCTGCAGAACTACATCGGCGCAATGGGCAACACCGACTGGACGGCCACCTTCGCCGCCGTGTCGATCACCGTGACCCCGCTGCTGCTGGTGTTCCTCGTGCTCAACCGTGCCATGATCTACGGTCTCGAGAGCGGAGCGAGCAAGGGATGACATCGATGACGGGCACGGGGCGAGCGGACCGCACGGTGACGATGCGCGAGGTCGCCGAGCGCGCCGGAGTCTCGGTCACCACGGTCTCCCACGTCGTCAACGACAAGCCGGGGGCCCGCATCGGCGCCGAGGCCCGGGCGCGCGTGCAGCAGGCCGTCGCGGACCTCGGCTACCGCCCCAACGTGCTGGCCAAGAACCTGGTGCAGGGCACCAGCGCCTTCATCGGCCTGGTCGCGGACTCCATCGCGACCACGCCCTTCGCCGGTCAGATCATCCGCGGCGCCCAGGAGGAGGCCTGGCGGCACGGGCACGTGCTGCTGGTCGCGAACACCGAGGGCGACGAAGCCGCGGAGCGGGACGCGCTGGGGATGATGCTCGAGCACAAGGTGCGCGGCATCCTCTACTCGACGTGGAACCACCGCGCCACGGAGATCCCCGACGCCCTCGCCGAAGCCGACCATGTCCTGGTCAACTGCTACACCGCGGGCACCGCGACCCGGGCAGTCGTGCCCGACGAGGTGGGCGGCGGCCGCACGGCGACCGACCTGCTGCTGGCGCAAGGGCACCGGCGGATCGCGTTCGTGAACACCACATCCCCCTCCCCCGCCCGGGAGGGCCGCCTGCAGGGGTACCGGGAGGCGCATGCCGCCGTCGGCGCGGAGGTGGACGAGGCACTGATCCTGGACGCGTCCCCCGAGCAGGAGGGCGGGTACGACGTCGCCGAGCAGCTCCTCGCCCTCGGCGTGACCGGCGTGTTCTGCCACAACGACCGGGTGGCGATGGGCCTGTACGACGCGCTGCGGGAGCGGGGGCTGCGGGTGCCCGGCGACATGGCGGTGGTCGGCTTCGACAACCAGGAGGTCATCGCCGGCCACCTGCGGCCGCCTCTGTCCACCGTGGCGCTGCCCCATTACGAGCTCGGCGTCCGGGGGGTACGGGTCCTGCTGGGCGCCGAGGAGCTCGCGCCCGGCGAGCAGCTGCGCGTGAGCTGCCCCGTCGTCGCCCGGGACTCGATCGCCGGGCGCTGAACCGCGGCCCCCGCTCGACCGCCCCCGCTACGACGCGACCCATCAGCGGCATCGCTGCGCTCCGCAGGAGCACGCCCCTCCCCGCACCGTCGCACAGCCGTCGCGTCACGCACCGTCCCCGAACCGAACCGATCCGATCCGTCCCCGATCCCACCGATGATGATGGAGAACGCCCGATGATGATCAGACCCACCCGACGCGACCTGCTGCGCACCTCCGGCTGCGGAGCCCTGGCCCTCACAGGAGCCCTCCTGAGCACCACGACCTCCCCCGCCCTCGCCGAGGAGCCCGCCTCGCTCCGCGCCCGCTTCCACCTCACCCCGCCCCGCGGCTGGCTGTGCGACCCTCAGCGCCCGATCCTCGCCGGAGGCACCACGCAGCTGTACTACCTGCACTCGGAGCAGAACTCCGGGGACGGCGGGTGGGACCGGGCGTCCACTGCGGACCTGGTCACCTTCGAGCACCACGGGGACGCGATCCCGCTGCGCCCGGACTTCCCGGTGTGGTCGGGCTCACTGGTGATCGACGAGGAGGACACCGCCGGCTTCGGCGCCGGCGCCGTGATCGCCCTGGCCACCCAGCCGACCGGCGGCGTGCGCAGGCAGCAGGAGCAGTACCTGTACTGGTCCCTCGACGGCGGTGCGAGCTTCACTCAGCTCGATGACCCGGTCATCGTCAACGAGGACGGCCGCGAGGCGGAGACCCCGGCGGAGGTCGAGAACGCGGAATGGTTCCGGGACCCGAAGGTCCACTGGAACGCTGCGCGCGGGGAATGGGTGTGCGTGATCGGCCGCCACCGCTACGCGGCCTTCTACACCTCCGCGGACCTGCGCACCTGGACGCTGCGCCGCAACTTCGACTACCGCCTCACCCCCCAGGACCCGGACCTCGGCGGCATCGAGTGCCCGGACCTCTTCGAGATGACGGCCGACGACGGCACCACTCACTGGGTGCTCGGCGCGAGCATGGACGCCTACGGCGTGGGGCTGCCGATGACCTACGCCTACTGGACCGGGACCTGGGACGGCGAGCAGTTCCTGGCCGACTCGCTCACCCCTCAGTGGCTGGACCACGGCTGGGACTGGTACGCGGCGGTGACCTGGCCCGCCCCGGAGGACCCCGCGCGTCTGCGGTACGCGATCGGGTGGATGAACAACTGGAAGTACGCGAACCGCGACGTGCCCACCGACCTCTCCGACGGCTACAACGGCCAGTTCTCGGTGGTCCGCGAGCTGCGCCTGCGGCGCGAGGCCGACGGGCGCTGCGCGCTCGTGTCCACGCCCGTGCCGGCGCTCGCGGCGGCCGCGCGCACGGTGCGCACGCTGCCTGACGTGACCGCGGACGGCGCGGCCGTGCTGGACGTCGACGCCCGCGCCTACGAGCTCGAGCTCGACCTGACCTGGGAGGAGGCCACGAACGTGGGCGTGATCGACGGACGCGTCTACGTGGACCGCGGCCCCTCGGATCTCGAGGGATACTCCTTCGGAGAATTCCGCCGGGCGGAGGCGCCCATCGACCCCGCCGCGCGCGTCGTGCACCTGCGGATCCTGGTGGACACGCAGAGCGTGGAGGTGTTCGTCGACGACGGGTACACGGTGCTGTCCCAGCAGGTGCACCTGCTGCACGGGGACACCGGCGCCTCGCTCTACGCCGACGGCGGCCCGCTGCACGCCACCTCGATCACGCTGCGGGAGCACTGAGCCCCGCCCCGGTCGGCGACGCGGCGCCGCCCCCTCTCGGGGACGGCGCCGCGTCGGTGATGCCGGGCTGCTCCTCCTGCGCGGTCGTCCGCGGGCCGTCAGGCCCGGGGCTCCCGGCGCAGGCCGCCGATCACTTGTAGTGACCGACACCGCCCTTGCGCTTGTTGGTGGGGAGGTACGCGTACGGGCCCAGGCCGTCGTCGCCGAAGGAGTAGTCCACCGCGGAGGTCGCGGTGGCACCGTCCACGTCCACCTTCACGGTGGGCGAGAGGGTGCCGCCGCGGCGGCCCTCGACGTTGTCGATGAAGGACTGGACCAGGCCGCCGGGCTGGATGTAGTGCGAGTACGCCTGGAACTGGCGCGGGTTCTGACCCTCGGTGGGCGACTCGGGGGCGTCGGCCGGGAGGTTCAGGTCCACGGGACTGCCCAGCACCACGCCGGAGGAGTTCAGCGGCTGGAAGTCGGAGCGGATGCCGTCACCGACGAAGCCGTAGACGCCGTCGGGGCCACGGAGGTCCGCCGCGTAGGTGAACTGGTGGGAGATCGTGAACAGGAAGTACTTCCCGTCCTCGATGATCATCTGGGGGCGCTCGGTCTGGTCGTTCACGCCGTAGGCGGTGAGGATCGGGGGGAGCATGGTCCAGGAGGTGAGGTCCTTGGAGTCCGCCCAGGCCAGGCCGATGTTGCCGCGCTGCCACTGGACGCCCTTGGCGTTGACCTCGTCGACGGTCTCCGCGAACGGGTCGCCGTCGACGTAGCCTAGGTCCTCGGCGGTCGCGTCGGTCTCCGCGGTGCCGGGCACGCCCGCGCCGCAGCCTTCGAAGAGCATGAAGGTGATCCCGGGGGTCGCCGGGTCCTCGAAGGTGAAGGGGTCACGGAAGGAGAAGTACTGGTTCTGCTCCTGGGTCTGGTACCAGGTGCCGTCGGGCTCCGCGATCTCGACGTGCTCGCCGAAGTCGGAGAAGCTCACGCCCTTCTTGGTGGCCTTGATCTTGCCGAGCACGGTCGCGAGCACGGCGGGCTTGCCCTCGGTGCCGGGACGCTTCTCGCCGAAGGTGGTCGCGGTGTAGAACACGCGCACCTTGTTGCCCTGCAGGAGGCGGGCGGAGCCGGACCACTCGGTGTTGGACAGGGAGGTCTCGTCCTCGAAGAGGTAGCCGCCGTAGGTCCAGGCCTCGTCGGGCTCGGCGGTCGAGGGGCGGGTGAAGTAGCCGATGCGGGCGCTCCAGTGGCGCTCGTCGAAGGGGATGTCGCGCGGGGCGACGAGGGAGAAGATGACGTCCCAGCCCTTGTAGCTCATCTGGTTGGAGTACTCGTCGGTCAGCGACCAGGTGTCCCAGACCCACACCTCGTCGGTCATGATCGGGAAGTCCCTGGGGATCTCCGGCATGGTGATCGACTCCGGCATGGAGTTCTCGCCGCGCTCGACGCTCGTGTCGTTCTGGGTGCGCATGATCTGGCGGGCATCCGCACGGGTCCAGCGGGCGTGGAAGTCACTGGTGATCGGGTCGTAGGCCTGCTGGGTGTGAGGGGTGGGCTGCGGGCCGTCCGCGGTCGGGGCGGCGGGAGTGGCCGAGGCGGCGGGGGCTGCCTGGGCCGCGGAGGAGCCGAGCGCCGAGGCGGTGCCGGCGGCGGCCAGCGTGCCCAGGGCGAGGGCGCCGAAGCCGCGGCGGGTGGGGTTCAGGGGGGTGGTGTGACGGGACACGTCTACTCCTGGATCGGGGATGCGGGAGACGGTTGCCGGCGTCGAGACGGACGTGCCGCCGTCGACCGCCGGCGCTCGTCGGAATCGACCTTGACACGTGCCGAAGCGGGCGCGTCAAACGGTCGTGACGGCGGCCACAGGGGCACTCATTCGCTTGACGCCAGGCACAGCGGCTTCCTTCAGTGCAGGTCAGAGCGCCACAGCCGCGTTCAGGTGAACGTTCCCGTGAAGCTCGGCAAGGCGTGACGGAGACCTCACGCAGACCGTCGGATCAGCGACGCGCCTCGAGCGGTCGACCAGCCGCCGGCCGGGCTCAGACCTCCCGCAGCCGCTCCGCATCGTCGCTCCCGGCTGCGCATCGCCGACGTCGCCGCGGCCGTTCACCTGACCCCCTCGCACGCGATGACCGTGTTCCGCCGCACCGTCGGCGTGACCCTCGGGCAGTACGTGACCATGTGCCGTGTCGCCGAGGCGCAGCGCCTGCTGCTGACCACCTCGCTGCGCGTCACCGAGATCGCCGAGGAGGCCGGGTTCGGGTCCCTGTCCAGCTTCTACGAGCACGTGAGCTCGGCGTGCGGGATGACGCCGCGGGAGTACCGGCGGCAGGGTCGGTGAAGCGCCCGCCCCGGCGCGCTCACCCGTCGGCCGGGCTCGCCTCCCGGCCCCGTCCGTCGCCGAGCGGGTCCAGGTGCGGCAGCGCGGGCTCGCGCTTGCCGAGGAGGAGCAGTCCCCCGGCCGCGGCCATGAGGAGCACGCCGGCGATCCCGAGGGGACCGTCGAGGAAGTGCGAGTAGTGCGCCATGGTCTGGGTGGTGGCGGCGATCCCGAGGAGCACGCCGGAGAGGGTGTTGATCCCGGCGTGCGCGAGGGCGGCGGGCAGCGGGCTGCCGCTGGCGCGGTCGGTGAGGGCGCCGAACAGCAGCGTCATCGCGATGCAGGGCAGCAGGAACATCGCCACCGCCGCCGCCCGGTCCGCGCCGGGGTAGTTGTAGCCGATGAGCACGACGGGCAGGTGCCACAGCGACCAGATGACGCCGCCGACGAGCGTGGCGGGGATCCGGCCGAGCGGCGTCAGCGCCAGCCACAGCCAGCCGCGCCAGCCGATCTCCTCGCCAAGGGTCGCGAGCGTCGTCACGAGCAGTCCGGCGAACACGGTGGCGGCGGTGATCAGCACGAGGGCGATCGCCGGGATCTCCTGCCCGGTCTGCGCGGCGACCTGGGCCATGCCGGTCTCGAGCCAGGTGCGACCGGTGAGGTCCATCGGGACGCCGCGCACGGCGGCGACCAGCTCGCTCAGCAGCAGGATCGCAACGACCAGCACGAGCCCGAGCGGCATCCAGGCGAGGATTCTCGCCCAGCGTCCGCGGAACCGCAGGCCGACGCGGGTGCGCCAGGAGACGCGCTCGACGCCCTTGGCCATGATCAGGGAGGCCGCGGCGGGCGCCCACATCCCGACTGCGATCACGGGGGTGAAGGCGGGATGGGCGATGCCTCCGGGCAGGAACCAGAACGGCGCGGCGGCCAGCGCGAACAGGCCGTAGGAGATCAGCATGAACAGGCCGATCCGCCGCCACGGGACGCGGGAGTACCGGATCACGGGAGCCGGCGGCAGGTTCGCGGCGCGGGCAGGGTCAGGAGAAGCGGCAGGGGCGGGAGCGGTGAGGTCGGCGGTGTCCATGTCCTCCACCACACGCCTGCCGCGCCCGGAAGTCCACGGTCCGGTGCTGCGACGCGACCTCTGACGGTCGGCAGTCGACGAAGGTCGTCGTCCGGCGTCGCTCACCCCCGCCCTGCCGACCTCACCGCCCGGCCGGTGGTCGCCCCTCGGTACGCTGCCGCCCGATGTTGCCGTTCGCTCCGGAGAGGAGCCAGGTCGACTCGGAGAGTGCGGTCGTGTCCGCCAGGCCAGGCCCCGCCGCCCGACGTCGGCGGCCTGAAGCCCCCGCCCTCACCTCCCGTGCGCCACCGCCGGGATCTGCGTCGCGAGCTTCCCGCCGGACACGTCCACGAGGGTCCCGGTGATGTACGAGGCCTGGTCGCTGGCGAGGAAGATCAGCAGGTCGGCGACGTCGTCGGGGCTCTCCCAGCGGCGCAGCGAGAGGGTGTCCAGCAGTCGGTCCTGCCGCTCGGCGGGCATGTCGGCGAAGCCGTTCATGGAGGTGGGGACCATGCCGGGGGCGTAGGCGTTGACGGTGATGTCGTGGGGGCCGAGCTCGGAGGCGAGCACGCGGGTCAGCTGCACCACGGCGGCCTTCGAGGCGGCGTAGGCGGCGCTGCCCACGCTCGGCACGATCGCGGCGAACGACGCGGCGTTGAGGATCCGCCCGCGCCCGGCCCTCTGCATGTGCGGGGCCACTTCCCGGCACATGAGGAAGGTGCCGCCGGTGTTCACGTCGAAGCACTTCTGCCAGGTCGCCCAGTCGGTCTCGACCACGGTCGAGTCCGCGACGATCCCGGCGTTGTTCACGAGCACGTCGATCGTGCCGTGGCGCTCCACGACGGCCTCGACCGCGCGGTGCACGGACTCCGGGTCCGCGACGTCGCAGACCACCTGGTCCACGGTCGGCGCATCCTCCGCCGGCTCGTCCGGGAAGGCGAGGTCGAGCGCGACCACGCGCGAGCCCTCCTCGGCGAAGCGTGCGGCGATGGCCGCGCCGATCCCACGCGCCGCCCCGGTCACCACGACCACCCTGTCCCGCAGATCCAGCTCCATCGCCCTGTCCTCTCCTGCGGCTGCCGTGCCGCGCTCGGTGTGCGGCCCGTCGGCCGCGCTCAATAGTCATACTATTGGGTGACGTCGGCCCGTGGGGCCGGGAGGTCGCCGCAGAGGACCTGATGGCGAGGACGCCCGAGGAGGAGCGAGATGACGACGGACGGGACGACGGCGAGCGGACGAGGCGCGCAGCACGAGCCGACGCACGGCGCGAGCGCGACCCCTCGCACAGTGTGGATCACCGGCGCGGGCAGCGGCATGGGGCGCGCGACGGCGCTGCGGGCGGGGCGCTCGGGCTGGACGGTCGCGCTGAGCGGCCGGCGCCGTGAGGTGCTCGAGGAGCTCGCGGCCGAGGTCCGCGAGGAAGGCGGCAGCGTGCTGGTCGCACCGCTGGACGTCCAGGACCGGAAGGCCGTGCGGAGCACCGCCGAGCGGATCACCGAACGCCTCGGCGGGATCGACGCACTCGTTCTCGCGGCCGGCCTGAACGCGCCGAAGCGGCGCTGGGACGATCAGGACCTGACGGAGTTCGACGCTATCGTCGCCACGAACCTCACCGCGGTCGCGAGCACCGTCGATGCCGCCCTCCCCCACCTGCGCGAGCGCGGCGGGCAGGTCGTGGTGATCTCCTCCTATGCGGGCTGGTCGTTCCAGCCCGGTGCGGGGGTCGCCTACTCGGCGAGCAAGACGGCGCTCGGCTCCCTGGTGCGCACACTGAACCAGCAGGAGGCCGCGCACGGGGTGCGGGCGTGTCATCTGTGCCCGGGCGATGTCGCCACCGACTTCCTCGACCAGCGCCCCTCCGTGCCCGACGCCGAGGCTCGCGCACGGATGCTCACCGCGGAGGACATCGCCCGCACCGCCTGCTTCGTGCTCGACTCCCCCGCGCACGTCCGCATCGACGAGCTGGTCGTCTCCCCCGTCTCGCAGGCATGACCGCCGGCGCGAGCGCCTTCGAGCAGGCGCTGGACCAGCTCGGCGCCGCGATCGTCGGCGGCGAGCTGGAGGCCGGCGCCGCGGACACGATCGAGGGGTTCATCGCCCGCACCGGCGCCTCCCGCAGCGTGGTCCGCGAGGTCACGCGAGTGCTCGGCGGACTCGGGATGCTGAGCGCCGGCCGACGGGTCGGCCTGCGCATCCTCCCGATCAGCGAATGGGACCTGCTGGACCCGCGAGTGATCCGCTGGCGCCTCGAGGGCCCGGACCACGCGCGGCAGCTCGCGGAGCTGCGCTCCCTTCGCCATGCTGTCGAGCCCGCGGCCGCCGCGGCCGCGGCCCGCGAGGTGCGCGACGGGCGCGGGAGCACCCGCGCGCTCGATACCGCCGCGGAGGCGATGGTCGAGGCGGCCGAAGGGCCCGAGTCCGGCGCCTTCCTCCCCGCCGACCGGGCCTTCCACGCCGAGGTCCTCGCCCTCTCCGGCAACGCGATGCTCGGCCGACTGCGGGCCGTGATCGAGGAGGGGCTGCGCCACCGCGCGACGGTCGAGCGGGGCGAGCAGGCCCCCGACCGGCACGATCTCGGCCTGCATCAGGAGGTCGTGGCCGCGATCGGCGCCGGCGACGAGGCGGGGGCCGCCGCGAGGATGCGGGAGATCATCGAGCGGGCGACCCCGGCACGGTGAGCTGCGACGCGCTCAGTTCATCAGCGCTCCGCGACGACACTGCGCGATGAACGCCGTGGCCCGCCTGCTCAGCCGCACTCCTGCGGGATGAAGGGCGACCACGGGAAGCGCCGGCAGATCATCGTCGAGATCCCGCGCCACCGGGCCTCTCGGGGATCCGGGGGCGGCGTGGGCGACCTGTGTGAGCAGCGCGCAGCCGAGCCCCTCGGCGACGAGGTTCGCGACGAGCTGGCTCGAGCTCGTGCGGAAACGGACCTCGGGCTCCAGTCCACGCTCCCGGAAGAAGGACAGGAAGTAGTCGGCGGCCGGGTGGAGATCCAGAAGGATGAGCGGCTCGGCAGCGAGATCGGCAAGGGACACCGGACCATCTGCCAGTGCGTGCCCCGGCGGGACCAGCGCACGAGGAGGTGCCGCAGTGAGCGGCACGGCGCTCAGGCGCTGCGGGTCGGGAAGTCGGTCGAGTCGGTAGTCGTAGGTGATCGCAACCTCGCACCGACCGTCCTGCAGAGCGCCTGCCAGCTCCAGGTCCGACCCCTCGAAGAAGCTCAGCTCGATCGCCGGATGCGCTTCGAGGAAGCCGCGGACGTTCGAGCCGATCATGTGGGGCGCGAGCGTCGTATAACAGCCCACTCTGAGCGGGCCGCTGAGGCCTGAACCGGATTCCTGGGCCGCATTGCGGAACTCGTCCGCGAGCTCGAGAAGAGTTCGGGCCCGACCGAGCAGCTCGGCCGCGCCCGGCGCCAGTGTCACCCCGCGGCGGTGGCGATGCAGGAGCGTCACCCCGAGTGCCCGCTCGAGATCAGCGAGCGCGGAGGACATCGCCGACTGCGAGACGCGCGCCGTCTCTGCCCCGCCGGAGACCGAGCCCCGTTCGGCCACGGCGACGAAGTACTCGAGCTGCCGCAACGTGATCTGAGCCATACCTGCAGATCATACGGTCATATCGAGATAAGCGATAGCAGCAACCGGTATTTCCTGTTTTCCTTCTATAAGCGATCGACCTAGTGTTCCTGCAACGCACGATCCGACGCGCACCGCAGCGCGACGACGCCGGGCTCCCGGCGCTCTCGACGACGAGGGAGAAGCATGCCGACCAAGACGCAACGACGGATATTCGCCGGGGTATGGCTCACCTATTTCACGGTGAGCATGCTCGCGTTCATCTGGCCCCTGGTCTCCGTGGCGAACTCGATCGAGCCGCGGATCTTCGGCATCCCGTTCCTCGTCAGCTGGTACCTGATCTGGGTGCTCGTGATCTTCGTCGGCTCCGTGGGGATGTACCTCTGGGACCTGCGCCTGAGCTCGCGAGGTGGTCATCGTGGCTGACTGGATGATCGTCTCCGGGGTCGTCGGCCTCTACCTCGCGCTCGTGCTCGCCGTCGGCCTCGCCGCGAGGCGCGGTCAGGAGTCGAGCCTGGAGGGCTACGCGACCGGCGGCCGCTCGATCGGCATCGTGGTGCTGTTCTTCATCCTCGGTGCCGAGATCTTCTCCGCCTTCACCTTCCTCGGCGCCCCGGGCGAGGCGTTCGGCTCGGGCGTGCCCTCGCTCTACATCCTCGCGTACCTCTCGCTCGCGCTGGTCATGTGGTGGTTCATCGGTCCGCGCGTGGCCGAGCTGGGCCGCCGCCACGGCTACATGACGCAGGCCGACCTCATCTCCGACAGGTTCCGCAGCAAGAAGCTGTCGATGCTGATGGCCGCGATGAGCGTGGTCGCTCTGATCCCCTATCTGACGATCCAGATCACCGGTGCCGGTCTGCTGTTCAGCTTCGCGACCGAGGGGAAGTTCCCCTTCTGGCTCGGGTCGCTGATCGCCTTCGGCGTGGTGACGCTGTACGTGTACGTCTCCGGGCTGAAGGGCATCGGCTGGACCAACCTCCTGCAGGGCGTGCTGATGCTCGTGGTCGCCTGGGTCATCGGGGTCTCGGTGATCGTGCAGTTCTTCGGCACTCCGGGAGAGATGTTCACTCAGATCGAGGCCGTGGCGCCCGAGTACCTGACCCTCCCCGGCGGCGGCGACGCCTGGACCTGGGGCACCTTCTCCTCGGCGATCGTGCTCAGCGTGCTCGGCTTCGTGATGTGGCCGCACGTCTTCATGAAGTCGTACAGTGCGGGCTCGAACCGCTCGATCAAGAAGACCATCACGCTGTACCCGCTGTACGCGCTGCTGGTCGTCCCGATCATCCTCGCGGGGCTCGGCTCGATCGTGCTGCTGCGCGACGACCCGCCCGCCCGCGCCGATGAAGCGCTGCTGCAGGTTCTCGTCTACCTCCTGAACCTCCCGCCCGCGGTGGTCGGCGTGATCCTGGCCGGGGCTGTCGCCGCCGCGATGTCCACCGGCGCGAATCTCGCCCACGCAGCAGGCACCATCTTCGTGCGCGACTTCGTCCAGCCCGCCGCGGGCAGCCGTCTCTCTGACACGGCGGCCTACCGCTGGACCCGGCTCTCCGTGGTCGTGATCTCGGCGCTGGCCTTCGTGTTCGCGGTCGTCAACGTCTCTACGATCGTGCAGCTCTTCCTGCTCGCCTACGGCATCGTGATCCAGTTCCTGCCCCTGACGCTCGCAACCCTCTACTGGCGGCGCGCCAACCTCGCCGGTGCGATGAGCGGAGTGATCGGCGGCCTCCTCGTCTCGATCTGGTTCACCTTCGTGCAGCCGCATCCGCTGGACATCGACGGTGCGCTGTGGGGCCTGGCGGTCAACACCCTGCTGACGGTCGTGGTCTCGATCGCGACCAAGCCGATGCCGGCCGAGCACACGGATCGCTTCATCATCACCGCCGACGAGCTCGACGAGGCCGATCTCGCCCTCGACGCCGAGAAGGACGCCCTGGTCCAGGCCGGGACCTCGCCGGCGGCCGCCCCGGCTCCCGAGGCCAGTTCCGGCACATCGCACCCGCCAACAGCGCGCAGCGCAGCCCAGCGCCCCGACTGACCGTCCGGGCTGACGCCCCGTCGGCCCTCACCCAGCACGACACCCACGACCTTCCAGAGGGTGCCGCTATGCGGCATGCCCTGGGCTACAGGAAAGAGAACGGAGAGTGCCATGATCCGCACTGGCCAGGAGTACATCGAGTCCATTCGGGACGGCCGTCAGGTCTGGATCGACGGCGACCGCGTCGAGGACGTCCCGAACCATCCGGCATTCAAGCCGATCGTCGACATCCGCGCGCGGATCTACGACCTCGCCCACGAGCCCGAGACGCAGGACGTCATGTCATACGTCGATGAGGAGTCCGGCGAGCGCAGCCCCGTCGGCGCGAAGCCGCCGAAGACCAAGCAGGACTGGTACGACAAGAAGACCGCCGTCGAGACGGTGCTGTCCGACGTCGGCGGGGTCGTGACCCGGGTGGGCGACGAGACCTTCGGCGAGATGTGGTCGCTCTTCGACGGCAAGGAGGTCCTGGACCGGATCGATCCGCGGTTCTCCGAGAACATCACCCGCCACATCCGCGAGACCGTGCTGCACGATCCCTTCCACGTCTCGGCCAATACCGATGCGAAGGGCGATCGCTCCAAGTGGCCGCAGGAGCAGGATCCCGACTGCCTGCTGCGCGTGGTCAAGGAGACCGACAACGGGATCGTGGTCCGGGGCGCGAAGTTCGAGACCGCCGCCGCGTACGCGAACCAGGCCTTCGTCAAGCCCACCATCGCCGACTGGAACAACGCCCCGCAGTCCGAGTACGCGGTCGGATTCCTCTCCCGCATGGGCGCCCCCGGCCTGAAGCACGTGTGCCGCAGCGGCTTCGCCGGCACCAAGCCGATGGAGGACTACCCGCTCTCCAACCGCTTCGACGAGATCGACACGATGTTGATCTTCGACGACGTGGAGATCCCGTGGGAGGACGTGTTCTTCTACCGGCACACCGAGGCGGCCTCGTTCATCCGCTCCACCCTGCACCGCTACAGCGTCTTCCCGTTCCTGCAGCGTCACCTGCGCCATGCCGACTACTTGCTCGGCGCGGCCTACCTGAGCGTGCAGCAGACCGGTGTGAAGAAGCATCAGGGGGTCCGCGAGAAGATCGCTCGGATCGCCGCGTACCGCGAGATGATCAACGCCCATCTCATCGCCGCGATCGAGACCGCGCAGAAGAGCCCGGAAGGTCTCCTCATGCCGAACCCGCACATCATGTACTCCGCCCGGGTCCAGGCCTGCGATCAGCTGCCCGAGATCATGCACCTGGTGCGCGATCTCTCCGGCTGCCAGATCAGCCTCGTGCCCAGCGCCTCCAGCTTCGACAACCCCGAGATCTCGGGACTGCTGGAGAAGTACTTCACCGTGGGCGACGAGGGCGCGGAGGAGCGTCGCAAGATGCTCACCTTCACCCGCGACCTGCTGAACTCCGACTACGCCGGGCACCGCCTGACCTTCCAGCTGTTCGCACAGTCGCCGCCGTTCTCCCACCTGCTGGCCGTCTACAACAACTACGACTTCAGCGAGGTCAGCGAGCTGGTGCGCGAGGCGATGGACGTCGCGACCCGCACCGAGCCCGTAGTGCACGAGCCCGCCCCCGGCCTCGTGCCCGCCTCCGCCTGAACCGCTCCCCCACTCCCCGAGAGGAATCCTCCATGAAGCACACCCGGATCCGCCCGTTCAACACCAAGGACACCTATCGAGAGCAGAATCTCGACAACGATCTCGCTCAGGCCGTCGTGGCGAACGGGATCGTCTACCTGCGCGGACAGGTCGGCCAGGACTTGAAGACCACCGAGGTGGTCGGTAACGGCGACGTCGTCGCCCAGACGAACCAGGCGATGTCGAACATCAAGGAGCTGCTCGAGGAGGCCGGCTCCAGCCTCGAGGACATCGTGAAGCTCGTCGTCTATATGACCGACGTCCGCTACCGCGAGCCCGTCTACCAGGCGATGGGCAAGTGGCTCAAGGGCGTCCACCCGGTCTCCACCGGCATCATCGTCTCGGGCTTCGCCCGTCCCGAGTGGGTCGTGGAGATCGACGCGACCGCCGTGATCTCGAAGGAGGACTGACCCGATGACCTTCTCCATCGTGGGCCGTGACCCGAGCACCGGGGCTCTCGGCATCGCCTTGACCTCGTCCTCGCCCTGCGTCGGAGCGCGGTGCATCCACCTGCGCGACGGGGTGGGTGCGGTGACCTCCCAGAACGTCACCGATCCGACCCTCGGTCCGAAGATCCTCGACCTGCTCGAGAGCGGGCTCGGAGCGCAGGAGGCGCTGGACCGGGCGCTCGACGGCTACGAGACCGCGCGCTTCCGCCAGCTCGCCGTGGTCGACGCCGCAGGCAGCATCGGGCACTTCAGCGGCGAGGGCACCCTGGGCACGCACGACGTCGTCGTCGGGGACCAGGTCGTCGCGGCCGGGAACCTGCTCTCCTCCCCCGAGGTGCCGCAGCGGATGGTCGACGCCTTCTCCGCGACGGAGGGGGAACTCGAGCTGAAGCTCCTGGCCGGGCTCGCTGCCGGCGAGAAGGCCGGCGGCGAGATGGGCGAGGTGCACTCGTGCGGCCTCTCGGTCGTCCACGACGCCGGCTGGCGCGTGACGGACGTGCGTGTGGACTGGGCCGATGGGCCGATCCAGCAGATGGGCGAGATCCTCACCCACTGGATGACCGAGCGCGACGCCTATGTCACCCGCGGTCTCCGCCCTAATCTCGCCCCCTCATACGGCGTTCCGGGGGACGAGTGATCGACGAGCACGACGCGACGGGCCGCGGGGCGATGCCCCGCGGCCCCGAGGGTGTCGCGACAACGGACGACACGGGTCATGGTCCCCACGCCGACCTGCTGAAGGAGCATGTGCGCGAGGAGATTTTCGCTCACCGCGAGGACCTCATTTCCCTCTCACGCGAGCTGCACAGCGAGCCCGAGCTCGGCTGGCAGGAGCATCGCTCGTCGCAGCGCGTCGGCGAGCGCCTCGGAGCGGCTGGCTTCGAGGTCACCCAGCCTTATCTGGGCCTGGAGACCGCACTGCACGCGGTGCACCCGTCGGGTGCCGCGGCCGGTCGGGACAGCGCGACCGCGGGGGCCGCTCCCCCTCTGCGCATCGGGATCATGGCGGAGTACGACGCTCTGCCCGGGCTCGGTCACGCCTGCGGGCACAACCTCATCTCGGCGATCACCGTGGGAGCCGCGACGGGCCTCTCCCGGGTCGCCGAGGCACTCGGGCTCCAGGTGGAGGTCTTCGGGACACCGGCCGAGGAGGGCGGCGGGGGCAAGATCGATCTGCTCGAGCGTGGAGCGTTCGAGGGACTCGATCTGGCGATGATGGCCCATCCCGGCCCAGTGGACGTCGCCCGGGCGGACCCGCTCGCGGTCGCGCACTGGGCGGTGAGCTACCACGGCCGTGCCGCGCACGCCTCCGCCTTCCCCACTGAAGGCGTCAATGCGGCTGATGCCTTCACCATCGCGCAGGTCGCGATCGGCCTGCTGCGTCAGCAGCTTCCCGCCACCACCCGCGTGCACGGCGTCGTGCTCGAGGCGGGGACAGCTCCGAACTCGATCGCCGGCAGTGCTCGAGGGCGCTGGTACGTCCGCGCGAAGGACCTCGAGGAGCTCGAGAGGGTCGAACAGCAGGTGCGGGCCTGTTTCGAGGCCGGCGCGCTGGCCACCGGGTGCCGACTCGAGATGGAGCTGGAGTCGAAGCCGTACGCCAGCTTCAAGCGCGTGGACGAGCTCGACGCGCTCTACACCGCGAACGCCGAGCGGCTCGGCAGGGTGTTCCGCCCGGATCATCCGGGCGCGAGGATGGCGAACGCCTCGACCGACATGGGCAACGTCTCCCAGGCAGTGCCGTCCCTCCATCCCTACGTGGGGCTGGACTGCTACCCGGTGCTGAATCATCAGGCGGAGTTCGCGGACGCGACCCTCGGTCCCGTCGCGGAGCAGGCGCTGCTCGACGCCGCCACCGCCCTTGCGTGGACGGCGATCGATCGAGCGCTGGCCGAGCGTTGACGCCAGCGGCCTCCTCCACCGGCAGCGATCAGACCGAATCTCGCCCCCGCACCCCACTCCACGTCGCCCAGCGCCACAGCCGCTCCAGCGGCCCCTGCCCGTACCGGGCCAGCCACCAGCGCGAGAGCAGTGACTGGACGACCAGCAGCAGCACGCATCCGCCCCAGATCGCGAACATCTCCGTGCCTCCGATCAGCACGCTGTCCCGCCCGAGCAGGCCCGACAGCGGGGCGTACAGCGGCCATCCGACGAGCACGCCGATCACGGACGCACCGACGTAGTTGGTCAGCGCCATCCGCCCCAGCGGCGCGAACACCGCCTCGAGCAGGCCGCGCAGCGGGGTGTGCAGGAGCACGGCGAGCACGCCCACCAGCGCCATGCCGCTGAGCAGGCCGGCGACGGAGCTGACCGCATCGAAGCCGGCGGTCTCGGGGCTCAGCAGCTGCAGGACGACGAACGGGGCGGCCGCGGCACCGGCGGCGAGAGCGAGCAGCGCACCTGGACGCACGGACTCCTCGGCGCGGCGCGGCAGATCGGCCTCGGCGAGCGCGAGCCCGAGCAGGAACAGGCCCGGGATCAGCACCATCCCGCCGACCGGTGCCGCGACGGCGGTGAGCACCAGGCCGGCCGCCGCCGCGATGCGGGTCCGCCACGGCCGCGGGAGGAAGGAGGCGGGCAGCAGCACGGCGATGCCGATGATCGCGTAGATGAGCAGCGCCTCGCCGGGCTGCAGGAGCTGATGCAGCACCCCCAGCCCGCCGAGGGTCGCGAGCCTACGCAGGAGCACCAGGCGGGGGCGGGCGGCGCGGCGCTCGGCGGAGGCGAGCAGCATCCCGAAGCCCACCCCGAACAGCAGGGAGAAGATCGGGAAGAAGCGCTGCTGGACGAGCAGCTGCTGCAGGGTGTGGCTGAGCGGCGGGACGCCGTCGTCCCACTGCACGAAGACGCCGAGGATCGTGGCGACGTTCGCGAACAGGATCCCGGCGACCGCGACGCCGCGCACCATGTCGAGGACGAGCAGGCGCCGCCGCTTCGCGGGGGCGGGGACAGCCGGTGCGGCCAGGGCCGGGGCAGGGGGCGAGGAGGTCATGGGCCCATGGTGCGGGCGACCCCGCGGGCGTCGCATCAGCTCACGGTGCGATCCTGCCCGCACGCTCGTCCCCCTGCAGTCGGAGGCCACTAACGACCTGAGGTTCCCGCCGTTGCGGGCTCAGCCGCGCAGCAGCTCCGCGAGGATCCCGAGGCTCCCCTCGAGGTCGACCTCGTCGTCGAGCAGCCACTGGGTCTGCAGCCCGTCGGAGGCGGCGACGACGAGCGCGGCGACCTTGTCGACGTCGAGGTCCTCGCGCAGGGTGCCCTCCTCCTGCTGGCGCCTCAGCGCGCGGGCCGCGCTCTCCCGCACATGCTCAAAGCGTCGGGTGAAGTACTGCCGGGTCTCGCTCTCGCCGTCCTCGAGGGCCGAGGCGACGAGGGTCGAGTAGAGGTGGACGTAGCCGCGGCGCTCGACGTTGACGCGCGCCGCCCGTTGCATGCGCTCGACGGCGCCGAGGTCCTCGGGCTCCTCGGCGCGCAGCTCCTGTCGATGGGTCTCGGTGTGCTCGTAGAGCGCGAGCAGCAGCTGCTCCCGGGAGCGGAAGTAGTGCAGCAGGGCGCCGTGGGAGACCCCGATCTCCTCGGCGACGCGCCGCAGGGAGGTCCCCTCGGGCCCTCTCTCCCGGAACACCTCCAGGGCCCGGTCGAGGATCTCCTGACGCCGCGCGATGCCCTTGGAGTACGAGCCGCGGCGACCGATCTGGACGTCGTCGTCCCTGGTCTCGGGTGTGGTGGCCATGGCCCGATCCTAGGCCGGTCGAAAAACCTCCACCTGCCGGCATAAAACCTCCGTGCGCATGTTTTCTGGGTTATGCTCGCCGCCACGCCCGACCGACGGGTCTCTGCACCGACGACGATGTACCGATCCGGGAGGATCGCATGAGCGCAACGACGCAGCCCGGCACCACCTCCGCACCTCCGGCCCCGACCGGACCGACCACCCCCGTCAGCGCAGCCTTCATGGCCCGCTACGCCCTGGCCTACTTCGGCATGTGGGTCGCGCTGCTGACCCCCACCTCCCTCACCCTCGGGGTGCGGGCCAAGCAGGTCGCACCGGACGGCGCGGCCGAGCTGCTGTCCCTCGTGCTCGGGGTCGGCTCCGCCCTGGCGATCATCTGCAACCCGCTGTTCGGCAAGCTCAGCGACCGCACCCGCTCCCGTCATGGGATGCGGCGCCCGTGGATCGTGGGCGGCGCGCTGGTGGGGACCGTCGGCCTCGCACTGGTCGCCCTCGCGCCGAACGTGCCGCTGCTGGTGCTCGGCTGGGCGATCACCCAGGGCTCCTTCAACGCGGTGCTCGGCGCGCTCACCGCGATCCTGCCCGACCAGGTGCCCTCCGCGCAGCGCGGCCGGATGTCGGGGCTGCTGGGCCTGTGCGGCCCGCTCGGCATCGTGACCGGCACCTTCGTCGCCTCCCGGGTGGACCAGAGCGTGGCGCTGATGTTCCTGCTGCCGGCCGCGATCGGTCTCGCCGCGATCCTCCTGTTCGCGCTCCCCCTGCGCGACCGTCGCCTCCCCGCGGACCACCCGCTGCCCGCGTACAGGCTCGGCGAGTTCCTGCGGAGCTTCTGGGTCAATCCCTTCACCCACCGCGACTACGGCATCGCCTGGTTCAGCCGTCTGTTCATGAACTGGGGCTACGCCACCGGCATGAGCTACCAGGTCCTGTATCTCACCGACGGGCTCGGGATCGAGGTCGCGGTGGTGGCGGGCATCGCCTTCATCGCCTCCTCCGCACTGCAGGTGACGGCGGTGGTGTTCAGCGGGCTCGGCGGCTGGCTCTCGGACCGCATGGGCAGCCGCAAGAAGGTCGTGATGATCGCCGCGGTCTTCCTCGCCGCCGGGCTGGCCGTGGTCGCCTTCTCCGACAGCGTCCCCGCCTTCATCATCGGCGTCGCGATCGCGGGCGTCGGCCAGGGGCTGTACGTCTCGGTCGAGCTCGCGATCGTGGCCGAGGTCGTCACCGACACCACCACCTCCGCGCGTGACTTCGGCGTCTCCAACATCGGCAACACGCTCCCGCAGACGCTCGTGCCCGTGATCGCGCCGATCGCTCTTGCAATGCCGATGGTCGGCGGGGGCGGCGGGGAGAGCTTCGCGGCGCTGTTCCTGCTCGGCTCGGTGCTCACCCTGGTCGGCGCCGTGCTGATCCTGCCGATCCGCGCCTTCCGCTGACGCACAGGCGGACTGCTCCCCCGCCGCCCCTGCCCGCGGGCTACGGTGAGCGTCGGGGTGGGAACGGCGGCGCGGGGGCGCCGACGACCTCCTCCTCGTCCATCAGATCTCGCAGAAGGAGTCGCACCATGTCGCAGCCGCCCGAGGGCAGCAACCCGCTGGATCCGCAGCACGGACAGGGCTCCGCGCCCGAGCCGTCGAGCGGCGGATTCGGCGCCCAGGACCAGGCCCCCTCCGCGGGCGGGGCCGGGCAGGATCCCTACGCCGCCCCGTCGTCGGACCCCTACGGCCAGCAGACCGCCGCCGCGTCCGGCCAGCAGGACGCCTGGGGTGCGCAGAGCGCGCCGTCGGCCCCGCAGCCGCCCGCCCAGGACCAGGCCTGGGGCTCCGCGCAGAGCCCCGCGGCCGCGCCCTACCCCGCCACCGGCGGCGGCGCCTCCGGGGACGGCCGCTTCGGCGAGGCAGGCTTCTTCAAGGCGCTGTTCGACTTCAAGTTCGAGCACTTCATCACCGTGAAGTTCTCGTCCTTCCTCTACGTCATCGCGTTCGTCGTCGCAGCGCTGATGTGGCTGATGAGCATCATCAACGGCATCTTCCTCGGCATCGCCTGGGGCAGCATGAACAGCTTCTACGGCGAGGGCGGCTTCAACGCGTTCCCGCTGATCCTCTCGATCCTTTTCGGCTGGATCCCCTCCGTGATCGCGCTGATCGCGATGCGCCTCGGGCTCGAGTTCGCGGTCGCGACCGTGCGCACGGCCCAGAACACCGGCCGCATCGCGGAGGCCTCGCAGCGCTGACCTCGCTCCGGGCCTGGCCGGCCCACATGTCGTCCTGAACGGGGCGTCCGCCGCTCGGCGGGCGCCCCGTTCGCGATAGGCTCGCAAGCATGGGGACGGAGTGGGGACCGCCGCCGGGGACGACGGCGCAGCACGGCGATGAGCTGGCACGACATCTGCAGGCAGGGCGCCTCGACGCCGCGCGCCGCACGGCCGACGAGCTCCTCGCGGTCGACGGCCAGGACGAGGTGCTCGCCCTCCTCGCCGAGCACGCCGGATCGAGCCCCGCCGCGCTCGAGCTCTTCGTCGAGGTGCTGGACGGCACCGGGGTGGTGCACCGCTTCGCCGGGGCCGCGCTGCTGGATCCCGGTGCGGTCGAGGACGTCGCCCAGGACTCGCTGATCTCGATCGCGGAGTCGATCCACCGCTTCGACGGCCGCTCCAAGGTCACCACCTGGGTGCATTCGATCGTCCGACGCCGCGTCGCGGACCATCTGCGGCGCCTGCGGGCCACGGTCGAGCTCGAGGAGCAGCACCGGTCCGCCGAGCGGATGAGCTCGATGACCGCCGAGCGCGTCAGCGTGCGGCAGGTGCTCGCGGATCTCCCGGACCTCTACCGCGTCCCCCTCGAGCTGCGTGACCTCGAGCAGCTGCCGTACGCGCAGATCGCCGCGAAGCTGGACCGCGCCGAGGGCACCGTGAAGTCGCAGGTCAGCCGCGGCCGGGCGATGCTCGCCGGTCGGCTGGGCGCGGGCGATCCCGTGCCCGGGGCTCCCGCGTGACGGCGCTCGGCGAGCGCTACCGCCTGGGCGGGGTGATCGGCGCGGGCTCCTTCGCGACGGTGCATCGTGCGCGGGACGAGCGGCTCGACGCGGATGTCGCGGTGAAGGTGCTCGCGGAGAACCACAGCCTGAACCCGGAGATCCGCGAGCGTTTCATCGCCGAGGGCCGCAGCCTGCGCCGCGTCGGCGGGCGCCACCTCGTCTCCGTCCACGACATCGACCAGAACGAGCGCCAGCAGCCCTATCTGGTGCTCGAGCTCGCCGACCGCGGCTCCCTGCGCCGCCGCGTCGAGGAGCTGCGCGCGGGCGGCTGGCGCGCCGCCGGCGCCGACGTCCTCGCCGTGGCGAGGCCCCTCGCCGCGGCGGTCGCCGCCGTGCACCGCGCCCAGCTGGTCCACCGCGATCTCAGCCCCGGGAACCTGCTGCTGACCAGCACCAGCGGTGAGGCGGCGCGCGCCGTTGGCATCGAGTCCTCACCGTCGGCCGTGGTGCGCGCCGACGAGCGGCTCCTCGTCGCCGACCTCGGGATGTGCAAGGACCTCGCCCGCAGCTCCGGCCTGACCGTCGCGGCGGGCACCGACGGGTTCCGCCCGCCAGAGCAGTCCCGCACCGGCACCGTCGACATCCGCGCCGACATCTGGGCGATGTCCGCGCTGCTGCGCTGGCTGATCGACGACGCCGAGATGCCGCAGGCGCTCCAGGACGTCCTCAACCGGGGCCTCTCCGAGGATCCCGCCGCACGCCAGGCCGAGGCGACGGAGTGGCTCGCCGAGATCGAGGAGGCGCTCGCCCTTCCCCCGCCCGCTCGTCCGACGGGCGGCGCCGACCCCGAGACGGTCGGCGCCTCGGCCGCGAACGGCACTGCGGGAGCTGTCGACGGTGCGCCGGGGGCCGACGGCGATGCGGGCGCCCGCCCCAGCGCGGCCGACAGGACCACCGCGCACACGACGACCTCGCAGTCCGCGGAGGGTTCAGACGCTGACGTCCCCGCCGCAAGCCCGCGCCGCCGCGCCCTCCTCGTCGCGCTGCCGGCGCTCGCGCTCGGCGTCGGCCTCGGGGCCGGGGCGCTGCTGGGACTGGACGCGTCCGCCCCGTCTGCCGCCGGTTCGTCCTCCCTCGAGATCGCCGGACCCGAGGAGATCCGCGTGGGCGAGCAGGCGGTGTTCACCGCCGAGATGGCGGGCGTGGACTCGTGGGTGTGGACGCTGCCCACGGGCGAGCACCTCGTCGACGCCCAGCAGGCGACGCTGACCGCCTCGGGACCGGGGCGCGCCGAGCTGGTGCTGCGCGCCCGCACCGCGAAGGGCCAGGAGCTGGAGGCACGGCGCGTGGTGAGGGTCCACGCGTGACCGCTCGAGGAATTGGCCCAGATCCGATGCAACCGATCCGCTCCGGCCGACGACATACATCGTGAGAGAACATCCCCGGCGGCCGCGCAGCCGCCCGAGAGAAGGAGTCCGACCATGACCGCTCACCGCATCCGTCTCACCACCCGGCGCGGGGCCCTGCTGGCCCTCGCCTCGCTCGGCGCGCTGTCGCTCGCGGCCTGCACCACCGGCGGCGACGCCGAGTTCGAGGAGTCCGGTGGGAACGAGGCCGGCGACGGCGGCTCCGACAGCGACTCCGGCGACCAGGAGCAGCCGGCCGCGTCCGACGGCGGCGGGGAGGAGGGCTCCGCGGGCGGTGCGGACGATGCGCAGGCAGCCTCTTCCGTCGACCCGGCCGACGCGATCGCCACGCTCGAGTACCCCATCGCATCCGACGAGGCGGAGGGGACGATGACCGTGGGCCTGCACCACCTGCGCCGGCGCGGCGAGACCCTCGAGCTGCTGCTCACCTTCACCCCGGAGTTCACCGAGCCCGGCGCCTTCACGCTCTTCGACCTGCACGGCGACAACCACTCCGTGGTGGCGCCGGCCCTCGTGGACCGTGCGAACCTCACCCGCTACGACATCCTGAACACCAGCAAGAGCTACGACAGCCCGGCGATGTGGAACAGCACGCAGAACGTGATCGAGCTCTCCTCCGGCGACACCCAGGCGTACTGGGCGAACTTCGCCGCCCCGATCGACGACATCACCGCGATCGACGTCGTGATGGGCGCGGGCCCCTCCTTCGAGGACGTGCAGATCGAGGCCGAGGAGGGATGAGGATGCTCCGCACGACTCCGCAGCCCGAGGCGACGCACCTCTCTCCCGCCGACCCGTCGCCCCGTCGCGCCGAGCCGCCCCGACACGGCGCCCCGCGCCCTACGGCCGAGCCGTCGGCGGCCCGGGCCGCCCGCCGACGGGCCACGGCCGCCGCCTCGCTCGCGGCATCCGCCCTGCTGCTGGCCCTCGGCGCGCCCGCGGCCTTCGCCGAGGGCGAGACGAAGGGCCCGCCCGAGCAGCCCTTCGAGATCACCGACGAGATCCTCCAGCGCTCGATCACGGTCTACGACCCGGCACGCTCGATCACCGAGTGCGAACCCGCCCGCTCGATCACGGAGCTCGGCGGCAGCGAGCCCGCCGAGGACGAGGTGATCGTGCTCGAGGCCGACATCCTCTTCCCCTCCAACGCCTGGGACCTCTCCGTCGGGGCCGCCGCCCGCATCGTCGAGCTCGCCGCCGAAATCCCCGAGGGCACGACCGTGCAGGTGGGCGGGCACACCGACTCTCTGCCCGTGGACCGCTCGCAGTATGACTTCGACAACCAGCAGCTCTCGGAGAACCGCGCCCAGGCGGTCGCCGACGCGCTCGCGGCGGAGCGCCCCGATCTCACCCTCGAGGTCACCGGGCACGGCGATGCGAAGCCGTCCGCCGCAGGAGGCGGAGGGGACGACGCCGGCAATGCGGCGGACCGCCGCGTCGAGCTGCGCTACGGGGACTGACCAGGCCCCACCCTTCAGGACGAGCGGCCGACGGGCCCTGGCGCGGACCTCTACGCGGCAGGGCCCGTCGGCCGTGGCGGTCCGGCGCCCCTCGCGGACGCCGCGGACGTGCACGCCGCGGACGCGACCGCATGCGTCTGCTACGGTCGTCGCCGATCCCTCGGGTGCCCGTCGCAACGGGCTGAGATCGAACTGTCGCGGTTCGAGCACCGACCGAACCTGCCCCGGGTCATGCCGGCGAAGGAAGAAGGAGAGCGACTGCATGTCCGCACGCCCTGAGAACTACCCCACCCACAGCCTCGGCCACCTGGAGGACCCCGCGCACGGCCTGCGGGTGCCCGTCACCCGCATCGCCCAGGACCCCTCCCCCGCCGGGACGGCCAACCCGCCGCTGGACGTGTACCGCACCGCCGGTCCCGGCTGCGTCCCGGAGGAGGGCCTGCCGCCGCTGCGCGAGGAGTGGATCCGGCGCCGCGGCGACGTCGAGGAGTACGCGGGCCGGGACCGCGATCTGTCCGACGACGGGCGCGGTGCGGTGCGCCGCGGCGAGGCCAGCGCCGAGTGGCGCGGCGAGAGCCGGCCCCCGCTGCGCTCCCTCCCGGGCCGGTGCGTCACCCAGATGCACTACGCCCGTCGCGGCGAGATCACCCCGGAGATGCGCTATGTCGCGCTGCGGGAGGGCCGCGACGTGGAGCTGGTGCGCAGCGAGGTCGCGGCGGGTCGCGCGGTCATCCCCGCGAACGTGAACCATCCCGAGGCGGAGCCGATGATCATCGGCCGCAGCTTCCTGGTGAAGGTCAACGCGAACATCGGCAACTCGGCGGTGACCTCCTCGATCGCCGAGGAGGTCTCCAAGCTCGAGTGGGCCACCCGCTGGGGCGCCGACACCGTCATGGACCTCTCCACCGGGGACGACATCCACACCACCCGCGAGTGGATCCTGCGCAACTCCCCGGTGCCCATCGGGACCGTCCCCATCTACCAGGCGCTGGAGAAGGTGAACGGGGACGCGAACGCGCTGACCTGGGAGATCTTCCGGGACACCGTGATCGAGCAGAGCGAGCAGGGCGTGGACTACATGACGATCCACGCCGGGGTGCTGCTGCGCTACGTGCCGCTGACCGCGAACCGGGTCACGGGGATCGTCTCGCGCGGCGGCTCCATCCTGGCCGGCTGGTGCCTGGCCCGGCACCGGGAGAACTTCCTCTACGAGCACTTCGACGAGCTGTGCGAGATCTTCGCCCGCTACGACGTCTCCTTCTCCCTCGGCGACGGACTGCGGCCCGGCTGCCTCGCCGACGCGAACGACGCCGCGCAGTTCGCCGAGCTCGACACCCTCGCCGAGCTGACCCGTCGGGCGTGGGAGCACGACGTGCAGGTGATGGTCGAGGGCCCGGGGCACGTGCCGCTGCACCTGGTGCGCGAGAACGTGGAGCGCCAGCAGGAGCTGTGCGACGGCGCGCCGTTCTACACCCTCGGCCCGCTGGTCACCGACGTGGCGCCGGCCTACGACCACATCACCTCCGCCATCGGCGCGACGGAGATCGCCCGCTACGGCACCGCGATGCTCTGCTACGTCACGCCGAAGGAGCACCTCGGGCTCCCGGACCGCGACGACGTGAAGACCGGGGTGATCACGTACAAGATCGCCGCGCACGCGGCCGATGTCGCCAAAGGGCATCCCGGTGCCCGCGAGCGCGACGACGCCCTGTCGAAGGCCCGCTTCGAGTTCCGCTGGCGGGACCAGTTCGGGCTCTCGCTGGATCCGCAGCTGGCCGAGGAGTACCACGACGAGACCCTGCCGGCCGAGCCCGCGAAGACCGCGCACTTCTGCTCCATGTGCGGGCCGAAGTTCTGCTCGATGAGGATCTCGCAGGACATCCGCGACACCTACGGCGACGCCGCCTCCCAGGAGCGGATCGCCCAGGAGGGCATGGCCGAGAAGTCGCGGGAGTTCCGCGAGCGGGGCGGCACCGTGTACCTGCCGACGCCGCGGTTCTGATCCCTGCCGACACGGCGGTCCTGATCCCCGTCGGTCCGTGGAGCGCGCCGCGGCGTTCGCGGGCCCCGAGGGCCGGGGGCGGGGGCGCGCACAGGCGCCGACGCACCCGGCCGTCGGCCGGTCATCGATCCGGAGCCGGTCGGCTTCGGCCCGGGGCTGGCCGGGTCGGGTCAGGCGCCCTTGCGGACCGTGATCGTCCAGCCGGCCTCGCCGGTGCGGTCGAAGGCGACGACCTCGTGACCGTCCGTCGCCGCCCACTGGGGCAGGGAGTCGGTGGCCTGGGTGCAGTCGAAGTCGATGATCAGGTCATCGCCCGTGCTCAGCTGCTGCATCGCGTTCTTCGCGTCGATCAGCGGGAACGGGCAGACGGAGCCGTTGGTCTGGAGGGTGTAGGCGGCCATGGGAGCGGTCCTTCCGAAGGAGGGTCGGGGCAAATTCTGGGTGCTGTTCGGTGAGCTGGTGAGCGGGGCGGTCAGGAGGCGGGGGTGAGCACCGGGGCGGGGCGGTTGGCCTCGGCGGCGCGCTGCGGGCGCTGCAAGAAGAACCAGGCCGCGCCCCAGGTGCCGAGCATGATCGCGACCAGCGAGACCCAGCCCTGGTAGCTGAACAGGCTGGTCTCCACCAGGGAGTTGCCGATGGTGCAGCCGCCGGCGAGCGCAGCGCCGACGCCCATCGCGACGCCGCCGCCGGCGCTGCGCAGGATGGTCTGGGAGTCCGGGACGCGCCAGCGGAACTCGCCGGAGAGCTTCGCAGCGACGAAGGAGCCGACGAGGATGCCGAGCACGAGCATCACCGACCAGTCCACGAGGGTCACGTCGCCCGTGGTCAGGAAAGTGGCGATCTTGGCCGACGGGGTGGTGATGCCGAGCCCGCCGTTGCGGCCCGCCGCGGTGGACAGCAGCCACGCGGCGATCGCGATCAGACCCAGCAGCACGCCGCCCACCCAGGGGCTCCAGGGGATGTCGGCGAGGTAGTGGCCGAGGCCGGTGCGACGAGCCGGGAGCTTCACGGAGGGGCGCCCCGCGGCGGCGCGAGCCTTGGCGGCGCGGTACCGGCGCACGACGAGCACGGCGACGATCGCGCTGAACACGAGGGTGGGGACCCAGACGCTCACGCCGAGGGTCTCGTGGATCGTGGAGTCGGCGACGGTGCGGGCGCGGGCGGCCTCGGTGAAGCCGCCGAGCGGGCCGTACTTCATCACGGCCGCGAACAGGGCGTAGAAGATCAGCGCGACCCAGGAGCCGATGAGACCCTCGCCGGCGCGGTAGTAGATGCCGGTCGCACAGCCGCCGGCCATGATGATGCCGACGCCGAAGATCAGTCCGCCGCCGATCACGGCGAGCGGGGCGAAGGAGGCGGGCTCGGGGGCGAGCATGCCCATGCCGGTCAGCGCGGCGACGCCGACGGCCTGGATCGCGATGGCGAGCAGGAAAGGGGTGAAATAGCGGGTGGAGCGGGTGAGGTAGAGGTCGCGGAACGCGCCGGTCACGCAGAACCGGGAGCGCTGCAGGACGTAGCCGAGCACGGCGCCGAGGAGGAGGCCGGTGAGGATCATGCGCACCAGGCTAGCTAATGGGCGCCATAAGGGAAACCGTGGGTGAAGTGTGAACGTCCGGCCGCGGAGGCACGTCAGCCGATGCGCCCTCCGTAGCCGCGCTGGGCGGCCTTGTCCTTCAGATCAGCGAAGACCTTGCCGAGGCCGGTGGGCTCGGGCTCGTCCTCCGAGGGCAGCTCGATGTACTCCACGATCGAGCGCATCGTCGCCACGTCGATGCTGGGCATCCCGCCGGCCAGGAGAGTGCCGATCCGCTCGCCGACCAGGGTCTCGAGCCTGTCGGCCGCGTCGGCCCCACGCTTCTCGCGGGTCTCCTCGAGGCGCTCGTGCAGCATGCGCGCAGCGACGGGCGAGGCAGGGATCGGCTCGGGGTGTCCGGCGACGGTGATCTGTTCCATGGCGCTCCGCATCGGATCGAGGGGGCCGGGCGGCTGCGACCGGCTCCGAGCAGGGTACCGGGAGGCCCGGGGAGCGGCCCGGGGAGTCTGCAGAGCAGCGGTCGCAGCAGGCCGCGCCCTCTCAGTCGTGCAGCCCGTCCACGGGGTAGTCCACATAGGCGATCGAGCGGCCGTCCGGGGACCAGCTGTGCACGTTCATCGTGCCCTGGCCGCCGAACACACGGGCGAGGTCGCGGATCCCCGTGCCGTCGGCCGCGCACAGCCGCACGATCACGTCCTTGTCCGCGGGATGGCCCTCGGTGCCGGGCGGGAAGCTGACATAGGCGAGGCGGCTGGAGTCGGGCGAGACGTGCGGGAACCAGTTCACGCGCTCGTCGTAGGTGAGCTGCTCGATGCCGGTGCCATCGGGGCGCATGCGGAACAGCTGGGCGTGGCCGGAGACGGTGCGCGCCCGCTCGGAGTTGAAGTAGATCCACTGTCCGTCGGGCGAGTACTCGGAGCCGTCGTCGGGGAACTCGTCGTCGGTGAGCTGCACGTCCTCGCCGCCCGCGGCAGGGATCGTGAAGACGTTCGGCGGGGCCCAGTTCCCCTCCGCGTCGGCGGTCAGCCCGATGTAGGCGAGGGTCGTGCCGTCGGGACTGACGCCGTGGAGGAAGTGGAGGCGGCCGTCGTCGTTCGTGATACGTCGGGGGGTGCCGCAGGCGAGCGGGGCCCGGTAGATGTGCCAGTCCATGCAGGAGACGAAGATGTGCTCCCCGTCGGGGTCGAGGACGTGGTCGTTGTTGAGCTCGGGGAGATCGCCGAGGTCGATCCGCTCCGGCGTGGAGCCCGGTCCGACGGGAAGGCGGAAGAGGTGGCCGTCGCCGTTGACGTACAGCGAGGAGCCGTCCAGGGACCAGTTCGGGGCCTCGTAGAGAGTGTCTGCGGACTCGTGGACGAGGGTGCGCTCCCCGCTGTCGACGTCGAGGGTAAAGATGCGGGAGCGCCGGCCGGGAGCGAGGGTGCGTGCCATGAGGGGATTCTGCCCGACCCCGTTCCATCCCTCACCCCGCCCTGGCCCGGGCCCCTCCCCCGCCCTTACGATCGGTGGGTCCCCCTCCGCTTCCAGCGTCGGCAGCGAGTCCCCACCCCGTCCCGCCGCTGGAGGTCCCCCGATGACGCAGTCGCACGCTCCCCAGGCGCCGCTCTCCCCCGGACGTCTGCGCCTGGTGATCCTCGCGATGGCGCTCGGCGCCTTCGCGATCGGCACCACCGAGTTCGCCTCGATGGGGCTCCTGCCGCAGATCGCGCGAGACCTCGACGTCTCGACCCCGCAGGCCGGGATGCTCATCACCCTGTACGCGCTGGGCGTCGTGATCGGCGCACCGCTGGTGACGATCGCAGCCGTGAAGATGCCGCGGGCGAGGCTGCTGGTGCTGCTCATCGCGCTGATCGGGCTGGGCAATCTGCTCTCCGCCATGGCACCGAGCTTCTCGGTGCTGGCCGCCGCGCGCTTCGTCGCGGGCCTCCCCCACGGCGCGTTCTTCGGCGTCGCCTCGCTGGTCGCGGCGCGCCTGTCCCCGCCCGGACGGCGAGCCCGCTCCGTCTCGCTGGTGATGCTGGGCCTGACGATCGCGACGATGCTGGGCGTGCCCGCCTCCACCGCCTTCGGGCAGGTCGTCGGCTGGCGCTCTGCGTACGTGATCGTCGTGGTCGTCGCCGCTCTCAGCACGATCGCGATCTGGCGCCTGGTGCCCGAGCCCGAGGGCGCCGGGGTCACCGGCTCGATCCGCGGTGAGCTGCGGGCGCTGCGCCGGGCGCAGGTGTGGTTCGCGCTCGGCATCGGCTCGATCGGGTTCGGCGGCATGTTCGCGGTGTACAGCTACATCGGCGAGATCGTGCCCGGGGTGATGGGGCTCGGCGAACGGGCGGTGCCGGTGGCGCTGTTCGTGTTCGGCGTGGGCATGACGATCGGCAACGTGCTCGCCGGTCGCGCCGCGGACCGCAGCCTCTACGGCACGATCTTCACCGGCCTGATCGGCATGACGGTGAGCCTCACGGTCTTCGCCCTCGTGGCGGAGAACGCGATCGCCGGGATGCTCCTGCTGTTCGCCCTCGCGGTCACCTCGCAGTTCATGGGCCCCTCGCTGCAGCTGTTCCTGCTGGACGCCTCGCCGGATGCGCCCTCGCTCGCCGCGGCTCTGCACCACTCGGCGCTGAACATCGGCAACTCCCTCGGCGCGGCGCTGGGCGCGGCCGTGCTCGCCGTCGGCTGGGGCCTGCTCGCCCCGGCCTGGACGGGCGTGGCCCTCGCGATCGCCGGTCTCGGCATCGCCGGCTGGTCCTTCGCCGTGCACCGCCGCCAGCAGGCGCGCGCCGCCGTCGAGGCGCCGACGACGACCGACGGGGTCCCCGCGGTCTGCTGACCCGGCTCGGGCCACTGACCGGGACCGGCCTGCACAAAGGGGACTCCAGCGGCACGGCGTGGAGCTGAGCTCCCCGGCGTGCTGCTGGAGTCCCCTTCGTGCAGACGCCGCCCTCGGCTCAGGACGCGGCGGGCGCCCCGAACCGCTTCGCGTTGCGGGCCCGGGCCTTCTCCCGCTCCACCTCGCGGTCCTTCGGCGGGGCGGAGGCGACGAGATCGGCGAGCAGGTGCTCGGTGGCGTGGGCGATATCCGCCACCGCCCGCTCGAGCATCTCGGCGTTGGCCTGCGAGGGCTTCGTCATCCCGCTGACCTTGCGCACGTGCTGCGGTGCGGCATCGTGCACCTCCTGCGAGGTGGCCTCCGGGCTCCACGTTGTGGAGGGGTCGGATGCTGCGGCACATGCCGTCAGGCTGGCACGTGCCGCGCGAGCCGTCGAGCCGGCCCTGCCGTCACGATCCTGCGCAGGACGATCCACCGGTCCATGACCCTTCCTCGCACGCCGCCCCCGTGGTGACACGGCCATGACCACGACCGATCCTGCCACCGGTGTCCTCGTCATCGGCCAGATCGCCCGAGATCTCGTGCTCCGCGTCGAGCACTGGCCACCATCCAGCGGCAGCGCCCGCGTCGCCGAGCGACGGGAGATGCTCGGCGGAAGGGCGCCGATCAGGCGGTCGCTCCGCGGCATCTCGAGGCGCCGGTGCTCCTGCTCGGCGTCGCCGGGACCGACTGGACGAGGCCGTCGACGGGGCGGCCCGCGACCGGCTGCTCGGGGCGGCCGACGTGGTGCGGACGGACGCCGCGGAGACGCATCTGATGACCGGCATCGAGCCGGCCGATCACGGGGCGGGCCGCCTCGCAGCCCGGGGCGCCCTCGACGCCGGGGCCGGGTTCGTCGCGCTCTCCGTCCCCGACGGCGATCTCGTGGTGTGGCCGGAGGGCGAGCAGCTGGTGTCGCACCGAGCGGGTCGCCGATCCGGCCGACGCTGGCGACGCCTTCCTCGCGGGCCTCACCACCGGCCTGCGCCGGGACGAGCTCCCGGAACAGGCCGCGCCGCGGGCGGGTGCGGCGGCGCCGTCGACCGTGCGGCGGCTGGGTGGGCGGCCCGACCTGCGCGCCCAGCGCCCGGCAGACGGCTGACCCCCAGCCGGGTCCCGCGAACCGGGCTCCTGGGCAACCGGCCGGAGGCGCTGCCGAGGAGGACGTCCTGCCGAACCGAGCGAGCCGGACGGTGCATGCCCGCTCACGGTGCCGGCGGCGTCACGGGACTGCCCGGTCTCAGGGGCGGCGCCAGGCATCGTCGACCGTCGCCGCCGCGCCCTGCGGCCCCATCTGCAGCATCCCGCCGTCCACGGCCCAGGAGGCTCCCGTGACGTAGGAGGCCTGGGGGGAGGCGAGGAAGGCGATGACGGCCGCGACCTCGCGAGCGTCCCCGGGCCGCCGCAGCGGCACGCCGGGGCGCTCCTCGGTGCGGGGATCCTGATCGGTCTGCCCGGTCATGGGGGTCGCGATCTCCCCGGGCGCGACGGCGTTGGCCGTGATGCCGTGCTCGCCCAGCTCGAGGGCGATGGTCTTCAGCAGCCCGCCGAGGCCGTGCTTGGCGGCGTCGTAGGCGGAGGATCCGACCTTCGGCTGGTGCTCGTGCACGCTGGTGACCCCGATGAGCCGTCCGCCGTTCCCGGCCTGGACGAGGTGGCGAGCGGCGGCCTGCAGGCAGACGAACGCGCCGTCGAGGTCGACGGCCATGACGTCGCGCCATGTCCCCAGCGGCGTGTCCAGGAAGAGGGTGCTGTGGCCGGAGCCGGTGCACTGCACGAACACGTCGAGCCCGCCGAGTTGCGCGACAAGCCGGTCCACGACGCCCCCGGCCCTCTCGAGGTCGGAGGTGTCGAGGTGGGCGACGACGGCCTCGCGGCCGTGGCTGCGGACCTCCTCGGCCGTGCCCTCGGCGCCCTGCCGGTCGGTGTTGAAGGTGATGCCCACGTCCATCCCGGCCTCGGCCAGGGCGACCGCGGTGGCCCTGCCGATCCCGGAGTCGGAGCCGACGACGACAGCACGGGTGGGGGCGAAGGACATGGGATGCTCCTGTGGGTCGGGTCGGGTCACACGGTCGAGGCGGGGAAGGTGCGCGTAGCGGAGGGGGACGGCCGTCCGGCCGTCCCCCTCCACGTTCACGGGGCGCAGGAGCTGAGCCCCACGGGCCTCAGGAGCTCTGGCCACCCTTGCGGCCGGCCTCGCTGGGGTCGGCGGAGTTCTTCTCGCCGAAGCTGCCCGAGCTCTCCTGGCCGCCCTGGCGACCGGCCTGGCTCGGATCGGCCGAGTTCTTCTCGCCGAAGCTGCCCGAGGACTCCTGGCCGCCCTGCCGGCCGGCCTGGCTCGGATCGGCCGAGTTCTTCTCACCGAAGCTGCCGGTGCTGGCCTCGCCGCCCTTCTGGGCCTGCTGCTCGGTGTCGTTCCGGTTGCCGAACTGTCCGGAGTTGTTCTGATCAGCCATGATGGAACTCCCTTCCTGTTCGCCGGTCAGTGTGCCCGGCTGAGCCATCTGCTCGTGGCAGTGACGCTAGGACTCTCCCTCGGTGCCTGGCAACGTAACGACCCGTCCGGTCGACCGCCTTGCAAGTCCGTGCCGGGGGGCCGACCATGCGCGCGACACGTACGGACCATCGTCCGACTCACCGCGAAGCCACCGCCACGAGCTCCCGTCGAGAGCTCTCCGCTGCGGGACGTGCCGAGCGGATCGTCAGTCGTCGGGGAGACGTAGCCCTTCGGTTCGGTGCATCGGTGCACGTGACGCAGCACCGAGGAGTCCCTCATGGCGGAAGCACTCGACATTGGACGATCCGCGCCCATGACTGCACCCCGCCGCTGCGCCAGGCGTCGGAGATGCTTCTGACCGTGCCCGCGAGGAGCGAGAACGCGCGCCATAGTGCGTACAGATCCCGGGCATGACAAAGGGAGTGGAGGAGGCGAACACCCCGCAGGGGTTCAAGCACTCCTCCACTCCCAGTGAAGATGTCCGGCGGCGACCTACTCTCCCACACCCTCCCGAGTGCAGTACCATCGGCGCGATCGAGCTTAGCTTCCGGGTTCGGAATGGAACCGGGCGTTTCCTCGACGCTATGACCGCCGTAACACGATGAGACACAACCAGCCACCCACCCACACCAGAAACGGTGCCGGCAGCAGGGTTGTTCCCCAAGAACCGCACAGTGGACGCGAACACACACAGAGTAAACAACAAGCACAAAGAATGTTGTTGTAAGTCATCGGCCATTAGTACCAGTCAGCTCCACACATTGCTGTGCTTCCACATCTGGCCTATCAACCCAGTCATCTACTGGGGGCCTCACACACCTCAAGGGTGCAAGGATATCTCATCTCGAAGCAGGCTTCCCGCTTAGATGCTTTCAGCGGTTATCCCTTCCCGACGTAGCCAACCAGCCATGCCCTTGGCAGAACAACTGGCACACCAGAGGTCAGTCCATCCCGGTCCTCTCGTACTAGGGACAGGACTTCTCAAATATCCAACGCGCGCAGCGGATAGGGACCGAACTGTCTCACGACGTTCTAAACCCAGCTCGCGTACCGCTTTAATAGGCGAACAGCCTAACCCTTGGGACCAACTCCAGCCCCAGGATGCGACGAGCCGACATCGAGGTGCCAAACCATGCCGTCGATATGAGCTCTTGGGCAAGATCAGCCTGTTATCCCCGGGGTACCTTTTATCCGTTGAGCGACACCCATTCCACAATGAGGTGCCGGATCACTAGTTCCTGCTTTCGCACCTGCCCGACATGTCTGTCTCGCAGTCAAGCTCCCTTGTGCACTTACACTCAACACCTGATTGCCAACCAGGCTGAGGGAACCTTTGAGCGCCTCCGTTACTCTTTAGGAGGCAACCGCCCCAGTTAAACTACCCATCAGACACTGTCCCTGATCCGGATCACGGACCGAGGTTAGGAATCCAGAACGACCAGAGTGGTATTTCAACGACGACTCCACACTCACTGGCGTGAATGCTTCCCAGTCTCCCACCTATCCTACACAAGCCGTCCCGAACACCAATATCAAACTATAGTAAAGGTCCCGGGGTCTTTCCGTCCTGCTGCGCGTAACGAGCATCTTTACTCGTAATGCAATTTCGCCGAGTTCGCGGTTGAGACAGTGGAGAAGTCGTTACGCCATTCGTGCAGGTCGGAACTTACCCGACAAGGAATTTCGCTACCTTAGGATGGTTATAGTTACCACCGCCGTTTACTGGGGCTTAAATTCTCAGCTTCGAACTCCGAAGAGCTCTAACCGGTCCTCTTAACCTTCCAGCACCGGGCAGGCGTCAGTCCGTATACAGCGTCTTACGACTTCGCACGGACCTGTGTTTTTAGTAAACAGTCGCTTCTCCCTGGTCTCTGCGGCCCTCTCCGCTCTCACGGATCGGGCCCCCCTTCTCCCGAAGTTACGGGGGCATTTTGCCGAGTTCCTTAACCACGATTCTCTCGAACGCCTCGGTATTCTCTACCTGATCACCTGAGTCGGTTTAGGGTACGGGCGACCGTATTCGTCACGCCGGAACTTTTCTAGGCAGTACAGGATCACTCACCTACGCCCATACGGGATCCCCATCACGTCTCACCCTCATGGCCCCAGCATTACCCGGGGCCGGGCTGCACGCTTAGACGGACTATTCCATTAAGTCCGCGGAAGCTACCTCTCTGCGTCATCCCACGCGCTGACCTACTACGACCTTGGTTCCCAGCCTCACCACCATCCACACCCCGAAGGGTGCGGTGGCAGCTCGGGTGGTTAGCATCAGCCGCCTCGGTATGGGTCCTCCTACGATCGGTTCGGGAATATCAACCCGATGTCCATCGACTACGCCTGTCGGCCTCGCCTTAGGTCCCGACTAACCCAGGGCGGATAAACCTGGCCCTGGAACCCTTGATCAATCGGCGGACGGGTTTCTCACCCGTCTTTCGCTACTCATGCCTGCATTCTCACTCGTACAGCCTCCACCACTGGGTTCCCCCGCGGCTTCACCGGCTGTACGACGCTCCCCTACCCACCCCAACACACGTTAGAGTGACACAGCTTCGGCGGTGTGCTTGAGCCCCGCTACATTGTCGGCGCAGAATCACTTGACCAGTGAGCTATTACGCACTCTTTCAAGGGTGGCTGCTTCTAAGCCAACCTCCTGGTTGTCTCAGCAACTCCACATCCTTTTCCACTTAGCACACGCTTAGGGGCCTTAGCTGATGTTCTGGGCTGTTTCCCTCTCGACTATGAAGCTTATCCCCCACAGTCTCACTGCTGCGCTCTCACGTACCGGCATTCGGAGTTTGGCTAAGGTCAGTAACCCGGTGGGGCCCATCGCCTATCCAGTGCTCTACCTCCGGCACGAAACACGCAACGCTGCACCTAAATGCATTTCGGGGAGAACCAGCTATCACGAAGTTTGATTGGCCTTTCACCCCTATCCACAGGTCATCCCCTCCATTTTCAACTGAAGTGGGTTCGCGCCTCCACGCGGTCTTACCCGCGCTTCACACTGCCCATGGATAGATCACTTCGCTTCGGGTCTAGAGCCGGCGACTGAACGCCCCGTTCAGACTCGCTTTCGCTACGGCTACCCCACACGGGTTAACCTCGCCACCGACCACTAACTCGCAGGCTCATTCTTCAAAAGGCACGCCGTCACCCCTCAAGGCTCCGACGGATTGTAAGCGCACGGTTTCAGGTACTATTTCACTCCCCTCCCGGGGTGCTTTTCACCTTTCCCTCACGGTACTTGTCCGCTATCGGTCACAAGGTAGTATTCAGGCTTACCAGGTGGTCCTGGCAGATTCACACCGGATTTCACGGGCCCGGTGCTACTCGGGAACAGCGTCACGCCGCGCACTGGTTTCGTCTACGGGGGTCACACCCTCTACGCCACCGCACTCACCACGGCTTCGACTACCACTGCGCGT